>CAWFGM010000051.1:0-278780 GCA_963815175.1 uncultured Acidobacteriaceae bacterium
TAGGGCCGTATCACACTCAGTCGTCCCCTTCGACAAGCCCAGGGCAGGGCTCTTCGGGACTGATCGCGGCGTACCGTGGTAGCTGACGTGTTCTCATTGAGTTTTGTCAAAATCAGCCGCTCGAGAGCCTCGTTTCCATCTGATCCCACCCCCCGGAAGGCGCATTTCGCGTCTACAAAGAGCCAAAACCCCCATTCAGGGGATTGATGTTCCGGACGCAGGCGTGCCCACAATACTATGTGCATAAGCGATACGCCTTGCCGTGCCAAATCTGGCTCCGTGGTGTAGAACTCTGAATAGCCCAGTGCGCAATTTCGAGAAAACCCGAGCAGAATTCCAGGAGATCCTCGCCAAGCCCATTCGTGAACTCGGGCTCAAACTCGAGGGTTCTCCGCTCGAACGATTCGTTCAGCAGCTTTATCGTGAACTGGAAGCCAAGGGCATCCACAAGTTCCGTCCGCTTTGTTATCTCACCGATGAATGGGGATGTCCCTCCGGCGAGCCCATCATCGGCATTCCGTTCTATCTGGCCAACCCAGACCTGGCACAGCTTGAGCGCGAGATGAACGACCTGGAAGACGCGCGCGAGATCATGATGTACATGCGTCATGAGGCCGGACACGCATTCAATTACGCCTACCAGCTACACAAGTCAGCTGAGTGGCGCGGCCTCTTCGGCCCCTTTCGCCGCACATATCGTGATAATTACCGTCCCATACCGTTCTCGCGGAACTTCGTTCGCCACATGGCCGGCTGGTACGCGCAGAAGCATCCGGATGAGGATTTTGCAGAAACCTTTGCAGTCTGGCTTACGCCTCGCTCGCAATGGGCCAAGCGCTATGAAGGTTGGGGTGCGCTGGCCAAACTCCAATACGTCGATCACGTGGCGCGAGAAGTCGGAGATGTCGAACCCATCCGGCGTCGTGGCCGCACCGACATCACCGTCGATGAGATGGAATCGACGGTCGGCGAGTTCTATCGTCTCAGCCTGCCGGAGGAGATTCCGCTGCAGGAGCTCGCGTTGGATGCCGACCTGGAGGACATCTTCACCGTCTCCCCCAAGCGGCGCAAAGGCGTTCGGCCCGCCCACGAGGTGTTGGCTCAGCATCGCAAGCTCATTGTCGACAAGGTTGCCTATTGGAGCGGCGTGCAACGTCCGATCGTCAAGCGGCTCGTGGAAGCCATCTGCAAGCGTGTTGAGGACCTGGGTCTGCGCGTGGACGTTCGACGCGAGTCCGAGTACCTCACGGAGTTCACTGTATATACCACCGCACTCTCAATGAATTACTTGATCGGTGGGAAGTTTATTAATTCCTGAGAAGTGCCGGCAGCTGCCGTCACTCCGATTGGAGGTTGAAGTTGAAAATCACTGTACTGTACGACTTGTGGGAAGAGGAAGAGCCTGCTGAAGTGCAGGAAGAGGTTCCTGCTCCGCGCAAGCGCAAGGGCCAGAAGGAACGCAAGAAGAAGCCGGTAAAGCACGACCGCGAAGAGATCTTCGAGGCTTTGGGAAAGCTCGGTCATGAGCCCTCGTATCATGTTCTCAACGGGCGCTCGCAATCATTGCTCGGGCTCGCCAAATGCGGCGCCGACCTCATTTTCAACCTCACCGAATCCTATGCCGGCGATAACACCAAGGAGATGCAGGTAACTGCATTCCTGGATATGCTCGATATCCCTTACACCGGCTCCGGACCGCATGCGAACGTTCTCGCGCAGGACAAGTCCATCGCCAAGAAGATGTTCGCTTTTTACGGGATTCAGTCGCCCTACTTCGCCACCGCCTATCGCGGAACCATCGACCACGCCCATGACATCTCGTTCCCGCTCATCGTGAAACCCACTTCCGAAGATGGATCGATCGGCATCGATAGCGCTGCCGTAGTGAACAGCGTGAAGGAGCTGATGGAGCGCCTCTCCTATATACAAACGGAGTTCAATTCTCCTGCGTTGGTCGAGGAGTATATCGAAGGACGGGAAATCTATGCCGCCGTCCTTGGCAATCACGAGAATGCCTATGCGCTTCCGCTGGTGGAACTGGATCTGTCAAAGCTTCCCAAGGGCATGCCCAGGATTGCCAGCCAGGAGGCGAAATTCGAGAAAGACTCGGAAGCCTATAAGCTGACAAAATCGGCCATCGCCGAAGACCTCGATGAGGAAACCATAACCAAGGTCAGCGACATCGCGATCAAGGCCTATCGCGCCGTTAAGCTTCGCGACTATGGGCGCATCGACATGCGCATATCGAGCAAGGGCGAGATCTATGTCATCGAAGCCAATCCCAACCCATGGCTCTCGAGCGCGCAGGAGTTTGCCATGGCCGCGAAGAAATCCGGCCTCTCCTATACCCAAATGATCGGGGAGATCGTGGACCTGGCGATGGCTCGGCACGCGTGAACCGTCGCACGGAGTGCAGGTGAGTCCCGCAGATGGTTCTAAATAGAGGGCTTACAACGTGAGCCGGAAGTCATCGGTTTAGCGGAAGCAGGAAAAGCTGGTTCTCGCGAGGAAATCGAAAAAGCAGGCCCCGATCCGGCAAAGTCCTTCTGCGCTAACATCAGCCCGGCTCTGCTGCAGGGGCCCTTCTTTTTCGGGGGACCTTTTCGCCGCCGGAAGGCATAATATTTGAGCAGTTACAGGCTCCGTTTCGCCACTCTTCAGGCAGGGGATTGTCCCATGGCACGACCATTATGGTCAGGAAGCATCCAGATATCCTTGGTCGGGTTTGCCGTCGAAATCTACCCGGCGATCAACACCACCAAGCCCTTCTCCTTTCACGAGATTGATCGCAACACCATGACCAGGGTCAAGCGGCAAAGTGTTTCGTCCGGCCAGGCTCCTGCAGAAGACGCAGCAGACGTGGCCGCCACGCAGGACGCCGAGGAGCCACCCCCCGGCAACCAGGCATTGCACCTCGCTCGCCAGTTGCAAAGCAGCTTGACCGGCAGCCAAAGCGCCCCGCCGCCGATGGAGCACGCAGTCGAACGTGTCGATGTCGTCAAAGGCTACGAGTACGAAAAAGGCAAATACGCCATCATCGAACCGGCGGAGCTCAAGAACCTGCGCCTGGCCGGCAAAAAGACCATCGAGATTTCGCAATTCTCCAGGGCGAGCGAAATCGATCCTGCGCTGTTTGAGAAACCTTACTTCGTCATGCCCAAAGCCGGTCCTCAGGCGACGGCGTTTGCGGTGATCCGCAAGAGCCTGCGGGAGAGCGGCATGGTGGGCCTTGGCGAAATCGTCTTCAGCGGGCGGCAGCACCTGATGGCGCTTGCCCCGCCCCTCGATCCCAACCGGCCGGGCATGATGTTGTACACGCTGCGTTTTGGCGCCGAAATGCGCGATGCCCGCGATTATTCGAACAACGTGGAAGATGTAAAGGCCGATGCTGCGCAGTTGAACCTGGCAAAACAATTAATCGATGCTTACACCCAACCATTTGATCTCAGCGCGTTCAAAGATCACTACGAGGATGCGCTGCGCGAGCTGGTGGAAGCCAAGATTAACAATCTGCCGGTCGCGGAAGAGCCGGTCGAGAAAAAGCAAGGAAAGGTCATTGACCTGATGGAGGCTTTGCGCAAAAGCCTGATGCAAAAAAAACCAGTCCAGACTGCCGAAGAAAATGCGCTGGAGGAAGCTACCTCAACTCGGCCGGACGGAAAAGCAGCCAGAACAGACGCACCGTCCAAAACCGCGACTGCGAAATCCAAGAGCGATGCACCGCCTCAAACTCCTGTACGCAAAAAAGCACGTTCCGCCTAACCGGCAGCCTCGATCAGGTTCTCTCTATTATTTCGGCATCGGAATCGACACCGCCTTACCAGCGCCGCGTTCGGCGACCCAGATCGTGTCTCCCGCGGGCTCCACTGCGGTTGGTGTCTTTAGTCCTTCCTTGATTACCGTGACGCTGGCCTTATCGCCATTGACAGTAATCACGGCAATTTGGCCGCTGCCATTCTCAGCAAGGAGCAGCTTGCCATTTGCCGCGCGCATGCCATCCGGCCCTTTCACCGGTTGATCCATCCAAATATCGACAGGGCGCCCAGCCTTACCGGCAGCGTCCACCGGGATACGGTAAAGGTTGTTCGAAAACACATTGTTGACATACAGCGTACCGTCCAGAAAAGTGATCCCGTCAATGCCGTATAGCGCGTGATCTTCAAGAAAAAGTTCGGCACGTGGTAGCGCCGGCTGGTAGCTTGTAGATTTTGCTGTTCGCGGTATCGCTGATGTAGAGCGCCTTGTCCGGTCCAATCGAGAAATCGTTGCAGGTGCTGTTGTCGCCAGGCAGGTTCCAACGAAGCTTTTGGGCGCCGGTGGAGAGATCAAAGCCCCTTAGGGCGGTATGACGCTGCACCGGGGTCGTCCCTGGCACCGGCGTCAGTTGGCACGCCCACAACGTGTTGGTAGCGGCATCGGCAAGCATACCGAAGAAAAAGGTGCCGGCGCCTTCAGTGCTTGCATCAACGAACTTTTCCACAGTGGTCGAGCCCGGGCGCACCTTGTAGATGAACGGAGTGCTCGCGCTCCCGACGATCAGTGTTCCACCCGGGGCGAGAGTCAAACTCTCTGGCTGGGATTTGTCGTCAACGATAAGAATTTCAGCGGCAGACGCAGCCTGTACAAGGCCCGACAATAATGCGACGCAGGCGGCAAGCCGTCGCGCACGTAAATAGGGCATAGTCAAATCTCCTTACATTTTGGACTTCAATGCAGAGCCGATCACGAATCGATGATTCTCGCCAAACCAGTAGTATGGGAAGTCTACGGGACTAAGTCTCGCATATCTCCGGTTCAGATTAGCAGCCCGCAGCTCTGAATCCCCGGGATTTCTCCAGGCACCCGTTGAGAGCGCGCAGGATGAGCCGGCGCCGCCTTCACTCAAGGCGGTCTGCGAAGCCGCCGGCATTCAGGGCCCGTACCATTATCAAGCAGGTGCTTGACAAGCGCAGCGAAGTTGTCAATCATATGCTTGATAGGGAGTGCAGGATTCTGCCCGTTCCGCCGGGAGTTCAGAACCAACCCGGGATTAGGCACTTGAAAGGCAGGTCAGCCCGATGAACAATGACGTCAATATTCTTCACCATCTCGGGATCATCAGCCGCGACATGGAGGCCGCCGTTCTACAGTACGAGCGGCTGGGTTTCATGTTCACCCAGTTGACGATGCCGAGAATCTCCTTGCAGGCCGGCGCAGAGCCAGAACCAATTGGGGCGGGAAATCGATGCGCCATCTTCAAGAATAACTATCTGGAAATGTTAGGTGTCGTCGACCCCAGCCGATGGGCGTCGATTACCCGCGAGCAGCGTGGACCTTTTGATCTTGACGAGCCGCTTCAGCGCTATCAGGGACTGCATGTACTGCATCTCGGCGCGGACAATCTCGATCTTGCTCGTTCCCGGCTACTGAGAAGCGGCCTTCATCCTTCCCAGATCCGCCCCTTTCAGCGCCTCGTGGATACTCCGGATGGCCCCAGGATGATGCACGCCCGGTGCCTGTCTTTTCCGCCGGGAAGTAACCCCGAAGCACTTCTGCAGGTTGCACAACATGAAACACCGGAGCTGGTGTTGCAACCGCGCTATATGAAGCATCCCAATGGCGCCACCTCAATTACCGGAGTGATTGTGTGCGTTGAGGACCCGGATCGTGTCGCGGAGAAATACGGACTATATAGCGGCCGGCCCGTACACCGAAGCGGCGCCTTGCGAACCATCGGCCTCGGACAGTCACGGATCATAATCGTCAGCCCAGATCACCTTGATGAAATCCTGCCTGGGCATGCAGCCCTGGCCATTCCATTTCTGGCAGGCTTTATCGTCTCCTCAGATATGGAAAATACACGGCGAGCCCTGAAAGAGCGCGCAATCGACTTCCAGGTTTATGGCGGACGAATCCTGGTCCAGGCCCAAGACGGGTGTGGATCCGCCGTCCTCTTTGAAGCAGACTGTACAAACGAATAGGCTCATATTGCTCGGATTTCACCGGAGGATTCCCGGATGGCCCTGATAAAAAGAGCAACAACCCGAAAGTCCGTCGCCGCAGGATCGAGAGCGGCTGGCGTTCGGACCAGACTCGATGCTGACCAACGCAGCAAGATGATTATCGAAGCTGCGTTCAAGGCTATTGCCAAGGACGGCTTCGAGGGGTTGCGCACGCGAGAGATTGCGAAGCTCGTGGGCATCAACAGCGCCACATTACATCACCATTTTCCGACGAAAGAAGATCTCATCGCAGGCGTTGCGGATCACCTTCAAAGCCGCTTCCGTACAGAAAAGACTCGGCCGGCAGCGAGCGAAAGCGCCGTTGAAGCTCTCGATCGTCAGTTGAAAGACGTCATCTTCTATTACTCAAGCCGCCCGGAGATGCTTTCTGTTTATCGCGAGTTTGTCGGCCGGGCGCCCCGCGATCCCGCGACTCGGAGGCTTGTGCAGCGCTTGCACGGTAGCTGGCGAGCAGACATTGTCGAAACGCTCAAGAAGGGAAGAAACGATGGGTCATTTCGTGCGGATCTTGATCTGGAACCTGCCGCTGGCATCATCCTCAGCACGGTCTGGGGATTAGTCGCCCACATCTTCACATCAAAGGATGGCTTTGATGCCGGTTTTCACCAGCTGACGAAATGGCTCGTCGCGGAACAGGAGGGCAAAAAGGCAAGCTAGGACGTTAGCCGGAAGGGAGGACGAAATACGATCTTTTCGCACCCGGCTAACTGTAACGATTACAGATTTATATCTGCCCCTCGGTTAACGTCCCTTCTTCCCCCTCATTTTCCCTCAGTGCCGCAGGGGTTCGAGCAGAGGCGCAACCGGCGCTTCTGCCTCAATCGATGGCAGGAAGCGCGGTATCACCTTGGCCTTGGCCGCCTGCTCGTAGGCATAGCCGTAGCCAAGCAGGCGCCCTTCGCTCCAGGCTGGACCAATGATCGATAGGCCGACCGGGAGCCCCATGACCGCACCCATCGGCACGGTCAGGTGCGGATACCCCGCGACCGCCGCCAGGCTGCCTGCGCCTGCGCCGTTGATCTGATCGCCATTCACCGCGTCGATCTTCCAGGCCGGCGGCATGGTTGGCGATACAAGTGCGTCCAGGTGGTTGGCTGCCAGCAAAGCGTCGATACCGTCGCGGCCGGCGATTCGCAGCGAGGTCGCCCGCGCCGCCTGGTAGGCAGGATCGTCAAGTCCCTTGGTCGCCTCGGCCTTTACGAACGCTTCCTGCCCGAAGAGCGCGAGTTCGCGATCGGCATGCGCTGTGTCGAAGGCGATGACGTCGGCCAGCGTACGCGTCTTTACTGTCGGCGGTGTGCTTGCAAGATAGGCATTCAGATCTACTTTGAGCTCCGTATGGAGTACCAGTTCTTCCGCCTCGCCTATCTTCTCCCGGTCCTTGAGCGCAGTGATGTCGACCAGCGTTGCTCCCTGGGCCTTCAGTACGGCCAGCGCCTGTTCGAACAGCTTGTCGGTGGCCGCCGACCAGCCGGTGGCAAAGCGGAGCACGCCGATGCGGGCGCCTTTCAGTGCATCGGGTTTCAGTGCCGCCAGGTAATCGGTCACGTGCGCATCGGCGTCTCTGGTCGCCGGGTCCGCAGGGTCTGCGCCCGCGATCGCGCCCAGCACCCGGGCCGCAGTCGCAACATCGGCCGCAATCGGCCCAGCAGTGTCTTGGCTGTGACTAATGGGAACAATCCGCGTGCGGCTAACCAGGCCGACGGTGGGCTTCAACCCCACCACGCCGTTTACGGCCGCAGGGCAGGTAATGGACCCGTCGGTCTCCGTGCCTATCGCGGCTTGCACCTCGCCCGCTGCTACCGCGGCAGCGCTACCCGAGGAGGAGCCGCACGGGTTCCGGTCCAGCGCGTGTGGGTTGCGGGTTTGGCCCCCCACCGCGCTCCAGCCCGAGATGGAGGCGTTGGAGCGAATGTTCGCCCATTCCGACAAGTTCGTCTTGCCCAGGATGACCGCGTCCGCAGCGCGCAGCCGCGTCACCAACGGAGCGTCACGATGGGTCACGTTGTCCAGCAGAGCCATGCTGCCGGCAGTCGTGGGCAGCGGTCCCTCCGCCTCGATGTTGTCCTTGAGCAAAATCGCGTAGCCGTAGAGCAGCCCGCGCGCCCTACGCCCCCGGTCGATGGCGCGGGCCTGATCGAGTGCGGTGGGATCGAGGGCAATCACCGCGTGGATCTGAGGATCCACCGCATGCACCCGCGCGATCGCCGCCTCGGTCGCCGCCTCAGCGCTCGTAGCCGGACCCGAAGCAGCCGCCAGCACTGCCAGCAATAGTGAGATCAACACTTGATAGTCTCCCTTTCCCGTCATGGTATAGGAAGAACACGCTCCCTCATCTGAGACCAGTCAAAGAACTGGCAATGTCCTCTTTCGCTCCAAACGGCCGATGACTGGCGTGCTCCACCGGACGCGCCGATAAGTTCGGTATCACGTCACAGCCGTCGCTTAGGATCACCAGAAAGTGCCGAACGGCATGCCTATAGTCAATCCGCGATCAGAATGTCTCGTTTTGTTACAAGTCTGAGCGGCGGAATAGTGGCCGAGGGCCCTGATGGACGGACGCGTGCGGGGTGCGCAGTGATGAGGGCAAGGACGGGAGCGGCTCGCAGTCTCTTTGTGTTGGCCACGATCTTCGTGGCCGCTCACGTGACGCTGCTTGTCTTTGACCCGCATGCGACGTTCCTATCCAACCTGTTCATCCTTATGTTTCCCCTTCTCGGGGTTACCGGTTGCCTGCTTGGCGCTTATAGCGAACCCCCAGACGCCAGGCCATTGTGGCTCTTATTTGGTGGCGGTTTGCTGCTTGCAGCGATCGGTCAGCTTGGATTTACGTACTACTATTTTGCGAGAAATCTACATACTCAAACCCAGGCCCTCAACTCCGACTTCTTCTTTTTTGCGTACGGAATTCCTATCATGCTGGCTATCTGCTCCAGAAGTACGGATGCAGGCCTGAGGATCTTCGCGTGGCTTGATGGGGCTCAAGCGCTCATCGCCGCGATGCTCGCATACTTGCAACTTTTCTCGTTCTGCCCCCGCATACCCGTCCCAAGGCGATCTCCGCGACGGATCTCATGTATGTGAACGATGTGGAGGGTTGGATTCTCGTCGGAACTGTGACCTTGCGCTTCTTTTCCAATCCCAGCCCGGCAAGAAGACGCTTTTATCGCGTTCTCTCCGTGTATTTGTGGGTGAATGGGACGGTGGCTCTTGTCCTGGGTTACCTCGAACTGAAGCGCGGCTGGCGTGACGGGCTGCAAGATGTCGCCTGGGGGGTACCTTACCTGGTGCTCTTAGGCGCGTTTGCTCTGCAACACAAGACACCTACCGACAACAGTGAACGGAGCAGCGGCCAGCGCACCGTGGGACTGCTGATTGAAAATCTCAGCCCGGTACTATTCACTCTGGCAATCACGCTCATGGGAGTCGAGATTGCGCCGGAGCACCCAAGGTTGGGATTTGTCTGCATTTCGGCGGCGGTTGCGATCTATGGAATACGAGCAGCGATATTGCAAGTCAGGTATGCCCGGTCGCAGGCGGAACTGACCAAGGCGATGATTGCGACCGAGCAGGCGAGCCGTGCCAAGAGCCAATTCCTGGCGAACATGAGCCATGAGATACGCACGCCGATGAATGGCATTCTCGGCATGACGGAACTTGCTCTCAGCACAACTTTGAGTGAAGAGCAGCGCGATTTTCTAATGACCGTAAAGTCCTCGGCAGATCACCTGTTGACCATCATTAATGAGATCCTCGATTACTCGAAGATGGAAGCAGGGAGAACCGTTCTCGATTCGGTTGACTTCCATTTACACAGCGTGGTTAAGGATGTGTTGAGGAGCCTCGCCTTGCCCGCCCATCAAAAGGGGCTGGAACTCACCGTGCGCATCGCGCCGGATGTGCCCGGCGACCTGACCGGCGATCCGATCCGTCTGGGACAGGTCCTGATCAATCTGGTTGGGAATGCGATTAAATTCACCGAGCATGGAGAAGTCGGCGTAGATGTATCTGCGGAGGCGATTGCGAACGGCCGCGCCTGGCTGCAGTTCTCCATTCGCGACACCGGCATCGGCATCGCACTGGACCAACAGGGCGGACTTTTCCAGGAGTTTCAGCAAGCGCAAACTTCAGGCAATCGGCTATACGGTGGTACCGGACTTGGACTTGCCGTCTCCAAGAGCATCGTGACTTTGATGGGAGGCGCGATCGGTCTCAAAAGCATGCCCGGAGAGGGTACAACCATAACCTTTAATGCTCCATTCGAAGTGTCGCCTCGAGCACAGCCCTCCCCGGCCATCCCGAGTGAAGAAGGTCTGGACGGGATGCCTGCCTTGATCATTGATGACAACGCTACCAATCGAAGTATTCTCTCCGAAATAACTGCGTCAATGGAAGATGAAACCGCACTTGTGTGATTCCGGGGAATCCGGGCTTGCAGAACTCTCTAGAGCCGCCTCCCAGGGAAATCCTTATCGCTTGCTTTTGCTCGATGAACAGATGCCCGGGATGGATGGAATGGAAGTGCTCGATCGCATTCGGCGAAACCCGGCGCTGCAAACTGCAGTGATCATGATGTTGACTGCCAACGATCAGGTCAAGAGCGCAGCACGCTCCCGGCAATTGGGAGCGGAGACCTACCTGATCAAGCCCATAAGTCCCTCCGACCTGCTGGCGTCGATTCGTCTTGCGATCGGGGTCCATGCGCCGGCAAGCTGCGGTCAGTCTACCAGCCGCCGTTATTTCCCCTTCGTTCCAATCGCTAAGAATCCTGCTGGTCGAAGACAACCGGGTGAATCAAAGAGTCGCCATGACGATGCTGGGCAAGATGGGGCATCAGATCGAACTGGCAACGAATGGCCTGGAGGCCGTGGAGCAATGGAGACAAAGTGAATTCGATCTGATTCTCATGGATGTGCAGATGCCTGTGATGACCGGCCTCCAGGCCACCATGCAAATCCGCCGGGAAGAGGCTACCGGTGCTCACGTGCCCATTGTCGCCATGACCGCATCTGCGATGAGCGAAGAACGAGACCGCTGCTTGGCGGCCGGCATGGACGATTTCATTTCCAAACCAGTGAGCTACCAGGTCATCCAACAGATGATCACGGCGATTTTTTCACATAAGGAATAATCAGACAGCTCTGGCCAGATGCTTCAGAGCAATCTCGACCACCGATCGAACAGCCTTGTCAGGCCCGATGAGAGCCTCGCGCTCCGACAGCCCTGTATACGAATCGCGTAGCCGTTCCAATACTTCAATTGCATTTGGAACCACGGTGAACGGCGAGACACTGCGTGACAGCTTACTTGGGTCAGCCATGGTCGGCTCTCCAACACCTGATCGATTTGAAAGACGGATGGAACAGCGAGCCGGTTTCATCAAGTTACCAAAAGAAGAAACCAGTGGCAGAGTTCGAGGGGAAATGCCGTCGGAGTAAAACCATACTGAGTCTGGCATTGCCAGTCATTCTTCATCGTTCGCCAAAAAACACTCCGGTACCCGGTCGATGATTACCGCGCGTCCGGAATTGTCTATCGCTATTCTTGACTCGGCGGGCGAATTGGACGGTCCGAATCCGGCTCCGTTCCCGGCGATTATTGAGTCGATATCGCGCGGCGTCTTGGTCCACGCTATCGATGCCCTGGATCTGGTGCTTATTTAAAAACTTCCGATCGGTCGGAAATTATGCATCCATCCCCGAGATGGCTCATCTGTTCCCTAGGAGGTCATTTCGATGACGAGTGATAAGAAGGTCGCGCTGGTTACGGGTGCGAATCGGGGGATCGGTCTGGAAACAGCCCGGCAGTTGGGGCAGAACGGCGTTACTGTGGTGGTGGCGGCACGCACTCTGAAGGCAGCCAAGGAGACGGCAGCAACGCTTCAGGGCGAGGGGGTCGACGCATTTCCCATTCAGCTCGATGTCACCAAAGAAGATGACCGCAAATCAGCCGCGAAAGCGGTTGCCGAAAAATATGGCAAACTCGACATTCTCATCAACAACGCGGGCGTTGGCGCTGAAGACGGAATGTTTGTGTTGAAAGCGGTTGAGACGACCGAGGCGGAACTGCAGAAGGTTTTCGGTACAAATGTTTTCTCCGTAATTGCTGTGACCAGGGAGTTCCTGCCGCTGCTCAAGAAAAGTCCCGCGGGACGCATCGTCAATCTCTCCAGCATCCTTGGCTCACTGACATTGCATGCTGACCCCAACAGCCCAATCGCGAGCGTGAAAACCTTCGCCTACGACGCCTCCAAGACAGCACTCAATGCCTTCACCGTGCATCTTGCAGCGGAGTTGAAGGACACCAATATCAAGGTCAATTCGGCGCACCCGGGTTGGGTGAAAACTGAAATGGGCACAGACCAGGCTCCGATGGAGATCGTAGATGGCGCGAAGACAAGCGTGCAGTTGGCTCTCCTTGGGTCCGACGGCCCTAATGGCCGCTTTATCCACATGGGCTCAGAACTTCCCTGGTGAACGGATGGCCGGGTTCGATGCGGAGGCAGGGCCGTTGAATTCCCTGGCCTCTCGCATCTGCCGGGCTGGGCCCGGGTTTTTCCTGGGTGAGATCTGATCGATGTCAAAAGGCGAACGAACCCGGCAGCGAATCATCGCTAAAGCGGCCCCCCTCTTCAATCGCAGAGGCTTCGATGGCTGCTCCATGCAGGACATTAGTGCCGCCACAGGGCTGGAGAAAGGAAGCCTTTACAGCCACTTCGCCACCAAGGAAGAGTTGGCGGCGGCTGCTTTCGACTATGCCTGGGCACAGACTTGCTCTGCGCGAGTGGGTAACCTTGATCAGGCTCCAAACAGCGTAGACAAGCTCAAACTTCACTCGCGAATTTTGTTTCCAAGCCCTCGTTCCCCGGCGGGTGTCCGTTGCTCAATACGGTCCTGGATGCGGATGATGGCAATGCGATCTTACGCCGCCGGGCTGAGGGTGCGATGCGCGACTGGGTGGGCTTTCTTGCGGATATCGCCCGAGCCGGCCAAGCGAAGGGGGAAATCCGGCCATCGGTGAACCCGGAAGAACTCGCAATCCTTATGATCTCGATCCTGGAAGGTGCGTTCGTCAGTTCTAAGCTGCAGCGATCGCGAAGCCGCGCTCATCCTGGCGCAACAGCATCTTGAAACCTATCTCGAAAGCCAAGTGCGAATGAGAGGCGCGGAGCCTCGGGATTAATCCCGACTCCCACTGGGGTCCGCCCCCAGAAGCGTTGTCAACCGCTGCGGTATTCTGTAGAAACTATTTCACATAGGCAAGATCCATGGTGAAGCAAACGGGAAAGAGGGGCCGGCCTCCGGCGCGAGAGAAGCCCGGCAAAATGGACATTCGCACCGTCGCGCAAGTGGCGAACGTGTCCATCGCCACCGTCTCGCGCACCATCAACCGGGTGTCGACAGTGAACCCGAAGATGGCCAAACGGGTGTGGGAGGCGATCGAAAAGCTGGATTACTTTCCCAATACCCAGGCGCGAGCGCTGGTCTCGGGGCGCAGCCGGCTGCTGGGATTGATCGTTTCAGAGATCACCAATCCCTTCTTTCCGGAGCTGATTCAGGGGTTTGAAGATATCGCCGTGGAGCACGGCTACGAGATACTGATCAGCTCCACCAACTACGATCCCCGGCGCATGTCTCTGTGCATACGGCGCATGCTGGAGCGCAGAGCAGAGGGGGTGGCGGTGATGACCTTCGGGGTGGAAAAACCGCTGCTGGAGCAGTTGGCCGAGCGCAAAGTGCCGCTGGTCTTTGTGGACGTAGGTCCGGAGAGGCCAGGCATCAGCCTGCTGGCGGTGGACTATCGCCACGGCATCCAGCAGGGGGTGCAGCACCTGGCAGTGCTGGGACATCGGGACATTGCATTTATCAGCGGGCCCAAGCGGCTACACTCGGCCCAATCTCGCCTGGCAGCCTTTACCAGCTCGCTCGAGGAATGCGGCATTGCCTCCAATCCGGGGTGGCTGCTGGAAGGGGACCACACCATGGAAGGGGGCATCGATGCGATGGATTGCCTGCTTAAATCCGGGCATTTACCCACGGCAGTGATGTGCTCCAACGACATGACGGCGATCGGAGTGCTGCACAAGCTATACCGGGCAGGGCTCAGGGTACCTGACGATTTGTCGGTCATCGGCTTCGACGACATTCACATTGCGCAGGTGACAATTCCGCCCCTTACCACGATCCAAATGTCATGCTTCGAGTTGGCTCGTGCGGCGGTGACGGCGTTGCGCGCCCACGTGGAAGAGGGCGGGGAACCCAAACGGAGCTACAAGATCAACACTCACCTGGTGGTACGCGAATCGACCGGCTTCCCGAAAGGCGCGCTGCGCGATCTTCGCAAAGCCAGGAAAAGTCTCAAACGAACTCCAGCAGCTACGCGCTCCAGAAACTCTACTGCGTAATCTAGGCCTCAAGATCTATTGTTTTGCGCATCGAGCCATGGTTGCCGCAGAGTAGATACTAAAAAGACGGAATAAGTCCAAACTTTCGGGAAATATTCGTGCTTGTCGATGGACGAGCATGTTATCCGAGGTGAGTAAGCAGTTGTTAGCAAATAGATATAACGAGAAGCTTAGATTAAGCACGCGCACCCAGCGTTGAAATCCGTTCTTTAGTAACTCACTCTATCAGCGAGACATTACCAGCGTACACGCGGTTTGCGGTCGCATACCTTAGTACAATTAGCCATGATTCCCAGTCCCTTCTATTTGTCTGTAGACAGACTCTTGCCGGTTTCGTCTAAGAGTCAGACCGGATGGGAGATCTTCAGGATCATTCAACGCTGGTGATTTTGGACCGGTTAATAATCTCGCTAATAACAGGACAATGCATCCACAACAGCAGACATTGAGCAGGCCAAGTGGATCTCATTCAAAAATTCCGGCTCGCCTCGTGTAATCCATGAGTACATGCGAAGCGTCCAGCATGACTATGGACACTGAGCTGGAACCGAGCGCTGCTGAGGAGTTCAGTCTGGCGCGAGTGCGCGGGCTTGAATTGAGCGCTCTCCGGGGCACGTACTGGGTTGTCATCTTCTATGGCCTCTCGATGGCTTTGCGGCTCGGCAGCAGCATCGTTCTGAGCCGCCTCTTCTTACCCCAATATTTCGGCCTGATGACGCTGATCACGACGGTCATCGTCGGCATCAACTTGTTTTCTCACGTGGGACTGCAGGAAAGCATCATTCAGGACCCCCGCGGCGATGTGCCCGTCTTTCTGCACACCGCCTGGACACTTCAGGTCATTCGCGGCCTGGGACTGTTCCTGCTGACTATCCCCCTCGCCTGGCCGGTGGCTCATTTTTATCGCGAGCCGCAAATTGTTGTTTTGCTGCCGTGCCTGGGCTTTGTCTGTCTCCTTGCCGGCTTCTCTTCGCCCAGCCTGTTGGTACTGAGCCGCCACCTGGGAGTGGGCAGGCTTTCGGCGCTGGAGTTAGTGACGCAGTTCGTTCAATTTGTCGTCACCTGGATTTGGGCACTATTCCACCCTACGATCTGGGCCCTCATGGCCGGGAGAGTGATAGCAGAAGTGTGCCGGACCGGAATCAGCTATTTGTTGCTTCCTGAGGTGAGAGCCCGGTTCACGTGGGACAAAGAGTCAATTCATGCTCTGGTTAAGTTTGGCCGTTGGATTCTTATAGGAACTGCCCTCACATTTCTCGCGCTGCAATCCGATCGCCTCATCCTCGCCAAGCTCATCTCGTTCCAGATGTTGGGTGTGTACGGGATTGCCTTCGCACTATCCGATATTCCCCGCCAGATCATTCTTATGTTCTGCTCGCGGGTCGGATTTCCATTCATCGCCAAGTTTTCCGATCAGCCACGCCCGGCATTCCGGCAAATCCTGCTCAAATATCGGCTTCCCGTCCTGGCCGCCGGCGGCCTGATGCTCATCGCGGTCATCTGCACCGGCGATTTGTTTATTCTTCACGTGTATACGAAGCCTTATCATGCCGCGGCCTGGATGATTCCCATCCTCGCCGTTGGACTGTGGCATACCCTGCTCTACAGTACGATCAGCCCGGCGATTCTCTCCCTGCAAAAGCCGCATTACAACGCCCTCGCTTATCTGGTGTACTGCATCACCCTGTTCATCTTCTTGCCTTGGGGGTTTCATGCCGTGGGGAATGGTCGGCGCCGTCATCGCGGTCGCCTTTAGCGACTTGCCCGTCTATTTTGTGAATGCCTACAGCGCGTCGCGGGAAGGGTTGCCAACCATAAATCAGGATGCGTTGCTCACGCTCGGCGTTCCTGGGTCTACTGGCAGCGGCTTTGTGGGCAAGATCGTGGCTCGGTTTTGGATTCCCCTTTCCTTTCCCTTTCCCGCACTGACCTGCGTTACATAGTCCAGTCGAAGGCTTGGGCAGCCGGGGATCAAGGAGCATGATGAAGGATCTATTGAGCGCCAAGACGACTGTCGCCAAACCTTCTTTGTCGGAAGACGGAATCCTAATCGTCCTGCCCGTTCCATTCAAGAAGCTTGCCGACGGACGGCTGCTCTGCGAAGAGCAGGCAACGAACGGCATCGATCAGTGGGCCGAGAACTTCTCGCATGTGACCGTGGCCGCTCCGGTTCTAAGTGAAGACCTGCAGCACGGCGCCAGTACGGTGCTGTGGCGTGACCCGGAGACACTGCGGCATCGCGACAAAGTCACGCTGGTGCCGCTGCCCTCGGCTTACACGCCACTGGCGTTCGCGACTTCGTTTGCGCGAACCCGGCAGACTTTGCTCGAACACATCACACGCAACCGGTATCTGAGTTTTGGGATCGGCGGTCTGATCGGTGATTGGGCCGCACTCGGCGCCCGGCTGGCACAGTCGCGTGCACTCCGCTACTCCATCCACACCGATCGGGTGGAGCACGAACTGTTGTTCAAACTCGCGAGCCAGAAGTCCCCGCTGCGGAGGCTGAAAGCCCAGCTGGTTGGGCGCTCGATGCGCGCCTATCATCGTGGAATCATCCGCGGCTGCGCTTTGGGACTTTGGCATGGCAGCGACTGCTTCCTTGCCTATTCGCCCTGGGCTCGGGAGAACCACCTCATCCATGACATTCATCTGAAGCCGGCGGATGTGATTCCCGCGGCAGAGCTCGCAGCCAAGCAGCAAAGTGCAACTCAGGGACGGCTGCGCATCGCCTATGCCGGGCGGTTGGATCCGATGAAAGCCCCACTGGACTGGCTGCGCGCCTTGGGCGCAGCACGCGACCTCGGCGCGGAGTTTGAGGCGGTGTGGCTTGGCGATGGCCCGCTCCACGATGACTTTCACGCCTGCCTTGACCAGCTTGGGCTCCGCGACTACGTCCGCGCGCCCGGCTTTATCTCCGAACGCGCAACATTGCTTGCTGAGCTTCGGCGCGCGCACATCTTTGTCTTCACCCACGTCACGCCAGAATCTCCGCGATGCTTACTGGAGGCGCTCATCTCTGGTTCGCCCATTGTGGGCTATCAGAGCGCCTTCGCTGACGAGCTGACTGCCGGCCGCGGGGGCGGAGCCTATGTTCCACTTGGCGATTGGCAGGCGCTGGGCGCTAAGATCGCGGAACTTGCCAGCAATCGGTCGAGGTTAGCGGGACTCATTGCCGAGGCCGCCGAAAACGGGAGCCGCTTTAACGATGAGGCAGTCTTCCGCGAACGCAGCGAGCTGATTCGCAGATATTCTTAATCGTCGTTATTGATTGCCTCCGATGTTGAGGGAATCATTATGCACCTTCCGCTCACAGGAAGGGAGAGATGGTCGTGCGGTCGACGCGTAACGCTTCCCGTGCTTTCTCTCTTGCTGTCGCTCTGCCTATTGAGTGGCTGCCAGGTGTTCAAAGGGGATAAACGAGTCGCGTTCCTGGGCGATTCCATCACCCAGGGGTGGGCTTACCCTGCGGCAAATTTTGGTATTTTTGGCAATACCACCCAACAAATGCTGGAGCGTGATGCAGCAGTTCTCGCTGGCCACGGCTATGCCAAGGTCGTTATTCTCGGCGGCACCAATGACGTACTGCTCGGCATTGAGCCCGAGATGACGGTGAGTAACCTGGAGAAAATTGCGCTCGCGGTGCAGCGGTCCGGCGCCGAGCCCGTGTTATGTGAAATCCCGCCGATCTTTCACAGCCTCAAGCTGGATGACACCAAGGATTACTCCAATGATGTACTCCGGCTCAACGAACAGATCGCACGCCTGGCGGCAGAGCATCGCTGGAGACTGGTGGACTACTACGATCCCTTGCGATACCATCCCCACGTTTCTTCCGACGGTGTGCACATGAAGCGAAGGGGATACTTGCTCATGGAAATTGCACTTCTTCGCGCGGTGCCGGACGCTTGAGGTTGCCGCACAAATGGATGCTAGTATCGAGCAACTCTAACGAAATGGATGGGAAGCATTGCTCATGGAGTCCGACTGCGCCTTTTCGCAGGATTGCTTCATCGGTCGCGACGAGGTGGGCGGCGGGTTGAGTTGGAAGCATGAAATGAGCGACCTGAAAATTCGTCAAGGCCCGGAGGGCCGAGGCCAAATGCCAGCCCAGCCCGGGAGGGCTGCACAGATTGAGGATGACCCAGCCTGCCCCGGCGTGCCGTGGGAGCGCCGTAGGTACGGCACTCCTTGGTTCGAGACCACTCCGCGAAGGAGCACAAAGCTTGAACGTAGCGATCGTGGGCTGCGGATTTGTGGCCGACTACTATTTGGCTACTTTCTCAAGTCATCCCGAACTCAAGATTCTGGGAGTGATGGATACGGTTGTTGAACGTGCGGAGTTGTTGTCTCGCTTGTATCGCGTTCCGGTCCTATCCCACATTCGCGGCCTTGCTGGAAGACAGCCAAGTCGACCTGGTACTGAATCTGACCAACCCCAGCAGCCATTATGAAGTGTCCAAAGCGGCGCTGCTTGCCGGCAAGCATGTCTATTCAGAAAAGCCTCTTGCGATGCACATCGAACAGGCAGTAGAACTTGTGGAGTTGGCGGAATCGCGCGGATTGTTAATTGTTTCGGCGCCCTGCAGCCTGCTGGGTGAGACCGCGCAGACACTGTGGAAAGTGCTTCGCGAACAAACCCTCGGCAAGGTGCGCGTGGTGTATGCGGAGATGGACGACGGAATGGTACCCGGGATGCCATTATAAAAAGTGGAAATCCCTCTCAGGTATGCCTTGGCCATACAAAGACGAATTCGAAGTTGGCTGCACGCTGGAACATGCAGGCTACTATCTCGGATGGCTGGCCGCATGGTTTGGCCCGGCGGTAACCGTGACCTCCTTTGCCTCCGTTCAGGTTCCGGACAAAGTGCCAGGGGAAACGTTCGCTGTGACTTCGCCCGACTTCTCGGTTGCCTGTATCCAATTTGCTTCCGGCGTAGTGGCTCGTCTGACCTGCAGCATTCTCGCTCCCCATGACCACTCGCTCAAGGTTGTGGGCGATGAGAGGCGTCTTATATACGCACGATTCCTGGGACTATCGCTCACCGGTGTACAGCCGTAGGATGGTCACGCTCCGCAGGAAGACGTTTCTGAGCCCTATACGCAAAACCCATCGTCTACCCCATGCACCCTACAAGAAGGTAAAGACCAAGGGCGCGCAAAGTATGGACTTTGCTCGTGGGCCGGCAGAACTAGCTGCGGCGGTTCGCGAGCATCGCCCATGCCGTCTTTCGCCGCGCTTCTCGTTGCACGTAAATGAAATCGCGTTGGCCATTCATTGGGCACGGGAGCAGGGTGCGACTTATCGCTTGCGTACCAGCTTCGACGCCATTGAACCTATGCCATGGTCCAGGTAGGAGAATCTTTGCGTTTCGATCCCGACAGGCAAGGAAGTCAATCGTGGAAAAACTGATCCGGTGGGGAATTTGGGGCACGGGCGCCATCGCCCACTCGGCCGCGGAAGACCTTCGACTGGTAACCGGAACAGTACTGCACGGCGTTGCTTCGCGCAGAGTCGAGCGCGCCAGGAGTTTTGCGGCACAGCACGGCATTGCCCGGTTTTACACCGGCTTGCAGGCGCTACTGGACGATCCGGAGATTGACGTTGTCTATGTTGCTTCGCCCAACCATTGCCACCTCGATGACAGTTTGTCCTGTATCCAGGCAGGCAAGGCCTTGTTGTGCGAAAAGCCCTTCGCCCTCGACTTGCGATCAAGCCCAGCGGATTGTGGACGCAGCCCGCCAACGCAAAGTCTTCTGCATGGAAGCGATGTGGACCCGATTCATCCCCGCCGTAATCGAGGCGAAACGCTGCATCGATGCCGGCATGATTGGTTCCATTCGCCTGATCCAGGGCAATTTTTCCTATCCCGTACCGGCTGGCGGCGAAGCCCGCTTCTTCGATCGTGAGCTGGGCGGAGGAGCAATGCTTGACCGCGGCGTCTATCTCATCTCCCTCGCGCAGCACTTGTTGGGCATACCGCAGTCAATTGGTGGAACGGCATACCTGGGCCCGACCGGCGTGGATGAGCAATCGGGTTATCAGCTTGCTTATGCCGGGGGTGCTTTGGCAGATCTTGCGGCTAGCCTCCGGGTCCGCGGCACCAACGAGGTCTGGATCTTCGGAGATGGTGGGCTCTTGCGTCTGTGCGAACCGTTTTATCGCGCGCACCGCCTTGTCTTAAAGCAGTACGCACAGCAACAAGCGGTGGTGGGCCAAGATTCACGGTCAAACTCGAGAGGTGCGTTCGTAATTCGCCTACCGCGAAATCGTTGTTGCGCCGTTTCAGTCCTCTGCGGGAGTTCCTCAGTCGTGGCCAGGTGCGAAGCTTTCCATTTGCCGGGCAATGGTTACCAGTTCCAGTTTGCAGAGGTCAGCCGGTGCCTGCGCGAACAGCGCAATGAAAGTGCAATCATGCCATTGGATGATTCGCTGGAGGTCATGCGAACCATGGATGCGCTTCGCGCCCAGTGGAGTCCAGCGCGCCCGCAAGTGACTGCGCCATGAGCGTGAACGACCGCCCGGAAGATGCAGGCCTGTTCGCTTGCCTACCTGACCAGCCAGTATCCCATGTTGTCGATGACCTTTGTCCTGCGCGAAGTCCGCCAGCTTCGACGCATGGGATTTCACATCGACACGGCATCGATTAATGCTCCGGATCGCCCACTCGCAAACCTCACCGCGGAGGAGGCTGAAGAAGCCGGCCTTACTTACTATTTGAAGACGCATGGCGTGCGGGGTGCGATCAGCGCCCACCTGAAGACGCTCTTCACCAGGTTCAGCGGCTACTGGCGAGGGCTTCGACTCGTCCTGTCTCTGGGCGGTCTGGACCTCAAGCGGTTGATGTTCAACGTAATGTATTTCACTGAAGCTCTGATGGTCGGGGTGTGGATGCAGCGCGTCCGGCAGCGCCACCTTCACGTCCACCTTGGATCGCAGGCGGCCACTGTGGGCCTGTATGTGCGACACATCTTCGGATTTGGATTTTCCATCACCGTCCACGGCCCGGATGAGTTTTATGACGCTCAAGGCCAGTATCTGGAGCAGAAGGTGGCTGCCGCCGATTTCATCTGCTGCATCAGTTCGTACGCCCGGAGCCAGCTGATGAAGTTCTCACCATACGCCCAGTGGAGCAAGCTGGTCGTGTCGCGTCTTGGTGTGGATCCGGCGCTATTCTTACCCAGACCCGCCAAGCCGGCTTCGGATTTCTTTGAGATACTCTGTGTCGGCCGCTTGACGCAAGCCAAAGGACAGCACGTCCTGATCGACGCAGTGGATCAGCTGGCGCGTCAGGGTCGACGAGTCAGGCTTCGCTTGGTCGGCGATGGCCCCGATGGCCCTTCGCTTCGCGAACGAGCCAAGCGATTGGAGAATCCCAACATTGTCGTGTTCGAGGGAGCGGTCAACCAGGACCAACATACGCGCGCTCTATGAGGCGGCAGACATTTTTTGCCTTCCTAGTCTTGCCGAGGGCATTCCCGTGGTTCTCATGGAAGCCATGGCCATGGAGATTCCCTGCGTGACGACCCACATCACCGGTATTCCGGAGTTGATTCGCAACGGGACCGAAGGCCTGCTGGTCGCGCCCTCTGATTTGGAAGGGCTTGTCAGCGCCCTGGAAACGCTCATGGACGACCAAGTTCTTCGCGAGCGGGTCGCTCAAGAGTGGCCGCGCGCGCATTCTCAAAGATTATGACCTGGTCCGTAACGTTGAACGACTGGCAGCCATTTTTGCTGATCGAGTAAAGGCTTAGTGACGGCCTCACGCCCGCTGGCGGGTGTTTGTTGCCGAACGAGAGGTAGACATATCCGGTGCGCTCAAGCCGCCGATGACCAGCAATAGTGGAAGGATCATGGAGCCATTCAGCAGGTTATCGATCGCCGACATGAGAATAGCTGCGGCAAGAGCGTTGCGTAGATCGAACGCCTGAGTGTCGCCGCGAGCCAACGGAGACCATAGGGTGCGTGCTACGGGTAGTAGTTGCAGGCACTCTAAGGCGAGCAGTCCCGCGAGGCCATACATTCCCAAGGCAAGAAGCCACAATCCCCAGGGACGCGATCCACTGGCTCTCCACCAGTCCCACGCGCCGGAGCCCAGGAGAGGCTCTTCGAAGCGCCGCGTCGAGATACTTTTCGTCCTGGGAAAGCCGCCATCCGAAGGATTGGCGCTGGATTCCCTTAAAAAAGTCAGCGGCGGAATGGGCAACTGCGTTGTGTTCGACCAGGGATCGCAGGGATATGAAGTTGGCCACACGAAGTCCCATGAAAGCAAGAATTGCCAGAAGGAACAGCGCTGCGACAGCGCGTGGCAGATAGCTCTGTCGTGTAAATACAAACGGGAGCAGGCAGAGCAGGATAACAATGCTTCCGACCGACTGGCAAAGAAGCGTGACGACCAATCAGGATGACGCTTATCCAGGCGATAGGGATTCCGAATATCGCAGCGACCAGGCGTCGTCTCCAGAGCCATATCGCAATCAGTGCAGAGGTCGCCATCCAGATGCCAAGCTGGTTTCCGTCTTCCAGCAGGCCGATAGGCCGGAAGCCGACGTAACGTTCTGCGCCTATCCAGCGATAGGGTTGATAGCCGTACAGATGGGCGTAGATCTGCGGCCCGGTAAAGATCTCGATCAGGCAAATAGGAACATAGGCCATGCCCGCGATGACAAAAGCTTTGGCGGCCATGCGAAGAGATATCGTATCGGTGAAATAAACACGGCCGAAGAAGTACGGGACGCCCCAGGCAAGAATTTGATAGAGTTCGCTACGAACCACGACAGGAAAAGCTTGCATGTTAGCCAAAGCAGAGAACACGGGAACTACGCACCAAGCCAGCATCGGAAGGTCCCAAAAGCTGAGCTTGAAACGGAGGAAGCTTTCCCGGTCGAAGAGCAGAACACCGAGAAGGCAGGTGATGCCCGTCACGGTTGCCTTGGTGAAGAAGTGATCCGAAGGCAAGCATGTTCCCAATATCCAGTAGGGAAATGGGTTACTGGTCTGGGTAAAGGCGGCGGAGGGCAGCACCGCCCAGCCGCCGACGAAATTGATTAGGATGGCAATGCGAACGGCGTAGCGTCGAAAGAAAAAGAGGCTGATCGGGATCCATGCCGCCAGTGCTATCAAAGGAGGAATCATCATGTTTTCCGGAAGGCCGCGTGACGGTAGAAAGGATTTCTCATGATAGCAAGTGAAGCGTGGCTGACGCCTACCCGCGCAACTGGAATCGCAGCGTACGGAGTCGCCATGATCTGCTGCGGCATAGCATGGGCAAAGGACAGGCGTCTACGAACCGTTTCGCAACTCGCGGCCCTTCTGACTGCGATCGAAGGCGCATTAGTGCTCGATATGATCTTCAACTGGCGTTGGTTGCTGCACCAGCAACTCATGGATCTCGCGCAGCACTGGAACGAATATGACCTTCGCAGATCGCCCCAGCGAATCGCAATCGTGGTCCTGACGGTGCTGCTCGTGCTTGGTGTGATCTTTGCCCTTCGTGTCCTTCGTGGCCGGACCGGCGCTCTTCTTGCGGTCTCCGGAGTGCTGCTTTCGCTTGTCCTGTGGTGTACCGAGGTCGTCTCCCTTCATGCCGTGGACCACGTCTTATACCACCTTCTGGGTCCATGGATGGTCGTAAGCCTGGTGTGGGTTTTCGCCGGCCTGGCGACCTCCGTCGGGATTCTCGTCGATGCGCGCCAACTGAATGGGCGTTGATGAACTGAAACACTTGTCCGCTGATACTAATGGCGTCTCTTGGCAGATATAGGAGAAGCAGGAATGCCGACCACCGTTACCCCCTCAGGTATGTCTCGGGTCACCACAGCGTTTGCGCCTACGGTCGCTTTGTGGCCGATGGTGACGCCCCCCAGGATGGTCACGCCTCGTCCGATCCAGACCTCGTCGCCGATCGTAATCGGTTTTGCGCTATAGCCGGAATCACGGACCGGTTTTTCAGGAGTCGCGTTTGTGGTTCGCGTCGCGGATACTGGTATACTCGCCGATCAATGTGCCTTTTCCAACGGTGACTCCAGCCATCGCTACTAAGTGCGCGCCGCGTGAGATCACCACGTCATCGCCCAACTCGATGACGAGCGTCTCCCTGCGTTTCCAGATGCACTCCAGGGTAGAGGAGCACATTTTCACCGACGCGAATGTGACCGCTTCCGTAGACCCAGATCCGCCCCAGTACGACGACGGAGGCGGGTAGGCTCTCATCCAGGTCCGAAGCAAGAGAAGAATACGCATAGAGGCGGGCCAGGCCATCCCGCAGCGGAGCCGCAATCCGCAGAAGCCAGGAGAGCAGGTTGCTCAGGAGACTCTTAAGGCGGCGCTTGATCTTGGCTCTCCTCTCACCAGGGGCGAGGTGGGGACACCCTGCCACCCTTGGTCTCTTTCCACGCCGTTTTCATCAGGGTCGCGAGATTCCGGGAGTTCACGCAACGCAGCCTTCGTCGGGGGTCTCTGCTAAACCGATTGCGTAGGTAGGAGAGACGGTAGAGCGTAAGTTCGAGCCACTTGGCTAGCCACACCGTCATTCCATGATGCTTCCTATAGTAGAGCAGGGTGCTGCGCATACGCCACAGAACAAGCTGGGTGCTACCGGAAGAAGAGAGCGCCAGATCCTTGATCTGGCGGGATGATTCACCGCCGATATGGAGTATGGAGATATCAGGCCAGTACCAGATCTCATAACCGGCCTTCTTAATGCGGCGGCAAAGATCAACTTCTTCTCCGTAGAGAAAGAATTGCGGATCAAATAACCCGACTTTGTCGAGCACATCGGCGCGAATGATCGAGAAGGCGCCTGTGACCCAATCCGCCTGACACGGTTGCAGGGGATCTGCCCAAGTTCTGTCAAAATATCCAAAAATTCGGGATTTTGGGAATCTAGCGGCGAGGCCGGTAAGTACAAAGGTATCCGTAACTATGTTGGGAAACATGCGCGCGGAAGGCTGAAATGACGAGTCCTGGCTTAGTAAGTGTGCACCGCCAAGACGCTGCTTGGGGCAGTTGGTCCATATGCTGAACCGCAAGCCTAAGGGCTCCGGGGTGGAGAAATGCATCCGAATTGAGCAGGATCAGATAGCGGCCCCGAGCCGATTGGATGGCAACGTTATTCGCTGCACCGAAGCCAAGGTTGACTGAACTACGAATAATTCGGAAATCAGGAAACTCTTTCTCCACCATCTCCGCGGAGCCGTCGCCGGAGTTATTGTCCACAATAAGTGCCTCAACTCGCAGCCCATTCGCCTCGCGCTGCACTAGCTCCAGGCACTCGCGCAACAGCTCTCTGGTGTTGAACGATACGACTACGACGGAGGCGTCGTATGGTCTATTTGCGGCTGGCAGCAAGGCGGATCCCAATTCAGCGGAGAAGATGCACAACTATGAGCCCGTCTCGATTGTGATCGAGATCATCCAGCACAGTGTATTGCATAGCGTTGCACAAGCACAGAGTCGCCGGATGGAAAGACCCGTCCGTAACTGGCAGAGAGTGTTTACGATTACTCAAACACAACCAACGGCCGCACTAAGGTTCAGTTCGTCTAAGTCTTCAACAGGATTTCCTAAGGTGAGGCGTGATACAACTTCGATCGAGCAAATTTTAAATAATGATTGTGGTTCGAATAGTACTTCCGGGCCTATACTTACGCAGTGTGAACGCCGGGTATCTTATGAAGTCGCACCTGGCCGGCAAGTCGCTTTCATCCGCGGGCCCAGTTCGTTTGGCAAGACACCAAGACTAAGCGATCACCCAATCATCGGTAACTCAGTTTTTATTTGCAGTTCTTGATGCCGAACGTTGCTTCCTTGAGCTGGTTACCTCCGTCGAATCCTTGCAGGTGTGAGCACCGGTCTTGTAGAGTGCGCTCCCTTGCAGGGGCCTGACTCGTATTCGTCCGAAGGAGCATGGCCAATGTCCAGACAATCGTCTAAGCCTCAACCCCGTTCTCTTTGTCTGCAGTCGATGCTTCGCCTGGGCGTCCTGGTTGCATTTTCTCTGCCCCTTCTCAGCACCGCGGCGTTGATGGCACAGGCAACGAACTTCGAAATCGGCACTACTGTCCAACGGTCATCAGTGAAGCATCTCGGAGTGAATCTTGCCGGAGACAATTTCTACGACTCCGGACAGATGTTTCGTAACCTGATCTTTGGCAATCCCGGTTTCGAAGGGGAGACCTGGCAGACGATTATGCAATGCGTAGCCGTGACGGCCACCAGTTGCACCGACTCGAATATCTATAACATTTGGCCGGCCAACTTCCTTCAGGGAGCAACCTTTCAGGTCATCAATGGGACTGCATCGGGAGTGACGGGGGCCATCACCAGCAGCACCGCCGCTAACTTCTCAGGCAACATCGGGCTGACCTTCAATTTCGCCGCCACCTCTACGCCGTTGGCGGCGAACAATTACGTCATCGTAAATATGACGATACCTGGTAATCCACAGGCCGGCTGGTGGCCCACGGTCGCCGGCGGTGCCACCCTGTCCGCCGATACCACGGATATTGCTCCCGACTCTCCGGGCAAGCAGGCGCTAGCGATCAATGCCGCCGGCAGTGGCCAAACGGCAAGTGTCGATTCTTATTTCGACTCTACCGTGGGACGTTCCTTTGTGCAGTTGAATGGCACCTATACGCTCGCGTTCAAGGCCAAGGGATTGGGCGGAAATAACCAATTGACGATCTCGGTCATCCGGCAGATGGCGTCCACAAGCGAAACCCTGTTTAACCAGACCGTGACCCTCACTGGCCAGTGGCAGGATTACACTTACAGTTTCAACGCGGCTGA
Source organism: uncultured Acidobacteriaceae bacterium (assembly GCA_963815175.1). Lineage (GTDB taxonomy): Bacteria > Acidobacteriota > Terriglobia > Terriglobales > Acidobacteriaceae > PALSA-350. Next base: position 27,197 of record CAWFGM010000051.1, read on the forward strand.
GGACGGCACCTATATTGGTACGGTCGCGCTTGCGTTTTCGGTCGCAGGCGCGTCGATGTATCTGGACGATGCGAGCCTGACGGAAGCCGCTGCCCCGGGAAATCCTACTGCCTATCGCAACGCGGTTGTGAATACGCTCAAGAGCTTGCAGCCAGGGGTTCTTCGCTACATGAGCCTGTCGGACTACGGCACATCGTTGGACAATGTAATCGCTGTGCCGTTCGCACGGCAACGGGCAGGTTGGAGCCCGGGGGCGACCGAACAGGACGAAGTGCCTATGGGCCTGGAGGAGTTCCTGGTGCTGTGCCAGACTGTGGGCGCGGAGCCCTGGTACACCATGCCCGGCGGGATCTCGTCCACCGAGATGCAGAACCTCATCCAGTTTCTCGCCGGAGATGCATCGACGCCTTATGGCGCCAAGCGCGCCGCGCTCGGCCAGTCAGCTCCGTGGACAAGCGTCTTTCCAGTGATTCATCTCGAACTGGGCAACGAGATGTGGAATGGAATTTACGAAGGCGAGGGTATCGCTGACCCGGTGGTCTATGGCCAACGGGCCGCTACCATCTTTGCGGCAGCCCGGTCCACCGCTTCCTTCAATGCCAGCAACTTCGATCTGGTGATGGGCAGCTGGGCGACCCAGCCCTCATGGACGCAGCAGGAAATGGCCAGCAGTTCCGGCTACGACTCTGTCGATGCAGCACCCTATTTGTTTAACAGCTTGAATGATTACGGCTCAAACGAGGCGATCTTTGGACCTATGTTCGCCCAACCGGAGGAGGTTGACTCCACCCCAAGTGGATACATGGCGCAGCAGGCGCAAGCCGCCAGCGGCGGAAGCACACCGGCCAATCTGGCGATATATGAGGTGAACCTGAGCACCACCTCCGGTACTGCAGCCCAGGGCGTCGTGAACCAGGTAGTCGCAGGTCTGGGGGCTGGGATCGCGGTAGCCGATCACATGCTGCTGATGATTCGTGATCTGGGAATCACCACGCAGAACATGTTTGCCCTTACCGAGTGGCAAAACTCCTTCAGCAATCCGCAGAATGCCAACGAATCCGTCCCGTTATGGGGTTCGGTGATTGATATGGGGGGCCAGACTAATCTGAAGCGGCCGCAATATCTGGCCGAACAGTTGGCCAATTCAGCCATTCTCCCCACCATGCTGACTACCACCGTTAGCGGGACTAACCCTACTTGGAATCAACCTCAGAGTACGAATGATTCGATACAACTTGCCGCGGCACATTATCTGCAAACCTTCGCCTTTACCGACGGTACGCATTACAGCGTTGTCGTTTTCAATTTAAGCCGTAGCGGAGCCCTGCCGGTGACCTTCTCCGGAACGAACGCTCCCACTGGCAACGTATTTATCAGTCAGCTGACGTCCGCCAATCCCACTGACAATAACGAGAGCCAAACCAACAGCACGGCGGTCGTTAGCGCCCCGAAGCAGAGCACCGTAGCTAATTTCAACCCAGCGACGCCCTACTCCCTGCCACCATATTCGATGACGGTGTTCCTTTGGCCGAGCGAGGCGCTCCCCGCGAGCACAACCACGCTCCAGGCATCGCCGACCTTCGCCAACACAGGCCAAACCGTCACCCTGATGGCAACGGTCAGCTCTCAATCAAGTACAAACATTCCGACTGGAACCGTCACCTTCCTAAACGGATCCACCAGCCTGGGCACCGCAACGCTGGACGCGAGCGGCATAGCTACTTTCAACACCGCTGCGATACCCGTCGGATCGGAATCGATCACCGCTTCTTACGGCGGTGATGCCGGTGACACCGCTTCTACTTCCGAAGCGGTTACCGTCACCATAGCTACTGGTCTTCCAGTCACGAACACAGTGGTTACGGCTTCTGCTGCCACAATCAATCTGGGCCAGAGCGTAACCTTCACTGCAGCTGTCTCCCCGCCGGCAGGCAGCGCCCCGGCAACGGGCACGGTGACCTTCCTGGATGGAACGACAAACCTGGGCACGGCGCAGCTGAACGCGAGCGGGATAGCCACGTTCAGCACCACCACCCTGGCAGCGGGCATGCATTCCGTTACGGCGTCTTACAGTGGAGACAGCAAGGATGCCGGTTCAGTCTCAGCGGCGGTGAGCGTGACCGTCACTACCGCGCCGTCCACTGTGGCAACGATGACGGCGTTAACGGCCTCCGCGACGCAGGTGACAACGGGTCAGAGCGTCACGTTCACAGCTACAGTCACACCCCAATCAGCCAGCAGCGTGCCGACCGGTACTGTGACTTTTCTGGATGGATCAACGACCCTGGGTAAGGGCCCGCTGAACGCGAGCGGGGTGGCTACTTTTACCACCACCACACTGGCTGTAGGGTCGCAGTCGATCACTGCCTCCTACAGCGGCGACACCAATAACAGCGCTTCGACTTCCGCTGCGGTTACAGTCGCCGTGTCTGCGGCGACGGCAGGAACTTATACGATGGCTGTCAGCAGTTCCACGCTGAACCTCACGGCCGGACAGGCGTCGACCCTGACAGTGACACTGACCCCCGCGGGCGGCTTCAACGAGCCGATCAACCTGGGCTGTTCCGGGTTGCCCCAGGGAGTGACCTGTGCCTTCTCTCCCGCCAGCGTCACACCCAGCGGTGCGCCGATCACGAGCACGGTGAGCATCCTGGCTCCGGCTCAAACCTCGTTCGTTCCCAATCATGCTCCGCAGGCCCCTGGCGGAAGACTTGCCTTCGGGTGGGTCATGCCCTGGGGCTTCATTTCCTTGTTGGGGTTAGGCAAAGCGAGGAGGCGGTCACGGACTTTCGAATGGTCATTCCGCGCAGGGTTCGCCGTGTTCCTCATCGCAGGGTCATTCTGGGTTTCTGGTTGCGGCGGCGGATCTTCCTCAACGGGTGCAAATGGTGGGAATACGACTCCCACTAGCAACAGCTTTACGTTGACCATTATCTCAACGGCTCCGGGCACGCAAAACCAGAGCTCACAGGTGACTGTGAACGTTCAGTCTTGAGATACGACGCATGAGCGGGTTAGTCCCCGTTGCAGGGCGGCGGGCGCAGGCGTGCGACGACTTTGGTGGCCGTCTCGGATTTTGACCGCCTCCGGTGTACCCTACAGGAACCAGTTCTGGCACGCATCCTTGCGCCTCTCGCGGGCCGGGGCGGATGAGGACTGGTTTGACAGCGAATGCGGAATAACGGCTGCTCGTTGCGGCCTAAGCTGACGGGATAGTCCATGCAATTCGGCAGGTGAGTTTTTTGGCAATCATTTTCATCATCCCGTTCTTCGTTTCTCTCTTTTACCTGATCAAGGGCCGCTTCGATTTGGCATTCCTGAACGTGTACCTGCCTTGTCTCTTTCTTCTTCCTTCCTACTACTCCATTAGGCTTCCCCACCTGCCTCCTCAGTCTCCCGCGGAATGGGCACTTTTCCCCTTAGGTATAGCGCTCCTGATCGCGCGGGGCCGCTGGCCGCCGCTACGGCGTATGGATTTGTGGGTAGTTCTCTTCATGGTGAGTCTTGGTGCGAGTGAACTCTTGCGCGAGAACTCGCCCAAAGACGGTCTTGCGTTGTTCGCGAATACATTTCTGCAGATGTTTTTTGGATACCTTGTTGGGAGGTGCCTGATTGAGCCAGACCTTCGGGTTCCAACCATCAAGCGAATCGTATTGCTGTTCCTGTGTCTGACGCCGGCCGTTCTTTGGGAATACAGGATGGGCCAAAACCCCTGGATATTCGCCGCCCACAGAATATTTCACTTTCAGTTTGGCTCATTTGTACAGATTCGTGAAGGGCATGCCAGGGTTCAAGCCTGCTTCGGGCACGCCATTCTTGCAGGCATCATGTTCTTCATCGTCTTCCTGTTGGACGCCTCGCTTGGCGATATCTACAAGCGCGATAAATTCAGGCTGGGCCCACTTTTCTCAAGCCTCGAGCGTTATCACGTGCCTGCCGTGCTGCTTCTGTTGTTTCTCCTGCTGACCCGCTCCAGGGGACCCATGATTGGCGCGGCGGTCGGCTATTCGATTCTGCAAATCCCGAAGTTCCGGAATATGAAAATTGGCGCTGCTCTCGTCGCGTTGGTTCTGGTGATAGCCGGAGCTTTCGCAACCAGTTACTTTTACAAGTACGCAAGCGTTACGGACGCTTCGAACGGTAATGAGGAGCAATCAAGTGCGGCCTACCGGCGAGAACTGTTGGTTAGTTACAAGCCCATCACCGAGACTGGCGGGTGGCTCGGCTGGGGGATCTTGAGTTTCCCTAAGGTCCCTGGCCAACCGTCGATTGACAACTATTATCTGCTGGTCCAGCTCTCCCAGGGCAAAGTCGGCCTGTATTTGTTCTTATTGATTGCGGCAGAGTCGCTGTTCGGCGCCACTCGATCTGCCTTCACCTTTCGCGCTCGCGAGAGCCGCTACTTCGCGTTCGTCTGTATCGGAGCTTTGGCGGGGCTCTTCTTTTCTCTCTACACGGTCTATCTGGGCGACCAGGTGGTCCAGGTGTGTTTCCTGTTAATAGGCTGGAGTCAATCACTGCAGGATACCGGCGAGGTAGAGCTTCCGTCCGTTGAGGAGAAGTATCGCTTTAAGCGTGTCTTTGCCTGAAGCTTAAAACCGTGACAGCGGGTCGCATTACTTAAACTGGCGCGCTGGCCCAGCGAATCCGCTGTGCATTGGCAACGGCCCTGATTCTCTTCGACCGCACCGCTCTTTCCTTTTGCGCGCATATATATTCCAGCCAGTTTCGATAGATGGTGATCGCACTGGCGTTCCACGTCTTCTCAATCCTTTTTTCTCCCAGGTTAGCCCATATCTCCAGCAGCAGCTTTTCACTCCGGTCACAGAGCGATCTTTCACGCAGCGCCGTCAATGCATACACCGTTTGGTCGTCGAAATAACCAAGCGGGATCAGCGGGCACGTGGCTGTCTCTCCCTTAAAATAGCGTCCGATGTCCCGACGGTACTCGCGCAGCAATGTGTCGGATTCGTACTCCGGATGGCCCTGGAAGAAGACAAAGAGTCGTTTCCGTTGCTTGATGAAGGTGTCGACTCCCGCATCTGTTGACCGGGTGAGCACGCTATATCCGCAAGCCGCCAGATCTTCTTCTGGCGCCCCATTCCAACGGGAGTGGGGAAGCCGGAAGCGCGGTGGCGCTGCCGAAGTTAATGGATGGTCGGTGGCACGTGCGCACTCGAAGATGCCGAAGAGCTTGTCATTTCGCTTGACCCGGACGATACCATCCAGGTGGAGAATCGCAGCGTGGGCCGCCAGGCAGGACCAAATGGTGGAGTAGGTATTGCTTTCAGCCCATTCCGCCAACCTGGTGAAGCTTTCCCAGTATGGCTCCTGCTTCAGGTTGCTTGCCAGTGGTTCTCGGCCGGTCACGATGAGCCCATCGAGATGCCCGTCCCACAGATCTTCCACGCTCGCATAGAAGCTGTTGAGGTAGCTCCGTGCCGGCTCCTGCCTGGGGACATCTGGCAACATATAGTGCAGCAGGCGAACCTCCATGCCGTCGGACGCGGAATCAAGCAGCGACAGAAATTGGCGTTCCGTAGCTTTGAGCGCCTCGTCGGGCATGTTGTTGATCAACCCGATCGTGATGGACCTGCTCGACCTTTGACGGAAGCCGAGTGATGCCTTCCCGCCGGGCAATGTCGCGCTGAAATTTGTAGTGTCCACAAGAACGGGCATCAGCTTCCCCCTTCCGGGTGTTAACGAGGTTGCGCGCGGCTATTTCGCAGCGAGTTCATAGAAGCTGATAAACTCGCCCAGAGTTATGGGAAAGCGAGCATCTTCCGAAGTGCTGAACGGGTCGAGTCCCAGCGAATCCTCAAGGCGGGTCACGATGATCGCAAAGCAGAGCGAGTCGAGCCCCGAATTCAGTAGTTCCAGATCGTCTGTCAATGGCGCTAGCCGCTTGCCCTGCTCTCGGGCCACCTGCCGAAATTGGGCCGTGATTTCAGATTGAACGTCCATACCCTATTTTGTCTGCTTTCCAGCCGCATCTCTCCAATCCGCTAGCGTTCCAGTAGAACGGCAGGCCCGGGCAGGCGAGATGACAGACTATGTTGTACAAATGAACTTGTCATCTGGCCTGCCCCGGCCTTCTGTAGGTTCCGGGCCGGGCGTCGTGGATGGATCTGCGGCTTCATTGCACGAACTATCAGTGCAGGTTTCGTATCCTGGTAACGGGAAATAGAGGCTCAGCCAGTCTTCAGTGACTTTTCGAACTCCGGCTCGCCCCGTGCGGTTTGAGAATGTATGACCGGCGCCTTCAACCACTTTCACCACCACCCGGCTGTTGCTGCCCGGCGTGTTCAAGAAGGTATCGCACGTAGTCGAACTCTTCTCCTCGCGGTTTAGTTGTCGGCGCCTTCAAAAGCAAAATCGGCAGGCCCGCAGGCGCAACCGTCTTCCAGCATTTGAGAAGAGCGAAGTTTGTATTTTCCGGCATCGGGTTTCTACGCAGATAAAGTCGAAGGTCTGTAAAACGGTCATAGGCGTTGCTGACTACCCTACCTAGGGCGGTACGCGAGATACGGCCAGTAAGCTTCTGCCAGAGCCACGACCTGGGCGGTAAGGGCAAATGGAAGTACGGATCCATCAACACCACGCCTCGGCAATCTTTGCTCGCTGCCGCGGTATAGAGAGCAGATACGGCGCCGGCGCAAAGTCCGACAACCACTACGACCTGATAAGTCAAATTGTTCCGAGAGTTCTCTCATCAAGGCGGAGGCAATCGGTCCATAGCCTCCGGTATTAATAAACTTGAGCAGCTCGGGCGGAGGGTCTCCGTCGGAATCCCCGAAACCCGGCATATCAAGGCGAAAAGCCGGATAGCCAGACTTGGCAAACGCGTCTGCCCAATAAACTGCGGAGTCGCCTGCGGCGGCTCTGCTCGGAGAGAGCGAATTCAGAATCAGCACTCCAATATGCTTCGTTCCCGGGCTCTCAAACTGGGCTTTGTGATAAGTGCCCCGAACGGCGCCGCCGAGCCCGTGCAGGGTGATCAATCGGCGCGCTTCAGTTGCCTCGTTCATGCCTATCTTCCTTGGATATCTGTAACGCCCCGGCAACCCAATCAAAATTAGAGCCGTACAGCCAGCTAAGGTCTTTCACTTCGTCGTAGCCTACGTACGGTTTCACCAATGGGGCCGCTTCTCGGCCAAGCTTGATCACTTTCACCGGCCTCTTATATGTCTCGCAGGCGACGCCGTCGTCTTGCAGATCGGCGGGAAGGTGGAAATCGAAAGAACTGCGCCAGAGCGAACTGGACCATTCATAGCCCGCCACTTCGATAGAGCGTCCTTGCTCCAGCTGCCGGATGTAATCGGCGGCGGACCTGCGGTTTTCAGCCGACTCGAATAATTGTTCCAGCCCTGCCCAGCGCATAAGGCTCAAGCGCAGTGCCTGGTTTGCATGAGCAGGAGGCGACCATAATAACAAGGCGTCGCCCAACCCTCGCGCGAAACTCCTGGCGGCAAGAATTGCGCCAATTTCCAGCCCGTGCAGCAACAACGGCACCCCTTCTGACCGGCTCGAAAGCCAATCCGCAAGAACCTCTACATCTTGGCTCCAATGGTCGAAACCCATTTCTTCAAATCCGCCTGTGCTTTCGCCCACACCGCGATAGTCATAACGAAGGACTTCGATACCTCTTGCCGCCAGATACCGCGCCCAACGGACCCAGGGGTGATACGAGAAATGCCGTTCCGATGCAAATGGCCCTACCAGCAGAACGCGAGCCACCGGATCCGGCACTTGATGCAGCACCGTATAGAGAGCCGCGCCGGAGACGGTGAAGTATCCGGCGCATTCCAATAAAGTCCCATCGTCATGAGTTTGTTTGTGCACCGGCGTAGGCCTCGTAGAAACAATTACGCTGCGAGCTTGCTCTCGTCGACTCGATTGATACGCAGGAGCAGGGCGCGAAGTAGATCGACCCCCTCGAACAGGTCTGCTGATGGATCAAGCGGGTTGACAGCCATCTCCGCGTAGAGTGCGCGAAACAGCCCTTCCGAATGCTCTATGTCACAGACGCCGTGCACATCCGTGTATACGCGTTCCGCCGAGCCCTGTAGTTCGGCAAGCTCCGCCAGGTAGGCCATGAACTGTTGGATGTATCCCTCAAAGAAGGCCATCGTGAGAAGATTCTGCACGCCCGAAAGGCGGCCGAGAAACAGGCGGACGTTGGTCAGATCGCTGTGGACGTCAAGCGCGTCCTTTTCTGTAGGAAACGCCTGCGCCGCCATGGTGAAGTTGCGTAGCATCGCAGGATGGCAATCTCGCACCTCTTCGCGAAGATTGTCGAGCAGGATCGGGCGCGCGTCCGCCGCCTTGACAGAGAGATAAGTGGCCGTCATCCAGTAGATAAAGTTTCCTTCGAGTACCGCCGTGTATCTCGCGATCATCCCGCGCCTTTGCTCGGCGGTCAGCTGCTTAGGGTCCGGCAGCGCAATAATGAGCTCTTCAATGGTGCTGTCGATTTGTTGTCTGAGTGAGGTTCCGAGAAGGCCGTCCTGCACTGAGGGAGTCACTAGCGAGGTGGTCATGTATTCTCCTTTATTCCAAGGTTGAGTGTCAGGCGCCGGAGTCGGAGCTCAACATTTTGCAGGTTGAGTAAGTACTCGTTTCAGTTGCGATAATGAAGGATGCCTTGAGGCTTAAGAAAAGGGGCAGCTCAAATTTGAATATAAGTCAGGTACAACAGCAATTAGGTCTCGTGAGATACGCTGTGATAATCAACCGGGGGGATACTTTGTAGAGTACTGCACCGCTAGCGGAAGTCAATAGATATCGATTGGTTTGTTGCCAGGGTCGATGTTGCATGTATATTACGAAAAGTATCCGCTTCAGGTCTAACAATATTGGCACAGCCATGGTGCCGGGGAAAGGCGGCCCGCTGGCCTCTGAGTGTTGATCGAGCGATAGCGAGCCTCGGTGTTCCGCTCTTGAAAGTTGTTTTGTTGGGGCCGGTGATTTAAGTTGAGCATACATGAAGAAGGGCCGTGCAACAGAAAGTTATAGTACTTGCTTACTAGAGTTTCTCGCATAGTTACTTAGTACGGGTGGAAAAGCTTTGTCTTTGTTCCCAAATAGAAACACTGTCCGAAGCGCGAGTCTATCCGGGAAAAAGTTTTGCAGTAATGGAAAAAACATAGCAACTGATTAATGGGCATAGTAGGCCCGCGGGTAAGATTGCGTCATCATCAGTCTGCCAGCTCAACAAATCGTTCACGCGTACGTGGAGTGTTCCTTCGCCGCTTGCTCGCGAGTTGTCATAGCCTGCTGAAGCCGCGCCCTTGCTCCAGGCTGGATTCCATTTGACGTTCGTCTTATCCATGCGGGCTTCGAACGCATTCAAATCCTCGCGAGTCGCTCGGCTTGCCCGGCGATACGCGACCTTATTGATGATGGTCGCCACACCCGGGATCTGGAGCTTCTCCAGCAAGCGTGAGGCACGAATCAACTGCGCCTTGGTGGTTATTCCTGCTTCTGCGATGAGGATGGTGACGTCTGCAAAGCGGGCCAGGTATTCGGTCTCCGCCGAGATCAGAATGAGGGGTGGCATCGATCAAAACGACATCGTAGTCAGTGGTCAGGTCTTTGAAAGCCTGATCCATAAAATTGGTCAGCGGCGGCACCTTGGCTGAGAACGGTTGAGCTAGGACAGCTGTTGACCACTTTTCCGCATCCGGCCTTGAGACAGGCATGCCGCCCAATCCACGATGCGCCGAGTGGTCGATGTTCAGCGTGATATAGGCTACCGGAGGAGTAGCGCCGGAGGCATCGATGGTCAACGTCTTGCGGCCTAACTTAGCCAGTGTGCTGCCCAGGCTTTCGACGATCGATGTGGTGCCCGCACCCGCGTTGACTGAGGTAAGCACGATGGTATGTACGCTTGCGGTGCGGGCAGCCTGATCGATACCTGCAGCCAGGCGCAGGGCACATTCATCGAGGACCTGCATCGTGACATCCTTGTCGTGGAAGAGCATGCCGATCGGAGAGAATCCCAGAACCTCCTCGATGTCGTTTCCGGAATGGACGCGGGGATCGAGGAAGTCGATCAGAACGACACTACCTACGCCTACCATCAGAGCGACGGGAAGCAGCATGCCAAGAATAATCGTACTGTTGCTATGCAACGGGGCAGTGGGTGTTCGTGCCGGAGAAAACATGTGCACCGAGCCGGGCGACTTGCTCTCAAGTTCCAGGTTCCGCGTGCGCTCATCCAGAGTGGCATATCTCGCTTGCAGCGCGGTGATCTCGGCCTTGAGCACCTGGGCGCGCTGAAAGCTGGGCGCTGCATGGGTTGCCTGGTGGGTATTGGACTGCAGATCGGAAGTCAGCTTAGCCTCCACGGTGGTTGCTCGCTCGAGATCAGTACGCAGCTTCTGTTCCAGGGTCGCCGCAGCATGGCTGCGAAGGTTGGTCTGCATCTGCTGCAAGGCGGTTTCGATCTGGGCGAGTTGCTCTTCCGTTGTCCTGCGCAGAGGATGGTTCGGCGTCATCCCGGCAAGCTGGTCCAGGAGCAATGCACGTTTTTGACTGAGAGAAGACTTGAGCGCCAGCAGGCTCGGATCCTGAGCGATGATTTCGTCAGCAGCAGAGTTCAGGGCGGCGCTCGGTGCGTCCGCACCGCCGCTCTCTAAAGCGGAGAGTTGGGCCTCCGCCTGAATTCGCTGTTCGTGCGCCGCGGTCAGGTCGGTTCGCAGCTTCGCCACTTGGGCGTCGATCTGGTCCGTAGCGTCCGATGAGATCACGGCAACGCCAAGGGACTGGCTTATCTGGGTTTGCTCATGGAGCTTTTCGTTCAGCTCATTTTGCACTTCGGTGCGGGCCTGGCGCAGGGAATCCAGGCGTTCGTCGCGGCCGTAGAACTCCTCTCCTTTTATGCCCTCCAGGTAGCTTTCGGTGACCGCGTTGACGATTTCAGCCAGGTGCGTGGGGTCGGTGCCGAGCAGAGTGATCTGCACCTGGTAGCTCTGGCCGTCGCGCCTGACATTCAAGCTGTGCTGCAGCCGATCGACCGCGGATTCCAAACTTTCTCCGGGAGCCTGCCACACCCCGGGCTTAAGCTTCCCGATAGCATCGACGAGCACGTTATATTTCGTAACCGAATGCACCTGTTCCTCGATGTACGAATCGTAGGGGTATTCCTGTTCCTGATTGGTGACCAAGGTGGCGTGGAAGTTGGGCGACACATAGACGACGCTAGTGGCTTCGAATTGAGCACGATGCCGAACCGCCAGCGCTACCCCCAGACCCAGCGTCAAGAGAGTGATCAGGGTCGCCGTCATTTTGTGAAGCCGCAAACTTCGCGGCACGTCGATTCTCGACCTCCAGTCCAAGGAGGCGGCGGGAGGTTGAGACGGTTGCGATTGGCTGAAATTCTTAATATGCATGCAGGACCTTGGCAATGGATTGGGGAGACGTTAGGGGGACGGGTCGCTTGTTCTTCGGTCTCAATGTCAATCAGTAGAGCAAATAGAAAAGCATTCGATCAGGGGGCGACTGCGGCCATTACGCCCATGGTCGCGACTGGGCTCAATCGCTGAATGACGTAAGTCGACTTGAAGAAACCACTCTGCGGTACAAAGACTACATCACCCGCGTGCAACTTGACCTCGTCGGTACCCTTAAGAGTAAGTAGGCTTTTAAAGGGGATCGTCACCGTCTTTCCGGTTGAGGGTTGAATAACCTGGATATTCGCGGCCGCCCCCTCGGCCAAACCTCCCGCCTCCGCCAGAACCGACGCCAGAGTGGATTCCGGAGTGAGAGCAATGGCGCCGGCATGCATCACGCTTCCCAGCACCGAGACGAAGACTTCCTGCTGAGCCGGAACGAAGACAATGTCATTTCTTCGTAGCCGTAGGTCAGCCATCGAATTGCCAGTCTGCAACAACTGCTTCAGATCGATCCACACCACCTGGTCGTTGCCACGGTAGATCGCGCAGCGCTCCGGGATTCCATCGCGCACGGCGGCCGCCCCGTTGCTGGGTCCAGTGCCGGCGGCATTTGCCAGCAGTCCGCCCCTTGCAATCACGTCCAGCAGGGTCGGCGTATTGTCGAAGTAGAGTACTCCTGGATGCTGCACGCTTCCGATGATGACGATTCGGTTGGAACCGTACTTATCTATGTTAACGGTCACAGTGAGGTCTTTGTAGTAGGGCGACAGAGCGTCTACCACCAGTTTAGCGACCTCGTTTCGGTTCTTGTCCGCCACGTTAAGGGGGCCAACCAGCGACAGCGTGATACGGCCATCGGGTCCAACAATTTTCTTGCCGCCCAACTCCGGCCGGCCTGGAAAATCAAGGCTGATCTCATCTCCCGGGCCCAGTGCGTACTCTTCGTTCTCTGCCGGTTCAAAATTTTGCAGAGCCTTCATCGGACTTACCTTCAGTTGCGGGCTGCTGGTAGCCGAGTCGCCTGCCGTACTTGTTTGTCCGAGGACCATGTTCGCATTCCCGGACAAAAGCAGCCCCGCAAAGAGCAACCTCACCGGAAGCATTTTCTTTTTCATGAGACCTCCATAGAACTTCTGACCCGTAGTGCGTGTTCCATCGCATCGGCGGCGTCACCCTCCGCCGCGGCCTCTAATACGAACCGTTTGTACCGTCGGCTGACGTTCGGTTCGTACCCATGCCGCGTTTGTGCGGGAACTGCGGAGGATGCTGGGCAGCATGGTTAGTTTCCAAAGTATGTAACCAGGTACGCGAGCCAGGATGCGAAGATCGGCGGCGAAACTCGTTTCCCACCCACGCAGCAGCCAGAACGTGGCATCCCAGGATTGTCCCTGCGAGCAAGGCGTAAATGCGCAGCCATTCTAACGGCAGACACAGGGCAAACAATAGCAGAAAAGCTACATATCCGATAGGCAGAGACATCAAGTCCAACAGCGGCTCCACCATGCGTAATCGACCGCGCATCAGTTGCCGGAGAAGAGGTCCGAGCCAGGTCACGGCGGCATTGGCTCGTCCGCCCTCCCATCGTGAACGCTGCGTGGCTTCGCCCTGTTTTGAGGGCGGCATTCCTGACCAGACTTTTGCCTCGTGGAGAAACTGAACCTTCTTACCAGATAACACCAGCCGGATGTGATATTCAAGGTCTTCCACAACGGAAAGAGAATTGTAAGGGGTTTTGCGTCAGTACCTCTTGCCGGATGGCAAAGCCATTGCCGAGGATACCGGCTGAAAGGCCAAGCCGATTTCGGCCGATAGGTCGAACAACGTTAAAGCCGCGAAATGCGAGCGCGGTTAGCTGGGTCGCCGGCCGCTTCGAAGAACTCTCCATCTCATACCTGCATTGCACGGCCTCGGCCCCGTTGGCCAGGGCTTCGTCGACAAGCCCGATGAGATTGCTGGAGACAGTTGAATCCGCGTCGACCACCAAAGTCGCATCCACACCTTGCGAGGCCGCATACGCGAACCCACATGCCAGCGCAGAACCCTTGCCCCGCGCTTGGGGGTTGTTGAATACGACGACCTCCGCTCCGGCCTTCGCTGCACGATCCGCGGTGCGATCTGAGCAATTGTGGGCGACGGCGATGATCCGTGTCTCAGAGCCCGCCGCCGAAACCCGCAGACTCTCAATGCAAGATCCGATCAAGGCTTCCTCGTTGTGAGCGGGGATGATCACCGCCAGGCGGATGGGCGGGAACTGTAACGGCGGAGCCGCCGCGATTGCGGTTAGGCAAGCGAGAGGCGAGCGTCAGAACCGCCAGTTCCATAACCAACGGCAGCGTGAGCAGAAGGAGAGCAAATCCCAGAACTTCAGAGACGTAGTGCGTTATGGGCATAAAGGGGAAACCAAAGTCTGCTAATTCTTGGCCACTAGCGTGTTGCCGAACTTCTGGTATGGGGGTGACCAGAAGCGACTCTGGCGGATTGGCTGAGGTACACGATTCTCCTGCACAAGTCCTTCAGCAATTCCACTTGGACATGAACGTCGGGCGAATGGGGAGTAAACGTCTGGACCACGATACCCCCGGAAAATAACTGGTTCTCCGCTTTCTTGATCCGGTAAAGGGCATCACTAACGCTCGACGTGCTCACGAAATAGTGACTCATGCGCGCTGCACGCAGCACCCTCAAGCCATGCGGCGGCATAGCCGCCAGCCAGAGCTCGCGCTTCCGGCGTTTCATCATCTTTGCTAAATGGACAAGCAAACCAACTGAATCGAGACCAAAGTAGGCGGTCTGAGCCAGGTCGAGAACGATATGGTGATCTTCCCGATAGGCACGCTCAAGCTGTCCTTCGAATTCACTGAGCAACGAACCCTTAAAGTTGCCCCGGATAGAAATGACCGAAGCATTATCCTGATCGTAGGTTTGCACCGTGGACGCAACTCTCCTGGGTTGGATCGCGTTGGCTGCCATCTGCAGCGGCAGATGGCGTGCCAATCCATATGCGTCCACTAGGTAGCGTTGTGTCAGGCGCCGCGGTTCGTGCGCGGCGCGGTACAGCCATTCCAGCCCAGCGGTTTGCATCCAGACGGGAGCGCGCGAGACTTCGCCGGCGAGAAAATCCAGAGACGCTCCGACCCCCATGCAAAGCGGAACTTTTAGCCGCTGACGATGCATGGAAAGCCACTGTTCTTGTTTGGGGTGTCCCATGGCGACCAGCAGGATGTCTGGTTGCGCGCGCTCTATGCGGCGCAAAATCGCCTCGTGATCCATTTCCGCCAGCGGCGAGACCGGAGGGCAGTGGCGGCCAACAATGCGGAGTTTCGGAAAGCGCTTCTTGAGTACTTCCGAAGCCCGGCGGGAACTCCTCTCAGTTGCACCCAGCAGATAAATTCCATAGCGCCGCTTGGACGCGAGTTCTGCCAAGCGGGGAATCAGGTCGACCCCCGAGACACGCTCTTTGAGCTTGGAGCCCATTAGCCGCGACGCCCACACAATGGGCATGCCATCGGGAACGACCAGGTCACAGGAGCAAAGCATTTCCTGCAGCGATTGATCGTGGATGGCATTGACTATGAAGTCGACGTTAGCTGTAGCCACCTGGTGGAAGCCCTGTTCTTCGATCTTCTCTTCGATCAGATCCATGGCCTCGTGCATGGTGACATTGTCGAAGGGCACACCCAGAACGGCTACCGACCTGCGATTCCGATAAGACATTACGCGCACTCCGTCGTTTACTCTGCAATGTTTTCGCGAAGGAAAGTGGGTTCTCGAGTCCACGGGGCTTCGCCTAGGTCAGTCCCGTGGAAACCGGGGTATTGACCGCTCGGTTCTTTTGGACTATCTCGCAGCTGGTCTTGAGTTCGTTGTTGCAAAAAAGCAGTGCTTCAGTTCTGGTGAAACGGGCAGATCTAAAAAGCAAGCCGTGGTTACTTTTCTTTCGCTTCACGGTGCGCACAACAGGGGGATGTTTCGCTTAAGAGCAATTTGTTGGC
Organism: uncultured Acidobacteriaceae bacterium; assembly: GCA_963815175.1. Taxonomy (GTDB): domain Bacteria; phylum Acidobacteriota; class Terriglobia; order Terriglobales; family Acidobacteriaceae; genus PALSA-350. Next base: position 42,585 of record CAWFGM010000051.1, read on the forward strand.
CAAAATCCTTGCGCATCAAAATCCAAGAATTTTCTTCAATTGGAGACACCGGCTGAGTTTTCCTCCGCCAATATTCCGAAAGTTGAGTAAGTGTTCCAACTCTCACTCACTCTCCGCTGCTACGATTGAGATCCGTTCTAGTAACAGCTGCTGCGACTCTCTAAGGTAACCGAAAGAAAACTCTGGTAAGTTCGGAACAGAATAATGAGTAGCTTTCTGGCGTTGGGTATACTATGTGGCCACCCCAGAAATTCTAGCCAAGAGGGGCATTCCTCAAGGTCAAAGACCGACCTAGAGTCCAGTTAAACGTTATCTACTGTTTTTCTGCCCAAGCCTTGTTGCAGAACACCAACTCATCGATACAGTCACCCAAGAGAGAGCAGCCCTGTGCGGCTGTTCTCCGCTAAGAGGAAAGATGATCCGCAAAATTGTGTTGGTCCGTGAAGCGCCGGAGTGCCATGACGAGTTGCCGCAGAGCCTGGCGGCGGCGGGGTTCCAAGTGGTGCCGCAGGCGACACTAAGAGCAGCAGTTTCGGTGCTACGCGACGCAGAAAATGCTGCGTTAGTCGTGGTGCTGGATGGGCCGGCGTTCTCTGAAGGAGATGCTGAAATGCTGGCTTGTCTGAGTGTCAAGCATCCCCAGGTGCGCATGATGGTTTTTGTTTCGAGGGGATTGCCGGAAGAAATGTTCAATCGATTGAAGCGCTGCCGCCAGGTCAGCATCTATAACACTCCGCTCGGAGATAAAACTTCACCCGGGTTGATCTTGAAGGCATTGACCGACGCCTACGAGCGCGGAGAGTCAGGACACCATGAAGGGCTTAGCAGTCGCCTCGATGCAGGTGATCCGCTTTATGCCGAGGAGTTTTTGCGGCGCGTTGGGCTCTCCGATGTCCCAGTCCTGCTACATGGTGAAACCGGGGCGGGCAAAGAGGTCATGGCGAGAAAGTTATGGGCTTACTCGAATCGAGTCGGCAAGCCTTTCTTGAAATTGAATTGTGCCGCGCTGCCTTCCGAGCTGATTGAGAGTGAGCTCTTTGGCTACGAAAAAGGTGCATTCACCGGTGCGATGGTCGATAAGCCGGGAAAGTTCGAGCTGGCGCAAGATGGAACCATCTTGCTGGACGAAATTGGGGACATGGATACCCGGCTCCAGGCCAAGCTCCTGCAGGTGTTGCAGGATGGTGAGATCCAACCGTTAGGTAGCAGCCGCGTTATCAATGTAAATGTCCGCATTATGGCGGCGACTCACCGTGACCTGCAAGCAGCTATCGCACAGGGTACTTTTCGCGACGATCTTTACTATCGGCTGGGTGTGATCAATATCACCATTCCGCCGTTGCGCGAGCGCCGCGACGAGATCATCCCTCTCGCGGAAAAACTGCTCTTGCGCCATGTAGGCCCCGGCTGCTATTCTCCCACGATTCCTGAGACGCTGAGACGGGCGTTGCTCGCCCATTCGTGGCCTGGCAATGTGCGCGAACTGGAAAACGTGATGCGACGCTTTCTCGTGTACCAGGATGCCAGCCTGCTCGCGGCCGAACTGACTGACGCCTTCGATCCACCCAAGCTGCGGCTTGCGCTGGCCAAAACTCTGACGCCTTCTCGTGCTCCGGTGAACGGTGGCCGAGTGAGCTTCGACCATTTCGCTGAAGTCTCCCGCACCGCCGAATCCAAGCTATTGCTCGAAACCCTCGAGTCGGTTCGCTGGAATAGACGCCAGGCAGCATTACAGCTCAATATCGACTACAAGGCGCTGCTTTATAAGCTGCAGAAACATGGCATCGTAGAGAGCAAAGCGAAGCGAAGAGAAGTCAGCGCGTGATCTTGCGGTCTGCGATCTTGCCTCATAAATAGGGCTTCTGATTTAGGCATGCTCGATGACACCTCCGCTTTCCATCGTGATCATCGGCCGGAATGAAGGCGAGCGGCTGACTCGTTGCCTGCAGTCCGTGGGCCACGCGCGTAGCGTGGACGGTGGGGCGGAATTAATCTACGTTGATTCTGCCTCAACCGACGAAAGTCCAGAGACCGCCGCCAATTTCGGTATCCAGGTCATCGTTCTTAATGGAGGGCTCCAGACAGCCGCGCGAGCCCGGAACGCAGGGTGGGAGAGGGCGTCCGCGCCTTACATCCTCTTTCTGGACGGCGATACGATCCTCAACCCTCATTTCATACAGAGTGCTCTCAAAGTCCTTGAATTAGACCAGAGCATTGCCGCGGTATGGGGGCATCGCCGGGAACTCTACCCGGAGCGTTCGATCTACAACCGCGTTCTCGACCTCGACTGGATCTATCCTGCCGGAAATACGGAGTTTTGCGGTGGAGATGTTTTGATGCGCCGGAGCGTTCTGGTTGAGGTCGAAGGATACGATCCAGGCCTCCCTGCTGGTGAAGAGCCAGAACTTTGCCGCCGTTTGCGTGCACGAGGTTACCGTATCGTGCATATCGACGCCCCGATGACCGCGCACGATCTGAATATGACGCGATTCAGCCAATACTGGCGGCGGGCCATGCGTGCCGGCTATGCCTACGCTGAGGTTTCCAACCGCTTCCGTGAGAGTGCCGACCCGATGTGGTTGCGGGAAAGCAGAAGGAATGTGCGCAGCGGAAGCTTCTGGATTGCCTCGCTCGTAGTGAGCATCATCTTATTGGCCTTCAGGACTCCCTGGATCCTGCCTTGGTTCGCGCTGTTGATCGCCTTGCCGGGTCGTTCAGCCTGGAAGGCGCGCTCTCGAGCGCCGGGCCAAAAGACGTTGCTCGTGCTCTATGGCATCCATTCCCAGTTGCAACAGATACCCATACTGGTTGGACAGCTCAGATATTTTCGTGACCGCTACTCAGGCAAACAAAGAACTCAAATCCAATATAAGGAAGAAGCCAGCGCCTGACCTTGGTCTGCTCTCCAACCAGCTTGAGGGCAGCGTGGTGCAGGGAGCTGCGTCTTCGATAGATTTCAGCAGTCGTGGGCGAACTCTAGCAACCGGTGCCTCGCAGTACGACCTCCGCGGTTCGGAGCAGGATCTTTAAGTCCAACCACAAACTCCAATTCTCGACATACGCTAAATCGAGGGCCACATATCGATTGAACGATGGATCCTGGCGCGCCTGAACCTGCCAGAGGCCGGTGATGCCGGGCAGGACTTCAAGCCGGCGAAAGTGCTCCAGCTCGTACTGTCCAACCTCGTTTGCCAATGGAGGCCGGGGGCCAACGAGACTCATATCACCGCGCAAGACGTTAAAGAGCTGGGGTAGTTCGTCCAGGCTGAATTTGCGCAGAAACCGGCCTAACCTCGTCAACCGAGGATCCTTCTTGATCTTGAAGAGAATTCCATCGCGCTCATTCAGGGAGGTCAGGGTGGGCCTCAGCTGGTCCGCGTTGGCAACCATGGTCCGGAATTTGCAGCAGGGGAAGACGCGTCCCTTTTTCCCAATACGATGAGAAACGTAGAAGACCGGTCCGGGCGAATCCAGTTTGATCAGGAGAGGGACGACCAGGAAAGTGGGCAAAAGCGCAACCATGAAAAACGAAGCGAGACCAAAATCACACAGCCGCTTCAACAGGTGGCCGATAAGGTTTCCGTTCCGGCGATGCAGGGCCACCACAGGTAAGTTGCCCAGATAGTCGACAGGTGCATCAGGTGTGAGCTCATCATAGAAGCCTGGAATTACCAGCACTTCTATATCCAGTTGCCGCCCTAGTCCCATGAGTTCGATCATGACTTGCGTCGGACAGCGTTCCGCGATAATGATCTCGTCGATAAAGTATTGTCTTGCGATCGCGTTCGCCCGTGTCAAATCCCCCAGGACAAACTCATGGGCTTCCACTTGAGAACCGCCGATCGAGGTCTCGACATATCCTTTGAAAACGCGGCCCAGATGACTGAATCGGGTGATCTGCTTGCGTACGGCATTTCCCATATGGCCGGAGCCTACGACGAGCACATTTCTGGTATCGATGCCTCGAGCATATTTTCGGTATAACGACCAGCGCCAGAACGCCCGGAGCGCACAGACGAATACAGTAGTAAGCACAATAAAGTAGGCAACGAAGACGCGCGAGATGGTGCTGTTGTGCATTAAGTACAAGCCGCCACACAGCAACAAGCCTGTCACGAAGCAAGCCTGAACGGTTTTTCGTTGCTCGTTCAAGGAGCCTTGTGCCTGGAGCGGACCGTAAAGACCGTCGTGCCGGTTGATGATCAGAAGAGCAGCGACAAAAAACACGAGGTATCCGGGGTGTATGGGGAAATCGCGTCCGGTCCAAAGCGTTGGGTACCGATGAAGCCACTCTGTTGGAGACAGGTCAAAGCGAAAGACAGATGCCAGGCAGAGGGCGAGAAGAACCGCGATTACATCTTCCGCCATCATGACTGTCGCGTCTAGAGCGGCTTGGCTGGGCGACTTGCGGCGCGCGATGGGGGGCCCGAATTCCGTCGCTGCCGTGTACCCCGCTCTTATCGGTTTAGAAACAGATTCGGATGCTGCCATGCTGATCTCTCTTAGCCGAAAAACGTGCTGTGGGCTTCATGCCGCGACCGCACGGCGAGCTGCAATCCCGGGTGTGTTTGCGATGAGTGGAAAGAAAGATAGAGGAACAAAAGCTCTGCTGCGTCCGAAGCAGGTGAAAGCAGTCTTCCGAGTGCGCTCTAATGTGTCTTCAAAGCTGCAAGGCGCCCCTGGTTGTTGAAGGAGAGGAGTCCTTTCCGTCAACTCCAGAAGTCTATCGTCAATGGAAAGGAATGCCAGCTTATTTTGGTAATGCAGGCGCTGTTTAGCGCGCAGTACTTTTGCGTGTTTCAACTCGTGATAGCTTGGCATTGCTATCAACGTATTGCTTGTCTTACTTACTCGGATAAGTGGAAACGTTACGGAAAAATAGGATAATAAGTTGAAATATTGTGCATTAGATTTAGTGCGCCTTCTTGAAAAAGGTTAGCGGCTTATCCTGAGTGATCCGATGCCGGGTGCGTGCGAGTGAACCTTGAGTGCACGCCGGCTTGCGGAAAACGGAATAGCTTGATCGGAGCGGTAGGTTACCCGAATGTGGAAAACGTGGACCTTTGGATGACTTTCGTAAAAAATGTTCAGGGTTCGCTTCGAGCTTGTGTATATACTTTGGATCGCTACACCTCACCGATGGCGAATGACGTGGTGGCAGTTTTCAAACCATGCGCTGTACCTGGGCCTCAAGCATAAGTTTCCCTTGGAACCTTGTGTTCCTGTGGTTTGCTGCTCTGCCGTTCGTGGCTCTCTCTCTAACCTGTTTCTGAGTGTGAATACCGAAATCCGGGCCCTCTCGATAGAGGGACGCAGTTTCATCACCCAGCGTTTACTTCACGGTAGATTCTTCCATGACGAATTTGCTCGGTACGAACCTTTCGTGGTCTGTCAGCGATTCCGATGGCTCGGCGACAGCCTGCGCAGGAGAAGTTGTTGTAGACGGCGAGGACCACGGCGCGCCTTGGAGACGAACTGCTCCGCCACTTACCCGCTGATCGACGGTCTGGCGCTGTATCGATTTCGCTGGCCGAGGCCGCCTACAAGATCACCGGTGATCGAATGGATATCCTCTTCCGGGCGTGCGCTGCTCTTGGGGCAAGCCGGCACGCATTGTTTCTGACCGCCTTTGCGACTCTGCTGGCCCGCCTCGCCGCACAGGAGGCAGTGACCCTGCGAAACAGCGGCGGCGATGCCACGATCCTGGCTATCGCTTTCGACCCAGAGGCGTCGTTTCGCGAGGCTGTTGAACGCGACCCAAAATGCACGCGCTTCCGCTCCCGATCAGCCCTGCGCGTTGGAGTTTGTCTTCACCTGTTCGCGGGTATCTTTCGCCGACATTCCTGATCATGGCTTGCGTATGGCGGTCCACGTCGTTGAGAGCGAGACGCATGTTCGTCTGGCCAGCACCACAGGTTTATGGGATCAGACCGTTCTGCGTCTCTGGCTGCGTTATTTCGATCATCTGCTTGCAGCCGCTGCTACCGCTCCTGATACCCCCTGGAAGACCTTGCCACTGCTCGATGAAGCAGAGGCTCGGGAGTCTTACCTGGCTTTGAACGACACCGCGGTTGCCTATCCCGCGGATGCATGCGTGCATGAGCTGGTCATACGGCGCGCTAAACAAACACCAGATGCCTTGGCGGTTGCTTCGGAATCGCAGCGCTTCACCTATCGAGAGCTGCACGAACGCAGCGACGCAATTGCGAGACAACTGCAAGCGTTAGGTGCGGGCCCCGGCCGTCCTGTCGCGGTATGCATGGAGCGAACCGCGGAGCTCCCGGTGGCTCTGCTTGCCGTCCTCAAGGCCGGGTCCTGTTATGTTCCACTCGTTCCGCAGGAATCGGGCCGACGGCTCCTGACCATTCTTGAGGAATGCCGGCCGGTCGCATTGATCGTTGACAAGTCGTTTCCTGGCCTGGGCGGCGGCGACGATACGGTTCCTCTTGTGTATCTGGACGATATCCCCCAAACTTCCGCTGTACTTGATTACCGGGCGTCTGGCGTTAGGCCCGACCATCAGGCATACATCATCTACACCTCGGGCACGACGGGTAAACCCAAAGGGGTGGCGATTCCCCATCGTGCGCTGGTCAACTTTCTGTATTCCGCGATGCGTAAGCCCGGCTTCACCGCGTTCGATCGCTTGCTCGCGGTCTCGCCCACCTCCTTCGACATTGCCACCATGGAGATGTTTCTGCCCCTGGCAGCCGGAGGCACTTTGGTGGTTGGCGATCGTTTTATCGCGGCCGACCCGCAGAGGCTGGCCGCGACGATCAAGCAATTAGATATCACCGTCCAGCAGGCTACACCCATCACTTGGCGCCTGCTGGTCTCTTCCGGCTGGGAGGGCAAGCACGACCTTAAAGTAATTACAGGAGGCGAAGCGTTGCCCCGTGACCTCGCCAACCAGATGCTGTGCCTGGTTGCAGAGCTTTGGAACTGCTACGGTCCGACGGAAACTACAGTCTGGTCGGGAGCCTTGCGGATCCAATCAGCAGAGGGAGTAGTTCCCATCGGTCCGCCGATCGCTAATACGAAGTTTTACGTGCTCGACCCCACCGGCCGGCTTCTTCCTCCTGGAGTGCCTGGTGAGCTTTATATCGGAGGGATAGGGGTGGGGGCCGGATATGTTGAGCGCCGCCAGCTGACCATGGAGCGTTATCTGCCCGACCCACGAGCTGCCGCACCGGGTTCGCGCATGTTCAGAACCGGCGACTTGGTCCGGCTGATCAATAAGAATGAATTCGAGTTCTTCGGACGCCTCGATCAGCAGGTAAAACTGCGCGGCTATCGCATCGAATTGGGCGAGATTGAGTCTGTCTTGCGCACCCTTCCGGGCATTGAGAATGCAATTGCTGCGCTGTGCGAAGACGGGCCACGTGAGCCCTCTCTCGTTGCTTATGTCACGGTCAGTCACGAGCAGCCGGATCTGCGCCAGGTGCGCGACGGACTGGCTCAGATTTTACCTTCCTACATGGTTCCCAACCGTTTCGTGGTGATGGAGGCGATGCCTCTTACCACCCACGGTAAGATCGACCGTAAGGCCTTGCCCGCACCCAAGTCCGTTTCCGCGGAGTTCCCTCTCTATCACCAGCCGGAGGGGACAAAGCCGCAAACGGAATTGGAAGAGAAACTGCTTGCTATCTTCCGCGACGTCCTGAACAACACTGAGTTCGGGGTGACCGACAGCTTTTTCGATTATGGTGGTTATTCGCTGTTGACGGTGAACTTGTTTACCCGGATCAATCGGGCTCTCAAGCTTAGCCTGCCTATCAGCCTGGTGTTTGACGCGCCTACAGTGCGGGGTCTCTCCGAAATTATCGATCGTAATCAATCGCTATCGATGATTGTGCCCATCCGCGCCCGGGGCGCTTCGGCACCCTTGTTCGTCATACATTCCTACCTCCTCTATGGAGTGTTGCCCAGGATTGTCGAACTGGACCGGCCCGTGTATGGTGTGCGCGAATTACTTGGTGCCGCTGAGCCGCAAACCGCCGTGGACCGCGCGGCGACCTATGTGAAAGAGATTCTTAGAGTCTGTCCGGAAGGGCCTGTAGCGTTGGCGGGCTGGTGTGCTGCAGCTTCCTTGACGGTCGAAGTCGCCCGGCAACTCCGCGCCCTTAATCATCAGGTCGGACTGGTAGCTCTCTTTGACGCTGAGCGCCCGGGCTATCGACCGGTAATCCGCGGTTATTGGTACTTCAAGCTGATCGCCAGCTTGAAATTTCACATCCGCCGATTCCGCGGTGAATTCAAAAGGAAGAAGCTCATCTATTCGCGGATTATTCTGGGTCATTGTTGGGACAGAGTAGTGGAGTCGCTCTTCATGCGCAACCGCACACTGGTACTACGCTTGCAACGGCTCTTTGGATTTCCGCTGCCGGACGCTGTATTCAACAATACTTGGGCCCGTGTGGCCGCGATACAGAATCATGCTCCGGCCAGGTATCCAGGAAAAGTTTGGCTGTTCCGTGCTCTTGATGTCCCGCAGTTCCCGGAGACCGACAAAACGTTAGGCTGGAAAGAAATAGTGGACGGCGTTGAGGTGGTGTTCGTCGCCGGCGATCACGAATCCATGTTTCAAGATCCTCACGTCGCTGTCCTCAGCCAGCATTTGCGCCGGGCCCTTCAGCCGGCAGGATGAGGGCCTTTTCCGGTGCGTCCGATGGCGGGGCTACGATACGGCTGTCAATCGGCAGTTCGCTCCAATGCTCCGCGGCCCATTTGGCGGCCAAGCCATTGAGAGGACTTCGGGTGTTGTATTCCTGATACGCGATCATTCTGCCTATGCGTATGACAAGGTCATCCAAGCCCTCGGACGCCGCCCAAAAATCACCGATACATACGATCGAATCATCGAAGTTGGGATGAAAGACCGGGGTCAGCATGCGGCATTGCGGGGCCCGGCGCGGATAATCCAGTGACAGGTTCACTTCCAGCAAATGCGAGTCGCGCTCCAGGATTTCCCCCGCCGCGTCCACATATAATCCCTTAATCGAATAAACGAAGCGGTAGTGTTCAGGGGGCAAACCAGCCGAGGCGCTTATCTGGATCAGCGGCCAACCGGCGAAACGCCTGCTCAATAGCTCATAATCTGTCTTCAATCTGCGCGTGCGCGGCGACGCCATGCAAGGTCTCTCTTTCTACAGTGCTGCAAGGTTTCTGACTACGGTGAAGATACCGATGAGCACAAGAGACAGTTTGAGTAGGGAGTCGGGGATCGTGGGCCAAAGAAAAGGCGTTGTCTTCATGGCACGCCAGTACGTCAGCGCCAGGAATACCGCGGCAAACGGAAAAAAGATGACCACCATCGCATTTAAATGCATAGCCTCGTTCAATCTGCCATGCAGCAGCGCTGCAACTGCGCGCGTTCCGCCACAGCCAGGACAGTAGATGTGCAGCCAGAAGAAGATGGGGCAGCGGGGATAAAAGCTTGAGCTTGCGGGAGGAAAACGCAGAAGCACGCAGGCCGCGGCCGCGACCGCAAAGGCAGCGAGATTGGCAAGCCACCGTCGCATATTGGCACTCATGTGGACAGGAGACCCAAGCGAGCGGCGTATTTACGGCGCATGATGTCGTTGAAGTGGTATTGGAAGTAGATGTCGGCGAAGAAAAATGTCATGACCCCGCTGAGCGAAAGTCCCATGGGCTCAACCGAGTTGTAGTGCTGCTCAAGAGAACTCCTCAGGCTGAATCTTCCGATCAAGAGAAGAATGTAGTAGACGAGGTTCACGCCTCCCACAGTGGAATTTGAGGAGTGGGCGTAGGCTGCTTCGATGCCGGTAAAAAATGTTGCGGCCAGGACAAATAGGCTGGCGATGTAGTAGTACAGAGCCGTGCTCTGGGGCGCGACCTTCTTCATCCACGCAGCCTGGACCAGGTTCCACACCGCGTTAAAGAGTCCACAGCTGAGTATGCCGAAAAGGAGCACCAGTCCCCAATGCAGGTTGGGAGGATCAGGATATACGGCGGCGTTGATTGCGGGGCTGGTCGAGATCTGCGCCTGAGGCACGGGAATGTTTCCAATAATCTGCGATACGGGCAGAGGTTCACTCATGCCCTCGCTGCGCGCCAGGTCGGTAAGGAGGATTTCTCCGGAGGCCACGTAACGTTGCAGGTCTGCGAGCGTATAGGGACCGTATTGCTGGCCGTCTCGGGTGATGAAATAGTTCATGCGTGCTCCAGGGCTGAGTTGGAATCAGGTTATACGAAAGCAATGCCATCGTCATCGCGGTTGACCATACAAGCCTCAACGATGGCCCAAATCCAGCTGATGAACGAGCCGGTGAAACAGGAAAAAAGAGTGATGCAAAGCTGTATTACGGCCTTCTTCACATAGCCGGCGTAAAAGTTATGGCCGCCGAATGCACCCAGAAAGACTGCGAGCAGAACGAAGACCACGCGGCTTTTGCGCGGCTCATAACTATGAAGGGGAGCCGGAGGAGCTGGTGCATATCCGGCAAAGGTGGGATAGCGCATTGCCGGGATATGGCTAGTCCGAAATCCGCTCATCGGAGGTGGAGGTGGCGGTGCTCCCGCCGGCCGCGGTGGTGGCGGAGTCGGCGTGCGCGTCAAGGGCGCGGGCGGTGGAGGCGGCTCCGACAGATTCAGTAAAGAATGGGGATGGGTGGGCGGCAATGGTTGGGGGCGAGCGCCGGATGCCACATCCTGATTGGATACGTTGATCTTCGGTTCCTCCGCAGGCGCTTGAGAGCAGCCGAAGACGGTGCAGCCTCCATTCTCTTCGAGACAGTCGGCGTGGTGCTCTGTCTGGCACCCCGAACAGGCGACGATTACATCATCCGATTCAAAGGGGGTCCGGCAATAGGGACAGCTGCCGCCACTCATTGGCGCTGCCTCTCCTGGTAACGAAAGGCGTAGCGCCCCAACTGAATTATCGCGCCGCTTTCCAGCACGCGGGCGCCGCGAATCGGTTGTCCGGCGAGATAGGCCGGCCCATTCGCGATGAAATGGACCTTCGATCCTTTCAGCTCCAACACCGCGTGCTGCGGCAGGATCTCCGGATCTTTGAAGAGATAGATGTCACAGTTCTGCGAACTGCCAACCGCCGTGTGCGGTTTATACAGGATGAATTGTTTACCTGCCAGCGGTCCTGCGGTTACATAAATCCAGCGATCTTTGAGTGCACTCTCGACCAGCCCGATGGCAATTCCAGTAGCCATGCCGAGCAGCCCGAAACCGACTGCGCGGCTGGTCGCGCCTGCGTGGGTGGCGAAGGAGATGGGATCGAAGATCGTACCTCCGATAGCTGCTCCAATGGCTCCCCCCAAGGCTCCGTAGCCGGTTTGCTTCATCGACTGGCCGATGATGCCGTAGACCACTCCACCGGCTGCTCCCAGCACCATCCAGGCAAATCCGCGCACGATCCACGCAGCGGGATTATGAAAGGACTGAATTCCAGCCTGGGAGCAGATGCTAAGCCCGATCGAATAGAAGACATTTGCAATTCCGTCGAAGACAAAGCCGAGGATGATGCCTAGTGGCAACGCGAGTGCGCCGCGGATCAAGGCTTTCCTGGTTGAGCGCTCGACGATGCTCTCCGCGACGGCGAAGCCGACGCACATAAGGGTAACCAGCAGCGGTATCATCCATACGTTGCCCCAACTATGCGCGTTTCGGGGGCCGTCAACAAAAGCGGGTTCCGCAATGCCCCAGCCGGCGAGTGCACCCAACAGGCCGGCTAACCCTAAGTAAAACCATGCCTGTAGCAGAATGCTGCCTTTTTCATGAGGCACTGCCGGAGCATCAGGCATTGCGTTGACATTGCCGTAGCTCTTCGCGCCCGGGCTCGCGACTGCGGGCTGCACGACCGCGGAGACTGGCTCAGAGCCGGCTGCGTTTGCCAGTTCTTCGAGGGTCACTCTCAACGGCTGCTGCGGATCGCTCATTTGCTCCTCCCGGCGCTGGGATCAGGGGGAGCTTCGCCTGGTTGAGGTGTTGGCCCCTGGGGACGCACCAGCATGGGCTCTCCAGTCAGAGGATTGATCGCAACCAGGTAGAAACGCGGGAAAAGGAAATAGGCGATGGCAAAGCCGAGCACCATTGCGGATAGGTATTTCAGCGCTGCAGTGCCCCAGCGAATCCATTTGGGAGTAGCGGCGCGCACGCTCCCCAATCCAGGTTCCGCGGCTTCCGGAAGCGATGCTCCCAACTCTTTAGGCGTGCGCTCCACGCCGTCGCCGTTGTTATCGACGATGGAGAAGGTGGAGATGCGCTGAACATTTCCGTCGATCCACCCAAAGCAGCCTTCCTCGTCCGTATGTGGATCGTAGACCCACGCAACCTGGTCGGGTGAGGAGAAGAAATTGCGCTGAATGAACATGTCGTGCTCGGACAGAAAGACTCCAAAGCCAGGGTGGGAGTGGTACCAACCAATGATTCGCTGCTCGGGATAGGACTCATCCTTGACGCGATAAATCGACTCCCACGCGTCTTGGGTGAAGGTGACGTGAGTACCAGCCTGAGCGGCATTCGATGCCTCGATGGATGCGCGCACCTCAACCACGCCGTTGCGTTGATCGCCGATTAGCACGCCGCAGACTTCCGTTGTCATATGGGAGCGCGCATGTTGGCGAATGCGTCGCGTCACTTCATTGTCGATCTCGAAGAGCGGCCCAACCGGTTCCTGTTCCCGCTTGCTCATCGCCGCACCTCACTCAGGCTCGAAGCGGCGAGCGGACCTAACACTGCTTCGGCATCGCCCGCAATGCAGTAGGAAATCTCTGCCTGGTGCGAACGAGCGGTGAAGATATCAAACCGCGGCAATCCAATCTGATCGAGCCGGCGCCGGCCCAGTTCCGGTTCTCCTCGATAGCCAGAGAGTGTTTGCACCTGGCGCATGTGGCCATCGCTGGGGCAGGGGCCCTGATCGTATCGAATTGCCCCCACGGGTACGAAACCCTCTTCCTCCGCACCGCATTTCGGGCAAACCAGCTTATGAATGATGTCACGGCTGAATTCGAGGACCACCTCATCGCTGTTCAGGTCATTGGCTGCCCGCTTGAGCAATTGCTCCAGTGTCAACGTATCGGAAGCTTGGTGGACCTCCACGATCCTGTCCAGAACGTAATGGCTGAGGCACTCCGGATTCTCCGTGTAGTCGACCACATACGATGTGTGGTGGAGACCCTCGAAAACGTAACCTTTACTGGCCAGTGTAGGCATCCCATGCAGCAGCTTGACTGCCTCCTGGACCTGAATGCCGCCGATGATGGATGAAATCGTGGGTGTGGTGGGGACCCGTCCCTCCGAGGTTGCTTCGTGCAGCAGCAAGTTACAAGACATGCGCCGGTCCAGGATGGCCCAGTCAGTCTCCCCCAAAGTGCATTCGTAACAAGGAGCCTTGCCGGATAAGAAGGCGCGGGCAACTCCATTGATGCCTTCGATTGCTCCATCGATCCAGGGCCGGCTCGTCTTCCAGGCGGCGCGATTGATCCAGAGCCGCGCTTCGCGGTTGTCGAGGCCGGCGAGAATGACATCGGCCCAGGCAAAGAGCCCGAGTCCGCAGTCCTGCATTACGTTTGCGGTTAGCGGCTGTACCGTTGCCTCCGGCAGAAGCTCCCGGTAAGCGCGCGCAACCGTATCCGCCTTGGAGCGCCCGACGTCGGTCGAACGGAACAAGATGGCTCGCGATAGATTGGAAAGCTCGATCTGATCGAGATCGACAACCACTACATGGAGGAATCCGAGCAGCGCCAGGTTCTTTAGGATTTCGTTTCCCAGGGCCCCGGCTCCGATCACCAACACTCGGGCCGCGCGAATCTTCTCCTGATCCCACCACGGGATCAAGCGCAGGCGGCTGTAGCGATCGTCGTTGTGTCCGGCATCGACTCGTATCGTCTCTGGCGCCATGGGCTACCCGGCCGTGATCTCTGGCTGTAGGCGAAGAATGTCACCATCACGGACCCCGGCTTCCGCCAGGGTTTGGGCATCCTGGATCTGGCGGCCGGAGTTCTTGTGGTGAAACTTGTAACTCAACGGCGCACCGTCAGGACCGTTGACCGGCAGCTGCAGCTTCTGTATCAGTACGGCGACAATCTTGTTGCAAGGCGCATCGTCCGGCAACTCCGCCGGAACGCGCTTATTCTCAGTCGAGTCGTACACGGTAACATTGATATAGGCCATCGATCAGTCCTGTAAGACTCCTTAGTTCTTTCCGTCGGACGCAGCATTCTGGTTTTTCTTGATTGCCGCAAAATACTGGTCGAGCCGTTGTTGCCCACCACTGCGAAACGTCCAGTCGGATTTCCGCTGGAACCCGTCTGCTTTGGCCGCGAAGCTCAGGTTTTCAGCATTGGCGTCGCGATTGCGATCGAACTTGGAACTCACAATGGCGATCAGGTTGCCGCGGTCGTCGTACACCGGACCGCCGCTATTGCCTGGGCTGACAGCGGCGGAAATCTGCACTTCATCATCGCGGAGCCCCGAGATAATGCCCGTGCTGAGGGTATATCGCAGTCCCTCGGGGTGACCAATGACAAAAATGTCTGCGCCATCGCGGCCCACGGAGAGCGGTTGCACAAACTCGGCCGAGCCGGAGTGGCGCGCCATCCACAGGAGAGCCAGATCCAGTTGAGGTGATTGGCCCACCACGTCAGCTTTTGCCCAAACGCCAGATTCTGTCGCCACCAGCACGTGTTCGGCGGCGTCACTCGAACCGCGGCCGGAGTCATTGACGACGACATGATTTGCGGTGGCGAACAGATACCCATCCTTATCTGCATGCAACAGCACTCCAGCGCCAAATCCATTGGAGGCAACTTCTTGCCGGTTCCACAGCCGGACCACCGGAGACACGACGATGACCAGGGGCTTCAACTGGGCGGAGACATCCGCGCTGCTGAGATCGGTTGGCGATGGGAGCGTGGGAAACTGGCTCCGTTCGTCCAGTTCCGGGAGACCGGTGTTGACCAGCGCAGGGATCGGGGCAAAGGAAACCAGCAGCACCGTGCCCACAGTGGTAAGAATGCCGCTGACGACAAGGAGCGTAGAGAGAAACGATACCCAGGCATACTTGACGCGCGGCGGCTGGCTGCGGAATGCCACACGCAGGATCACCGCCACCACGCACAGCACCGGCAGCACCAAGACAAGCGGAGAGAGACTTATCCGCGCCCACCAGGGAACCGGCGAAGGCAAGCGGGGAAACGATGATGGCGGCGCATCGGGCGCCGGTTTGATTTGTTCGACTTCTTCGGAACTGACCACCACCCTGTCCAAGGGCATCAGCAAACCACCTGCAGAGAGCCGAATCAATAAGAGAGCAGTTGAAGTGGTTATAGTGCATGCAAAACACCCACCGCAATAGCGGTGAACGAAAGTCATACTCTACAAAAGGGTTACGAGCGGTCTCATGGTTGACGGGCAGCTGCCCTAAATGCCTGCAAATAAAGCACAATCAGCGCCTGTGCGGAAGCCTGAGACGGTTCAAGCCAGGCTCTTGTCCAACAGGACCAGCGTCTCCGCCAGAACGCGGGCGCCATTGGCGCAATCAACCGGCTCGGCCCATTCTTCGGGGGCGTGGCTTCTACCCTCCCGGCAGGGCACAAAGATCATGCCCATTGGGGCGATGCGAGCGAGGAAGACGCCGTCGTGCCCCGCCCCACTTGGCAAGCGGGTGCTTGTGAAACCCGCCGCCGTGGATGCTTGCTCGATTGTGCTCTGAATCAATGGCGAGCAGGCGGTGGGTAAGGTTTGGCTTAGCAGCGAGCGAGTCAGGCGCAATCCCCGATCCTGCAATTCGCCTTCGATCCGCTTCCACAACTCTTGCTCGAATTCAAGCAGCGCGGCCTCGTCGGTGCTGCGCGTCTCGAGAATCATCGTGACTGAGCCGGGCACGGCATTCACTGCGTTCGGTTCCACGGACATCTTTCCCACTGTGGCCACCAGATAGGGGTTTTCGCTTGGCCGTAATCGGGCCAACTCTTCGACAGCGCGGATGAAGGCCGCGGCGCCGACGAGCGCGTCGCGGCGAAGGGACATCGGGGTCGTGCCCGCATGATCGGCGCGTCCTTCGATTGTTACTTCATGGCGGCAGATGCCCACGATTGCGGTTACGATGCCAATCCCGGCCTTTCGCTCCGCGAGGACCAGTCCCTGTTCGATGTGCACCTCGACGTACGCGGACACGGAATCCTGGGTTCGAATGGCTTTGCCCAGCCGGTCTGCACTACCGCCCACACTCTCGATTGCGGAGGCGAGGGTGACATTGGAAGGCAAGCTGCGCGCCAGGTCCGATGCCGTCAATACTCCGGCCCAACTGCGACTGCCGATACACGAGATACCGAAATCGCTGGGCTCTTCTGCCAGGAAATCGACAATCTCGAGAGGATGCACGAGCGAGATCTTCTGTTCCCGGATGGACTGCGCGGCTTCGAGCGCCGCCAGCAACCCGAGCATGCCATCGAAGCGGCCGCCCGCAGGCACAGTATCTGAATGCGATCCTGCGACCAGAGCTCCTAAGCCGCGGCCAGTTCCTGGGGTGCTGCCGATGAGATTCCCACCCGCGTCCACTTCGACTGACAAGCCGGCAGCTTTGAATTCCTCCGCGAGCCACGCGCGGCCCCGCGCAAACTGGATGTCGAACGCGCGCCGCGTCCAGGGCTTTTGCGGATCCGTAAAGCGACTGAGAGTCTCTATTCGGTTCCACAGCCGATCGGCGTTAATCGTGATCATGTGAAAGGACCAAACCTTGCTTTGAAGTTTTCTCCCCGCGACGAACCGATGGGGTGGGCAGTGCGCTTTCCCTCTGGCCCTCGATTCATCCGACGCCTTTAGCGGACAATATCGGCGGTATCCCACATCTCGCGAAAAACGAGCGAGACGTGGGGCCCCCGTCGGTTCCGTGGCGCTACTTGCGGGCGAAATTTTTCCCTTGCATGCTAGCACACGCTACTGTCGTTATTTGCTGCCGATCAACCGGATGCGCGCGGTAAACGCCCGGCCTTCGAACTCGCTGAACGTTCCAAATTCGGGGGAATCCACGTTGTTGTTCACGACAGATGGGTTGTTGCGATTGGTGGCATTCTCCATAAAGCCGCGCAGGCCAAAGTAAGATCCGCGAAAATGGAAGCGCCATTCGAGGCCGGGACTGAACGAGACATAGTCGGGAAACCTGAGAGAGCCGGCCGCACCCACCACCTGCTGGTTGGCATTCACGGAGTCGAAAGGAAAGCCGGTATGCCAGTCCAGCGAGTAAACAAAATCCCAGTTCTTCTTTAACCTCGGCAGAGGCAAGGGCAGCCATCCCCAGGAAACTACGCGGTTGGGCGTATCCCAGAACAGCGGACCACTCTGTTGCGGGCCGAGCAGCGATATAGCAGGCTGATAATCGAGAGCGGCATTGGTCCGTGCGGAAGAGTGCGTATAGGCGGCGAAGAGCCTGTATCCATTGGAAAACGTGCGCCGCGCTTCAATTTCTTCGGAGGTATAGTGATCCTGCCGCGCGTTGGTGAGCAGATAGGTGCCGTACAACGCACCCAACGGGCCCTGGTTGGCATAAACAAAACCGTCGCTGGCACGTTTCTGGAGGAAATTAGCCCCGGCGTAAATTTCTCCGGGAAGTTTCCTCTCCAGACCAACACTCCAGTTGATGGCGTGCGCTTCCTTCAGGGCGCCGTCGTTCGCACTAAAGGCAGTCGGCAGTGGTTCACTGATCGGAGTGACTCCATCCGCGGCGTAATAAGTGTCGTCGCGGACACCCGTCAGGGCGCGAGTTAAATACTCCAGTTGCGTATGCTCATAATAGAGCCCTACGCCCGCCGATAATTTAGTCGTCTCTTCCGCACCGGGCGGCGAGTAGGTGGCAGCGATGCGGGGCGAGAAGAGCGGGCGGCGCAGGATCTCGTCCCAGTCAAAGCGCAGGCCGGGCTCGATCAACAGGCCCGGATGCGCCGACCAGCGATCTTGAAAATAAGCGCTGGTCTCCACATTGTGGCGCGTAAAGAGGGGCTGTTCGGAGAAGACGCTGCGACGCAGCAGCGTTCTATCCTCGCGCAGATAGCTCACTGGCGCCTGTACCACACTTTCATCGAAGCCGATGTGGTCGACAGAGAGACCGGCCCTCAAGTCATGACGCCCCTCCCAATGCCGCGGGGGCAGGTATAACGTCGCTATTGCTTCTTCGCGCTGTGAGTGGGAAACAAGGTTTTGAAAATAACTACCCTGGGTAAGTTCCGGAGTAAGCGCGTAAGGGCTATCTCCATGCGGCTCGTAACCGTCGCGGAAGTGTACGAGGCCCACACCCAATTCCAACAGCGCTCCGTTCCCAAAGGTGTGCTGGTCGCGTATATAAGGCAGCCATGCGGTGATATCCGTCTTGGTTGTGCTGTCTTGCGGCACTAGTGACGAGATGCCGTCGTAGGGCGAATGGTAATCGTTGAAGAGGAATCCGCCCGACAGGATGTTGGCGGGCGTGACATTCACTTGAATCTTCGCCAGGTTGCTGCCGCGCAGTATGTGGTTGGTATCGGCGTTGGGAGGAAGCTCCTGAATATAGATGTTGTCGTATTCCGTTTCCAGGCCGTCGAAAAACCACGCGTGCTTACGCACGATGGGGCCGGAAAACGTGAAGCGAGGAACAAACTTGTCGAAGCGCAATCCGTTCAGCTCCTTGAAGGAAGGGAAAAAGTCGGTTGCGTTAAAGCGAAACTTGTTGTCGCCCATCCCGGTGTAGAACGCAACCACGCCTCCCGTGGCTTTCCCGAACTCAACCGGATAGCGGGTGGTTTCTGTGTCGATGGACCGGACGGCATCCGCGCTGACGCGCATGGAAAGCTGACCGCTGATCGGTGAACGGATATCGAATCCGTCCAGCAGGTCGAGCGTGGCATAGGTTTCCGACCCGGCAACATGAATCTGGCCGCTTCCGTCCTGCACCACGCCCAGGTGTGAAGGGAAGCAGATTGCGAATATCCCGCGACGTGGGATAGGGGATGTTGACAATCTCCGGAGTATTGAAAGTGCTCTTGTCGGAAGTTTGCTCGGGATCAATTCCGGTAGTGGACGAATGCACATTCACTTGTTCGCTCACCACCTGTTCATGGGCCAACACCACTTCGATGAGCTGCCGGTGAGCATCGGTCTGGCGCTCCAGGCTTTGGTAGAAACCAGGCTTTTGCACAGCGAGCTGATAGGGCAAATCCTGTTGCAGCGAGTAGGTGCAGTGGCCGGCGTAATCAGTGCGCAACTGGATGACAGGGCGCCCTGGCTCAGAGAGGGTAACCTGGGCGCCGGCGACGGGCAGGCCGTCTTCATCGACCACAGTGACAGTGACACTAGGGCGCGGTGACTGTATCTGTCCGCTTCCTTGCGTCGCGCTCAATAAGAGCGCAAGGCCGAGTATCATGGCAATGGCGGCACCCCGACGCGGCACGGCAGATCAGCGAAGGCGTTCAGGCCGCTGCCTGGAGCGGAAGGCGTAAACGCTCCGGCGGCTACCACCTGTGCAGATGTAATGGAAGCACTCGGCAATACAAGCCGGAGAAGGCCTGTACAGGATTGAGCGGTGGCAGGGGAGGGTTGAGGGAGCGTTGCGCCAGCCGGAACAGTGGCAGCCAACACGAGAGTGAAGGCCAGGATCAGCCTCATCCGCCGCTCCCCTCATACCGGTTCAAGAACAGTGGCACGGACGACGATTGCTACGCCAGCGCAAGATTCAGGTTCTCAATAGCCTCATCGACCTCAGCCGTGTTCTTGTAGCCGACGGTAACGGCGTTGACACCGGCGTGACGGAAGGCGAACTTCATCGCCGCCTGGCGGTCTTCGCGAGCGGTAAACGCGCCCTCGCCCACCAGTTTCATGCTAATCACGCCCATGCCTTCTTTACGCACCTGCTTCACGTGCTCCACGACCTCGTTCACATTCCCCAGGCCGTTTGTGTCGTACTGCTCGGCATCCATGCGCACGCCCTTATGGTTCATTCGGATCATGGCAACTTCCAGCCACCTGGTATCGGGGGTTTTGCGCAATGCCGGCAGCCCGTGGACCGAAGCGCCGCGAGCCAGCACAACCTTCTTCGACTGCGCCTCGGCAATCCCGTCCTGCCAGCGCAGCGAGTCTGTCGGCCACGTGGCACTATGTTGCCAATGAAGCAATGCGATGTCGAAATACTCCGTATTCGCCAGCCTGCGCAGCTCGTCAATTTTCGCCTGCGGATCTACGCCATTACGGGTAGTCAGCTTGGTCATGAGCTGATAGCTATCGCGTGGAACGCCCTTCAATGCGATGCCGAGCATCTGGTGCATGCCGCCATACGATTCAGCGGTTTCGAAGAAACGGATGCCGCGCTCGTGTGCGTAGCGCACCAGGCGCGTAAACTGCTCCTGTCCCAGGTCTCGCTGGACTTGTCCGGACATGGTCCCGGTGCCGAAGGCAAGCCGGGTGACCTTCACGCCGGAGTTTCCCAGCATTACCATGTCTGTTGCTGTCTGTGGGGTGGCTTTTAGGGGTAGGCTTCCGGCGCTTGCCAGTGCACCCGCGGCGAGTCCGGTCTTGATGAATTGACGTCTGGAGTAGTGAGCCATTGGTCTTCCTCCAATGGGAGAAATCTTACCATGTTCACCCCGCGATTTTCGGGCAGCAGTTTCCGTCCGCGGTGAGACGCTGTAGATTGGCCGCATCATGAAAAAGTTTATTAATCGCCCCGAAGACGTTGTGGAAGAAATGCTGCAAGGCCTGGCCGTGCTGCACCCGGGCTCCGTCCGCCTGCCGGGACACAAGGCTCTCATCCGTTTAGATGCGGAGCAGGCCCGTAATCAGCAGGTTGCCATCCTCTCCGGCGGAGGGAGCGGCCATGAGCCGGCGCATGCAGGTTATATAGGAGCGGGCATGCTAAGCGCTGCCGTGGCGGGAGAGGTCTTTACTTCGCCCAGCAGCGACACCGTCTTCGCCGCCATCCAGATGGTTGCGGCAAAGCCAGGAGCGTTGCTGGTGGTCAAGAACTACACCGGCGACCGGCTGAACTTTGGATTAGCCGCGGAGATGGCGCGCGCCCAAGGCATCCCGGTAGAAATGGTCATCGTGGATGATGACGTCGCACTAAAAGGTACGGAGCAAGCCACCGGTGCGCGTGGTCTCGCGGGCACGGTTTTCATTCACAAGCTGTTGGGGGCGGCGGCTGCCGAGGGCAAGAGCCTCGGCGAACTGGCAGCGATCGGCAAGGCGGCTGTTGCCTCCCTGGCCACCATGGGGGTCTCGTTTTCTGCCGGAACCTCACCCGCGGCGGGCAAGCCCAGCTTTGAGCTTGGCGAGCACGAGATGGAGTTGGGTCTCGGCATTCATGGCGAACCCGGTGTAAGACGCGCGGAGTTGCAGCCCGCCAACCAGGTAACCGAAACGTTGCTGACCGAAATTCTGCGGCATGGAAGCTTTGGCGATGAGCAACGCGTGGCCGTGATGGTGAACAACCTGGGAGCAACTACAGAAATGGAACACGCCATTGTGGCCCGGCATGCCGCGAGCTTTCTTGCGGGCAAAGGACTCACGGTAGAGCGCATCTATGCCGGAACATTTCTTTCTTCTCTCGATATGGCAGGAATCTCGATCTCTGTGCTGGGCCTGAACCAGGATCGACTGCGTTGGCTCGATGCGCCGACCACGGCTCCTGCTTGGCCGAATGCAGCCAAACAGCGTCCGGGCAGTCCAGCCCGGCAGATTACTGTGGAGGCGAACGCGGCGGTAATTCCCGGCAGCGGCGCGCAAACGGAAGGCGGCAGAAAAACGAAGCGAGCTATTGAGGCTGCGTGCCGGGCGTTGTTGGCCGCCGAAAATGAGCTGACGGAAATGGACCGTGTTACCGGCGACGGCGACCTGGGCGTCAGTATGGCTCGTGGGGCGAAGGCTGTTCAAGAGGCAGTTGTGTCTTATCCCTTGGACAATGCTCCCGCTACGCTCAAAGCGCTCGGCCATACGCTGCGTCGCGCATTGGGTGGATCTTCAGGGCCGCTCTACGGGGTGCTGTTTTTGCGTTGCGCCAGTGTTCTCGAGGCAATCGGCGCAACCGGATTGGCGCAGTGGGCAGAAGCGCTCGATCAAGGGTGCCAAGCCATCAGTGAACTAGGTGGAGCAAAGCCGGGCGACCGCACGATGCTCGACGCGCTCGATCCGTTCGTGAGGACGTTGCAGGTGGATGCAACTGCCAAGGCAACGCGGGAAGTAGTGTTCGCTGCGGTCGGCGCAGCGGAGCGCGGAGCCGAAGCCACGGCCCAGATGCATCCTAAGCTGGGACGGTCAAGTTACCTTGGTGGTAGAGTGCTGGGCTATCCAGATCCAGGCGCGAAGGCCATCTCCTTGTGGCTGCGCGCAGCCTGCGACGCGCTTTTCTCTCTCTGAACCCCGTATTTAGTTAGCTTCAGCGTTGGTCCAGTGCTCTCGAGCATCGATGTGCGGGCGGGTGAGCCTCTATAATGAGGCCATGGACTCATTCAAATCCTCCAGGCTGAGACCAATCTTGGATTGGGTACCAGCCGGCCTCAGCGTTCTCATGATTGTGCTTGAGTCCACGGCCACGATGTCGGCGAACAACACCAGCCAATGGCTTTATCCATATTGGGTGCGGCTTTTTGGCCCGATTAGCCCGGCACATTGGGCCGGCGTGCATCACATCATCCGTAAGACGGGACACTTCGTAGGTTATGGAGTTGTCAGCATGGCTTTCTTCTATAGCTGGCGACAGACGCTTCTCCGGATGGCAGTCAAACACTGGACCCTTTGGCGGCGAGCTTCCGTTCTGGCTGTGCTCTGCACTCTCCTCATCGCCATTTTGGATGAGTACCATCAGAGCTTCTTGCCGAGCCGCACGAGTTCGCCTAAAGACGTCTGCATCGATTTATGCGGAGCCATTACCGCGCAGCTGTTTCTGTTACTGATCATTCAGTTGTTCAGTCGCCGGCTAAGGTTCCGCGCAGCCTGAACCAGTAAGAAGAAGCAGTCATGCTTAGAGCATTTCACTCCTACTCTGTACCGCAGGGCCAGGCGAGGTGCAGCTTTGCTTACGGAAAGCCGCAACCAAGGTGCTCAAATGCTTGACGAAGGTGCTCAAATTTGGCGGCTAAGTCCTTTGTTTCATGAAGATGATCAAGATGATCAAAATTAATTTGAGCATCTTGGTGTCTGCCCCAGAAACGTTGCCCTCTGGCAACAACTGCTCTAACTATTAGATGCAGGTCCGCGGTGTTTCGGTTAAATTCCGACAGGATTTTTTCGGTAGGTCTACTGAGGTGCTTACAAAAGACTGATCGCTGAATGTTGGTCTACTCTACGCGCAAAGCTTCGATCGGATCGAGCCGTGAGGCGCGCGTGGCGGGCAGCCAGACAGCCAGGAATGCTACCGTGGCCAAAACCACCGGGACAGTTACAAATACGATTGGGTCCCAGGCCTTCACGCCGAAAAGGAAGCTGGCGATCAGGCGGGTAAGGCCAAAGGCGGCGCAGATACCAACTACCACGCCCGCGATGGTCAGCTGCATGCCTTGCCAGACGACCAGATTGCGAATCCTGCTGCGGTCCGCTCCCAGGGCCATGCGGATGCCCATCTCCTGAGTGCGCTGCTGCACCGAGTAGGCCATGAGGCCATAAATGCCGATGGAGGCGAGTACGAGCGCGGAGGCTCCGAAGATGGAGAGCAGCAGCATGTTAAAGCTTTCCCGCGCCGTTGTGCCAGCGACGACCTCGTCCATCGAACGCACGTGGGCGACTGGAAATCCGCCGCTGGCCTGGCGCAGTTGCTCGCTTACTGCCGGTATGAGCTGGTGCGGATCGGTATGCGTACGCACCACCCAGGTCACCGGGCGCATGCGGGCGGTGAGCGCTGTCATGCCGTCGGTAACCTGCGCCTGGGGAACGATCATTAGGGGACGCGGTTGCTGGTCAAGCCCGTTGTTGTGCGTGTCGCCCACGATGCCGATAATCAGCCGGGGCGGTTCTTCATACTCCGGCCCAACACCTTTGCCAATGACGATCTGCTGGCCGACAGGGTTTTCCTGGGGCCAGTATTTCTTCGCCATGGTCTCGTTAATCAACACCACGCCCGGTGTGCCGGCAACGTCGCGGCCGGTGAAGTCGCGGCCGCGCAAGATTGGAATTCTGAAAAGATCGAAATATCCGGGGGAAGCGCTCACCCAGTCAATGATGTTCCGCAGGGGGTCGTCCACTGGTTTCCCGACGATGCTGAAGTTCAGGCCCACGTTGGAATCCATGGGTAAACAGGAAACAGAAGCCGAGCTTTCTACCCCCGGGATCGCGTTGAGCCGGTCACGGCCATCGCGGACCAACTGAGCCACCGCGGCTGTCTTTTGAAAGCGATCGCCGGTCAGCGACATTTCAAGAGTCAGCACGTTGTGCGCGTCAAAGCCGGCGTTCACCTTGTGCAAGGCCAGAAAAGTCCGGATCAGAAGTGCCGCGCCGATCAGCAGCACCATGGCCAGCGATATCTCGCTGATGACCAGCAGGGAACGGGCTTTGCTTTGCTGAAAGCCAGTCCCGCTGCGGTTGCTACTATCCTTCAGCGTCGAGTTGAGGTCTGGGCGTGAGGCGCCGAGGGCAGGGAAGAGGCCAAAGAGGATGCCTGTGAATAGGGAAACGATCAGGGTGAAGGCAAGGACTCGCCAATCGATGGTGACTGCACCGCCATGTTCGCCGATGCGCGGAATATCGCCCGGGCTCATCGCCAACAGGCCGCGCATGCCAATGTAGCCGAGCAGCAGGCCGAGGATGCCGCCGGTAAGAGCGAGCAACACGCTCTCCATGAGTAACTGGAGCACAATGCGGGATTGGCTTGCTCCCAAAGCCGCCCGTATGGCGAACTCGCGCTTGCGCCCCGTAGCGCGAATCAGCAGCAGGTTGGCAACGTTTGCGCAGGCAATCAGGAGCACCAAGCTCACCGCCCCCAGCATGAGGAGCAACGACTTGCGCGCGTCACCAACAACCATGTCTCGCAGCGGCACAACGGAAAAATCCTCCGCGGGTCTGATCCAGTGCGGGTAGCGCCGGCGGAACTGATCGGTCGCGACCTTCAGCAGCGCGTTGGCCTGGGCGAATGTAGCGCCGGGCTTGAGCCGCGCGGCGGCACTGAAATAGTGACCCTGGTTGGTGCTGTTGGGATCGAACTGAAAGGGAAGCAAGATGTCGGCGCCGGCGTCGGAGACGAATGATTTTCCCAGGACACCGACGACGGTGTAGGGCTCATTGCCCAGAGACAGAGCAGTGCCGATGATATTGGGATTGCCGCCAAATTTGCGTTGCCACAGACCGTAGCTCAGCACGGCAACTTTGCCCCCGTTGGGAGAATCTTCTTTTGCGGTAAAGGTGCGCCCCAGGATCACGGGCGCGCCGAAAAGACGGAAGTAGCCTTGCGTCACATGGACGCCGCGGACTTGCTCTGGCCGGTCGCCGGTAAGGTTGTAGCCGGGGCCTCCCCAGTCGTAGGCGGCAACATCCTGAAATACGGTCGTCTGTTGTTCGAAGAGCACGAAGTCGGGGATGGAGATGCCGCTGCTGACCACCTCACCCTGGGGCGATGTGATCAGGAACTGAACGATGCGATCAGGCTCCGGGTAGGTAAGGGGCCTAAGCAGAACCGCGTCCACCACGGTAAAGATGGCGGTGTTGATGCCAATGCCGAGCGCCAGGGCAGCCACGGCGGCGAAGGTAAATCCAGGGTTGGCGCGGAACATGCGCACCGCGTGCTTGAAGTAGTCCCAGAAATCGGCCATGAAGCTGCTCCATTTTCAAACACGTGTGAAGCAATTCTATCTTTGCGCGCTATTCCACTCGCAACGCTGCCATGGGGTCCAGCCTGGAAGCACGCGTGGCCGGGAGCCATACTGCCAGCAGCGCGACGGCCGCTAATACTACAGGTACAGTGACAAATACGATCGGGTCCCAGGTTTTGACGCCGAAGAGGAGGCTGGCGATCAGGCGGGTGAGTCCAAACGCCGCGCCGGCGCCCACGATCACGCCCGCAATGGTCAGCTGCATGCCTTGCCAGACCACGAGGTTACGAATCCTGCTCCGGTCTGCGCCCAAGGCCATGCGGATGCCCATTTCCTGCCTGCGCTGCTGCACGGAATAGGCCATGAGTCCATAAATGCCGATGGAGGCGAGCACCAGCGCGGAGGCTCCGAAGATGGAGAGTAGCAGCATGTTGAAGCTTTCCCGCGCGGTTGAGTGGACCACGACCTCGTCCATCGAGCGTACCCGGGCCACGGGAAATCCGCTGCTTGCCTGGCGCAGCTGCTCGCTTACCGCGGAGATGAGCTGGTGCGGCTCCGTGTGCGTGCGCACCAACCAGATCACCGGGCCAATGCGCGCGTTAAGGGCAGTCATGCCATCGGTCACCTGCGCCTGGGGAACGATCATCAGCGGGCGGGGATCCTGTCCCAGGCTGCCATTGTGAATGTCGCCCGCGATGCCGATGATCTGCCGGGCGGGTTCATCGAACTCCGGTCCAAGCCCCTTGCCGATGATGATCTGCCGGCCGACGGGGTTCTCTTTGGGCCAGTATTTCTTGGCCATGCTCTCGTTGATAACTACGACGCCAGGCGCGCCGGCCACATCGCGGCCGGTGAAGTCTCGGCCGTGGAGGATAGGTATTTTGAAGGCCTGGAAGTAGCCGGCTGAGGCGCTCATCCAGCCAGCGCCGACTTGTTGCGATTTATCCACTGGCCTGCCGACAACGGTGAATGGCAGACCGAAGCCTCCCTCCATGGGCAGGCAGCAGGTGGAAGCGGAGACTTCCACTCCTGGAATGGCATTCAGCCGCTCGCGGCCGTCCCGCACCAGTTGGGCGACACCGGCTGTCTTTTGGAAGCGGTCGCCGGTCAGCGACATTTCCATGGTCAGAACGTTATGCGGGTCGAAGCCGGGATTGACTCTGTGCAGGGCCAGAAATGTCCGAATCAGTAGCGCCGCGCCAATGAGCAGCACCATGGCCAATGAGATCTCGCTGATCACCAGGAGGGAGCGTGCTTTGCTTTGGCGAAATCCGGTGCCGGCGCGGTTGCTGCTCTCCTTCAGCGCGGAGTTGAGGTCGGGCCGCGAGGCGCCGATGGCAGGGAAGAGCCCGAAGAGGATGCCGGTGAAGAGAGAGACGCCAAGTGTGAAGGCGAGGACCCGCCAATCGATCGTGACTGCGCCGCCATGCTCGCCGATGCGCGGAATATCTCCTGGGCTCATAGCCAGCAATGCGCGCAGACCAACGTAGCCGAGCAGCAGGCCCAGCACGCCGCCGGTGACGGAGAGCAGCACGCTCTCGGTAAGCAACTGGAGGATAATGCGCCCGCGTCCTGCTCCCATCGCTACGCGGATGGCGAACTCGCGCTTGCGGCCGGTAGCGTGAATCAGGAGCAGATTGGCGACGTTGGCGCAGGCAATCAGGAGCACCAGGCTCACCGCGCCCAGCATCAGCAGCAACGACTTGCGGGCGTCGCCAACAATCGAGTCGCGTAGTGGCTCAACCGCGAATCCGTCCTTTGGTCCGAGCTGATCCGGGTAGCGGCGGCGAAACCGATCGGCTGCAACTTTCAGCAGTGCATTCGCCTGGGCCAAAGTGACGCCGGGCTTGAGTCGCGCGGCGGCCTCGAAGTAGCTGCCTTGATCGGACGTGTTGGGATCGAACTGGAAGGGGAGGAAAATATCTGCTTCGGGATCGGAGACGAAGGATTTTCCCAGCACGCCAACGATGGTGTAGGGTTCATTGCCCAGTGATAGTGCGTTTCCGAGAATATTTGGATTACCGCCGAACTTGCGCTGCCATAGGCCATAGCTCAGCACCACGACTTTGCCCCCGTTGGGCGAGTCCTCCTGTGGCGTGAAAGAACGGCCCAGGATCAATGGCGCGCCGAAGAGACGGAAATATGCTTGAGTTACGTGGATGCCGTGTACCTGCTCCGGCCGGGCACCGGTCAGGTTGAAGCCAGGACCATTGGTGTCGTAAGCAGCAGCATCCTGAAAGACATTCGTCTGCTGTTCCCAGATGTGAAAGTTGGGCACGGAGGCTGAGGGGTCGTTGCCGTTGGGAAATGTGAGCCAGAACTCAACTATGTGATCCGCGTCCGGATAGGTAAGCGGTTTGAGCAATACCGTATCGACAACAGTGAAAATGGCGGTGTTGATGCCAATGCCGAGCGCCAGGGCAGCCACGGCGGCGAAGGTAAATCCAGGGTTGGCGCGGAACATGCGCACTGCGTGCTTGAAGTAGTCCCAGAACCCGGCCATGAAGCTGCTCCATTTTTCAAACACGTCTGGCAATTCTATCGTTGTGTTCTACTCCACTCGCAACGCTGTCATGGGGTCCAGCCTGGAAGCACGCGTGGCCGGCAACCATACTGCCAGCAGCGCGACGGCAGCCAGCACTACAGGTACAGTTACGAATACGATGGGATCCCAGGTCTTGACGCCGAAGAGGAGGCTGGCAATCAGGCGGGTAAGCCCAAACGCAGCGGCGGCCCCGACGATTACGCCCACGATGGTCAGCTGCATGCCTTGCCAGACGACCAGGTTGCGAATCCTGCCGCGGTCCGCTCCCAGGGCCATGCGGATGCCCATCTCCTGCGTGCGCTGCTGCACCGAGTAGGCCATGAGGCCGTAAATGCCGATGGAGGCGAGCACCAGCGCGGAGGCTCCGAAGATGGAGAGCAGCAGCATGTTGAAGCTTTCCCGCGCCGTCGACTGGACTACGACCTCATCCATCGAGCGCACGCGGGCCACCGGGAAGCCGCCGCTGGCCTGGCGCAGCTGCTCGCTGATCGCGGAGATGAGCTGGTGCGGATCGGTGTGCGTGCGCACTACCCAAACGACGGGGCCAATGCGCGCGTTGAGGGCAGTCACGCCATCGGGAACCTGAGCCTGGGGAACGATCATCGTCGGGAATGGATCCCGTCCCAATCCATTGCTATGAATGTCGCCTGCAATGCCGATGATCTGCCGAGCGGGTTCATCGAACTCGGGTCCAACTCCCTTGCCGATAATGATCTGCTGGCCGACGGGGTTCTCTTTGGGCCAGTATTTCCTGGCCATGCTCTCATTGATGATAACGACGCCAGGTGCGCCGGCGACATCGCGGTCAGTGAAGCTGCGGCCACGCAGGATAGGTATCTTGAAAACCTCGAAGTAGCCGGCGGAGGCGTTCATCCAGCCGGCGCCGACCTGTTGTCCCTTATCTACCGGCCGGCCGACCACCTCGAAAGGCAATCCGAAGCCTCCCTCCATGGGCAGGCAGCAAGTAGAAGCGGAGACTTCCACTCCTGGAATGGCATTCAGCCGCTCGCGGCCATTACGCACCAGTTGGGCGACACCGGCTGTTTTTTGGAAGCGGTCGCCGGTCAGTGACATTTCCATGGTCAGGACGTTGTGCGTGTCGAAGCCGGGATTGACTCTGTGCAAGGCGAGAAATGTGCGGATCAGCAGTGCTGCGCCTATCAGCAACACCATGGCCAAGGAGATCTCGCTGATCACCAGCAGGGAGCGTGCTTTACTTTGGCGAAATCCGGTGCCGGCGCGGTTGCTGCTCTCCTTCAATGTGGAGTTGAGGTCAGGACGCGAGGCGCCGATGGCAGGGAAGAGTCCAAAGAGGATGCCGGTGAAGAGAGAGACGCCAAGGGTGAAGGCGAGCACCCGCCAATCGATCGTGACTGCGCCGCCATGCTCGCCGATGCGGGGAATATCTCCGGGGCTCATGGCCAGCAGCCCGCGCAGGCCAATGTAGCCGAGCAGCAGGCCCAGCGCGCCGCCGGTGACGGAAAGCAGCACGCTTTCGGTGAGCAGCTGCAGGATAATGCGTTTGCGTCCCGCGCCCATCGCCGCCCGGATGGCGAACTCGCGCTTGCGGCCGGTGGCGTGGACCAGGAGCAGATTGGCGACGTTGGCGCAGGCAATCAGGAGCACCAGGCTCACCGCGCCTAACATCACCAGCAACGACTTGCGCGCGTCGCCGACAATGGAGTCGCGCAGCGGTTCCACAGCAAATCCGTCTTTGGGCCCCAGGGCGTCCGGGTAGCGGTGGCGGAACTGATCGGCCGCCACCTTCAGGAGGGCATTGGCTTGGGCCAGGGTGACGCCGGGCTTGAGCCGTCCGGCGGCTTTGAAATAGTGTCCTTGATTGGTGCTATTGGGATCGAACTGAAAGGGAAGCAAAATGTCTGCTTCAGGGTCGGAGACGAATGATTTGTCGAGGACGCCGACGATGGTGTAGGGCTCATTGCCTAGGGACAATGCGGAGCCGATGATATTAGGATTGCCGCCAAATTTGCGCTGCCATAGGCCGTAGCTCAGGACCACGACCTTGCCGCCGTTGGGTGAGTCTTCCTGCGGTGTAAACGAGCGCCCAAGGATGGGCGACGCACCGAAAAGGCGGAAGAATGCCTCGGTCACGTGGATGCCGTGCACCTGCTCCGGCAGATCGCCGGTCAGGTTGAAACCCGGACCGCCAAAGTCGTATGCGGCAACATCTTGAAAGGCACTGGTCTGTTGCTTCCACAGGAAGAACTTAGGGATCGATGCGGCGGGACCATTGCCTTGGGGCGAGGTGAGCAGGAACTGAACGATGCGATCCGCATCAGGATAGGTAAGCGGCTTGAGCAGGACCGTATCGACGACCGTGAAAATGGCGGTGTTGATGCCGATGCCGAGCGCCAAGGCCGCGATGGCGGCGAAAGTGAATCCAGGGTTGGCGCGGAACATGCGCACAGCATGTTTGAAGTTGTCCCAGAAATTGCTCATGAGCTTTCTCCACTCTCCCAACGGGGCCAACTATAAGTTTCATGTTAGACGAGAAGGGACGCGCCGACGCTCAAGAAAATAGGGTGCGGCCGGGTTAATGGTTCGGGTCGCGGCGATCTTAGATGGGAACCGAGGATAAGAACCCGAGCGGATTACACTTGTGGCAGAGGTACCCGGCATGGCCCTGGCTTCCGACCTCCGCTACAGCATGCGCGTGCTGGCGAAGAGCCCCGGCTTCACCGCAATTGCCATTCTTTCCCTGGCGCTTGGCGTAGGCGCCAACACGGCCATCTTTACTTTGATCAACCAGCTCATGCTCCAGGAACTTCCTGTTCACCGACCAGAACAGTTGATTTCTTTTGGTGAAGCCTCTGGTGGGGGAGTCGCCGGCACAGTCGCGGTGGGGACAGGAGGGCTGTTTTCTTACGACTTCTATCGCCAGATCGAGAAGCAGCACCAGTTTTTTGAAGATATCAGCGCCTCTGCCAGTTTCACGCTCCCTGCGGGTGTGTTGCTGCGGCCGAGTACAGCGGAACCAGCAAGCGTCGCTTACTTTCAAATGGTGTCGGGGAACTACTTCGGTGTACTGGGCATTCAACCTGCACTGGGCAGGGCGATCCTCCCGAGTGATGAAGAGGCTCCCGGCCGCGACCCGGTTGCCGTCCTCAGTTATCACTATTGGCAATCAACGCTGGAGGGTGATCGATCCGTGGTCGGTAGGCACATCACCGTCGACAAGATTCCATTCACGGTCATCGGTGTGGCCCCGCCTAGATTCTTTGGCCTAAATGCAGACGCACAGCCGCCGGACCTTTGGCTGCCGCTCACTGTGCAGAAAGAACTGATGTCCGATTCTTTGCTGGATGCACCCGGCTTGTACTGGCTTCATTTGATGGGCAGGCGGAATGCGTACATGAACATGAGTCAGGCGCAGGAGTGGTTGAGCGCCCAGATTGTTCGTTATATGCACGACCTGGATGGCCCTCGCCTCACATCTAGCGTCATGCAGGAGATACAGCAAATAAAATTGCTGCCTGGCGCCCGCGGCGGCTCTAATTTGCGAGAGCAATACAAGGAACCTCTGCAAGTCCTTATGGGTGTCGTGGTCCTGGTTTTACTGATCGCGTGCGCCAACCTGGCGAACTTTCTCCTGGCCAAGACAATCTCTCGCGAGCGTGAGATATCCACCCGGTTGGCTCTCGGTTCGACGCGAGCCCGCATCGTTGGCCAGATTCTCACGGAGACCCTTTTCCTGTCCTTCAGCGGAGGAGTACTGGGACTATTACTGGCTTTTTGGGGAACCCGCGCGCTTATCGATTTCGTCGTGGGAGGAGCTAGCTATACGGTTTTCGATCCCAGGCCGGACACGCATGTATTGGTCTTCACCTTCGGTATCTGTCTGCTGACAGGTTTGCTCTTTGGTATTGCGCCTGCCGTGCGGGTCTCGCGCACATCGGTAGCTCCTAAGGCAAACGCACGCACGGCTGCGAGCGGAGTTTCCAGCCGCGTTATTCCGAAGCTTCTTGTGGCCGTCCAGGTGACGCTATCCCTCGTTCTCCTGGTCGGCGCGGGCCTATTTCTGCGAACCTTGCGCAACTTGCAGAACCAGAACCTGGGATTCGAAAGTCGCAAGCTGCTCCTGGTCCAATTCTTGCCCGAGGCGGCTGGTTATCTGCCTCCGCAACTCAGCAGTCTTTATAACAATGTTCTGCAGCGCATCGACGCGCTTCCCGGAGTGCGCTCTGCAACGCTCTCCAGCGTGCCCGTTATTAATCCGGGCCAGTGGGGCTCGCCTATATCCATTTTGGGGTACGGAGCCAAGCAGGACGAAAGCACTGATACCGTGGGTAACTTTGTCGCCGCACGGTACTTCGAAACCGTGGGGATACCTATGCTGCTCGGCCGTCCGATTGGTCCGCAGGATACGACTACGTCGCCTAAAGTAGTGGTGGTCAATCAAACCTTTGCCAACGATTATTTTCCTGGGGGCAATGCAATCGGGCGTAGCTTCACGATTGCCGATCCCAGGGTTCCAGGTACCTGGCAGATCGTGGGAGTGGCCCGGGATGCAAAATACAGCAGCGCGCGGGAAACGCCCCAACGGATGATCTACCTTCCCCTGGTTCAGATCGCTGGTCCTCACGTCTATGCTCACTCCTTGCAGATTCTGACGGTCAGCGACCCTGCTCGCGTCGGTGAAGAGGTCCGGCGGGCTCTGGCCCAAATCGACCCTAACCTCGCGGTGCTCAAAATGGAGACAATCACTCAGCAGGTTGACCATTTAATCGATCAGGAGCAATTGATTTCTCAACTTTGCACATGGTTTGCAGGGCTGGCTTTGCTGCTCACCTCCATCGGCCTCTACGGCGTTATGACTTATAACGTCGCCCGTCGCACGCATGAGATCGGGATCCGCATGGCGCTCGGCGCTCAGAACAGGGAAGTGCAGTGGATGATTCTAAAAGAGTCTTTGTTGCTGCTTGTTATCGGCGTTATGGTCGGAGTGCCGGTGACGATGGCCGCGACTCGACTGGTGGGGGCGCAGTTGTTCGGGCTTACGACGTCAGACCCTGCCACGTTTGTCACGGCCGTTATTGCCATTTCTGCCGTGGTGCTGGTGGCTGCATATTTTCCTGCCCAGCGTGCGACTAGAGTGGATCCGATGGTTGCTTTGCGCGACGAGTGAGTGTTCGATTGCGGACAGCAAAGAGCAAGTCCGAACACTCCATCCGAATAACCATCTTCTAGGGGTTGGCGGCCCTTGAAGGTGGTTATTCGGATGGAGGGTGCTGAAAGTGGTTGCGGCCCGAGAGTTCTCTGCTCGACGACTAAAGAACATCGAGGTTCGGGGTATCCCACATCTCGCGAAAAACGAGCGAGATGTGGGAAACCCATCGGTTCGCGGCATGGAAGATCCCAAGCATTTGGCTATCGAAATGCATGCTCCAGTTCGAGGGTGACCCGAAATGCAGACAATTCTCCAGGACCTCCGTTACGCGTTGAAACAGTTGTCGAAGAATGCGGGTTTTTCCGTTGTCGTCATCCTTACCCTCGCATTGAGCATCGGCGCGAACACGGCGATTTTCAGCGTGGTGGACGCTCTGCTTTTGCGGCCTCTCCCTTATCCGGAACCTCAGCGGCTGGGATCCCTGATGCAGCGATATCTCCGGCCCGTCGAATTACAGCTATCGGGTCGCATCGATGGTGATACGTGGCGCCAGCTTCGCGACAATGTTCCCGCCGTAACGGCAGCCGTTGCCAGCAAGACCGGCGGGGTCAACCTCGAGGGGGCTGGACGGGCTCAGTATGTGCATGGTCAGCGAGTATCAGCTACCTACTTTGACGTCCTTGGCCTTCACCCCATGCTGGGTCGCAGCTTTACGGCCACAGAAGACACGGCAGGTGGACCGAGAGCGGTTGTTCTGAGTTACAGCCTGTTTAAGAACACATTCAATGGGGACCCCAACATTGTCGGCCAGGCAATACGGCTCAAAGGGGTTCCGTACACCGTAATCGGCGTGCTGCCGCCAGGAGCTCAGACTCCCTCGCCGGTGGATTTATGGACTTCTCTTCGCCCTGAAACATCCGAGGAGGGCGGAGGAGATAACTTCGAGCCGATTGTCCGGCTAAAGAGCGGCGCTACCTGGCAACAGGCAGATGCGCAGTTGAGCCAACTACAATCGCTGACCTCTCGCGTCGTGCAGAAGAAGTATCCCGGAGCGCAAATTTCCTACTATGCAGTCCCGCTGCAGCAGAGTCTTGCGGTGGAAACGCGCACGCCTGCGATGATCCTGATGTCGGCAGTGGGGTTCGTGCTGTTGGTCGCTTGCGCAAACCTGGCCGGCCTCGCGCTGGTGCGCGTTGGCCGCAGAGATTCTGAGATTGCGACTCGCCTCGCCCTGGGGGCGACAAGATGGGCGATTCTGCGGCAATTCTGGATTGAGAGCCTGCTGCTCACGACCGCGGGCGTTCTGGCGGCCCTCCTGGTTGGGGGGCTTACGCTGCAGCTCATGAACCAGCGTATTCCCCAGGGCTTCCTGCCAGTCGGCGGAGTTTCGCTCGACGTTCGTGTCCTCTTGTTCACCGCTGCGGCTGGTATCGCAGCCAGCTTATTCTTCGGTCTTTTGCCGGCTCTTAGTGCTCGCCGCATCGATGTGCAGTCTACGCTGGCCAGTGGCGGCAGCCGATCGATCGCGCAGGCCAGCGGCACGCGCACGCGCTACGCGCTGATCGTTGGGGAAGTGGCGTTGACGGTCGTTCTTCTCACCGTCGCGGGTTTGCTCATAAGGACACTCGTCTATCTGCGAACGCTTCCGCCGGGATTCAATCCAGAAAATGTGGTGGTGGCAAAAGCATCTCTGGACGATGCCCGTTACAACGATCGGGCTGCGTTTTTGAAACTGTTGGATCAGAGCACAGCGGCCATGCAAAGCATTCCGGGAGTGGAGTCTGCTGCCGTGGGGCTCAGCGTTCCCTATGAGCGCGCACTGAACTACACGGTGAGCATCGCCGACGGTTCGCAGACGGGCGACCAGGATATGACCAACCTGGTCTATGTAACGCCGGCCTATTTCGACACTTTGCAAATACCGCTCCGCGCAGGTCGCCTTCTCGCCGCGCGCGATACATCGGCCAGCCAGTTTGTCGCGGTGGTAAACACGGCGTTCGCCGGCAAATATCTGGGCTCGCGAAAATGGCGTCGGGCGCCATTTACTGAGTGATGGAAACACCATTGAGATTGTGGGTATCACCGCCAACGTGGTTACTCCACCGGGCTTTACTCCTGGAGGCCCGATGGTCGCAGAGCCTACCGTGTATGTGCCTGCGACGCAGATGCCGACGCAACTCGTCAATCTTGCGCACGTCTGGTTTCAGCCCAGCTGGATCGTCCGAACCAAGCAAAGCCTCAGGGAATCACTCAGCAGATGCAGCAGGCGCTCGCCGGTGTAGATCCTGATCTGCCCGTTTCCGGTTTCTATGCGATGAACGACGTACTCGCAGAGGCATTGCTCTTGCAGCACGTGGAGGTGGGCCTACTGGCGGCACTCGCTGGTTTGGCGCTCTTGCTTTCTTCGGTTGGCATCTATGGATTGGTCTCAAACCTGGTCAATCAACGCACCCGTGAACTTGGGTATCCGAATGGCTCTTGGTTGCACGGTGCGCGGAGCGATGTTTGAGGTTTCCCGTACAGGCATCGTCGCCACCGGCGCCGGCTTGGCCGCCGGGCTGCTTATGTCATTCGTGGCGGTGAAGGCACTGCGTAGCCAGCTCTTCGGCGTCGCTCTGTATGATCCGCTTACTTTGTGCGTGGTGTGTGCATTACTCGCTCTGGTCGCTCTTCTTGCAGCGGTTTTGCCCACCTTCAGAATCGCAAACATCGACCCCGCGGAAACGCTCAGGGCGCAATGAGCTGGTGGGCATGAGGAAAGAAATCGGCATTCTAGAAGTGACGCGAGAGTGGAATCGGACAGGTGCCCCACGTCCGCCTACAGCGGACGTCCGGCCGAACAGGAAGCTGACGAGTTTTGCAAACTGCCTGCAGTCTTAGCTTGAAAGGAAAGCAACGCATAACATGGCCACGTTCGCCCAGTCCGTACGGCCCGTCGTACGCTGAGGCAAACCTCCGGGTCAGTGGAGCGGAGTGGGAGTCCTGTCCGGTGGTTCTAACTACCGGAGAGCGTTCGGAATCCGCATCATTCCGTGCGTAGAGCCTGGACCGGGTTAATGGAAGCAGCGCGTTGGGCGGGAATTACGCTGGCCACCAGGGCGCAGAATCCCAGCGCCGCAATGGAGCCTGCGAGTACCAGTGGATCCCAGCTCTTCACCTGGTAGAGTTGTGCGGCCATCAGGTGTCCGCAGGCGATGGAAATCGGGATGCCAAGGGCGAGACCGATCAGCACTTGCCGAAACGCCCCGCGCAGAACCAGGCGGACTACATTGCTACGGTCGGCGCCCAGGGCCATGCGTACACCAATCTCGCTGGTGCGCCGTTCGACGGTGTACGCGGTGACGCCGTATAGACCCACGGCAGCAAGCACCAGCGCCAGAATCCCAAACAGACCGGTCATCTGCGCGACCGCGCGCTGTTGGTCAAAATTAGCGTCCACCTGCTGCCGCATGGGCTGCATGCTAATGATCGTCAGATTGGGATCGACTTCGCTGAAGGCTTTGCGGACCAGCGATTCAAGCCCCTCGACGTTTCCCCTCAACTCCAGTACGGCGCCGGTAATGTAGTGCGAGTGGTGGTCCACTAACGCCATCACCGGTTGATCGTAAGTGACGTGTTGAGCCAGAGGCGCGAAAAACATGGGACGCGCCGGACGGCTGGGGCTCATGTACTTGGCGTCGCGCACGATGCCTACGATTTCATACGCCGTGTTGTACTCCGGCATATCCAGGCCGAAATGTTTCCCGATCGCATCCTGGTCGGGGAAGAATCGTTTGGCGAAGGCTTCATTCACCACGGCGACACCGCGCGTGGTTGCGGTGTCTTCTTCGCTGATGCTCCGCCCGCGCAGAATAGGCTGCCCCATGGTTTCGAGGTATCCGGGGCTCACGCGATCCCAGGATGCGTTGGAATTGTCATCTATTTGGGGCACACCGTGGCCTTCGGGAACGATCGCTTCGCCCCAATTGTCGATGTACGGGGTATACAGTGCGAGCCCGGCGCGTTGTACTCCGGGAATTCGTGCCAGGCGGTTCTGCAACTCGCGGTAGAGCGCGTCGAGTTGGGGCTCGGTGTAACTGGCCGGCGGTTCGTTCATCACAATGCTGACGCGGTGGTCGGTCTCGAAGCCAAAGCTCTGATGCTCGAGATTGCGCAGGCTGCGGGTCAGCAGACCCGCTCCGGCGAGCAAGACGATCGAGAGCGTGGCCTGCACCACGACCAATATTTTCTGCGGTAGCGTCGCGCTGTCGCGGGTGCTGCGATTGGCCCCGCGCAAAGCCTCAACCGGGTTGCCGTGCGAGGTGAACCATGCCGGCGCGGTGCCAAACAGCACTCCTGTGAACAGTGACAAGCCAAAGGCGAACGCCAGCACGGGTAGCGAAGGCTTGGCATCGATCGGAACAAATTGCGCACTATGGAAGGCGAGCGCGACCATCAGCTTTACGCCGAGGTATGCAATCGCTATTCCGGCTATGCCGCCGAGCACCGAGAGCACGACGCTTTCTGTGAACGATTGCTGAATGAGCCTCTTCCGCGATGCGCCCAGAGCCAGCCGCACCGAGGTTTGCGAACGGCGCGCGGCCCCGCGGGCCAGCAACAGGTTGGCTATATTGGCGCAGGCAATCAGCAGCACCAGGCAGCAGACGGTGAGCAGGATGTGGAGGCTGTCGCCGTAATCCGCTTTCATCGTCGCCACACCCGTACCGCCGGGAATAATTTGGATCTGCTGCTTGGGTAGGGACTTCACGATCATGGGCATAAACTCGCCCGGCCATCCGCTGTCATGGACCATCCATTGCCGCAAAACTCCGGTAAGCCGCGGTGCAATTCCGGCTGTGCTCGCACCCGGCTTCAGCCTGCCGATCACCCGCAGCCAGCCGGAGATGGATTGTTTAAGCAGCGAATTTTGCGCGTTCACCAAAGGTTCCTGCTGCAAGGGCAGCCATAGTTCGGGAGGATCGCTGCGCAGCGTCTCACCGAAGAAGCCAGGCGGTGCGATGCCGGCGATGGTGAAGGGGTGCCCGCTCACGATAAAGGTCGATCCCACCACGGAAGGATCGGAGTTGTACTGTTGCTGCCAGGCGCGATAGCTGAGCATGGCTACCGGCGGGGCGGAGGCTTGATCGTCGCTGGGCGCGATCGTGCGTCCGGCGAAGGCTTGAATACCGAAGGTGTTGAAGTAGTTGCCGCTGACGAATTCGCCGCGTAGCGGTTTGGCAATATTGTCGCTTAGCTCTCCGCGGCGGACGCTGAACTGGACTCCGGCAGCCTGAAACGCGGCCATCTGCTCGAACTCCGGGGCCTCGGTCTTGAGGCGAAGATAGAGCGGATAGGAGTACAAGCCCCACTCATCCTGCGGTCCGCCTTCTACACAGCAGTCGGTACCTGCGCCGACGCGGTAGAGGCTCGAGGGATCCACGACCGGCAGCGATTTGAGCATCACAGAATAAATGAGGGAGAAGATGGCAGTCGTTGCACCGATACCCAGGGCCAGCGTAAGCATGGCTGTCAGGGTGAAGACAGGTGACAGGCGCATCTGCCGAAGTGCATACGAGATATCTTGCCGCAGGGTCTGCATGTGAGCTATACGAGCATTTCAGCGTCCAGGTTCCCCAGATTGCTAAATTCTTTGCAAATGGCGACGAAGCGTTGAGTGTGAGAAGGGCCGGTGTCCAGTAGCGGACAGCCGAACACACAAGTGGACAGTCCTGATGCCGCTGCTGTCCGGCATTGTTGACTATCTACAATCGCTCGTGTAGATAGTCATAGTATGGGCAAACCGAGCGATCTGGTGCAGGGCACTCTTGACCTGCTCATCCTGAAAACGATCCACTGGAGCCGCATCACGGCTGGGCAATTGCAAAACGTATTCAGCAAATCTCGAAGGAGGTCTTGCAGGTGCAGCAGGGCTCGCTTTATCCCGCGCTCCACCGGCTGGAGCAGCAAGGGTGGATACGCGCCAAGTGGGCGGAGAGCGACAGTGGCCGGCAGGCCAAGTTCTACTCGCTGACCGCCGCCGGCCGGGCGCAGCTGGAAAAGGAAAAGGAAAGCTGGAGCCGGCTCTCGAACGCGATCAACCTGGTGGTTGAGGGCGCGTAAAAAAAACAGGAGGCGCCAATGCGCTGGTTCGATCGATTCCGCATGGCCGTGTTGATGCTGTTCCGCCGTCAGAGCGAAACATCGCGGCTGAATGACGAACTGCAGTTTCATCTTGACCAGCAGGTCAAGGAGAACATCGCTCGCGGGCTAGCCCCGGACGAAGCGCGGTACGCAGCTTTGCGCACTTTCGGCAATCCTACGCAGCTTCGCGATGAAGCGCGGTCCAGTTGGAGCTGGAACTGGCTGGAGAAATTTCTGCGCGACCTGCGCTATGGCGTACGTACCCTCACCCGCTCGCCGGGTTTTTCCCTGACTGCGATTCTTGTCATGGCGCTGGGCATCGGCGCCACCACCTCACTGTTCACTGTTGTGCGCTCGGTGCTGCTCAAGCCGTTGCCCTTCCGCGATCCGGACAACCTGGTCATGGTCTATGAGCACTTTCGCGAGGACAACGGTGGAAGCGGATTCAACGTTGTCTCGCCTGCTGATTTCAACGATTGGCATCAGCGGACGCACGGCTTCGCGGATATGGCCGCCTGGCACACGACCGATTTCGATCTCACGGGTGAGCATGCGGAACTCCCGGAGGTTGTTCAAGGTGCGGCAGGCTCCTGGAACCTGTTCTCCGTCCTGGGCACACCGCCGGTGATCGGGCGCGCCTTCAGGCCGGAGGAAGATACAGGTTGGAGCCAACCATGTAGTTCTGCTCACGTGGAGCTTCTTCCAAAGGCGCTTCGCCGGAGACGCCTCCGTCATTGGCAAGCAAATAAGGCTGGATAGCGCGCCCTACGAAGTGATCGGCGTGCTCCCTCGCTGGTTCACTTATCCCGACTCCCGGGTGCAGGTGTGGGTGCCTTATGCTTCGACTTTTCAGCCGGCGGACTTTGTTCGGCACGACATGCATCAGAGCCATGTGGTTGCGCGGCTCCGGCCGGGGATAAGCGCCGCGGCTGCAGTGAACGAAGTGAGCGCGCTGCAGTATCAGCTCCATCTCGCAAATAGGTCAGCGCCGGTTGCAGAAGAGGCTCGTCTGCGGCCGATCCTCGATGACGTGACCCAGGATGTAAAGACACCACTGGTCGTTCTGATGTGTGCGGTGGGATGTATGCTGCTGATCGCCTGCCTGAATGTTTCCAACCTGCTGGTGGCGCGCAGCGCGTCCCGGCGTAAAGAACTTGCCGTGCGCGGAGCGTTAGGGGGCAGCCGGCTCATGCTCATCGGAGAGCAGATGGCGGAGAGCCTGCTTATCTGCGCGGCCGGGGGAACGCTCGGCGTTCTGCTTTCTTTCGTGGCGACCGGTTGGCTTGCGGGCCACTGGAACGAGCTTCCCCGCGCCGACGCGATTCACCTGGATGGCACTGTGCTGGCGTTTGCTCTCGGCCTGGTGTTTCTTACGGCTTTGATGGCCGGGTTGTTGCCGGCGATCTCCTCCACGGGTGCGGGCATGTTCGCCGGGCTGCAGGAATCATCGCGCTCGATCGGCGGCAGCTTATCACGCGCCATGCTGCGCAAGACCCTGCTAACCGTGGAGATCGCGCTCACCGTGATCCTGCTGGTCTCAGCCGGGTTGCTGTTCAAGAGCTTTCTGCACCTGCGCACCGCCAATTTGGGTTGCGCGACCGATCACGTACTCACCATGAGCTACGGCTTGCCAGAGAAGCAATATGACACCCGGGAGAAGATCATCGCCTTCCACGAGTCTCTTCTGGAACGCGTGCGCCGTCTGCCCGGCGTGATCGCGGCGGGCCTTGTCTCCACCCCGCCGGGTGCAGGCTACGGCGGCGACTTCGTCTTTACTCTTCCCGAGCACCCTTCGAGCAGCTTTCAACTCCAGGACGACGCCATCAGTCGCACCGCCGATCCCGGCTATTTCACTGCGATGCAGATACCGTTGATCGCCGGCCGGTTTTTCACCGACCAGGAACGCCTTGATCGTGACGGATACATGATTATCAGCAAGAAATTCGCGGATCAGTTTTTCCCTGGTGAAAATCCAATTGGCAGGCATGTCACCGTCGGGTTCCTGGACAGAACGTATGAGATCGTGGGCGTTGTCGGCGATACCGTCTATGACGTTGCTCAGCCTATCAAGGCCATGATGTATTTCCCGATCTTGTCGGGCATTCCGAACCAGGCGGGCTATGCGACGATCGTAGCGCGCACCGCCGGAGACCCACTCGCGCTGTCGATTCCCATTCAACAGCAGGTGGCCGCGCTCGACCCCTCGCTGCCCGTCTCATGACATCTTGACCATGCAGCAGATTCTGGGTAAGTCCACCGCCACGCAGAGTTTTAGCGCTACGCTGGTGCTGGCCTTTGCCACCCTTTCTCTATTGCTGGCGGCGATTGGTCTTTATGGAGTGCTGTCGTATCTCGTCGCCCAGCGCAACACGGAGATCGGCATCCGCATGGCACTGGGTGCACAAAGGAGCGAGGTGTTGCGCCTGGTGCTGTTCGATGGGTTGCGTCCGGTCTTGATTGGATTGGTGATCGGTTTGGCCGGTGGCTCGACGGCTGCTTCGTTCATCCGCTCCATTCTGTACGGCACCAGCCCTCTCGATCCCGTTGTGCTTATCACGATGGTGGGCGGCCTTTTGGTCACAGCGCTGGTTGCTTGTGCGTTGCCGGCCATTCGTGCATCGAAAATCGAGCCCATGCAGGCGCTGCGGACGGAGTAGGCAAATGGGAGGATCGCTACGTCGGATTCCCTGTAGCAGCGGAAGGCGTCAGTACGGGTGCTCGGTTGGTACCAGGTACGCTAAATGGAGTTCGTGTTACAGGGCATCCGCCGGTATCGTAGCTGAGGAGAGGGTAGCTTTACTGCTTCTTCGGCGGCTCCGACTGCGCCGGGATAAAGATCCTTACGAGCGGCTTACTCTCCTTATCAGCTGCTTCCGGATGCGGCAGCGGCTTTCGAGGCAGCATCTGATCGCGCATGGCGGTGTTGTACAGGAATATCGCCTCGACTACCGCGGCCTGCTTCAGATCGTTTGGCGATAGGCGTTCGTAGACGTCCTGGTTGCTGTGCAGGCTACGGGTCTCATAGTCACGCGGGTCCTGGATGAATTGAAATCCCGGTATGCCTACCTGGTCGAAAGATTCGTGATCCGTGGAGCCGGTCTTTCGCATGCTGACCGTGGTGACACCCAGGTCTTTTAGCGGTTCAATCCACTGCTGGAAGATGGGAACAATCGCAGCGTTGTTCTCGGCGTAAATGCCGAGCAGCTTGCCTCCGCCATTGTCGAGATTGAAATAGCCGGAGATGAGCGCGTGTTCCGGCTTGACGGTTAACGGGCCAACCTGCTCCCGGACATATACAGGGACGGCAAGTTCCTCAGGCTTGGTAGACAGTCCCATGGTGGCAAAATGCTGGTGGACATAGCCCAGCGAGCCGAATTCACCCTGCTCTTCGCCGGACCACAATGCGATGCGGATGGTTCTGCGAGGCTGCACGTGCAGCGCGTTGAGAATGCGCATGGCCTCCATGGCGATAATTGCACCTGCGCCATCGTCGGTAGCTCCGGTACCGGCGATCCAGCTGTCCAGATGCCCTCCAACCATGACGACCTGGTCTTTCAATTTGGGATCAGTCCCGGGTATCTCCGCAATGGTGTTGTAGCCCTGTTCGTGGTCGCCCGTGAATTCAGTGTTGATGGCGACCGAGACAGTGACCGGCACGTTGTGTTCCAGCAAGCGCGCAACACGGCCGAAGTTTTCGCTCGAAACTA
The DNA here is from genome assembly GCA_963815175.1 of uncultured Acidobacteriaceae bacterium. GTDB lineage: Bacteria > Acidobacteriota > Terriglobia > Terriglobales > Acidobacteriaceae > PALSA-350. The sequence continues at coordinate 85,818 of CAWFGM010000051.1, forward strand.
CCGCCGAGGGAATGGGCTGCTTGTGATCAGGCCGGAAAACATTTTCGCCCATCTGCTCGCTGTTATCATCGCGAACGATGCCTCCGTCGCCGACCCATCCGTGGACCAGGAGGGCCGACGCATGCTCATCGGCGAAGAATTTGGCAACTCGCTCACGGAAGTTGATTTTTTTGAAAGCGTCTTCCCAAAACTTAGGTCCATCAGAATAGTAGTGCTGCTCCTGCATGTCGCCGTCCAGCGGATATTGATAGATCTGCGCCAGCTTGTTCTCGTCATAGTGCTGCAGCAGGGGGGCGGGATCGGGATTGATCTTGGGCGCATCCCCGTAGAGGATAATCTTGCCCGCAAGCTTGCCCTTCCAGGCGTCGAAATCCTTCTCTTCCTTAAGAATGGGTACAGCGATGACCTGCTCGGTGACCGATCCGTTGGTAGCCGGCGACCATGGCGTGGCCTGGGCAATAAAGACAGCCGTATCCGGCGTGACCATATCGACCGAGGTGCTGATCTGTCGCCAGCCCATGCCAAAGTCGCCCCAGCTTTCCAGGTGCGCATTGGAGCATCCCATAGCCGTGAGCTGATCGCGCGTCCACGCGTTCGCTTTGGCCAAGTTGGGTGAGCCGGTAAGGCGCGGGCCGATATCGTCGAATAACGCGCCGGCGTACTCCATCACGTGCGAATGAGTGAGGCCCTCTTCCCGGATGCGCGCATACATGCCGAGGTCGAGAGCCTCGGTGGCCGGCTGAGGCTCGGGGCGGCTGTAATCATAACCGCCTGCTTCCGTTGGTTTGTTAGATTTGGGGGTGTTTGCCCCCATGGTGGGGAGTGAAGCAACACTTAACAATATTGCCGCCGCGACGGCGGCCCATCGATTGATCATGCAGAGGGTCCCTTTGTTCAGGAAATTCTTAGAGCCAAACAATCAATTGTAATAGTCACCGCGCCCGATTGCCCTTATTCGCAGCGCAATGCCGTCATAGGATCGACCGAGGATGCTCTCCACGACGGAACGATGCAGGCCACTCCGGCTGCGGCAAGAAGCACGACGGAGGCGCCGAGAATCAGCAATGGATCATGGCTGGCGGTATTCTCTACCCAGCGGGAGATCAGCCGGCTCAACCCCAGGCTGAGCGCGAGTCCTACCAGCAATCCCGATCCAACGCTTACACCTGCCGAGGAAAGCACATTCCACAACACATCCTTCTTTTGCGCTCCCAATGCCATGCGGATGCCGAATTCGTTTGTCCGCTGTGCGACCGAGTACGAGACCACACTGTACAAGCCGACAGCTGCCAACACCAAGGCCAGGGCGGCAAATGCGCCAAAGAGAATCGAAATCAGCCTTCCCCGGGCCCACTCGGGCTCACGCCTGATCCACGCCTCCAGATCGTTCACCTGGCCAAAGACTTGCTGATCGGCATCGACAGAGACAATCTGCCGGCGAACGCTTTGCAGAATGGATAGGGGATCGACACGGGTTTCGACCAGGAATTGGGTATGCATCCACATGTAAAGCGAATAGGGCAGAAAGATCGCGGGCTTCAACGGCTTGTCAAGGCCATCATTCAGCGAGTCGGCGACCACTCCGATCACTTGCAGCGGGCCATCGCTTCCCGGCGCGGCCATCGTATAGGGCGGTTCATTTTTGAGTGTGGGAATTTTCAGCGAGCGTCCTAAGATATCGCCGTTCGCGTAGTAACGTCTTACAAATGTCTCATTCACCAGTACCATGGGGGCACTGTGGGCAACTTCGGTCTGATCCCAAAAGCGGCCGCGCAAGAGTGGCATGTGCAAGGTGGTGAAGTACCCGGGACTGACAAACTCGAGTCTCGCCTTTTGTTCTTCCCCGGCGGGCTTGCCCGGTAGCTCAAATGGCTGCTCCCAGCCGCTATTGGGAGGGGTAGCGTTGGTCGAAATCCCGGTAGAGGTTACGTCGGGCAACGCGCCTATCTTTTCTCGAAGCTGCTCATAGTAGCTCACGCGTTCGGCGACGGTCTTATAGGTATTGTCGTGGATGGGGATACCCACCGACATAACATGGTGCGGGTCGTACCCGAGGGGTACGCGCATCATGCGCACAAAGCCCTGGATGGCCGCTCCTGCTGCGGTCATGAGGAGCAGAGTGAGAGCAATCTGGCCGGCGATCAGAGCATTGTGGAAACGCTTTCCGCGGACTGTTCCCACAACTTTGCGGGTGCTCGCCTGGATCGTCTGGCTGATCTCCGGCCGGGCAAGCTGCAATGCCGGGAACATGCCAAAAAAGACTCCGGTGAGCAGAGCAAGGCCGACGCTGAAGAGCAGGACGGGCACATTGACGTGGAAATCAGCTTCGTGGGGAAACGAGTACTCCGGCAAACGAGCCACAATCAGGCCCAGGCTCTGATATGCGAGGAACACACCTATTCCGGCACCGGCGACAGCCAGGAGCAGCGATTCAGTCAGAAGCTGGCGGACGATTCGAAAGCCGCTTGCTCCCACGGCTGAGCGGACCCCGAACTCATGCAACCGGGCTGTGCCACGGGCCAGCAGCAGAATGGAAACATTGCCGCATCCGATAGCCAGCAGCACGCCCACGGCTGCGAACAGCAGAGCAAGCGTCCCCCCCAATTCGTGCCTGTAGTAGTAGTTGAGGTTCCGCACTTCGAGTTTGTACTGCTTGGGAAAATGATTTGGCGTCTGTTTGGCGAACTGTTGAAAGAGCGGCTCCAATTCGGCTGCGGCGGCTGTCCGGGTGACTCCTGGCTTTAGCTTGATAAACAGGCCATAGGTGATGGTCTGCGAAGTGGACGGGTTCAGCGGAAGATATGCGTCGCCGTCCAGCCAGGTAAAGCGCGGCGGCAGCACACCCAGGATGGTGTAGGTCTTATGAACCATCTGAATGGGCTTTCCAACGACGGACGGATCGCCATTGAAGTGGCGCTGCCAGAACTTGTGGCTCAGGACGACTACCTGCTGGGGCTCCTGGCCCTCTGGAGCATCGGAAGGGAGAAAATTACGGCCGAGCATTGCGGGCAATCCAAGGAACTGGAAGCCGCTGGCAGTCATATAGATCCCCCGCACATCTTCGGGAACGTCGCCACCGGTGACGGTTAAGTTCCATTGGTTCAAGCCCATTACGTCTTCTAGGGAACGCGCTTGCCGCAACTGCCTTATCTGGGGACCGGTGAGGCCATTCCAGTTATCTTCGCCGGCCTTATCCAGGAGAGCGACGCTACAAATCCGATCGGCGCCGGTATAGGGCCAGGGATTCATCAGGACGGCGTAGACAATGCTGAAGACGGAAACGGTCGCGCCAATGCCGAGAGCGAGCGACAGGATTGCAGTCAGGGTAAATCCGGGATGGTTGCCGAACTGGCGGAAGGCGTAGCGAAGGTCCTGCAGGAAAATGCGCATCGGCCCCTTTCAACGGGTGATCGAGCCCGGGGATTGAATAGCAATTTTCCAGCCAATCCCAGGGGAAGAGCGGAAAAGACTCGGCAAGAGAACTGTACAGGCTGCAGCCTATAGGTACGTAATTGATGGAGAACGGTTCCAACCTTTATAGGTGGTGGGAAAAGGCCGGCCTGGGCCTTGGTTCCCTCACAAAGGAGATTTGGGGCACCCCGTCCTTTGTGAGGGGTACAGGACCCGTCGTTCGTACCTCCGGATGGGCCTGCTGTCCGAAAGTGGACATCTGAGGACAAAATTGAACAAATCCGCAACCGCTTGCGTAGGTATGCATGTGGCAAAGACCAACAAACCCAATGAAAGCATCGCTGATGGATTTGGTCACCAGCATGCATCAGCAACTAGCATGGATATCTCGCGCCCAGACCTGAAAGTCAAGAAGCGTCGGCGGCAGGTCGTTACGATCGCAATTGGCGTGGTCGTTCTGGCCGCTGTCACATTTCTCGTGATGCGGCTTAAGCCGGCCGCTCCCAGTGTAGATCGCTCCGCCGTTTGGACCGATACGGTGAAACGCGGACCGATGGTGCGCCAGGTGCGCGGACTGGGAACCCTGGTGCCGCGGGAAGACGCGATTCGCCAAATTCCGGCCCAGACCGAGGCCACCGTGGTGCGCATCCTCACCCTCCCCGGATCGGTGGTGAAGCCCGACACCATCCTAGTGGAGTTAAGCGACCCGACCCTGAGCCAGGAGGCGCTTGACGCCGAGCTTTCGCTTAAAGAGGCGCGCGCGGACCTGAGCAACGTACAAGTGAAGGTGCAGAGCGATTTGATGGCGCAAAAGTCTGCCGCGGCAACCGTACACGCCGACTACAACCAGGCGCAGCGCCAGGCGCAGATCGACAAGACTCTGTATAGCCTGGGCGTGATTTCCGGTCTTGCGTACAGCGGCTCTCAAGGAACGGCGGATCAGTTGAGCACGCGTAACAAGCTCCAGGAGCAGACCGTCCAGATCAACGAAAAGGCTATCGAATCACAGCTTGCCGTGCAGCAGGCCAAGGTGGCGCAGGCGCAGGCGATTTATGACCTGAAGCAGCAACAGCTGAACGCGCTCAAAGTGCGCGCAGGCATTGCCGGAGTGCTGACCGATCTGCCGCTCGCCGTGGGCCAACACGTAACTATAGGAACCATGCTGGCCCAGGTAGTGCAGCCGAACCAGTTGAAGGCGCAGCTGAAGATTGCTGAAACGCAGGCACGCGACATCCTGATCGGCCAACCTGCTTCTATCGATACGCATAACGGCTTGGCCGATGGCAAAGTTTCGAGAATCGATCCCGCGGTACAGAATGGAACCGTCACCGTAGACGTGGAGCTGATTGGCGCTCTGCCCAATGGAGCACGGGATCAACTGAGCGTGGACGGGGTCATCGATCTGGAAAGATTAAAAGATGTTCTCTATGTCGGCCGGCCGGCTTTTGGCAATGAGAACAGCACCATCAGCCTCTTCAAGTTGGATCCGGATGGTAAAGGGGCGGTCCGCGTTCCGGTGAAAGTAGGGCGCGCCTCAGTCAATGCGATCCAGGTGCTGGAAGGGCTGAAAGAAGGGGACACGGTTATTCTGAGCGACATGTCACGATGGGATACGACGGACCGGATTCGTCTGGACTAAAAGGGCCAATATCAAAAAAGGAACAACAGGAGCGAAAGCATGCAGCCACTGATACAGATTGAAGCGATGACCAAGGTTTTCTACACCGAGGAAATCGAGACCCACGCCCTCTCCGGTGTGCACCTCTCCATCGACCGGGGGGAATATGTGGCCATGTCTGGCCCCTCCGGTTGCGGAAAATCGACGTTGCTGTCGATTATCGGGCTGCTGGATACACCGACAGCGGGCAAGTATGAGCTGAACGGCCGTCCGGTAGAGAATTTGAAATTTGCCGAGCGGTCGCGCATCCGCAACCAGGAGATCGGGTTCATCTTTCAGAGCTTCAACCTGATTGGTGATCTTACTGTCGCCGAGAATGTGGAGTTGCCGTTGACCTATCGCTCGGGGATGGCATCGAGCGACCGCAAGCAGCGGGTGCAGGAATCGCTCGAGCGCGTGGGCATGGCCCACCGCATGCGTCACTATCCCTCGCAGCTCTCGGGCGGCCAACAGCAACGCGTCGCTGTCGCGCGCGCACTGGCAGGCTCACCCTCTATCCTGCTGGCCGATGAGCCCACGGGAAACCTGGACTCGAAGAACGGTGAAGCGGTGATGGAATTGCTGAAGAACCTTCATCGTGAAGGAGCGACCATCTGCATGGTGACGCACGACCCGCGTTTTGCCCGCCATGCTGATCGCAATATCCACCTCTTCGACGGAAAGATTGTCGCCGAAGGTGAATTTGCCGATCACGCGCTCGAAATGCAATGACCGGGGTCTGGTGACCGCGGGTCAATAGACACAGCGTATGGTTTGAAGCGTGACGATTCGTCCCTGACGGGGCGGACGGTGAGGACTGCTCTATGATCTCGCTCGAAAATGTCGAAAGAAGTTACAAGACTGGCGCCGGCCAGACCTGGGTACTCAGGCGTATCAACCTGAAGATCGAGGCGGGCGAGTTTATTACCATCATGGGACCTTCGGGGGCGGGGAAGTCGTCATTGCTGAATGTGTTGGCGCTGCTCGACGACCAATGGCTGGGGTCGTATTGGTTCAATGACGAGGCAGTCCACCTGATGAACCGCAAGCAACGGGCAGACCTGGCACGGCGCAACATCGGGATGGTTTTTCAAAGCTACCACTTGCTCGACGACCTGAATGTGGCAGAGAACATCGACCTGCCCCTCTCGTACAAGAACATCTCCAAGGGTGAACGCCAGGCACTGGTTGCGGACACGCTCGATCGCTTCAGCATCGTGGGCAAAAAGGATCTTTTTCCCAACCAGCTATCCGGCGGCCAGCAACAGTTGGTCGGCATTGCCCGCGCCGTAATTCATCGTCCGGCTTTGCTGCTTGCCGATGAGCCGACGGGCAATCTTCACTCCTCGCAGGCGAAGGAGATCATGGAGCTCTTCCAGCAGTTGAACCGGGAAGGGACGACCATCGTGCAGGTGACGCACTCGGAGGTAAATGCCAGTTACGGAAATCGCGTGCTCGAGGTTCGGGATGGATGGATGGTGCGTGATACTGCCAACCCGGGGTTGAACCAGGCTACCGAGGTGAAGGCATGAAGGATGTTTCCTGGGCGGGCGGCATGGTGCAGAAAGCGTTGTCTGTGTTGTGTGCAGCGGGCCTTCTGGTCTCGACCACCTTTGCCCAAACAAACCCCGCGGGGCCAGTCGCCCGCCGGTCCGCAACAAGCTCCGCCCCAGACCATCGCACAGCAGGCGCAAGCGGCGGCCCAGCCGGCGCCGGTTACCTACCAGGGACCTTTCCACATTGAAATGCCGCATTCACACAATCCCCTTGCGCCGTATAGGCCCAGCACTGTGCCGGAACTCAACCTGCAAAACTCGCAGCGTCTCTTCGACCTCATCCGCGACGGCAAGCTCCAGATCTCCCTGCGGGATGCAATCGCTTTGGCCCTCGAAAATAATCTCACGCTCGCCTCCTTCCGCTACAACTTCCCCATCGCGCAAGCCGATCTTCAGCGCACCAAGGCGGGAGGCACGCCAACGGCGTCAACAACTCCGTCGTCTCGACCACGGCGAGCGGATTTGGCGCCTCTGGTGGCGGTGGCTCCGCAGCCTCGAATGCGACCGCAGGCGACGGCGGCCTCGTCACCACGACGCTAGGCGCCGGCGCGGCCGTTCCCTCGTTCGACCCCTTCCTCATCTTCAGCGGCTATGTGCAACACACCGTCACCCCGGAGACGAACCTTTCCCAGGTCGGCGTCGAACTCTATAAGGTGAACAACATCGAGGTCCAATCGCAGTACCAACAGTACTTTCCGCTCGGCACCTACCTGCAGGTCAACTACACCGGCTTCCGCGCTGCCAACAACAGCCCTTATTCCGCAGTCAATCCCGAACTGCTTTCCAACTTTCAGGTGCAGCTGAGCCAGCCACTTCTGTACGGATTCGGCCTGGCCAGCAACGAGCGCTTCATCCACATTGCCAAAAGAAACCTGCAGACCACCGATCTCGCCTTTCAGCAGCAGGTCATCGCCACCGTGACCGACATTGAAAACCTCTATTGGGATCTGGTCAACGCTTATCAGGACGTGCAGGTGAAGACCCGGTCATTGGAATACGCCAATCAGACCCTGACCGACGACCAGAAACAGTTGGAGCTGCAGAATATTCCTGCATTGCAGGTCATGAAAGACCAGTCTGCGGTTGCCACCAGCGAGGGTGACCTTACCATCGCCAAGGCCACGCTGCGGCACAACGAGCTGCTGATTAAGAACGATCTCACGCGAACCGACGACCCGTCGATCGACGAAATTCCTGTCATTCCGCTCGACCTGCAGGGCGGTCCCGATCCCAACGAATCGAAATCCATCACCCAGCTGATCGACGAGGCCATGAAGAACCGGCCTGAAGTCGCGATTTTCCGTAATGCGGCGGAGGTCCAGCGCCAGAGCCTCAAGGACATCAACAGCGAGCTGCTGCCTCAACTTTATCTGTACGGCTACTACGGAGGCACGGGCGCCGCCGGCCCCAAAAACCCGAATTGCACTCTCGGCGTGGAGAGTGCTCCACCAGCCTGCCGACCGACTTCGCCAGCATGTTCGTGAACACCTTCAACTACTCGGCGCCCCAGTACGAGGTTGGCGTCAATCTTGTAATCAACCTCCGCAACCGTCAAGTCAAAGCCGACCAGTTCCGCGCCGTGCTCGCGTACCGCCAGAGCCAGATCGCCCAAGTGCAGCAGCAGAAGACCCTTCGCTTCGACATCCGCGACTCACAGTTCGCTCTCGTGCAGGCGCAAGCCCGCGTGGCGGCCGCGCAAAAAGCACGCGATCTCGCGCAGAACACCTTTGATATCGCCAAGAAGGAGCAAGACGTAGGAGCGATATCCAGGTATGACACCCTGGTCATGGAACAAAGCCTCGCTCTTGCGGAGTCCGCGTTTTTTACCGCGCAGACTGCCTATGAAAAGGCCAAGGCGGACATTGACCGCGCTACTGGGACGACGTTGGACCGCACGGACGTCTCCATAGACGACGCAAAAAATGGCGTCGTCACCCACATGCCGCAGAACGTAGACCCCGTGCCGGCTAAGCCTTAGCTTGCCCTGTCTAACTGGACTGCGGCCCTCCACTATACTTAACCTACCGTTCGAGGCAATGATGGCCACCTTCCCGCAAACCGCGAAAGAGACCCCGGGAACCCGTACGCAGGCGGAGGCGCCCAGAATACTCGCCGCCGATGATCAACCCCATATTCTGGATGCCATCGAGTTATTGCTACAGCCAGAAGGCTACCGGGTGGAGAGAGCGCAATCGCCGCGCGAGGTGCGGGACAGGGTTGCCAGCGAAACCTACGATGCACTGCTGATCGACCTCAATTACACGCGGGACACGACTTCCGGTGCGGAGGGTTTGGAGCTGCTCGCCCAGCTCAGTGCTCATGACAGCCGCCTGCGCATTATCGTCATGACGGCGTGGGCCAATGTCGATCTGGCTGTTGAGTCCATGCGTCGCGGCGCCTGCGACTTTATCCAGAAGCCCTGGGAAAATGCGCGGCTGATTTCCGTTTTGCGCACCCAAATCGAACTTCGCCGGGCGGTGCAGCAGGCGGAAATTCTGGAAGCGGAAAACCGCCTGCTGCGCGCGGAAGGACGTCCTGAATTGATCGCCCAGGCGGCTTCGATGCAGCCCGTGTTGGAGCTTTTGGCGCGCATCGGACCGTCGGACGCCAACGTGCTCATTACCGGCGAGCATGGCACAGGCAAAGAAGTCGTAGCCCAGACGCTGCATGCGCTCTCATCGCGCTCGGCTCGCTCGCTGGTCGCCGTGAACACCGGCGCGCTGGCTGAAGGGACGTTTGAGAGCGAGCTCTTTGGCCATGTGAAAGGAGCGTTTACCGACGCGCGCATGGACCGCATCGGACGCTTCGAACTGGCCGATCAGGGGACGCTCTTCCTGGATGAGATTGCCAATGTGCCGATGCGCCAACAGGCTAAGCTACTGCGCGTCCTGGAGACGGGCGATCTGGAACGAGTCGGCTCTTCGCAAACCAAGCGTGTGAATGTGCGTCTGCTTTCGGCTACCAATGCTGATCTGCATGAGGAGTGCGCACAGGGACGCTTTCGCGAAGATTTGCTCTTTCGCCTCAACACGGTGGAGATTCATCTTCCCCCGCTGCGCGATCGCCGTGAAGATATTCCCTTGCTCGCCGGGCATTTCCTCGCCCGCTATACTTCCCGCTACCGCAAGGCTGCGACCGGCTTCGAGCCCAGCGCCCTGGAGGCCATGTTCCAACACAGCTGGCCGGGCAACGTCAGGGAGCTTGACCACGCGATCGAGCGCGCTGTTCTTATGGCCCGCGGTTCGCGCATTCAAACCGCCGACCTGGGCTTAAGCCAGGTTCGCTCATCCGGCCAGAGTCTCGACGAGCTCAGCCTCGAAGCAGTGGAAAGTATTCTCATCCGCAAAGCTCTGTCTCGTGCCGGCGGCAACGTCAGCCATGCGGCGGAGGCTCTGGGATTAAGCCGGGGAGCGCTCTATCGCCGGATGGAGAAGTATGGAATCTGATCTCACTCCCGGCAACGGTAGTGGTTCAGCTTCACGCGCGCATCTCCGCTCTGCAAAACACCGTGAACACATCGGCCCTTTCGAGCGCCGTATCCGATTCCTTTGCTTATTCGTTGCCGCTCCTGGATTTGTGCTCGCGGCGATCCTGCTGTGGCAGGGAAAATTTTCAACAGGTGTGATCTGGACTCTTCTTGGTGGGGCGGCTTTTCTCTCCCTGGTTGCCGGGGCCTTACTTATGGAGCAGATCATTCGCCCGCTGCAGACCCTGGCCAACGTTGTCTCGGCGTTGCGCGAATCGGATTACTCCTTTCGCGCGCGTGGTGCGCGCCAGCTTGACGCGCTGGGGGAACTGGCGCTCGAGATCAACGAATTTGCTGACCTGCTGCAGAGCCAGCGTTTGAGTGAGTTGGAGGCCTCGGCCTTGTTGCGCTGTGTGATTTCTTCCATGGATGCGCCGGTCCTGGCCTTCGATCCCTCGCATCGCCTCCGTCTGGTCAATCCGGCCGCAGAGCACATCTTTCATCTCATAGCTGAGCGGGACTTGGGTGCGAGCGCTCATGATTTGCAACTCGCCGACGTATTGGATCAGCCGGATCGGGGAATCCTTATCCTTGGCGCGAAAAGCAACCCGGTGCACTGGATGGTGAGGAGATCCAGTTTTCGTCAACACGGTATCCCGCATACGCTGCTGGTGCTGTCCGACGTAAGCATTGCCTTGCGAGAGCAGGAGCGCGATGCTTTCCAGCGCCTGATCCGGGTGATTGGGCACGAAATCAACAATTCGCTGACGCCCATCAAATCCATTGCCGGCAGCCTTCGTTCCTGGATTCATGTCAATCCGTCGCAACATACTACGGATACGGCCAGGACAGAGCATGACGTAACCAGCCTGGACCGAGGTCTGAAGATTATCGAGAATCGCGCCGAATCGCTCAATCGATTCATCCAGGCATACCGGCAGCTGGCGCAGTTACCCCCGCCTGCATTGCAACCGGTGCCGTTACATTCACTGATGGAGCGTGCTGTTGGGCTCGAAACCAGGGTGGCTGTCCAGCTACGTCCGGGACCCGATATCGTGCTGCAGATGGATCCCGATCAGATTGAACAGCTGCTCATCAATCTGTTGCGCAATGCAGCCGAAGCGGCGTTGGCGCGCTTTCCAGAGGCGCCCTCGAGCGGCCATATGGTGACGGATGTTCCTGAAGTGTCGATCACCTGGAGAACCATTCCTTTGGCGGTCGTCATTCTTATCCAGGACAACGGGGTCGGCCTCAGTAATCCGTCCAACCTTTTTGTGCCTTTCTATACCACCAAGCCGGGAGGCAGCGGTATCGGTCTGGCACTGGCGCGGCAGATATGCGAGGCCCACGGGGGCGTGCTTCAAGTCGCCAATCGCCTGGATGGCCCCGGCTGCGGGGCGGAGATCCGCCTTCCATTGACCGTATCGCAAGCCTTCCTTCCACCCGCACAGGAAGGCAAACCGGTGGAGAACAAGGTTTATGGCTGATGTGGCGTCGGGACCTCCGACCTTATTGGCAATGTTTGCCAATTGTGGTATTTTGCTGATAAGAAACGACCGCCTTCACAAGGATCACCATGCCCACGCGGAATGTGAATTTGACCGAGGAACTTGATAATTTCGTGCTCGCGAAGATCGACAGTGGCCGATACGAAAACGCCAGCGAGGTTATTCGCGCGGCGCTGCGGACGTTAGAGCGGGAGGAACAGCAGTTTGAGGCAAGACTTGCCGCGCTGCGAACAGCGATTGATCAAGGCGACGCCAGCGGGGCCGCTCCGGAGATTCTTTCCAGCGTGTTCGTCGGACGCTCAAACTCTCCAAAAAGAAGAGCTAAAGCGACACCCCCCAGACCTTTCGCCAGGGATGGCTACAGATATGGGCAAATTCCGGCTATCCCGTCTTGCCGAGGCAGATCTGATGGACATCGGCGCTTATTCGCTGAACAAATGGGGAGAAGAGCAAACCATCCGCTATATCGACGCTCTTGAAGCGTGCTGCCGCCAGCTTGCCGATAAACCACAACTCGGCCGTGCCTGTGATCAAATCCGGCCCGGCTTGCGCCGTATGGAACACGGAAAACACGTCATTTTCTACCGGATCGAACCATGGGAATCTCGGTGTCTCGCATCCTCCATCAGCGCATGCTGCCAGAAGGGACTAGCTTAACGGCGTTTGAGCGTCTCCAGTTCATCGAGTGTGCGTGGCCAGTCCGATTTCAGAAGCCGCGAAAGACTTCGATCTGCCAGAAGCTTCCCGCCAGTTTGGCACTTGACGCAGTAGTCGGTTTCGTTGTCTGCGTAGCGGATTCGCTGGATCGGTTGACCACAGCGCGGGCAAGGCTCTCCGTAACGTCCATGGACCGCCATATCCTTGCGAAAGGCGGTCACCTTTTCGGGGAAGCCGGCTTTCGCTTCTTCGGTTAGTCGCTCGATCCACAACTTAAGCGTGGCCTGCGTCGCGGCATAGAGACTTTCCCATTCCTGCGGGTCCAGCTTGTGAGTCATCTTCACTGGAGACAATTGCGCTGCGTGCAAAATTTCATCCGAGTACGCGTTGCCAATGCCGCTTAGAATGCGCGGGTCGGTGAGAGCTCTCTTGAGCGTTCGATTCTCGATCGTGAGCGCCTTGCGGAAAGAATCAAGATCGCTGGAGAGCACGTCGATCCCTCCTGGGTCGATGGAACGCAATGCCTCCTCACCCTCGAAGAGATGCAACGATGCGCGGCGCTTAGTTCCCGCTTCCGTAAGCACGAGAGAGCCATGGGGAAAATCAAAGGCGGCCAGATTCTGCCGTCCCGACAACTTGGCTCCTGTTGGCCGCCAGTGTAAGCGCCCGGCGATCATCAAGTGCAGCACCAGCCAGAGATCGCCATCGACGCCGATCGCAATGCGCTTGCCGATGCGGCGCAGTTCGCGCACGACACGGCCTTCCACGCTGGTAACCGGAGGCCGCGCCGTTCGCAGCAGAAATGCGCTTGCGATGCGCAGGTGCTCCAGCGGCTGCCCGATGATGCGTGGTTGCAGCGCGCTGATATAGGCGGTAATGTCCGGTAATTCCGGCATGCCTATTAGCTTGCCGGTTGCGTCGCCAATTCGCAACGTCGAATCCAGGCCGTGCGGCACATGTGCTACACTCCTGCCCGATGAATCGACGCATGTTTCTCGGCCAGGCCGCGATGGCTTACGGCGCCTTCCTGCTGAAGGCGCGGGCCCAGGGAACTTCTCATGCCCCCGGCCTCACCATCCGCGAAATCCGGGCGGTTCGTCTGCGAGACGGATTCAATAGCCGCTTCATCCGCGTTTACACCAACCAGGGCCTGACCGGCACGGGCGAGATGCTGGACACCGTTGGCGCGGAGTACATCGTCAACAACAACATCGGCCCGGCGCTCGCTGGGCGGGACCCACTGGATATAGAAGGAATTCTCCTTGACCTGTGGGGCGGGAAACATCTTGCGGCGGGTGGTTCCCCCTCACCTGTCTTCATGCGCGGAATGGGCGGACCCTACCTCACTGCCATCAGCGGAGTGGAAATGGCGCTCTGGGATCTAGCCGGCAAAGCCCTGAATGCGCCTGTATACCAGCTCATGGGCGGCCGCGTGCGCAGTAAATTGCCGGTCTATCTGCATGCAGCCAACCCAGGCGAAGCGACCAGCCTTATTGCCAAAACGAAAGTGAAAGCGCTGAAGATAGGCATCGACTACAGCCCGGATGAATGGACCCTGAAGAAGGGCTGGGACCCGAACAAGCTTTGGGGTCTTCATCTGAACACCGTGCAATTGGATGATGTCGTGCATTTCGTCGCGTCCATTCGAGAGGCGGTGGGTCCCACCTACGACCTTGCGCTGGAATGCCACGCTCGTTACGACGTAGAGACGGCCATCCAGCTTTGTCACCTGATGGAGCCGTTCCGCCTGATCTGGGTGGAGGAGCCAATTCCCAGCGACGATGTCGATGCCATGCTGCGGGTGCGCAACGCCACACGGGTTCCTATCGCGGCAGGGGAGAACATCTATAGCCGCTACGGCTATCGTGCTTTTCTGGAGAAGGAAGCGCTCAGCGTCATTCAGCCGGATGTTTCGAAGACCGGCGGCTTACTCGAAACGCGTAAGATCGCTGCCATGGCCGAGGTTTACTCGATCCCCATAGCTCCTCACGGAGTAGCATCGCCTCTGGGTACGATGGCAGCCGCTCACGTCGCCGCCACGACGCCGAATTTTATGCTGCTTGAATTCACCCACTATGTCGATAAGGCCTACACCTCGCTGACCGAGCCGGTTTCGCTTGACGACGAGGGTTTCCTGGAGGTGAGGACGAGCCCGGGAATCGGCGTAGCGCTCAACGAGTATGCGGTGAGGGAAAGGACAGACCCTGAATTCCATCCTCTCTAAGACTCTAAGCGAAACCGGGTCTCCGCGGATCGCCGGCATTGGCGAGTTGCTGTGGGATCTCTTTCCAAGCGGCCCAAGGCTGGGCGGGACCCTGACAAACTTTTCCGTCTTCTGTGCTCGATTGGGGAACCTTGCGACCTTGGTCAGCAGCGTGGGTGACGATGATCATGGCAGAGCAGCGCGCACCATCCTTACGCGACCTAACCTCGATCTGCAGCAGTTACAGGAAGATTCAGTCCATCCAACCGGGACCGTCGAGGTTACATTCTCTGCCGATAAGCAGCCACGCTACATCATCCATCGCAACGTGGCATGGGACTTTATTCGTTTGACTCCTGGGCTGCTGGAAGTAGCGCGTGCCGCGGATGCCGTCTGTTTTGGAACCCTCGCCCAGCGGCATGAGATTTCGCGGTCAACCATCCAAAGCTTCGTTGAGGCCACGGCGCAAGGGTGCTTGCGGGTATTCGATGTAAATTTACGCATGCCTGACTGCACTCCCGAGGTGCTTCACTGGTCGATGGCGCATGCCACCATCATCAAGCTGAGTGACGAGGAGCAGCCGCAGGTTTTTTCTCTGCTGAATGAACTGGGGTCGGGCCAGCAGCAGGTGCCGGCGAGTCCTCAGGCCGCGGCGCACGCGTTGCTTGGAAAATTTCCCGGTTGCCAACTGGTGGCCACTACCCTGGGTTCCCATGGATGCCTGCTCACCACCCGCGAGAGCACATTTGGGCATCCGGGATTTCCGATCCAGCTGGTTGATACTGTCGGCGCGGGCGACGCATTCACCGCCGGCCTGATACACGCCTACTTGCGCGGGGCGTCCCTGCCTCAGATGGCGGAGATCGGCAATCTTTGCGGGAGCTATGTGGCTTCTCAGCCAGGAGCTACTCCGCCGTTGTCTCCAGATTTGATCGAACGCGTCGGTGCCTTGCTGAGGAGAAACGAATGAATCGTCGAAGATTTCTCATCTCTTCGGGTGCGGTTTGCGCGATGCCCGGCCGCGCCTTGCGTGCGTTTGCTCAAGCAGCGCTGCCGGCGGCACTCAGGGAAAAGCTCATGCACGATCCCTTCCGGCCGCAGTTCCATCTGCTGCCCAAGGCCAACTGGCAGAACGATCCCTGCGCACCTCGATACTTTCGCGGCCAGTATCATATGTTCTTTCAGTACAACCCGGGCGCCGCGGTTTGGGGAGACATGCACTGGGCGCATGCCGTCAGTCCCGATCTCATTCACTGGAAACACATGCCGGTTGCGTTGTCACCTACTCCGGGATCCTATGATGCGTTCGGTTGTTTCACTGGCAGCGTGCTGCCCGGCGCCGAAGTGCCGACCATCCTTTACACCGGCGTGACGCGGTCCTCGCCCGAGACGATTCGCGGCGAAGGGCTGCGTGAGGTGCAATGTCTCGCAACCTCCACTGATCCCGATCTCCGCACATGGAAGAAGCTGGATAAGCCTGTGTTGGAAGCCCCTCCGCCCGGTTTGCAGGTGACCGGTTTTCGCGATCCTTGTCCGTGGAAGGATGGGGACACATGGTACTTGGGCGTTGGTTCGGGCTTTGCCAAGGTTGGCGGCGCGGTGCTGCTTTATACCTCACGGGACGGCCGCAACTGGACCTACCTTCACCCGCTCGCGCAGGGCAAGTGGAACGGAAGCGACAAGACCAACCCTGTGGCTACGGGGGAGATGTGGGAGTGTCCCGACTTCTTTCCTCTCGGTGAGAAGCACGTGCTGCTCTACTCCACCGAGGGCAATGTTTACTGGGAGGTGGGCAGGTTCGAAAAGAGCGACCTCCGCTTCCACTCCGAAACCAAGGGCGTGCTGGACCACGGTTCCTACTATGCGATGAAGAGCATGGTTGACGCCCAGGGCCGTCGCATTCTTTGGGGATGGGTGCAGGAAACGCGCACGCCCGACGAGTGCAGAGCTGCCGGATGGGCGGGTGCGATGGCACTGCCTCGCGTGCTTTCACTGGGTCCTGACAACCAGCTGCGCATGGATGTTCCGCCGGAGTTTGCAACGCTGGGTAAGAACACGCAGAAGGCGAAAGCGGCGCAGACTGTGCCCATCGAGAATCGGGCCGCTGAGATCGTATGCACCTTTAACGCGGGGGAGAGCGCATGCGGATTGGAATTGCGAGCCGGCTCGACGCCGCTGTTCGCGATCGGCTACGCCGGCGGTCACAAACCGTCGGTGATCGTGGGCGGCAAAAGCCTGCCCCTCTCGCCGGATCAGGACGGTGTCTCGACGATCCATCTCTGGATGGATGGGTCGATCCTCGAGACATTTGTCGACCGCAAAGAGGCTATGACGGCCCGCTGCTACACTTCGTCACCGACAGGTATTCAGCTTGCCTGGACGGGAGCCGCGGATGCCCTCAAGAGCCTGACGGTATGGGGCGTTACGCCTATCTCGAACGACCGCCTCACAACATAGATCCTTAGCCACCGCATGCTATCGTTTTTCATGCTTCGTTTTGCTTTTGCTTTGCTTTTTCTGGCCAGTTTTCAATACGTCGCGGCGGCAGCAACTCCCGAGAATTTTCATTGTGATGCTGGTGTTCATGAGCCATTTCTCGACCAGGCGAACCGCTTCATCCTGACCACGCTGCGCTATTCACCGGTGGAAGCGACGCAGGCCGGATATCATGGCGATCCCAGCGCTCCTCTGGATAATCAGCTTGACGACTCGAGCCCGGCGACCATTGCTGCCGAGCGTGCTTTGTTTATCGCAGGCAAGCAGTGTTTTGCATCCGCGAAGGCGGCTACGCCCGAAGATGGGGCGGATCTTGCGCTCCTCCGCGACGACATCGAGTCCACTCTCTTTCAGATCGATGTGTTGCAGGGTTACCGCTATCGCCCGCAGGATTATGTCGAGATGATCGGCTCCGGCCTGTTCTTCCCGCTCACCTCGACGGATGGTACGGAGCAGTCGCGGCTCTCGGCTGTGCTAGCGCGTATGGAACAGGTTCCGAAGATTCTCGACGAGGCTCGCCACAACCTCAAGCAGGCCGATCCGGTATTTCTTGATACAGCCTTGGCTGAGAATGCGGGCAACACCGCGGTCATCGAGCAGATTGGGGGCATGATCCCTGCCGGGTCGCCGCTTCGCTCGCGCTACGACGCGGCATCCAAGGAGGCGCGCGCGGCGCTCGACAGCTTTGCCGCCTGGCTTAAGGGTGACTTGGCGCACAGGCCGCACCCGGCTAGCTGGCGCACCGGACCCGCGGTCTACGCGAAGATCTTCGCCTACGCCCTCGGACCCGGCACGCATGAAACTCCAGATTCAGTGCTCGCAGCAGCGGAGCGGGATCTGCCTCGGGTTCGCAGCGATATGTACACGGTCGCCCTGCCGCTGCATAAGAAGTGGTACCCAGGCCATGGCGATCACAGCGACCTGAGTGGAGACGCGCTCGAGAACAAGGTCATTGCCGAAGTGATTGACCGCATCAATCAGGACCACGTGCAGCCGGATCAACTTCTGGCGAAGGTCAAGGCCGAGGCCAGCGGGATTCGCGCCTTCATCGTGGAGAAGAACCTGGTTACCTTGAGTGATCGCGACAATATGCGCATTGTGCCCACTCCGGTTTTTGAACGCGGGGTTTATTCGGTTGCGGGCTTCCATCCTGCGCCGGCGCTCGAACCGAAGGAGGAAGCGGAATACTGGGTAACTCCCATCGATCCCAAGATGAGCAAGGAACAGGCCGAGTCGAAGCTGCGCGAGTACAACAACTGGATGCTGCTGTATCTGACCATGCACGAGGCGCTGCCTGGCCACTACACGCAGTTCGAGCACGCGAACAACCTGAAGCCGTCGTCTCGCCGTGTGCTTCGTGTGCTACTGGGGAACGTGCCCTACGAAGAGGGTTGGGGAGAATATGGGGTGAAGGAAATGGAGGACGCGGGGTATGCCAACCATGATCCCCGCTTCGTCCTCATGGTGCAGAAGATTCGGCTGCGCGTGATCGCAAATGCCATTCTCGACATCCGCATGCAGAGCCGTGATATGACCGACCAGGAGGCGCTCAACCTGATGGAGAACAAGGCCTTTCAGACTGCGGCCGAGGCGCAAGGCAAGCTGCGACGGGTCAAGCTGACCGCGGGTCAACTGATCACTTACTATGTCGGCTATCACCAGTGGATCCACCTGCGCGACGGAATCCAGCAGCAACAGGGCAGCGCCTTCTCCCTCAAGCGGTTTAACGATACCGCTCTCGACGAAGGGCCGCTGCCGATCCCGATTCTGCAACCATTACTGGAGCAGAAGCTGATCGGCCATTAGGCGTGAAACTTCTTCATGTACCTGGCGTCGACTGCGAGCGCTTCCATGATCGGCCCTTGAAATTCCTCCTGTTCCACGAAGGCGTGGCGGATGTGGCCGGTTGCCGCCGCGGCGGCGAAGATGGGCGCGTAGTCGATCGACCCGGTGCCGAGTTCGACTGAGGGCGGCTTGTTGTTTTTGAAGTCTTTGACGTGCAGCATTACGATACGTGCCGGATATTGTTTCAAATAATGCACGGGGTCCTGGCCGCCCACGACTACCCAGCCGCAGTCCAGCTCGAAGCTGACCTTAGCCGGATCGGTGTGCTTCAGGAGCTCATCGTAAGGCAGGATGCCGTCGATTGCGCCAAACTCGGCATAGTGATTGTGATAGGCAAACTTCAAGCCATCAGCTTCGACTTTGGTCGCGACCTGGTTAAACTGGTCCGCGCTCCAGCGCCAGTCATCGAGAGTGAGCGGGCCCTTGGCTCCTGGTTGCTGATGCATGGGCGAGGAGCAGACGACATATCCGACGCCAAGGGATTTGCAGAAGGGCAAGATCTCATCGAGGTACTGTCTGAGTAGGGGCAGAGGATAATGGGCGCTGACACAGCGCAGGCCGGCTGCCTTCATGGCAGCCTTCACCTGTTCCACGGGGAGGTTAAAGAACCCGGCAGCCTCCACTTCCTTGTAGCCGATGGCGCCGAGTTGCTTGAGCGTGCCGGCATAATCGGTGGGCAGCAGCGTGCGCACTGAATAGAGCTGCAACCCAACCGGCAGCCCCAGCGAGGCCCCACGGCCTGCCGGGGCAAGCGCACGGCCCACGCCGGTGTACAGCAGGGCGGCGGCTGCGGAAGTGGAGCTGAGGAAGCGGCGTCTGGTAATCGACATTACGGAATTCCCTCCTGAAACAGTCAGTGACCTGTCTACTCCATGAACAAGCCGTGGGTCAACAGGATCGACCGACCGGTCAGGGCCAGCGTCTTCTGTAAGCTGCTGTGCTACCGGACGGTGCAAACGAAATTGGACGCGTCGTTGGTATCGCCTGTTCCCTGATACTGCGCGCTTGCGGGATAGGGACATAGGGGACGTTTTGGGTTGGGCACGCTGTTGAATTCATCGGGCGCCAAGGTGGTGGCGATGATTTTGTCGGGGGCGACGCCATGCTCGACCCAATCGACCACGGCGTCCAAGGCATCGAAATGGGTCGCCCCTGGGCCACCGCTGCAATGCGCCATGCCGGGAACCATGAAGAGCCGGACCGATTGATCAATTTGAGCGTTCGGCTGGCCAGCAGAGAGGGCCGTTTTGGCCCGTGCGGCCACGGCATTGTAGTAGTTGATGGTTTCTCCGGGAGCCACTAGCCAGTCTGCCCAGCCGTGATAGATGAGGAGTTTGTGGCCGTGGGCGCGAAAGGTGTCGATATCCGGGTTGGTTGCATTCACCATGCCGGCGAGCTTTTGGGTAAAGAGCGCGTCCTGATGGTCGAAATCGAATTGCCGCCAATTCCAGTCCGATCCAAATACCCATTGAAAGATCGGAGCGTAGGGAGGGATGGCAGCCGGACCGGGTATGCGATCCAGGCCATCCCAGCCGAATTCACTGCCGCGGGGCAGCCCGGGATAGAGACTTTCGCCAGTTCGCGGATTCCTAGGCCCGGCATAGATATTTTTTGCCGCCTGCACCTGGGCTGGGGTGAGACAGCCTCCCTGGCTGGTCCCCTTGCATTGCAGGGACGCGGGATCGAATTGACACTTGGTTGGGTCGGAGATCACCCCGTCTTTAACGCCATCAAGAGCGTCGCAGGCATTCACAACTGCCTGCGAGAGCACGAAGCGGGCAGCTGGGTGCAGGTAGGCATCGGGTTTCTCGTCGGCGGCAAAGCTCCATAGGACGCTGACGTGCACCCCTGTGCGGTTGTTGGCTGGGGCTCCGCCGACGATGCCATCGTAGTCATCCGGGTAGCGCTGCGACTCCATCAAAGCCTGCTCGCCTCCGGTGGAGCAGCCGGTGAAGTAGGAGTACTTGGCATCCTTCTGGTAGTAGGCGCGCACGATCTGTTTTGCGACCACGGTCATTTCGTGGGTGGCCCGGTATCCCCAGTCCTTCCAGCGCTCCGGGCGATTGACGAAGATGCTAGCGGTCTGTCCCGGCGGCGTGGCCATGCCCATATCGGTGTTGGCCACTGCGTAGCCGGCCCGCAGCCCTTCCGCGAGGGAGTTATAGATGATAGTGCCGGCAAAGCCGCCGTTCCCGGTACCTTGGAAACGCTCGTTCCAGCCGGACTGAGGCATCCAAATCTCGATTCTTATATCGGAGTCAGGGCTGGGCGTTAGCGTGGCGGCGACACGGCAGAAGGGTGGGAGGTGAGTCAGTAATTTCCCGACGGGGGGTGCGAATTTCCCGGACGTTACCACCTCTGCCCTGGTGATGGTGGTGTGCGGCAACTGCAGGGCTGCCAGACCTTCGCAGGTGGCGAAGGAGCGCGCGTGGAAAAGAGCCAGGCTCGCGAGGGCAAGGATCTGGAGGCTCCATTTTGTTTTGCTAGGAGTCAACAAGCGCAGAGTTTACTAGGAAGGTGTTCGCTCTGCAATTGACTGCGGGGGTGCGGATAAGATGCGTCCCCAAATGAATGTCCGCAAAAGCACGATAAGCGCGAAAGGGGATCTCCGGGGCGCGGTCCCACGGCACGCCGGGGCGGGCAAAGGACGGCTTGAATGGGACACGCAACATTCGTTGCCGGTTCAGGAAAAATCTTTGGTGAGGCTTGGAGGCCGCGTTCCCAAGAAGTTTCGCTTAAGATCGACGGTGGAGCGTTTTCCGATGAATATGGCCAATCACTTTCCCAAGATGCTTGAAATGGGGCAGAGCTATCCGCCCTCGCGCAAACTGGATTTTTCGACCCTTATTAAGGAGCAGTTCGCGCAGCAGGGGCTGCGGGAGAAGGTGACGCCCGGGATGAGGATTGCCGTGGGCGTCGGCAGCCGCGGCATCACTAACCTGAAAGAGATTGTGAAGGCCGCGCTGGGAGTGCTGATCGAAGCAGGAGCGCGGCCCTTCATTGTGCCGGCGATGGGGAGCCACGGGGGAGCGACAGCAGAGGGCCAGATCCAGATGCTGGCGGAATATGGAGTGACTCCTGAAAGCATGGGCGTCCCTATCGAAGCCAGCATGGCGGTGAAGAAGATCGGCACTGCGTTCGATGCGGTCGATGTGGTGTTCAGTGTTCCTGCGTTTGAGGCGGACGGAGTGGTAGTGCTGAACCGCGTGAAGCCGCATACCGATTTTCGGGGAACTCTGGGTAGCGGCATCCAGAAGATGATGGTGATTGGGTTCGGCAAGCAGGTGGGGGCTAACAATGCGCATCGGGCAGCCGCGCATTTGGGCTACGAGGTGGTGCTGCGGGAGATTGCCCGGGTGATCCTGGGCGCGGCTCCGATTTTTTGCGCCATCGCCCTGGTGGAGGATCAGCACCACCAGACGGCTGAGATCAACGTTCTGCGGCCGGAGAATATCGCGCGCGAAGAGGGCCGTCTGTTCAAGAAGGCGGAAGCTCTGCTGGCGCGCTTGCCTTTCGATGAAATTGATTTGCTGATTATTGACCGCATCGGCAAGGACATTAGCGGGTCTGGTATGGACACCAACGTGATTGGCCGCGATATTGATGGATACAAGGCCACACTGCACTCCACGAGTTCGGTGACGCCGCGCGTATCCCGTATCTTCGTGCGCGACCTGACCCCTGCGAGCAATGGCAACGGTGTCGGGATCGGCATGGCAGACTTCACTACTTCGCGTTTTGTGAATGCGCTCAATTTGCAGTACATGTACATGAATGCGCTGACATCGCTGGGGATGCTGCCGGCGAAGATTCCTATCTATTTTGATAATGACCGGGATGCGATCCAGGCGGCGCTGGCTTCTCTTGCGGTTCCTAACCCGGAGAAAGTGCGCGTGGTGCGGATTGCCGACACGCTTAACCTGGAGCGGTTTCAGGTTTCAGAGGCCTGCGCCGGGCTGACGAATGGGCATGCAGGGTGACGATCGCGGGAGTAGCGCGCGATATGGAGTTTGATTTGGCCGCGAATTTGCTGCCGTTGTGATTGGTGCGTAAGGGGCGCCCGGGATTGCATGTCCCGTCGGGCCCTGGGTGATAGCAGGAGTGGATAGGTCCTGTTGTTTGCTTTCCAGACCCGAGTGGCCGGGTTTCAGCCAATGCGATCGATGGGGCGTAGCCGAAACTACGCCCTATCGTTTTCAGCGTGGTTATGGTCCCTACGAGATGCCGGGGCAGGTTGGCGAGGAGCGCCCGCCCGGTTTCTATCGAGTTTAGTTGGACGTAGATTCTTCGCTTCCGCTGATAGGATGGGTGTCGCCCGATTGGCGGCTTGGTGGTGCAGGATGAAGCGTGGGATTTGTTTGGTTGCTTTGGCGGTGTTGCTTTCCGGGGTAGGGTTCGCGGCTGAGCCGCTGTGGAAGGCTAGCTGGATCACGCATCCTACTGCTCCACTGCGGGAACCGATCGTGCTCCACTTTCGGCGTTCGTTGCAATTGGAGAGCAAGCCGGCGCGGTTTGTTGTTCATGTCAGCGCGGATAATCGCTTCATCCTCTATGTCAATGGGCATCGGGTGGGCGACGGTCCTGCGCGCGGGGACCTGCCGCATTGGCGCTATGAGACGTTCGACCTGGCGCCGTACCTTTCCGCAGGCGCTAATCTCGTAACTGCCACTGTGTGGAACTTCGGAATTTATGCGCCGGCGGCGCAGATCACCGATCGCACGGCTTTCCTGGTGCAGGGCGATGGTGCGCTGGAGGCCGGAGTGAGCACGCCCACAGGATGGATGGTGGCTATCGAGCCGGGCCGCGTCCCTGTTCCGCGAAAGGCGGGCGGCGTCGACGGCTACATGGCCAATGGGCCGGGAGAAGAGTTGAACGCCGCGGCCTACGATTGGCGGTGGAATGATGCGGCAGACCCAAGCGGCGCGTGGGTGGCTGCCGCGAGTCCTATGCGGGAGAATATTTATCCTTCGGCGGCCCGCGCCGGGTTGGAGGGAGAGCAGGTAGACAACTACTGGGGGCTGGTGCCCGATGAGCTGCCGCATATGGCGTACACTCCCACGGATGCGGGCGCAGTGGTGCGCTCGGACGAGCCGGGCGCCAACGCGTTTCCAGCTAAGCCGGTGACGATTGCGGCGAATAGCCACGTGCATTTGCTTCTGGATCGCAAAACGTTGACTACCGCCTATCCTCAATTGACGGTTTCCGGGGGAAAGGGAGCCAGCATCCGCTTGACCTACGCGGAGGCGCTTTACGACGCGAAGCAGCAGAAGGGCGACCGGAATGAAGTGGGCGACCGGCAGGCGTTAGGAGTGCACGATAGCTTTCTGCCCGACGGTGGCGCGCAGCGCACGTTTGAGCCGCTGTGGTGGAGGGTGTGGCGCTATCTGGACCTGGACATTCAGACGGCCGGTGAGCCGCTGACACTGGAGTCGCTGCAGGCGGAGTTCACGGCCTATCCCTTTGAGGAGCGCGCTTCGTTTGAGAGCAAGGATCCCGAGCTGGCGCAGATATGGGAGATCAGCTGGCGAACGGCACACCTGGATGCGCACGAGACGTATATGGATACTCCTTATTGGGAACAGTTACAGTATGTGGGCGACACGCGGATCCAGGCGCTGATCTCCTATGCGCTGACGGGAGACGACCGGCTGGCGAAGCAGGCGCTGAGGAGCTTTGATGATTCGCGCATTCCCGCCGGATTGACGCAGAGCCGCTATCCCACTTCGCAGCCCCAGATCATTCCCACGTTTTCCCTGATATGGATCGACATGTTGCACGACTATTGGATGTACCGGCCCGATTCTGCGCCGGCGAAGGCTGGATTGCCGGGCACGCGGACGGTGCTTGATTGGTTCGAGCAATACGAGCAGCCGGACGGCTTGCTGCGCAAGCTGCCGTGGTGGAGTTTTGTCGACTGGGTGTCGAGCGGCGAGTTGCCCACCTACGACGAACACGGGGAATCATGCACGACGACGCTGCAATACCTGGGAGCATTGATGGATGCGTCCGATCTGGAGCTGGCGCTGGGGGACCAGGACCGAGCTGCCCGGGAGAGCCATCGGGCGCAGCATGTGCGCAGCGGGTTATATGAAAAATGCTGGGACGCGGGACGCAAGCTGCTGGCCGACAATCCTGCGCACAATGCTTTCAGCCAGCAGACCAATGTGCTGGGGGTGCTTTTCGACGTGGTTCCGCACGAGGAGCAGCAGGGCGTTTTGAAGCAGGTGATGGGGATCGCTCCGGGCACAACGGATGACGGGATCCTGAGCTCCTCGTATTACTTTCGTTTCTACCTGGCGCGCGCCCTTGACCACGCCGGGATGGCCGACCAATATCTCGCCAGCCTGAAGCCGTGGCGGGACCTGTTGCCGCTGCATTTCAGTACCTGGCCAGAGACGCCGGGCCAGACGCGGTCTGATTCGCATGCGTGGAGCGCACATCCCGCGTACGACCTGCTGACGCTGGTAGCGGGGATCAAACCGGGATCACCAGGCTTTGCCACGGTCCGAATTGGGCCGCACCTGGGCAATTTGGGAGAAGTGACAGCGGAATTTCCGCATCCTAAAGGCATGATTAAGGTGCACTTCGAGCGCGACGGTAAGGCGTTGAGAGGGACGGTGACTCTCCCGCCTGGGCTCGAGGGCATCTTCGTGTGGCAAGGCAAGGAACAAGCGCTGCACGCCGGAGTGAACGGGATTACTTCCGTCGAGCCGGCGTTATGATCCGGTGGAAGTGGATTTTGATTGCGGAGATAAGTCATCTATTGCAAGCATCGGCAAATATGGGATTTAGAGCCCAGCCGGGCTTTTAGGGTGGTAAAAAAGTTCGCGCAAGGGCCAAGATTGGTTGTTACTGTGGTACTAGCCCGCAGCAGTGGATTAAGCATTTTTAACTTGTCCACATTGGCCGAATCACGGTAAGGTTTGGTTACCAAGGGGCAGTTGTAAATATCCGCCGGACCCCCCCTCCCCGTCGAGATGTTCAGTCTTCTTGCCCGCTAAACGCAGCATCAAATTTTTGTATTTTGCAGTTTATTCCGGGTCGTGAAGTTGGGCGACACTGCCATGAGAGGGACGATGAGCATTGCAATTATTACCGGTTCAGCCGGTCTGATTGGTTCGGAAGCAACCTCCTTTTTTGCCAAGCTGGGGCTTGATGTTGTCGGAATTGACAATGACATGCGCAGCAAATTCTTCGGCGCGGAAGCGTCGACCGCATGGAATCAGAGCCGTCTGAAATCTGAGCTGGGCAAAACCTACCGCCACTCCGACTTTGACATCAGGGACACGGAGCGTGTCAACCGCCTGTTTGCGGACCTGGGCACCAATATCGCGCTGGTCGTCCATACGGCTGCGCAGCCGTCGCATGACTGGGCCGCTCGGGATCCCCATGTTGATTTTTCAGTAAATGCAGTGGGAACGTTGAATCTGCTGGAGGCGACGCGCCAGCATTGTCCGGACGCGCCGTTTATTTTCACTTCGACCAACAAAGTTTATGGGGACACGCCCAACCGTCTGCCGCTGATCGAGCTGGATACGCGCTGGGAGATCGATCCCACGCACGAGTACTGGGTGGGCATCGATGAGCGGATGTCGATCGACCAGACGCTGCATAGCCTCTTCGGAGCTTCGAAGGTATCAGCCGATGTGCTGGTGCAGGAGTATGGCCGTTATTTCGGGATGAAGACGGCTTGCTTCCGCGGCGGGTGCCTGACTGGTCCTAACCATAGCGGAACTCAGTTGCACGGCTTTCTGGCATACCTGATGCGCTGCACGGTAACCGGGCGTCCCTACACAGTGTTCGGATACAAGGGCAAGCAGGTACGCGATAACATCCACAGCGCTGACTTGATCAATTGCTTCCATGAGTTCTTCAAGAAGCCGCGCAGTGGGGAGGTCTACAACATCGGCGGGGGCCGTTTCAGCAACGCCTCGATGTTGGAATCGATCAAGATCTGCGAAGAGGTGGCGGGCAGAGAGCTTAACCACACCTACAAGGAAGATAACCGGACGGGCGACCATATCTGGTGGATCAGCGACACCGGCAAGTTCTCGGGACACTATCCGGAATGGAAGCAGAAGTACGACGTGCGAGCGATTCTGCAGCAGATCTACGAGAATAGCCGCGATCGGGTGGAGGCCGTATGATCGACCGCGGCCGCAGAAATCTTCTGGGGATAGCCATCAGCGCAGTCGATTACGAGTACGCCGTGGATAAGATCATCGAAGACGCCAAGGCCGGCCGGCGCTGTGCGACCACGGCGCTGGCGGTGCACGGTGTGATCACGGGTGCTTTGGATCGCGCTCATCGCTATCGTTTGAATACCTTCGACCTGGTGACTCCAGACGGTCAACCGGTGCGCTGGGCGTTGAACCTGCTTTACGGCACCAAGCTGAACGACCGCGTCTATGGACCGACGATGACGCTGAAAGTGTGCAAGGAAGCGGCGTTGCAAGGCATCCCGGTCTATTTTTACGGGAGCAGCCAGCAGGTGCTGGATAAACTTTGTGTGCGTTTGCCGGAGATTTGCCCTGGGTTGAAGATTGCGGGAGCGCATCCTTCGGAATTCCGGAAGTTGTCAGCCGAGGAGCAGACGCAGGCAGCGGACCGGATTCGTGAATCGGGAGCGAAAATTGTTTTTGTCGGGCTCGGTTGTCCGCGGCAGGAAGTCTTCACTTACGAAATGAGCACGCAACTTTCGATGCCTATGCTGGCTGTGGGCGCGGCTTTTGATTACCACGCCGGTCTGTTGGAAGAACCGCCTGCTGTACTGCAGCGGCTTGGCTTGCAATGGCTCTATCGGCTGGCACAGGAACCGGGGCGGCTTTGGCGGCGTTATCTGTTTACGAACAGCCAGTTTGTTGGGTTGTTTCTTGCCCAGTGGCTTCGACTGTGGCGGCCGGAGTTGGCGGATTGCGATCCTCCGCTGGCGGAGGTTCGCTTCGGCTGAAGCGGTTAGTTTGGAGTAACAAGCGGGCGGCGTCGAAGACGCCGCCCGCTTTGTTTTGTGCGGGACGTGCTCGGTTTTGCTTCCAACGCCTTGGCCGGCTTAGCATTATTTCGGCGAAAAATCAAATGCCGACAAGATTCGGCGGTCCGGGTTTTACTAGCAATCTAAAACCGTCGGACACTCAATTTTTTGGAAAACACCGCGATGGAAGCGCTGATCTGCAGTGTACATATCCTTGTGTAAAATCAGTCCCTTTGTTACGGTAGTAATGCGTCGTCATCGCCTCGAATTACTATTTTGGTCTGGTTTTCCCTGAACGAATCAGGATATGGTGCAGTTAGTACCTTTTCCGGCTGGGACCGGAGAGAGCGATTTTTGGGCCCCGTCTTTACCCTGTAGCCGGCTAGCGCCAGTTGCCAACGTTGGTGAATGTACGTAAATCGAGCGAGCCTGGGACCACCCTTTCGCCAAGTTGACTGCCAGCTCAAAACCTCCGTCGAGGCATTGCTTCGATCTATCCACTCCTCCCGCCATGCCCAGTCATGGCTTAGCTGCAGCTTTGAGCTGCAATCACGCCGGAATTTCGAAAGCCCTCAAAAAAATGCGGCGTCAGTTCCCCATTAAAGGTGGGACTGAGATGGCGAAGCTATGTCTCGATCTCATTTTGGCGAGCTTGTTTACACGCAGCGTCGAGCGCAACGAAAAGTTGCCGGCTGCTTTTCACCGTTATTTGCTCGTAGCTGTTGTGGGATCGTGCGAGACTTGTTAGGTATCTGAGAATTGGGAACCGCCCATAGAATGCTCGCATCGTGCGAGGTGGTTCATCAGGCTGCCGGCATCAGCATGTCTCTGCCGTAGAGATGGTTCAGCTGTGGCCGATGAACAAGTTCAGCAGTGGCAAAACTGGGCATCTATCCCCCGGGTGCCGGTTCTACAAAAACACCACGGTAAGGGATGATTCGCGTCATTCAGATCTTTATCAAACTGTGTGAGGAGCAAGGCATGATTCGAGCCAACATTCTTCGCGCGAGATTGTCGAGCGTACCAATTGTGTTAGCTCTTTGGTTGGGTGCTGCGGGGAATCTCACCGGGCAAAGTGTGCAAGCCGGTTCCGATCCCGTGAATCCCGCGAGTGACTCGACCGCGGTTGCTCACAGCGACAGGGCAACCTCCCGACCTGAGTTGGGGCAACGTAATCCGCGTTATGTTATTCAGCGACAAGATGAATTGCTGCTTTCCTTCCCTCTTAGCCCCGAGCTAAACCAGACGGTTACCGTGCAGCCGGATGGCTACATCAACCTGCAAAATGGGAAAAGCGTTCATGCGCAGGGAATGTCAGTTCCGGAACTGGGGAATGCTATCAAGAGCGCCTATGCGGGGATTCTTCACAATCCCATTGTTAACGTAGACCTTAAGGATTTTCAAAAGCCATTTTTTACAGTGAGCGGTCAGGTTGGAAAGCCGGGTCAGTATGAACTTCGCGCCGACATCACGGTTGCCGAAGGGATCGCTGTGGCGGGAGGGCTAGCGCCTACTGCCAAGTCCCAAATTTTCCTCTTTCATCGGACTTCGGACCAGTGGTTTGAGGTGAAGAAGCTGAATCTCAAAGACCTGATGCACGGCAAGAATGTGAATGAGGACGCGATCTTGAAACCCGGCGATATGATTTTTGTTCCCGAGTCATTTATCACGAGCTTCCGCAAATATGTGCCCTACTCACTCAATGCCGGGACGTATCTAAGCAATGGCACATTTTGATGAATGAAGCGGGTTTTGACGGAAAGGGGAGCGAGTGCTCGAGATCAGTCCTAGATTGACCAGAGAAGACAGGGTGAATTTCACGCTGCGTGATCTTGTGGCGCCGTTATTCCGCCGCAAGCGAGTGTTGATCCTCACCTTCCTTTCTGTTTTCGCCGTCGCGACGTTGCTCGGCCTGTTGCGATTGCAGAAATATGAGGCGCACATGGCGATTCTTGTCAGCCGTGAGCGCTTGGACCCGCTGGTCTCTACGGAAGCCACAAATCAGATGGTCAATACCCCGGCGTTGACTGATCAAGAGGTCAACTCAGAGGCGGAGTTGCTTAAGAGTCGCGATCTTCTGGAACGGGTGGTTCGGGCCAATGACATCCAGAACCCACGCAGCCGTTCCTTGTTGAGCTTCCTTCATCCGCGGGAGACGGAAGCAGACCGGGTCGCGCGAGCAGTGCGGACCCTGGCCACGCAAATCCAGGTTGAGACGCCGTCGAAGACCAATCTGATTGAAGTGACCTATGGATCTTCGGATCCAGTTTTGGCGTACGGCGTGCTGAACAGCCTTAGCAATTTTTACCTGGAGAAGCACGCTACTGTTCACCGGCCTCCCGGCTCCTACCAGTTTTTTGCCAAGCAGGCGCAGAACTACAAGACAGCTTTGGAAAATGCCGAGGCTGGCTTGCGTGCATTCGGGCAGACGCAAGGTGTTTCCGACCCCAATGAGCAACGGGCGGACCTGGCAATGCAATTGTCGGCTGCTGTGGGCGAGTCGCACAACATAGAGCAGGCAATTGCGGCGGATGAGCAGCGGATCCGGATCGTCCAAGAGCAGATGAAGGTTACGCCACAGAGATTGACGACACGGCAAGATACCCAGGCTGCCAACCTGCTGCTGCAGAATCTCGGCAGCAGCCTATTGGCTGCCGAGACCAAGCGCACGCAGTTGCTCTTGAAATACGAGCCAAGCTATCCGTTGGTGCAGGAAGCCGATCAAGAGGTAGCCCAGGCCAAAGCGGCAATCGCCGAAGCGGAAAAAAATCCTTACATCAACCAGACGACGGATCGTGACCCGACCTTCGAATTATTGCGGGAGAATCTGGCGAAAGACCAAGCAGACCTAGCGGGCCAGCGGGCAAGTCTTGAGGCGAATCGGCGCGGTATCGAGACGATGAACGCCCAGATGGTGAAGTTGGGGAGCCAGTCTTTGGACCAGGCTGACCTGGAGCGCGAGGCCAAGGCGGACGAGCAAAACTATTTGCTCTACCTGTCCAAGCGGGAGCAGGAACGCACGTCAGATGCACTGGATAGAACCCGAATCGAGAACGTAGCGATCGCTGTTCCGCCCGCGATACCGGTACTACCGACCCATAGCCCGGTTTTCATTCTTCTTGTCGGCTTCGCCATAGCTGCGCTAGTCAGCTTTCCAACGGCCTATATTGTCGATTATTTCGATCCATCGTTCCACACCCCGGCGCAGGTGATCGACACCCTTGGAGTTCCAGTTGTGGTAGCTGTGCCAAAGAGGACTGCATAGGCAAATTTATGGTCTTAGATTATTACAAGTTGCAGGAACACCCTTTCGGCGTCACGCCGGATTCCCGGTATCTGTTTTTGAGCCCCACGCATCGGGAGGCGCTGGCCTCTCTTCTTTACGGCATAGACGCCGGATGCGGCTTTCTGGCGTTGATCGCGACGCCCGGGTTGGGGAAGACCACGTTGCTGTTTCATGCAATGAATCAGCTGCGGGAGAAGGCGCTCACGGTATTTCTCTTCCAGACAGTATGCACACCGATGGATCTTCTGCGCGCTCTGCTTACGGGGCTTGGGGTACGAGATCCGCAGGGAACCCTCATCCAGATGCAGCTGAGATTGAAGGAAGTTCTGGTGGAGCAAGCCCGCAAGGGCAAGCGTGTGGTGGTGGTCATTGATGAGGCACAGAATCTGGATGATTCCGTGCTCGAACTCGTGCGGATGCTCTCAAACTTCGAGACCTCTCGGGAGAAACTCATCCAAATCATTCTTTCCGGGCAGCCGCAGTTGGCGGAAAAGATCGGGTCGCCAGATCTCGAACAACTGCGGCAAAGGGTCTCGATCTTTGCTTCCCTTAAGCCATTTTCTCGAGAGGATACACAGCTCTACATAGATCACAGGCTGCGGATCGCGGGCTATAGCTTCGACGCGCCCTTGTTTACCCGGGATGCGTTGACCCTAATTGGTGAATACAGCGACGGCATTCCCCGTAACATCAATAATCTGTGTTTCAATTCGCTCTCGTTGGCGTGTGCGCTGCAGCGCAAACCGATCGACAGTGAGATCGTTCGGGAAGTTATTGCCGATCTCAATCTGGATCGATTTCGGAAGACAACCGCGATTGCCACGCGGTCAGAGGAGAAAGGATCGCACGCAGTACCCGCATTTCTTTCCATGGCAGGCTCGTCCTCCAAGTTCGCGGGTTGGATTCCCAAATTTGCGCTTGCCCTTGCAGTTATTGTGGCCCTGGGCGGAGTGCTCCTTGCCACCCGCCTGTGGGTTCACAGGAGCGCTGTGCACGTGGAGCATGCGGCGCCCCGGCCCGCGCCACCTGCTGCACCGGTCAACGCCCATCAGCCTGCTGCTCCTACCGAGGCCGCCGGACAAGCCGCGAGCGCTGTTCCTCCGCAGGTTGTCGCGGATACATCTTCATCTTCAAATACTGGCCAGGCAGCCGAGGTGGTGTCACCGGAAAGCACGGTGAGCGTGACCCCTGGGAAAACCCTGCTGGGGATATGTGTTGATAGCTTTGGGAAGTGCAATGCAGGACTTATGCAGGAAATTCGTAAACTCAATCCCGGGGTGAACAATCCTGACCACATCGAATCTGGTCAGAAGATTCGCCTGCCGGCTTCGGGATCCGTCGACGAGCAACCGGGTAGGGCTTCACTCGCGGAGAGAGATTCGCAATGAGCAGAAATTATGAGCTGATGCAGAAGATGGAAGAAAGCCATGCACTCTTTTCCGGCCGCATGATCGAACCGGCGTTTCCTGTCGTGGAGGAGAGCGGCAAACGAAACGGTCCGCGGGATTTGGCGGTTGATTTGTCGTTAGGGTTGGTGCAACGAATTTTTCTGAACCAGACGCATGAGCCCCCGCGCATGGTAGTGTTCACCGCCGTTGATCACGGCAACGGGTGCAGCCAAATCGCTGCTTCGGTTGCTGGAACCCTGGCACAAAACTCTCCTGGGGCTGTGTGCCTGGTGGAAGCAAACTTTCGCTCGCCCGCGCTTCCTAAGATGCTGGGAACGACGAATTACCACGGTCTTACGGATGCCCTTCTGGAGCCAGAGAGCATACGGTCTTTTATGAAGCCGGTTTTGAGGGAGAGCTTGTGGTTCATTTCCTCTGGTCCAGTTGCAGCTGATTCGCCCAACCTGCTGAGTTCAGAACGCATGAGAGTCAGGTGCGCGGAACTGCGCAAAGAAGTCGACTTCGTGATTGTGGATGCACCACCCATATCACGATACGCCGACGCAATTGCGCTGGGAAAGTTGTCTGACGGGGTCGTGTTGGTGCTCGAAGCGGAGTCGACCCGCCGCGAAGCAGCGCGCATTGCGGTGGAGAATTTACGTGCGTCACGAATTCCGGTTCTCGGCGCCGTACTCAATAAGCGGACATTTCCGATCCCTGAACGAATCTATAAAATGCTTTAAATTTTCCGCGGCTACAACAGGACAACACCTGTTCTAGCCGAGGCAAGCAACGGGATCTCTAAATTTCGTCAAAAACAGGCGACATGACGGCCATAGCCACAAGTACCCCGACGGAATCCATAGCCGTTCTCAGCGTTCGTCGCGACGCCACAGATCCCGCGGCGCGCGCCAGGCGTGAAAAGGTCGCATCGGTTTTTCCGTGGCTTTTATTTTTTGCGGCTTGGCTTCTTTTATTTCCGGCGCAGAATCAACTGGACGCGCCGGCACATCCGATCGACGAACAATCGTCTGCCGAACTCGCACAAGATGCGCAACAAGGCAATGTAATTAACCGGATTGTCGTAATTACATTGGGAACGATCGGGGGAGCCCTGCTGGTTCGTAACCGGGCGCGGATTCGATTCAACGGTCCTATGTTGGGCATCCTGCTTTCATTCCTCGGCTGGACTGTGCTCAGCGTGTCGTGGGCGGACGATCCAAGCCTGACCGGGAGACGGCTGGTGGCACTGGCATTTATGACTGTGTTTTCGGCCGGATGCGTGGCACGAATGAATGAGGATGTGCTTACTGTGTTTATCGCCGGAATTCCGGCTTTGAATTTGGTGCCTGGCGTGTTGTCAGAGATCCGGTACGGAAAATTTCAGTTGTTCGGCAGTCACCGCTTTGGCGGTACGGCCCCTCATCCCAACGTCCAGGCTGCATCGCTTTCTGTTGCCAGCATTCTTCTGTGTTGGCTGGTATGGCGCACCCGGGGTTCCAGCCGCATAGGATTTGGAGCGGCAGCGTTTGTGGTGTTCGCCTTCCTGGTAATGACGGGATCAAGAACATCGATGCTCGCCGTTCTGGCGGCATTGGCTTTCTCTTTCATCCTGACGGTTGTCCGCGACAATAAACGGTTGCTTCCAGTGCTTCTGGCGTCTTGCTTCTTGGTGGTAGGCGTAGGCGGTCTTTTTTGGCTTTCTGCGGGAAGTTCGGGCGACCCGCTTGCGCAAGCGGTGCATCGGAATGGGGATGATAGCGACGCTGGATCGTTCAATGGCCGCGTCGAACTCTGGCAGCAATGTCTGAAGTTCGCAGCAAAACGCCCACTCTGAGGCTACGGCTATGGCGGGTTTTTGGACAGCGCAAAGGATTGAAGCGATTTCTCAGGATCAAACCTGGGCTATACAGCAGAGTCACTCCGCGTACATCGAAGAGTTGCTCGCGTTGGGAATTCCTGGAGCTGTTTTATATGTCGCAGTTCTCTTCACTAGCCTGTGGATGTGTGCTACGCGGTTTCTTCAGCATCGGGATGCTTACGGCGCGTGGGCCGCGATCCTGGTTTTTATTGTGATCCATAATCTGACTGAATCGATCAACGTGGCTCCGCTGTTCACGAATTTAACCTTCAACCTCATTGTTTTGTATCTCGCGATTGTCAGCCCAAACCGAAGCTCCACAAGCGACCCTCATTACCGGCTCGAGAGCGTGACGGTGTAGTACAAAGTGTTTGGCTGTCGGGCACGCAGAGACTGTTCTCCTAATTAATGGCCGAGATTGCTAATGTCTTCACCTGATCGCGCATGGTTCCGAAGGGCTCGAAATAGCGTAATCGTTCACAATGCGTTGGCGATGCTAGGAACGCAGCTTGCCACGTATGCATTTCCGCTCGCGACCATTCCTTATCTTGCACGCATTTTGGGGCCGGTTCATTGGGGATTGGTGGCATACGCACAGGCTCTGGGCCTTTACTTGTCGATGGTAGTGGAGTTCGGATTCAATCTATCAGCGACTCGACGGATCGCGCGTTCGCGGGATGATAAGCAGCAGATTGAGCAGATAGTAGCTGGAGTGATGGGAGCAAAGGTATTTCTTGCGATTGCCTGCGTCGCAATTATGGTTGTGGGTCAACTTTTTGTGACATCGTTCCAGCAACACAGCATCATTCTATGGGCCGGGGCCCTCTCCGGAATCGGGCAAGGCTTCAGTATGTTGTGGTTCTATCAGGGTCTGGAAAAAATGAAAGCGCCAGCGGCAATGGATGTGCTTGGCAAAGGTGTCGCCGCGGCGGGCATCTTCATATTTGTTCATAGTCGACAGGATGCCTGGCGGGTGTTGGGACTACAGTGTCTATGTTATTGGAGTATTACGTTCATTCTTCTCGCAATCGCGTCGAGGGAAACCAGATTCCGTTGGCCAACCATGCAAGCAATCCGTAGCTCTCTTCGCGACTCGGCGGCGATGTTTTTGTTTCGAAGCTCGGTAAGCCTGTACACGACGGCCAATGCGTTGATCCTTGGCGGCGTCTCCACTCCGGTCGCTGTCGGCTTTTATTCCGGAGCCGAACGATTGGTGAAGGCATTGGCAAATTTACTTAACCCGCTGACCCAAAGTCTCTATCCTCGTCTCAGCCGCCTATTGGCAACCGACCGCTCAAGAGCTGTATCGCTTGCCCGGCTAAGCCTCGCGGTGACGGGCTCGGCCGCGCTGGCATTCTGCATGCTTACGTTTTTCGGAGCGCCGCTGATTACACGTGTGGTGTTAGGTCCGGGGTACGGACCGGCAATTCCTGTAATGCGGGTCCTTTCGCTCCTCTTGCCGGCGATCGCTGTCAGCACAGTGTTGGGAGTTCAGTGGATGTTGCCACTGGGAATGGATGCCGTTTACAACAAGATCATCATCTCTGCCGGCTTTTTGAATCTGGCATTAGCCCTGTCCTGGGCCACACGCTGGCAACAAATGGGTATGGCTTGCGCGGTCGTGGTGTCGGAGTACGTGGTTACCATTGCAGTCTGCGTTATCCTGCTGAAGCGAAAGATCAGTCCCTTTAACGAGTCCGCCGCACTGCACTTCCGATTGCAGGAGCAACTCACAGCCGGTGATCTTTCTTGAGGAAGAATCGTACTAAGCACGAGGCCCGATTCGTTGATTTTTCCCGAGCTTATTGCCAGAATTGTCTTACTGTCTCGTAACGTTAGGAATTGCCGCCATTGCCAGAAGCTCATCGCCGCCTCCATCTTTAATCAAGTCATCATCTAAATCACCTGCGTCTTAAGTTCCGCTTGGGCCATTCACGTCTCCGGATTTACATTTGGATTTACCGCACTTGCTTTCATGCAACCGCACCGGCGTGCCGGTTGCCCGATCACAAGAGTCTCGCTCGAGCGGTGGATAGACTTTACCGGCCTCTAGTGTCCCCCCCACGGTCAGAACAAGAGTAAAGGACAATGAATGAATAACAGTCAGCTGAGCCTTCTAGAGACTGTCAAGACCATACGTTTTTTAGGACTTTCCCTCCACTGCGTTTCTTACCAGGATACGTTTCGTCAATTCGATGATTGGATCAGCCGCCGAACCAATCGAGGTTACAGCGTTGCGCTAGTGAATGTAAATTGCTGTGTCTCCGGTCTTCTTGACCGCAATATCAGGCGCCTTTACCAACAGGCAGATCTGCTGGGAATCGACAGTATGCCGTTTCTTCACATCGCCCGGCTGTTGAAGAACAAATCGAGCGATCGGCTGTACGCCCCGGACATGATGCTTGAGACGGCAAAGCAGGCGCGAAGCAGGGGATATAAATTCTTTTTTTATGGGGGTGCCGCTGGGGCGCCGGAGGCCATGAGCGCCTTTGTTGAGAGAGCCTGCCCTGATGTAGAAATCGTCGGAACCCTCTCGCCACCTTTTCGAGAGCTGACTCCTGAGGAAGACGAGGAAGTATGCCGAACCATCTTAGATTCGGGTGCGAATATTGTGTGGGTGGGCCTAGGATCGCCGAAGCAGGACGCCTGGATTGCAGAGCATTGTGCGAAATTACCCGGATGCATCCTGATAGCTTCCGGGGCGACGTTTGACTTCTTTTCGGGCCGAATCAAGCAAGCACCGCGCTTGATTCGCAGCTTGGGTTTCGAATGGTTGTTTCGCCTGTTTCAGGATCCGGTGAGATTGTGGAAGCGCTACACGCTGTACAACTTTCTCTTCCTGGGCGCTATTGTTCTGGAACTGGCGGGTTTGCTGCGCCTCGGCGAAGACACATCCTCGGCAGAGGAGATGGCTTAACGCACTCATCGAGTCCGGATTGCGGGACGAGGAGCGGCCGGCTGATGCCGGTTGCCGTTGACTGTATTCATGACAAAGCATGCGGGATTTCTCGAGGAGTATAGACGATGGTCGAGACTGGCCGAATGAATGCGACCCTACTGATCCCTATCTATAATGATTGGGATTCTTTGAGGATTCTTTTGCGTGAGCTCGACCGAGAGCTGTCGGAGGAGTACCGGTTACGCTTGCTTTTGATTGATGATGCATCGACAAACCTGAAGCCGGAAACGCTGATTGACGAGCACTGTTCTGTATTTGAGTCGGCGACATGCTTGCGATTGAAGTGCAATGTTGGACATCAGCGGGCCATCGCCATTGGTCTGTCCTGGCTTGTTTCAGCGGGGAGCATGGATCCGGTCATCATTATGGACGGTGACGGCGAAGACAAGCCGAGCGATTTACCCCGGATGTTGCAGTTGTTCGCTGAAACTGGAGAGAAGGTAGCCGTTTTTGCCGGGCGAACAAAGCGTTCGGAAAGCCTGGTTTTCAAATTATTCTATCGCCTATATCGAGGACTGCACTTGATTATGGTCGGTCTTCCGGTGAGAATCGGAAATTTTAGCATCATCCCATCCAGCTATGCGCAGGGTTTAACCGTTTCGAATTATCTCTGGTATCACTATGCGGCCACTGTGGTCCGCACACGCATGCCCTTTGTCACACTTAAGACCGCGCGAGGCAATCGGTACAGGGGCGTATCGCAAATGAACTTTGTGTCACTCGTGCGACAT
Source organism: uncultured Acidobacteriaceae bacterium (assembly GCA_963815175.1). Classification (GTDB taxonomy): domain Bacteria; phylum Acidobacteriota; class Terriglobia; order Terriglobales; family Acidobacteriaceae; genus PALSA-350. Next base: position 123,813 of record CAWFGM010000051.1, read on the forward strand.
GGTATGAGCGCCATTGCGGTTCAGTCGGAAACGCTTAGTGTGAGGATGCTGATTCTCGCTTGCGTTTTTGCCATGTTCGGAATAGCAGTTTTAGCAGGCATAATAGGGATTCGCCTGTTTACGTCTGTTCCGATTCCTGGTTGGGCGACGACCGCGTCTGCTCTTATCGCCTTACTCCTGCTCCAGGTTCTCTCCCTCGCGTTCACGTTCGCCATGCAATCGGTCTCTGTTCATGGGAATAATGGCCTAATCCCGGTGAGAGATTGTTCAATATTCGTTGGCTCCGTAGAGCACCTGGAGGTTGGTACATTTGCGTGGCTTGAGGACGCTGGATGAATGTCCGACCGTTCCGGATTTCGTTACCAGGCAGATGAGCTGGAGCTTTTTGCTCAGGCGACGAATTGGAAGACTTATTGGACTTCTCGCATCGCCCCTTTCATAAAGGGAGATGTTTTAGAAGTTGGTGCCGGATTGGGTGCCAATTCAGAAATACTCAGCTCCTTCTCGCGCGGCCGATATGTCTGCCTGGAACCTGATGCGGGGCTTATTCAACAGTTGCAGGACAGGCTAAAGACTAAAATACCTGTGGAAACTGTCAACGGTGTGGTCGCTTCGCTTGCCCATGATGAGCAATTTGATACCGCGATCTACATAGATGTCCTGGAACACATTGAAGATGATCAGGCTGAACTAGCCAGGATAGCCAAGCACATCAGGCCCAACGGTCATATTATCGTACTCAGTCCGGCTTACCAGGCTTTATGGAGTCCATTCGATCGGGCTTTGGGGCACCATCGCCGATATAGCCGATCAGCGCTAGTCCGTTGCACTCCGCCTGGATCATCGGTGATTCGTGTCGAGCATCTGGATACTTTGGGTAGCGTCCTCTCCTTGGCGAATCGACTCATCCTAAGGCGGAGTTATCCGACCTTATCTCAGATTTTATTCTGGGACGGCCGAATTGTACCGGTTTCACGCCGCATCGATCGGCTCACGGGATTGCGTATCGGAAAATCGATTTTGGGCATCTGGCGAATCCTGATCTAACCTTCTTGAATGAGAACGGCACGCAAAGGCATCACTTATGAAATCAAGCAAGACGCTGCTGATTTTCGCTGTCATTGCTATTGTTCTGATATCTGCGATGCCGAGTACGGACAGTGTATGGACGGACGAAGCTCAGACTTTTCACTACGCGAAGCAGCCGAGTTTCCAGGCATGGCGCACGGAGTTGGTGTCAGCGAAGGAATCTGAGACGCTGATGCCGGTTGGAATGTTTGTGCCATGGGTCGCAGCCAAGATGCTCGGCACGTCCGAATGGTCTATGCGCGCCCCCAATATTCTTTGGGCGATACTAGGTCTCATTCCGTTATTTTTAATCAGCGAACAACTCTCCCTCCCGTGGTTGCCAATTTTGTTTTTAGTCCAGCCCTTTTTGTGGTTCTATGCCAATGAAGCACGCCCCTACACACTGCAAATTGCAGAGGGTTCCTGGCTTCTCTTATCTCTACTTAAATATCTCGAGCTTGAAGGGCTGGGGGTTCGGTGGATTTGGTGCTTCGTTTCGTCGGGTGTGCTGCTTTGCGCCACTAGCCTATTAGGGGTCATCCCGTTTTTTGCCGCACTGGCGGTTGGCATTGCCGTTTCCATAAAGAGGCATATTCGACCCGCCCGGGCCGCGTGGCTCCCGCTGCTATTGGCGGTTCCGCCTCTTCTCCTCCTGGGTTGGTACTATTTATCTGCACTACATCGCGGGGCGGGTGCTTCCAAAGTTTGGCCTGTGAGTGCCAGTAACGTCGCGTTTGCATTTTATGAACTGCTTGGGTTTACCGGACTCGGTCCGGGGCGAGTGGCGCTGAGGGGGGCAGCCGCGGGTGGCCATGGAGGTGGCATCGTGGCGGACCTGGCACCTTACTTGCCAGCGATGACTGCGCTGTTCCTCTTCTATTGCGTCATCTCAGTTGGTTATTGGCGGTACCTGAGAAACAAGAAGCAAGCGCTGTATTTGCTTGTACCTTCGGGAGTGGTATTCATCTCGGTTTTGGGGCTTGCGATTCTGGCCGCTGTTGCTCATTTTCCTTTCTGGGGGCGTCATCTGGCGCCGGTGTTTCCCGCCATCGTTGTAATCGTCGGTATTTCTCTGAGTGCGATAGGCTTCAGACGATTGGCCAGTTCGGGTCTTGCCGCGGTATTCTGCCTTCTTTTGCTCGCGTCGAGCCTGCAGCTAAGATATGCCGATCGGCATGCGAAAGACGACTATCGTGACGCTACTAACCGGGCGGCCGTAGCACTTTCCAACGGCAAGCGCGTATGGTGGTTCGCGGATGTTTGGGCAAGCAGGTACTATGGGCTCGACGTTACGATAAAGAATCCTCAAGCCTCGGGCCTGCCAATCCGGCCTGACGACTTTTCTGGCAGGTACCAGCAGTTGCCTCCGCCTGATTTAATCGTTCTGTCCAAGCCAGATATATACGATAAAGACTCCTCGCTGCGAGAGTTCATTCAGCGAGCGGGATATCGTCAGAGTGGTCAGGTACAGGCGTTTCAGTTTTTTGAAAAACCATCTCCCGGTGGAACAGCTCATCCGTTGACACTCAATGCTGTGGCGCATTAGCACCGCCAGCGAGCGCACGACGATGGGCCATGCCGGTTCAGGGCTTGGGGAATGCTCCAATCGCGATATCCGGCGAGGTCGATTGCAGGTTATAGTTTCGCGCGGCCGGATTCAGGAACTGCGGGTCGCCCCAAATGCTACCGCTGATCGGTGAGGGCAGAAGCTGGGAGCTCCCGAAGGTGACGTTACCGGCCTTTATAGCTGCCGGCGTTGCGATTCCGAAGCCGTTTGTCGAAAAGCTATTTCCGGTGCTGAGAAATCCTGGATCCAACCAAAGCTGCGTTCCGCTGCTCGCTCCGGTGCAAATGTTGCGACTCATCACGATGTGCGTCGCGGTTACCGCCCCTGAGTTTTGCGAGACTCCGAGAGCGCAGGCCCAAAATCCACCGACGATGGTATTGTTTTCGGCAAGCATATTGGAGACGCTTAAACCGTCGCCGGCGCGGATGAATAAACCTGCAAAGTAGCGATATTGGCCGGTGTTAATCAGCAGGTTGTAACGGGCTACAGAACCAGAGCCTTTCTCTAGCTCGATACCGGGATAGTTGGTATCGAAAACCTTGTTGTCCTCGATGTCCCAATTGACCACGGTGTCGGGATGAATCCCACCACCATAGGCGGCCCCCGAGGTCAGCCCGATCTCCGAAATGGTGTTATTAAGGATTCTTCCGCCGCCGTCCGTTCCGGTTTGCGAGAAGAGATTCATTGCGTCACAATAGGCGTTTTCAGATGACCCGGGTACGAAGACTTTGCAGAGATCAGTCATGGTGTTGTTGGTAAAGATATCGCCCATTGCAGAGCCACCGTTCCCCAAGCCGATACCAGAGCTTCCGGTCCCTCGAAAAGTATTGTCATTGACGGTCAAACCACCGCCGCTCACGCCGTTATCCAGTGCCCAGCGCAGTCCCACTCCGTACCCTGAGTCGAACGTGTTACTTTCGAAGTCCCAGTTCGTGCACGGTTTGGAAACGCCGCAAAAGGCAATGTCTGTGCCACCTCGTAGCTCCAGGCTTGAGACCGTGATAAAGCTTGCTCCCCCGCTTCTCAGAGCTGACGGTCTCGCCGCGACTTCCACGGTCGACGTAGGATCGGTGTTCGAGTAGACGTAGAGGGTTGAGCCGTCCCAGGCAAACTGTTTTGCGGCGGAGATAGCTGCGCGGTTCGAAACAGGAGTTCCTGTTTGGCCGGCGAAATTGATCAACAGTGGATTCGTCGCCTGCGGGCGTGACCAAACATAACTGCCTGCTTGCTTCCAGCCCGTTACCGTGTCTGAGGCGTCAATCACAGGCGGCTGGCCGCTGCCATAGGAGGTGTAGTTGATGGGAAGGCCGTGCGATCCTGAATGTGAGATCGTCAGCATCTCGTGCCAAACATCACCTGCTTTGAAAGCGACCGTCTGTCCAGGGAGGAGATTCAGCGAGTTTACCTTGGCGATGGTGGCAAAGGGGGTTGCTGCGCTGGTGCCGTTGTTTGCATCGCTGCCGCGGACGTTGTCGACATAGTAGGTCAGGTAGGCACTCCCGGCGGGGGTGATGGAGACGTTCGCGCTGGCCGCTTTGGTCGGGTCCGCGGTACTGGTGGCGGTCACTATTATGTTTTGTAGCCCACTGATCGATGCCGGGGCTGAATACAGGCCGGCGGCAGAAATGTTGCCGATAGCAGGACTTAGTGTCCAGACGACACTTGGCTGGGATGTGCCTGTGACCACTGCTGTGAACTGCCGGCTCTGAGCCGGAGCTAGAGTCACACCGTCCGGTGTCACGCTCACAGCAACCCCAGGAAGTGGGTTGAGCGTGACCGTGGCGCAGGCGGTCTCGGTTGGATCGGCAATGCTGGTGGCTGAAATCATGACCGACTGCTGGCTGGTAATTGAAGGCGGCGCAGTGTACAGGCCGGCGGCGGAAATGGTGCCGACAGCGGGGTCGAGGGTCCATCGGATCTTGGAAGTCGAGGCACCATTGCTGGTGACCGTGAACGATTGGCTCTGAGATGAAGAGAGCGTTACATTCAGCGGCGATATGGAGATGTTGGCCGCGGCGTTTATGCTGAAGGTCGCCGAAGAGATGGCACTACTGATATCTTCGGTTTGCGCAATTGCGTGCACGGTTTCCGCGGAGGAGAGTGTAATCGGGCCGTTGTAGAGTGGGGAGGTCGCGATTGGTGCGGTGCCGTCGACGGTATAACGGAGGGCTGCTCCTTTTGTATTGCTGCTCAGGCTGATTTGCTGTCCGGGCGTGTATGTGCCAGATACCGGAGCAATGGTGGGAGCCGCGGGGATGGGGACAAGGTCGAGATTCCAATCTGCGGGAGCATCAGACAATACTGGCTGGAATGGCGCATCGGCGGGCAAGAACTGGAAGAGGCCATTAACACTAAGTTGGTTCTCCCGCGCCAGGTTGAGCGCGGCGTCTATCGTGTTGGTTGGTGCGGGCATCGCCGCTCCAGTGGCAAGAGAGAGCAACTGGCCGCAGGCACTTCCGTCTCCTGCAGATCCGCCGCCCGACACCGCGCAGGAGTGAAGATCATCTGCCAAGGTGTAGAGCTTAGCCGTTTGGACGGCGTAGCCAGAGGGAACACCCGTACCGGGGGAAACCGCATTCCCTGGGTTGATCAGCTGACTGATGCGGCCCATTGCTGCCGCAAAAGAGGAGTCTCCGGGGCTGGACCCTAACTGAGCGGCGGACGCCATATAGGAGGAAAGCGGCCAAACGGATCCAACCGTCGTTACCTCATTTACTGGATAGACTGCAGTTGACGAGAGCCGGCTGCAGGCACCAAGTAATGTCATGAGAGAAAGCGCCTGGTTGTTCGTGCCTGAAGCGAGGCCGGGATTGCCGCCAGTCGCGACCAGGTAAAGCACGGACGTTGGCGACGGACAAACGTAGCCACCGGTGATCGTGAAATCGCCGTTAGCATCTGTTACGACGCCTTTAGTCAACAGAGGATGCGCGCTGGATGCCGTGCCTTGTGTGCCGATGGAATAGAGCTGGATGTTCGAGGCGCTGACTGACCACTGCGCGCCTCCTACATGACCGTGAATCGGGGGTGACGAATCTGCAGCAGCTGGCGTTGGAGAAGGAACCGGTGAAACACCGCCAAACGCAGGGTTGTTGATCGTAAGTCCACAGCCGCTCAACGCAAGCATCACCATAGCGAGAAAACCCATAGCTAAGGTTACTCGGATCCGAGCAGCGTTCTGATGATTTTCACAGAGCAAAGGGCTGGGCGGCGACATCGGCTCCCCTCATGCTGCGTTACTGACAGCAGATAGACAAGGTCACGGTCGGGGCAAATGTACTCCTGGGTAATGTGGTTGTGCGGGGTCGAGGCACCGCCTTACGAAAGTAACGGCGCTTCATTAGCGGGAGAACGACAAGGAAGAAAATGGGGGCAGTGCAGGTCCCTTGAATCCGCGATGGTCAGGCGCGGAAAGCGCCCTTGACTACGGCACCCCAATCTCACGGGTTCGGCATTTCTTTTTCAAACCGCCGAGCGTTGTCCTCAACGAATCCTTAACGCGCGCGGCGGAAATGTCGTCCATCGCTCCGCATCCTTTTAAATCACAGGTGGGATAAGGGTAACAAGGCGAGCAGTGGATTTTCCCTTGCACAACCAGTGCACCGGTGGGGGCAAACCCGAGAGGGCTGGTCGGCCCGAATAGCGACACGACGGGCGTTCCCACCGCAGCGGCCAAGTGCATTACTCCCGTATCGTTGGTGACCAGAGCCGTGCACATTTGCAGGAGCCAAGACAGCTCATGGACTCCCGCTTTGCCGCAAAAATCGACAATCGGCACACTTGCGGTCGCCGCTATCTGTTCTGCCAGCCGTCTCTCTTCGACGCCACCAAACATAACCGCCTGGCCGCCAAGCTCCTCATTAATCCACCTTGCGAGTTCGGCATATCGTTCCGGCTTCCATCGTTTCAGGTAGGGTTTCCAAGGTCCTCGAGAGTTGGTGTCAGCACCTGATGCAAGGCCGATGACGATGGAAGATCGATCCAAGCCGGCATCCGCCCAAAGTTTTGCGGCACCCTCCCTTCCGGTCGGTGAAGGCTGAACTGCCGGAACGTATTGATCAGGCGACAGGTTGACGCCCACTCCGGTCAGGAGTGACCGAAAACGCTCATATGCGTGCGAGTCAGTCCGGATGTCGAGACGTCGATTGTAAAGGAAGCTTAACCGTTCGGCCCTGGCGCCTATGCGAATCTTCGCGCCTGACAAGGCGGCGACCAAAGGGATCCTGGGGGAATCGGGATGTGCTCCCGAGACGACGACATCGAACTTGTATTGACGTAGCCGGCGCAGGAAATTGAGAAGCGGACGCCAGCCTCGCTGTTGACCACTTCGATTGAAGACGATGACAGTGACGTTGTCCACACCTGCCTCGAGCACTGCGCGGGCCGGCTGAGATACCACAACACATACGATTGTTGCCTCTGCAAAGTGCTTGCGAACTGCCTTTAGGAAAGGGAGATAGCATACGGCATCTCCAAAACCACACATAGGCAGGAGCAAAATATTCTTATAGTTGCTCAAATATCACTCCGTCGTCATGCGCGAATCCACGCTGGAAGCATAAAGCTGCTGAAGTTGTCCCCATAGGAGGTCTGCTTTCGCGTCCCAGGAATTGTCGTTGAGAAAGGCCTCGGAGGCCGGGGCGAGCGGGGTGCTCAAGCTGAGTTCAATGCTCTCTCTAAATTCGTCTGGAGTACTTCCAATCCGAATGTAGTCGACGAAGGGCAGAAGCTCCGGTAGCGGCGTTGTCACTGTGGGACGTCCAGCGGCGAGATACTCGAAGAGCTTCAGAGGGAAGATGCTCTCAGAAAGGGTGTTGCAGCGGTACGGAATGGTACAGACGTCAAAGCCTTTGAGATATCCGGGGAGCTCCGCCCGGGTGCGTGGCCCAAGAAAATGGACATTCGGCTTTCGTCTAAGGCCTGAGAGGTTCAGGTTCCTCTCATTCACTGGCCCAACGACCACAAAGTTCCAATCCGGCCGGGCCGAGCTGACATGTTCATAAAGGCTCACATCAAACCTTCCATCAACGAACCCTACATAACCGATGCGCGGTTGCGGAATGGCCCGCAGGTCCTCAGGTATCTGTAGATCCCTTTCCCGCGCGTGTTTGAAAGAGTTCACATCTGCCCCATTCGATACCAAGATTGTCTTCTCATGAATCTGGGTCCATTCACGAACGATCTTGTTGGATGTTCCGACGATGAGGTCTACCTTGGAGGCAAGCTCCCTTTCTCTATTCCGAATGTCGGATGCTCTATTCCACCATTGATCTGAAGCTGCCCAATCATCCGCGCAATAGTACAAGCTTGCCGATTCATCCAATTTGCCGACGATGCGGCCAGCGTCAGGAGCATAGATCCATAAGACCGGATTATGCACTCCGTTCTTGCTCATTGCGCGGCGGATAGAGCGCAAACGGATAAATTCGTTTATCTTATTTACGATGCGAACGTAGCGCAAAGGAAAGACAGGGGCTGTAGTCAAGATGGCCAGTGTGTTACTTTCGTGTCTTACTTCCCCCTTTAGCGATCTCCAAAACTGCCGGCTGACAGATGCGTCGCTCGATCCAGTGAGAAAACTGAAGAGGGATACTGGCCTTTCGACATAAAGCACGCGGCATCGATCGGCTAACCGTGACATCAGTTGTTGTTCGCTCGACCAATGTTCATCCCATTGTAGATCCGACACGCAGACGATCCAGTCCGGCTTGCACCGCTGTCCGCCAGACACGGGTCTTTGTTCAAATTCCGCAGTTTTCAGAATCCGATCCTCTCAATCCCGACGTGGATCGGGGGTTTCTACGAGCGAATATTGGTGAGTTGAAGCCGGAATCAATCGAAACCATCTAGCAATAATGATAAAGGGAAGTGGTGAAATGACTAAGAACATTGTAGTCACTGGTGCAAGCGGCTTCATCGGCCGAAACACTGTAGCGGAATTGAATGCTCGGGGCTACGACGACCTCTTTTTGGTGGATAACCTGGGGACGGACGAAAAGTGGAGAAACCTGCGCGGTCTTCGCTTCGAAGACATCCTGCAACCGGCGGCGTTCCTAAATTCGTTGGAACAGGGAAAGTTTTCGAACCTGGACGCCATACTCCACATCGGAGCCTGCAGTTCGACGACCGAGCGAGACGCTGATTTTCTTTTGCGAAATAACTATGCTTACAGCCGAAAGCTCTGCAAGTGGAGCCTGCAGCATAATACTCGCTTTGTCTACGCTTCGAGCGCTGCCACCTACGGTGATGGCAGTAACGGATACAACGACGATGTTTCGCTGCTCGATACCCTCAGACCGCTCAACATGTATGGGTATTCCAAACATATGTTTGACTTGTGGGCCCAAAAACATGGGTTATTCAACCGGATTGCCGGCTTGAAATACTTCAATGTCTACGGACCCTACGAGGATCATAAGGGTGACATGCGTTCGGTCGTAAACAAAGCCTATTGGCAAATCAAGAAGACGGGCAAGGTGCAACTTTTTAAATCCTACCGGCCAGACTATGCCGACGGTGAGCAGAAGCGCGACTTTGTCTATGTGAAGGACGCTGTAGCTGTCACGCTCCACTTCCTCGATGATCGTGAAACGGGCGGCCTTTTCAATTGCGGCACTGGGGTAGCGCGAAGTTGGAAGGATCTTGTGAGTGCTACCTTTTCCGCGATGGGAGTTCCCTTCCAAGTAGAGTTTATCGAGATGCCGGAGGTCCTCCGTGACAAGTATCAGTATTTTACCCAGGCTGAAACGGCGAAGCTGCTCAATGCGGGGTACGCAGCTTCGTTCACTTCTCTTGAGAGTGCCATCCACGATTATGTGACGACTTATTTGACCAAGCAGGAGGGCGGATCTTGACCGGCCGTTACTCTACAAGGCACTCAGCTCGATTCTCGGCGGACGTCGATGCTTTGGTAATCATGTTTGTAGTACTAAATCCTTCGACCAGCGGAACGATGGTGACCACCCCTCCCCAGCTTCGCGTTTCGGCGGCACCAACGACCGTAGCCTCGGTGAAATTTGCACCTTTGACCAGCACATCGGGGCGTAACGCGTTGATAATTGGTAATGGGCTATCGTCGTCAAAGATTACAACCGCATCCACAACGGCAAGGGCTGATAGTACCTGCGCGCGCTCTCGACTGCCAACGAGCGGACGAGATGCACCTTTGAGGCGCCGCACAGAATGGTCGCTATTAACGCCGACGATGAGCCGATCTCCTTGGCGCCGCGCTGCTGCCAGTAGCGCAACATGACCCATGTGGAGGATATCGAAGCAGCCGTTGGTAAAGACAAGCCTTTCGCCGGATGTGCGCCATGAGGAGGCGCGCGTCAGAAGTTGACCAAACTCGAGCACCTTTTCTTCTGCATGGACGTCTAGCTCTTTAGACAGTGCTCCGATCAGTTCATGCTTCTGGATAGGGACGGTTCCCACTTTGCCGACAACGACACCGGCGGCCACATTAGCGAGTTGGGCGGCAGTCTCTATGGGTAGCCCTCCCGCGACAGCCAAAGCCAAGGTGGCGATGACGGTATCTCCGGCCCCAGAGACATCGAAGACGTTACGAGCGACCGCTGGGAATAGCAGGAGCCGCTCGGGATATAGAACGGCGATGCCTTTTTCGCTTAAGGTTACGGTAAGAAAATCGAGATCGAGGCTGGCGATCATGTGTTGGCCGGCAGCCAACACATCCTCGATCTTTCGCGAGGATACGCCAGTAGCAGCGGAGAGTTCATTTAAGTTCGGACAAATGGTGGTTGCCCCTCGATAACGCCCAAAGTCTTTGTTCTTCGGGTCGGCGAGCACCGGTACTCCAGCGGCGCGTGCCGCCCGGATCAAGGATCGACAGAGGGCATCAGTTAGCACGCCCTTTGCATAGTCCGAGAGAATGACAGCGTTCGAGGTGGGCAAGGCTGTTTCGTACTCGCGCAGCAAATCGTCGTAAGCCGTCGCCGATCGCCGTTCATTGGACTCAATATCGAGTCGCATCATTTGCTGGTTGCCGCCGAGGATACGGAGCTTCGAAGTCGTAGGTGTTTCGTTCGTTGTCGTCAGCCGGGAGACGACCCCCGCCGCGGCTAGCTGGCGCTCTAGCACTTCCTGGTCGTTGTCACCGCCTCCAAAGCCAAGCAGGGTAACCTCGGCTCCTAAGCCGGCGAGATTCATGGCAACATTGGCGGCGCCGCCGGGTTGCTCGTGTCGATGCGCAATTCGCACGATGGGTACTGGAGCCTCTGGCGAAATGCGCGCCACATCTCCCCACACGTACTTGTCGAGCATGACGTCGCCGATGACCAGGACGCGTATGCAGCGAAAGTCACGCTCGATCAACCGCATTATCTCGTGTAGATTTTCCATTTATCAGGTTTGAATCGAAACTGCTTGCGGTCTATGCGGTGAAAAAGTGGCGCCAGGAAAAGTGAACCACGAATGTCCAAATTATTGTAGCTCGTGTCGCCTATCGCTCGAAAACTTCACTGCTCATAGCCGGAAAACTTGAGTGCGGCTCCGCCAGAAAACTTCGGACGGCGGCATCGGAAGTCTGCACTAGATCCGTAGCTCCTGAGGTTGGAGGAATAGGCCTTCCGAACAGCCTCTCGGTGAAGTCTCTCAGTTTCCTCGGATCAGATCTTTACGAAGGTGTAAAAACTTTCCGGTTTGAGTCGTGGAATCACCAGGTTGGTGAGCTTGGATCGCAGGCAGGATCGCCGGAAAAAAGCGTCAGTGCATGGCTCGCTCGGTTCGCAGTACCTTCTAAGCAATAAGGATGTTCCTCCAATGAAGTGTATGAACTCCTGCTCGCATGCTATCTCATGTTCCAACATAAAGGCGCGCATGACGGCGGATATCGATTCCTGCTTGAAGTACATGTCATTCATCTGCAAATCAATATAGGTGATTCGGTTCCGGCGCCAACCACTCAGGACGCTCAACCATGTGCCATCAGGAAGGCGCAAACCCATGCAAAAGAATTCCGGGACTTCTTGAAGCAGCCGACAGCGGGCACGATAGAACTCGGTGATTCGTTTCGCGATCGTTCTTTTCTGAAGGTTCAACATGGCCTCCAGTGCCAGTCCCGGCTCAAGGGAAGGTAAGAAGATTGCATGTGCGCGGTTTTCCAACTTTCTGCGTTTCCCTGCCAGGCTCCGCCGGGTGCGAGGTCCCATACGGGCCAGCGTCGCGCAATAAGTGCTTTCCAGTCGCAGCTTGTATTGGATGCTGCGTTCGGTGAAGATGCGTGCTCTGCCTTCCGGTCCCATGACTTTGAGGCAGGACTCCAGGGGAGCCCTCACGCTGACGCTTACGCCGTGGATCCGCTTTTGTTGCATAAGGGCTTGCGCAGCAAGCTGAAGATAGTGCAAGCGAAAGGGCTCTGGTCCGACGATGAAATTTTCGCCGATCAGGCCTCCTCCGCGCATGACGCCGAGACCGACTCCAAACTTGCAATGCTCGTAGAACAACGCGCAGGCTTCGAGCTCCTGGCCTCTTCGGATCAGGACGATCGCAACTCGTCTGTTAAGAGTGTTGGCAGCGATAAAATACCGCGGATCTGTCGCAACGTCGTCCTGCTGACCATAATGCTGGCGTAGCTCGAAGATCGTAGGGCTAATGGCTAGCAGGTTCCGCTGCCCGATGACCAGCTCTGTGGTTCTATTGGAGGCATCGAAGACAGGGGTTGGGTGGGGTGTTCGTCCTTCGAGGACTGTTAGATCTGACGCTCCGCTATCGACACGCAATGATCCAGCTGGGGTCACTTACTTCTCCGGCTGATACGAATTTAGCAGTAAAACGGTTGAGCCCAGAACGGGAATTCTATGATGTGATAAGCCGGTGGACTTCAGCGCAGTAAATCGCATCTCTCCCAGCGGTCGACTTGGAGGGAGTCTTCATCTACGAGCGTGTACCAGCTACGCCCTGTGCCACGAGACTCAAAGGTAACCTAGTCACCATAGCATGCAATTACCAAAATGAGCTGGCATTCCGCAAGATTGAGGATAAACTGTTGACATTCGCGAAAAACACGAGACGTATTAACCCCTACACCAGCTACTGCAAGATCCAGTTTCCCTAAACGACAAAACTTGTGAGTCATAAAGGCCTTATGATTCTTCGGCCGTCGGCGATTCGCCAGGGCTGGTGTTCTATATTTTTCACCGCATCGGGATGAGGGCCCACTTTTATGAATCTGAACAACGCCAAAGTCGTAGTGTGTGGTGCCGGTGGTTTCATTGGCGGACATCTGGTAAAAAGTCTTCTTGACAATGGGGCGAACGTCATCCGCGCGGTGGATGTAAAGCCGATGAGTGAGTGGTACCAGGCTTCTGCCGGTGTTGATAATCTCGTTCTGGACCTCAAAGACAAAGACAGTTGTATGAAGGCGGCGCAGGGCGTTGAAGTCGTCTTCCAATTGGCAGCCGACATGGGTGGAATGGGCTTTATTGAAAACAATAAGGCACTCTGCATGTTGAGCGTGCTGACCAATACGCACATGCTTATGGCGGCCCGGGAAAGGGGAGTCGAACGGTTTTTCTATTCTTCTTCCGCCTGCGTCTACAACGGCGAGAAGCAAAAGAATCCGGATGTGATTGCACTCAAGGAAGAGGATGCATATCCAGCGCTTCCAGAAGACGGATACGGTTGGGAGAAGCTCTTCGGAGAGCGCATGTGCCGCCATTTTGAAGAAGACTTTGGCCTGCAATGCCGGGTGGCTCGCTACCACAATATATATGGCCCACTCGGGACCTGGACCGGTGGCCGGGAAAAGGCGCCGGCCGCGATCTGTCGCAAGGTGATAGAGGCCAAGGCTTCGGGTAAACACCAGATTGAAATCTGGGGAGACGGTAGGCAGACACGTAGTTTTACGTATATCGACGATTGCACGCGGGGTACGCAGGCGATTCTAGAGAGCGAAATTCATGAGCCCATCAATCTTGGTAGCAGCGAACTGGTCACAATCAATCAGCTAGTGGATATAGCGGAAGAGATCGCCTCGGTGAAACTGGAGCGCAAATACAATCTAAATGCGCCGAAGGGCGTCAACGGAAGGAATAGCGATAACACCAAGATTAAGGAATATCTTGGTTGGGAACCATCGATCCGCCTAAAAGAGGGCTTGGCAAAGACCTACGAATGGATCGAGAACGAAATGATGGCGACATCTAGAGCCTAGCCAATCTGCGTCGATTGGTTGTTTTTCGCCGCCTTTGCCGCACTCCTGCCCAAAACCTGCAACGTTCGATAAACGGTGCGCAGGCTTCTGGTGCGAGTTTTGGCGCCGCCCCAGGCTCCGCTCAGTCCCGATCAGGCCGAGCGCGATGCAGTCCCGAATCCCTACCTGCAGCCTCTGACCGCCTGTTAAAATTATTCGCTGGGCGCCAAGCAGGCGTGCCCAAACCCCAGAAAAGCGCAAGCGATTGCAGGAGACGCACGAATGTCCCTCAGAATTAATGACACCGCTCCCGACTTTACCGCCGAAACAACGCAGGGCACAATTCACTTCCACGAGTGGATCGGCGATGGCTGGGCAGTCCTTTTTTCTCACCCCAAGGACTTTACGCCGGTCTGTACCACGGAATTAGGGAGCGTCGCGGGCCTGCAGGACGAGTTTGCCAAGCGCAATACCAAAGTGATTGGGCTGAGCGTGGACCCTGTCAGCAGCCACGGCAAGTGGGCCCTGGATATCGAGGAGACCGGCGGCTTCAAGGTGAACTATCCCATGATTGGCGACACCGAGCTGAAGGTGGCCAAGCTGTACGACATGCTGCCCGCCGATTCAGGGGAGACTTCAGAAGGGCGCACGGCTGCGAACAACGCCACCGTCCGCACCGTCTTCATCATCGGCCCGGATAAGAAGATCAAGCTGCAATTGAGCTATCCCATGACGACCGGCCGCAATTTTCCGGAACTGCTGCGCGTGATCGATTCCATGCAGCTTACGGCTAAGCACAAGGTGGCCACGCCGGCGGACTGGCAGCCGGGCGACGATGTCATCATCCTCCCTTCCGTGACCGATGAGGAAGCCAAACAGAAGTACGCCGGAGGTTGGAAGTCGCCCAAGCCTTATATCCGTCTGGTTCCGCAGCCGGAATAACCGTTTATCAAAAGGAAGCAATGGTCCGTGGGTCCACAGCTACGTGGCCCACGGGGTTGATCCAGGCGTTGTAGCCGGCGTGTTTCAGTACAGACACAGCGCGGCCCACGAAACCTTCCTCCTCCAACTTGTTCTGCATGCCCAGGTAGGCCGGCAGCCACTCGGCGGCCGGGAGTGGGTCAGGGACCGTCGCCAGGAATCCATCTTCCTGGCGGACGAACATCCTGTTCGCGGCCAGGAGCTCGTCCACACGAGAATCATAGTCGCGGCGGAAAGCCTCATCGGAGCGTAGAACACCCAGCAATTCGGCTAACGCAAAGGTTTCCTTCTCCTCGTTGTGAAGACAGAACCAGGGAATCACCGTAGGCGGACGAAGGTTGTCGAGGCTGAAGGCGAATTCTTTGGGAACCAGGTTCCCGTTCTCTTTGCGATAGACAGAATAGCGAGCTTCGAAGGTCATGTTTCCATCGGCTCCGCAGAGGAAGAGGCCCTCTGGCCGTAGCGTGCGCAGCGCCCATTCCTCCGCGCGGCTGCGAAACGCTGCATCGAAGTAGAAGAGAACATTGAAGACGCGGATGACATCGGCTGGGGGCGTTTCTGCGCCGAGTTCAGCCTGAATCAGCCGGAGATTCTTGCGTTCGTAGTTTCTGATGGGATGCCTCACTAGGCGCGCGCCTTCATGCTCGACCGATACGCATTGACCGGGATCGCAAGCCGGTAACTTCTCACGCATGCCGGCGAAGGTCGCGCGAAAGCGTTGGAACGTGACCGACGTGTCATGGTAAAGCGATGCAAAGGTCGCGCGATTGGGCGAGGCGGGGTGAAAGTAGCGGACACCGCCTTCGGAATCCATACAGGCGTAGTTGCCGTCAGAATCGTAGAGAACGTAGGGGTCAAATTGCAGGTCAGCGCCGATGATCTGCCAATGGGGAAAATCGCGTGCGGCGTCCAAAGCCGTTTGTGGCGGGAATCCGCAACCCATTTCCAGTAGAACGGTCTCCTTCGGAAATTCGCCCCAGGGATCGGCGTTGAGATAGGCATTGATCCGCTTGTGGCGGTCTTCATAGGTGAATGGGGGAACGATATTCCCCCACGCTCCAGGGAGCAGCCTGGGAATCATGACCCCCAGGATCCAGGCGAGCGAGGGTGTCATGTTCGCCGGGGTCATGTTCGCGATCGCCATGAGGCGAAATGCACGCTCGAGAAATTCCTTCACCTCCGGCCGTTCGTTCTCGGCCTTTTTCAGGATTTCCAGATGATGCGGGGATGGTTGACTCCCAAGGGTTCGGTCAAAAAGGTCCTCGATGGACGTCCAAGTGGCGTTTTCCGCGGAGTTTGTCATGCCGTTCGCGCCTGCAGTTGTTTGGTAAGGGATTGGGAGCCTTTATACACGGAACAGCTCTTGATTGAATGAAATCTTTTCAGCTTGTTTTGGCGGCAAATTGGTCGAGCAGGAGATGGAGCGACTGGCGCAGCAGGTTCCTGGCACTTTGTTCGGTGCCGCATGGTGGGAGTTCGCCCTCGAGGGTGAGCATGGCGTAACCGTGGACTGCGCTCCAGGCCGCCCTGACCAAGGCTTGCTGGCGGCTGGGGTGTGCTCGCGGAAGAAGCTCCCTGGCCGCCGCTTCCAACAGGAGATATGCCTGAGAGGCGGTGTGTTGCATCTCCGGGTAGTTTGCCTTGGATGTCCCACCCTCCCACATCACCTTGAAGTGAGAGCGGTGCTGTAACGCGAAGTCGACGTAGGCCACACCCATCTCCACCAGGCGCTTCACCTTGTCTTCCGGGTGGCTCTGGGCGGCGCGGGCGAGCGCATCGCGAAACATGGTGAATCCTTCGGCTGCGATTTCCGCCAGCAGGGCCTCTTTGTCTTTGAAGTGACGATAGGGAGCCGCTACGCTGACTCCGGCGAGGTGAGCTGCGTCGCTCAAGGCGAGGCCCTTCACGCCGTGTTCGTCGATGAGTGAGAGCGCGGCGGTTATCAGCGCTGCCCGCAGGTCACCGTGATGATAGGGGCGCTTGGCTTTCAAGGGTTGGGGGGTCCTCCCTGATTTATTTTACACTAATGTGAATCTGTTTAACATTAATGTTAATCTATTTCACATGAGGCATCGGTTTTCAGTTTTGTTCGCAGCAGCGCCCGGGCTCACGATCCTCGGGTTCGTTATGGCGGCTGACCTGGTGTTTACCATGTGCGGCCTGGTGGTGGACCGGCGAGTGATTACGGGCGCGCCGGCATGGCTCAAACCCGCGAAGTTCGCCCTCTCCACCATGATTGCGGCCTGGAGCTTTGCCTTCTGTATCGCATCGACCCGGATCTGGCCGGGGGTCACGCGGGCGCTGGACATTGCGCTGGCTGCGGGTTTGGCGATTGAGATCGCGTTGATCGATATGCAGGCGGCGCGGGGCACGACGAGCCACTTCAATGTTTCCACTCCACTGGATGGTGCTGTGTGGGCGGTGATGGGGGTGAGCATCCTCTGCATCTGGCTGGGGATGTTGTTGCTCACGGTTGTGTTGTTCCGCCAACCGTTTGCCTCGTCCGCCTGGGGCTGGTCGCTGCGTTTGGGGATGGTGCTGGCACTGATCGGTACAGGCTCTGGGGGGCTGATGACGCTGCCGAACTCGCAGCAGCTAGCGGAGGCCCACGTGAGCGGACGGCTCCCAACGATCGGCGCGCACACGGTGGGTGCTCCGGATGGCGGCCCGGGGCTGCCAGTCACTGGGTGGAGTGCGGATCATGGCGATCTGCGGGTTGCCCACTTCGTGGGCATGCATGGTTTGCAGGTGCTGCCCTTGCTGGCGTGGTGGATTGGCCGGCGTCGCTTCGCTGGAGACGAGCGGACTCAGCGTAATCTCATCTTTGCGATAGCCGCGAGCTACCTGGCGTTTTTCGGGCTGATTTTATGGCAGGCGTTCCGGGGGCAGTCGATTGCGCGACCTGATAGCTTGTCCTTGATAAGCTTTACTGCTTGGGTGGTGGTTACGGCGGTTGCTGTCATTGTGACTCGAAGCAAGAAAGGCATTGAATGAACGCGGATTCTCTCTTTCGACTTTGCAATAGCACGGCGCTGGCGGGTTGGGTTCTGCTGGTGGTTACGGGATGGTCTCCGCGCGCGTCACGGATAATCTCTTCGCTGATAACGGGTCTTTTGGTGCCGGCACTGCTGTGCGGGGTATACCTGGTTCTCATCTTCACCCACTGGGGCGGGCATCGGGGAGGATTCAACTCGCTTAGCAACGTCATGCTGCTGTTCACGGACCGGTGGCTGGTGCTCGCGGGATGGGTTCACTATCTTGCTTTCGATCTTTTTATTGGCAGTTGGCAAGTGCGGGATGCACGGCGGAATCACGTTCCTTTTTTGCTGGTGCTCCCGTGCCTGGTACTAACGTTTCTCTTCGGGCCTATTGGACTGTTGCTGTATCTCATTTTGGCGGGGATGGTATCGCGGGGGAAGGCTTGGCCTGGGCATCCGGTCGCTGCGGTGTGAACTTTGCATGAGGGAAAGGCGCACGGCAGGTCCCTCCATCCCAATAGCCACTCCGGATAAAAGCGACCGCCCTTCCTCAGCTTAGCTTGGCGTCAGCTTAAGATCGTGGACGGCCCGATAGGCCTGGTTGATTGCGCAGTCGGTGTAGGCGTAGGCGTCGGCATCGGCGTTGGCTATGGCTATTCGTCCAAAGGGTTTGCGTGCTTCGACGCAAGGCAATGGGCCGCCTTCGAGCCAGAACGGATCCCAAAGTGAGTTGTATTGATAAGCGTAGCCGTGCGGCCAGCGATTTACCGTGATCGCAGCGATGTCGCCCGCGGGATCGAATCCGCCGGGGCCAATGCTGCGCACCAGCTGCTCCCTGATATTTCGCTCGAAGGTCTCGAATGAGGTTGTATACAGTACGGCCCGCCCGGCACGGTGCTGGCTGCGCGCCGGCAAGCCGGGAGAGCAGGGATAGTGGTTCATGGTGAGCACGATCGGCTCGTCCGGCTTCTTGGTGCAGTGGTAGTTACCAATGCTGACGCGATGGTCGAGGCTGACCTCGGTGAAGTAGGATCCTGGCGCATAGATGTTCGCCGTCTGCAAGCGAACAAAGCTCTCCCAGTTTTTGAGGGCTACGTTGGTGTAGACAATGGGAACCTTCTCCGCCGATCGCAGCGCAGCCAGCTGTGGCGCCGGTAATTCGGTGGTGAGATAGGGAATGACCGGATGCCAACAGGCCAGAATGCAGTGGGCCGCCTTTACGGTATATAGCTTTCCTTTCTGCACATAGGTTACTTCTACTTCTTTCGCGCTGGCTGGGTCGCCATCGTGGCGTACTTTCACTACGGTGCTGTTCAAGCGGATGCGAGTTGGGCTGCCGGCTTGATCGAGCTGGTCATAGCGGACCTGGGAGGTGACAATATCCTCCGCCGTATGGCCGGGCACAGCGTCAGGCACGAGCGAGCGCACCAGCAGTCGAGCGATGGACGAGTTGCCATCGGGGAAATGAAAGAAAAATTCTTCAGCCGCTTCGTTGGGGATCGAGTCCCGGCCCATACCCGGCCCAGCGCCTGGCGCCAACTTCAGTCCGTCGAAGCCGGGCAAACCCAGTCCCCACGCATCCTGCGCCGAAACGGCGTCGATGCCTGCGCCGTAAAGCGATTGCGGATAAGCCTGCAGCAGAGCAACGACTTTAGGATCCACTTTGACCAGGTTGAGCAGGTAATCGGTGTAGCTGATGCGCGCCAGCTTCGCTTTCTTCTGATCGGAGGAAAGACCTGGCATCAGATCTTCGTCGAGAAGATAAAGGCGCTTCAGATCAGCCTTGGCCTTGTCGCTGAGCGGAGCCTGCGCGGCGAACTCCTGCCAAATGGCAGGGTCAAGCGCGGTTGTGTTCTTGCGATGCCTGGGTTCAGGGCTGACGACGAGCTTATCGGCTCCGAAGGTTTCCCGATCGAAAAAAATCTTCTGTTTCATCCCCAGCGACGGGTAGAGCTGCTTGTCGTTGTATTTCGCGTAGGAGGGGACATCGATGCCGAGATCGCGGATCAGGCCTTTCGCTACCGGGCTATAGGGAGCCGGGCTCTCGATCGAGTAGGTCCCTCCAAAGCCAAGCATGAAGGTCTTGTCCACCTCGAATTCATTCCGTTTGGCATGCCCCCCGAAATCGTCGTGGTTCTCCAGAATGAGCACGCGCGCCGATTTACCGGCAGCCTGGTGAAAAAAGCGCGCAGAGGAAAGACCGCTGATGCCGCCGCCCACCACGATCAGGTCGTAGCTTTCGGCGGTGCTTTCAGGCTTGTCCGGCGTTAGGCCCAGAAGCTGCCGTCGCGCAGACGATGGGCCACTTCAAAGGAGCCGGGGTGGCTGCCTCGCATACCGTGGGCAGCCGGCGGGTCATAGCCGGGCGTATTTTGCGCCTCGGCCGCCTGCTGGGCAAAGAGCGAGGTGGAAGGGGTGGCCGCCGCGGCAATGGCCATGGCCGCGCCCTGCATAAAGTCGCGGCGGGTAATGGGCTCGGTCCATGCCCAGTTCTTTGTCAGTCCAATTCATGAATGCCCTCAGGAGGTTGGATCGTTCTCGATCAGGCGGCGTGTTCGGGTTGGCGCGTTGTCAGCCATTGTGACAAAAAGATGGTGATGACTGAGAACAAGAAGATAAGGGTCGCGATGGCATTCATCTCCGGGGTTGCGCCGCGCCGCAGGCGTGACCAGATTTCCAGCGGCAAGGTGTTCTCCCTACCGATGAGGAAGAAGGTAACGGCAATCTCATCCATGGAAAGGGTGAAGACCAGGAGCGCGGTGCCCAGGAGCGATGTTCTTAAGCCGGGCAGAACGATTCGCACCAGGGTTTGCAGGCGGCTGGCCCCCAGATCGGCAGAGGCCTCTTCCAGCGAGCGATCGAGCTTGGCCAAGCCAGCCAGAATTTCGGTCGCGGCCACTGCGGTCAGGGCGGTGGAGTGGCCGAGAATCACGGTGACCAGGCTGAGATGAAATCCACCGCTGACGGTCAGCAACAAGAGAGAGATGCCGGTGATCACGCCGGGCACGATCAGGGGTAGCAGCACGAGCCGTTGAAAGGCGGCTTTGCCAGGGAACGAATAACGGTCGAGCGCATAGGCTGCGGGAAAGCCAATCAACATGGATAAGAACTACGGTGGATAAGGCAACGATGGCGCTATTGCCCACCGCGGTCCACATGGCGGAGTCGTCAAAGAGGATGCGGTACCAGTTGAGTGTCAGGTGTTGCGGGGGAAAACCGCCTACGCCATCGAGGTTGAAGGAGTAAACGATCAGCACCACGATGGGCAGGTAGAGAAAGCCATACGCGGCACAGGCGAAGGTGGTGGAGAGCGTCTTCATGCGACCCTCCAGCGGCGCTCCAGCCTTTGCGTGATGGTGAGAATGACAAGCACCATCACCAGGATGAGTACGGCAACCGCGGCTCCCAGGGGCCAGTTGTAATCCGCACCGAAGAGGTTGGCGACGATATTGGCGATCATCACGCTGCTTGGACCACCCAAGAGCAGCGGGGCCAGGAAGTCTCCAAAGCTGAGCAGAAAGGCGAAGGTCGCGCCGGAGAGAACGCCGGGTAGCGAGAGGGGAAGGATTACGCGGGTAAAGGTCTGCCAGGCGGTAGCGCCCAGGTCGCTCGACGACTCGAGCAATTCATGGGGAATCTTTTCTAGCGATGCCACCACTGGGAGCACCACGAACGGCACATAGATGTGGGTGAGGGTCACGATCACGGCGAAGGGACTGTATAGGAGAAAGCCGAGAGGGTGCCGGATTGCATGGGCCCACAGCAAAAGGGTATTCATCACGCCTTCGTTGCCGAAGATGACTTTCCACGCGTAGGCGCGCACCAGGTAGCTGATCCACAGCGGAATAATGACGGCTTGATAGAGAATTCGCTTGTACTTGCCCGCCTGAAAAACAAGAAAGCATGCCAGCGGATAACCGATCAGCAGCGAGAGCACTACCACCGACAAGGCGATGCGCATGGAGCGGAGAATGACGGTGACATAGAGTGGAGTGGTCGCCAGGTGCAGATAGTTGGCCAGGGTTGCGTGACGAAGCAACTGCTGGCCGGCATCAAGGCTCCAGAAGCTGTAACAAAAGAGAAGACAGTAAGGCGTAAAGAGGAAGAGAGCAATCCAGGCGAAGGGCGGAAAGGCCACCAGCCATGCAGAGATGCGTGCGCTGCGCATTTATTCCTGCTCCAGTGGGACCAGGTCTGGCGCCTGAAAGGCAAAGCCTCCGCCGTTGCTGAGCGGCCCGGCTACGCGCGCTGACAGCTCCATGCCGCCCGCGCAGCGCAGGGTCAGCAAAGAAGTCGGCGCCGTGAAACTGTTCTGCAACTACCTCTGCGGCAAATTGCACCAGATGCTCGCCGGCTTGGCCCGGCGGGTGCAATGCACTCCGGGCGCAGGGAAAACGTGACCGGGCCATCGGGCAGCTTCACTGGCACCGAGAAGGCTCCACAGTCCGCTACTCCCTGGCGAACGACGCCGCCGACCAGATTGCTCTTGCCGAGGAAGGA
Source organism: uncultured Acidobacteriaceae bacterium (assembly GCA_963815175.1). GTDB lineage: Bacteria > Acidobacteriota > Terriglobia > Terriglobales > Acidobacteriaceae > PALSA-350. The sequence goes on from CAWFGM010000051.1 coordinate 146,050, forward strand.
CGCGGCGTAGGCAGTGCGCGGTGTGTTGTAGATGGCGCGCGGGCTGCCGCACTGCTCCACCTTGCCGTGGCGAAGCAGAACTACACGATCGGAGATGGCCAGCGCCTCGCTTTGGTCGTGGGTAACGAAGATGAAGGTGATGCCGACTTCGCGCTGCAGCAGCTTCAGCTCGCGTTGCATTTCCAGGCGCAAATTGGCGTCGAGCGCGGAGAGGGGTTCATCGAGCAGCAGCAGACGGGGCCGGTTGACCAGCGCGCGGGCCAGCGCCACACGCTGCTTTTGTCCTCCGCTGATCTGCTGGGGAAAGTGCCTGGCGAAGGGTTCCATGCGGACTTTTTCCAGGGCTTCGTTAACGCGCGGGGTCATCACAGCGCGGGAACAGCCGCGAACCCGCAAGCCATAGGCCACGTTGTCAAAGACGCTCATGTGGGGAAAAAGCGCGTAGCTCTGAAAGACGGTATGGATCGGACGGCGATGAGGCGGCATCGCATCGAGACGCTCGCCGTCAAGCAGAATGCGTCCCGAGGTCGCTTCTTCGAAACCCGCCAGAATGCGCAGCAATGTGGTTTTGCCGGAGCCGCTCTCGCCCAGCAGAGTAAGAAACTCGCCCTGCTCTACGTCGAGCGAAATGGATGCGAGCACGGTGTGCTCGCCGAAGCGCTTGCCTACGCTCTCCAGGCGCAGGAAGGCGGCACCACTCATGCTGCGCCTTTCATTGGCTGGCCTTCACTTCGTTCCAAATCTCGGTGTACTTTGCACGGCGCGGCACGTCTTGCCAGAACACGATGCGGCGCTGGTAGTCACCGAGGTCGTCCATGTGCAGGCTGCGCCGTTGATCCGAGGTCATGAGCAGGGCGGCTTGCGGGTTGGCGGGAATATAGCCAGTCACGTCGGCGAGCTGTTTCTGTGCCTGGGCGGAGATGAGGTAGTTCAGAAGCTGGTAGGCGAGTTCCTTGTTTTCACTCGACGAGGTGATCATCAGGTGATCGATCCACCCGGTGGTGCCTTCGGAGGGAATTTCCTCCTCGATGGGAATGCCGCTCCTGCGCAACTGGTTGGTCACCAGGGTCCAACCCATGGCCGCGACGATTTCGTGGTTTTGAAATAGATTGGTCAACTCTCCGCCGGTGGTCCAAAGCTTGCGGATATTCGGCTTGAGTGCGATGAGCTTCTGCTTTACTTGCTCCAGTTGCGCATCGCTCAGGTTGTAGATGGCGGTTGGATCGGGCTTACCGAATCCGAGTACCTGCGCCGCCATGTACATAGTGGAAAGATCATCCCAGAACGCGAGCTTGTCGGCGAATTTTGGATTCCAGAGGTCGGCCCAGCTTTCGGGCGCCCTGGAGACGGCCCCGATATCGTAGAGCAGCGGATTGGGACCCCAGGTAAGGGGCACGCCGTAGACTTTACCGTTTTGCCTGACCAGCGTCTTGGAGGTGAGGGTCGGCGAGAGTTCGCTATAATTTGGAATTTTGCTCAGGTCGAGTGGGGCTACCAGGCCGGAGCGGCTGAGCATCGTGGCCACGTCGCTGGAGGGCGAGATCACGTCGTAGTTGGAGGAAGCACCCCCGCGTAACTTGGCCACCAGCTCGTCGCTGGACCCCATATACGCGGCGGTCACCTTGCATTGGCATTTGGCTTCGAATCCCTGGATGAAGGAAGGGTCGGCATAACCCTCCCAAACCAGCAGGCTGAGCGTAGGCTGCGCTTTTTTGCAGCTGGAAAGAAGGCACAGTGCAGCCAGGCTGCACAATAGGAGAAATTTTTTTGGCTTCGCACTCATGCTGCTCCAAATCTTGCTTGTGTATGGAACCCGGGAATGGGGCACCCGGCCTTACGGCTGCGAAAAAGTCGGATTATGGATGGAGATGTCGTCCCCCAGTGTTTACAACATATATGTACGGGCTGAACAGGATGCGGAAAAAGTCGCCGTTGGGTATGTCCGGCTTTTAGCCCGCGCACCGAGGTTTGATACCCGAGGCATGCTTGAATTCCCCGCAACTTCTAAAGTCGGGTCCTCATGCAAAACTGAGTTTTTCCGTAGCCAGTGAGCCCCCAGCCTTCAATGACCTGTGTTTTTCCGCAGACTTTCTTCAGCGGCGCGATAGATGCGCTGGCCGGTTTTCAAAAATTACTATAAGGGTTTATTGGTGGCAACGTATAATTGGCTTGCCCGAAATGTCAGTTCCTTCCAGCTACGAAGATTGCCCCATCGCCGGCACGTTTTGCCGGATGCGCTGGTTTCTTCGCTATGCCCGCGGTGAAGGCCGGCTGTGCCGTCTGTCTAACCCCACCCTCATCGAACGCTAGACGCGCTCCGCGGCGTCCGCCGGCTCATCTCTGTTGCCCGGCCCTCTTTACTATTGACCGCCCTTTGGGCAAAGGAAAAACTCATGTACCACCTTCTTGAGAAAGAACTCTCCAGCTTTGAATCCCGTACGCCCGGCTCGCGCGCTGCGCACAAGCGGGCAGAGCCCCGCATGCCGCTTGGGGTGGCCAGCAACTTCCGCAGTTACGAGCCCTGGCCGCTGTTTGTGAAGGACGCCAAGGGAAGCCATATTCACGACCTCGATGGCAACGAGTACATCGACTTCAATTTGTGTTTTGGGGCCCTGATGGCCGGTCACTGTCACCCGGCTGTCGTGGCCGCGGTGCAGGAGCGTTTGGTTACCGGCACGATGTACGGCATGCCGCATACCCTGGAATATGACCTCGCGGACGAAATCTGCCAACGCTTCCCTGTGGAGCAGGTGCGTTTTGGCAGCAGCGGCACGGAAGTGACTATGCACGCGATCCGCATCGCGCGAGGCTTTACGGGCCGCGACAAGATCATCAAAATGGAGGGCGCCTACCATGGTGTGCATGACTCCGTCCTGGTGAGCATGAAGCCCAAGCTCGAGTTGTGCGGCGATCCCGACCGGCCGAACCAGGTACCGGCCTCGGGTGGAATCCCCGCCGATACGGTGAAGAACACGCTGGTGGCGCAGTTCAACGATCTCAAGGCTGTCGCTGGCCTCTTTGCCGAGAATCCTGGCCAGATTGCCGCCGTGATTGTGGAACCCATCATGATGAACATCGGCATCTGCATGCCGGAGGCGGGATATCTGGAGGGATTGCGCGAGATCTGCACTCGCGAGGGCGCGCTGCTGATCTTTGACGAGGTGAAGACGGGCGCCAAGCTGGGCCGAGGCGGAGCCTGCGAGTACTTCAACATCAAGGCCGACGTGGTGACCTTGGCCAAGTCCATCGGTGGAGGCTTTCCGTTGGCTGCCTTCGCCGCCAGCAAACAGGTGATGGACGTGATCGCGCAGCAGAAGGTCTTTCACGCCGGCACCTATGCCACCAATCCGCTGGTGATGGCAGCGGGGATTGCCACCTTCCGTGAAGTGCTTACGCCCGCGGGCTACGCGCACATTGCCAAGGTCAGTGATGCCCTGGTTTCCGGGTACAAGCAGATTGTGCAGAAGACCGGCCTCGAAGCCTATGTAGAGAGCGCCGGATCGAATGGAGCGATGTTGCTGTATCCCAACAAGATTCGTAATTACCGCGAGTGGCTGAAGGTGGACACGGATTTGTGGAGGCTCTACTGGTTCGGTATGTTGAACCGCGGAGTCATGGCGCAACCCTACTGGTGGGACGAGCAGTGGACTATCTCCGTCGCTCACTCCATGGCCGATATCGACAAGCACCTGTCGGCCTTTGAGGAAGTTGCACCGGCACTGGCCCAAGCCCAGCAGGAAAGCATGGCGCGGGCTTAGTCGTTTCATGGGCGGCGCATGCCGCCGCCCATAGCTAGCTTTCGAAAGGATCCCCCGTGGCTATCTCACAGACCAGTTCTGAACCGATGTTTATCAATGGCGAATGGACGGAAGGCACTTCCGGCAAGCGCATTCCTGTCTACGACCCTTCGACCGAAGAAGTGATCGCGGAAATTCCCGACGCCGGCGCGGCCGATATCGATGCCGCAGTCGCGGCGGCTCGCTATGCCTTCGATGAAGGGGGGTGGCCGCAGACTACGGCCCAGGAGCGGGGCCGCATCCTCTTTCGTATCGCGGCCAAGCTTCGTGAGGAAGCTGCGCAACTGGCGGAGTTGGAGTCGCGCAACTGCGGCAAGCCGATTGTCGAAGCGGAGTACGACATTGCCGATGCCGCCACCTGCTTTGAGTACTACGGTGGATTGGCCAACAAGGTCTCCGGCCTGGTGAATCCTGTTCCCGACAATGCGCTCAGCCTCTCGTTGAAAGAGCCGGTAGGGGTTGCCGGGCAGATCATCCCTTGGAATTATCCCTTGGGCATGGCTGCGTGGAAGTTGGCGCCGGCCATTGCTGCCGGCTGCACTTGCGTGCTGAAACCGGCGGAGCAAACGCCGCTCACCATGTTGAAGCTGGCCGGTTGGCTGGCAGAGTGCGGAGTGCCCGCGGGAGTGGTCAACGTCGTGACGGGACTGGGTGAGACGGCGGGCGCCGCGATCGTGGCCCATCCTGGCGTCGATAAGGTGGCGTTCACCGGATCAGCCTCGGTGGGCAAGATCATCATGAAGTCGGCCGCGGATACGCTCAAGCGGGTTACGCTCGAACTCGGGGGCAAGTCGCCCAACATCTTTTTTGCCGATGCGGATTTTGAGGCAGCCATCGATGGCGCGCTCTTTGGCGTTTTCATCAACCAGGGCGAGGTCTGTTCCGCGGGGAGCAGGGTCTTGGTGCAGCGGTCGATTTATCCGAAATTTGTCGAGGCGATGACGGAGAAGGCGCGCACGATCAAGCTGGGGCCGCCGCTCGATCGCTCCACCAAGATGGGTCCGCTGGTCAGCAAGGAACAATATGACCGGGTGTCTGCTTATCAGCAACTGGGCAAGTCCGAAGCCAAGTTAGCGCTGGGCGGCGGGCGGCCCGCTTCTTTGACCCGCGGTTATTATGTCGAGCCGACAATCTTTTACGACGTGGACAACTCAGCGCGGATTGCCCGGGAAGAGATCTTTGGGCCGGTGGCTTGCGTGATCCCGTTTGAGGACGAGCGCGAGGCGCTCAAGATTGCCAACGATACCTCTTTCGGATTGGCGGCTGCTGTTTGGTCGCGCGATATCTATCGCGCCATGCGCATGGTGAAGGCTATCCGTGCCGGTGTGGTGTGGGTCAATCACATGCAGCCCACTTGCGTGGAAGCTCCTTGGGGAGGGTTTAAACAGTCGGGCTTCGGCAGGGAATTGGGGATTCACGGCATTGACGAGTATCTCGAGACCAAGCAGGTCTACATCAATCTGAATGAAGCGCCGATTGGATGGTATTGAAACCATGGCCAACATCCGACTGAAGACAGAAATTCCGGGACCGAATTCGCGCGCGTTGACGGCGCGCCGGTCGCAGGCGATCCCGCGCGGGGTTTATGCCTCTACTCCACTCTTTATCCGCCACGCTGAGGGCTCAATGCTCGAAGACGTGGACGGCAATCGCTTCATCGACCTGGGGGGCGGCATCGGCTGCGTTAACGTTGGTCACCGGAATTCTCGGGTGGTCAGCGCGCTGCGTGCGCAGCTCGACGCTTTTCTCCATCTCTGCTTCCAGGTCACGGGCTATGAGGGCTACGTCGCCGTGGCGGAGAAGCTCAACCAGCTCACGCCGGGCAGCTTTGCGAAGAAAACCTTCCTGGTGAACAGCGGAGCCGAAGCAGTGGAGAACGCGGTGAAGATTGCGCGTGCTTTCACTGGACGTCCCGCGGTGCTGTCGGTGGAGGATGGCTTTCACGGCCGGACTATGGCGGGCTTGTCACTTACCAGCAAGACTCATCCGTACAAGGAAGGTTTCGGGCCGTTTCTTTCCGATGTCTACCGCATTCCTTACGGGGTGCCGGCCAATGCGCGGCTTTCCAACCGGGGTCCGATGACCGAGGGTCAAGTTGCGGAGTTGCTTGACCAGACGTTCCGCCGTGTCGTGGCTGCGGAGTCGATTGCGGCTGTTGTGGTAGAGCCGGTGCTGGGTGAGGGCGGGTTTGTGGTTCCTCCTGCTGGATTTTTGCCGGCGCTGGCTAAGATCTGCCGCGAGCGCGGGATCGTGTTTGTCGCCGATGAGGTACAGACCGGCTTCGGCCGCACTGGGGAGTTGTTTGCCAGCTCACTCTTTGGGATCGAGCCCGATCTTATTCTGACGGCTAAGTCCCTCGGAGGCGGCATGCCTTTGGCCGCGATTACGGGGCGGGCGGAAATCATGGATGCTCCTGGGCCAGGCGGCTTGGGCGGCACGTTCGGAGGAAACCCCGCGTGTTGCGCGGCGGCGTTGGCTGTCTTTGAAGAATTTGCGGATGGAAAACTGTTGGCGCGTGGCCGGTGGCTGGGTGAGGAATTTCAACGCCGAGCAATGGGGTGGCAACGACAGCATCGCTTCATTGCAGATGTACGCGGGGTTGGTGCCATGCAGGCGATGGAGTTTGCCGATGCCCACGGAACGGCTTGTGCGCCTGCCGCGAAAAAGTTGGTGCAGCATTGCCTGCAACAAGGCGTGCTGGTGTTGACGGCAGGGACGTATGACAACGTCATCCGGTTGCTGATGCCGCTTAATATCAGCGACGAGGAATTCGGCGATGCTCTGCAGGTGTTGGAAGAGGGCCTGAGTGTGGTAGCAGCGGAGTTAGGTGAGCTTGCGGGTGTGGCGCACTAGAGCGTGGCCGTCGAGTAGATTCGACGCAGCCCGTGGCTCTTGGCCTTCAGAGTACCGCTAATCCCGGCACCCGTCCTTGGTGAGGAAACAGGAGCACCGGGGCTAAGGCGGTGTTCTTCGTTCAATGCTGTTTACTCTGAGAGACGTGCGCGAATCGTATGAATGGCCCCGGTTGCCGGATAGAAGCTGCGTCGAATGCGCATTTGAGCGAGCTGTCGCGGCTCTACATTGCTTATCGGGTGTTCTATGGCGAAGCGCCGGAGGAAGAGCGGGCCGCGGCGTTCATTCGCGATCGCGTTAGGCGATCATCAGGACGATATTTTCTGGCCTGGGACGAAAGTTCCTCCGCCATCGGCTTTATGCATCTGATGCCTTCCACCAACACATTGGCGATGCGGCCGATCTGGTTTCTTGAGGATCTTTACGTGGATGTAACCGCCCGTGGCCGGGGCGTCGCCACTGCTTTGCTACGCTATGCGGAAGAGTTTGCCCGCAGCACCGGCGCCGAGCGGCTTACCCTGGCTACCGCCCACGACAACCTGGCGGCGCAGCATCTTTATAAGAAGCTTGGGTACGTGCGCGAAGAGCATTTCTTGTATTTTCATCGTTTGCTTTCGTAGGTGGAGATCCGATGTTGCAACTCGATTGCAGTGAACTGATCCTCAACCATGCCTGGATCGATAACCAGAAGACAGGGTCGAGCGATGGCCGCACGTTCACGGTAGAAGATCCCGCGGATGGCACGGTTCTGGCTACGCTGCCGGACTGCGGGCCGGTCGAAGCCGAGGCCGCTGTCGACGCCGCACAGCGAGCCTTCTGCACTTGGCGCACCCTGCTGGCGAAAGAACGGGCCCAGCATCTGCAGGCGTGGCTGGCGATGGTAAGGAAGCATGGGGAAGATCTTGCCCGGCTGATCTCGCTCGAAGAGGGAAAGCCGCTCAGCGAGAGCCGGGGAGAGGTCGCCTATGGCGCGGCCTATATCGAGTGGTTTGCCGAAGAGGCAAAGCGGATCTACGGCGATGTGATTCCTGAGCCCGCTCACGGGCGCAGGATCATCGTGACCAAAGAACCGGTAGGGGTTGTGGCGGCCATCACTCCGTGGAACTTTCCTATCGCGATGCTGGCGCGCAAGATCGCGCCGGCTCTGGCCGCTGGTTGCACGATCATTGCCAAGCCGGCGGAAGATACTCCGCTCTCCGCGCTCGCACTGGCGTTTCTGGCGGCCAAGGCAGGCATTCCCGCCGGCGTCATCAACGTCGTTCCCGCCTCACGCGAACGTGCCGCGGCGGTGGTCGACCCGTGGTTGAACGATGCTCGCGTGCGCAAGCTGTCCTTTACCGGATCCACTCCGGTCGGCAAGCACCTAGCGCAGGGTTCGGCATCCACGCTTAAGCGGCTCTCGCTCGAGCTCGGTGGCAATGCTCCCTTCATCGTCTTTGACGATGCCGATCTGGATGCGGCAGTGCGTGGGCTGATCGCATCGAAGTTCCGCAATGCGGGCCAGACATGCATCTGCGCCAATCGGATCTACATCGCGGACTCGGTCTACGGCGTATTCGCCGAGAAGTTGGTCAAGGCGGTTTCTGCGCTGCGTGTGGGGCGGGCCGGGGGCGAGGCCGAGATTGGCCCGCTCATCAACGCCAAGGCAATGGAAAAGGTAGAACGCCATGTGGCCAACGCGATCGACCGTGGCGCGCGCGTCCTGCTCGGCGGCAAGCGGCATGCGTTGGGCGGCTATTTCTTTCAGCCCACCGTCTTGGCCGACGTGGATGCCACCATGGACATCGCCTGCGAAGAGACCTTCGGTCCGGTGGCGCCGCTCTTTCGGTTTCATAGCGAAGACGAGGTCATTGCGGCGGCCAATGCGACACCCTTTGGCCTCGCCGCTTATTTCTACGCACGTGATTTGGCACGTGTCATGCGCGTCTCTGCGCAACTGCAGTCGGGAATTATCGGCGTCAATGAAGGAGCGATCTCGACCGAGGTTGCGCCCTTCGGCGGTGTCAAGGAGTCCGGTTATGGCCGGGAGGGATCGATGTACGGAATCGATGAATACCTGCAGATGAAGTATCTCTGCCTGGGTGGATTAGGACCAGCGTAAAGTAGCTAAAGACAAGGGGAAAACATCATGAGCGAGACTGTCACTACTCCCGAAAGCACGATGACCAGCCAGGAAGTGGTCGCATGGACCAAGAAGCTGAACTACGGCACCTGGAAGTACCAGAAGAGCTGGAATCCCTTGCATGTGGTCGATGCCGAGGGATGCTATTTCACGGACGGGAATGGCAAGCGCTATCTCGATTTTTCGGCGCAGTTGATGTGCTGCAATCTGGGGCACAAGAATCAAGCGGTCATTCAAGGCGATTGAAGAGCAAGCGCGCAAGCTGGCATACATCATGCCCGGCTACGCGACCGATACACGGGCAGAGTTGAGCCGTCTTCTGCTGGAGGTATTGCCTGAGGGATTGACCAAGTTTTTCTTCACTACGTCGGGCACGGAGGCGAATGAGGCTGCCTTCAAGATCGCCCGCATGTATACCGGAAAGACCAAGATCATCGCGCGCTATCGCTCTTACCACGGGTCCACCATGGCTTCCATCGCCGCAACCGGAGATCCGCGGCGCTGGGCGATGGAGCCAGGGGGCAAGGGACAAGGCTTTTTATTCGCGCCGGAGGTGAACTGTTACAAGTGTCCCATCAAGCACACGTACCCGGAGTGTGGCATCGCCTGCGCTGACTACCTCGCGCACATGATCGAGAACGAGCACGACGTGGCTGCGGTGATTGTCGAGCCAGTGGTTGGCACCAACGGCGTGCTGATACCTCCGCCGGAATATATGCCCAAGCTGCGCGAGATCTGCGATCGCACAGGGGTCCTGTTGATCGCCGACGAGGTTATGTCGGGTTGGGGCCGCACCGGCGAGTGGTTTGCGATGGATAACTGGGGCGTGAAGCCGGATATTCTGGTTACCGCCAAGGGCATCACTTCAGCCTATGTTCCCCTCGGGCTGTGCGCCACCACGGGCAAGATCGCCGAATACTTCGAGGACCATTTCTTTTCCCATGGGCATACGTATGAGGCCCACCCTATGACGCTGGCGCCCGCGGTGGCGGCGATCAAAGAGTTTCAGCGGATGGACCTGGTGGATCGCGCTCGCGAGATGGGCCAGTACATGGGCGAGAAGCTGCATGCATTGAAGCCCAAACATCCCTCGATCGGCGAAGTGCGAGGGCTGGGTCTTTTTTGGGCGCTGGAAATGGTGAAAGACCAGGTGAAGAAAACTCCGTTCAATACCAAGCAGGATAAGGTCGACGGGAAGGTCGCGGTCGTCGAGAAGGTCGCAGCGGAGATGATGAAGCGGGGCGTTTCCATCCAGGCGTGGATCAGCCATTTTGTCATCGCGCCGCCTTTGATCATCGAGAAGTCCGAAATAGACTTCGCAGTAGAGCAGCTCGACCAAACCCTGGCTATCGCCGATTCCGCCATCGGGCAGTAGCCAGGGATGATCAGTGGAAAATTACGACCTGATTGTCATTGGACTCGGCGCGGTGGGCAGCGCTGCGCTATGCCAGTCGGCGTTGCGCGGCGCCCGTGTGCTGGGGATCGATCGCTTTCACCCGCCGCACGAATTTGGCTCCAGCCACGGAGAGACACGTATCACCCGGCAGGCGGTTGGGGAGGGAGCGGAATTTGTTCCCCTGGTCATGAGAGCCAACGTGCTCTGGCGCGCACTGGAAGCAGCGACGGGTGACAGGCTGCTGGTCCAGAATGGCGGATTGATCCTGCTCGACGGCGTGGAAGCACAGGGCGCGGGCGCGGCCTTCTACCAGCAAACGGTTGATTGCGCCCGGCGATTTGGCATCGCCCATCAGCTCCTCGCCGCCGATGAGATGCGGGAACGGTTTCCCCAATTTGTTCTGCAGGATGGCGCACAGGGGTATTTCGAGCCGGGTGCGGGGTTTCTATTTCCGGAAAAATGTATTGCTGCGCAGTTGAGGGTCGCCCAGGAAAACCGCGCTGAGTTGCGCACCGGCGAGATTGTCACCGAGGTCATTGCAGATAGCTCCCAGGTCATCGTGCAGACGAATCGATCGCGCTATGCCGCTGCCGGCGTGGTGTTGTCGCCAGGAGCTTGGATGGCCGATTGGGCGCGCAGGATTTGCGGTTTGGGAGAGGATTGCTTTGCGGTTTATCGGCAAACCCTTTATTGGTTTGGTCTGCAGGAATCGAGTCCGCGATTTATGCCCGCACAGATGCCGATCTTCATTTGGAGTTCGCCTAAGGTGGAGAAAGGGTTTTACGGGTTTCCCAGTTTGGACGGTGCCAGCATTAAGGTGGCTACTGAGCAGTTGGATACAGTCAGTGATGCAAATGATGGTCCGATGAGCGTGCCGCCGGAGCAGGTGCAGGATTTTTACGATGGCTATGTGCGGGGCAGTTTGCGGGGTGTGAGCAGCCGTTGTTTACGGAGTGCTACTTGTTTCTATACGGTGGTTCCCGATCATGGATTTGTGATTGATCATGGTGTTGATTCTGAGCGGGTGTGGTTTGCTTCGGCATGCTCCGGGCATGGGTTTAAGCATTCAGCCGCGGTTGGGGAGGCGCTGGCGCTGAGGGCGCTGGGGGAGGTTGCAAAGGTTGATTTGCGCCCGTTTGCGCGGGAGCGTTTTATGGTCAGATCGCTAAGCCGGAGCTCACGGACGCGGGTCAGTCAGCGCTTCAGATCTGCTGCCAGTAGCCGGTGGAAAAGGTGCTCGCCGGTCTCGCGGCGGACGGAGAGACGGCCGGCGCTATAGGCGCGGGAATGCAGGCCGCGCTGTACTGATTCGCAGATGTCCACGTCCTCTGCTTGTACCCGATCACTGACGGCTACGCTCTCTTCGTTGTATTGGGCTCTTTCCGCAGAGGTGTCGGCAAAGAAAAAATCGAAGATCACTTGGCACTTGTCCGTTCCTAGTGGGAGGACAAGGTTCGTGTCCATGACCCCCTGGTAAATGTTGATCATGAAATTGGGGTAGAGCCAGTAGTAATAGGCGCGGTCGCCAGTGCGCGTATGCGCCACCGAGGCGTCTTGCGAAGCTACCAAGGGGCTTGATTGAAGCGCATAGTGTTCGCCGTTCTCGATCGTGTACTCGGTGTAGTCGAGCACGCTGTTTAGAGACTTATGCAGGTGCGGAACGTGGTAGCCGCCGTCCAGGTAATTGTCGACGTATACCTTCCAATTGCAGGCCAGGGTATAGCTCTTGCGAGCAAAGAAGCCCAGCTTGGCGACGGAGAGCGGTGCGAGCCGCTGGGGCAAATCGCCTAGAATAGTCCTCGAGCGCCGGCGCCTGCTGGTCGAGGTTCACAAAGATAAAGTTCTCCCAGGTTTCCACGCGCACGGGCAGCAGCCCGTTCTCGGCGCGGTCAAAATTGCAAACACCGCGCGAACTCGGGTGTTCCTTTGAGCGAACCGTCCAGACCGTAGGTCCAGCCATGGTAGGGGCAGCGTAGGAGTTGGGCCACTCCGCATGGCGCGGTGGCCACGGCCGCCGCATGGTGCCGGCAGACGTTGAAAAAGGCGCGGAGTTTGATTGTCGGTTCCGCGGACGATCACGAGCGGTTCTCCGGCCAGATCGAAAGTAAAAAATTGTCCTGCGGTGGCTACCTGGTCTGTTCGCCCAACGGCGATCCAATTGCCGCCAAAAACCTGTTGGTTCTCCAGGTGCGCGATGCGCTCGTCCACGTACCAGGCAGCCGGAATGGTGTACGCCATTTCGAGGGGCGCTTCCTGATCGTAAAGTGCCAGAATGTTTTCGATGGAGGAATCCATTAAGTTCCTTCCTCAAAGGGATTATTGACCGGAAGTCAAATTGGTGGCACGATGCTGGCTGGTTTGGGAAACCTTCCTTCAGGAGCATACACGCACTCCTGCAGCGGGGAGCAGCGGTGAATCGAACGAAACGCCAACCCGTACCAGCCAAGCGAGCGCACATCGTCGATGTGGCCATGCGGCACTTCGCCGAGCACGGCTATGAGGATGCGCGTACCGAGGACATTGCACGCGAGGCCGGGATCGCGAAAGGCGCGGTCTTCCAGCATTTCGGAAACAAACAAGGGCTCTTTCTGGCTGCCTATAAGCGTGCGGCAGGGTCGTTTTTTCGCTATCTGGACGCTCCGCCGGAGATAAGAACGAAAGGATTTTGGGAAGTGCTGCGCTACTGGCTTGCGCGCACCGAGTTGCAGGTGCGGACGAATTGGCAGCCGTACCGGGTCGCGCTGTTGGGCAATTACGGTACTGGCCTGCGTTTGAAGCGGGATATCAATCGCTTTCTGGCGGCGGAGGATCCATACGGGACCGCGGCCTTTGTGCGCCAGGGATTGAAGGAAGGCGCGCTGCGAGGGGATGTCGATAGCGAGATGATCGTCTCGCTATTGGAGTGGACGGTCGAACGATTTGAAGATGAGTTGCTGACAGAGGAACTTGACCCGGGGTTATTCCATCGAGCGAGAATCTCCAAGAAAAAGACCACCCGGAGGATGGATCACTTTCTCCGGGTGCTTCAAGGCGCGATCGGGAATCCCCGACCGGCGGCCGGAAAGCACCGAATCGCAGTTAAGGCCCACTGATAGGTGCCCCTCGAGAGAATGCCCCTCGCTTGACTGGTTCTGGTCACCCAGAAGCGTCTTCAGGTGAGATTTGTCGAGTCACGGGCTAGTGCTGCTTGCTCGATCGAGCGGCGGCCGCGGCGGTAGATGGCCACTCCCGCTAGCAAGAGCACGCATGTCATGGCGACGATCTTGAACAGCGCTACGGATGGGTGGCGCTCGTCTTCCGCCGGAAATAGGGCCAGGATGATCGCCGCCATGGTGGAGAAAAATCCCAGGCACGCTAGCGGGATGGCTAGTCGTCTTCCCCAGGGCAATCGGATCGCATCCGGTGCTGATGGCCGCCCTTGCAGACGGATCATAGCCGCAAAGAGGAAGAGATAGGGAATGAAGTAGGCGATGACGCTCATGCTGACCAGCATGTCGTAGGCGCCCGCGACGCTGGTTCCGGCCTGGCTGAGAAGGCCGAAGAGCATGCCGGCCAGGCCGTAGGAGATGACGGCGACGTAAGGAGTCTTCCATCGCGGATGAATACGGCCAAAGACAGCTGGCAAATAATGGTTGATGCCGGCGACAAAGGGCAGGCGTGCGGTTGCTGTGAGATACGCGGCGGCTGCTCCTACGTTACTGATGGCTACCAGGATCGCGATCGGTGCAACCATCGGCCCCACGCCGAGCCGGTGGCATAGAAAATTGATGGCGGTCATGAATCCGCCCAGGCCGCTGATGCTGCTCGAGGGCAACGCCACCAACATGGCCACCGTTCCTGCCAGGTAACCGAGGGTGATCACCACGCCGGCTACCAGCAGCGAACGAGGGATGACGCGGCGGGGGTTTTTGACCTCTTCGCCCATGAACGACACGGTCTCGACTCCGCCGAAGGCGAAAAAAATGGTGGACCAGAAGACCAGATCTTTTACGTGGGCATGCGGGACGGCACCCGCCAGGGTGAACTGAGTGGCGGAGCCAAAGCGGGAAAACGACAGCCAGCCAAGGGCAATGAGGATAAGTATCGGCAGCGCCATGCCCACCGCGCCCAGGTTGTTAAGCCACTTGCCCAGGTTGAGCCCGAGCACGTTGAGCACGGTAATCAACGCCAGCATGCATACGGTAAAGAGCAGGAAATAGATGTTGGTGTCGGCCAGATGCTGACCGCGAGGCGTGGCGAAGAGCAGGCTGCTGGCGGCGAAGTACAGCACTGCAGCGAAGTAGGGCAGATTGCTCATCCAGTAGGTCCAACCGGCCATAAAGGCGGCAAATTCGCCATAGGCTTCGCGGGTCCAGACGTAGAGACCACCTTCCTGGGGATAGCGGGAGGAGAGCTCCAGAACGCAACCGGCCAGCGGTAGGAAGAATCCACACCAAGCCAGCAGCCATACCACGATGGCCGATTGCCCGGAAGCGGCTGCGGTGGCGATCCAGCGCAGGCTCAGGCCGCTGACGATATAGAAGAGGACGACATCGCGAAAACCGAGTTCCCGTTTCAGCTTCTCTGCGGCCATGAACGAACCTCGCGTGGATGAACGGGGCCCCGGAGTATCGGATCTATTGCATGTCTTGGAGGACTGCCATGGCGGCATTACGGCCATTCATCGCGATGACGCTTCCGCCCGGATGGGTGCAGGCGCCACAAAGATAGACTCCGGGCATGGAGGTGCGGGCCGCGAAGCGATGGCTCCACATATTTCCCGGCAGGCACTCGCCCTGAAAAATATGACCGCCGGTCAGACCGACCTTTTCTTCGATATCCGGAGGACCCATCACCTGCGCCTCGAGCACGGCGCCGGGAATGTTGGAGCAGAAGCGGCCGATGGAATCGAAGGCCAGCTTGCGCACGCACTCGCGATGGTCATCCCAGGAACCGGTGGCGAAGGTATGGGGCACATATTGCGCAAAGACGCTCATGGTGTGCCGGCCTGCGGGAACCACGCTTGGATCATGCACGCTCTGGAAGTAGATCTCGCACCACAGATGCTGCGGTAGTTCTCCCTTGCTGCTGGCGGCAAAACCGGCTTTCCATTCCGCATGGGTCAAGGGCGCGTTGATCTGGCCGTAGTGGTGGGGTTGGTTCTGGCCGGGACGCGCTATGAAATCGGGCAGCTCGCGCAACAGGACATTTAGCTTCACGGTGCAACCTTGAATGGCCAGCTGCTCAACTTTTGACCGGAAGTCAGAAGTTGCCGATTTGCCGAGCAAGCGGAGGGTAACCACCGGGTCGGCATTCGAAATCACGACGGGGGCGGAGAGACGCTCGCCACTCTCCAGCAGAACTCCTTCACCGGGGAGAATCTCTGCCACCGCAACTCCAGCCGCGACCACAGCTCCAGCCTCGCGCGCCGCGTCGCAGAAGTAAAAAGAGACCATGCCCATGCCGCCCTGCACGTAGCCCCACATGCCCGGCATGCCGCCCAGGCGGCCGGAGGAATGGTGGTAGCGAATAGAGGCGGTGCCGGGATCAAAGGGGCTGGCGTTGGTGCCGATGACTCCTTGTCCAAGATAGGCGTATTGCAGCCGCTCGTCCTGGAGATAGTGCTCGACAAACTCGGCCATGGACCAATCGAAGAGTACGTTGCGGGCTTCTTCGTCATTGCCCAGGCGGGCGTCGATTTCCTGCTGGGTGGGCGCATCGCCAATCCAAAGATCGCGTTCTCCTGCAGGCCGCAGCGCATCGCGCAAACGCCGCACTACGGCGTTCATCGCCTTCCAGCCGCTTACATCGCGGGGAGCAAAGCGGCGGATCTCTTCTTCACAGGCGTCGTCATCATCCCAGAGTTGCACGCTGCTTCCGTCGAGGAAGGGAACAAACATGCCGTTGACCGCGGGTGTCCAGTGGAAGCCACGCTTAGGCAGATCAAGTTCCTCGACCACCAGCGGATGCAGCAGGCCGGCAAGGTAAGCGCAGGGCGACATGCGGACGCCGGGAAAGGGCTCTTCGATGGTACAGGCGCCGCCGACGCGGGCACGGCTTTCGAGTACCAGTACGCGCTTGCCGGCACGCGCCAGGTAGGCTGCGCAAGCGAGGCCGTTATGACCGGCCCCAACGACGATGGCATCCCAGCGCCGGGAGGCAAGTTCAGAGATGGGCTCGGGAAGGCCAATCTCGCCCAGGACCGCGGCTGTGGGTGACGCTATGGTGCGTTCTGCCAAGACGGACATCCTTTATGACCCGCGGTCATCGATTGCGAACGGAGCTTAGAAAGGGCGAACGGTAACACCCCGACGCGCTGGAGCAATGATGCATTGTAGATGGTCAACCTCGCCCGCGAAGCCGGTCAAGGACGCTGCGATTACGTTTGGAGGGTTTCCCTGCTGACAGGATTTCAAAGCGGGGCATCGCTTTGCGCTCCTCCGCCATCTGTTGGCGCAACGCGCGGCTGGCCTCTGTTTCCCGGTAAAGCGTTTGGGCGACGGCGGCTGGGCCGCGCACTTCGCTGAGCAGCAGGACCTCCACTTGAAAGTCTCCGCCTTCGGTTTTGACCTGCAAGAGGTCGCCGACGCGCACCGGGCGGGCGCTCTTGGCCGGCTGTCCGTTGGAGGTTACCCGGCCCAGCTCACAGGCCCGTGCCGCCAGCGCGCGGGTCTTGAAGAACCTGGCCGCCCAAAGCCACTTGTCCATACGTAACTCGGTCATGCCTCCATTGTCGTCTATACTGGGCATTGTCCTGACTACTAACGCATTTTGCTAATACTGTGGTTTGGTGGGACCCGTTATGTGCGGCCATTCTTTAGCGGAATGGCCGCGTCGAGTTCAGTTTCCTGGTCGACACCATTAGCAAAAATGCTACTAAGGGGTTGCCCGTGGATCAGCAGGAAAAATCGGACCGAGTCTCTAAGGCTTTAGACAGCTTTCGCATCGAGATACCTTCCTGGGGTTTTGCCAATACCGGGACACGCTTCGGCAAATTCATGCAGGTATCGGCAGCGAATTCGATTGATGAGAAGTTCGCCGACGCGGCCGAGATCCATCAGCTCACGGGTGTCACTCCGACCTTGGGTCTGCATGTCGAATGGGATCTGCCCGAAGGAGTTGCGAGTGTGCCGCGCATTCGCGCTCTGGAAAAGAAGTACCGCATTTGCGCTGGTTCCATTAACCCCAACCTCTTCCAGGCGCAGGAGTACAAGTACGGGTCAATCTGCAATCCGGATCCGGAAGTGCGGCAGAAGGCCCTGGCGCACCTTCTGGACTGCGTGGAGATCGCCCGGCAACTTGGATCGCAGGATATTTCCCCGTGGGTTTCCGATGGTTCGAATTATCCGGGAACGCAGAGTATGCGGCAGCGCATTGGATGGATGGAAGAGATCTTCAGCCAGGTGCATGCAGCGCTGCAGCCCGATCAACGGCTGCTGATCGAGTACAAGCCATTCGAGCCGGCTTTCTATCACACTGACATTGCCGATTGGGGCATGGCTCTGGAACTGGCGCGCCTCGCGGGACCGCAAGCCAAAGTGTTAGTGGACACCGGTCATCACTACCAGGCGCAGAATATTGAACAGATTGTTGCATGGCTCTTGCATCTGGAAATGCTGGGCGGCTTTCACTTGAATGACCGCAGGTACGCGGATGATGACCTGACGTTGGGGTCCATCGATCCTTACCAGATCTTCCGCATCTTCCATGAGATTTTGAGTTACTCCGCGGAGCCTGGCAATCCCACCCAGATCGCCTTCATGATCGACCAGAGCCACAATCTGAAAGGCAAGGTCGAGGCTATTGTGCAAACAGTCGTCCAAGCCCAGGAATTGTATGCCAAGGCCGCCCTGGTGAATCTGGAGCAGCTGGATACACTGCAAAAGCAATGCAGGCTGGTGGAAGCTGAAGAGCTTTTCCGCTCAGCCTTCTGGGAGGATGTTCGCCCGTTGGTGCGCGCATGGCGTCTCGGCCAGAGCCTGCCGGGGGATCCACTGAAGGCGCTGAGTGAGAGCGGGTATGTGGATCGAATCTCCCGCGAGCGGGCGGCTAAGAACGCGAGTATCTCGACTACTTACGCTTGATAATCCTTTGAAAATTTAGCGTCCCCCGTTTAGGACGGCGGTATCCCGCATCTCGCAAAAACGAGCGAAATGTGAGGAAGCGTCGGCCGTGCCTGGGGGCGTTATTCATTGCGATCCTGTATAGATTTAACTTTCGATGACCGAGGCCGACGATGGTTTACGCCTGCTCGGGCGCGGCTAGAACTTCATAGGGGCGCATCATTTCGTTGTCTTCGTGCTCCAGGATGTGGCAGTGCCAGACATAGCGGCCGGCGAATCCTTCGAAGGGGATGATGATGCGCGTGATTAGGCCGGGGTCGGCACGGACAGTGTCCTTCCACCCGCTCTCCGTGGGCGCAGGCGGAATCGCAGGGCCGGTGAAACGCACTGTGCCCTTGTCCTGAAACTGGAATGTATCAAAGGGCCGGCGGTCGAGGATCTGGAACCTGACCAGGTGCAGATGGATGGGATGCGAATCTTCAGTCAGATTGACCAGCTCCCAGATTTCCGTCGTGTTCAGCACTGGCTTCTCGGTTACCGGCATGTGCCAGGGAGTGTTGTTCAACAACATGCCCATCGATTGCTGAACCATGTCCATCCGCTCGTCCAGAGTGAGACGGCGCGTCTTCACCGCGCGGCTTTCTGGAATCTTCGCATAAGAGCGCAACTGCGGAGGAAGAGTCGAGGCATCCGGCGCCGGCGTGGCCGCGACGCGGAATTGCATGATGTCGAACGCGTCGCTGCGCAACAGAATCTTTCCTCCCGCATGGGCACTGAAGTCGAAGACGAAATCAATCCTCTCCGCGGGAGCCATCACCGCACGCTGGGCTGCGATGGGCGCAGGCAGAAGTCCTTGCTCCGTGCCGATTTGTTGGAAGGTGAGTAATTTGCCCAGCGAAAAGCGGTAGAACCTGCCGTTTGATCCGTTCATCAGCCGGAAACGATATTTGCGCGGCTCGACATCGAGATAAGGAAAGAGCTTGCCGTTAACCAGAATTGCATTACCGAAGACTTCTGGAACCCACGGCGTCTCCGGCTTGGGAGAGACAGGATATTCGAGCTGCCCGTCGGGGAGAAGAAAGCGATCGTAGACCAACAACGGAATCTCGTATTTTCCTGAAGGAAGTTTCAGCGCGTCTTCCACTTCATCCCGGATGAAATACATCCCCTGCAGGCCGGCGTAGATGTTCAAGCGATTGATGCCCATGGTGTGGTCGTGGTAAAAGAGCATCGCCGCATCCTGCCGGTTGGGATAGTGGAAGGTGGCGGACTTGCCGGGAACATACCAGTGCTCCGGATAGCCATCGCTATTCGGCGGCGTCTTGCCTCCATGCAGGTGAATGACACTGCGCACCTGGGGCAGATTAGCTTCGGCGCCGTGCAGCGTGTGATCGATGGGCAGAAAGTGCCGCTGCGGTAGCTCGTTGACCCACTCCACGATCAGGCCCTGATTGCCGCGGGTTTCAAACGTCGGTCCGGGTGAGCTCGAGCCAAAGCCCCACATGCGGGTGGCCGGCAGGTCCCGGTGCACTTTCGATTCGATCGCCCGCATGGCCATGCGGTAGTAAGGAAGCTGCAATCCAGGATCTTCCGGGTTGGGTCGCATGCCGCTGGGCCGCGCTATCTCGGGAATGGGCAGCGGGTCAACATAAGGAGTCAGCTTGTCGGGATCAAGGGTTGTTTGCTGCGGAAGAGACGGCAACTTGTTGACGGATATCCCAGCGGCCAATACTCCGGTTCGCTCCAGGAACCTGCGACGCGTAATCAAATCAAAGCCTCAGGGACAACATAAATGAAGCAGGGCATCGGGAGAAGACCTCCCTTTGCCCTGCGGCGTTGCGCTTTGGTGCGTTTGGCTAGTTCCTGGGTTGACCCGTCGAGGTGTCCAGGATCAACGGAGTGGTGTCGGGGTTCTTGAAGTCAAACATCGAGTTCAATCGCCCGGCAAGCGTATCAAAGGAGCCCGTGATGCGTTGACCACCCAGCCAGTTGTCCTCGATAAACCGCAGTATCGAACTCTGGTCGGTGACGACGTGATCGACGTAGTTCTGTTTGGCGTAGGGTGAGATGACCAGGAGAGGAAGGCGGGGACCATAGCCGCAACGTCCCTGGGCATGTTCGACCGTGACACCGGCAAGAGCACCAGTTCCAGTTCCGCATTGGCCGGGGGCGGTGAGGGCATCCATGGCAGTAGCGGATTGGTTTACGATCGGACCCATCTGGTGGTCATACCAGCCGTCGGAGTCGTCATAAGCGATAACGACTGCGGTGCTCGACCAATCCTTCTGCTTTTGCAGAAAGTTGATGACGGTGGCGACGAACATTTGCTCATCCAGTGGATCGGAATAGCCGGCGTGACCGTCCTGATAACCAGGAGCCTTAAGGAAGCTGACCGCGGGGAAGTTGCCTGCGTTGATAGCGTCGTAGAAGTCATGCGTGTCGTATTGGTGATTTGCAGGGTCGCCGTTGACGCCAACGCTGCTGGGCGATGAAGGCCGGGTGTGCTTTAGATTCTGGGTGGAGGCGTAGTACTGGAAGGGCTGATGATGCGGAATGTAATCCGCCTTGTTGGTCATGGTGATCGTAGAGGTCGTGCTGCGGCTGCATCCGGTGGTGCCGTTGGCGTTCTTGACGGTTAGATCAAAGCCGCCCTCGAAGAATCCCCAGCTGATGCCAGCTGCATTGAGCAGGTCCCCGACGTTTTGCCCGCTCATCGCAACCTGCGCACCGGTGGTGGTGGAGCAGACGTCCCCGACGGGGTCAGCGTCGCTGACCAGGGTATATCCGCCGCCGCCGTCTGACACCACATCGCCACTGGCGTTCACCTGGTCGCTCACGCCGTTGAGCTGGCCGGAGATCAGGTTCAGGGCGCCGTCGGTAGAGGGCCCAAAGTTCGTGCCATAGGAGTTGTCGCTCATAGCAAACCGCTGCGCGTAATTCCACAACGCGGTAACCGTGTTTCCGTCGTAGTAGCCCATCACCAGCCCAGTGGTCGGTTGGCCGTTGGGCGGAGGACCGGGTGTGCCGGTGTATTTTGGAAACAAATCCATCAACCCGCCGTGAAACGCCTCCTGTTCCGGCGTGTAGTCGTGATCCTGATCGGCGGTTGCAGCCTGGGAACGATCGAGGCGGAAGGGATTGGTGGCTCCGTCCGCGTTCACAGTGTTTAATGCATTCGGATTGTTGTAGAGCAATCCGTCGGTATAGCCATTCACCGCCGGCGTTCCGGCCCTAGCGATAAACCGCGGCTGTCCAGCAGGATTGAGAGCCTTTGGATAGGTGCCGAAATAGTGGTCGAATGAGACATTTTCCTGAAAGATGACGACCAGATGCTTGATCGGTGTGGTGGTCCCCGATTGCGCTTCCAAGACAGTTGGATTCATAAGCGTCCCGGCGAACATCAGCGAGGCTAAGGACGTGGCTACGAGCTTCTGCATCAGTGCTCCCTTCGAGGCCGGCTTTACGACCGCCATTCAGCATTAATGGCGGAATATTAAAAACGAGTGATCAGGGAGTAACAGATTGTTAAATTTGGCTCTTTTGCACCGTATCGAGCAAGTCACCCTAAAGCTGGGATGGCTGGAAAACCGTTCGGCCTCTGAGATGGAGCGTGGCCAGCCGGTTTTGGGAATTTTCCTGAATTGCACCAGCGAGAGCGAATCACTGCAAGATTCTGTGAACTCGCCGCAGGTTTTTGACCGCATTTCTGTCACTACCACAGTATCAATGCGAGCCTCCGGATTTCTTCAGAAGCTGAATTGCCTTCCGGTAATCCACGCCGTCAGGGACCCGGGTGAAATGGCTGGCCTGCTCTGTGATCTGAAAGCTGAGAGATTTGACCATCAGGGCTTTGCCCTGCATGTTCAACTTCAAGCTTGTCACTTCCCATTCCTGGTCCCCAATGTCCGCCTGTTCAATCTGTATGGTTCCCCCTTTATCCAGCTTGCCGATGAGTCCCCACCCGAAATCTACATTGGAGATGAGATGCGCATCCAGGCGGGTGAGTCGTTCCTGCGCCTGATCGATCAAAACCTCGCCTGCCATACCACGAAAAATGGCCGCTTCAATATCGGGTGGAGAGAAGCTCGGATTGGGAGAGAAGCTTAGACGGTAGCATTGCCCCGCGGCGCAGGCCGCCATGCCTTCGAAGCGATAGAGGAATGCATCCGGAAGCAATCGCATGAGACGGTTCACGCGATCGGCATCCTTCTGCTCTCGCTGGCGGCGATGCTCCTGGATCTCGGGATGGGCGGCCAGGGTATTCAAGCGGTCCAGTTCGGCTTGATCGGCCTGGGCGCTTAGCGGTTGAGCATGGATGGCGACCAGGCGAGCCACATCTCCATCCTTGGTCTCTATGATGTCTTTGGTGGTATCGTGCAACTCATCCGTTTTGCGCAGAAGATATCGCAGTTTGCGATGGTTTCGGACGGCGTCCATGTGATGTTGTGTGGCGCGGCGCACCAGGGCGGTGGGATCGATGGGCGCGGGTTGTTGTGCCGCCGCTGATAAAACCCAGGCAGGCGCAAGGGCCAGCAGGATCGGCTTGAGGATGAAGGTGCCGGGGATCATCAGGGTTGGTGGGTACGACCTTCTCGTTAGACGTTGTGGCAGCCCGGCCGTCAATCGGGAGCACAGACTTTCCTTACGGCCTCTTTAAGAGCACGCCGGGGCCTGCCTGTCACCCTATTTGTGCCATCGCCAATGGTACTTGCAGCGGCATCACTTGTTACTTACGACCTAGCATTAGTATCGCAGCTCCGTGGTAAGGTAAAGCGTTGGAACTATGGAGAATAGGCCTTTGTTGGTGACCAATCGCCGGGACTTTCTTCGCCGCGCGGCCTCGTGTTCAACGTTGGCCCTGCTGCCCCGGTGGATGTACGCGGAGCGCGCGCGTACCAAGACGGCGACCCTCTTCGTTACGGATGCAACGGAGAAGCACGCCCCACGCCCTGCCTTGCAGTGGGCCAAGGCGGAAGGTGGTGCGCCGGGAGCCACCATCGAAATTGACGGCACCCGCCAATTCCAGCCGATCCTGGGCTTCGGCGCGGCGCTCACTGATGCCTCCTGTTACCTCTTGAGTGGCATGCCGCCTGCCGCCCGCCATGCGTTCCTGACCGACGTTTATTCACCCTCGGGATTGAACCTGAATCTAGGCCGTTGCTGCATCGGGGCGAGCGATTACTCGCGCAGCATTTACTCCTACGATGACGTCGCGGATGACATGAACCTGGACCACTTCAGCCTGAAGCGTGATGAGGCCTACATCCTGCCTATGCTGCGCGAGATCCTGGGCATCAAGCCCGATCTTTTTCTCATGGCAACTCCGTGGAGTCCTCCAGGTTGGATGAAGACCTATGGAACCACCTTCGGCGGTCGAACCACGGAGAACTATCTGGACCCCTACGCCCATTCCCTTTGGGAGCTATCCAACGGATCGATGAAGGGCGGTTGGATGTCAGAGAAGTATCTCGCTGTGTACGCGCAGTACCTATGGAAATTTCTGCAGGGCTATGCCCAGGCGGGAGTGCCTGTGCGTGCGCTCAGCTCACAAAATGAGATTGTGACCACGCAGTATGGAAGAATGCCGGCCTGCCGCTGGTCGCCGGAGTTGGAAGCGGTGTTCATCCGCGATCATTTAGGTCCGCTGCTACACGCGCAACACCAGCAGACCCAGATCTGGCTGCTTGATCATAACTACAGCTTTTACGAGCGCGTGGCGTGGCAGCTCCAGGATCAGCAGTTGGCCAAGTTTGTGGATGGAGTGGCATGGCACGGCTACACCGGTACTCCGGATCAAATGAGCCTTCTGCACCAAAAGGATCCCAATCTCCCCTTCTACTGGACGGAAGGCGGCCCCTTTCTCGACGACGCCGATTACTCGACGGGTTGGGCCAAGTGGGCCGGCATCTTCACTGATGTACTCGAAAACTGGTGCCGCTGCGCGATCACATGGAACCTGATGCTCGATCCGCGGGGAAAGCCGAACCTTGGACCGTACAACTGTGCGGGCCTGGTAACACTCAAGGATGATGGGAACTTGTGGAGAAGCGGCCAATACCATGCGCTACGCCACTTTTCGCTGCATCTGCAGAAGGACGGCAGGCGCATCGCCAGCCAGACCGCGGTGCCAGGTCTGCGGCATTTGGCGGTGGAAAACCCTGACGGCAGTTTCGCCCTGGTTATGACCAACCCGGGAGAAGCGAAAGACCTTCAGGTCGTCGTCGCCGGCCAACAGCTTGCCTTTTCTATACCGCGGGATTCTGTGGCCACCCTGGCGTGGTGAGCTTCCTCCTCTTGAGTGTACTTGAACGTTCGTTACACTTTGGACCAAGGACCTCCATTACAACCCCCTTGAGGTCTAAAGGCCCTGAGTTCGGTCTCTCTGTCTCTCTTGCTCTTTTGCACTTTGATATATGCCAGCTGTCATTTCCATGGCCTGCTTTGGATCCATGGCCTGCTTTGGAAATGCGCGTCGCAAACTCAAAATCCTGCAGAAGCCGTTTGAGTGCAGGCACAGTTTGTCCGAATCGGCTCGATGAGCCCATTGGCGATGATGCACAAGTCAAGATGCAATCCAGGCGATAAGCGCGTTCATTGGAAGAATGGCGCTCATGTTGGACGAGACAAGAGGTCAACTGCCTGGTTTGCCGAGCCAGCAAACTTTCGTGCGTAATCGAGGACTGTCCCGCCAAACACCTCTTCCGGATGCTCGTAGTGCCCTGGTATCTGGCAGCGAACGGTCAGGTCCGCCCCCCGTGCGATCAGGAGACGCACGACATCGATTCCAAAATCGTAACCCTGTGCCGCGGCGTGAAAGAGTGGGGTCTGTCCTCCGATACCATGGGGATCGATGGCGGCACACGCATCGATATTTGCTCCGGCTTCAAGCAATTGCCTGGCGATCTCGACTTGGCCAAACTCCGCGGCTACGTGTAAGAGAGTCGCGCCTTTGAGGGTGAGCAATCGACCGGCGGTGTTGCCAATGTTCAACGATGGATAACGCTTGTCGACAACGGAAGGATCGTTGCGCAGGAGCGTGTCGATCTCTGCGGAGTCACCGCAAATCGTGGCAATCACACCCGGCTCATCATATTGCGATGAGCCGCCGGCATTTCGTATCAGATGGATGCATTGGACCAACGCGTCTTTATTGCGGACATAGGTTCCCAGCACAAAATCAAGGGCGGTGCCTGGATGAGACCGTCCCCTCGACTGCCACTCGGAAGCTTCGCCGCAATCGGGATCTGCGCCATGCTGCAACAGCCAATCGAGAGCGATTGGATCGAGCGTCTCACAGGGAGCGAAGACGACGGGGTAGACGCCATGCCAGGCTGCATTCACGTTGGCCCCATGCCTGACGAGCAATTCCATCATGGGAGTGCGCGAACCATGGAGACTGGCACGCATGAGAGGCGCATCGCCCCCTTCGTGAATGTCGCACCCGTTGTTGAGAAGCCACTCTGCTATCGCGAGCCGGCCTTCGGAAGGTTCATTGGACCAGCGACATTCAGCGGCCCACGTCAACGGTCCATCTCCGCCATATCCGATGGGCGCATGTTTTAGCTCGGGGTGTTTGGAAACAAGACGGCGAACTTCAGCAAAGTCATCTGCATCGATTGCCGCTTTCAGGTTTTCTGCGAATGGCAATGCGAGCACGTGGTTTCTGAGCTTCGGCCAGCTGGGGAAGCCATACGCTCGGGCCACTTGAAAGAGCGCCATGGCGAGGGACGGTGCGTCGCCGTTTGCCAAGCGATCTTTTGCCTGGTCCTTAAGATGGCGAAGGTTGGGCTTGGAGGGAAGTTGAGAGGCGGAGGGACGTTGTTCGGACATGCGAACTCCTTTCGGTAAGCCGCCCGTTGTCCGCTTGGCAGGCTGAAAGAAGTTTCGCTAGATTGTGAACAACGAAGGTGGGCTTCTACCCTGTCCGCGGACCGGATGCGTCCTTCACGCTTTTCGAATACTAATCCAGTTCGTGGCTGACATTCAAGAGCTATGAAGCCTCCGATAGACCGCCTTCTTGGAAAACGATCCTCCCAGGCACTCTCAACTGACGAGAACAGGACAATGCACTCATTCAGCCGTCTTTTAGAGGTTGATAGCGTCATCGCACGACCTGAACCGGCCGGAAGCGAAGCGCTTCCGCGTCAAACTCACCAATTTCAATATCGCGAAAATAGACCTTGTAGAAGTCTTCGTCGACCTGCTCGAAGCCAAGAGTTTCAAATCGAAAGACATCGCTGACGAATACACGGCCTTTATGCCAGCTGATGTCGCCGCTGTTGTTCACTCTGCGAAGCAACAGCCCATTCGGATAAACGAACTCGATCAGATTTCGAGGCAGGAGTACAGAACTTGGCTGATATACGCTCCCGGGAGTCGCATTGCTTAGACCTTCGTGAGGTCGTTCGAAATTGAAGATCTGTCTAAAACGGTCGAACTTCCTCTGCTGGAGGCGCAACGTCAAAGCTGCCGGCCTAGTTGCCTCTTCCTTGAGGGTTCGATGCATTCGTTCATGACGTCCGTTTTGCTGAGGACGACCAGGTTGAATTCGTTCGTGAATGCGGGGCCGCTCTCTTTGTATCGACTGATCCATCGATAGCCAGTCGGCCGCGACACTCCGAACTCGCGGCAAAGTTCTGAAACAGACATTTCTTCCTTTTGGTAGCTCGACAGAAATTGCAGACGTTGATCCACGATACGACTCTCTTTCCAGGGCATACCGCATCATCGTGCGTAAGACCGAAGCTCAGGAACAATAAGGGTTCCACGTCCTATGTAACGCAGGTCCTTGGTCTGTTTTGTAACGCAAGTGCGAAGTACACTCACTCTAACGGCATCCTGATCACCGCAGTTCGCTCATTCCTGAATATTCTTTTCAACAAAAAAAGCGGCTCTTCCTACAAGGAAGAGCCGCGTGTGACTGCAGATTGTATTGGCTAGAACGCCGGGCCAACGGTGATACCGGCGGAGGCCGTTTTGTTCATCCAGATTTGGTATTCGTTGTTTTCCATTGCCGGCGTGATGGTTTGGGCCGCCAGGACGGAGTTGGTGGAATAATCAGCCGGCGACGCAGGGAAGGATTGGTCCTTGCGGTAGCCCGACTGGGCACAAGAGGATTTCCAGCACGTCCAGCCGATGAGGTTGTCGTGCATGGTGTTGTTGTAGATGGTTGAGTTGGCTACGCTGGCGCCGTTGACATCGCCGTTAGCCATGCCCACATATTGCGCAGCGATCCGGGTGCCATCGGCCAGCCGACCGCTGGAGATGACGCGATTGTTAGAGGCTATGTTGTCGTGCCCGGCGGTGAACGCGATGCCATAGTTCACGGTGCCGACCACCTGGTTGTCGTGGATGTTGTTGAAGGCCGTGGCCTGCTGCGCGCTATCGTCGGCGCCGCCCTCGGTCTTGATGCCACCGCCTTGATAGTCCGTTTGTGCAGCGTTATAGGGATAGGCACCCTGAATGTAGGTGTCGTGGATTTCCAGTGGCTGGTTGGGCGTTCCACTGGAGCGCTTGACGTCGATGTTATCCGCCACCAGGCTGTGGCCGGGATAGTTGATGACTTCATTCCATCCCACGTCGATGCCGGGCACCGATTGCACCTTATCCAGTTGGATAAAGTCTGACACGCTGTGGTTGGAGCCGACTCCCGGCAGATAGCCGCCGTTGCCATCGCTGAGTAGGCCATTGAGGTTGCGTGCGCGGTTGGCGCGGATCACGACGGTCTGTTGTCCATCGCGATTGCCGGAATAACCATGCACCAGTACGCCACCACCCGCGTTCTCAACGTAGTTGTTCTCTACATCGAGCCGAGCCGGGGAGGAGGCGTCGAGGAAGACGCCGTTTGCTTGGCCCTTGACCGCCGGGTTCAGCGCCAGAGCCGACACTGTTGCGGACGGTGACATCGGCGCCGGCAACGCTGGTCTTGATCAAGCCCGCAACACTGCTGATATGCGAGCTCTCGATCACCACGGGGGCAGTAGTGGCTACCGTGACTGCCGGGGTCTTGCTGTCCGTGCTGCGCCAGTTTCCGGAGTAGGTGCCGCCTTCGGTGATGACGATGGGAGCACTCCACTCCACTTGGCCGATGTTGCTGACCGCGGGCACGGAGGCCTGGTGTCCTTGGTAGCTGCCAGTGATGGTTGCTTTTCCGGTGGCCAATCCTGCAAGCAAGCCGGAAGAGGTTGCGGTGATGGTGCGCGTATCCGACGACGCCCAGGCGAAGTCTGTCGTGACGTCTTTGGTCGAACCATCGCTGAACGTCGCGATGGCCTTCAGCTGGGTGTTGCCGCCAATGGCGACCATGGCTTGTGCAGGCACCACGGATACGGAGGTCAACTCCGCTGCCGCCGCGGCTGCGTTGGAACCCGCGCTGGATTCTGCCCCTGTGATGGTGTCAGTTCCCGTTACCGCAGAGCTGACCTTCGCGCCTGGCTTCTTAACCACCGAGCCGGAAACATAGCTCGCCGTGACAACCGCGCTGGGCACATAGCCGTATCCAGACGGATAGGATCTGGGTTGGTTGTACTGCCCCCACATACCCACGGCTTTAATCGTGGTGGTGTTTGTTACCGTGATGGTGCCACCACTCAGCATGAATTGTGCTGTGCCTTGACCGGGAACTGGAGTCGATCCATCGGTTGTGTACCAAATCCCCGTGTTGACATCCCGGTTCGTGCCCGGATTCGTAAAGGTCACAACCTGGCTTCCGCTAAACGATCCGCCTGCCGGGGAGATGGTAGGCGCTACCGAGGTCACGGCTGCTACCGTGCCGCTGTTGGTGTTGCCGGTTTGCGCCGGGTTCGGATTGGTGTTTTGATTCTCTTCGTTGCAAACAGCTTGGCCACTACCCTGATACGTGTTGTAGTTAATTTCCCAAGGGCTATTTCCGTATCCGTATTGAACACCGCAGGATAGATTTCCCTGGAAAAGATTGTAGTTGGCCTGCCCCGTGCTCCAGAACTCGACTCCTGGGATATAGCCTCCCCCGGAGCCTGTGGCGACATTCGACGCAAATACGTTGTAGCTCACATTGGTATTCAGATTGGTGTAGCTGGTTCCTGTTCCGTCGTACTGCGGCAGAGAGAACAGCCAAGACCCGTAACCAGGGTCGACTGGGTCATGCCAATCGTTGTAGTTAAAGTTCTCGGTATTATCGGGGGTGTCCTGCGCTTCGATGGTGATGCGGTGAATACCCGCGAAGTCGTTGTACATCACATTGGCGTTGATATGCAGGTACTGGTTGTCCGATGGGTTGGCCGTTTGCCCTCCATTCGGCCCCGGTTCTTGAAACTTGAAACCTTGCTCAAGATAGACGGTCTTGTTGTACTCCATGGTCAAGTTCGTGGTGCTGGTGTGCAGATCGACCGCATCGCAATAGCCACCGTAATTGTTGTAGTTGGTCCCGTTATAGGAAAAAGTGTTCATGAGCGTGGAGCAGTCGCCCGTCGCTCCAAAGGTATTCCAATTAATGGTTAGATTGGTCCAGACGCTGTGTCCTTGCGTTGAACCGGTTCCATCTACATAGATCAGCCCGCTCGAGCAGCAGTCTGAGTTCGTATCCGACTGAACACCATGAAAATAATTGAACTGGATCGCAGGCCCCGTTCCGCCTCCGTCGCCTAAATAGATGGAACCCCCGCCCCCTGAGCTGGGTTGGTTGCCGTTGACGTTCATGAACTGAAACGCGACTCCGGACGCCGTGCATCCGCTGGGATAGCTAACCACCCAATTACCGCCGCCTCCGGTCCAATTGAGCGTCGCTGTGTAAGGCCCGGGATAGACCGTCATGGATCCGGTGCCGCTGGGTATGGTTACCCCGGCAGGAGTAGGACCAGCGATTGACACGCCGCAAGGCCAGTTTAGCGTGCTGCCTATGTTGTAAGTGCCTGCGGCGAAGACCGCCGTGTTCCCACTTCCGCAGGAATTCAGAGTTGACTGTATGGTTGCTTGGCTTGCACCCGACGGTATAGGGCAGGGAGTTCCTCTCGTGATCGGACCGTTGGACGAACCGACGGCAAGGGTGTTGTGTGCCGTGGCAGTGGCGTAATCGGTGGTGTCGGTCGGAGTAAACGTAGCAGTCAGTTGCAGAGTGCCGGCTGCAGGAACGTTGCCCGCGGCAGGATTATAAGTAAAGGCGCCAGGTACGTTCGCGGTAGCGTCCAACTGCGTAGAGCTTAGGGCTGTTCCTGTCGCGATGGGCGCGAGTGCGGCCCAGGTGATGGCCGGAGTAGCTTGATTCACGGTGAGCTGCACTGTGGCTGTCGCGGCAGAATAGGTTTTCGAGTCCGTCGGCGTAAATAGGGCGGATAGTGTCTGCGTTCCCACTTTGAGAACTGTCCCGGCAGCCGGCGTGTAGGTGAAGCTTCCGGCAACATTGGCAGTTGCGTTTAGCTGCGTGCCGCTCAATGCTGTGCCGTAGGATATTGCCGCGGGCGCGCTCCAGTTGATGGCAGGAGTATTGCTCGATGACGTCGCGGAGATAGTGACCTGAGTCGAGCCGCTTAGACTCTCTGGTGTAGTGTTGGCCGACGCCGGCGATGTGCCCGCCGGTGTTGCCTCTACATAAGCCGCCTGCACCATCACCGTGCCCGTCGCTTTGGCGGTGATTGCCCCATCGGCCATCGTGGCCAGAGCGGGGTTCGATAGCGTGAACTGGGTACTGGACGTTACATCCTGGGTCGTACCATCGCTCAGATGGGCCACTGCCTTCAACACTGACGAGCCACCTACGCGAACCGTGGACGGTGTCGCGGTCACGGTCAGGGAAGCCAGGTTCTGGGACGAGGGGTTACTGCACCCGGCGATCAAAATCAATAACACACACAGGAGGCCGGAACACACCTGTGGAATGGGGGGAATACGCATTTAAAGCCTCGTCGAGTCTGAATTTCGAAGCATCGCGCGGCCTGGGGATAGAGGCCATTTCAGAGGCACGAACGGCTGAGCGCGTCCCTGAGACACGTTGTGCCGACGGCGAGTTTTGCTGTCCTAATGCTGTTACTCTCGCGGATGTCCCAGATTGGGGCAATCACACCGATTGGCCATTACATAAGTTTGTAAAGCGTTGATTGCAATGGGTTTGAGGGAGAATTTTTTGCTCGCTCGCCGGGTATTTTGGGGCGCCGCCGTGTGGAATTTTCGTTACTTTCGAGACAATTCCACTGCTCGCTCGCCATTGCATGCAGAATGCGGAGTTTGCTTGCGGCTAAAGCATTTTTGTAGAGGCTGGTAGGCCGCCCTTGGCAAGGTTCTAAGAGGATGGGCAGAGTCAAGCAACAAGAGTCCCTACACTTGGACAGACGCCCACTTACCCTTCGATCTGTTACTCGCCCGAGACCGAATTAGGGCAGGAGTGTCGTCGAAATGGTTTAGGGCGCCGGAACAGGAACTTGCTTTATCGGGGTGAAGGCAAAGAAGGATTTAGCATGCGTTAAGTGTGGTCGCGGGAAGGGCTGACTTTGGCAGCAGGCTGCTTGCCTCCCGCGCCGGTGGTGTAGCTTGCGCTGACGACCTCGCTGGGCACGTAACCGTAGCCTGGCGGATAGCTCTTTGGGTTTGCGCCCCGACCCCACATGCCGATCGCCTTTACTGTGGTTCCCGCGTTTACTGGGAAGGGACCGCTATACAGCGTCGAAGAAGTGGTGGGAGTGCTGCCGTCGGTCGTGTAATAGATGGAATGGTTCGTCCCGCTGTCGGCCAGGGTTATGGTAGTCGCGCCGGAGATCGCGCCCCCCGCGGGCGAGATGGTGGGAGCGATACTGATGATGGGTGTGATGGTTGTGCTGGTGAGGTTTCCGCTGCGGATCGGGGTTGTGGTTGCGCCCTCTTTTTCGTCGCAGATGTAGCAGCCATTCGGACCGGCCATGTACGGGCCTTGAATGACTGAGTTTCGCACTTCCCACGGACCGCCGCCCAGACCCCAAACGATGCCGTTGGCCCAATATCCTTGAATCAGATTATTATTCGCCTGCGCACCATTGCCCCACCACTCGATGGCATAGGCTATGTACTTGCCCGCCTCCTTTACGTTGGCCAGCAGGACATTGTGATTGACGAAGGGCACAGTGGCGCCTCTGATGCCCGCGCAGCAAGCTAAGGAGAATCCCATGGAGAAGGTCGATGGGGCGAAGGCGTCCTCATAGGAATTGAAAGCGATGACGACATCCGGAGCTGGCTGGGGCTGCATCTCCGCCGCTATACGGTGAATGTGATTGAAGTCATTCCATCGCACAATGAAGTGGTTCCAAGTCGGCGCGCTACTGCCGGTGCATTTGTCTCCTGCGAAGCAAAGCACGTGAAACCCTTCCTCCAGGTGGGTAAAGGTGTTGTTCTCGATCACGATGCCATCCAGGTCGCCTGGAAAAAGATCCCGTTGCAGTTGCCGCCCTCATCATGATCGATCGACATCACAGCGGTACAGGAAGAGGGATCACCAAAGGTGTTGTTGGTGATGGTGGCGTTGCTGATGGTTCCTCCGTTCGTTCCGTCAAAATAGATCCCCATATCCGACCACTGCTGGTGGGTGGCGGGAAGATCGGTGAATTGGCTATTGGTGATGGTGATACCCGACATTGGCGCGGTGACGTATATGCCGCCTGTGTTTTCAAAATGCAGATATCCGATGGTGACGGGCGTGGTGCAACGGCCTACGGCGAAAATCACGTTGCCGGTGTAAGTGGCAGCCAGGATCGCGGTTGCCGGCGATGCGGCTGGCCGGTGATTGTCGACTCCGCAAGGTATATTGATCGGCGCCTGAGATGTAGTAGGTGCCGGCGGCAAAGACGATCAATGTGCAGCTTCGGAGCACTCGAGATTCTGCTGCTCAGCGTGCCCTGGCTCATGCCGCTGTTGAGGTGAATGGTTGCGCCACCGCACCCGGTGAGGGGAGCCCCGGCCCCACCCGCGGCCCGGCAAGAGCTATTTTGCGCTGCGGAAGACGCGTCGTCTGCCGTGTCAGACGAATGAGAAGCGGCGGTCAGTAGTAAAGTGCCGGCTGCAGAAACATAGCCCGCGCCCGGTTGGTGAGAAGAAGCAGCGTTCAGCTGGGTGTTGCTAAACGCTAAGCCATAGGAGATTGCCGCAAGGATACAGCCCAACAGAAAGACCACAACCAACTTTGTCCAATTGTTTAAGCGGAGAAATTTTCGAAGCATCAGGCCTGCATCATCCCATTGCCAATACTCGCACGATCGAGGAAATTTGCCTCTCCCCAAAAAGGCTCGAGAAATCAACGCCCATCTGGGCCCGGCAACTGATCCGTGCCGGAAAGTTGCGGCGTGAGGGTTGAGTACCCTTCAATGAAACACAAAAAAGCCCGGGACTTGAGTCCCGGGCTTTTTCACATTTGAGACGAAAAGGCGTGGACCGCCTTGATCTATGAAGCACGGGTATCGTGATGTTCTGGCCGACCTGGATCTTATTGGGGTCAGAAATATTGCTGGCTGCGGCAATATTGGAATAGTGATTGGGCGATCCGTAGAAGCGGTTGCTTATTTTGGAGAGGTTGTCTCCGCTCTTTACGCTATAGCTTTGATTCGCGTCCGCCGGTGGTGGCGATTTCGTGGTGCAGGTCGGAGTAGGTCGGGTCCACTTGCTTGATTACGTCCCACACGCGATTGGCGACTACTTCTGACGGCACCGAACCTTTCAAATAGTAGCTTGTCGCCATCCAGGCTCACCGAGTCCACCTTCGCGCCCAAGTCGCTAAATCCCTCAATTGTCTGGATCACGGGCGAATATTTCTGCTTCAACTGATCGAGATCTGCCATAACGTTTTTTCTCCTTTTTCGTAGCGGTTGATTTGTGTTTACAGCACAGTAGATGGAAAATGTTCACGCGGCATGCTGGTCGGCGATCTTCTTCATGGCAATCGTCAAGGCAGCTGCGCCCAGACTTTTGATAAGCACTGGGTGCTCCGCATAGATGGCGCTTACGCGGTCGATGATCGAAGGGTCTTGATTTTGAGCGTGGGCGGTGAGCGCCTGGACATCGGCGGGGTTGACGCTGGCCGCCTGCGCAGGGGTCACGGAGCCGGAGCGCAGCAGCGCCGCCAGCGGCGAGTTGGGAGCGCTGCCGCAAATTGGGCAATCACCGCCGGTCCGAGCGTGGCCATCAGACCGTTCAACACGCTCGCCTGTTGCTGGTTATTCCCGTTGGCGAACAGTTGAGCGGCCATCTGCGGAAAGGAGGCGGTTTGACCGGAGCGAAACGCTTCGGCCAAACCGCTGGCGATGGTGGAACTGGGCACTGCCTGGGCCACCTGGTCGAAATGCTGTTCTACAACTGGAGTGGTGGCTGGAGTGGCGCTGTTGGCCGAATATTGTTTCAGCAAATCGCCAATTCCTGAGAGAAAGCTCATAGAGTCTCCTTGGTTCGAACCGTGAGGGGGTGCCATTTAGGAGCTGGGCCGGAAGATGTAATGCTACCTGGTTGGTCCGCCGCGGCGACGCTGGACGGTTCGATGAATCTCTCACGGCGGCGTCGCCGATGTCTATGGCAGGGAGAATAAAAGGTTTACCGCTGCCGGTAAATTTTTGAGCAGGTGCACAATCCTGCAACGGGGCGTGCCGTCAAGGAAACGCCGGTACCCAGAGACGGTAACCACCTCTGTCGCACATTGGCGTACCCCAACCGCTCGAATTTGTTGACACCAGGGGGCGCTGCCGCTAGATTACGGGAAGTAGGCACTACCAAGAGATGTGATGGATGAGGCGTTGGCCGCCCAGACCATCGATAGCCCTGTACCCCCCCAACAGCGGCTTTCGCTACATGCGATTCAGCTTCTGTTTTTTGCGGTCCATGGGACTGAGATGGCGAAGCTGGGTCCAGAGTGTTCTTCGGTGAATCACAAGTAAAACCCAACCGCCAGGCCAATTTGCAAGTGCATCGGCCTGCTTTTGTCGTCTGATGGAAGCGCCATCCGGCTCGTTGCTGCAATACGATTCCTGTGCAAAGCACATCGAACGAAAGGAATACCGCGAAAATCACGCTGCCGTGATCGGAGATAAGGGAATGTACTATACCGAACTGGAACCTGAAAGCCTGCCAAATCGCAAGTGGGACTACTGGTCGAAGTGGGCTCTGTTCCTGCTGGTCGGTTATTCCCTGACGGCCCGCAGCTTCTCGTATCTTGGGATCCCGCCCGCCAAGTTGTTCATTGGCGACCTGACGCTGGCGGCATTTATCTTGCTGCGCCCGCGCGAGCTCTTCGATCGCTGGATCAAGGCGCTGACCAAGGGCGGTCCCCTGGGTCCGTTGGGCTGGATTCTGCTGGTATCGATCTCTTACGGAGTCTTCCAGGTCATCCGCGGCGTGCTGGTCGGCTTCCAGCCCGTCACTGCCCTGGAGAACCTGGTCTTCAACGTCTATCCGCTCTACCTGTTCCTGGGATATGGCTGGGCGCGCGCCAGCCCGAGCTTCTGCTGCGGTTTGTCCAGGTGTTTGCCATACTGTTTTGCTTTTACGCCCCCGCCTACATGCTGGTACCTCATAACGTAAACATGCTAATGCCGGGATCGGACGGAGTCAGCGTCTTCGGCCAGGCTAATGGTGGCGGATTTATCATCCTGTCGCTGCTTTGCCTCGACCCCAAGCCGGCCCGCTGGTGGCCCGTGATGGCCGTGGCTGCGGCTTGCTTTCCTGGCCGCCCAAGTCCGCGCCGAGTGGCTCGGCATGGTGGTGGCCACCATGATCTGGGGTGTGCTGTCGAGGAAGATGACGCGCGTGGCATGGATCGGTGCAGGCATCTTTGCCGTGCTGGCATCGGCTTCCTTTTGGACGTCAACCTGCCTTCGCCCGGCGAACGTGGCGGCGCCATCTCCTCCACTGAAATCGTGGCTCGCGGTGTGGCCGCGGTCAGCCCCGATATGGCGCGTGATCTTACCGGCTCCGACAATGTCAGCTTCTACAGCGGCACCATCAAGTGGAGGAAGATGTGGTGGGAGGCTATCTGGCAGAACTCGCAGGAGAACTACACCAATCTGCTCATCGGTCCGGGATATGGATTCCCGCTCAAGAACCTGGTGAACTACCTCAAAGATAAGGACCTGCGGACACCGCACAATGTCTTTTACTACGCTCTCGGCTACAGCGGCTGGATCGGCGTGGTGATCTTCTTCTCGCTGCAGATTGCTTGCGGTGTCTTGCTGTGGCGAACGTATAAGGTGACGGGCCAGGCCTGGGGTCTCGCCGTCTGGGCCTCCGGCCTGACGGCGGCATTCTTCGGCAACGTGATGGAGACGCCTGCGGGCGCCATTCCGTTCTACTTGACCATGGGATTGTTTGTCGGCCCCGCCCTGTCTGCGATTGGCTCCCCGGCGCGCCAGGCGCTGTCTCGCCGTGCGCCCTCTTCCGTCGCTTACCCAGCCGGGTATGCGGCGGAAGGCGTCTATACTTCGGAAGCCATTTGATTGGCGAAGTTCGTTCTCACGGCGGAGCTTTGCATTGGCGCACGCCGGCGGTCAGCCATGAGGATCGATACCTGCGAGAGCCCAGGTGCTGTCCACGAGGTAACATGCGGTGGAGTTATCCACAGGCGCAACATTTGCTTCGCGAAGGGGTTTTGTTCCACCGAAAAGGTCTGCCTGATAGCACATAAGTGCCAGCGTTAGGTGCACAATTAGTGTAAATGCAATTTAATTTTTCGCGTGAAGGCATAAAAATTCCACCGCCAGTAACACCCGGCGGCGTTATCCACAGGCAGAAGAATTGTTGACACTTGTGCCCAGTACCGCTAGATTACGGGTTGTAGGTACTGCAAGACCAGCAACGGTCGAGGCAATAACCGCCAACTCCGTTGATCAGCCGTTAACCCCCCTAGTGGCGGTCTTAAGTCTCGACAATGACAATTGGCTCAATGCACCGGTTTGGTCACTGTGACTGAGATGGCGAAGCTTTGAAGATGGTTACCTCAGGTGACCTTTAGTTCCAGAGTGAAGTTACTAAAATTCGTTTTTGGCACTGATTTGGGCGTGTCGCAAGTTGGCGCAGCCACAGGCCGTGGATTTTATTGACACTGGTCGGCTCTATAGCACCATTTGATTGAAGAGCTGGAAGTTCGGCGGTAAGAAGTTTAGCGATGAATTTGGTCGCGGCTGAACTTAAGCAGCTGGTGTTATCCAGGCAAAGCCTGAATTCAAGTACTGTAACCCAGATGGCGGAAGCTCGTCTGGCTGAGTAAATGGTTGCTCTTGGTTTTGAAAAATCAAAGTTTCGCATCGTCCCCCCTCGAAGCGAAGTGAGATCCCTTAGGGAATTGCAGTACGCAAGCTCACTCTTGTAACGGAGATACTCATGTATCGCGATCCAGGGTCAAACGAGTCGAACGAATGGTTTGCCTTCCGCGTTCGGCCAAGACACGAGAAGCAGGTTTCGATTGCTCTGCGAGAGAAGGGGTTCACCGAGTTTTTGCCCCTTTACAAATCCAAGCGGCAGTGGGCGGATCGTACCAAAGTGGTAGAGATGCCGCTCTTTCCTGGTTACATTTTTTGCTCCACCAGCCGCTCGTTGATTGTGCCGGTTCTGATGACCAGCGGTGTGATCGACGTAGTGCGAGCGGGAACCAACCCGCTGCCTGCGGACAAAGCGGAGATTGAGGCACTGCAGCAGACGGTCAGCGTCGACGTGCCGCTCGAAGCCTGGCCGTATACCGAAGTCGGGGAGGCAGGTTCGTTCTCCATCTTGCGCGGCCCGCTGGCAGGCTTGACCGGCATCCTGGTTGAGGTTCGGCGTTCCCAGCGGCTGATTCTTTCAGTAAATCTATTGCGCCGGTCGGTTTTGGTCGAAGTACATCCTGACTGGGTCTCACCCTATGCTCCGGCGGTTGCGGAGCGGATGATGGCCTAGCGGCAAGCTTGCGAAAACTTTGAATCAACTTCTGTCTATCCCGTTTTTTGGTTCTCCCGAAGTAACGTACGCTATTTGCTCTCGTACGTCCCCCTTTCGCCGGCTTGATTGGTTGGCACCCTAAGTGTTTTTATCGATCCCCGTCTTCTAAGGCGCTCTTTCCCGAGCACGTTCCCCGCCGGAGGTATTTCTCGGCGGCATTCCAGCTACCTATGGTGAGTGAATTTATGCACAAGTCTCCAGCCAAACTGATTTTGTTGTCTCTTTGCTTCGAGGGCATCATGCTGGTTCCGGTTTCGGCCCAGAGCGTAGTCGCCGCGGACGGCCGGGTCGGCACTCCGCCCGCAGTTTTCACGACAGCCTCTGTGCCCACACCGCCGCCGCCTCCGGCTGCAGCAGATCGACCAGCTACCTGTTGGGGCCGGAAGATCTGATCACGGTTCGCGTCTTTGCCGCGGACGACATTCCGGACAAGCCGGTGCAGATCGACAACGATGGGACCGTCACCCTGCCCATGATCGGGCCGGTGCATGCGGCAGGTTTGACCGTGGAGCAATTCCAGGCCAACCTGGTCACCGCTTACAAAAAGTATTTCAAGGACCCGCAAGTGACCGTGCAGGTCAACGAGTTCCACAGCCAGCCGGTGTCGGTTGCCGGCAATGTCATGACCCCGGGTGTCGTCCAATTGCGCGGCAATCGCAACCTGATGGAAGTGATCGGCCAGGCCGGCGGTCTGCGGCCTGATGCCGGTGACACGGTGCTGATTACCCGCAATCTGAGCGAAGGTCCGATTCCGGTCGCCGGCGCTTTCACCGATCCGACCGGCAAGTATAGCGTCGCCCACATCGATATACGCGCGGTCATGAACGGCAAAGATCCGCAGGGCAACATCCTGATCAAGCCGCACGATGTGATCACCGTTCCCCGCGCGCGCATGATTTACGTTCTGGGCAACGTCACCAAGCCGGGCGGGTATGTGATGTACCGAAAACGAGACCATGTCGGTATCGAAGGCGGTTGCCCTGGCCGGCGGATGGGACAAGACCGCGAAGCTCTCCGACGCGCAGGGTCTTGCGCGCCTATGGCGGCCCGGAGCGGGAACAGATTCCCGCCAACGTGAAGAAGATCATGCAGAACAAAGCTCCTGACATCCAAATGCGTCCTGACGACATTCTTTACATCCCCAACAGCACCGGCAAGATGGCGGGAGCGCTTGGGTTGTAAACGGCCATCGGGCTTGGGACCGGCCTGGCTATCTGGCGCTAAGAACCATCAATCAACCTTCACCCATTCCTAGGCCCCAAGCGAGACCCCCGACTTGACGGGGGGCCGTACTTTGTCAAAGCGAATTGCAGCTTGCATGTGATCGGCTCCAGAGCGGGCCGATCGAAATCCGAAAGGACTACAAAAAGATGACTCCGACCCAGCAGATCATTCCTGGACCTCGCTTACCCGAAGGCCGGAACGCCGGACGCGGCACTGCCATAGAGCTGTCGCGTCCGATGGCAGGAAATCGGCCCCGGCCTGAGGCCGCGGTCAACTACTCTGCCTTGCTTCGCCGCCATCGTAACGCGGTGGCTGCCATCGTTGGCGGTACGCTTCTGCTCAGCGTGCTTTACACCCTGGTTGCGCCCAAGGTTTACAAGTCGGAAGTCATTCTGGAAGTCATGGGGATCAACCAGGACTTCATGAATAGCAAGGAAGTCGATCCGACCTCCAACCAGGTAACGGGCGACCAATACATCGAGACCCAAACCAAGCTCTTGAAGAGCCCGCCGGTAGTACATCGGACAGCGGAGGTCCTGGGTCCCAAGGTCCCCGGCGCCGTCGCCTCGGGTGGCGGCCTCATCGGCACCGTGCGGGGATGGGTCGGCGAACCGGCCGTGGCCACGCCGGCTCAGGGCGAAGCCGTGATCTTGAAGATGCTCGACGACGCCAAGGTCAAGGTCGACGGGACTTCGGATCTGATCTCGTTGACCGTTCTGGGTCCCGAACCGCAGCTGACCGCGGACACCGCGAACACGCTGACGCAACAGTTTATTGAGCAAGCTCAGGATGCTCGGGGCAGCTCTGCCGGCGACACCAACAAGTTCCTCACCGCGCAGCTGGCCGATGCACGGAAGAAGTTGCAGGATTCGGAAAACGATCTGCAGAACTACGCGCGGCAGACGGGTATCGTGATCCCCAGCGAATCGCAGGAGAGTGTCGCGGCCGATAAGCTGCGCCAGATTCAAACCGACCTGGCGAAGGCTGAGGCAGACGAGGCCGACACCGAGGCCCAGGTTGAGGTCTCGCACAGCAATCCGTCTGAAGCGATGCCCCAGGTACTGGACGACCCGACGCTCCGCGATAACCGCGCCCGTCTGGCCGACCTGCGCCGCCAGCTTTCCGATCTGAGTGTCACGCTGACGCCGCAGAACTATAAGATCCAGCAGCTGAACGCCCAGATCGCCGACCTGGAACAACAGTCTGCCCACCAGCGCGCCAA
This sequence comes from uncultured Acidobacteriaceae bacterium, assembly GCA_963815175.1. Taxonomy (GTDB): domain Bacteria; phylum Acidobacteriota; class Terriglobia; order Terriglobales; family Acidobacteriaceae; genus PALSA-350. The sequence goes on from CAWFGM010000051.1 coordinate 186,593, forward strand.
CATCATCAAGCGCCTGGGAGTGCAGAACTCGGCCACCGAGCGGCGCAAGCAATTGCTCAACCAGGCCTATCACCAGCAGCTGGGCGTGGTTTCCGACCAGTCGGTGAAAGAGGTTCGCTACAACATCCTGAAGAAGGAAGTGGACGCCAATCGTGACATTTACCAGTCCATGTTGCAGAGAGTGAAGGAAGCGAGCATTGTCGCGGCCCTGCGCTCGAGCGACGTGCGCGTGGTCAGCCCAGGGACCCCGGCCAGTTCGCCATACCGGCCGAGTCTTGCGCTGAACCTGTCTTTGGGATTGCTCTTGGGCCTTACTTTCTCGACTTGCTACATCCTGCTGCGCGAACGCAACGATGCCAGCCTGCGGTCGCCCGGGCAGAGTGTCAAGCACCTCAACGTGCCTGAGTTGGCGGTGATTCCCTCGGCCCGCATTGGCAACAGCGAGCGCATCCCGCTCACCCTGCGCAATTTGAGTGGTACGACCGCGCTTGCCGAATCGAAGAATAGCTTGTCGATTGGCAAGTCGGCCATCATGGACAAGGATATGGTGCAGTACTGCCACGATGAAACCATGATGGCGGATGCATACCGGTCCGCGATCACCTCGATTCTGCTCAGCCGGGTGAACGGAGTGAGTCCGCGGGTCATCCTCGTGACCAGCCCTCGCCCCAAGGCAGGAAAAACAACCACGGTGGCGAATCTTGGCATCAGCCTGGCGGAAATCGGACGGCGGGTGTTGCTGGTTGACGGCGATCTGCGTCGGCCGCGCTTGGGCAAGCTCTTCGGGTTGCAGTTCGCGACCGGCTTGAGCGATGCGCTGCTCGACGGCGGAGCCGGACCGATCACGTTGAACTCCGTGATCCGCACTACCCCCGTACCCGGACTGTCCGTGCTGCCTGGCGGATCGGAGCCGGCCAACATCTCCAAGCTGCTTCACTCTACCTATCTGGACAGCGTGATCGAGACGGCGCGGTCGGAGTACGACTTCGTGCTGATCGATTCTCCGCCCATGATGGGTATGGCCGATGCTCGCTTGCTGAGCCGCAATGCGGACGGCGTGATTCTGATCAGCCGCGCCGGCGAGACCAGCCCGGAGCAGTTGGGAGAAGCCAAAGAACGTTTGGCGGATGATGGCACTCCGGTCATTGGCACCATTCTCAATGGCTGCGATATGCGCATCGAGGATCCGTCCTACGTCGCTGGTTACAACAGCTACGCCGGCGTAAGCCGTAGTTAAACGTAGTTTCATCAGGTCTCATGGATCCATGTGAGACCATTTAGTAAGCAACTCGAGTCGGCCCACGAAGTAGATTGGTTTCGTTAGCAGCTCCGGCGCGGACACCTTCCCCCACCGCGAAGCACCGGCTGCACAAGACCGACATCGAGATAGCAAGGGGAACAAAGACGCCGGCGAGGCTTCTAGCGATTTCGAGTCGCAGGGGAGCACAGGCTATATCCAATCGGACGTTATGGGATTGGGTTGGGCTGGCTTCACCGAGTTGAGTCTCGTGACTTTAAAAGAGCGTCTTGATGTACGACGTTCCCTCTCCTAGTGCATTTCTCCAGCGACGCCGGCGCATCAAGCGCCGGTTGAACCTCTTAGATCGCCACGAGAAAAGCTCTGACTGCTTTGGTAACTGGAACGCTTCACTGACTCCGTCAGGAAGCGTATGGGGAGAACCGCTCTCATGCACGTCCGGAACTTACGCTTATATCAGACCATGCAATTTGTCCTAGACCTTCTCGCGGTCTCGGTTGCCTGGGTCTGCACAATTCAGATGCGGGTGTTGCTAAACCCCTTGGCCACCCAGCACGTGGCCTGGACCTATGCTTCGATCTGGGCCCCATCGCTAATGATGATCCTCGTCTTGTGGGTCCTTATGGCATGGCGGCTCCGGTTCTATCGTGTGGAAGGCCGTATCCGTCTTTGGAACAGCTTGGTGAACGCAGCCGAAGGCGCGCTGCTGGCCAGTTGCAACATCGTCATCGTTACTTTCTTCTCCCGCCAACTGGGAGCCAACGTATCGCGGTCGTTCTTCATGATTTTCGCGCCTCTGGTCTTTGTCAGCTTAGGCCTGGCAAGGTGCGTCAGCGTGATTGCCGCGATGGTGGCTGAACGGCACTGGCCGTCGCCTGTGCGCGCAGCGTTGTTGGGAGATGGTTCCCATGCGGGGCGCCTGGTCGACCTGATGAACTCGGCCAACGTGGCCAACGTAATCAAAGGCCTCATCGTCCCCGAGGGTCACACCACCACGGGTCTTTCTCTTCCGTTGCCGGTCCTGGGAACCACGGCACAGTTAGCCGAGCTGATCAATCGCGAACACCTGAATCGCATCATTCTTTTGAATGGGTCGATTTCGCGTGGCGAACTTGACGAATGCAACAAGGTCTTCAAGCGCATGGGTGTCATCGTCAATTGCACAGTGGACTTTGCCCCCGAACCGGGCCGGGTCAATGTGATCACCCAATATGGATTGCCGCTGGTCGAACTGCGGCCGCTGGCGTTTAGCAGAGGTCAGGAGATCGTCAAGCGTGGCTTTGACATCGTCGCGTCCTCTCTGGCGCTGATTTTTCTGGCGCCCACCATGCTGGTCATCGCGGCCCTTGTGAAGTTGACCTCCGACGGACCCATTTTGTACAAGGCGCCGCGCGTAGGCCGGGGTGGACGCCATTTCATGTTCCTGAAATTCCGGTCGATGTATACAGCAATGGATCGTACCCATGTGGCCCATGCCAATGAAAAGCAAGGCCATATTTTCAAGATCAAACAGGATCCGCGGGTAACCCCGATCGGCCGTTTCATCCGCCGCTATAGCCTGGATGAGCTTCCACAATTGATCAACGTATTGCGCGGCGAGATGAGCCTGGTAGGTCCCAGGCCTTTGCCTGCCGGCGATTTAGGACCGGACGGGATGAGCCGCGAATACGCGGACTGGTCCGAGGGAAGGTCTGCTGTGTATCCGGGCATCACCGGCCTGTGGCAGGTGAACGGGCGCAGCGAACTTCCGTTCGAAGAGATGGTGCGACTCGATTTGCAATATATTCGCGAATGGTCGCTGCTGCTGGATATCAAAATTATTTTGGCCACCCCAGGTTTGGTGGTGAAGGGAGTCGGAGCATATTGAGTGGCGTGCTGTATCCGCCGGGGACTCAGCAGCAAAGCAGGGCCCCGGCCGACGGCTCAACGTAGTTTCCACCCACGTGTGTGATGTTTGTCTTATCCAAACCCTATGGCCATTTCTGAATCTGAAACCATCACCGGGCTCCATCCTATCGAGCTTCTCCGTTTGTCGTCGGAGCCACTCGTTTCCATTTTGATTTCCAACTACAACTATGGCCGCTATATCGGCGAGTCGATTCAGAGCGCTCTCGATCAGACGTATTCCAACATCGAGCTGATCATCTGTGACGACGGGTCGACCGATGACTCGGTCAGCATCATTGAGGAGTATCAGCGAAAAGACCCGCGCCTGAAGTTGATCTGCAAGGCCAATGGAGGGCAGGCGTCGGGCTTCAATGCGGCGTTTGCGGCCAGCCGGGGTGAGATTATTGCCCTGCTGGATTCAGACGATCGCTTCCTGCCGAACAAAGTCGAGCGGATTGTGGCTGATTTTCTGGCCCACCCCGACTCCGGTTTTGGCGTGCATCGTGTGATCCGGATGACTGCGGACCTCCGCCGCCAGGGTGTGTGGCCGATGACGGACCCGTTGCCCTGTGGATGGTATGGCACGCGATTGTTGCAAGATGGCGGTATCTTGCCTTTCATGCCACCGACTTCTGGGTTGAGCCTGCATCGGGAGGTCGCTGCGCGGCTCTTTCCGCTGCCGCTGGAAGCTCCGTTGGTCAACTGTCCGGATCAATTGATTACCCGCCTTGCTCCGCTGATCACGAATGTAACCCGCGAGAATGAGGCCTTGTCGGAATATCGACTGCACGGCGAGAACAACTATGGGCTGGACCGGGTGACGGCGGCGTCATTTCAGCGCGAGCTGGAATATTGTGGGGCGCTATGGGCGGCCCAGAAACGCTTCCTCGAAACCATGGACGAGCGTCTAGCCGAGACTTTTCAGCCGCTTAGCCTGCACCCGTTCATCGCTTATGCGAGTTACATCCATGCCCGGCTGGCACGCGATCCTGACGTTCGCCGTCACTATGATCGCTACATGGAGTGCCTCAAAGTGCCGGACGCGCGCTATGTGTGGTTTTGGAAGATCTCCATTTACTTGCCCCACCGGGTCTTCGATTTTGCTGTCAATCTCCTGATTCGGCAAAGTTGGATTAAGCAGTTGGTTTCCCGGGTAAGAAAACTGGCCTAGCCCTTTGACCGTTGAGGAAGGACGTGCCCAGATCTCAAGAGCAGGACTCTGGGACACCCATGGCGTCATAGGGCCTTTCACCATCAAGCTTTCCATGCAAGAAACGACCCTCACGAATGGTGGAGTTGCATCTCCTCATTCTCCGGCAGCCCTCCGTGCGCTGCCTCGGCAAGCCAGATTGGAGCAATGAATCCATGAGCACCGCGCCTCTCCTTAGTATCGGGCTCTATCTTTACGACGGAGATCGTTTTCTGGAAGCTGCCATCGAATCCATTCTGAATCAGACGTTCCGGGATTTCGAACTCATCATCTCCGACAATTGCTCTACCGATGGCAGCGAGGAGATCTGCTGCCGGTTCGCAGAACAGGATTCCCGCATTCGGTATTACCGTGCCGAGCAAGAAATGAGTGCCGGCTGGAACCTGAGGAATGTTTATTTCAAGGCCGCCGGCAAGTACTTCAAATGGGCAACGCCTGACGACATGATTCAGCCCGACTTTCTGCGTCTCTGTATCGACGCTTTGGAAGCAGATGATTCGCTGGTCCTCGCCCACACTCTGACCCGGTCCATCGACGAGAGGGGGCAATTCGTCGAAAGCAATGATGAACGGTTACGCACCAGCTCACTCGATCCGGTAGTACGCGCACGTGACCTCCTGCTTAAGGACCATGGCGGTTACCCTCTGTCCGGTCTGATCCGTCTCGATGCGCTGCGCAAGCTTCCGCCCCGGGGCAGCTTTGAACACAGTGACCGTGTCCTTTTGTTGCAACTGGGGCTGCTGGGTCGCTTCTACGAAGTGCCGGAGCATTTGTCAATCTGTTGCAAGCACACGGTCGAGGCTGTATCGCCCCTTCCGCAACCACCCCGCAAACCTCTCTTTCCGGAATGGAATGCGGCGAAGGAGTTCTCTCGTTCCGTAGCCCGCTCACCGCTGAACGGAGCACAACGCCTCAGGTGCTATCTGGCGATCGTGCGCTGGGCGATGTTCAACTTGCAGAACCGGCATGCATCAGCTGCCACACCAGCACCTCTGGGCTCGCTCGATCTCAACCCGCGCGAAGGGGAATCTATATGAAAGTCGCCGTTCTTGCCGGGGCCATCGGTTCCTGCCTTGCAGAGGACACAGAACTCAAACCAAAAACAATGGTGGAGATTGGCGGCAAACCGATTCTCTGGCACATCCTGATGCACTACGCACAATACGGCCACGAGGAGTTCGTGATCGCGCTGGGACACAAGGGCGAAGTCATCAAAAAATACATGCTGGACTACTGCTCCCTCAACCGGGATCTAAGCGTGTCGTTGAAAACGGGAAGAGTGAGGATGAATGGGGGAGCCGTTCCCGACTGGATGGTGGAGTTGGTCGATACCGGCATGAAGACGGAGACGGGTGGCCGGATCAAGAGGCTCGCTCCTTACCTGGGCAACGAGACCTTCATGCTCGCCTGGGGCGATGGTGTCGCCGATATCAACCTCCACGATCTGCTGGCGTTCCACCGCTCCCACGGAAAACTGGCTACGCTGACTGCGGTTCGGCCGGCGGCGAGATTTGGGCATCTGGAATTGGAAGACGACAGGATCGTTGAGGTTTCGAGCCAGCCGCAGACCAAGGAGGGTTGGATCAACGGCGCATTTTTTGTGTTGGAGCCGGAGGTCCTTGATTTCATCGACGGCGATGGCACCCACTTCGAAAAAGAACCGTTGCAACGCTTGGCCGCTGCCGGCCAACTTATGGCCTATCGCCACAGCGCTTTCTGGCAGTGCATGGATACGTTGCGCGAAAAGAGATACTTGGAGAGTCTATGGGAAACCGGACAGGCACCATGGAAAACCTGGCCGGATGCCATGATGAGCCCGGGGAGAAACTATCGCAACACCACCGTCGGAGTGGGAAGCGGGACATGACGTCAACGGGCTCGCCAGGCGACGCCTCCTCACTGAATCAGAAATCCAGAAAGCTGCTGCGCAGCGGCGTTGTACACAACGTAATCGCTTTATATGGGGTGCAGATTTGTACCTACGCGCTGCCTCTGCATGACGTTTCCCTACCTGGCGCGCGTCCTTGGCCCTTCGGGGTGGGGAGTGGTGGTGTTTGCGCAAGCGATCGGAGAAGTGATCGCGAGCGTGGTGGAATATGGGTTCGATATCTCGGCAGCCCGGGATACCTCACGCCACCGGCACGAGCCGAAACATCTTTCCGCGCTGATCTCCGGAGTGTTAGGCGCCAAATTTCTGCTGGCCATTTTGTGTATTGCGGGAGCCGTCTTCTCCCGGCGCTTTACCCACCACATTGCTCCGTCGTTGGCGCTGTTTTGGGCCAGCACCATTTGGGGCGTCTGCCAGGGTATCAATATGCTTTGGTATTTCCAGGGTCTGGAGCGTATGCGCCTGGCCAGCATGCTGGAAATAGGAGGCAAGGTTCTTGCCACATTGAGCATCTTCATACTGGTCCATAAGCCCTCCGACGGATGGAAGGTAATGGCGGCCCAGTGTGTCGGTTGCGTGGTGGCTCATGGAGTTACGGTTGTCCTGGCTTATAGAGAAGTAGGTTTTCAATGGCCTACTCCTGCCTCGGTGTGGGATTCTCTCCGGCTGGGCACTTCGATGTTTTTGTTTCGTGCGGTGCAGAGTATCTGCGGTTCCGCCAACCGGTTGATCCTGGGCTCGGTGGCGCCGGTAGCTGCGCTGGGTGAGTACGCCGGCGCAGAACGGATCACCCGAGTCTTCCAACAAGGGATGTGGCCGGTGAATCAGGCCCTCTACCCGAGGTTGACCAAGCAGATGCAGGAGAGCCCCGGGCAAGCGATGAAGACGGTGAAGTACAGCCTGCTTCTTCTCGGTGGGGTGGGCATGATCTTCGGCCTCGCTATCTATCTGGGAGCTCCATTGCTGGTACATTTTGTGCTGGGACCTGCCTTCCGGGATTCGGTGCCCGTGTTGCGTGTCTTTTCCCTATGGATTCCGTTGATTGCCCTCACCACGGTGATGATTTTCCAGTTGCTGCTGCCTAATCAGCTGGACACGCAGTTCAACTTTGTAAACTACAGCGCCGGCGGCCTGGGCATCCTGGCTGCTTTCCTGCTAGTTCCCCGGATGGCAGCGGTTGGTATCGCGTGGGCGGCCGTAATTTCGCAGGGGTACACGCTCGTCGCCTTCATCTTCGTTTTGTGGCGAGCCGGATTGAATCCTTTTGCGCTTAAGGGCGTCACCAAAGGACGGGCGCCGAGCGTGAGCGATCTGGCTGTCGTTTCGGGGATGGACCATCAGGAAGCGCCGATCGAATTCCTGATGACTGAGCCCGAGTCTTTGGTGCAGAAAGGGGTCGTCGAATAACAGAGGTTGCTCAACAGAATTGTCTTCAGTGAGGCGCAAAGAATCGCCGCCCGCTCTTTATCTTTCACCGTCGTGAAAGGCTGCCTGCAAGAGAGCCAAAGCGAACACCGTAGTTTGTGCAATTGCAATAGAGACTGTGCCGCCGTCTGATTTCCATCCTTTCCTCGTCCATTCTTTTTTGTCACAGCCCACTCCTGGAGTGGGGGTGGGGAGATATGCCCTCTGGCCAGTGAAGGACCTGCTGTTTGTCCTTCCATTCCTATTACCAACCGTATGCGGATGAAGTCGGCGTCCACTTTTCATCCGACCGGAAGCCGATTTCGAAAAATGGGCCTCTGCCGAGGTTGTGTCTCGGTTTGATTTCAATCCAGCCTGCCAACGAGCAGAGGCTTCAAAAGGCAATGTATGTATGATTTCGCGATAATCGGTGGAGGAATTGTTGGTCTGGCGACCGGCGCCGCTCTTGGCCGCCGTTATCCTTTCGCGCGCATTCTTCTAGTGGAAAAGGAAGTTGCTTTTGCCCAGCACCAGACTGGCCGCAACAGCGGCGTCATTCATTCCGGCATTTATTACCAGCCGGGCAGCCTGAAAGCCCAGATGGCGCAGGCGGGCAACCAGTCCCTGCGCGCCTTTTGCTATGAGTATGGTGTTCCCTTCGAGGTGTGCGGCAAGTTGATAGTGGCCACCAGGCCGGACGACATTCCTCAGCTCGATGCCCTGCTCCAGCGCGCAGTGGAGAACGGCGTACCGGCGATGCGGCTGCACCCGGAAGAAGTGAAAGAAGTGGAACCGCATGTTTCCTGCATCGCCGCCATTCGTGTTCCCACCACCGGCATTGTCGATTACCGGCAGGTATGCCACGCGTTGGTGCACGAAATACAGCAACAGGGAGGAGAACTGAAGGTGGGCACGGAAGTGCTTCAGGTTGTGCCCACTCCGCTGGGTCACCTGCTGGAGACCTCATGGGGCGCGATGGAGACCCGCTTTCTGATCAACTGCGCCGGTCTGCACAGCGACCGTGTGGCGCGGCTGGGCGGCGTGGAACCGAAAGCCATGATCGTTCCCTTCCGGGGCGAGTATTTCGAACTGAAGCCCGAGCGACGCCACCTGGTCCGTCATCTCATTTACCCCGTGCCGAATCCCGACTTTCCTTTTCTCGGCGTACACTTTACCCGGATGATGGATGGAAGCATACACGCTGGGCCCAACGCGGTGTTGAGCATGAAGCGCGAGGGCTATCGCAAGTCAGACTTCAGCTGGCGCGATCTCTCCGAGGTGATGACCTATCCCGGTTTCTGGAAGCTTTCCTCGCGCTATTATCGCGAAGGGTTTCGGGAGATGTATCGCTCCTGGAGCAAGGCCGCATTTACCCGAAGCCTGCAGAGGATGGTGCCCGAAATTCAAGCGGATGACCTGATTCCGAGCAAGAGCGGTGTGCGGGCGCAAGCCCTGCTGCGCGATGGCAGCATGGTCGACGATTTCCTGCTGGTGGAAGGCAAGAACTCCTTGCACGTCTGCAACGCTCCTTCTCCCGCAGCCACGGCCTCGTTGGAGATCGCCAAGAAGATTGTCAGCAAGGTACCCCGGCCAGGGCGCCTTTCGTTGGTAAAGATGGCTTGAGAGATATTTCGCGGGATATGGCCGCCTGGCAGAGAAGTCCCCGAACGGCCCGGCTAAAGTCGTGCCCTGATACAAAACCCGAGTTTTTTCGCAACCTGTAAAGAGGCCGCATCTAACAAACTCATGGATTTTCGACCACTCAACCGAGAAAAGCTGCAAAGGAAACTCAGCGTGCGCATCGCCGTCTTCGACTTCAAGATAACGCGCAACAATCCGATTGGTAGCTGCCATCTGGCCATGCTCCGTGCGCTTGCGGCGGAGCATGACTTCACCGTGTTTGCGGTGGAGTTTGAAAATCCGTGCCCGGAAAAGATACAGTTCGTGCGCGTGCCGTCGCCTAAGCGCCCGCTGGCGTTGCTCTTTGTGGTTTATCACTTCATGGCCCCCCTTTGTTACTTGCTATACCGCCTCCGCGGCGGAGCTAAATTCGACCTGGTTCAGGCGCTGGAGAGCAACCTTTCGTTTGGTGACCTGCTCTACTCGCACTTTTGCCATCGCATGTACCTCAAGCATCATTGGAGCAAGTCCGGCGCCAAAGGTTTGCGCGGTTGGTTCCGCTGGCTCGACCATAAGCTTCATGCCTGGATGGAAAGCTTTACCTATCCGCGAGCAAAACAGGTAGTGGTTCCATCCCGCGGCCTGGCCAGGGAACTGCGAGCAGAATTTCCCTACATCGAGAACAAGCTGACCGTGCTGCCCAATCCCATCAGCCTGCCGCGGCTGCAAATGCCGGGGGAGTTTGATCGCCCGGCATTTCGTCACGGCCTGGGCATCGAAGACCAGGATCTGGTGGGCCTCTTTGTCGCCCTGGGACAATTCGAACGCAAGGGACTGCCACTGTTGCTACAGGCGCTGTGCACCGAAGGGATGGAGCGGGTCAAATTGATCGTCGTGGGCGGCGAAGCTGATCTGATCGCACGCTTCGGTGGCCAGGCGGTTAGGGATCAACTTGGTAACCGGGTCAAGTTTGTTGGTATGCAGTCTGATGTCCGGCCCTATCTATGGAGCTCGGATGTCTTCGTCTTTCCATCGCTTTACGAGACATTTTCATTGGTAACTTACGAGGCGGCCGCCTCTGGCCTTCCTATTGTGGTCTCTCAGCTCTACGGGGTGGAGGATCTACTTCAGGATGGGGACAACGGCTTCCTGATTGAAACCACGGTTGCTGGGGTGAGGGGGGGCTTGCAGCGCGTTCTTGCGCTCAGCCCGGCCGATCGCCGCGCCATGGGGCAACGAGCGCGCCTGGCGGCCTCTGCTTGCTCTGAGGAGCACTTTGTCGACGCCTGGCGGGCCTTTTATCTGCAGCAATGCCCTGCCTAACGCCTCCGAGTAATTGAGCGTCAGTCAAGGGATCTGCGAGGATGTACAGGTAGGGGAATTACGGGATGGCAATTGAAACTGCATCACACGACGAAACGACGCCAGGCGCAGGCCTGAGCAAGCTCGTTCCTGTCGCCCTGAGAAGTCTTCCCCAGAAGCCCACCGTCTCCGTTCTGATCACGTGCTTCAACTACGGGGCTTATGTCGGTCAGGCCATCGAGAGCGCTCTGGCGCAGACCTACCCGCCGTCGGAAATCATCGTCAGCGATGACGCCTCGCACGACAACTCCTGCGAGGTGGTGGAATCCTATATCAGCCGCGGTCTCGGCATACGGTTGCTGCGCAATCCTCATGGCGGCATGGCCGCCAATCTGAATGCTGCCTACCGGAACTGTACCGGAGAGGTGATCTGCCTGCTCGATGCGGACGATATCTTTCTGCCCGGCAAGGTGGAGGCCGTGGTCAACGCCTTTCGCGCCCATCCCGACTCCGGCTTCGCCATTCATCGAGCCAGCCTGGTAGACAATCAAAAGCGGCAACGCGGCATCTATCCCCTGTTGAGCGCTCTACCGTCCGGAGACTGCGCGCAAATTGCCTACGACAACGCGGGAATCCTGATGGGCTTGCCGCCGACCACCAACCTGGCGCTGCGCCGCCAAGTCGCTGACATGATTTTCCCCATACCGGTCGAGTACACCGGCTACGCCGAGCAGATGATTCACCGCCTGGCTCCGCTGATGACTGAGCTGTGTGCTGTGGATATGCCACTGGCACAGTGGCGGTTGCACGGACAGAATGACCAGAACTCCACCCGCATCACGTCGCGTCGGCTGGAGCGGGAACTCAAGATCATGGATGCTCTCTGGCTGGAGCAGAAGCATTATCTGAAGAGCATCGATCCAGAGCTTGCCGTGGCCTTTCCGAGCATCGACCGCAACCCGCTTTATCTCAAGATGAACTACATTCGGCATCGCCTGAACAACGATCCGGCGGTGCAGCAGGCATACCGCGATCTATGCCGTTACGGCCTGCGGGAGAAGTCGAAAATGGATGCATTCTGGCGCTACTCCAACCGTCTGCCCCGGCCGCTCTTCCAACGCGCAGTCGATCTGCTTGCTCACCCAGAGCGTATGGAAGCAGATGGTGAATCGCGCCATTCGTGGCAAGCAGCGTGCTTAATGAAGATTCTCTCCGTACACAACTCGTACCAGTTGCCAGGTGGTGAGGATCAGGTCTTCGCCCAGGAGGCCGATCTTCTGCGCTCGCACGGCCACGAAGTGGTTTTATTCCAGGCCAGCAACGACCAAGTGAACGGGATGAACCAGCTCGTCCTGCTCGGCAACACCATTTTCAATAAGCAAATGCATCAGGAGCTTCGCGCCCTGATGCAGCGCGAAAAACCCGACATCGTTCACGTCCATAATACTTTCCCGCTCATCTCTCCGGCTGTCTACTACGCGGCTAACCGGGAAGGAATTCCAGTCGTACAAACCCTGCATAATTACCGCCTCCTTTGTCCCGCGGGCACTCTCTTCCGCGATGGGCATGTATGCGAGAAGTGCGTGACCAAGAGCATTCCCTGGCCAGGCGTGGTTCATGCCTGCTATCGCGGCAGCAGGCTGGCGACAGCGGCCGGGGCCGCGATGCTGGCGACGCACAACTACAAGCAGACCTACAGCAAAACCGTCTCCGCCTACATTGCCCTGACCGATTTCGCGCGTGACAAGTTCATCGAGGGGGGCTTTCCCGCGGAGAAGATCCTGGTCAAGCCCAATTTTCTGCAGACGGATCCCGGGCGCGGTGAGGGCAAGGGCAACTACGCCTTATTCGTGGGGCGACTGACGCCGGAGAAGGGAATCAGCACTATGCTGGAAGCCTGGCGGCAAATCGGCCATGAGCTGCCATTGCAAATTGCGGGTGACGGTCCGTCGGCGCCGGAGGTGGAAAAGGCCAGCCGCGAAATGGAAGGCGTGACCTGGCTGAAATGGCTTCCGCGAGCGGACATCCTGCAGCGGATGAAGGATGCATCGATGCTCATACTGCCATCAACGTGGTATGAGGGCTTCCCTATGATCCTGGCTGAAGCCTTCGCCGTGGGTTTGCCCGTGATTGCCAGCAACCTGGGAAGCATGTCGTCCGTCGTTGATCATCTGCGAACCGGGCTGCACTTTGAACCCGGGAACGCAAGCGACCTGGTGGAGAAGGTGCGTTGGCTGCGCGCCCACCCCGCAGAGGTTGCCTTGATGCGCGCTCAAGGCCGAAGGGAATATGAGAGCAAATACACCGGGGAAGAGAACTACGCGCAGATGATGCAGATCTACGAGTCGGTCTTATCCCCGCCGAGTTCCCATGCTGCCGGCCAAAGGGACCTTGCATCCGTGGGCGGGGCATCCGTTTACTAAGTTCACCTTCTGCTCTGCACAGCGAAGTACAGCGGGCGGCTTTTCTTCAGGAAAAGTCGCCCGCTTTGCTTTTAACACCTTCCCGAATACGAAACGGTGATGGAGGCGCTTACCGGCCTCAGCTGGCGGCGCTATCCACCAGGTTGTTGTCGTTCCGCTTCCCACACCGAGACCACCTCGTCCCGCGCCGGCGAGGTCACGAACGTCACCAGCACGCCATGACTCGATCGCTCCCGGCTAAGCGAAGTGAAATGCACATCCATGCGATGGATGGCGCGCTTCACCTGCACCAGTTGGTTGCTCAGCATCGATGCCGCTCCACCTTCCACCACTGCCCGATGTTTCCTGCTCAGCGCCCGCCCCAGGGAAGGCTGCACTGGAAACTCGGACAAATCGATACCAACCCAGGCATCGAGTGCCAGGTGGAATAGCGCTTGTGCAGCAGTATTCCAAGCCTCGATCTTCCCCTCTCTGTCTGCCAGCACTACGGGGTATGGCACGTGGTTGAGGGTGTGGGCGTAGCCCTCTCTCAGGCGAACCACTTCCTGGCTTAGCCTCTCCATCTCTTCATGCATCATCTCCAGCTGATTATTCAACGTGCCGAGTTCATGGCCGGCAACTTCGAGTGCCTCGTTGGCCAGGCGCAGTTGCTCAATCGCCATTTCCAATCGTTCATTGACTAATTCGAGAGCCGCCGGCGCGCGTTTCCTGTCGAGGCCATCGTCATCCGTTGGCAACGATTGCATGTTTCTACTCCGGGTTGCGTCGGGTTAGTGAGGCAGGCATAAGAATCCGACCCCAAATTACTAGACGTCCTAAACGAAAATAGGGTTTTCCCTCATCACCGAGGTGTGCAGATGTGCGGGATCCAGCGAGGTATAGCAGCCATGGATTTGGTTACTGTAGGTATCCTTCTGGTAATCAGTCCTCTGGTTTTAAGGGAGTATGCACCCGGCGTTGGAGGGTTATTCCTGGGTTGGAACGGCAGCGTCGTCACCCGGTGTCGCGGCCTGACGGGCAATACGCATTCTCGATGCAATCCGGCTTGTGCTGAATTTCGAGCGATCGCTTCAGTTGCTCCTGCAAGGCTCTGGTCTGCGATGCGAGTTCCGAGGTGTGCCACGCCAGGGTGCTCAGGTTGTGGTGCACCCGCATGAGCGTCTCTTCGCTTCCATTAACCATTTGCCCGTCCAGAGTGTCTGGTGCAGTACGTGAGAGCCAACGGTCGAGTTCGTCGGTAAACGCGACCACTGCGCTTCTATCTTTCAACGCCGGGCGGTGAACCGGCATTCCCAGATAAACCTCCCAACGTTGAGCTGTGCGAATGCCGCGCTGATGTGGTTGGAGATTTCTTTCCAGCCGTTAAAATCTGTCGACTCATGGAACCTTCCAAAATTTTGTCTGTTGTTACACGAAACCCTGGTACACACTAGGACTGGCGACGAACGCGAAAAGTCAAGCTGATCCGCGCCATTCCAAGGTTGGATGCTTGAAAGGGCAGATGGGACTTGATCGAGTTTACCGTGTGCGGTGCTGTTAATGTCCGTTCTCGCCGGGCTGCTCGGCGCCCTCACTGGTCTTGGCGGCGGCGTGGTCATTGTTCCCGCGCTGGCTATTGCTCTTCCATGTCGATCTTCGCTACGCCATTGGTGCTTCGCTGATCTCGGTCATCGCCACTTCTTCGGGTGCGGCTGTCTCTTATGTCCGCGAAGGTTTCTCCAACGTGCGGATCGGTATGTTTCTGGAGGTGGCCACCACCTGGGCGCCCTGGTAGGCGCTTATCTCACTGCGCGCGTCTCCACCCACGCCATCGGCATTATTTTCGGCATCACGCTGCTGTACTCCGCCTGGAGTTCATTCCGCCATACGCACGATGCAGGTGCGGCATCCGCCGAATGCGCTGGCCGAGAAGCTCGAAGCTGAGGGGAGATTACCCCACAGCAAGCGGCCGCGAGACCTATATCGCGCAGAATGTTCCGGCGGGCTTTGGCATCATGTTTATCGCCGGAGTTCTCTCCGGCCTTCTCGGCATCGGCTCCGGCGCGGTCAAGGTTCTGGCCATGGATCACGCCATGAAGCTTCCCTTCAAAGTCTCCACCACCACCAGCAATTTCATGATCGGTGTGACGGCTGCGGCGAGCGCCGGTATTTATCTCGGCCGGGGATACATCGCCGCCGGGTCTGGCGGCGCCGGTCATGCTGGGAGTTCTGGCCGGCTCGGTCGCGGGGGCGCGCATGTTGGTCAGGATCCGTGTACCTGTTCTCAGGGTGGTTTTCGCCGTGGTCATTGTCGCGCTGGGCGTCGAGATGATCTACAGCGGCGCCACGGGAAGGTTGTGAGCGGATGGCGTCCGAAGCTGATCTGAAAATGGAAATTGCCATCAGCCGCATGCTGCGCGCAGGCGTCAGCCTGGCTGCGATCGTGGTGTTTGTTGGCGGTGCTTTCTCTACTGTGGCAGGCCCATGGAGTGACGGCCGGATTATCGCCATTTTCACGGAATCGCGGCCCCGCGGACCGGATCGCGCCGCTCCTGGTCGGCGGCCGTCTGGACAGCCGCAGCATCATCCGCTTGGGCATTCTGCTCCTGATTGCGACCCCGATCATGAGGGTCGCATATTGTGTCTATGGTTTCGCCGCGCAAAGAGACAAGATCTATATCGTGGTGAGCGGCATCGTGCTTAGCGTGTTGCTCTACAGCTTCTTTCCGCCTGATAGTATCCGCAACTGTTTCAGTGCAGGCGCGTGCGTGAGAACCCTGCGGGACCGGACATATGCAGGCTGTTTCGGAGTTTGCGCCATAGCATACCCTTTGTCACCACCGCGTGCCCGAGGTTCGACTCTCGCAGTTATAAAACCTGCCGCGGCTACTGTCAGCAGTGGGACAGTGCAATGCGCATCGCCAGGCTTTTGACGTTGAGTCCATGGGTATAGGTCCTGACCAGCGACCTGCGCACGAACGGCAGGCGCATGGCGCGGAATCCGCGGGCAGGATTCGCATAGAACGCCGCTGCTGCCCGCGAAGAAAAGCGCAGCGTCTGACGGTAGCCGCTGAGATAGCCGGCAAATACTTGCGGCAGCTGCCTCTCGCCTCGCAGTCTCCGCGAGGATCGCTCTTGCTGCCGCCTGCCCACTGAGCAGCGCGCCGTAGATGCCCTCACCCGTCAGGGGATCGGCGAAGCCCCCGGCGTCTCCCACCAGAAAAACCCGATCCCGCAAATCCGGCTGAATATATCACGGAATCCGCCTGCACCCGATCCCAGATATTGCCCGGTAACATGATCAGCTCGGTCGCGTTCCCAACCTGTCTCTGTACATAGCTGAGAAGCCGGCCTCGGGTGAGGCTGGGCGCCAGAGTGACAGGGAATAAACGCCGACATTCAGATGGTCTCCCTTGGGAAAAATCCATGCATATCCATTGCTGACGGCTGCAAAATCGAAGGTAAGATCAAGCTCCTTCCGTGGCGCCGCGGTTTGCACTTCGAGCGCAAAGCCCTGGGAAAACCAGGAGCCATCCGCGCACAGCCGCCGTACCTGGCCGCTCGCCCCATCGGCGCCGACCAGAAAGCGCGCCCGATAGCTCTCGCCGGCGGGTTAGCAGATGCACCTGATCGCCGCGCGCACAATCTGCCGCACACCCTCAATCCTTTCGAAGCAGGCGCCGGCCGCGACCGTCTTGCGCAGGCAGAATTCGTCGAACTCAGCCCGCACCGTCATCACGCAGATAGGTTCGCGGCTCTTCAGCACAACGGCCGCGGAGGAGTACGAGCAGTCGCCCTCCAGCCGGACGCCGCCCACCACCTGTCTCACCACCGGCTCAATCGAATATCTGAGCGCCTGGACGGCCTTGATGGTCAATCCGCCGGCACAGGCTTTTGCCCGCGGGAAGTCCTTCTTGTCGAGCAGCAGTACGGACTGGCCAGCGGCGGCAAGATCATAGGCGGCCGCGCAGCCGGCCGGGTCCCGCTCCCACTACAATCGCGTCCCAAAGCTGACCGACGGCATCCACAGCATTTTCCCGGTCAGGTAGGATTTGTCAGCCACTCCTCCGAGTGCTTTTCCAGGGCAATACGCACCAGTTGGCTGCGCGTACGCACGCCGGTCTTCTCGAAAAGCTGCTGCAGCACCGCTTTGACCGAGCTCTCTGAGATAGCCAGCCGGGCGCCGATCTCCTTGTTGGTCAGCCCTTCGAATACGCCCTTGAGCACCGCCTGTTCGCGCTGCGTTAAGCCCTTGCGCCCGGCGCGGCGCGGCGGTATTGCCAGTGGCCGCGGCAATGATGGAACGGGTCACCGCGGGGTCGAGCCAGACCTCTCCGGCAAAGACCTTCCGGATGGCCTCCACCAGGCGGCTCGGGGGACTGTGTTTGAGAAAGACCCCGGAGGAACCGTTTTCCAGAGCGCGCAGCATCACCGCATCGCTCATGCCGGCGGTCACCATCAGAATACGGCCGGGGAAACCGGCTACTGCGCGCCCGGTCGAGAAACTGCGTTCCCTGCTCGTGGCCGAGATCGTAATCCAGCAGAACGACGTCGATCTCCGTCCAGATGCGGCAGGGCGAGCGCCTCGCTTGCGGAAGCGCAGGTGGCCACGATCTGGAAGTCAGACTCGGTCTGAAGAAGCCGGCTGAGGCTCTCGCGGAACAGGCTGTGATCGTCGATCAGCAATATGCGAATTTCGCTGCTCATAGCTATCATTCTTGCTCTCCCGCAGCGCGGGTGACAACTCCACGACGAAAGTCGAGCCCCCGGTTTCCGGTTCGTAGTGCAGGTCGCCTTTGAAACTGCGCATAAAGGCGCGCGACAGATAAAGACCCAGCCCGGTCGACTGGGCATCCTGCCTGGAAAGGGTGGAAGAGCCGCTCCGGGTGTGCCGACTCCGCCCCCGGTATCGCGGAAGCGAATGGCGACACCCAGGCCCTCGCGTCTGGCGCTCACGGTCAGTTCCTTCCGCTCTTGTTCCTCCATGGCGCGCTCGCTGTTCTTGGTCAGGTTGAGGAAGACCTGCATCAGGCTCTGGCGGTCTGCCCACACGGCAGGCAGATCGTCTTCGATCTCCCAGCGGCTGCGTCATTCCGGCGTCGCGCAGAGAAGACTCGATGACGATACGCAGCTCGTCCAGCAGGGGCTGAACCTCGACCCCGGCCGCCTGGCTCGCGGTCTGCCGCAGGTCCATCGCGGCAATGCGTTCGAGCGCCAGAACCAGCGTACCCAGAGCTCTCAAAGTCCTTATTTTCTTTAAGTTTGCCGCTGCGCGCCAGATTTTCATGGACCAGCGCAATGGCCCCGCATACGTTGCGCACTTCATGCGAAACAGCGGCCACCATAATGCGCGAACTGGCCAGCATTTGATGAAAAGCTCGATTCCTCGTGCGTCCGCAGATCTTCTGAGGTATCCAGCACCATGGCCGCCAACCGTGGTCCGGCACTGGTGACGTAGGTGGAGAACCAAACGTCGGCCTGGAAGACCTCTCCGTCCGCTCTGCGCCCGCGGCACTGCATCGCCGTGCGAAAAGCCTGGCGGTTGCTATCCAGTGCGGGCACGTTGATCAGCGACGGCAGGTAATTGCGGATAGGCTGGCCGGGAAGCGTGCCGGGTTCAAGGCCGAAAAGGCGGTGCGCCGCATCGTTGGCGAGCAGGATGCAGCCGTCGGAACTGGTGGTAATGATGGCTGCGGGGCTGCTATCCACCAGCACTTTCAGTTGCTCCTCGGCGTCCCTTCGCGCCGTCATCTCGCCTTCCATCTGCCGCATGTGCTGGGCAGAAAGCTTGCGGCTGCGCGTCACCTCGTGCATAAAGAGGCCCATGCAAAAAAAAGCGGCGAAATAGAGAAGGTCGCGTGGCAAGCCGGTATTCGGGCCCCAGGCAAACTCATCGAATGCCTCCGCCAGCCAGGCGCAGATGGCCGCGGCCGCGCCGATCTCCCAGCGGTTCAAGGCGGCGCCGACCACCAGCATGGGAGCCAGATACAGAAAGCCGAGCGGGATCTCCGGCGCGGCATGCGCATCGATCGCCGCGATCAACGCGATCATCAGCGCGGCGATCGGCAGCGACGTCCGGCGCGTGCCCCACACGAACATGGAAAAGAATGGCATTTCTTCGCTGTCCTCTGTTCCTCGTCTTCATTCTAATTGCCATGCGAGTCTCCCATGCTTTGGACGATTGCGAATGCGCTTTGCTGCCTGGATCAAGACTCTAGTGAAAAACAGCATGCCGGGGCAAGTTGCCGAGTGCTCAATTTGCAAAATGGCAAGCTATCTCGGTTGCGATCAGGTGTACACCAATGTTCGTGCTTCTAAATTACTAACAAAAGTTTTATGCGGTATTTGCAACTAACCAGGTAGTCTCAAGATCGAAAGATAGCCTGGAACTGGCCAATCGTGGCCCTCTAGCCTCAAGTAACATCTAGCTTGGGGTTGCGCGCTTTTATCGCGTGCCGTCTTCGCTTGGAACGCATGATGCGCGAAGGGCCTCATTTTGCTGAAGGGGGCTTTCCTTGTACTGGTGGAATAGGATCGATAATTCGGATGCAGCCCATCCGGCAGGCTAAAAAGAGGTGCGACGGGTTCCAAAGCTGCGGGACTGGCCGGTCCCATTGCCGGCCCCCGGAATTCCTATGGAGCTTGGTGACGTTGGCGAAATTCATGCGGCTTTTCTGACTGAAAGCCGCGCACGCAGCCGGAAAGCGGAGCTACGTACAGGAACTGGCTCACGGGCCAGGGCTTCCTAATGATGTGCCCGGCACCGTTTTCTGCTTCGTCCAACTTTCTTCAAGAATATGCAAACCGCCCATTCCGGCCAGTGCAGATTCGCCCCGGGAACGATAAGGAGTTTTGCACTGGTGCGTGAGGTTAATTTTCGTGAGGTTTATTCATGAAGCCAACGGTGCTTATCGCAGCCGCTCTGGGGCTCGGGATGTTGAGTGGTTGCGGCGGCGAGAAGCACGATAAAGCGGCAGAGGCGCCGCCTCCCGTGCAGGTGGTGGATGAGGGCGGGGTCAGTCTCATCACCGTCGATCACCCCGACCGCTTCTCCGTAACCACGGCGACCCAATATGCATCGGCCTCTACCCTGAACGTAACCGGTACGGTCAATCCGGATGTCTCGCGAACCATCCCGGTCATTTCGATTGCCTCCGGCCGCGTGATCGCAATTCACACCCAAATCGGCGCTTACGTCAAAAAGGGCCAGTTGCTCATGGAGGTGCAGAGCACCGACATCTCCAATGCCTTCGATCAATACCTGAAGGCGATCAACGACGAGAGACTGGCGCGGACCCAGGACGAACGCGCCAAGATTCTCTATGACAAGGGCGCGATCGCCAGGAGCCAGCTGGAAATCGCGGACGACGCCGAGCAGGACGCCAAGACCGATCTGACAGCGGCGGAGCAGCAGTTGCATTTTCTGGGCGTCGATCCGGCCCATCCCTCGCTAACGGCTAAAATCTATGCCCCGGCGAGCGGTGTCGTCATCGCGCAAAATGTTACCAATGCTGCCGCAACCGGCGTCACCTATGCGGGATCGTCGACCGCCTTCACCATCGCCGATCTTTCCCAAGTCTGGATCATCTGCGATGTCTACGAGAACGATCTGCCTATGGTTCACGTTGGGCAGACGGCAGATATTCGGCTGAATGCCTATCCCGACCACACGTTCACCGGCACCATCAGCGAGATCGACGCCGTCCTTGATCCCAGTATCCGCACCGCGAAGGTTCGTATTCAGGTGCCGAATCCTGACCACCTCATGCGCATCGGCATGTTTGCCACCGCCACGTTTCACGGCCGCAGGCTCCTCGACCATGTATCGGTTCCAGCGGCCGCGATCCTTCACCTGCATGATCGGGACTGGGTGTATGTGCCCGTCGACGGGGGAAAGTTCAAGCGGGTAGGTGTTGTCGGCGGCGCCATGCTTCCTGGTGGAATGCAGGAGGTCATCTCCGGCCTTGCCGCCGGCCAGCAGGTAGTGAGCAAGGCGCTTGAACTGCAGAATACGGTGGATCAGTAATGATTCGTGGTCTGGTTGATTTTGCACTGAACAACCGGTTCATGATCCTGGCCCTTGCCATCGTGCTGTTTGTTTGGGGCGCTATCTCTTTTCATAATCTGCCGGTCGAGGCGTATCCCGATGTAGCCAACAACTACGTCGAGGTGATCACGCAGTGGCCGGGGCGCGCCGCTGAAGAAGTGGAGCAGCAGGTTACGGTGCCCATCGAAGTCCAGATGGCCGGCATCCCGCACATGCAGCATTTGCGCTCCTTTTCGCTGGCCGGCCTCTCCGACGTCAAGATGATCTTCGACGATACATCGGTTAACGACTGGAATCGTGAGAAGGTTCTGGAACGGCTTTCCCAGGTCACGCTGCCTGCGGGTTTGCAGCCGCAGATCGGCACCGACTGGAGTCCTGTCGGGCAGATCTTTTGGTACACGCTGCACAGTACCAATCCTGCCTACGACAACATGGAGTTGAAGTCGATCGAGGACTGGACACTGGAGAAACAATTCAAGTCCGTCCCCGGCGTCGTGGATGTAGCGAGTTTCGGAGGTATCACGCGCGAATATCAGGTGCGCGTCGACCCCAACAAGCTGATTGCCTACGGGCTGAGTATCGGCCAGGTGGAACAGCAACTGGCCAACAACAACATTAATGCCGGTGGCAGCTTTATCGAGCAGGGCCAGCAGCAAATTAATGTCCGTGAAGTGGGACTCTTTCGCAACGTCCAGGATATCGAGGAGACAGTCCTCAAAACGTCCAACGGAACCGCGCTGCGCGTGAAGGATATCGCCGACGTCGTGCAAGGGCCGAAGATACGCCTGGGCCAGATCGGCAAGGCCATTCATCGTGTCGACGGAAAGATTATCGACGACGGCGATGTAGTCGAGGGCATCGTGCTGCTGCAGAAAGGTGACGACTCCGACTCGACCTTGGTGGGCATCCACGCCAAGGTGAAGGAGCTGAATGACCTGATACTGCCCAAGGGAGTGAAGATTATTCCCTTTCTGGATCGCAGCGATCTATTGCACTACACCACGCACACGGTGCTGCACAATCTGACCGAGGGCATCGTCCTGGTGGTGATCATTCTCTTTCTCTTTCTCGGGAATGTTCGTGGAGCTCTCATTGTTTCGCTCACCATTCCTTTCTCCCTGCTCTTTGCCTCGATCTGTCTCGATCTGGTTCATATCCCGGCTAATCTGCTATCGCTGGGCGCGCTCGACTTTGGCATGGTAGTCGACGGAGCCGTGGTCATGGTGGAGAACATTGTCCGTCATCTCGGGCGCCGCCGCTCCGATAGCAGCAGCCCCAGCGAGCAGATTCGCGAAGCCGCGCACGAGGTGCAGCGGCCGGTCTTCTACGCCATCGGCATCATCGTTACCGCATATCTTCCGATCTTCACCTTGCAGGCAGTTGAGGGCCGGTTGTTCAAGCCGATGGCCTGGACAGTCGCGTTTGCTCTGCTGGGCGCGTTGATCTTCTCCATGTTGATTGCGCCCGTGCTGTCCAGTTTTCTCTTCTATAAAGGAGCGCGCGAATGGCACAACCCGGTGATGAGCTGGCTCACCGATCGCTATCGGCATGCAGCGACCTGGGCCATTGAACATCGCCCGGTTACCGTTGGGGTTGCAGTGTGCGCGTTGCTGCTGGCGGGTTTTCTGGGTTTGAGTGGGGTCATCGGTTCGGAGTTTCTGCCTCATCTCGATGAAGGAGCGATCTGGGTTCGCGGCACTCTGGCTCCCAGCGCCGGCCCGACCACGGGCGTTGCCACCATGGATAAGGCACGCGTCCTTCTGGCCGCATTTCCAGAGGTTAAGGACGTGGTGAGCCAGGTAGGACGGCCCGACGATGGCACCGACGCGACCGGCTTTTTCAACACCGAATATTTTGTTGACCTGCTTCCCAAAGAAAAGTGGCGGCCCGTCTTTCACCAGAACAAAGACGAGTTGATTGGCGCCATGGATCGCGAACTGGAGAAGATGCCAGGGGTGATATGGAACTTTTCCCAGCCCATCTCGGACAACGTGGAGGAGGCGGTCAGCGGCGTCAAAGGCGAGCTCGCGGTCAAGCTCTATGGGGACGATTTGAAGTTGCTGGAGCAAAAGGCCAACGAGATCCTGGGCATTATGGGCGGCATTCGAGGAGTCCAGGATCTAGGTATCTTCCGCGTCATCGGCCAGCCCAATTTGAACTATGTGGTCGACCGGGCAGCGGCGGCGCGCTTCGGTATCAATGTGTCCGACGTGCAAGATGCCATCCAAACCGCGGTGGGCGGAGGCGCGGTGAGCCAGGTGCTGCAGGGCGAGGCGCGCTACGACCTGGTGGTTCGCTACCAAAAGCCATACCGTGACACGCAGGAGGCAATCGAAGACATCCGCCTGCTGGCTCCTTCCGGAGAACGGGTTTCACTGGCCCAGCTGACCCACGTCAACGTGGAAGATGGCGCCGAGGAAATTTATCGCGAGGCCAACCAGCGCTATGTCGCGATTAAGTACAGCGTGCGCGGCCGCGATCTGGGCAGCACTGTAGAGGAAGCGATCGCAAAGGTCAACGCCCAGGTGAAGCTACCTCCCGGCTACCATCTGGACTGGGCGGGTGAATACCAAAGCCAGAAGAGAGCGGACAAGCGCCTCGCGCTGGTGTTGCCCATCACCATCACCATCATTTTCATCATCCTTTACACCATGTTCCGTTCCGCGAAGTGGGCGTTGCTCATTCTGTGCAACGTTGCCATGGCTCCGGTTGGCGGCATGCTCGCGTTGTTGTTCTCGCACACCAATTTCAGCGTTTCTTCCGGCGTCGGCTTTCTCGCCCTCTTCGGCGTTTCGGTGCAGACCGGCGTCATCATGTTGGAGTACATCAATCAGTTGCGTGTGCGCGGGCACTCGATCGAAGAGTCCGCGGTAGAAGGCGCCGTGCTCAGACTTCGCCCCATCATGATGACCATGCTGGTGGCCACCTTGGGACTGTTGCCGGCGGCCACCTCGCACGGCATCGGCTCGGATTCGCAGCGTCCCTTTGCCATCGTGATTGTGGGTGGCCTGATCGCCGCGTTGTTAATGAGCGTCTTTCTGCTGCCAACGCTTTACGTATGGATCGCGGGTGACCGGGACGTGCTCCCGACACCGGAAACGGAGTTTGAGAATTGAACTCCCGCAGACGAAGCACGCTCGCGTTGTTGCTGTGGATGGGATTTGCCGCCGGGCTTGCTGCCTACGCGCAGGCTCCGGCCCCAGCTCCAGCGGCCCCAGCGCCGCCTCCCCCCACAGCGCCGGTCACCATGCAGCAGGCCGTGGATATGGCCTTGGCGCACAACCCGGTTCTGCTGCAATCCCAGCAGAACCTGCTTTCCATGAAAGGGCAGGAGGTCGAGGCGGGACTGCGCCAGAACCCCGACTTCTCTCTATACGGTACGGATCTCTCGAATCCGGCCAGTTCCGCTACTCCGTACGGGTATAGTTTGCAACTGTCGCGGCTCTTTGAGCGCGGGCAAAAGCGGCGCTGGCGCCTGGATAGTGCGCATGCGCAGACCGCCCAGACCGATGCCCAATATCACGATCAGATAAGGCAGACGACTCTGCAGGTCAGGCAAAGCTTTACCAACCTGCTCCTCGCCAAGGCGACTTTGAAGCTGGCGCAGGACAATCTGAGCAGCTTTCGGCATCAGTTGCAGATTAACCACGATCGTTACGATGCAGGCGACATTGGTAAGCTGGATTACGAGCGTCTGGATCTGCAACTGGCACAGTTCGAATCGGATGAGTCGAATGCCGAGATGAACCTGGTGCAGGCCAGCGATCAGCTGCAGACGTTGATCGGCTACCAACAGCCGAGCCGCACTTTCGATATTTCTGGCGATCTTGTTCCGCCGGCGATTTCCAGCAACCTGACGGATCTGGAGCAAAGGGCGCTGGCGGAAAGGCCGGATTATCGTGCAGCCCAGGCCGCCGTGCGCGTAGCAGATGCCAATGTGAAACTTGCGTACGCCAACGGAACTACCGATCCCACACTAGAAGGGGAGTACGATCACAGTGGCACTCTGAGCAGTTATGGCTTCTACGTCACCATTCCCATCCGCATCTTCGACCGTAACCAGGGCAACAAAGACACCAGTAAGTATCTGGCTCAGGCCAGCCGGTTCGGCGAGGTAGCCGCGCAGAACCAGGTCTATTCCGACGTAGACCAGGCCTATATTTCTTACACCACCTCCAAGGTGCTTTCTGACCGCTACAACGGGCACTATCTCGCGGAAGCGAAAGATGTCCTATCGATCGCGCAGTTTGCCTACGATCACGGCGGGATCGCTTTGCTCGACTATCTGAGCGCTCTACAGGATGACCGTACCACCAGCCTGAACGCGCTGAATGCCTACGCCCAGACTTGGCTGGCGATTCACCAGTTGAGCTTTGCCAGCGCGACCGATGTAGCGCCGTAGTAGCTAATTCCCACGCTAAGGACGGGATTCCACTAATCCTTCCCTCTGACTCTCGATACATCCGAGGCAGTTAGCGGCCAACCACCAGTCTTAGTAGTTACGGCCGGCCCGCTACTTCACAACCAGAGTCAGCGGCATCTTCTGCGTTGTTGTGCCATCGGATGCGACTAGCTGAATGCTATAAGTACCCCCTGCAACGGTGGCCGGAGACGGGTTACTTGGGGTCGTCGTCGTGCTGGACTCACCACCTCCGCCGCCGCAACCCCACAAACCCGCCGTCAAGAACAGGAAGACAAGCACGACAAAGCACGCCGAAAGCCTGCGGCGTTTCCACCATGGCAAAGGCAAGAGGACAAGAATGCCGGCCACTCCTGCACCGAATTTACCGATCAGCCCACAAAGCACCTTGTATTTCAGTAAATAGTAGGAGCTAGGGCAGACTAGCAGAATCAACCATTACCGTAAACCACTCAGTTGGTTGAGTACCATTTCTAGTGACCATGGGTATCTAGACACAAGGACCGTGACAGATGGGAGGTTCACACACTCTTGGCTTCGAGTTCCGCCCACCGTGTATAGAGAGCATCGAGAGCCTGTTGCGCTTGCTCCATGGCGAGCAGCGCTGCCTGCAGCCGTACCGCATCGGTGGCTACCGCGGGATCTTCGACGACCGCCCGCTCGCGGGCAACGAGTTCCTCAGCCGCCGTCACGCGATCCTCTATGCCGGCAAATTCGCGCGCTTCCAGATACGAGAGCTTCTTCTTCCCGGACGGGCTTCGCTTTTCCTGCTGTGCAGCTGGCTTTGCATCCTGCTGCGGTTCGGCCTGCCACGCCTCCCACTGCCCGTAGTCGGCGAAGCGCTCTGCACCACCGCGCCCATCCAATCCCAGCACACTGGTGCAGACCCGGTCGAGCATATAGCGGTCGTGCGTGACCAGCACCAGTGCTCCGCGAAATTCCAGCAGGCTCTCTTCCAGGATCTCGAGGGTCGGTATATCGAGGTCGTTGGTAGGCTCGTCCAGCAGCAGCAGGTCGGCCGGTTCCAGCATGAGGCGCGCGATCAGTACGCGTGCACGCTCGCCGCCTGATAACCGTCCCACAGGTTGATTGAGCTGATCGCCGCTGAACAAAAATCGTGCTGCCCAGGAAGCGACATGAATCACCCGATCCTGATAGATCACCGAATCGCTATCGGGAGCTAATGCCCTGCGCAGCGTGACGTCTGGTTCCAGAATGCGATTCTGGTCGAAGTAGACAGTGCGCAGCGCCGTCGCGCGTTTGATCGAACCATCGAGCGGTTCAATTTCGCCCGCGGAGCAGCTTTAGCAGAGTCGTCTTGCCGCTGCCATTAGGCCCCACCAGGCCCACCCGCATGCCTGCGGTGAGCACGAAGTTGAGGCCGGCGAAGAGCGTGCGTCCGTTGAAGCCATAGCTCAGGTTTTCCAACTCCACCAGTCGCTTGGTCTGGCGATCCGTGGCAGAGAATTCAATGGACGCCGTCGCGGTGCGGTTGCGGCTGGAGACCTCCGCCAACTCGCCGATCAATTCGTGCGCCCGGTCGATCCTGGCTTTGGATTTTGTGGTGCGCGCTTTCGGTCCTCGGCGCAGCCAATCAATCTCCGTGCGCACGCGGTTGTCAAGCGCATCTTGCCGCTTGGCCTGGGCTTCGAGGAAGGCTTCCTTCTTGATCAGAAACGCGCTGTAGTTGCCGTTCACGCGCAACAGTCCATCAGGATAAGCGCGGTTCAGCTCCACCGTTTCCGTGCACACGTTCTCCAGGAAGTAGCGGTCGTGGCTGACCACGATGCAGGCAAACGACGAGGTGTTGAGCAATGCTTCCAGCCATTCGATCCCGCTCAGATCCAGATGATTGGTGGGCTCGTCGAGCAGCAGCACATCGGGCTGCTGCACCAGGGCCTCGGCAATGGCCAGGCGTTTGCGCCAGCCGCCAGAGAGGCGAGAGGCGTCGGCGGCAAGATCGTCAAAGCCCGCACGCCCCAGCGTTTCCGCGATGCGTCCTTCCCACTCCGCCGCCGGAACAGCGATGCGCTTGAGCGACGCCTCGAGCACCATCCGGATGGTTGTGCCGTCGGCAAATTCTGATTGCTGCGCGACATAGGCCAAGCGGGTGCGCTTGCGGGTTGCAACCTCTCCGCTGTCGGGTTCAATCTCACCGGCAAGAATGCCCAGCAGCGTCGACTTACCCGAGCCGTTGGGTCCGATGAGCCCGATGCGCGCGCGTTCCTCAACGGTGAAGGCGACGTTGCGTAACAACGGGTCAGCCCCGAATTGTTTCGAGATTCCCTGTGCGTTGAGGATGGGGGCCAATGGAGTCCTTGAGGGTTGTCACGGGTTAAGCATTAAACCGCAGGTCTCTCCACTGCGCTCCGGCCGGCATGACAATTCATGTTGGGAACAGGGCGCTCACATGAATTGTCGTACCGACGTTAGCGCAGCGACCTGCGGTTGAGTGATTTGCGTTAACGGGCCGCGGCGGTTGCGGTCATGTACTCCGCGTACGGTCCCTTGAAGTCGTCGATGGTTCCTTGATCGAAGTGCCAGATCCGGGTAGCCACCTCGTCGATCAGATCGTGGTCGTGGGTCACCAACAGCACCGTGCCTTCATACCGCTGGATGGCGATATTCAGTGCATTGATGGCCTCCAGGTCGAGGTGGTTCGTCGGCTCGTCGAGGATGAGAATATTCGGCTTCTGCAGCATCAAGCGGCAGAAGATCAGCCGCGCTGCTTCGCCTCCGGAGAGCGCATCGGTCTTCTTCAGCCCTTCTTCGCCGCTGAACAACATCTGCCCCAGCAGGCCGCGGATGTCTTCCTTGGTAACCCGCGGATCGAATTGATGCAGCCAGTCGGAAACCGTCATGCCTTTTTCGATAGATCCGGTATGGTCCTGAGGGAAGTAGCCGATCTGCGCTTCATGTCCCCACTTCACCGTCCCCTGGTCGAGGGCAAAGCCGGGCTCTGCCTGGTCCATCTTCACCAGCAGAGACTTCAGCAACGTTGTCTTACCCAAACCGTTGCGGCCCATCAGGCAGATCTTTTCGCCGCGCATCACGGCCGCGCCGAAGTCCTTGATGACCAGCTGATCTCCGTACGACTTGCTCAGGTGCTCGAACTCCAGGATGTGCTTGCCCGAAGGACGCAGCAGGTCGAAACGAATATAAGGGCGTTGGATATTCGAGCGCGCCAACTCGGTGGTTTGCAGCCGCTCCACTTCCTTCTTACGCGACGTCACCTGGCTGGAACGAGTGCCGGCGGAGAAACGCGCGATGAACTCGTTCAGCTGCGCGATCTTCTTTTCCCGCTGAGCATTCTGCGATTCCAGGCGGGAGCGGACCTGGGTCTTGGCCAGCACCATGTCATCGTAGCCGCCGGTGTAGGTAATGATGGTCTCGTAATCGATGTCCGCGATGTGTGTGCACACGCTGTTCAGGAAATGGCGATCGTGCGAGATGGTGATGAGCGTGCCCTCGAATTCCAGCAGAAAGTTCTGCAGCCAGTGCACGGAGTCAAGATCGAGCGAGTTCGTCGGCTCATCCAGCAGCAGCGCCTGCGGTTTGCCAAAAAGCGCCTGCGCCAGCAGCACGCGCACCTTCTGGCCGCCCTGCAATTCGCTCATTTTGCGCTCGTGGAACTCATCGGGTATATCCAGCCCCTGCAGCAGGATGGCGGCATCGCTCTCGGCGGTGTAGCCATCTTCCTCGCCCACGATGCCTTCCAGTTCGCCCAGGCGCATGCCGTCTTCATCGGTCAGCTCGGCCTTCTCGTAGATCGCATCGCGCTCTTCCAGGGCCTTCCACAGGCCCTTGTTGCCCATGATGACGGTATCGATCACCCGGTAGGCATCGAACGCATACTGGTCCTGGCGCAGCACGCCGAGCTTTTTCGGGCCGCACCACGGTGCCCTTCTGCGGGTCCAACTCACCCGACAGGATCTTCATGAAGGTGGATTTGCCCGCGCCATTCGGACCGGTAAGCCCAAACCGGCGCCCGGGAATGAACTGGACCGAAACCTCTTCAAATAGGAGCTTGGCTCCATAACGCATAGTTACATCGCTGACAGAAATCATGATTCAGTCTCTTGTTTTCTTAGATTCACTTCTATTTTCGCAGATTTAGTGCGGATTCCAGTGAAAGCAGGCAGTGCTGGAATTAGAAGATGCGCGACAGGATCTGGTTGGCGGCAAACGCCGCCATATAGGCAAGTCCCGTCATGTATAAAAACTGCACAGCCGGCCACTTCCAGCTATTGGTTTCGCGCCGCACCACGGCAAGCGTCGAGGTGCACTGCATGGCGAAGGCGAAAAAGACCACCAGGGCGATAGCCCCGCCGATCGTCATATCGTGCCGCAGCGCCGCCTGCAGTCCGACCGACTGGGTTGCGGGGTCGGCGCCATAGAGCGTTCCCAGGGTGCCCACGATCACTTCACGGGCGATGATCGAGGAGAGAAGCCCGATGCCGATTTTCCAGTTGAAGCCCAGCGGCTGTATCACCGGCTCGATAAAATGCCCCAGTCTCCCGATCACACTCTCCGTCAGCGGGGCGATACTGCCGTGATGAAAGGGCACTATGCTCAGCAGCCACAGGACAAACGTAACCGCCAGGATTACTGTGCCGGTCTGCTGCACAAAGACCCTGCCGCGGTCCAGCAGCCGCAGCCCGATGGAGCGCAGGGTCGGCCACCGGTACTGTGGCAATTCCAGGATGAAAGGCGCCGCATTGGCCTTGAGAATCGAAGACTTGAGAATGCGCGCCGTGGCCAGCGCAGCCAGAAAGCCAAGCAGGTAAAGGCTCAACATCACCGCCGCGCGCAGGCCAAAAAAGTTGCCCAGGATCGGCCGGTTGGGAATAAACGCGGCAATGATCAACGTATAGATAGGCAGCCGCGCCGCGCAGGTCATGAATGGGGCCACCAGGATGGTCGCCAGCCGGTCGCGCTTGTTTTCAATCGTCCGCGTGGCCATAATCGCCGGCACCGCGCAGGCATAGGCGGAAAGAAGTGGAATAAACGCCTTGCCATTCAATCCGATCGATCGCATCACGCGATCGGCAATCAGGGCGGCGCGCGCCAGGTAGCCCGAGTCTTCAAGCACGCCGATCACCAGGAAGAGCAGCAGGATCTGAGGCAGGAAAACCAGCACCGCCTGCACGCCATTCCATACCCCATCGCGCAACAGCACCTGCAGCCAGGGCACGGGCAGGTAGCTGACCACTGCCGCGCCCGCCTTGGTAAAGATCTCGGTGAGCCAATCACTTAGCGGAAGCCCGGCGGCGAACACCACCTGGAAAACGCCGATAACGACCGCCAGGAAGATCAGGGGGCCCCAGATTCTGTGCAGCAAAACGGCATCGAGCCTGCGCGTCCAATTCGAAGAGTTTGGAGCCTTGTACTTGGTGCGCGAACTTACCCCGCTCGCCCACTGATGGCAGGATGCGGCATTCTGCAAGACCGGCAGCTGCATCGGTTGGAGCCGCGCTTCGAGAGGCTCGGATAAGCCGGACCAGAAAGCGCTCGATGGCATCGAACCCCATGCCCTTGGTGGCGCTGATCATGGCCACCGGGGCGCCCAGCTCACGGGCCAGGGCCAGGGGATCGATCTCGCCTCCGCGCGCGGTCATCAGGTCAGACATGTTCAGCAGCACAAGCGTCGGCAATCCCATGGCCAGCACCGGCGCAGCCAGCATCAGCTGGCGGTTCAGCTGCAACGCATCCAGCACCAGCAACACTGCGTCCGGAGCCGGCGTGCCGGGCATGTTGCCCTGCAGAACATCGATCGCGACTCTGGCGTCCTCAGAATAGGAATTAAGGCTATAGATCCCAGGCAGGTCGATCAGGGTCAACTCGCGATGCCCGATACCACTCATGCGCGCCGAGTGCTGCTCCACCGTCACTCCAGGATAGTTGGCCACTTTCTGGCGCATCCCGGTCAAGCGATTGAAAAGAGTAGACTTACCGGAATTCGGCGGCCCGATGAGCGCGACCGTGCTGATTTTTCCCGAGACTCTCGGCTGGGAGGGCTCGACGGCAACGCCACCGCCGGGCTCGCAATGGCTCATCGCGCATCCTTCCGGACGGCCACAAACACGCTATGGACGGAAATAAACTGTGCTGTCTCTTTGCGCAGGGCCACTTCGGCTCCATCCACGCAATACACCGTCGGATCGCCGGCCGGTGCGCGCCGTAGCGCCAGCACCCGGCTCTCCGGGACGAAACCCAGATGCATCAGCTGACCCTGGATTTCCTCCGGTAGCTCGAGAGATGCTAGGGTCGCACAGGAACCAATGGCGAGATCGCTCAGCGCAGTCGGTGCAAGCGTGCGGGGCATAAAAGTAGGAGTCGTCCTCGCGATCTGGGAGAAAAGTTCGCCAAATGCGACCATTGAGGTCGCATATCTAACTATACGGCTAGCCCGTGCTGCTGACAATCCCTGAACGAACGCGAGTGCATGGAACTCGAGGATTGTCAGCCGTTCAACGCCTGCCGCTCTACCCGGCGTAGAATGCCGCCATGACGATTGAAGAATTCCGTGCTTCTCTGCATGAGGGGACGCCTCCAGCGGGCTTGCCGCCTCTGCTCCAGGCCTTGTGGTGGGATGCCCGGGGAAATTTCGATCGCGCCCACGAGATCGCCCAGGAAGAGAACACCGGACAGGAAGGCGCTTGGGTGCATGCCTACCTTCACCGCAAGGAAGGGGATGCAGAGAACGCAGGATACTGGTACAAACGCGCGCACCAGCCCCACCCGCAAAATGCCCCGGATGATGAGTGGCGGCAGATCACTACAGTGCTGTTGCACCGCCACCGGAATTAACTTCGCGAGGGTAACGGTTCTTCAGCCATCGAAAGAAAATAGCGCAGCCGCTCCGATTCCATTGCCAACGCCTCGTGGAATGCCTTCTCCGAAGGTGGCTGTCCGCTGACAAAGCCCGGGTTGATGGTGAGTTCGTTGCCCCGGCCCGACACATTCACCCACCCGATCACATCCGCTCTCCACAAAAGGGGAAGGGCATAATACCCGAGCTTGCGTTTCGCCGGCGGTGTGTAGGCTTCGAAGCGATAGGGCCAGCCCCAAAAGTGCTCGAATCGCCGCCGGTCCCAAACCAGCGGATCAAACGGTGCCAGAAAGCGAACTACTTCTGGTGGTTCGCTGCGCTTGAGTCGACCGCTCGGCCAAACGTAGCGCACTCCGTCCGCTTCGGTGCTTTCTAACGCCCCAGACTTCAAGAGAGAGGCAACGGCGCCTTTTCTTCCCGCCAGGTCGGGAGCGGAATAGCGCAGATGCTGCACAGCCGCGCGCAGACTGCTCTCCGGCAGCGGCGCTAGAATGCTCGCGATTAACAGCACCAACCGCCGCAGCCGCTCGGCCGGGTCAAGCGGTTCGTGGCTAATCGTCGCGCGCTGATATAGCTTTATGCCCTTCACCCGCCCGGCGATCCGTATCAGGCCGAGATAGTGAAGCCTCTCCAGGCTCCGCGTCGTCGCCTTCGACGATCCACCCCATGCGTTGACCTCCAGGCTCTTCCCCAGGTGCGTTTCCAGTTCCCGGGGGTGAAGATGCTTTTGATTGGCAACAATATCCAGCACCTTCTGCTCTGCGCGGGTAAGCGATCGCCGTTTTCTCGGATGAAGAAGTTGCCAGGTCTCAATCGGCATGAACCCATACGCGTAGAGGTAGTCCTCTTCCAGCTTGAGCGCGCGATAATTGCGATCCAGGTCCCCCGCGCGGTAACGGGTGACGCGTTGACGCAAAATCAAATCCTGCGCCCGCGCCGGGGACCGAATAGGGTCGGCTTGAATGAATCCGAGGCGGCCAATCGCCCGTCGTAGCGAAGTCTCCGGAAAAAGAGAAGATGCAATTGCATGAAGGCGGAGATCGCTAAGCTTCATCCGGCCTTTCCCTCCGCTTCGACTTCCTCTAATCGCCGCTGCAGAAATCGCCGTGCCGGCTCCTGCCGGGCAAGCTTGAGCGATTGCTGGTAAGCGGCGCGCGCTTCCGGCTTTTTCCCAAGTCGCCGATTCAGGTCGGCAACTGCGGAGTACGCCAGATAGTAGTCCCCAAGGTCGCCGCGCTTGAGAATTGCCTCGATCAGCGAAAGGCCCAGCCGAAGGGCCATCCCGCATCGCCACCGCCACCGCACGGTTCAGCTCAACCACAGGGGACGGATGTGCACTTAGCAGCACGTCGTACAGGCCAACGATTTGCGCCCAGTCGGTCGCGGCCCCGTTGGGGGCCTCGGCATGCACCGCCGCTATGGCTGCTTGCAGCGTATAGGAGCCGATTCGCCGGGTTGACAAAGCGCGCTTCACCAGTGCTGTTCCTTCTGCAATCTGCCCCTGGTTCCAGAGCGAGCGATCCTGGTCTTCCAGCAGCACCACCTCGCCTTCCGCTGACGAGCGCGCAGCGCGTCGTGACTCCTGCAGCAACATCAAGGCCAACAATCCCACAGCCTCGGGTTCCGGCAGTAGGTCCACCAGCAGCCGCCCCAGACGGATTGCTTCAATTGAGATATCCGCCCGCGTGAGCGACACGCCCGACGATGCAGAATATCCTTCGGTGAACAACAGGTAGATAACGCTTAGCACCGTATCGAGCCGCTCGGGCAGGTCGGTCTCCGAAGGCACTTCGTAGGGAATGTGCGCGTCACGAATCTTGCCCTTCGCGCGCACGATGCGCTTGGCGATGGTGGGGGCGGCGGTGAGGAACGAGCGCGCGATCTCCTCTGTGGTGAGGCCGCACACCTCTCGCAGCGTGAGCGCCACTTGGGCGTCTGGCGGCAGCGCGGGGTGGCAACAGGTGAAGATCAGCCTCAACCGGTCGTCTTCGATGTTTTGCTCATCCCCTTCTGCAGGGTCGTTGGTTACTGTATCCAGGTGCTGCGCAAGCTCGGTGAGGGTGGCGTCGAACCGTGCGCGCCGGCGAATGTTGTCGATGGCTTTGAACCGCCCTGCCGAGACCAGCCACGCGCGAGGATTCGCCGGCAATCCTTGCTTCGGCCACTGTTCCACTGCCGCAACGAAGGCATCGTGCATAGCCTCTTCGGCCCGATCAAAGTCGCCCAGCAGACGGATGAGCGTGGCCAGGACCCGCCGCGAGTCGGAGCGGTAAACCGCATCCACCACCTCGCGCGCACGCGCTGCATCGTCCTCGGCTTTCTGCGGCAGGCCCATCGGCGGCTCCTGATCGATCTCCATCATATCTGGAGCCGCCTGAAGAACGAGCCGCATTCATTCGCTGCACTTGCACGAAGAGTCTCCGGCCTGGGCCGCTCTAAACCGTCCGCCCGCATCCACCACGCCTGCCACCTCATACCGGTCGTGGTGCCGCACCCAATCGCCCAGGTTGTAATGGGGGCCGGTTTCATTGCGGCCCTTGGGCGTCAGGTCCAGATACATGTAGGTGGTGTCCACCACTTCGTCCCCGCGCCCGTAGGTGGAGTAGGTGTGGAAGATCTCGCCGCTTTTGTCTCTGTAGAAGACGCTGAGGCCAGAGAGTTCTTCGCTCACGAAGTCGCGCTGGTCATAGTTGTAATAGACCTTGCCCGTCGCGGCTTCCTCTTTTGCAAACGACACGTGGTAGTCGTAGTTGAAGTCGCTGCCATACGAGGAAAGCCAGCGGAAGCGCCAACCCATGCGCTTCTTAAAGGCTTCGATCTCTGCCAGCGGTGCGCGCGAGATGGTCGCCAACGATACGTCGTGGTGTTCCAAGTGCGTCAGCGCGCCGTCGACGTGGTCGGAGCGGAAGGAGCAGCCCACACAACCCTCCTTCCAGCCCGGACCGAGCATGAAGTGCGACACAATGAGCTGACTCCGGTCCTCAAAAAGATCGGCCAGGCTTTGTTGTCCGTTGGGACCATCGAAAATGTAGTTTTTCTCCACCTTTACCCAAGGTAGCGTGCGGCGCTGCCGATCGATCTCGTCGCGTTGCCGCGTCAGCTGCTTTTCCTTCAGCAATAATTCTTTACGCGCCGCCAGCCATTCAGCGCGCGAAACTATGTTCGGGCGCTCCGTTAGGTTCGTTATCATGACGCAATGTCTCCTCAGGTTGATGTGTTCTTGGTTGCTTTCCCATGTGACCGAATCGCCGCACGACGAACGTGCTGACCGCTCCGGTCGAAGTTGCGCCCGCCACCGCCAGGGCCATGGATGAGATACATAAAGGGCACATCGATCTGCTCCTTATTGAGCGGCTTTACTGCTGGTTAATTCCTTAACCGGACGCACTTCAATCCCCCCCAACTGGATTGCCGGAACCTTCGAGGCCAATTGGATAGCCTCGTTCAGATCCTGCGCCTCAATCAGAAGAAATCCGCCAATCTGCTCGTGAGTTTCGGCAAAGGGTCCGTCGGTGACGGACACCTTGCCGCCTCGAACCCGCACGACGGTGGCCGTGCTGACGGATTCCAATGCCTGGGCCGCCAGCAGGTGACCTTTCTTCCGGAGAGTGTCGTCAAAGGCCAGACTCTCGTCATCCAGCGTTTGCAACTCGCTTTCGGAAAGCGCGTGCAGCTTCTTCTCGTCCACTAAAACCATGCATAGGTATTTCACTCTGTTTCCTCCGAAAACTCCGTGATACGTAAGATAGTCGTTCGCAGGGTAGGTAAATGGACAACCGGCCCGGGAATTTATTGGGCACTTTATACTTGAGAGGAAAATGAGGAGCTTATGGCCGCACTGATGGACGCGATCAGCGTCAAACGCAAGACTGTCTTCGAGTTTGAAAATGTCCCCTATTCCTGTCTCGAGGTCGAAGTAAACTCCCCCACCGCTCGCGGCGGTCAGACGCTGGTGCGCCTGAAGATGCGCAACCTGCTCACCAGCGCGGTCTTCGAAAAGACTTTCAAAGCCGGCGACAAGTTCAAGGAACCCGACCTGCAGTTGGTGCCCGCCTCTTATCTGTACAGCGACAGCGATGGTTCTCACTTCCTGGACCAGGAAAGCTTCGAGACCCTCACTCTTGGAGAAGGAATGGTGGGCGATGCGTTGGAATTGCTGGTCGAGGGCGCATTGCTGCAGATGCATATCTACAACGGCAACCCCATCGGCTTACAGTTGCCGCTTTTCGTTGAGCTGAGTGTCGCCTACACAGAACCAGCGGTGAAGGGCGATACCTCGAGCGGCAGCGTGACCAAGATAGCCCGGTTGGAGACCGGTCTTGAGATTCGCGTTCCTCTCTATATCAAAGAAGGGGAGAAGGTGAAAGTTTCCACCGAGAACCGGGACTTTGCCGGGCGCGCCTGAGTTGGGGATAAGGGGCTGCGGGGAGGTAGCCGAAGGGATCTGTGGTTTCACTTTCGGGTACAAGCAAATGTGGCGTGGGCGAATCGCCTCCACGTTCCGTTTCTCCATTACAACGCAAACTGCAGGTCCCTCCCTTCCGCTGCGCTCCGGCCGGGATGACAAAATTGAGAGCCGTGGATCACCTTGGCCTCAGTGGAGGTGGATGGACAAGATTAAGCGCTGTAGG
Source organism: uncultured Acidobacteriaceae bacterium (assembly GCA_963815175.1). Classification (GTDB taxonomy): domain Bacteria; phylum Acidobacteriota; class Terriglobia; order Terriglobales; family Acidobacteriaceae; genus PALSA-350. The sequence continues at coordinate 223,494 of CAWFGM010000051.1, forward strand.
TCGGAAGCGTGTCCCTGAAATTCTTTCAATGTGCGGGAGCGTAATAGCCGGAGCGAACGATGATGTTGCCTGCACGCTCCGGACCCAGCACATCGATCCGGTGGAAAGATCCGTCGTGCTTTAAATTTGCCGGTTTATACACTAGCCGGTATTGATTACGGAGATCTGCCTCGATAGTGCGCAGGTCGTTGTAAATTCCAACATCAGAGTCGTCATCGAAAAAGACGCGGCCGCCCGTCTGCGAGGTTAACTCGGCCAACGTCTTCGGGCCCGAAGAAGAGCTGTACGGTGACTCCACGCGAAAGGCATAAATTGCGGTGTTGGCGCGCTGGCATATATCAACGGCCTGCTTTAAATCAGCACGGCTGGCATTGTCTTCGCCATCCGAGAAAAGCAGGATGAAGTTTCCGCTTGCCGCGTGATCGACTTTGTCAAATTGGTTGAGGCATGCCTGATATATTGCGCTGAAGATTGCCGTCCCCCCAATGCGGCTTTGGCCGTATCGGGTGAATTTGCGAATGCCTGCGGTAAGGGCAGCCGGATTGCTGGTCCACGGCTGCGCCACCTCCGCCAGGAAGTTGAAGTCCATCACAAACGCCTGGTCGGTCTGTTGCCGCAACAGTTTTTGCGCGTATTCGATGGAGATTGCCCGATTGCGCGGAAGATATCTCTCCACGGAATCGCTTGTATCCAGGAGGAAGCCGGCGCGAATGGGAAAGTTGTGCAGCGGCTGAAAGGCAAGGACTCTGCGCGGCGGCTGATCGTTATCGAAGATTCTCAGCTCATCGGGTTTCAGGTCGTTGATGGGCAGACCGTGCGCGTCGGTCGCGTGGAAGGTGAGGCTGACTTCATCCACCGCAACACTGAGGTTGTAGCGCGGCGCATCTTGCGCGCCGGCGCGGCGAGCAGAGGCAAAGACCGCAAGGATGAGCAGGCCGCAGATATGCCAGGGCGGACGCATGGCGCGTATAGAAAAGTATAGAACTCAGTGCCCCCCGACGTCGTCGTGCTGGTGGTAGTTGGGATAGGGCGGCACCGCCGGGGTGGGCACGGGATGTTGCTTTAGCTGCTCAAGCACAATCGAAACCGCGCGCTCCAACTGCAGGTCGTGACCAGCCGCCACATCCTTCGGCAGTTCTTCCACCTCCACATCAGGCGGAATGCCGTGGCCTTCCACTTCCCATGCGCCGTTCAGGCCATAGATCGCATAGCGAGGTGCGGTAACGCTGCCGCCATCGATCAGCACCGGGTAGCCGCCGATCCCCACCAGGCCGCCCCAGGTGCGCATGCCCACCAGCGTGCCCAGGTTTGCCTTGCGAAAATACCAGGGCATCGCATCTCCGCCCGAGCCCGCCGATTGATTGATGATCATCGCCTTGGGGCCGAAGATCGCGCCCACCGGATCGTGAACAGGCTCACCATCTCGCGCGATCGCACCGCTCAGTATTTTCTGGCCCAGCACATTCACTACGTAGTCAGCGATCAATCCACCCTCGTTGTAGCGTTCATCGAGCACCACAGCCTGCTTATCGAGTTGCGCAAAGAAATAGCGGTTGAAGTTCGAGTAGCCGGCTCCTCCCGTGTTTGGCATGTAGATGTAGGCGACCTTGCCACCGGAGAGCTGATCGACCTTGCGCCGGTTTGACTCAATCCAGTCAATGTTGCGCAGGCCTTTCTCCGAGTCCACCGGCACTACCGTGACGTCACGGCCATCGCTGCCATCCGGCTTGGAACCAACGCGCACCACGGTTTGCTTGCCCGCCGTGCCGTCGAAGAAACTGTTGAGGTTGTCCGTCGCATGCAACTCCCGGCCGTTCACCGCCAGCAAGTACTCGCCTTCGACAATGTTGATGCCCGGCAGCGTAAGTGGCGCGGCGAGCGACGGTGTCCAGTTCTGGCCGTTATAGATCTTGGCGAATTTGTAGCGGTTGTTGTCGACCGTGTAGTCTGCGCCGAGCAACCCGGGCTTTGGTCCGCCCTTCGGCTCCCTTGGCCCGCGTACGAACATGTGCCCGACTTCGATCTCGCCCAGCATTTCGTTCGAGAGGTAAGTGAATTCCGCGCGCGAGGCCAGCCCATCGAGGTAGGGCTCGTACTTGGCTTGAATCTTTGCCAGATCAAGCCCGTGCAAATGCGGGTCGTAGAAAAAATCGCGCTCGATGTGCCACGTCTCGCGGTACATCTGCTTCCACTCCAGGCGCGGATCCACCATGGCGAACATGCCGCCGTTGTTCACTGGCTTGCCCTGAGGAGCGTCTGGCGAACCGGGCTTGAGATCCGCGGCCGGCACGAGAAACCAGTTATCGCCGCGCATGTAAAAGAGTTTTTCACCGTTAAAGGAGACGTCGTAGCCGGCCAGCCCGCTGAGGACCTCTTCTGTCTTGCGCGTTTCAGTCGTAAAGCGCCACAGCGACCGGATCGGCGGACCCTCGCCAGAGGAGGCGCGCCCGACCGGATCGCCCTCCGCCAGAAAAAGAACCCCGGTCTTGCCTACGGAAAGCCCGACGTAGTTGCGGGGAGGAATGGGTAGCGAGAGGATGCGGTTGCCGATTCCAGCCAGATCGATGACCGTCGGCTTGGGTTTCTCTTCCTTCTTTTGGTCAGCGTCCTTTTTCTCGTTTCCCTTAGCCGCATCTTTATCCTGGCCGGCCTTATCGTCCTTCTTGTCGTCGTCCTTCTTCTTGTTCTCGTCGTCGCTTTCAGGCGGCACGGGCGAGGCCCCGTCACGCGCCAGCACGATCACGTAGGCATTGCTGGTGGTAGCGCGGTCGAGCGAAGAAAGGTCGATCCCGGCGTCAGAGGGGCCGTTATTCGTCGAGACGGTGAAGTAGAGATACTTGCCGTTCGGGTCAAACACCAGGTGTGCGGCGTTGCTCATGCCATCGGTGATCTGCGTGGATGTGTGCGTGGCGAGCGAATAGAAGAAGACTGCGTGCAACTGGTTTTCCAGGTCGCGCGTGTAGGCGATCCACTGCGAGTCGGGTGACCACGAGACCTCGGTGGAAGGACCGAAACCGCCGCGCAGGCCGGTGTCGATTTTCACCGGCTTGCCCCCGGCTGCATCGACGTACCACAGCCGCAGGTGCTTGTCGGAAAAGGCGATGTGCTTTGAGTCGGGCGACCAGCGGGGACTGTAAAAGAATGAAGGGTCGGGTCCGAGATCGATCACCTTGGGCGGCTGCAAGCCGTCCTGGTCGCGAATGTACAGTTGGTACTCGCCCGAGGCGTCGCTGAAGTAGGCGATGGACTTGCCGTCCGGCGACCAGGAGGGGTCTCGTTCCGCGGTGCCCGGCGTCTTGGTCAGATTGCGGATATCGCCCTTCTCGCCTGGCAAGGTAAAGATGTCGCCGTGCGCCTCTGCTACTACCCGCACGCCGGTTGGCGAGACCGCGACATTCTCTACCTCTTTCGCGGGAATCGCCGTCAGGCGCGGAGTCAGCGCGGGAAGGTCGCCCTCAATCGTGATCGGCACCGCGTGCTCCTGGTGCGTGGCCAGATCATAGAGGTGCAGCGAACCGAACTGCTCGTAGACCAGCGCTCCCGGGCCGGCGCTGACCGTCTTCAAATCGTAACCGTGATTGTCGACAACCTGCTGCACCTGCTTGGTGTTGATGTCATAGCTGAAAAGCGAGACCGGGCCGTTGCGGTCGGAGAGGAAGTAAACCGTGTTGCCCTCCCACACCGGGCTCGAATCGTTCGAGTTCTCGCGCGGAATCTTCACCAGGTCGAGGGTCTTCATGTTCACCAGCCACACGGGCGTCGTCTGCCCGCCCCGGTAGTGCTTCCACGCGCTTTGCCATTGCGCCACGGGAACGTAGGCCAGCGTGTTGCCGTCGCTTGAGTAGGCGCCGGTAGTCGCGCTGGGCAGCGGGAGAACAACAGGCGAGCCGGTGCCATCGGCATGGGTGCGAAACAGCCGGGGAAAGTCAGAGTAGCTCGCGTGCCCTGAGGAGAAGAGAACATCCTTGCCATCCGGCGTCCAGCCCACCGCTTGGTTGCCGGTCGGCTCCCAGGTGAGGCGCTTCGGAACCCCGCCCTCCGAGCTCACCACATATACATCGTTGAGCCCGCCCTGCGTGGTCGAATAGGCGATCCGGCTGCCGTCGGGAGAAAAATAGGGGCCTTCCGTGACCGCATTCACCGAAGTGAGCCGCCTCGCTTCACCGCCCTGGCGCGAGACCGTCCAAATATCGTCTGCGTAGAGAAACGCGATCTTGTCCGCGCTGAGGGAGGGATTGCGCAAAAGCAGCGGCGGAGCGGCCTGGGCGAAACCGCACAAAACAAAACCGGCCAAAACAACGAGGACGAACGAGTGGCGAAGCGAGAGGTTCCATCGAGCCATGAGAAGCTTCCCTGAGGTATAAAGTCGCGGGAGCCGTCAGGCCGCGGCATTGGTGCGATCCGCTACAGTTCCTAATCGAAGGTCGCCCGCAGGATTGGCATAACGATACCATGGTCAGCGGATAGCTCCCGCCTTGTCTATCGGCCGGAGTGGTCGTGCGAACTCCCTTCTGCGCCCGCGAGCGCGAGTGTCGATGATGGCTCCCGTGGGTGTTGGGCTAAATCGTCCAGCGCGTCTTGCATCTCGAGCAGAAGTTCGTCGGCCATGTCTCGCGTAAAGCCGTGGCGGACCAGGATGCGCTGGATGACCAGATCTTCGCGGTTTGGCGGCATGGAATAGGCAGGAACCAGCCAGCCGCGTTCCCGCAACAGGTCGGCGTAGTCATAAAGAGTGAAGCTCGAGGATGCTGGGTCTTTCAATTCCCAGCACAGGCCGGGAATCCCTCCGCGCCCGTCGTAAATAATCTTGAACGTAGGTCTGGGTCTGATCGTCGAGGACATCGGACTCCAGTTGGCTGGTAGGGCCGGCTTTGAGCTCTTCGGTATTGTGCAGCGCCATGGGCTCTCCTCTTTGTCTGCATCGGAAGTGTATTGTCTGCGAGGCAAACCGGGAAACAAAAGATGGTGAATCGAAGCTCTTATTAGGCTCAGCGGTGAGATGGGCCTATTCAGCTCGCAGCGTTTCCACCGGATCAATCTTCGCGATGCGGAGTGCCGGCAGAAGGCTCGCTACCCCGGCAATCGCTAGCAGCAGTAGAAGAACGCTGATTAGAGTCACACCGTCGTAAGCGCTCACCCCATAGATCTCGCTCTGCAAGGCCCGCAGGGCAAAAAATGACATCGCAAGGCCGGCGAAGATGCCGCCGCCCACCGATATTGCTCCGGCTGAGCCGGCTTCTAAGATGGCTCGCCGCAATGTGCAGCCCAACGCAATCCGAATGCCGATCTCTCGTGTTCGCTGTACCACCAGGTTCGACACCAGGGCATAAATGCCGATGGAAGAAAGCAACAGCGCCAGCCCAGCCAGAACGCCCAGCAACGTAACCTCAATCTGCTGCAGCTGCAATCGCTGATTCAGCAGGTCACGCATGGAATAGAAGCCCGAAAAGGGCAGGTCCGGATCAACTTCGGCCAGCGCTCGCTGCATTGCCGCCGTCAAGCCGGATATGGGGCCCCGTGTGCGGACGATCCACGAGGGTTGGAACCAGAGGTTCCCGGCCGCTATGAGCGACACCGGGGTCTGGGCAGCCGGCAGATAGATCACCGGTTCCGTCGCCAGCGGTGCATCTCCATGCATACTCGGCTTCTTTTCGACGTTCGCGACCACGCCGACGATGGCGTATTGGATGCGGCCGCCGTCGATTTGGAAATGTCTCCCAACCGCGTCGCGGCCGTTGTAGAAGTGGCGTGCAAACTCTGCGTTCACGATTGCGACCGGCTGCGAAGTGGAAGTATCGTTCGATGCCAAACCTCGTCCCATGAGCAGGGGAATCCGCAGAGTGGAAAAATATCCGGGCGTCACGTAGGCAACGTTTGAGCTGGTACCGTTCCCTGCCTGTGAGCCGTCCACAAACGTCAGTGAATAATTCAGTCCGCGTTCGTAGGGAACGCTCAGGCCGACGGCGGCATCCTCGACCCCGGGAATCCTTTTTATGGAGGCAACGCTTTTATCCAGCAGGCCCATGAACGCGACGGGATCGTTATATTGCCCTGCGTTCAGAGTTGCTTTGGCGGTCATTACATTGGTTGCATCGAAACCTGGTGGCAGTGTTTCCAAATGCACCAGCGTGCGCACCAGCAGACCGGCGCCGGCCAGGAGCACCACCGTCAGCGCGACTTCTGCGCCAATCAGCCACTTTCGGATCCGTCCAGACCCACCCGCCACGGCGCGCGTGCCGCCCGCGAGCGTACGCCGCAGGTCAAGCCGGCGTGTTTCCAATGCCGGCATGGCGCCGAATAACAAGCTCGTCAACATCGTGGCCGCGGTCGTAAATATCACTACCCGGTTATCCAGACCAAAGCCGCCAAGGGGAACCATCTCATCGGGCAGCAGTTTTCGTGCTGCGCCAATCAAGCTAAACGCCAGCCCAAGCCCGGTGGCTCCGCCAACCGCCGCCAGCAGCAGATTTTCGATCCACAGTTGCCCCAGCACCCGGGCGCGGGAAGCTCCCAGCGCCATCCGTGTTGCCACTTCGACATTGCGCTGGGCAATCCGCACCAGCGACAGCCCCGCCAGGTTCCCGCAGGCAATCAGTAAGACGAAGCCAACGGCAAGCATCAAGGCTTCTACCCTTGGCCGCATATAGCCGCCCAGGTAACTCTGCATCGGCACCGCATAGAACCAGGCCTTGTCTCGGCGCTCGACGTAACCGGGCTTGGGCAGGTGGCTAAGCTGGGCCGCGAGCTGCTCCCAGGTCGCTCCCGGCTTTAGCCGCATCACAATCCCGCAATTATCTCCGCCGCACTCGCCTGTGGTTGCCGGCCGCAAAGGAGTGAAGAGATCGGCGGCAAGCGGAATGATCGCTTTGCTGGGAAGCACGCCGACGACATTGTAAGGCTCGCCCTTCAGATGGACGGTTTCGCCGATGATTGCGGAGTCGCCATGGAACGCGGATTGCCACAAAGCGTAGCTGAGCACCACTGCCTGCGGGCCACCCGGATGGTCTTCTTCGGCGCTGAAGCTGCGTCCGAGATACAGAGGAATCCCCAAAACATCAAAATAGCGCGCTGAAATACGGCCCTCGTGTACATACCGGACAGCATTGCCTGATGCCGCACCCGCCTGCAGGTTCACGCCTCCCGAACCCCCCCAGGAAGCAACCGTCACTGCGCTCAAATTTGACTTCAGTACCTCCCAGGTTGCGCCGTCCTGGCTGTCGTCCTCTTCCGACACAAACTGTCCAGTGCGCGGGTTTGTGCCTTCGATGTGCGTCATCAGGACGGCGATGCGTTCCGGGTGCGGGTAAGGCAGCGTGCGCAGAAGAAAGCCATCCAGGAGGCTGAAAACGGCGGAGTTCACGCCGATCGCAAGGGTCAGCGTGAGGATCACGGCGCAGGTAAAGCCGATGGACTTGCGCAACTGCCGCGCGGCGTACCGCAGATCTTGCATCAGGTCTTCGAGGAGTCTCGTGCCACGCGCCTCACGGCACTGCTGCCTTACTTGTTCGGTTCCGCCGAATGCCAATCGTGCACGGCGCATAGCCTTGTCCGGGGAAGCTTCCGCGTGGCCGTATTTCTCCGCCTCACGATCCAGGTGATACTGCAGTTCCTCCTCCAATTCGCGGTCCACCGTCTTGCGGCGGAAGAGGGCACGGAGCCGGTAAAGCAGGTCGCTGAACATATTAGCTTTCCTCAGCTACATCGAGGATGAGGCCGACAGCTGCCGCCAGTTTGCGCCACGCCAACGTCTCTACTTCTAATTGCTTCTTGCCCTGGCGGGTTAGCTCGTAGTACTTGGCGCGTCGATTATTTTCGCTCACCGCCCAATGAGCCTTGATCCAGCCGCGCCGCTCCAGGCGGTGCAGAGCCGGGTAAAGGGAGCCCTGCTGCACCTGCAATGCTTCGCGCGAGATCTGCTGCAGGCGTTCCGAAATGGCCCAGCCATGCAGAGATTCCAGAGCAAGGGCTTTCAAGATAAGGAGATCAAGTGTGCCTTGGGGCAATTCCACCCGTTCGTCAGCCATGTGAGGTCTTACCCTTCCACTTCTACAAAAGACTATAGAGTACGCTGGTGTCGAAGTGCAAGGGGAGAGCACCTTCTGTGATCAAAGAAATCGTGGGCCCGGTCTCATCCTACTTAGCGCTCTGTGAGTAAAGGGCGGCATAGACCTCATGCACGAATGTTTCCGGAGGCAGCTAACACGTGGCGCTCAGCACGAACCAATACCGAAGAAGTCTGCTGTCTTAGCAGGCCTAAAAAGAGTTGCAGATCTTTCGCCTTATCAAGGCCCGGAGGGCCGTAACCAAACGTGAGCCCAGCCCATAAGGGCTGGGTAACAATGATGACGATGGCGAGCGCCGTAGGCGCGGCACTCCCACTGAGAACAGCCCAGCACGCTAATCCAGGGCCGTCCGCGAACCAGTGCCGAATGAGTCTGAACCTGCAGAGCAAAAGCCGCTCGTGTAGTGCGTTATGCAGAGAGATGATTAATCGACCAAACGAGGAAGACTTATCGCTGCGCGTCCGGGGGCTGTTTTGCCACGCTTCACGCATAACAGGGGGCACGTCCATGGGCTTCGGTCACTTTTAAAATTCGATATTTTTGGTTCCTTTTCAGGATTTTCAGGTCAGCGGGGGCGGACAAAGGGGTTCAGGAGGGTCTTTTTGATAGGAAAAGGAATTCCCAAGTCTGGAACGGAAGTGAACAGGGGGACATAGGCTACGGGTGTTTTCGAGGAGGTAGAAGTGGACTGGCTGGGGGCAGAACCCGGAGGCGGATTTCCCACGTGGACTTGGTCCTGGATGGGGGCAGGGTTCGGCTGCGGGTCATCATTCGTTGCGGCGCGGGTTGCGGCCTGCTGCCGGGCAAGCCAAGCGGAGGCATCGATTTGCGGGGTGGGCGCAGGGGTAGATTTCTTCTGCGAAGAGATGGCGAGACGGTTGGGGATGAAGTTTTCCATGGCGATGATCAGGGAGAGGGCCTTGACTTGGCCGGTAATGCTGCCTCGGGTCATTTCGGGGGTCAGCTTAGCGATTTCCCAGAGGCGTTCCAGTACTCGTTCGCGGTTGAGGTTTAAGCGGCGTTGTTCCTCCACTTCACGCCGGGACAGGTCGGCATCTTGCTGGACGAGCTCTTTCTGGACGGCGGCGCGATGCTCGAGCATGAAGGCGCGCACATGAGGTTTGGATTTGATGTAGGCGGCGGAGTCGGGGTTGAGGCCGACAGCTTCGGCGGCTTGACGGTCGGTCATGGCGCCAGAGAGGACCAGGCGGGCAAAGGCTATTTCCTTATCGGTGATGGGGTCGTTGACTTTGTTCTTAGGCATAGTGGCTCCTTGAGTTTGAGTTAGGGAAGATAGGGCCGCTGCGCGGGGAGCGCGGCGGCGTGCATAAAAAATTCCCGACCGGGGCAGGATGCTTGAACTTCTTTATTTTGAGACAGGGATCGGGTGTGTCACCGGACAGCGGTAAAACTGTTCTTCGCTCGCGCTTAGGCCGAAACTACCGACAACTGCCGACCAGCGAGAGGCCGACAGAGCCGCACGCTGTGCCGATATCATCTGTTTGCAGGGTACGGCGCGTTGCGGAATCGGAACCAGACGCCGTGATTCGTTTCTCCAATCGACGGTTATCGTTTCGGAGGTTACTTTCGGTTGGTTGGGGACGTAGCGGACAGCACCTGCAGGGGACGGACGGGCGGGTGGTCATCCTCCATCGATAGCCAGTCCTTCCGAGGTCTAAGTGAGCCCGCAATGGCGGATCCCGCAGTCTGTGCAGGACTAGCGTGCCGGGCTGTTCTCAGTGGGAGTGCCATCATCATCATTGATACCCAGCCCTTACGGGCTGGGCTCACGTTTGGTTCCGGTCCTCCGGGCCTTGATGAAGGGGAACGATCTGCGACTCTTTTTAGTCGTGCGATAACAAGGGCTTGGCCGGCTGTCTCTTGAAAGGCAACTTGCTGCTTTCCTACAACGTCTAAGTGAGACCTAGGAGAAACTATGTCTCATTGGAAATCTCTTTCTTTTTCAGCACTCGCAGCGGTCGTGTTAAGCTGCGCAAGCTCGGCCCCAGCGCAGGTTTCCGTCAACATTGGAGTGGCTCCAGTGTGCCCTTACGGGTACTTCGACTATCCTCCATATGAATGCGCGCCCTATGGCTATTACGGACCGGATTGGTTTGCGGGCGGGATATTTATTGGAGCGGGCCCCTGGTTCCACGGCCCTCACGGCTTCTATGGCCACGTCGATAATCGGTACGATCCACATCACGGTTACCACGGACCTTTGCCCGCACGCGGCGCAGCGCCCTTCGACCACTTCCACGCGAACGAGGCGCGGGATGGACACGGTCATGTAGGCAACGCTCCCCACGACGGCGGGAGTGAACATGCTCTTCCTGGATATCACGGAGGCGGTGCACCTCATGGTGGCGGCGAGCCTCAGGGGCGGTGGTGGTCACCACTAAAGCGCGATTCAATTGAGTTAGGTGACCACGGAGCGCGACCTGGCTAACCTAAGTCTCGCCGGCCGGTCTCCACCAGAGCGGGGACCGGCCTAAGTTTGGTTTGCCCTCCACTGTCCAGTCCTCCTGTGTGACGTGCTGCGGGACTTGACGCGAAGCAGGAGCTAAACTGGTGCAAGTTGGGCTTTCCCTTATGAGTTTCATTAAGTGCGCGGCCTGTATCCTCGTTATCATCGCCAGCTTACCTTCGCTAAGTGTGGATGCACAGATGACTCCGGAAGCGGGCGAACTCCTGAAGTTCATTGCTTCTGAACAACAACGTGGTTCCGTGCTGACCTACTCGCAGTCCTATGTCGACGATCAGAACGAGCGCGTCTCCTATCACGGCACACTCTACGCCGGCATCCCTCTCTTCAAGCTGGACGAATGCAAGGTGACAGCTCGCGTCGCCGTCGAGGATAGATATTCAGGTGCTATCGAGCACAGGGGCTTAGGCCGGGTTCGCTTGGAACAGACGGGTGAACTGAAAGACGACACCATCGATGAATATCGCTTTAACCTTGCTGATCTCAGCTCGGGTGCGGTCCGCGCTCTTCGTGCTGTACCCGCTCAACTGAATAGCAACACCAGGGTTCAGTGCGAGGAGGATCCGTCTTGCACTCTTGCCTGGGTTCAAATCACGGCGCCGGGTCGCAGCATTGCTGAAACCAGCACGGTCAATGGGTTCCAGGACGTAGACACGAAAGCGGCCTCGATGGTTCTACCGATTGCCAGTTCCGAGTTGGCCGGCCAGGCAGCTAACCTCTTCAGCGAGGCGATTCGTAGCTGTTGGGTAAACTCCAGCGCTCATAATTGATCGCGAGAAGTCACTGGGCTACCGGCGCGCGAACTGAAGCTCCCAGACAGCGCGCAACTGGTAGCGCTTTCAAATCACTCATGCTATTCGCAGTGCCCTGAGGGTCGCCATGCTGTTCCGTCGCCCGCGGTCCGGATCGATCACAAGTTCGAGCTTGGTCACAGATTCCAGTTGGACCGCGTATTCTTCGACCTCCTGAGTGGAGCCGTTGGGGCTAAAGCTCCATTGCTGGCGCACGATTTCGCGATCTGTCTCCTGCGCGGAGGAGTAGCGCAATAGAAACTCCTGGGAGCGCTCCACGGTAGGTTCGACAAAATGCACAACGATGCGCCGAACTCGTTGTGGCACGTCGAACAGGACCGTGATTGTTTGCGCTCCGGGACTGGTAGCGCTCCAGCCAAGCTCATTGAGCGTTGGATTCGTAGTCAGTGCGTTTTCGATCGGGAAGGCTGGATCTTCTGATGTGAGCTGTACGCGAGCGATCGAGGTTAAATCGAGCCATTCAGCAGCGGTTTGCGTCTCCCCCGCATCCGCCTTTTGCCCAACAATTTCTTTTCGCATTGGCCACCTTGCTGTTGCAAGATTAGCTTAACGCGTATGGGGCTAGCAGGTCGCTATGCTCGACACCCAGGACGCGGAATCCCGGGTTCAACTCCGATGCTGTTCGTATCGCCCGGTTCGCGGTCACCGCTCCAACGTAAAAGCGCTTCGTACGCGGATAGGATGTAGGGTTGATGAAAGAATGGCTGCACAGTATCACACAAAAGGCTTTCATAAACTCTCCTGGTACCTAAGATGCAATTTAGAAAGAAGCAACACTGTTACAAAGGTACCGTCAGCCAACGAGCCTGCGAGCAGTAAATGTGGCCTGGAGAGCACTCTCAAGTTCGTTTTGGGCAGAAGTCCCAAAGCGGGATTTCCGCTCCGAGCGGACAAACTTGAGTCCGCTGTGAGAACTTCTATGGTTGGGTAGGTCAGCCTCTAGCCCGGACTAACTAACCCAAAAAAATGATCTTCAGAGTCCGCGTGAGAACCCGTCGCTCCAGAACTCAGTCCCGCAGGGACGGCTGAGAGTCAGAGCTGTCCAAATTAGCGAATAGATCGGGCTTATTGTGCAGGCAGTCGTTTTGATTCTATGGAACCGGGTGAATCTCAAAGAGAATAGGGTTGGCATTTGATGGTCGCTTGTCAGCATTCACGTGCGGTCCGGATTCACCCAGGACTCCGTCCTGGGCATCCTTATCGATTCTGCGAGAACCACGGACTGGCGTCTGACAGCCGTGCCTCCAGAATCAATCCAGAATCGTGATTCTCACGCCGTCGCTATCAAGCGCAGCTATTGAATCCGGTGAAAGGTCCTGCTCCACCGAGTCTCATCGAAGAAGTGAATGAGCTCATGAAGGGTAGACTCCGCCTGCTCGGCCAGGGGGACCTCGTCAACACCCGATTCGGGGATCACGATCGACCAGTAGACGAAGAGAGGTCGCCCCAGTATGTTCTGCCGCGGTAAGAAACCCCAGAACCGGCTGTCCATACTGTTGGTGCGGTTATCGCCCATAACGAAATAGTTCCCGGCAGGTACGACCACGTCCGGGCCCTGCATGTGACCGGGGAGGCTCGCGGACCACTCGGCCGTAACCTGAGGCTCGGTAGAGGGACTCACTGAGGGGAAGTCATCCACGTAGGGGTCGTAGTTCTCCGCCGTAGGCTTGGCCGCCTGAGGCTCATCCTGCGCCACACCATTGAGGAAGACAATGCCGTTGCGCAGATGAATGCGGTCGCCAGGAATGCCGACGACCCGCTTAACGACAAATATGTGCTCGCCGTTGGCTTCCGCAGTGGGCTTGTAGAACACAACAATGTCTCCCCGCTGCACCTCGCGGTAGTGCATGAAGGGGGCCCACTTCGGAGCCGGCGCCAGCGTCTCGCGCTCGACCACGACATGATCGCCGGGCAGAAGCGTGCTCGCCATCGACGATGAGGGAATCATGAAGTTCTGAAACACAAAGGTAAGCACAAAAAGCCCCACCGCGAGGACGCTGCAGGTAGATGCGAATGCTTCATGCGCTGTCTCCCCGGACTGTTTGTTCTGCGAAACACGCTTCCCCTGCATTCTCTCGCTCCCTCTACCGCTCGAAAAGTGTAGCACTCGGCCTTTGCATGCGAGTTGCTCCGGGAGGCTCAACAAAAAACTATACGCTGTATAGCATTTTGGTATACAGTGTATAGGTAATGAAGGAAACAGCCACAGCCGAGCGCATTGCCGAGGAGGCGTTGAAGATTCTCGAAAAGGAAGGCGAGGACGCGGTGAGTATGCGCCGCGTAGCCCAGGCCGTCGGTATCACCCCCATGGCCATCTATCACCACTTTCCAAACCGCGAGGCGCTCCTCGATTTCGTAGTTGACCGGGAGTTCACCAAATTCCTCGGTTACATCCAAGCACGCCCTGGGAAAGGGTCCTGGGAAACTCGCCTTACCAACTGCATGGACTCCTACATCGACTATGCCTTCGACCGCCCTTGTATTTTCGACTATGTTTTCTCGCAGCCCAGGTCGAATGCCCGTCGCTATCCGGATGACTTCCGTGCACAACGTTCGCCGACCTTGAACGCCGTTGCCGATCTTGTGTCTCAGGCCATGGATGCCGGTTTTCTCAAACGTCACGACATATGGGAGATCGCGTTGCAGCTCTGGGCACATGCTCACGGGTACATCATGCTTTATCGTGCCGGACGATTCCATTTGTCGGAAACGGAATTTCGTACCCTCACCCGCAGTTCCATCAGGAGAATGATCCATGGTCTCAAGGCCTAGTGGCAACCTTCTTATCGCGCTGTGCCTTAGTCTGTCAGCGCTGTTGTTCTTTCTCGGGACAGGGCTGGCGCCACTCTGGCCCCTCACCTGGCTGGCGCCGATCCCTGCTTTATGGATAGCGCCTCGCGTATCCGCTGGAGAGGCGTTTTTCATAGCCCTTGCCGCGTGCGCGCTGGGCGAATTAAATGAGTGGAGCTACGCCCGCACCGTGCTGCCTACGTGGCTTGTAGCCTCGATCCTGGTGTTTCTGGCCTGCATCTTTGGGTTGGCGGTTTTGTTTTTCCGCAGCCGCATCCTACGTGGAAAATTGTGGCAAGCGGCACTGATTGTTCCTGCGTTTTGGGTCGCCGTCGCATACCTCATCGCCATCACCTCCGTTCATGGCACGTTCGGCGATATTTCCTATTCGCAGATGGATTTCCTGCCTATCTTGCAAATCGCTTCCGTGACCGGAATCTGGGGCATCAGCTTCTGCATTTTTCTCTTCGCCGCTACCATGGCCGCGCTCCTCAGTGCCGGCTCTCGGCCGGCAAAAGCTCCGTTAGCTATCTCTGTTTCTGTTGTCCTCGCGTGCGTACTCGGGTTTGGGGTATGGCGTCTGGCCACAACCCCGAAAGATTCCCCAACGGTGAAGGTTGCTCTCATCGCTTCGGATGAAGCAGGAAACTTGCACCCGGCAACTTTCGCGCAGGAACAGGAGGTATATGGGCGTTATGCAGAGCAGATGAAGGCCTTGGCCGCGCAGGGCGTTCAGGTCTTTGTCTTGCCTGAGCACAGTGGACCCGTAACCAACGCTACCCAGGCCGACTTCGACGGCCTTTTGGGGCAAATGGCCAGGCAAACCGGCGCCTACGTGGCCGTTGGAATTGACCGAAGCGTTCCCACAGCCACCTGGAATCAGGAGCGTCTCTACTCGCCGGATGGGTCGTTTGTAGCTTCCTACAACAAGCATCATCTGCTGCCGCACTGGGAAAATGAAACCCCTGGCAGGCAGCGCACCGTGGTGAGTGAGCCTTCGGGCAAGTGGGGCATGGAGATCTGCAAAGACATGGATTTCCCGCGTCTGAGCCGGCGTTATTCCCAGGATGGAGTCGGCCTGCTGCTTGTGCCCGCATGGGATTTCGTTGACGACGCCTGGTTGCATGGCCGGATGGCGGTGCTGCGGGGCGTCGAAAGCGGATTCAGCATAGCTCGTTCCGCCAAGCTGGGTCTGCTGACTGCGACCGACGACCGCGGCCGCATTTTGGCGGATCGTAAAACGCTCGCTGTCCCTTTTGCCACCGTGATAGCGACAGTCCCGGTTCGCCACGACGCGACCATTTATTCGCGGTTTGGCGATTGGTTCGCGTGGTTGGATATCGTACTTCTCGCCGTTTTGATGGTAATGCCTCTCGCACCCAGGGGTTTGGCTGCCTGAGCACGGTTTTACCTGGCTGCGCTCAAAGCAAAGTGGTAAACCAGAAGGATGCGTTTCCTATCGCGACATGCGTTCTATCTCGTTACCCTACTGGGTCTCACCTCCGTGCAGTCGACCGCGCTCGCGCAGGGCGGGGAACGTGTCTCGACAACGGCATGGAAGGCTGGACATTTTGCTGTAGATGCCGGCGGTCTGCTAGGCCGATCGGACATTGTGCTGGGTGAGCCCAACACCAGGCCCGGCGAAGCGATGCCCATGGGCAACGGGCGGCTGGGCATCGCGGTATGGGCCGCGGAGGGATTCACTGCCCAACTGAACCGCGCAGATACCCTGCCCCATCGGGACTCGCCAGGCCAACTCGTCCTACCCGGCCTCGCCGCGCTTACTTCGGCTAAGGATTTCAGCGGCCGTCTCGATTTGTACAACGGATCCTTTGTCGAGCATGGCGGCGGTATCAGCCTCACCGCCTACGTGCAGGTGTCCACCGATACGTTGGTGGTCGACGTAACTGGCGCGGACCCCAACGTGACCCAGACGGCCACGCTTCGCCTCTGGGAGCCCCGCAAGCCGAACGCGACGGCTGCGAACAGGGTGGGCATGCTGGAGCAAACCTGGGTCGACCACTATGGTCCGGGAGCAACCGGTGAAACGTTCGGAGCCCTCGCCGCCATCACCGCGACGGGTCGCGATGTGTCGGTCGCGGTGAGCAGCCCCCGCTCGGTGACGGTCACCTTCAAGCCCGCCGCAGACGGGCATTTTCGCGTAATGGTCGCGAGCCCTCAGTACAACGGTTCGAAAGAGCAGTTGGCTGGAATCGAGAGCGCCTTAGCGAACGCTGACCCCCAGGAACATATCGCCTGGTGGCACGCGTTCTGGCACCGCGCCGGACTGATTAAGCTCACCTCCGCCGATGGATCCGCAGAGTATTTGGAGAACCTTCGCAACCTTTACCTCTACACTGCCGCCGCCGAGAGCGGCAGCAGGTTTCCTGGTTCGCAGGCCGGCATCGCGGATCTGTTCTCCGCGGTTCAGGATCTTCACCACTGGGATCCAGCTGCCTTTTGGCACTGGAATCTTCGCATGCAGGTCGCTGCCAATATCGATGCCGGCGTTTCTGAACTGAACGCGCCGTACTTCCGCCTGTATCGGGAAAATCTCGCCAACATCAAAGACTGGACACGGACGCACATGGCCGGCCGCCCGGGTATCTGCGTGCCGGAGACGATGCGCTTTAACGGACCTGGCGTTGAGTTTGAGGGCGAGTGGGATCCGTCTAAGCCCGCGGTCATCGGCCTCAACTGCGATGCTAATTCGCGTCCGTATTACAACGCGCGCACTCTATCGACGGGCGCGGAAGTTTCGCTCTGGATCTGGCGGCAATATCTCGCGACCGGCGATCGCGCCTTTCTCGCTTCGAACTATCCCGTCATGGCCGCGAGCGCACAGTTCCTGTTGGCGTATGAAACACGTGGTTCGGACGGAAAAATGCATACCCACCCGTCGAATGCGCACGAACAAGAGTGGGACACCATCGACCCGACCACCGATCTGTCTGCGCGCACAGCACTCTTTCCCGCCGTCGTCCAGGCAGCAAAACTGCTGCACACCGATAGCCGGTTGGTTCAGCAACTCGAGGCGGAGCTAAAACAGATTCCCGCTCTCCCCCAAGTCGAGAAAGCCGGAGCCGGCGGCAAGCAAATGGTCATTACCGAATCATATGATCCAGACGCTGTTGCACATAACGAGGAGAACATCGGGCTCGAACCGGTGTGGCCCTACAGCCTGATTGGCGACAACTCGCCCATGCTGGCGCTGGCAAAATCCACCTATGCCACCCGCCCCTACCCCGTTCACCAGGACTGGAGCTTTGATCCCGTGCAGGCTGCGCGCCTCGGCCTCGGCGATGAAGTGCAATCGACTTTGATCGCGTTGACTGAGAGGTACCAAAAGTACATCAACGGCTTCGCCAACTGGGGCGGTCCCGAAGGAGAATTCTACGTCGAGCAGGAAGGAGTCGTAGCACTGGCGCTGGCGGAGGCCCTGGTGCAGGACTATGACGGCCTGATACGCATAGCGCCTGCAACCCCATCCCAGTGGGATTTCGAGGGCAGCGTTTGGGTGCGCGATCGCACTCGAGTCGATGTGCAGGCGCGGGCAGGCATCCCGACCACGGTGGCGATCGAGGCTGGAGCAAGCTCGACTTTACGCATCCGCAACCCATGGCCGAGTGAGCCGGTGCAAGTCATGGATGCGCAGGGAAAGGCCGTCCTGAAGAGCGCAGCGTCCATCCTTGAGCTGCCAGTTCGCAGGGGTGAGGCATACTTGCTCGTGCGGTCCAGCGCAGCAGGTGCGCCTCCGCCATTCGCACCCATCTCCGGTACGCCATCACGGCAGTTGAAGAGACTGGGCCCAGTGCAACTGGGAAAGTAAGTAGCTCTGGTTCTCTCGTCCTTGGTTTGGGGGATAAGTTCTTTACCCTGTCAGGCGCACCAGTTGCTCGGCTTCGATCCTGGTTCCCAGGATCGAGACTTTGGGAATTTGGCCGCGCGCCATGGCTACTTCATCGCAGCGATAGAGCCGGGGACAGTTCTGGCAGTCCTTGTAAATCTTGTCGGGGAGGGCGGTTCGATCCTCTACCACGCGAAAGCCGTGGCGGAAGAAGAAATCGGGGATGCGGGTGAAGAGACAGACGCAGCCCACGCCGTGATCTTCGGCTTCATCCAGGAGGGATTGCAGCAGCATGCCGCCGGTGCCTTTGCTCTTGGCTTCCGGCCGGACCACGATCGAGCGCACCTCGGCCAGATGCGGACCGTAGAGGTGCAAGGCGCCGCAGCCCTGGAAGATGCCACCATCTGACTCCGCGACAGTAAAGTCGCGCACGTTCTCGCAGATCTCCGCGAAGGCGCGCCGCAGCAGCGTACCATCGTGCGAAAGGCTGTTCACCAGTTCGTATATGTTGGACGCATCCTGAAGCCGCGCCTTACGTATTTCCATCCATCTGTCCCATAACCGCAGAAAGTCTTGCTTCGTGCGCGGCTAGCGCCTCGCGCACTCGCCCGGCGGCGGTGCCTCCCGTCACATCGTGGCAGTTCACCGTGGCATCGAGGGTAATGCTTGAAAAAAAGTCGGCTTCGAACTCCGGCCCAAACTGCTTCAGCTCGTCGAGCGTAAGGCCATGGAGTTCGCAACCCCTCTCCAGACCATAACGCACCGCCAGCCCAATTTTCTCGTGCGCTTTGCGAAAGGGAACTCCCTTGTGCACGAGGTAGGTGGCGGCGGCCATGGCATTGAGATAGCCGGTCTCGCAGGCGCTGCGCATGCGCGCCGTGTTGAATCGTAGCGCGGCAGTAAACCTGGCCAGCAAAGCGGTCATCCGCTCCGCTGCATCCGCCGCGGAAAAAAGCGGCTCCTGGCTCTCCTGCAGGTCCTTGTTATAGGCCAGCGGAAGACCCTTGAGCAACATGGTGACCGTCTGGGCCGCGCCATTGATACGGGCCACCTTTGCGCGCACCAGCTCCGTGAGATCCGGATTTTTCTTCTGCGGCATGGCGCTCGATCCGGTTGAAAATGCCTCCGGCAGTTCAACAAATCCGAACTCCGCCGTGGCGTACAGTGTGATTTCCTCCGCAAAGCGGCTGGCGTGCAAAGCAATCTGCGTCAGCGCCTGCAAAAACTCGAGGGCGAAGTCGCGGTCGCTGGTGGCGTCCATGCTATTTGCGGTTGGTCCGGAAAAACCCAGCTCCCGCGCGGCAATCGCCCGGTCCAGCTTGAGGGTCGCGCCCGCTACGGCTCCAGAACCCAGTGGACAATAATTCAAGCGACGGCTTAAATCCCCGAGCCGCGTCATATCACGCAGCAGCATCTCCCCATAAGCCTGCAGCCAATGCGCGACCAACACGGGCTCGGCGCGCTGCAGATGGGTATAGGCCGGCATCACGGCGTCTCCCGCTGTTTGCGCTTGGGCGGTGAATGCCCGCGACCAGTCCGCGAGGTGGCCGGCGATGGTAGAGCACTTCTCCCGCACGTAGAGGCGAAGGTCGGTTGCAATCTGCTCGTTGCGGCTGCGGCCGGTGTGCAGCTTGAACCCGAGATCGCCGATGCGTGCTACCAGTTCCAGCTCCACGAAGTGGTGAATGTCTTCCGCTTGCGTGCAGTCATAGATGTCGCTGGGCGGCCGCTGCGCGTACTCGTTGCGAATTGCGTCGAGAGCGCCCGTGATCTTCTCCAGTTCCTCAGGCGTGAGGATCCCCGCCGCGGCGATGGTGCGCGCGTGGGCTTTGCTGGCAGCTACTTCCTGGGGAAGCAGCTGCCAATCAAATACCAGTGACCGTTGCCATTGTTCGAAGTCGTGATCCAGAGGCTCGCGAAAGCGGCCAGACCACATCTTCACTGGACAGCCTCTTTCTTCTGCAGTAGCCGCGCCCGGGTACGGGCAGGCAGCCCCAGGATCTGGATGAAGCCCTTAGCGTCCTTCTGATCGTAGCTGTCGCCCATGGTGAACGAAGACAAATCGTCGGAGTAGAGGGAGAACGGCGAGTGCCGCTTCGCCACGCTGACGTTGCCCTTGTATAGAGAAAGGCTCACCGAACCCGTGACGTGCTTCTGGGTATTGTCGACAAAGGCGTCCAGGGCCTCGCGCAGGGGGGTAAACCAAAGACCGAAGTAAACCAGCTCGGCATACTTCAGCGCAACCTGCTGCTTGTAGTGCATGACTTCGCGGTCCAGGGTCAAGGCCTCGAGTTCACGATGTGCGGTGGTGATCAAGGTGCCGCCAGGAGTCTCATAAAGACCACGGCTCTTGATGCCGACGAAGCGGTTCTCCACCAGGTCGATGCGGCCGATAGCATTGCGAGCGCCGATCTCATTCAACAACTCCACGATCTGCACCGGCTCCAATTGCATCCCGTCCACCGAGACGGGCTTGCCTTCGACAAAGCCAATCTCCACCACTTCCTCGCGATCGGGCGCTTCCTGGGGGGAGCGGGTCATTACCCAGGTGGTCGGCAAAGGAGCATTGCCGGCATTTTCGAGCTCGCCGCCCTCGTGGCTGATGTGCCACAGGTTACGATCGCGGGAGTGGATCTTCTCCCTGCTAGCCGCGACCGGGATACCGTGCGCTTCGGCATAGTCGAGGCAGTCCTCGCGCGACTTGAGCGTCCATTCACGCCAGGGAGCGATGACCTTGAGGTCAGGCGCCAGCGCCTGGTAGGCATGCTCGAAACGAACCTGGTCGTTGCCTTTGCCGGTGCAGCCGTGGGCCACTGCTTCAGCGCCTTCCTCAAGCGCCACTTCCACCTGGTGCTTGGCGATCACCGGCCGCGCGATCGAAGTGCCCAGCAAGTACTTGTGTTCATAGATGGCGCCGGCGCGCACGGTGGGATAGACATAGTCGCGCACGAACTCGTCGCGCAGGTCCTTTACGACGGCCTTCTTGGCGCCGGTGGCATAGGCTTTCGCCACCACTGCATCCAGGTCTTCTCCCTGGCCTACATCAGCAATCATGGCGATTACATCCATGCCGTAGTTCTCGTTGAGCCAGGGAATAATGATCGAGGTGTCGAGACCACCTGAGTAAGCAAGAACAACTTTTTTTGACATGCGAAACTCCTTCAAAACTTTTCAGCGCTGTTAGAGCGACCTGAACGGTTGCAGACGAGGGGCACGGCTAAACAACTTGCAAAAAAAATGCGCGACGGGCGATAAAGCAAATACCGCAGGGGCTAAAGCCCGTCGTATTTTCAACGTTTACGGCCCGACTAAAGTCATGCCCTGACACAAAGCATGAGTTTTCCTCAATCTTTTAAGCCGTGCCCTTCGTACTCGCTAGTTAGGAGCGACCCTATTTGGCCGCTAAGCCCTCGCTCCATCGCGGACGCCGGCCAGGCCTCCGCCCAATAAAAGAACCATCAGCGCCTTCTGGGCATGCAGGCGATTCTCGGCTTGCTCGAAGACAACGGATTGCGGACCGTCGAGCACCGCATCGGTAACCTCGGCATTGCGATGCGCGGGCAGGCAGTGCATGAACACAGCGTGGGGCGCGGCGTGGGCCATCAATGCCTCGTTTACCTGGTAAGGCTTGAAGATGGGAGCGCGCTTGGTCACTTCGTGCTCAAAGCCCATGCTGGTGCAAACGTCGGTGTAGACAGCATCGGCGTCGCGCACCGCACCCACTACATCCTGGGTCAGCGTGAGCGTGGCCCCGGACTCCTCGCCGATCTTGCGCGCCTGCGCTACGATCTCCGGTTTGGGAGCATACCTTTTGGGCGTGGCTATGGTGCAGTCCGCACCCAGCAGGGCAGCGGTCAGCATCAATGAGTGACAGACATTGTTACCATCGCCCACGTAGGTGAACTTCACCCCGCGCGCGGAGCCAAAGCGCTCTTCGATGGTCATGAAGTCGGCCAGCGCCTGGCAGGGATGCTCCAGGTCACTGAGGGCGTTGATCACCGGAACCCGCGAATACTCCGCCATCTCGGTGATGGTTTCGTGAGCATAGGTGCGGAGCACGATCAGGCTTACCCAGCGCTCCACGTTGCGCGCGATATCGGCCAGCGATTCGCGCTCGCCGAGGGGCGATTGCGTCTGGTCCACGAACATCGCCGAACCGCCTAAGGTATTCATCCCAGCCTCGAAGGTAAGCCGGGTGCGCAGGGAGGCCTTCTCAAAAAACATCACCATCTGCCGCGCATCGAGAGAATAGCGATAATCGCCCGGTGTTGCCTTGATGGCGTGTGCGAGTTCCATGATGGCGGCGATTTCCCGCTGCGAAAGGTCGGCAATGGAGCACAAATCGCGCCCTGCGAGCGTCACGGAAGCTTCAGCCAGCATGCTGCTCTCCTGATGGACTGCCTTTTCTTCGATAATTAAAGCTTTGCTAGCCATTCTGTGGCCCCCCTGTGTTTTGATGCGCCGCAGCCATGCTTGGCACGCCCGTACCTTCTTCGCTCAAAATTTCGTTCAATGCGGAGATTGCGATATCCACGTGCTCCCGCTGCATGATGAACGGCGGCAGAAAACGCAGCACGGTCTCGCTGGTGCGGTTGATGAGGATGCGCCGTTCGAGCATCTTCGCCACCACTCGCTTGGCCAGGTCGGCGGAGTTCAGGTCGATGGCCAACATCAGTCCCATGCCGCGCACATCGACCACGCTCTCGTGCCTGGCTGCGACGTCATGCAACTGGTGCTTGAAGTACGCGCCGGTCTTGGCGATGTTGCCCAGCAGATCTTCCTGCTCGATGGTGTCCATGACAGCGATGGCCACGGAGCAAGCAAGCGGGCCGCCGCCGAAGGTGGTTCCGTGCAGACCGGGATGGATCCCGTGGGACGCTTCTTCGCTGCAGAGCATGACTCCCAGAGGGAGACCGCCGGCCAAAGGCTTGGCCAGTGTGGTCACATCCGGCTGAATGCCAAACTGCTGGTAGGCAAACCATTTGCCCGTACGTCCCAGGCCGGATTGAATCTCATCCACAATCAGCAAGGCGCCCGTCGACTTGGTGAGCTCGCGTGCGGCAGCGAAGAACTCCTGCGACACGGGACGGATTCCGCCCTCGCCCTGGATGGCTTCAATCAATATGGCGCAGACCTCATTCGAGAAACTGGCCCGCAGATGATCGACATCGTTGAAGCGCACAAAGTCCACTCCCGGCACCAGCGGCTGAAAGGGCTCGCGATATTTATCCTTATGTGTGGTGGATACGGCGCCCATGGTCCGTCCGTGGAAGCTGTTTTCCAGCGCCAGAAACCTGGTGCCCATGGCTTTGCCTTCGCTCCGCTTCAGCGCGGAGTAAGCCCGCGCCAGCTTCAGCGCTGCTTCCCACGCTTCGGTTCCGCTGTTGCAGAAGAAGGCGCGGTCGAGACCGCTCTTCTCCGTCAGCCGCATCGCCAATTCGGCCTGCCCTTGATGGAAGTACAGGTTCGAGATGTGCACCAGCTTGCGGCTTTGCCGCTCGATGGCATTAGTCACCGCAGGGTGTGCATAGCCCAAGGCGTTGACGCCGATTCCGCTGAGCAGGTCGAGATACTTTTCCCGGTTGTCATCGATCAGGTACATGCCTGACCCTTCAACAAAGAGAATCGGATTGCGCTCATATGTGGGGAGCAGCAGCTTAGCCTCTGCCGCCTGGATTGCTTCGAGCTTCATGCCACCATCACCTCAGTCCCTTGAAGTACCCGCGTCGAACACAGATCGGGTAATACCGATGCCGCATCCGCAGGCAGAATGCGCACTCTTTTCACTCCAGACAACAGCGCTTCGCGGCAGGCATTCAGCTTGGGCAACATGCCGCCGCTGATCACTTCCTCCCGGGTGAGGCCGGCTATCTGATCGACGCTCAACCAACGCATCACCTCGCCGTTGGCTCCGCGCACGCCGGGCACGTCGGTAAGAAAGACCAGCGCGTCGGCCTTGCAGGCAACCGCGCAGGCGGACGCCATTTCATCGGCATTGATGTTGTAGTACTCGCCGTCGAAACCCAGCGCCAGGCTGGAGATCACCGGCACGGCGCCCATCTTCCAGATGGCATCGAGCCAGCGTGTATCCGAGGCCACGATCTCGCCCACAAACCCCAGGTCCGGGGTGGTGCGTTTTTTGCGCGCGCGGAAGATCAATCCATCTCCACCAGAAAGGCCTACGCCTGCCTGGCCGTGGCCGCCGAGCGCGGCTACCAACTCCTTGTTCACCCGGCCGCCCAGGACCATCAGCGCTGCATCGCGGGTTTCGGCATCGGTAATACGCAGGCCGGCGATAAACTCGCTTTGTTTGCCCATCAGCTTCAGGGTGCGGGTCAACGCCGCGCCGCCGCCGTGAACCACGGCGACCTGGTTGCCGTCCTGCGCCAGCACGGCAATGGCACGCGCACAGCCGTGCAGCAGGTCCTGATCTTCCAGGGCCGAACCACCGAGTTTGACCACGAATTTCATGCCAGCCCCTCCGCTTCGTCCCATCCGCACATCAGGTTCATATTCTCTACCGCCTGCCCAGCCGCCCCCTTGAGCAGGTTGTCCAAACAGGAAACGATCACGCATCGCCGCCCGTCCTTTGCCAGCTTGAAGCCGATATCGCAGTAATTGGTATGCACCGAGTACTGTATCTGCGGCAGTTTTGTACTCACGCGTACCAGGGGACTCGACGCGTAAAACTCACGAAAGCACGCTTCCACCTCGGCGGTTTCCCTCTTTTCCCGGAAGGTTACGTAGGTGGTGGACAGAATCCCACGAGGAATTGGCAACAGGTGCGGTGTGAAAATGATCTGCGACTCCTCCAGCTCCAACTGCTCCAGCATCTCGCCCATGTGGCGGTGGCCAAAGACGGCATAGGCGGAGAGGTTGTCCGCGGCGTACATGAAGTGGGTGGTGGTGGTGGGCGCTTTGCCGGCGCCAGACACCCCCGACTTCGAATCGCAGATGATCCCCCGGTTCAGATCTACCCAGCCCGCCGCCACCAGCGGCTTCAACGCCAAAATGATCGAGGTGGCATAGCATCCGGGATTAGCTACCAGCTGCGCATGGCGGATGCACGCCCGATGCAACTCCGGCAAACCATAGACGCTTTTGGTCTGCACCCGCTCGGCCACCACCGTATCGGCATCATGGAAGCCGTAGATGGTTCGATTTTCGGGTTGCCGCAACCGCCATGCTGCGCTCAGATCCACTACTTTCAGGCCGTGCTCCAGTGCTTCCGGCACCCAGCTCCGCGATTGCTCATGCGGTGTCGCCAGAAAGAGCAGCTCGACTCCGCGGTTTTTCAGCAGCTGCCAGGAGAAGGGTTCGACCAGCAATCCGCAGCTACCGTTGTTACCGGCCAGCTGGGGATGCATCTCTGTGAGCCGGACCGCTTCCGCGTCGCGGCCGACGAAGACCGGCGGGCGCCCCTTCAGGGCGGGGTGGTGCAAGAGCAGGCGCGCCAACTCCAGGCCGGCGTAGCCGCTGACTCCAGCAACCGCGGTTTGTATTGGGTCTTTATGCATCATCCGATCATGATTTCCAGGCGTTCCCGCAACTGGGTCGCCCGCTTTTGGTCGGGACAAATAATCAGAACCGTATCGTCTCCGGCGATGGTCCCTACCACCTCCGGCCAGTCCTCGCCATCGATCGCCAGGGCGACTGGCTGCGCACTCCCGCTGGTCGTGATCAGAACCAGCTGGTTGATCGCCTGTTTCACCCTCAGTCCGAAGCTGTTCAGCATTTCGCTGGTTCCGGGCAGGGAATCGTCTTCGTCCAACGCCGCGCCGTTCGGCACCGAATAGCCATTGGGACCTTTGTAGAGATGCAGCTCGTGTATATCGCGCGAGAGCGTAGCCTGAGTCACTTCGAAACCGCGCTTGACCAGCCGGCGCCGTAGCTCATCCTGGCTGCCGATAGGCGCGCCGGCGACGAGCTCCCGAATTGCACTGTGCCGATCCTGCTTCATTATGCGTTCCTTCTTGTTGCAGCCCGATGACAGCTGCCCTGTCCCGGGCTCTTTGTTCCTATTTCTTGCTGAAAAGTCAGAGCGCGGCCGACGGCCGCGCCCGGTGTGCATAAAAATACATTCACATGTATAAATATACAGAGTCCCTTTGTCAACGAATGGATGCCTTTTTTTAGGCAAAAAGTCACGCCGCCGCCGTTGCCAGTTGTGGTGCGAAAGAAAATTTATTTGCCGGGTGCTTGTCACAGAAACGGGGATTATAGTTACGTATGGGTTTCTCTGCCTCAAAGTCGCTGGAGCATGGCTGTACCCCTACCCTGTTGGATCCTCGCTTTGACCACGACTCCTGCGGAGTCGGTTTCGTGGCTACGCTGCGCAATATTCCTTCCCATGAAATTCTGACCCAGGCGCTCACCGCTCTGGCGCGTTTGGCGCATCGCGGAGCCATTGCCTCTGACGGCAAGAGCAGCGATGGAGTGGGCATTATGACCGCGATCCCGCGGGAATTTCTGCTGACCTCCACGGGGGTTTCGCTTGATGCCGGGCAGCCGCTGGGGGTGGGCGTAGTCTTTTTTCCTAGTGAATCGAGCGCGGGCCAGCAGGCCTTGGAGCAGGCGCTGGCCGCGCAAAAGCTGCAAGTGCTGGCGTGGCGCGTGGTGCCCACCTGCGAAGACGTACTGGGAGAGATCGCGCTGTCCAGCATTCCTGTGATTCGCCAAGTGCTGGTGACGGCGAGTGAGTCTGCACATTTCGAGCGGCGCCTATACCTGGCGCGCAAGCAATTCGAGCGCGAGGCCGCTACTTCGGGCTATGTCTGCTCGCTCTCCTCTTGTTCCGTGGTCTACAAGGCCATGTGTGCCGGGCGTCTGCTGTCGGAGTTTTATCCTGACTTGGCGGATCCGCGTTACGTGACCCCCTTCGCCATCTTCCACCAGCGCTATGCCACCAATGTTGCGCCGTCGTGGGACCGGGCCCAGCCATTGCGCACCCTGGCTCACAACGGGGAGATTAATACCGTGTGGGGCAATCGCGGCCGCATGGACGCCCGGGCGGCTACCATCCCCGCGGAGTGTCATCCCATCCTGACTCCCAACGGATCGGATTCAACCAGCCTGGACGAGGTGGTGGAATTGCTGGCGCGCAACGGCCGCAGCGTCGCCGAGGCGGTGAGAATGTTGCTGCCTCCCGCCGGGCGGCAAAAAGATTCGTCCTTTCTTCGCTACCACGCGGACTGCGTAGAGCCCTGGGATGGCCCCGCGGCCTTGGCATTTGCCGACGGCCACCTGGTGGGCGTTGCCCTGGACCGCAATGGCTTGCGCCCCTGCCGCTTTTTCCTGACCGAAGATGCGCTGGTGGTCGCCGGATCGGAAGCTGGGCTGGTGGACCTCGATCCGGAGAGGATCATCCATAGTGGCCGCCTTGGTCCGGGCGAAATGCTGGTTGCCGACCTGGACGCGCACCAGCTATTCGAGGACGATCAGCTGCTGAAGGAATTCGACCGTTTCACCACCTACGGCGCGCTGGTGGAAGATACGCCCCTGGAACCCGCCGCCTTCACTCCGCCGCTGGAGGATTTGACCCAGCTGCAGCAGGCTTTTGGCTACACCCGGGAAGACGTCCGCATGGTACTTGCCCCCATGGCCAGCGACGGCAAAGATGCAGTTTGGTCGATGGGCGACGACACGCCGCTGGCGCCGTTGGCCCATGCGCCACGGCCGGTGTATGCCTTCTTCCGCCAGCGCTTTGCCCAGGTGACCAATCCAGCCATCGACCCTGTGCGCGAGTCCATTGTGGTGCAGTTGCACACCCGCCTCGGTCCCTGGCCGCACCTGCTCAACACGAATGCACGCATTCCCGGCCTCTCGCTGGAGTCGCCTTTCCTGTCCCTGGGCCAGATGCATGCACTACGCAATCGCGAGCATGCCTTGGCCGATGAGATGCCGCTGGCGGTGCTGGACTGCGTTTTTGCGCCCACCTGCAACCTACGCCGGGCGATGGACGATCTGTGCGCGCGCGCCATTGACTTGGTGCGCGGTGGGGCAGCGATTTTGCTGCTCAGCGATCGCGCCATCACCCAACCAGGCGGTCGCGCCGAGCTTCTCCCCATTCCCATGGCTTTGGCGACGGGTGCGATCCATCATGCCCTGGTGCATGCCGGAGTTCGCACCCACGCTGGTCTGGCGGTGGAGGCCGGCGATTGCCGTGACCTGCACCACGCCGCAGTCCTCTTCGGCTACGGAGCGGGAGTAGTCTGCCCGTGGCTGGCCTTGGAGACGGCGCGCAATCTGGATCCGGAAAAAGGCGAAGCCAACATGCTGCATGCCTTCGACCTCGGCCTGGCCAAGATTATGTCGAAGATGGGCATTTCCGTGGTCGACAGCTATCGCAGCGCCCACCTGTTCGACATCCTTGGCCTCGACCACGAGGTGGTCGAGTGTTGTTTTGAAGGAACGCCGTCGCCTATCTCCGGCATCGGCTTTGCCGAACTGGAAGTTGCGGTGCGCGATCGTTGGAGTGCGGCCCAGGACGAAGACAGTCAACCAGCGTTGGTGAATGCTGTGAATCAGGATTCGCAGCCCCCCACGGCCACTGCTCAGGCGCCGGCCGCCCAGCGGGAAGCCAAAGTCTTACCCGACTACGGATGGGTTCGCTTCCGCAAAGACGATCGTGCCGAGCCTCACAGTTGGCAGCCGCAGACAGTAAAGGCTCTGCAGATCGTGACCGGAAGCGCTCGCGGGGCAGGCGGGGCGGGCCTTTCGCCTGCTCAAGCCTGGACGGCCTTCAATACCCAAGCGGCGGAGAACAAGCCGACGGTGCTGCGTGACCTATTGGAGATTCGCCCCGCGGCGGCGCCGCTGGCGCTGGACCAGGTGGAGTCCTCCCCGACCATCGTCCGCCGCTTCATTGCATCCGCTATGTCGCTGGGCTCACTGAGCCCGGAGGCGCACCAGACCATCACCGAAGCCATGAACCAGCTTGGTGCTCGCTCCAATACCGGGGAAGGTGGAGAAGATCCGACCCACTACCCGGCCTATCCCGGAGCGCCTGCGATCCTTAATAACAAGGTGAAGCAGGTGGCGTCCGCGCGCTTTGGAGTCACCACCGAATATCTCGCCCACGCCGAGGAGATTGAGATCAAGATCTCCCAGGGCTCGAAGCCGGGCGAAGGCGGCCAGCTGCCTAGCCACAAGGTCACCGAGCTGATCGCGCGCCTGCGCCATGCACAACCGGGGGTCGCGCTCATCAGCCCTCCGCCGCATCATGACATTTACTCCATTGAAGATCTGGCCCAGCTGATCTTTGACCTGAAGCGGGTGAATCCGCGCGCGGCGATCGGCGTCAAGCTGGTCTCGGAGTGCGGGGTAGGCACAGTAGCGGCCGGGGTAGCGAAGGCCTACGCGGACTACATCGTCATTGCGGGTCACGCCGGCGGTACCGGCGCTTCGCCCCTCTCCAGCATCAAGTACGCCGGTAATCCCTGGGAGATTGGGCTGGCCGAGGCGCAACAGGTGCTGATGCAGAACGGTCTGCGGGGACGTGTGCGTTTGCGCTGCGATGGCGGGCTACGCACGGGCCGTGATGTGCTGATCGCCTCGCTGCTGGGCGCCGATGAATTTGCCTTTGGTACCGCGGTGCTGGTCGCTCTGGGTTGTGACATGGCGCGCCAATGTCACCTAAATACTTGTCCTACAGGCATTGCCACCCAAAGGCCCGACCTGCGGGCGAAATTCCGCGGCAAGCCGGCCCAAGTCGTGCGCTTTTTCGAAGAGCTCACACGCGACATTCAGATGCTTTTGGCCTCGCTCGGCCTGCCCTCGCTCGAGGCTGCTACCGGGCGCATCGATCTGCTGGAGCAAGTGAGCGCAGCCGGGGGACTCGACCTGAGCGCATTGCTGGCGCCGGCTCGTGAGGGGCCGGTACGGTGGCAAGGCCAGCGCAATCGCCGTCCGAGCGACCATGCCAATATTGATAACGCCTGGGTACAGCCCGCATTGGCTGCCCGGGCCGCGAATCAGCCCTTTTCGGTCGAAGCCACCATCGCCAACAAGCATCGGACACTTGGTGCGCGATTGGCCGGGGAGCTGGTGTGGCACGGGCTGCATCAGGCAGAGTCGCCGCTAAGCTTCAAACTGACCGGCGTTGCCGGCCAATCCTTTGGAGCCTTCGCCGTGCCCGGCATGCAGCTGGTGCTGGAGGGCATGGCTAACGATTTCGTGGGCAAGGGGCTGTGCGGAGGAGAACTGATTCTTCGCGGTCAAGGGCGAGCGGCGCGGCAAAGCGAACTGCACGTCATCCTCGGCAATGTCGCTCTCTACGGGGCTACCAGCGGCTCGCTGTTTGCCGCGGGCCGGGCGGGCGAACGTTTCGCCGTGCGCAACTCAGGAGCGCTGGCGGTGATCGAGGGCGTTGGTGATCACGGGTGCGAATACATGACTGGTGGGCTCGTAGCGGTCCTCGGCTCCACGGGCCAGAATTTTGGTGCGGGCATGACGGGCGGTCTTGCCTGGGTTTTTGACGAAGATGGCACGTTTGTCTCTCAGACTCGCTACCACACCAGCTTTCTTGCTCCGGAACCTCTCTCTCAGCTCGACCCTGGTGCGGGCGAGGAGCTTCGCGAGCTGATCCAGCTGCATGCGGAAAAGACTGCCAGCACGCGCGCCCGCTGGATCCTCGAGGATTGGTCCAACCTTTCGTCGCGTTTCGTGCGCCTTACGCCTTTGCCTCAGGCGTAGGCGCTCTTCCGAAGCCGCGCGGTCTCTCCCACGCAGCGGCCCAAATTCGATTCTAAGACTGTGGGGCCGCGCCGCCTTCATCATCATTTTCCTGAGCGCGGGGTACAATGAACCCCGTTCATGTTCAAACTTGAAACGTTAGTAGATGTAGCGCGCTGATTGCCGCCAGCAAGCGGGAACGCGCGATACTGTGGCAGGACGCATCAGGCAACTGGCACCCTTTATCGAGCGGCGAGCTCATGGCCCGCGTGTATGCCATTGCTCAAGCTTTCACGTCGTGGGGCATCGTCAAGGGTGACCGCATTGCGCTGCTGGCGGAAAATCGCTGGGAGTGGCCGGTGGTGGACTTCGCCACGCTGGTGCTGGGCGCGGCGGATGTGCCCATCTATCCCACGCTCACGGCCGAGCAGATCGCCAGCCTGTTGATCGATTCCGGCGCTCGCATCGCCGTGGTATCGACCCAGGCTCAGTACGACAAGATCGCCTCCATCCGTAGCCGGACACAGCTTGAGCGGGTCGTCGTCATGGACGATATCGACGACCGGGAGGCACCACGCTCTCCTCGTTGGTTAAAAATGCCGACGCTTCAGCGGCTGCCGTTGACATGGACCGTTGGCTGCGCAGCTTTGCGGTCAAGCCGGAGGATCTCGCCACCCTCATCTATACTTCGGGCACCACCGGCGAGCCCAAGGGGGTGATGCTCACCCATGGCAACATCGCCTCTAACCTGAACTACTCCACCCGCGCGTTTTCCTGGGGTCCCAACTCCTCCTGCATCTCCTTTCTACCTCTCTCCCACATCACGGCTCGCCATCTCGACTACGCCCTCTTTTGCTACGGCGCGACCATTGCCTATTGCGGAAACTTCGACCGGCTGCCAGCGGCCCTGATCACCATTCAACCAACCGTCTTTGTCGCCGTGCCCCGGGTGTACGAGAAGATTCGCGATGAGGTTCAGCGCCGCGCAGGCAGCAAGCCTGCGACCAAGAAGTTCTTGCCTGGGCTCTTGCTACCGGGCGCCGCCATCGGGAGCAGATTCTTAAGGGGGAAATCCCCTCGTCGCTGAGTTGGCGCCTAGCCGATCGATTGGTCTTCAAGAAGGTCAAGCAGGCTTTTGGCGGCAAGGTTCGGGATTTTATCGCCGGAGGAGCACCGCTCGGTGTAGACACCGCGGGTTGGTTTGCCGACGTCGGCATTCGTATCTTCGAGGGCTACGGCCTCACGGAAACGTCGCCTGTGTTGGCCCTGAACAATTCCCGGGATCACCGCATTGGTTCCGTGGGCAAGCCCATCGAGTCAGTAGAATGCCGCTTCGCGGAGGACGGCGAGTTGCTGGTGAGGGGGCCTTTTGTCTTTGCCGGCTATTGGCGCAAACCGGATGCCACCGCCCAAGCCATCGAAAGCGACGGATGGTTCCACACCGGCGATATCGCTCGCCAGGACGCGGAAGGATTTCTCTACGTTACCGACCGGAAGAAGGAGCTGATCAAGACTTCGGGCGGCAAAATGATCGCTCCCCAGCCGATCGAAAGCAAGCTGAATGCAAGCGTGCTGGTAGCCAACGCCGTGTTGGTTGGCGATCGGCACAAATTTGTATGCGCGCTGATCGCGCCAAACTTTCCCGCGCTCGAGAATTTGGCGCGGCAGCAGGGGATTGCCTTCTCCTCACGCGCCGATCTGGTCAAGATTCCGGCGGTGCAAGCGCAATACCATGCTCTCGTCGACAGCGTTAACGAGGGCCTGGCCAATTTCGAGACCATCAAGCGTTTCCACCTGGTTTCCGACGAGTGGTCGATGGATTCCGGTGAGCTGACACCCACGCTGAAACTGCGCCGGCGCGTGGTCGCTGAACGCTATGCCGCAGACATCGCCGCCTTCTACCACGACGAATCTACCGCCCATCGGTAGCCTGCCGCATCTAATTTCGGTAGAGGTGTCTTCGGTGAAAAAGCATCCGCTGATTAGCGTTCTCGTCGCTGTCGCAATTCTTGTGTTGCTTGCTGTTCTTCTGGTGCCGCTGTTCGTCAACGCCAATACCTTCCGCTCCACGCTGGAGACGCAACTCTCCGATGCTCTCGGCCGCAAGGTGACTTTGGGAAATTTGAGCTTCTCGGTTCTCTCCGGCAGCCTGGTCGCCGACAATATTTCCATCGCCGACGATCCTGGCTTTAGCTCCAAGCCATTCCTCCAGGCCAAGTCGCTGCACATCGGAGTGGAAGTCGCGCCACTGCTGTTTCATCGGCAGTTACTGGTTACCAGCTTTGTCGCCCACTCGCCGACGATCAACCTCGTTCACAACGCGCAGGGAACGTGGAACTTCTCCGACATGGGGCGCAATGCCGGCAGCCGCACGGAAGACGCCCAAAAGGAGAGCGCCCTCCCGAATTTCACCGTGGGCGAGATGAAGGTGGTGAATGGCACTGCCATAGTTTCCGATGTGCCGATGACCGGGAACCCGTTTACCTATAGCAGCCTGAACCTGTCGGCGAGCGATTTCTCCTTTGCCAAGTCTTTTCCCTTCGATCTCTCGGCCAGTCTTCCCGCTGGCGGGCTGCTCGACATGAAGGGAACCGCAGGACCGGTAAATCAAAAGGACGCTTCAGATACGCCATTGAATGCAACTATTCACTTGAAGCATTTTGATCCAGTCGCTGCTGGTGTAATTCAGGCGAACCAGGGTATTTCGATGCTGGCTGACGTGACCGCCAAGGTTACTTCCAACGGCCGGACCCTGACCAGCAACGGCACAGTCAGTGCTGCCCGGCTGCAACTGGTGGCCAACGGAGCTCCCACGCCGAATCCGGTCAATATTTCCTACACCGTCAATCACAATCTGGATGAGCGAAGCGGTCAGCTCAATGACTTGAGTATCAACTCCGGCGGGGTCGCCGTGCATGTGAATGGGACATACTCGATGACTGGTCCGCAAGTGACGGTGGCGCTCCATCTGGCTGCGCCGAACCTGCCCATTGACCAGGTTGAGGCACTATTGCCTGCGGCTGGCGTGCGCCTGCCCAGAGGGTCAAGCCTGCAGGGCGGCACACTCACAGCGAACCTCTCGATTACGGGACCAGCCACCGCTCCGACCATAAGCGGTCCGATTGAGGTCGACAACACCAGGTTGGCCGGGTTCGACCTCGCTTCAAAAATTGGCGGCTTGAAGCCGGTTTCCAGTTCCCAAGGAGGGACCCAGATCCAGACGGTTCGGGCCAACCTGAACTCCTCGTCGCAGGGCACGCGTATCGATAATCTCTACGCCTCGGTTCCTCAGCTCGGCACGGCCACAGGCGAAGGTAGCGTTTCCCCGCAAGGCGCGCTGAACTTTCAGATGGTGGCCAAGATTAATACCAACTCCGGTGCGTTGGCAGGATTGACTTCGCTGGGTGGCGGCGTCCTGGGCCAGGCGGTTAGCACGGCGGCAGCCAATGGAATCCCCGTGCACATCACCGGCACCACAACCAATCCCGTGATCCAGGCGGACCTCAATCAGTTGCTGCAAAAGAACGCCGCGAACGTTCTCAAGCAGGAAATATTTGGCGGCGGTAACAAGCAGCCCAATGCTTCGGGCCTGCTCAAGCTCTTCCATCACTAGAAGTATTTTGAGATAACCAGCTGCACTAAAAAGATTTATCCGGTAGCAATCGAGTGCTTTTTCGTCCTCGGATTTCATTCTGGTGAACTCGGCAGTATGATTCACAAGGCACTCATAGGAGAAGAAGCACCATGCGAGTTGGAATCCTCACCGGCGGAGGCGATTGCCCCGGATTGAACGCGGTCATCCGCGCCGCTGTACGTAAAGGCATCTTTCACCACAACGACGAGTTTGTCGGCTTTATTGAAGGGTGGCGGGGCGTGGTTGAAAACAAGACCATGCCGCTCACGATTGATACTGTCTCTGGAATTCTGCAACTGGGCGGCACCATCCTGCGGACGTCACGCACCAACCCGCGGAAGATGGAGGGCGGCATCGACAAGTGCCTGGCGAATATCAAAGCCAACCGACTGGACGCGCTGATTACGATCGGAGGCGATGACACCCAGGGAGTAGCCAATGCGCTGGTTCAGAAGGGCATCAAAGTGGTGGGCGTGCCTAAGACCATCGACAATGACTTGAGCGGGACCGACGCCTGCTTTGGATTTGACACTGCCGTCTCCATCGCCACCGAAGCTGTCGACCGGCTTCACTCTACGGCGGAAGCCCATAATCGGGTCATCGTCTGCGAGGTGATGGGACGCGACGCGGGATGGATTGCGATCACCTCTGGCATCGCCGGGGGCGCCGACGTTATTTTCGTTCCCGAAAAGCCAATCGATATCGATCACGCGGTCAAGATCCTCAAGGAGCGCCACGAGCGCGGCAAGCTCTTCTCCATCGTCGTGGTCGCTGAAGGCGCGAAGATCCCCGGTGCTGAAAAACAAGCCACACTCGGTACCAAGGTGGACGCTTTTGGGCACGCACGCCTGGCTGGAATCGGTCAAACCGTAGCCGAGTTGATTGAGGAAAAGACGGGCTATGAAACGCGCTCGGTGAATCTGGGACATACGCAGCGGGGAGGAACACCGACTGCCTATGACCGTATGCTTGCCACCCGCTATGGTTCGGCTGCAATCGATCTGGTGCATGCCGGCAAGTTTGGCCGTCTTGTGGTGCTTCGCGGCACAGAGATTACCGACATCCCGCTGGAGGATGCGATCGCAAAGACTCGCACCATAGGTGACGACTTGATTGCCCTGGCTGCGGGTTTGCAACCGAAATTGTAGCCAGAATGGGTCGTCAGGGTGGGAGCGATTTCCACAATTAATGCTGATGAATGATAAAGATATGGCCGATACACGAAGTGCAGGATGAACGATCCTGTTGTGGGGATCAGATCCGATACGATGTCCTTGGTAACCGCGCGCATGCCGCAAGTAATGCATCCCGTGCGCGCGATTTCTGTTACGCTCCTACCGGAACTAAAACAAAGCCACTAGATACCACGCGAAAACCCGGAAGACTACAGCAATACGCGATAATTTCTTGTGTTATAGGGTGAAAACGCGGTATAAGCACAACGGCGGGTATGTAGTCTCGCCCGGTCCCGCAGTTCCCAGAGGAGAGAGCTTCGATGAGAACAACACCGGCGAGGGATGAAGTTCGCGAAGTGATGGATATTCGCATGGCTTCTGACTATCTCGGCATCAGCCCCGACACACTTTACAAGTACGCTTCGGACGGTTTCGTCCCTGCGTTCAAGCTTGGCAATCGCTGGCGGTTTAAGCGGTCTCGTCTCGACGAATGGATGGACCAACAGTCGTCGCAGGGCGCCCTGCCGCGCAAGGCGGAGTCCCATCCAGATGTCGGGCAGCCGAGAAAACCGCAATCAGTGGTTCCCCGCCAGAAAAGAGCCGTCGGCGCGAGCCGGTAAAACAGTTTCACTGCTACGCTGCACGCGCAAGGACAACGGAGTGGGGCTTTTCATGAGGAAAAGCCGCACTCCGCTAAACTCGCTATGCAGGCTAGGATTGAAGGGATCTCTAGCTAATTTCGCAGATTATTGTGGTCTGACAAAGATCGCCTCGATCTCCACAAATGGCGAAATTGCTCTATTGGAGATGGTTCCTGAGAATTACCAGCAAAACTCCCGCGGCAATAAAGAGCAGCAACGTCAGGGTGCTGTAGGCCACTTTGAGGCGAAGTTTTTCCTTGACGGTCGGGCGGCCGTAAGCCAG
Source organism: uncultured Acidobacteriaceae bacterium (assembly GCA_963815175.1). Lineage (GTDB taxonomy): Bacteria > Acidobacteriota > Terriglobia > Terriglobales > Acidobacteriaceae > PALSA-350. The sequence continues at coordinate 259,896 of CAWFGM010000051.1, forward strand.
CCGCAGTTTTTCCCGGCGAAACGACATCGCCGTCTGCTGTGTGCCGAGGACCAGCATGACCAACGCAGCCAGAAAACTAACCGGCAGATGCTCGCGACTGGAATTGTTGTAGGCGCGGTAAAAAAACTGCCCCATCAGGATCGAAAGCCCGAGTACCGTGGATAGTTCGAAAATGAGAGCAAGCTTCAAAAAGCGCAACAACGGACGCCTCCGGGTCCCGAAGCGATTTCACGATAAGTCGATCTAGTGAAGGTGCCGCGGACGGAGCCTTTCGCCGGCAAAAGCCCCACTTCACTGAGGCGAGATCGGGTACAGCAATCGTGAACGCTTGAGTTCAAGCTAAGTTTAGTAAGGATCGTCCCGATGGGGCAAGTTGGATTCAAAAAAAAGACGTCCATTGGGAATATGCCCGGTATTCCGGTTTGGTGAGTGCTCCTTGGCAGCAGGGAAATAAGAGACAATGCAGGCATGACGGCCTCGCCGACAACCGAAGAGATGGTGGAAGGGGGGCTGCGGTCCTCCCTGCTCGGCATCGTCATTAACCTTGCCCTGGCGCTGGTCAAATGCCTGGCCGGGGTGATTGGGCATTCGTTTGCGCTGCTGGCCGACGGGATCGAATCGTTCCTGGATGTCATCAGTTCGTCGGTTGTTTACTACGGATTACGGCTAGCGATCAAGCCGCCGGATAAAGACCATCCCTATGGGCATGGCAAGGCGGACCCTATCGCGGCCGCGGTCGTGGGAGTAGCCATGATCGCGGCTGCCGTCGGTATCGCTGCGGAGAGCATCGACCTGATTCGGACCCCGCACAAGCTGCCGCAGGCCTACACGCTTTTGGTTTTGATCTGTGTGGTTCCCATTAAGGCTTTGCTGTCCCGATATGTCGCCGGAGTTGGCCAAAAAATCGAGAGCTCAGCCCTGCGAGGGGACGCCTGGCATCATCTCAGCGACGCGATTATCTCAGCGTTTGCCTTCGTTGGGATCTCGGCCGCTCTCTGGACGGGCAACCCTACGGCGGACGACTGGGCAGCCCTGTGCGCTGCTCCGGTGATCCTTTTGGGGGGCTGGCAGCAGCTCCGCCGACCGGTAGCCGAGTTGCTGGACACCGCGCCCGCGCCGGAGATTGAAGAGCACGTCCGCCGCGTGGCCGAATCGGTGGCGGGGGTTTTTGGGGTGGAGAAGTGCTTTGTCCGTAAGGTGGGCTTCCGCTATTACGTGGACCTGCACGTAGTGGTGCGGGGCGATCTTACCGTGCGCCAGGGTCACCTCATCGCGCACGCCGTGGCCGACCAGGTGCGGGAACAGGCGGCTAAGATCGCAGAGGTCCTGGTGCACATCGAACCGGAAGAAGAGCTCCTGGGAGGAAGTCATCCGGGAGAGTTGATGGCCGAAGAGGTCAGGGAAGCGCCTCCCCCGTCGCGTGTGCCGTGACGCTCGTCTAGCCGGTAGTCTGTGCTTTCGTGCGAACACTCAAACAGCTGGTCCTGCGGCGGAGGACGTATGCCCCTATCTCGCTTGTTTTTCGCGAGATAGGGGATACGACCGAAGTTGACTACTGAATGTAAGCGGATGAATCGAAAGTCAGAGAGGAAGACCGCGGTATTCCACATCTTGCGAAAAGCAGCGAGATGTGAGCCGCCGTTCTTGGTTAGAGAATCAGCCGGCAGACCCTTCGCAACGCCTTACTTGACGGTTGGCGGGTAAGGGGGGAATTCGCGCTCCAGCTTCCGCGTCGCCCGGTATTTCAGGCCGATCCAGCCCGCGTATCCAAGTTGGATCAGGATTGTCAGGGCGTACGCGAGAACGAGATGACGATGGGCCATGGTTTCCTTCTTCTCTAGAGCGTGACTTCGAGGCTGGCTTCGAGAGCATGCAGCGCGGCGTGCTGTTCCGCGATCTGCCGGCGGCGTTCAATGCTGTATCGCCAGCCGGCGAGCAAAATCCCCCAGGCGAGCCATGCAGCCAGGTTCCACAGAACGGCGGTCCACATTGCCGGATCCAGGCTGCCATCGCCGCCGATGACCGGAGCAGGATGCTGGGTACGCCACCACGTGGTGGAGTAGTAGACGATAGGCACATCGACGTAGCCAAAGATGGCCAGCACGGCGGCCAGTGTCTGCATTTGCGGGCCGTCGGCAAACTTGCGTAGCAGCAGATAGCTGGCGTAGATGAGCCAAAGCACCAGGGTGGTGGTGAGGCGCGCATCCCAGGTCCACCAGATGCCCCAGACTGGCCGGGCCCAGAGAGGGCCCTGGATCAGGACCAGGGTGCAAAAGACAATTCCCATTTCCGCTCCGGCCAAGGCAGCAGCATCGGCTGCGAGCGCTCGCTGGGGATGATTACGCCGGGAAGCAAGATAAACGATGGAGGCGACAAAGCTGACAAAGAAGAAGAGAAACGCCATCATCGCCGAAGGGAAGTGGTAGTAGAAGATCCGCTGGATGTCGCCCATGGTGGCTTCGGTGGGCGCCACATACATGCCCTGGTAGAAAGCGTAGCCAAGCAGGCCGAGGGTGAATGCAAGCCAGACCCAGCGGAAGATCTTCATCACGCGACTCCTAGTGCCGACAACACCAGTTTAGATCATTTCTGCCTCCGGTCACGCAGTGGTGGAAATGAAGATTTTGGCGGTATTTGAAGCGTGCTCTGACGGGTAGATGTAAGGTGATAAAGCGATGGAGGATCGTTCATGACGTGGCTATTGCTGGCCTTAGGTTTTTTTCTGGTGCTGTCGGGAATACTGGGGCAGGCATACAGCCTTAAGACCAAACGGGGGGTTTTGCCCCCGGAAAGCCGCATCTGGCGGGTGCTCGCCAGGCTAACGCTGTTCGTGGCTGGGTTGCTGCTGATTGCTACGGCGGTGGGGCGGATCATTCTCCATCATGGGGGCAACCATTGATCGAGCGGGATACGACGGCGGTTTCCTTCAGCGATTGAGCCACATGTTCGTGAAACCGGCTTTTCATCGGCGATGCGTTCCGGTAGTTAAGTCGGAGGTCCAGCACGCAGGCTTGGCATGCCGTGGCAATCTTTATGCTGAGATTCCAGCGGTGAGCAAAACGTTGCGAGGCTTATGGCCTAAGCCGGACCACTTCTAACTTGACCAACGAGTAGATAGACCGGGCATGCATCTTGTCTTCGGGAGCCACGATTCGAAACGGTTGCTCCCGCGCCGGCAGTGCCGCACCGTCCGCTTTGTCGGCGATGATTACCTTGGCTCCGGAAAAATGTGGATCAATCTCCGGCAGCGCGAACACCACTTCGTATCCGTCTTTCCCACTTGCAACCAAATAGCTGGCCATCGGCTTGCCTGTCATCGCGCGGCCAAACTGCCATCCAGCTTTCACCAGGATGTCGTACAGCAGCACGCCCTCATAGGTGGTGGTTGTTCCGTCCGAGGAGAGGGTAGCGGTTGCGCGCGGCATCTTCGCGAGATCGTCCGCGGTGAGCGAAAGTGGCGTTGGCAACGCTCCCTCGACCTTGAGCACCGCCGGAGTCGACACTGCTGCTTGCGCCGCGTAAACGGTTGTGGACGTCGCTAACTGATCATCAGAGACCAGGGTGGCAACCGCCAATAGAGCAGCTAAATATGCCGCGACCTGCCAACGAACCTTTGCCGACGCACTCTTCATAAGCAACAATGTAAACCAAAGAAGTGCGTCCCAGGCATGCATGAAGATGGTTTCTCGAAATCGCATTAACTCGTGCCGGGATGGCAGCACTGAATCGGTTGATGCAAATTCGTCACGCCGCAAACGCCCTTGGAGAGCCCCGGTCTTCCTGCTTTTTGTTTTCGCCGCCGCATCTGGATTGGCGTACCAGGCGGGAAACGGATTCCAATGGAATCTGCCGACTGGATTTCCCGCGCCTCCGGTTCCCGCCAACAATCCCATGCTGCCCGCGAAGGTGGAGTTGGGTCGCTATCTTTTTTATGACTTGCGCCTGTCTGCGAATGGCAAAGGCTCCTGCTCCACCTGCCACATGCAGCGATATGGCTTCACCGACCAGCGGCCCGTGGCCGTCGGCGTCACGGGGCAATCTCACCCGCGCCGCGTCATGCCTCTGGCCAACGTGGCATGGTTCGCGGTCTTCAACTGGGCCAACCCTACAGTCACCCAGCTCGAAGACCAATCGGTAACTCCGCTCTTCAACGACCACCCTATCGAACTCGGACTACATCGGCAGAACGATCGATTCCTCCAGGTGATTGCCGCCGATCCTACTTACCGGGAACTCTTTCCCAAAGCCTTTCCTGGCGACTCAGGGCCCTATACCTTCGTCCATGTTCGCAAGGCTCTGGCAGCCTTTGAGCGGACCCTCATCTCCGGCAACTCTCCCTACGACCACTATCGCTACCGCCACGAAGAGAACGCCATCTCCGAATCTGCCAAACGGGGCGAAGACCTCTTTTTCCATGCCCCGCTGAGCTGTTCCCGATGCCACGGCGGATTCACCTTCGGCGGCGAAACCATTTACCAGACGACGGACGATGGACACGGCATCGAATTTCAAAACAACGGGCTGTATAACCTCGCGGGGAAATTCTCCTATCCCGCCGACAACCTCGGTGTTTATGAGTTCACCCACAATCTCGCCGACGTCGGTAAATTCCGCCCTCCCTCGCTGCGCAATGTAGCCGTTCGTGCGCCTTATATGCACGACGGCAGTCTCGATAGCCTTGACGAGGTCTTGGATCACTACATGCACGGGGGCCGGATTATCGTTGCAGGCCCAAACGCGGGCGACGGCAGCAAGAATCCGAACAAGTCTCCCTTCGTGTCGGGGTTCACGCTCACTCCTCAACAGCGAAGCGATCTCAAAGCATTTCTAGAGTCGCTCACCGATGAAGAATTCCTGCACAATCCTCAATTCTCGAACCCCTGGCCATCGCGCTGAGCATTCGCGCGATCACGCAACGCGCATGCACTTATGAGCGTTGTCCCAGCGCCAAACGGCATCAGTGCCCGCCAGATGAACTCCTCCGAGCCATCGCTCGATCCCATTCAGACAAACGTGATCGTCCTGGAGATCGAAGACGCGGCCGCCAACTTCAGTTAGCTTAACGAGCCCAGCATTGCTATCCATTCGAACGAGAGGGAAATGTGCCGATGCCAACTCTCTTAGGATTGCGAAGAAAGACAGATCTCCCATGAAGAGGGGATCCTCCATTTTTTGAACAGCGAAGAAGAGTTGCAACGCCGGCAGCGGACCTCTATCGCGAAGAACCGAGAGTGCCTGCTGTTCGGTACGCGACAGGCCATTTTCAACAGAAGGGAATTGCTGCAGATGACGACGTAAGGCCGGGGCAAGAAATGGGAGCGCGGAGGTGTCCCGCGCGAGGGCAAGCTCAATATCCGTTGGGACCGATGATGTGAAAGCGTTCCAGGCAGCGCTTGCCTGGGTGAATTCAATCTCCGAAACTGGAGAGCGAGTATCAGCAAGCGATGCCAGCTGCTCCACAGTGAGCTGACCGAGTCCGACGAAGTTTTTTATGCCAGGGTATTGGCCGACGCAGATCAGGCTGAGGCTGGATCTTCCCCGATATAAACGATAGAAGCGATCCAGAAGCATGATCAGAATCAGCTGATCTGAAAGGCGGTGGTCCATCCAAAGCACCGTTTCATCGTACTTGGGAATGATATTCAGCGACTCTTGGAAAGCTCTTACACCTTGACCGGTTTCTGCGAGCGTAAGGCCGAAACACTCGGAATGGAATCGTGACCGCGTATCCCACCAGTCCCTGTCGGTGAGTCCGGCGGGGGCCGGTCCCTCATACATCAGATCGCCAAAAATCCGGACTTCGCCGGTCACTGCGGATTGCCTCAGTGTGCCCGCAACCGATTCTCCATCGGTGATATGAAGCGTCGCTCGCGACCTCGAAGGCGGCTCTTTGAATACATCTTGCATTGCCGGTAAAACTCCTTCTCAGAACGCATCGGCAGGGTCTCCAGTTTATTACGCGCACGCGTGCCCGATGATTGTCTAGAAAGAGCGTGAAAGCGCCAAACGAAAATAAAATGAGGTTAGGTTGGGGAAGGCCGGGTTCTTGGCGTGCATACAGATATAACGAGGTTGGATCGTTGGCATGACTACATCGGCGATTCTTCCTCGGCTTTTACTCAAAGGCTGGGTGGGGGGATAAGGTGAGCTCACGTATTGCGAGGCTCGTATTGGGCGCAGTCCCGCCCAGGGCGGCCGATTTCCCCGGCACCTGTGTCTCTGAGGCCGGCATCGAGGCCACTCCTTCCGGAACATCCCTTATCGGGCTACTCCGACAGAGGTTCCTATCGGACGAGGCACTAGCCAGGGACCTGCAAAGTGGAAATGCGGACGCTTTGACAGTGCTGTTTGAACGTCACGCTTCCAGCCTTTTCAGAATCGCGAGACGCATCCTGCGCAATGAAGCTGAGGCAGAGGATGCAGTCCAGCAGACCTTCCTGGATGTCTTTCGATCCATCCAGCAGTTCGACCCGGAAAAAGGCGGCTTCAAGACCTGGCTTCTGCTGTTCGCATACCAGCGGATTTCCAACTGCCGCCGGTCACTTGCAGCCAACCGCTTTTTCGACACGGATCCTTTTGATGAACTCTTACCTGCGGTGTTTCCGTTGACGGAACGTTCGTTGGGGTATTCACTGCCTGAACTGAGCGTCCTAGTCGAGCAGGTGCTGAGTGCACTCCAGCCTCGACAGCGCAGGACCATTGAGCTTGTCTACTACGAAGGCCTTACGGCGGACGAGGTCTCCAAACGGACGGGGGAGAGCGTGCGCGTGGTGCGGCACAATCTTTACCGTGGCCTGGAAAAGCTCAGAAAAGCTTTCCGCGGGAATGTCTCTTCGACCGCGAAGGGAGAGTCCAGATGACGTCGAACCACAAGTATTTTGAATTCCTGTGTGCATTCGCTATCAGCGATGAGCTAAGTGGATCGGAGCTGGCCGAACTTCAGCAGCATTCACTGGAGTGTGTCTCTTGCAGGAAGCGAATCCATGAAGTGAGCAAGATAGATGCGTGCCTGTTTCTGTCGCATGCCTTCACCCGCCGGCGTGGGCGCTTACCGAGAGGCATGCGGGAGCGGTTTATCGCGCGAGCTGTCAAGGAGGGTGTGCCGCTGAAGCCACCTTCGACAGCCGGACTCGGCAACCTCGGTCTGGCCAGCGCCCTTTTTGTTGCCCTGTTAATCACGGCGGCGGCGATCAGAACAGGGCCATTCTCAAGACCTGTTGTGGACGTCAGTCATTCCGACTCTGCGCAGCTCGCAAATCCTGTTCACGCAGCAACCCTCGCACCGCCGGCTTCTGCGATGAGCGTTGTTGGGGAAAAGAAGGATCGGGGCCGCGCTGCAAGATCAAGGAGCGTTGCTGTGCAGTGGCGTTCTGACCTATTGCCAGGTTATCGAACTATGAAATTCGGAGCGTTGCCCGGCCACCTGCAGAATTTCCAAAACCGCTATTTTCCTGCCGTGTTCTCCTCGCCACACTACACGTTGGCGACGATGCCATCGGACTTAGGCCGGCTGGCCTCCTGGTCCGACCCGCCGTCGAAATTCAGGTTGGCAGTTCCCCAAGCGCTGATCAGAGAGAGTGCTCTGCGGCTCCTGGCGGAGGCCGAAAACGGCACACCGAAACCGATGATTCCATCGCCGTTCACTTTTGCAACTCCTGGAGCGCAGGGCTTTCTTCCCGCTCTTTACATCGATTCCTACAGAGCTCATCCGATCTTTGAGTTTAGGGATACTCCGCTCAAGCTCCATTTTGTCGAAGATGTGACTCAGTAGGCGAACGGTACAAGGGAGGGGCCGCGATGACTCGATGGAGATTGTCTTTGGTGCTTTTGTGCGTTTCGGGCGTAACGAGTGCGGCCCAGGCACAGGCGTCTGCGGATCAAGGCAAACCCCAGACGATCGTCACGGTTAGCTTTAATACTGCGGTGCTTCAAACTGCCGAGGCGCAGAAGAGCCTTAGTGCACTCCAAGCGCGATTCGCTCCCAAGCAGAAGCAGCTGCAGAGCCTCAATGACGAGGTCGAAGGTTTGCGAAAGCAGTTAGCTGACAGCAGCAGCAATCTGAGTGATGCAGAAAGAACCAGCCGCGCGCGGATGCTGGAAAGCAAAGAGAAGGAGCTTCAGCGGGAAGCCGAGGATTTCAAAAGCGATTCACAAAGCGAATCAGAACAGGTTTTCCAGCGAGTCGCTCAGAAGGTGTACGCCTTTCTGCAGACCTTTTCGCAACAACATGGTTACTCGGCGGTGATCGAGCGCGGGTCCGATGCCAACCCGGTCGTGTGGTATGCGGCAGGCAACATGGATATAACGGACGCGCTCATTAAGGCCTACAACGCGCAAGCCGAAGGCGCCTCGTCAGGACCGGCAAACCCGTCCGTCCATAGCGTCTCGCCGAAATCATCGAAGGCTTTGCCCAACAGCCCCTCTCCGCATTAGATTGGCTCCGGAGGACGGCGTTCGTCTTTCATCTATCCGCGAGGCAAAGGAACATTCGCTTATTCCCCGGTGTCTGATGTAATGGGGAGGTAGTTCCTAGCAGGCTGCGGAAAAAGACTCACGTCGTGGGCTACTCTCAGCCGTCCCTTCGGGACTGGGTTTGCCGGTGGAGTTCTCACCGCAGGCTCTAGAGCCCGGCGTATTTACTTGTCTTACGGCACGGGTGAAGAGGTTGGGAAAAGATCGCTGAACCTTGAGGCCATCATCCCTCAGCGGCTGAAGCCGGAGCTGTTTGCAACACTTACGTAGGAGCTGAAGCTCGTACCCTTCAAAAAGTGTGAGTTTTTCGGCAAGCTGTGAAGCCGTACCGTCGTGCAGTTTTCCGCGGACTTTTTGAGGAGGCCTATGACCCTGTTGGACGCACCCGCCTATGACCGAACACTCGCCAAGAGGCGCCGCAATCTTGTGATAGCCGCTCTTCTTTTCTGTGCGGTCGCCGGCATCGTTTTGGTTCTTTGCCGGAATTTGCCCGCGGAACGCCGCGTGAACCAATTTTTCGCCGCGGTCGAAGCGCAGGACCTTTCGAAAGCGTTCGGTATCTGGAATGACGATCCCAATTGGCAAGAGCACACGCAACGATACGCGAAAGATGGCTACCCGTACGGCCGCTTTGTTGTCGACTGGGGCAAGTCCGGCGACTACGGCCGCATCACCAGCCACAAAGTTCTACATAGCATTTCCTATGGCAACACGACGCTTTTGGCGGTGGAGATCAATGGCCGCAAAGAGGCTCTTGCACTGGCCGTAACCAAGAACACACACACGATGAATTTCCCGCCTTTCCATCTCACGCCGATGAAGGATGACTTCGGCTGGACTTATTGGCAAGTTAGCTACCGCTGACGGTCATTCGGCTCGCGATCCATTCCGTCGAGTGGCTAAATCCCGGTCGCGTACACCGACCAGGTAGAGCAGGCTATCCAACCCTAGAAACGAAACCGCATGGCTGGCGGTCTGCCGCACCAGCGGCTTGGCCCGGAAAGCGATGCCCATGCCGGCAATGCCCAGCATGGGGAGATCGTTGGCGCCATCCCCTACTGCGACGACCTGGTCGAGCGAGATATTTTCCTGCCCGGCAATCTGGCGCAGCAACTCGGCTTTGCGTGCGCCGTCGACGATCGGCGTCCGCACCTCGCCGCTCACCACTCCATCCACGATATCCAGATCATTGGCAAAGACATAGTCGATCCCCAAACGCCTCTGCAGATGCTGAGCGAAGAAGTTAAATCCGCCGGAGAGGATGGCAGTTTTGTAGCCCAGCATCTTGAGCGTGCTGATTAACTGCTCGGCCCCTTCCACCAGCGGAATGGTATCCAGCAGTTCGCGCACCTTTATCTCTTTGAGGCCGCGCAGCAGCGACACCCGGCGCCGGAAGCTCTCCTGGAATTCTATTTCGCCACGCATGGCGGCTTCCGTGACCTTGACCACCTCGCCGGCTACGCCGGCCAATTTTGCCAGCTCGTCAATGACCTCTCCTTCAATCAGCGTGGAGTCCATGTCGAAGGCAAAGAGCCGCCGGTTGCGGCGGAAGATGCTCTCTCGCTGGAAGGCGATATCAATTTTCAGGTCATGCGCCGTGGCAAGAAACGCCGCGCGCATCGACGCCTCAGAAGAGGAATTCCCAGTCACCGTAAACTCGACACAGGCATTCGCGTCGGGAGTGTGTACTGCCAGTGACAAACGTCCGGAGAGCCGTTCAATGCGATCCACATTCAAACCGTGCTCCGCAATGATGGCGCTCACCCGGGCGAGATGGCCCGCGGTAATCGCGCGGCCAAGGATGGTGACGATAAATTGATCCTTGCCTTGCGACGAGACCCACTCATCCAGGTCCGCCTTCGCGATAGACGTGAAATCAACGTGCAATCGCAGTTCTTTCGATTTCGCCATCAAGGTGTCTTGCAGGCCGCGAAAACAATCACCTCGCGGGATCTCGACCAGCAGGCCAAGGGAGAGGGTTTCATGGACGACCGCCTGGCCGATATCCAGCACGCAGGCGTCATACCTGGCCAAAATTGCAGTTAACTCCGTAGTAAGCCCGGGCCGGTCCCGGCCGGAGAAGTGAATCAGGAGGGTCTCGTTCATTGATACGTCCTAGCCTAACAGGGACCCCACGGAGGTGGGCCGTTTGGCGGCGGTGGTCCCACAAAGGTTTGACTTCGCCGCCGATCGGGCCGCCAGCATACAACTACGATTGATTCCGCTGTCACCCAAGAACTATGGTACAACTCGCTGGAATCGCTATGCTTACCAACAAGCGGCGATTCTCTGAAAAGACTTTTCACCGATTCTTTCGGGGAGGGATTCGATGAAAGGGAATAAGGGGAGTCGCTGCTGGAGTATAGGCCTGCGAGTGGCCGGAGGCATTGAAATGGTACCGCCGAAGAACGAAGAAACACTGCATATTTACATCAGACGGCACTTTGAGAGAGTCTCCAAGGGCACGGTGCGGCAATTTGCCGAACAGAGGGAAGTTACTAAAGTCAGCGTTGTTGTTCCAGATGCTCGGCCCACGGACGCCTAGAGCGAAGAGACCCGGGTGCCGGCAAGGACGGCAAAGCGATTCTCCTTGTACCAACAGTCTGCATCTGCAAAACCGGCTGCGCGGAGCCAGTCCAATTGATCTTCCACCGAAGCGCAGCGATCTTCCCGCATGCGAAAGAGGGCGGCTTCGATCTGCTCCTCGGATGCCCCCGCCTTTCTAACCTGCTGCAGCCAGAGTTTCTTGTACCGTGCTTCGAGATCCGTGGTAGGGCCGGCCACTTGCTCCGCGTTGATAAATACTCCGCCCGGTGCGAGCGATTCATATATCTTGCGGAAGATTTTTCGCTTGTCGGCATCTTCCAAATGATGAATGGACAACGATGAGACGACCGCATCCATATTGGCTGGCAGCGCAGCGACAACATAGTCGGCTTGTTCGTAGGTGACGGCGGGCGTGTCGCCAGCCGCCGCCGTGCAAGATCGAGCATGGCAGCGGAAAAATCAATGAGATGGATCTGGGCTTTGGGAAATTGATCACGAACCAGAACTGTCAGAAGGCCGGACCCCGCGCCGATATCGAGGATGCGCCGAGCCCCGTGGGGAATTAAGTGGATCGCCCAACGGTAGAACGTATCGCAGCCCGGAATGAGCCGGGATCGATCGGCATCATAGATCGAGGCGGTCGCATCGAAAACCGCTTTGGTCTGGTTCGCCACTCTGCAAATCTCCACTTCAAGAATACTAGGGCCTTGGCGAGGGGTAGTGACGCCTAAAGCCGGGCTGCCCGGACGACAAACCGCGTGGAGAACACGGTTTCGATAATTGGCGCAGATTCCTTACGTGAAAATAGGCATGCGGTCGTCGTTTCCGGACCGGCTGCGACGATAAGATAAGTGGGGAAGTCCTACGGTTCGTCGCGATCTCAGGGTGGGGGTTATTTTGCATCGGGTGAAAATTGGTCTTTTTACGTTACTGGGGCTTGGTGCAGCTGCCTTAGTAGCACAGCAGCCTTCGGTTTCCGCTCCGGTCCAGCAACCCGGCGCCACTCAAACAACTCCTTCAGTCCCGGCCCAGACGCCAGGCGCCCCTCCCGTGCGGGTGCCTCCTCCTCCGGCTTATCCGCACAGGGAACCTGCCGACCCTGCCGTGGTCGCGCGCGGCCGGCAGATCTTCAGCGCGAATTGCAGTTTTTGTCATGGATCCGATGCTCGTGGTGGCGAAGGCGGTCCGAATTTGATCCGCAGTGAACTCGTGATGGACGATAAAAATGGGGAACTGATCGCTACGGTGGTGCAGAACGGCCGGCCGGACAAGGGCATGCCAAAATTTGATCTTTCGACAGAAGAGATAGCCAGCATCGCCGCCTTTATTCACAGCGCACCGGTTGGCGGCCGCGCCGCAACTACCGGCACAGTGGATCCGTTGGTGGGCAACGCGAAGGCCGGCGAAGCTTATTTCAATGGAGCTGGAAAATGCGCCACCTGCCATTCCGTGTCGGGAGACCTCGCCGGAATCGGCGCCAAATACACCGACGTGAGGGCTCTGCAAGGGACAATGCTGTCCGGGGAACCCACAGGGCGATTTTCCGCGGTTCCCTGGAAAACAGTGACCGTCACGCTCCGTAGCGGACAAACTGTAGAGGGTAAGTTGTATCAGGTCGATGATTTCATCGTTTCACTCATTGATGCCGACGGCAATTATCACAGTTACCCTCGCCAGGGTGATGATCCAAAGGTGGTCATTAAAAATCCATTGCAACCGCACCTGGATATGCTTCGCACGTTGAAGGACGATGACATCCACAATCTGACCGCCTACCTGGTGACCCTGAAATGAAGAAGACAAGAACTCTCGTGCTGGTGATTTCCTTGGTTTCCATGACCGGCATCGCGTCGGCGCAGGGGCTCGATCCTGCGACGCTGACTAAACCAGCGACGGATTCCTGGCCTACTTATTCCGGAGACTATTCCGGCCGCCGCTTTAGTTCGCTGACGCAAATCAACCAGAAGAATGTGAAGAACCTGGGGCTTGCCTGGGTCAGCCATTTGACTCCCGGGATGAGCGGTACTGGCCGACCTTCCAGACCCGGTCCGGGAAACCCGCCGACGATCGTCGGCGGCGAAATTGATGAACCCGTTCCGGTACGCGGCGCCGGCCACATCTCAGGCGCGGTCCTGCAGGTGAACGGGATTCTTTATGTAACTGTGCCTGACAATACCTGGGCTGTCGACGCTCGCAATGGAGAGGTGTTATGGCACTACTACTGGAAGACCAAGGGCGGTACCCACATCGGGAACCGCGGCGTGGGCATGTACCACGACTGGCTGTACTTCGAGACGCCAGACGATTACCTGGTTTCGCTCGACGCCAAAACCGGCAAGGAGCGTTGGCACAAGGTGATCTCAGACTTCAATGAGCAATACTTCTCCACCATGGCGCCGATTGTCATCGGCAATCACTTGATTGTCGGAACGGGCGACGATTTGGATGCTCCGGGCTTTCTGCAATCTTTCGATCCGGAAACAGGCGACCTGCAATGGAAGTTTTACACCGAACCGGAGAAGATGGGTGATCCGGGCTCCGATACGTGGCCGAACCTGGACGCGATGCGTCATGGCGGGGCGGGGCCGTGGGTTCCAGGAAGCTATGATCCCCAACTACACCTTTATTATTTTGGAACAGCTAACCCGACCCCTGCTTTCTCAGGTGTGACGCGCGAAGGAGACAACCTTTACACGTCCTGCCTCGTAGCGTTGAATGTGGATACAGGAAAGCTCGCCTGGTATTACCAGCCCTCGCCGCATGATACGCACGATTGGGACGCGGGCCAGACTCCGATCATCGTCGATGGTGAATTCAACGGGAAGCCGCGCAAGCTGTTGCTCGATGCCAGCCGGAACGGCTACTTCTTTGTTCTCGACCGCGTGACCGGCGAACATTTACTCACAGTGCCGTTTGCGGACACGCTGAATTGGTCGACGGGACTTGATAAGACAGGCCATCCTATCCGTAATCCGGAAAAGGATGCGTCGCCGGGCGGTTCATTGGTATCGCCTGACTCCGACGGCATCGTCAACTGGCAGCCGCCTACCTATGATCCGCAAACGGGGCTCTTCTACGTCGCCACCGACGAGGACTACTCGGTTTTCTACCGAACTGAACCGAACGTCAGGGCGATGCAGGGTCTTAACGGCATTCAAGAGCAGCCAGTGGGAACCATGGGGAAATTTATAACAGCGATTGATTACAAGACGGGCAAGATCGCCTGGCGGCATCTGCAGGTTTCTGCCGGAGAGGGCTCAGGCAATACCGGCTTGACCACGACCGCGGGAAAATTGCTCTTCGGTGGCGATGCCAACGGCAACCTGGTCGCGTACGACCCAGTGAACGGAAAGCCGCTATGGCATACCCGCCTCGGCCAGGTATCCAATGCAGTGGAAACGTACATGCTGGATGGCCACCAGTATATTTTGGCGGCCTCCGGCGATTCTCTCTATGCATTCGCACTGAATTCTAAGTGCCGGTTATTGTTCGGCATTGAGACGGTGCAACGAATCTCCGGCTGGGGGGCATTTATTCGCAGGTGGCGGCCAAGGCGCGGTCGAGCGCTATCGCTTCCAGTGGGTCAACGTCATGCTTATGCGCCGCCGTATATTTGCCCGCGGCCTTGGCTACTCCAGTAGAACAAGTAGCGCTCGCACGGATGGCCGCAGCATCCTTTAGTTCCTCGATCAGTGCGCTTTGCAATTGGTCCAACTGCGGCCGGATGCTCATAACGAGATTGATGGGTGCGTGCGCGGGCGCCGCGCCGGAACGACGCCACTCAGCTAACAAGCGTACTGCACAACTTTGTTCCTCGATTTGAGCGCGGAAAAAACTTTCCACCGTTCCCGGTTCCAGGCCTGCCGCTGTGCCATCCTTCATGGCGCTTGCAATGACTTTCTCTTCGCGGGGCGCATCCTCGACCGGGGTTCCTTGATCCCATTTCGCCAGCGCTACTTCCCTGGCGAGGTTAGCCTGCGAGCCGACGTCTCCGCTAGTCCCTGAAGGGGGTCTTGGGCTTTTGTGATAGCGCCGCTCCCGTAACCGGGATCGCCGAAGCAAGGATAATCGCGAGTGTCCATTTGTGCCTGAGCATATTTCTATGGAACCAGACGAACGAGCCGCCCGGCAAATCCTCGGGGCAATCTAATCCGATAGCAGACGCGTTGGCGGCATTAAGCGATGTTTCCTTTGCAGGCACCATTTCCGGCGGTCTCCGGCCTTTCTAATCGACGATGCAATGTTCCGGTAGACTCAATGCAGTCACCGACACATCCGGAAGCCTTGATAAATAAACTGGTTCTCTCGAATCTAGCCCACCGCCCGGTGCGCACCATCTTAAGCGTCCTTGCCATAGCCGTAGAAGTCACGATGATCCTTACCCTTGTCGGCGTAAGCTATGGAACGCTGGACAGCACAGCGCGGCGTGCTCGCGGAGTGGGTGCGGATATCATGATCCGCCCTAAAGGGTCTTCCCTCATTGGGCTAAGCACGGCGCCCATCCCCGACGCCCTTCTGGGCGTTGTCCTTCAACTGCCGCACGTTGCTTTAGCGACTGGAACGGCTATCCAGCCGTTGTCTGGTTTCGACTCGATCTCGGGTTTGGACCTCGACGCGTTTTCGAAGATGAGTGGGGGCTTCCACTATCTGGAAGGCGGGCCCTTCAAGACGGACCAGGACATGCTCGTCGATGAGTACTACGCCAAGGAGAAAGGGCTCCATGTCGGGGACAAAGTTCAGTTTGTCAGTCGTACATGGAACATAGCCGGAATATTCGAGTCAGGTAAGCTGGCCAGGATCTGCGTGCGGCTTCCTGTTCTTCAGGAACTCATGGTTAACCCTCACAAACTGAGCCAGATCTACGTCAAGGCAGACAGTCCGGAGCATATTCAGCAAGTGCTCCAGGAATTGCGAGCCAAGCTACCCGGCTATCCCATCTACACCATGGAAGAGTACACATCTCTGCTTTCGATTAACAGCGTCGGAATGCTGCGCAGCTTTATTGGCGTGGTGATTGGCGTGGCAGTCACAGTAGGGTTCATTGTCGTTTTCATGGCCATGTATACCGCGGTCCTTGAGCGAACTCGTGAGATTGGCATCCTCAAGGCCGTGGGAGCTTCCTCGGGCTTTATTTTGAGTCTGCTGGTTCGGGAGACGATCCTGCTCTCGTTGTTAGGATCGCTCGTCTGCATTTTGCTGACCTACGTGACACAGTGGCTGATGCAATATGCGGTGCCGGCCAGTCTGACCCAGGAAACTGTCTATAGATGGTGGCCGATCGCGGGCGCCATTGCCGTTGGTGGTGCGCTGCTCGGGGTCATCGTTCCCGCAATACGAGCGGTCAAGCAGGATGCGACGGAGGCTCTCTCCTATGAGTGAACAGCCCATTATCAAAGTGCAGGATCTTTATAAGACCTACAGGGCTGGCGACGTCGACGTGCACGCGCTGCAGGGAGCGAATCTGGAGGTGGAAAAGGGCGAGTTTGTTTCCGTCGTGGGCGCTTCAGGATCTGGTAAATCAACCCTGTTCAACGTTCTGGGTGCGCTTACGTCGCCCACCTCCGGCATTGTGAGCATCGCAGGAAACAACCTGGAAAGCTTGTCTGGCCCGCAGCGAGCCGCGCTTCGGAAAAGAACAGTGGGCTTCGTATTTCAGAAGTACAACCTGCTACCTACGCTCACCGCGGAAGATAACATTCGTATCGTTCAGTACATCGGTGGACGAGGGATGAACTTCAGCCCGGCGTTTCTTGAGATCCTCGACATTTTAGGGATTGCCGATCGGATGAAACACAAACCTCGTGCCCTCTCGGGTGGACAGCAACAGCGGGTAGCCATCGCGCGAGCCCTGGTCAATCAGCCATCCATTCTCCTGGCCGACGAACCCACCGGCAATCTCGACAGCCAGAATACGACAGCAGTCCTGGAGCTCCTGAGGAGGCTGAATCGGGATCTTGGCCAGACGATTCTCATGATCACTCACGATCAGGAAGCCGCCGCCTATGGCGGACGAACCATTCGCATGCGGGATGGCCAAATCGTTGATTGATCGTTTTACTTAACTTCGGTAAATGCGGCGTAGCTGTGTGGCTGTAGAGATATCTGAAAATTCATACGGTTTCCTGTCTGCAGGATCCTTCCTCCGAATCCGCGTTGCGTGGTGCTGGGCTTTCCGGCGATGGTATCGCCCGAATCCAGATTTTTTATATTGGCGACCCCATCTGTTGTGGATATAGTGACCGCTACCGGGTGGTCCAGGTACGACTCCACGACAAACGTGTGGTTGTCATAGGCGAAGAGGCTGACCTGGTTGGGGCCCTCCAGGCGAACAGGGAAGTCTCCAAGGACGAAATTCTTGATGCTGGACACCACCTGCGATGGGTAGGAGTAGAGATCGCTGAAATTATCCGGGACGGTGAGGATGAAAATGGTTCCCTTGGAATAATGGTCCGAAAGCAGGATGGGGAAACCGTTTCCACTGGCGATTGCCCTGACCATGGGAACCGCGTCATTGGTCACGTAATCGATGATGGGGATAAGCACATCGCGATTGCTTTGACCCGTGTCGTAGGGCGCGCCGTAACCTCCGGCATACTGATTCACCATCGCCTTGCGGGAGGTGTATCGCACGTCGACGATATCGTTGAGCCCTTTGTCCTGGAGTTCCTGGACCAGCCCAGAAGTAATGACTACATTTTTCCCTGCCTCCAGCTGCGCTTTGATCTTGGCCACAATTTGCGGATCAAAGGCAGCGTCTTTGGTGAGCAGGACGACCTTGGCGTCCTGCGGAAACTGCGGGTACATTTCGATGGGAATGCCCATCATGCCGAAGTAGTTCTGTAGAAAGTCCTCTCCTGAGGAGTCAAAGGGCTTGTAGCTTGCGATGCCGATGGGTTTGCCGAGAGCGCCTATGATGGGATCGATTTGTCCCAGAGCATACCCTGCGGCGCCGGCCATGGTGGAGCGCATATCCGGGTGCTGCTTCTCGTAATCATTGATGAGCTGCGAGTAGTCGAAGCTGGTGTGGATGGCGCTCCAGGATTCCCGCTGCCCGGGCAGGGTGGGGTTTAAAAGCTCAGTCCATTTGAAGAGCATCACGGCTGGAGCCTTGGCGAGCATAGTGTCCCAGAGTTGCTCGGCGTACCGGTCGATGTAGCGGACGGCGCCGGTATCGACCCAACCGCCGCCATTCTTTCCCGGAGCGATGTTCTCAAAGTAGCGAAAAATCTCATAGCTCTCGTACTGCTGCAAATGCTGGGGCGTGAGCGTGGGATCGCGAGTTTCATTGCCCGTCCAGATACCGTCGAAGATCTTGGGCTCGTTCTGAAGGTCATAGCCATTGTTCTGAAAGGACTCATACCAGTTGGGGAACTTGATGATGACCTTTACTTTGGGATTCACCGCCTTGGCCGGCCCCACAATCAGTTCCCGCGAAACCTCATCCATCAAGCCCAGACGGAACTGGGCCCAGGTTTTGTTTCCCTTGGCGGCGATGTCCGCGTCCGACTTGGTGTTATTGAAGTAGAAGTCGTCAAGGATGATTTCGTCGAAGTGGCGCGCGGTTGTTCGGCAATGGTTTTTACAAAGGCGCGATCTTTCGGGTCGGTGTAGTCGAAGGATTGGAAGTTGTTCGCTTCGTTAACCGTGAGCCCCATGCCTCCGGCAACCCTATTCCGTGATCAAGGAAGAATTTCTTCACCTGGTCGAGCAGCTGGTCGTCTGCGAATTTTCCGCTGCTATAGGTCTCGATGAAGACCTTGTCGACCTTAACCTGGCCGGTGATGATCTCCCATGTGCTTTCGAGATAATGCGGGTCTCTCATCTGCTCAGCCACATATTCCGGAATATACACGGCAACCACAAAGT
>CAWFGM010000052.1:0-9510 GCA_963815175.1 uncultured Acidobacteriaceae bacterium
TGGCCAGGAAGATGTGAAGAAAATCGATTTTAGAGTTTGCAGCGAACTCGGCGTTTAGAAGATCCTCTAGGATGCCCCATAAGCGATCGCTGGGGTACCAGCAAGTATTTGGGATCAAAAAATAAAATCGCGAAAACTCTAGCAAATCAATTTTCGTTGCTTTCCTTCCCGGCACTTCCGTGCCGGGCTCTGGATTCTTCCGTCCCTTCCGGGACTGGTTTGCGGAAATGATTTGTGCCCGGGAAAGATGTGAAAATTTCCCACGCCACGAACCTCCGGTTCAGCCAATCGAAACCTGACACACGTTCGTCCGCGAAACTCTCGGCCCCTGCCTCCCTGGACTGGGGAAGTTAGCGCAAACGAGTGCAGGCAATTCTCCGTGTAGCCGATTCGTTGAAGTGGATAGTCAACTTCCGGATTGTCGATTTCAGATTTTCGATCGCCGCGAAAAGCCTCTTGACATCTCATGCAAGTGTAGGTGATATTCCTACACCATTGGGAGATCTAGATGGCCGTGCGCAAACTGTCCAAACTTGAATTTCAAATCATGGAGACGCTATGGGTTAGGGGTGAAGCCTCCATCCGCGAGATTCTCGATTCACTTCCTGCTAAAGGCAGACCGGCGTACAACACCATTCAAACCATGATTTACCGGATGGAACCAAAGGGCATCGTGCGGCGCGTGAAAAAGGTGGGCAATTTTCACGTCTTCGAGGCAGTCATAACGCGGGACGCGGCGCAGCGGCGGGTGATCGATGATCTGCTTAGCTATTTTGGCGGGCAGAGCCAGCTTCTGATGGCGCATTTGCTCGAATCCGGGAAGATATCGCTGTCCGATGTGCGGCAGGCCGAGCAAATTGTGAAAAACCATCGGCGGAAGGGAGTTTAGCAATGGAATCCTTGGTTTGGGGACCGTGGGCGGCTTCTCTCCTGCGTCATTTGTGCCAGTCGACCGTTTTCACCGTAGGAGTTTGGCTGTTGACATTGACGCTGCGGCCCAACGCTGCGCGGTTGCGGTACCGGTTATGGGTGACTGCATCCCTGAAGTTTCTTCTCCCTTTCTCGCTCCTGATCGCCGCGGGTGCAAGGCTGTCGCCGCCAGGGCACCTTGTTCGCTCTCAGCCAAAGATCGTGACGGTGGTCGAAGGAGTAGCGCAACCTTTGCTCGAGGCGTGGCCGACGGATGCGACCACGGCTGTTTCCGTGGCTGGAATTGGTACTCGCGGAACGACAGCACCTGCTTCCAGAGGCTGGTTGCCGCTCCTGCTGCTGAGTGCGTGGACGGCGGGAACGCTGTTACTCTTGGCGCGTTGGATGCGCAGCTGGCAACGTTTACGTGCGACCGTGCGACGCGGGGAGCCTATGACGCTGGCCGACGGAACTCCGGCGGTGACGGTCGCAGAGAGAGTGGAACCGGGAGTTTTCGGAATCATTCGGCCGGTGCTGGTGCTGCCGCGGGGCATCACGGAGCATTTAAGTGCTGAGCAACTAGACGCGATTATGGCGCACGAGCTGTCGCATATGCGGCGGCGCGACAACCTGACCGCGGCGCTGCACATGTTGGTTGAGGCGGTGTTTTGGTTCCATCCGATGGTGTGGTGGCTGGAAGCGCGGCTGGTGGAAGAGCGTGAGCGCGCATGCGATGAGGCCGTGCTCGAATCGAGGCGGCAGCCCGTTGCGTATGCAGAGGGAATTCTGAATGTCTGCAAGTTCTACGTGGAAGTCCCGCTGAGCTGCGTCCCCGGCATAATGGGATCGAACCTGAAGAGGAGGATCGCGCGGATCCTCTCTGGGCAGGCTGCGCGGAAGCTCGACCTGCGGCGAAAAGCGCTGCTCGGTCTGGCGGGCGCATTGGCGCTCGGAGCACCGCTGGCGCTAGGCGTTGCGCATGGCAATACGGGTGCATCGCAGGCTGCGGCGCAGGCGCCAACCCCAAAGTACAACATCACAGGCACGTGGCAGGGGACGGGGCACGCACCCGGCGGCCACAATGTGCGTGTGGTACTGAAGATCGCGAAGGATGAGAAGGGCGGGCTGAGCGCGACGCTCTACAACCTCGACCAGAGCGATCCGCCGATGGTCGGCAGTTTGGTCAGCTTCGAGAGGGGAACTCTGCGGTTTGTGAATGATTTCCCGAGGCTGACCTATGAGGGAAAGTTGTCGGCGGACGGTAATTCGATCAGCGGGACCGTGACCCAGAATGGCTCCTCTGCGCTGGTACTGGTGCGCGCGACGCCGGAGACGGAGTGGGCGACTCCTGGTCCGCCACCGCGGGCTGTGCCGATGGCGGCGGATGCGAAGCCTGGTGTGGAGGTGGCGACTGTCAGGCCGACCCAGCCGGGAACTAAATTGTTCATGCTTAACGTGCGAGGAGAGGATTTGGTGGTTAAGAACCTCCCGCTTACCTTTTTGATGAAGTTTGCCTATCCGACTCGGCCTATCGTGGGTCTCACGGGTTGGATGGACACGGACAAATGGGACATCGAGGTGAAGTCAGATACGCCGGGGATGCCTAGCCTTGACCAGGAGAGAGACATATTGCAAAAGCTGCTGGCGGAGCGCTTCGCTCTGAAGGTTCACGAAGAGAAGCGGGAGATGCCGGCCTACACCCTGACCGTGGGCAAGGACGTGCCGAAGATGACGAAGAGCGTGGACGCGTCGTTAAAGCCGAGCTTTACCTGTTTCCCTTCGGGGATGCTGCGCGCGCAAAGCGCCACGATGGACGACTTCGCGCGCTTGCTGCAAACCAACGTTCTCGGCCAGCAGGTGGTAGACGAGACGGGCCTGACGGGGAAGTGGGATTTCGCGCTGCAGTGGACACCGGATGAAACGCAGTTTGCGGGGATGAGGGGGAACGCGCCGCCGGCGGCGGATGACGCGAACGCTCCGCCGCCGCTGTTACCGGCGATCCGGGAACAATTGGGACTGCGACTAACGTCAGAGAAAACCCAGGTGCCGGTGGTGGTGATCGATCATGTCGAGCGCCCTTCACCGAATTAGGGGTACCGTCAGAAAACGGACAATAGAGCACTCTGAGAGCGGGCCCATTCTGCACCTACTTGAGCGCCGCCTGCGTCGCAAACTGATTTGCGGTGCGCGTGCTATGTCGTCTACTATGTGGATAGCATACTACATAGGTATCCGTACATGCCCTCGTTCGGATTCAAGCTTCCTATCTTGATCTTCGCCGTCGTCGTGACTCTCGCCCAGACTGCTTCGGGCCAGCCCGCCACGCCTAAGCCCATATCCGCGAACGGCGCCCCCGGAATCAAACAGTGGAAATTCGCCGTCGTTTCCATACGGAAAAATAACGCCGGCGGTCCCCAGCATATCGGAGTTGCGACGGCTGACGGATATCAAATGAAAAACTTGTTTTTGGGGTATCTGATCCGAATAGCCTATGTGCCACAAACCGGCGGCGCACCCTTCTATTCCACCGACCAGCTCATAGGAATGCCCGCCTGGCTGACCGGCGACGACGATCATTACGATGTGGACGCGAAGGTCGACGAGGCAGATCTTGCGGATTGGCAGAACCCGTCCAGGCAGCCTGCCATGCTGCGGTCCATGCTGCAGGCGATGCTGGAGGATCGTCTCAAGCTGGTGGTGCACCGCGGCACCAGGGAGGCTCCTTTGGACCTGCTGCTGGTAGGAAAGAACGGACCCAAATTCAAAGAGACGAATCCCGGCGAACTTCATCCTGGTTCACGTCCGATGCCTGGAGGCGGGACACTGTCCCGAGAAGAAGAAGACGACCAGATGACAGTGCATTATTTTGGCATCTCGATAGCGCAGGTAGCGACATGGGTATTGGGGGCAGAGCGCCCGGTTGAGGACAAGACTGGTCTTGCGGGAAGGTATGACGTCACAATCCAAAAGCCGGCTCTGCAGCCGAATGCACAGCAAGGGGGTATTTCTGCGCCCGATCTGGGACCTTCGGCAGCCTCAATTGCCGATCAACTCGGCCTGAAGCTAGAGCCGTCAAAAGGACAGGTGGAGACCCTGGTGATCGATCACGTCGAGCGGCCCTCGCCCAATTAGAGGTTGAGAAACCTCCACAAAAACGGGCTTTCTCTCATAAGCGGAACGGCAGCCAGCTCGAACGAATTCGAAGGTAGAGGCGAGGGGAGAAGAACGACCGCGTGCACTCAACGGGGCTCCTGGCCTGCTGCAGGAAAGGACGTGCCGGGCAGAATTTTCGATTCGACGGTGTAGCGATGACAGTTCGAGTAGGTCGCCAACATGCGCCCTGTATTTTCGGCGTCATGCGCGTAGAACCGCGACGGCAACCAAAATGTCTGCTCACCGAGCTTCTGCGGTGCATAATCGATTCCGCCGAAGTAGACTTCGGGGGGCGCCTCTGCCGCTTCCGGCGCAATGGTTCTCTCGGTGCGAAGGATGACTCCCGTTTCGGGGTCGGCTATCACAATCCGGTGAAGGCCAGGGGGAAGCTTTGCGCATGAGGAGTTCGTAAATGCCGTCTTCAAGGTCATGTCAAGTCGGACGGTCTGGGCATTGTCGCCGGCGGTAAGAACGTAGTCAAAGCACTCCCTTTGCTCCCAACTCTTGAACCCTACGAGACCCGCAAAGCCGCCCTCGACGAAGTAGGGCGTTTGGAACACCCGCCTGGCACGGCGCCCGTTGACCCTTTTGTACTCACGCTCTTCACGGAAGGGATCGTATGGGTTCGCGGTGCGAACCTCGCGAAGGGTCGACTGGATCTTCATCTCCCAGGTGACCTTACCTTTATTGTTGAGAGCCTGTGACGTGATCTGCTCGTCGCAGACCAAAGATGGGAGCGTCGCCTGGTACTGCTTGGCGTAGGCATCGAGTCGAGAGAGGAGAACGTCGAGCGAGGGAAGCTGCTGGCACCAAGCCGCAGCAGGAAATATGACGACCGCCAATGCAAAGAAGTGTTTCATCCGTGCAACGCTAAGACTACCAGCACCGCGCGGCGGTCGACAGCTTCATACCTCATTCTCCCAACTTACAATCTAAGCTCGCGGACGCAAGTCAGCCGCGGCCCAACCACTAAAGGCCAGCTACCCTGCAAGATGCTCCACCTGTGAGATAGACTGTCAGCTTCTCCTCCGGCTTACCCGAGCACACGCTAAAGTAGTACACTACAGAGCCATGCCATCGTTCGCATTCAAGCTTCCCGTCTATCTTCTGGCCGCCGCCGCTTTTGCCCAAAAGGCTCCCAGCCCAGCTCCGCTCGCCTTCGACGTCGCTTCCGTCCGTCCCAGCAAGCCCGGCTCTCCGCAGCACACCAACGTCCCCCTCGACTCCGGGAACGTCTACTCTGCGATCAGCCCGGACGACGCGCGTAGCGCCGCCGGCGGCTTGCTCATCGCCACCCACCAGCCTCTGTGGCGTTACATCACGTTCGCCTACAAGCTTTCCGGAACACAGGAGCTCGCACTGCGCTTCAATTACTTCTCCGGACTCCCCAAGTCCGGAGCGCCTGCCTGGGTTACGGGAGGATTCGACAGCCCCGCCGATGCCTTCGACATCGAGGCCCGCGCAACCTCAAACCCCACCATCGACCAGATGCGCCTGATGATGCAGGCTCTGCTGGCCGACCGCTTCCACCTCGTGGTCCACTACCAGACCAGCGAAGCTTCCATCTTCGCTCTCGTCCTCGTCCACAGCGGAGTCCTCGGGCCCCAGCTCCGGCCCCACCCAGCAAGTGACGCCTGCTCCACAACGGCCCAACCCGAACAGCCTGGCCCCGCCGCCAAACCTGAGCTCTCCCCATCGGTCCTCGGCGACCTGCCGCCGGCTTGTGGGGTCATTGCCCACATCCCTTCATCCCCAGACCCCAGCACAAGTTTCGGCGCGCGCCGCATCCCCCTTACCCTCCTTGCCACTTCCCTGCCCACGATGACCGGCATGGCGATCATCCCTCGACCGGTCGTCGACCGCACCGGCCTCACAGGCCTCTACGACTTCACCCTCCACTGGGCCTTCTCCCGCGATGGCACCGAGAACGACGATAACTCTGCCACCTTCCACGCGGCTCTCAAGGATCAACTGGGGCTCGAACTCAAATCGGCCCGTGGCCCCGTCGAGATCCTCCTCATCGACCACATCGAGCATCCTTCGGAGAATTAGAACCAACAAACTCCCGCAAAACGGGGAGCTTGTCCAGCGCAGCAAGCCGACTTTCCATGATCGATCCGGATCAGTTGCCGAAACTCTCGTTTCGAAAAATCATGGCAAAGCGCCTTATGAGGATTCCACCGAGCCGCGTTTTGGCCGGTAGGCACCCATCAGCCTTGAAATCATCACCGCGAGATACAACACCCCCAAAATGGATTCGAGCATGGACAACGAGCGGACCTGCGGCGAAGCGGCTGCAATGCCAGCCGCGCCGGCCGTCGTCATGCTTCCAAAGCTATAAAAAATAAAATCGAAAACCTCAGGAACACCATGCGGATAGATCGCCGGGTCAAGATAAAAGGCATGGGGCCGGACGAAGGCAATGATGACATAGAGGCGCGCGAACGAAAATCCAATGAGGAGATAAATGCATACCGCGCCGAAAAGCGTTTCCGCGGTGGGCTCTTCGCGCGCAAAAACTCGGCGGAAGATAACGACAACGACGAAAACGTCGAATACGAAGCTTAAAACGATAGCGAAGACCGACGCAGGAACCATACTGGGGTGAAAAACGAGGGCACGCTCCACCAATGCTGGACCGGCAAGAACCAGAGCGACAAAGACCAGGCCCCTGCGGAAGCTCACCGCGTATACGCTCATCAGAGTGACAGCGGTGCTGAGCAGTCGAAACACCTGGTAACGCGCGCCGGTATCACCCATGTAAGGGTAGAGGGCCAGATAAGCAAGCAGAAACAGAAATAGCAAAAAGAACTTGTGCCCGGTGACAGGCAGAATCCGCCGGGCAGGATTTTTAGCTGTAGGTATCGGTACCGGTGCCATGGCGGAGACAATTAATCCTACACTTTTCGTATTCGAGCGCCCGGTCTTTCAGTACTCGAGCCGCCGAAAACCTTAACAATTCCTAGGCCTTTGCCAGCCAGAACGGTCGTTGTGTTCCCCAAGCAGATCAACTAATAGGCTCCGGGCTGGGGAACTTACCGAAACCCGACCTTTCAGGAGATTTTGAAGAAACTGGTTATACAGCAACTTGCCAGGTCCTTCACTCGTCCATAATGGTTGTGCAGCAGGCGCGTTGCGGGTATAGCCGATGACTTCGCGAAGCTCGACATTGGCTCTGGCACTTTTCCTCTGGCCGGGAGCGCTCTTCCACCCGGCGCAGTCACAGGAGCAGTCTGCAGCGCAGACGCCGCCCGACCCATCCACTTACTCATTTCATACCTACACTCGTGTGGTCCTCACCGATGTCACGGTGACGGATGCGAATGGCAATTCGGTTCATGGCTTGCCGCAATCGGTCTTTCGTATCCTCGATAACAAACACCCTCAGGCAATTGCGTCCTTTGAAGAGCACGCCGGTATACCTCCAACACCCATGCCGCCCACGAGTGCGGCTGGCGTCTACAGCAATGACTATCTCCTCCATTTGCCACCTGTCCTGAATATCGTGTTGATCGACATTGCCAACCTTGGAATGGCCGATCAGATGTATCTCAACTACGAGCTCACAAGGTTTTTGAACGAACAGCCGGAGGGGCAGCCGCTCGCCATCTACCTGCGTGCAGCCTCAGGCTGTTTTCTGGTGCAGCCCTTCACTTCGGATCACAAGGTGCTGCTGGATGCGGTGCACAAAGCGATTCCCAGGTTTCCTCCGCAGGAGCGCGAGTATCTATCCGATTTCGATGCGCTGCGTCAGGTAGCCGTCTCTTTGAGCCAACTACCCGGTCGAAAAAATGTCCTTTGGTTCTCCGGCGGTTCTACGAATTTCGTGATGCCCGACGTTATCCCGGTCCGATATGAAACTGCCTGGCGCGATCTCTACGATACGCTCGATCAGGAACGCATCGCCATCTACCCGATCGATGCGCGAGGGCTCTTTCCAGACACCACGGGAACGATGCAGGTAGCGCAGCAGCACATAGCCATGAACGATGTGGCCACGGCCACCGGCGGACAAGCCTTCTATGACAGCAATGGCTTGAAAGAGATCACAGATCATGTTCTAGAGTCGGATCGCAGTTTTTATACTCTGACCTATTCACCAGATGACCTGCGTGTCGATAACAAATGGCATAAGGTGCGCGTGGAGGTAGACGGAGCCTCCTATCATCTCAGCTACCGAAGTGGATACTTCGCCGACGGCAGTGCTCGCCAGAAAGATCGACCGGCCGCACCCAGAACGCGTCTCCTCTGGAATGGAGAGAAGCTTCAAGTGAGCGAACTACGCGACCATCCTATTATTTTTCGGGCGAGGGTAATTTCCACATCCGATCCCACGATTGCCGATGTCTACATGGGTTCAGGCTCTTTGCCGTTGCATCCGGCCAAAAAGGGGTCAGTTCCCTTCCTGATCCGCTACACGCTGCCAATCAACGCACTCACGATCAGAGAGGTCGACGGGAAGCACAAGGTCGTCTTGGGTGTCGCCGCTATGGGGCTTGATCGTGACGGGACCATGGTAGAGCACAAAGCCGAGGAGATTATGATGACGCTCCCGCCGGATATACTTCGTCGCAGCCCTAACCTCCCGATCGTGGTGGACCAGGGAATTGACCTGTCGAAGGACGATCAGTTCCTCCATTTGGGCGTGTGGGATACAGTGAATGGCCGCTCGGGCAGCATCGATGTTCCTCTGGAAGTTCCCAACCCGGCTAAGAGCCAAGAGCCGGCCAGCCACAACTAATCCACCATCAGACCACAGAGTGCTCATCGATGCGGACAGCCTGGCCAGCAGCAAGGTCGCCGCTTCCCTTCTTTGAGCTGCGAGCACACCCTTTCGACATGCTGTCGCCTTGTCTCATCTTTCTTGACGGAGGTGGTCCAGCAGATCCACTCGTTGCGCGCGAGCGGTGTTATGTCTTCCCAAGCCGCCAGCGCCTTCGCATCGGACGCGAGCGCCTTTCGGAGATCAGCCGGAAGATCATGCACGACTCCTCTGGAGATTTGAACGGTTGTCATAGAGCCATCTCGCAGACTTAAGGATCAAGCATCTGATACGAGATTACAACTCGGCTTGTCGGAAGTGGCTTTTCGCCGCTTGAATCTAAGTTTACCCTGGAAACGGAGTTCGGATAGCTTCCTCGTCCCGGGCAGAACGGCTTACCCCAAATGTGATCTTTCAGGCAATGCAGAGAATCACCTCTAAGTTGACCGTGAATGGTTCTGCAGCAAGTAGCCAGCGGCGGCGGCCTCCCCGCTGACATGATTTATGCGCAAGCGGGCCAGCTCTCTGGAGTACATATGTCTACTTTACACATCGATGCAATAAGTGCTCTGGAGGCGCATCAACCCAGCAGGCTATGCGCCCACGATGTCAAGGAACGACCGTGTTTGACCACGTTCACTGACCTCACACCCCTTCCGCACACTTGATACGAAGGTGTCGGTCAA
>CAWFGM010000053.1:0-67625 GCA_963815175.1 uncultured Acidobacteriaceae bacterium
CGCAAATACGGCGATGTTCACCAGGGCCGGCGCAGCAAAAGACGCGGTTGTGCAGCAGATTACGCCCGATTATTTCCGGACGTTTGGAGTGCGGCTAGTGAAAGGCCGCGCATTCACTGAACAGGACAACGCCACGAGCACGAAGGTGGCGATGGTGAATGAGGACTTCGTCCGCCACTTTCTGAAAGGCGCCGATCCGTTGCGGCAACGGTTGGTGATGCAGCAATTCATCCCCGGTATCACCAAGCTTGGCCCTGCCGTCGAGTGGCACATTGTCGGCGTCTACCACACCGTGCGCAGCTTTGGACCGCGCCGGGATGATGCGGAAATCGATATCCCTTTCTGGCAGATCCCCTGGGATAGCGCAAGCATCGCCGTCCGCACTGCGGAAGATCCCGCATCGATGACCAAGAGCATTGCGGCTGCAGTGCATGCCGTGGACCCGCAGATGGCGCTGACCGAAGTGCGCACCATGGATGAGGTGCGCGATGAGATGTTCGCCAACGATCGGTTTGCGATGCTCCTATTCATTTGCTTCGCCATGGTTGCTCTTTTGCTGGCGTCGGTTGGGATCTATGGCGTGATGGCGTTCTCTGTCGCTCAACGTTCGCAGGAAATGGCCATCCGTGTGTCGCTGGGTGCTACCCGTTCTCGCGTGGTTACGTTGATCCTCAAAGAAGGACTAACCCTGTGCTTTGTCGGATCGGTCCTCGGCCTGATCGGCGCATATCTGACAGGCCGCGCCATGCAGAGCATGCTGTATGGTGTGGGCACGATGGACTTCTCCGTTTTCGGCGCGGCGGCGTTTCTCCTGCTGATCGCAGCGTTGCTGGCCTGCTTGGTTCCTGCTCGTCGCGCCGCGTCCACGGACCCAATACAAGCCCTGAGGGCCGAGTAACTGCGGTTAACCGGCCGTGGTGTGCGAGTTCATTACTCGTTCCGCAGCGCTACCATCGGCTCCACGCCGGCCGCACGCCCGGCCGGGATGACCGATGCCAGCAGCGCTGCCAGGGCCAGCAGCAACGTCGCCACAGTCAGCATTACCGGGTCCCATGGCTTAACCTGAAAAAGTTGCCGGCTCATAAGCATTCCGGCCCCAATCGCCGCTGGAATGCCAAGTGCCAGCCCCGTCCCTACCTGGGAGAATGCACCGCGCAGCACCATCTTTACCACACTCCCGCGATCCGCACCCAGCGCCATGCGCACGCCAATCTCGCTCGTCCGCTGTTCCACCGTGTAGGCCATCACACCATATAACCCGATCGCTGCCAGCAACAGCCCCAGCACACCAAATAGCGTCGTCAACGTGGCAATCATGTTTTCCTGCTGGAAATCCGCGCTCAGCACCTTGGTGTACGGGTCAACCCCATACAGCACCAGGTTCGGGTCGACACTGGCCAACGCCTTGCGCACCCGATCCTCCATACCCGGCGGGTTTCCCGGCGCCCAAATCACGATGTTGTATAGGTAGTGCGACCAGATCTCTCCACTCACATAGGCTTTATCGTCATAATGCACGGTCTGCGCCTCCGGCAGCCAAAACATGGGGCGAACGGGATCCTTATAGTCGTAGGTTAGATATCGCATGTCTTTCGTAACACCGACAATTTCGAATGTGCTCGAATACTTGATCTTGTCGATGCCGAAATGCTGCCCGATCGGGTTTTGCCCCTTGAAGAACCTTTTTGCAAACGCTTCGTTAATCACCGCCACCTTCCGCGTAGCCGGGGTGTCTTCGTCCACGATGGGGCGGCCCAGCACCATCTTTGCACCTAAGGTCTCGAAGAAACCGGGCATCACGCGTGCCCACGACGCGCTTGTGTCTTCCTTTGCCCCGGGCTCCGGCCTGCCCTCGACGCGAATACCGTCGTTCCAGCTGTCACCCGTCATGGGCGCGTAGAGCGCGGGAGCCACCTTCCGCACGCCGGGAATCTGGAGCAGCCGTTCGTCGATCTGCCGGAACAATGGTTCCAGTTGCTCCGGCTTGTAGTTGCCCAGCATGGGATTAATCCACGCGATATACCTGCCCTCGGTCTCGAATCCGAAATTCTGATGTTCCAAGTTGCGCAAGCTCTGGCCCAGCAAGGCCGCCGCGGACAGCAGTACCAGAGACATCGCCGCCTGCCCGATAACCAAAGACTTCTGCGCCCATGAGCGCCCTCCGCTGACAGAACGACCCGCCCCACGCAAGGCCTCGACCGGATCAGCGTGTGAAGTGACCCAAGCCGGCGCGATGCCAAAAACAATTCCCGTCAACAGCGACATTCCCAGGGTAAAAAGCAGTACCGGTAAGGACGGCGTGGCGTCGACGGGGACGTAGTTATTAGGACCGCCTGCTTGAAAAGCTAAATACAGAATCAGCCTGGTTCCGGCATAGGCCACAGCGATACCTACGGCTCCTCCAATAACGGACAACAGCACGGACTCCACCAGCGCCTTGCGCACCAGCCGCTGGCGCGAAGCACCCAGCGCCATGCGAACGGAGGTTTGCGCGCGGTCTTTCAACCCACGCGCCAGCATCAGGTTCGCCAGATTCCCGCAGGCCACCAGCAGCACACAGCCTGCCGCCACCAGCAACAGCTTTAGTCCATCCTGATATTGATCTCGCATGGCTGCCACCCCGGCGCCGCCCGGAGTCAGATGCAGCGTCTGCTGCTGCCAGAGCTGCTTCTCGCCTGGCTCCATATCGGGCACGTGACTAGCCAGCCAGCTGTGAAGTTCCACCCTCAGCTCCGCTTCAAGCGACTTCGGATTCACTCCCGGACGCACCCTCCCAATGATGTCCAGGAAGCTGCCGTTCGGCCGCTTCAGCCGTGCGGTGGGTCCATCGATGATCAGCTCCGTCGTCAGGGGCAGCCAAAAATCCGGCATCCCTCCGCCCGCCAGCTTCGCTCCATAGAATCCCGGTGCAGCAACGCCGATCACGGTAAAGGGATGCCCGTTGATCTGATAGCTGGCGCCGACAACCGAGGGGTCGGAGCCGTACTTCCCTTTCCAGATGCGATAGCTCATCACTGCCACCGGGGGCGCGCCTTCCTGATCGTCGGCGTCGGTCATCATCCGGCCGATCCAGGGCTGCACCCCGAAGGTCTTGAAGAAATTTCCCGAGACATACTCTCCATTGCGGGTATCCGCGGCCGCCTGCGACCCCGCTCTACGGACGCCAAGCGGCGCATTGCCGGCCTGTAGCGCCGCCAAGTCGGTGAACTCCGGCGTGCGGGCTCGAAAGTACTTGTATGTCTCCCACGAGAACAGGGAAAAATCGCCGTCCTCGCCCTGGACGTATCCGCCCCAGTTGCAGCAGCGAATTTTGTCGCCGATCCTCCATAACTCCTCCGGCTTCGCCACCGGCAGAGATTTCAGCATGACCTGATGGATGAGAGTAAAGATCGCCGTTGTCGCTCCGATTCCCAGTGCCAGCGTGATTACCGCCGTCGTCGTAAAACCCGGCGCCTTCCGCAGTTGTCGAAGCGCATCGCGCAAATCCGTCAGCATTCGTCCCTCCAATGGCGTAAGGCCCACTTTGCAGTACGAGACCACGGGGCCGCTGGTTCCCGGCAATCCCCAAGTCCCTCCCTCGGGGGTATCCACCGACTGTGGTGTACGCTGGCAAACGGAGGAGAATCCTTCATGCTCCAGGTTCTGCTTGCTGCCTCTATGGCTCTCTTGCCCGCCGCTTCAGCCGCCTGCCCAAGGGCACGGGCAAACTCCTCCCGAGCCTGCGAAGCCTCTCACTTTGGCACAGGTTTGGACGATGAATGGGACATACAACGACCCGCAGCACGGCGTATCGTTCCGCTATCCTGCGGTCTGGCAGGCCACGACGCAGTTTGCCAACCATCCACCCGCACTGACCCAATCCGATGCGGCCAAGCCGATTGCTGGATTTGGATACAGTGAAGGCGGGTTCCCTCGGAAGCAGTTGATAGGCCCCTACGCGCGAACGAATCTGGAAGGCGTCGGCATCGTCTACGCAGCTGTCCCGGCGGCTAGCGCGGCCGGGTGCAAGGCCACGGCTGCATCCGTCTCGGGCTCGCCCGAGGGCCCACCGGTCACGTTCGGAGAGCGCTCCTACACTGTGTACAAGACGGAAAGCGCAGGCATGTCACAGTCCATTTCCGGGAATCTTTATGCAACCTACGCAGGGCCTAATTGCTATCTGTTCGAGACGGATGTGGCAGTGGTTTCGCCTGGGGTCGTGGATAATATCCAGGCGCTCACGCCGGCTCAACTCAGCTTTATCGATTCACACTTAGTAGACATCATCAAATCCGTGCAGATCACGACAGGACACTAAAAACTCTATGACTTGGCTTGAGCAGCTACTGCAGGACATGCGCTTTGGCGCCCGGACACTGAGGAAGAATCCTGGATTTGCGATGGTCGCCGTAGCAACCCTGGCACTCGGCATCGGAGCCAACACAGCCATCTTCAGTGTGGTGGAAAGTGTTGTTCTAGCTCCACTGCCTTACCCGCAGCCAGACCGGCTCGTCATGGTGAGCGAGAGCCGCCCCAATGTTAAACAGCTCTCGATCACATACCCCGACTTTCAAGATTGGCGGCGCAATGCTCGCTCGTTCGAACAGATGGCCGCGTTCAACTGGCGTGATTATGATTTGACTGGCCCGGGAACAGCAGAGCACATGAATGGCACCGAAGTTTCC
Organism: uncultured Acidobacteriaceae bacterium; assembly: GCA_963815175.1. Taxonomy (GTDB): domain Bacteria; phylum Acidobacteriota; class Terriglobia; order Terriglobales; family Acidobacteriaceae; genus PALSA-350. The sequence continues at coordinate 4,665 of CAWFGM010000053.1, forward strand.
TCCGGCTTCTTCGCTACCCTGGGCATAAAACCGATCCTGGGACGGGATTTCTCTCCGGCGGAAGACCGCCCGCACGGAGCGCCTGTCGCCATGATCAGCGATCGATTGTGGAAGGATCGATTCGCATCGAGCCCCCAGGCAATCGGCAAGGCGGTGATCCTGGACGGTGTCGATTTCACGATCATTGGCGTTCTCCCTCCGGGATTTCGTTTCTGGGTCGACTCAGATATTTATACGTCGCTGGGGCAGGGTGAGCCTCTGTACTATAACGATCGCACCATCCACGGAATCAACGGAATTGCCCGCATGCGCCCTGGGGTGACCATCGGTCAGGCCGAAGCCGAGATGACCGCCGTCCAGGAAAATCTGGACCGCCTGTATCCTGTCGCCGATCGAAACCTGGGAATCGATATCGTACCGCTGAAGCAGATGATTGTGGGCGATACCGGCCGCACCCTTCTCTTGCTACTGGGAGCGGTGGGGATTGTTCTCCTGATCGCCTGTACGAATGTCGCCAACCTCCTGCTTGCTCGCTCAGCCGCGCGGACACGCGAGTTTGCCATTCGCACGGCGCTGGGGGCGAGCTGTGCGCGCATGGTGCGGCAGTTAATGATAGAGAGCGTGCTTCTGGCGATCGCCGGCGGAGTGCTCGGCCTGGGCCTGGCGAAAGTGGGAATAAACCTGGCGCTGGCAACAATGCCCGAGAGCCTGCCACGTGCCGGAAGCATTGGGGTGAATCTTCCCGTCCTGTTTTTTGCTTTCTGCATTTCGTTGGCAGTTGGGATTCTTTTCGGTCTCGCACCCGCACTCAAGAGCTCGCGCGTCGGCTTGCAAGGTTCGCTCAAGACAGGAGATCGCGGTTCTACGCGAGCCCAGGGTCGCGGTCAAAGCATTCTCGTGATTGCTCAAATGGCCCTGACGCTAGTGTTGTTAGTGGGCGCCGGCCTTCTGGTGCGCACCATCCAGCATTTGTGGAGCGTCAACCCGGGCTTTAATTCGCAGCATGTGATTACCTTCAAAGTAGGGCTTTCGCCTTCGCTGACGGGGACGCCATCGAGCACGCGCCTTGCCTATCGCCAGTTACTCGAGCGCATACGAGAGATTCCCGGGGTACAGGCAGCGGACTTCACCAATGTCGTTCCCCTGAGTGAGCAGGACAACGGCGGCCCCTTCTGGATTGGTGCGCAGCAGTCCACCTCCATGCAGGATGCTCCACATGCACTCTATTTTGAAACGGGTCCGGATTACCTTCAGACCATGCAAATTCCGCTCCTTCGCGGTCGCTTTTTCACCGCGGCAGACACCGTCGAATCAGAGCCGGTGGTTGTCATCGACAGTGTTCTTGCGCACACTTATTTCCGCGGCAAAGATCCGATAGGTCAAACCATCACTGTTGCGCATTGGCGCACTGCACGAATTGTTGGGGTAGTGGGCCACGTCCGGCACTGGGGGCTTGACGACCCCGGCACCTACAACCCAAGCCAGATCTATATTTCCTTCTATCAACTTCCCGATCAATGGGTGCCGGCGTTTGCCAGATCTTTATCAGTAGCCGTTCGCACGCAGCTCGATGTCGCAATCATGATGCCGGCGATCACGAAGGTTGTATACGGAACGGCTAAAGACCAGCCGGTCTATGATGTTCAAACCATGCAACAGATCGCTTCGGACTCCATGGCGTCACAGCGGCTGCCCATGATTCTGTTGGCGGCGTTTTCCCTACTGGCGCTACTGTTGTCGTCGGTCGGAATCTACGGCGTTATTTCATATTCGGTGACTTTACGTGTACACGAGATTGGAATTCGCATGGCGCTCGGCGCTGCGCGGTGGGATGTGTTGAGAATGGTTATCGGACAGGGTCTGCGGCTGGCGCTTACCGGCCTCCTGATTGGGGCAGCGGGCGCGCTCCTGCTTACCCGGCTGCTTTCGAGCTTTGCGCGGTTGCTCTACGGGGTGCGGACGAGCGATCCGTTGACCTTCATGACAGTGTCGCTGGTGTTAGTTGGCGTGTCTGTTTTGGCATGCTATCTTCCCGCCCGCCGCGCCTCGCGCGTCGATCCCATGGTCGCCTTGAAATACGAATAGCCGTCCCCGGAAATGCCCGTCCTACTACACGTGCACATGTGGCAGATTCCAATGCTGTCGGATACTGATGATCCGCAGCGTAAAACAGACAATCGCTCCCAACACTGCAGCCAGAGGTTTTGGAAGCTTCATTCGAATGGCAACCACCATGATGGCCGCACCTGCCAAAGCCGCGGATGCGTATACATCCGAGCGAAGAACCGTAGGAACCTGTGCCAACAGCACATCTCTCACCGTACCTCCTCCTACCCCGGTTATGCCGCCCATCAGGACCGCGATAAAAGGGTGGATGTCATAGGCCAGTGCCTTGCCCGCCCCGGAAACGGCAAAGAGGGCAAGACCAGCTGCATCCAAGCTGAGAATCAGCGGGTTCGGAATTTGCCGGACGAAATGATGGAACAGGAAGACGATGGCGCCCCCGAGGAATGCGACCGACCCCAAACGCCAGTCGCGAATCGAACCTGGAGGAATAGCGCCGATGAGGACATCGCGGATGATTCCGCCGCCCAGCGCGGTAGCGAACGATAACACCATCAGGCCGAGCAGATCGAGATCACCCTCGACCGCCGCCAAGGCTCCCTCCAGTGCAAAGACAAAGGTACCCATCAGGTCAAGTGTCAAAAGCAGCCTGCTGGGGTGCGGTTGCTCGGCGTGAATCGTCTCCCGGGTCATTGATTCCTCAAGCGTGCGTCTTGGTAGAGTAACAGGCTACTTTCTTGACTCGTCCCCGCGCGGACGCCTATCATCCAGCATCCATGGCACATAAGCTATTAGAGGCATGATCGGGACCACGGTTTCGCACTATCGCATTCTGGACAAGCTGGGCAGTGGAGGAATGGGAGTAGTGTACAAGGCCGAGGACCTCAGTCTCGGCCGTATGGTCGCGCTCAAGTTCTTACCCCAGGAACTGGCTGAAGACCCTCAGGCTTTCGAGCGTTTCCATCGAGAGGCCCGCGCCGCCTCAGCGCTCAACCATCCCAATATCTGCACTATTCATGAGGTGGGAGAATTCGGCCAGCAGCCTTTTATTGCAATGGAGTATCTGGAAGGAGAGACCCTTCGACAACGCCTTCTGGCCGGCCCGATGGAAACTGACGATCTCCTGGAATTGGCTATCCACATAGCAGATGCTCTGGATGCGGCGCATCAGAGGGGCATTATCCACCGGGATATTAAACCGGCGAACATCTTCATCACGTCGCGGGGGCAGGCCAAAGTTCTGGATTTTGGCTTGGCAAAATCGATCGGGGCGACGCAGGAAACGCAACCTGCCTCAGCTGCCGGAGAGCCCGCCAGCCAAGTTCCGGACAAGCCGACCCTGCCGATCGATATCCAGCGGCTGACCAGCCCCGGCATTGCTTTGGGTACGCCAGAGTACATGTCGCCCGAGCAAGCTTGTGGAAGACGTATCGATGCGCGAAGCGATCTATTCAGCCTTGGCGTTGTGCTTTACGAAATGGCGACCGGCCGAGTGCCTTTCGATGGCAACTCCGCCGCACAGATTTTTGCCGCGCTTCTGCATGACAACCCCGAACCCATCACCAGTCTGAATCCGTCCGCGCCACTCGCTCTGGAAGGAATGATCAACAAGGCACTGGAGAAGGATCGTGATCTGCGGGCCCAGAGTGCGGCTGAGCTGAGAAGCGATCTGAAGCGATTGAAGCGTGACCTCCATTCGGAACGTTTGAGCGCTGCGACCGCGGCCTTTGCGAGCGCAACTGCCCCGCCAACCGGCGCCATGCGACAGACGGCAGCGCGCTCCACCGTGGCAAGTGGGGCGAAGCATTCCAACTGCCCAGCGCTAGCGATGGCTTGGCTTCGGCGTCTGCACCGTCGCGGGCTTGACTGCGCTTGCGTTTGTCATGAGGCCGGTGCTGCCTCCGCCCAGAGTGGTCAGCTCGCTACAGGTCACCACGGATGGGCAGGAAAAATCGGGAGCGGCTACGGATGGCGCCAGGCTTTACTTTTCTGAGCGTGGACAGCTCTTTCAGGTTTCCACAGCTGGAGGGGAGATCGTCCCCATACACGAATCCGTGGACGATATCTTTCCCGTCGACATCTCACGCGATCGTTCCCGGCTGCTGGTATTGAATAAGAGCTTCGTCCCGGAGGGAAACGCTGCTTGGACTCTGCCGGTTCTGGGTGGCGCCGCGCGGCGGTTGGGCAATGTGGTGGCAACCGATGCATCGTGGTCTTCAGACGGAGAGAGGTTGGCGTACACGTCGGGTGCAGATCTCTACATCGCCAAAGGCGACGGATCTGAACCTCGCCGGCTGGTCCACCTCGGCCGGAGCAGCCTCGTGGCCGCGCTGGTCCCCCAATGGAACCCGCTTGCGCTTCACCGTAAACGGCGCCAGCGGCTCCGCCATCTGGGAAATCGCACCGGATGGCAGCGGTCTTCATCCGCTGCTGACCGGCTGGAATACTCCGCCGGCGGAGTGTTGCGGCAGCTGGACAGCCGGATGGACGCTATTTTATCTTCCAGTCGTCGCGTGGAGGGGTAGCCGATATCTGGGCCATGCGCGAAACGGAAAGCTTGTTCCAGCGAGTGAACCACTCGCCGGTCCAGTTGACCTCTGGGCCCACGAGCACGTTCGCGCCGTTGCCCAGTACAGATGGAAATCAGATCTTTGTGCGGACGATCCAACCGCGCGGGCAGTTGGTCCGCTTCGACGCGAAATCCGGCGAGTTTCGCCCGCTTTTTCCGGGAGCGCCGCCGGGCATTCAAGGAACGGGCGTGGACTTTTCCCGCGACGGAAAATGGATTGCCTATATGAGCTACCCCGATGGGAGTTTATGGCGGTGCCGGCCCGATGGCAGCGAGCGATCGCAACTGACTTATCCTCCGCTACTGGCCTACATGCCACGCTGGTCGCCCGACGGAAGCCAGATAGCGTTTATGGGCCAGTTGCCGGGCAAGCCGTGGCAACTCTATATGGTCAGCGCGCAGGGCGGCTCGGCACAGCAACTTATACCGGACCAGCGCGACCAGGCCGATCCCTCCTGGTCGCCGGACGGAAGTTCGCTGGCGTTTGGAGGCCAGGCGGTATCGGAAAAAGACGCAGCCAGCGTGAATGCCATTCGGTTGCTTGATCTGCGCACCCGCAAAGTCACTGTCATCCCCGGCTCAGAGGGCCTGTGGTCACCACGCTGGTCGCCGGCCGGAGATCGTCTTGCGGCCATGTCAAACGACGGTACCGAACTATTCGTCTACAACTTCAGCACCCGCGCGTGGACCAAGCTAGCGAAGGCCTCTATTGGTTACCCGACCTGGTCGCATAACGGAGACTCGATTTTCTTCCTGAACCATTTGCCCGGAGGAGACCAGATATTTCGCGTCCCGGTCACCAGTCACAAGGCCGAAGAAGTAGTGGACTTGAAGAACTTTCACGCCGCGCCATTTCTGATCGGCTACTGGTTTGGCCTTGCTCCCGATGATTCGCCTTTGTTGATTGAAGACGCCGGCATCGAGGATTTTCACGCACTCAATCTGACGCTTCCATAGCGCAGAGCGATTTTTCGCTCGATGTCATGATCGCTTTTTGCCCTGGACGCCTGCTTTATCTCGACGCTTCACAACAACTGACCTCAGCAACGTTCCGTTTCGACTTGACGCTGTTTTGATCCAGCCATCCTCGAACGTCTTCGAGCATCGAAGCGCCCCAATGTTCGACAGTCTTTAGCCGGTACAGCTTTTGCCCATCCACGACTTTGCATTCCACTTCGTTGGGAACCATACGCCGCAGAGTTGTGTGAATGGAAGCCATGGGTTGGCTTTATATTTGTCAAAATTAAACCCGATGCTACCCAGGTAGCCCGAATTTGCGGGGTGTAAGCCAGTCCTTGCCCGAACCGAAAGCGCCCCGAACGAGGTTGGTCAATCCGGGTGAGTAAACGTGATCGAAATGTTCGATGAGGTCGCCAACACATTCGATTACGCTCTTCCGGAGAAAGCATTTTGACGGTTGATCAGGAACCTCTGAAGTCGACTAAAAACCCGTGCATCTGCAAATGGTGGGAGCCCCCGCATTCATGCGGGGAGCTCGGCTTACGAGCCGAGCGGTTCGCGGCAGGCGATCCTCCTCCGGCTTCAGCCGCGGGTTTTCCGAAATCCTCCGCCGACGCATCGTTCTGCTGAGCCTCAGCAGGTAGACATTTTTGCTAATGCTGTAAACCAGGCAACTGAACTCGACCCGGCCATTCCGCCAAAATCGGGGCCTCCGGTCACGCGCTCCTTGCGTGGCTGGGGTGGAAAGAATGGCCGCACACAACTGACCCCGCCAGACCACTGTATAGGCAAAAAATGCGGATAGCCTTGACAATCCGCCGGCAGATCAGTAGCTTCTTACCCTAAGATGATTATGGAAGACAGAAATGAATCCGGAGAACTGATCCAGGGCACGCTGGAGATGCTGATTTTGAAGGCATTGATACGTGGGCCCATGCACGGGTACGCAGTGGCGGAGTGGATCCATCAGACCTCGCAGCAAGTGTTGAAGGTGGAGGAAGGAGCGCTTTACCCGGCACTGCACCGGCTGGAACTGCGTGGGGTGCTGAAGGCGGAGTGGGGGCTTTCCGATAACAATCGGCGTGCGAAGTTTTATCGACTGACGGCTGAGGGCAAAAAGCGGCTGAATAGCGAATCGCAGCGCTGGACGCGGCTTTCGGCAGCGGTTGCTTTCGTGATGCAAGCCTCCTGAGGAGGATTTATGGTTCCCAGTCTTCATGAGTTTGTGAAACGGTTGTGGGCACTGTTTCATAAACGGCGCATGGATCGTGAGATGGCCGACGAGCTGGAGTTTCACCAGGGGCTGTTGCGCGAGAAGCTGTTGCGGCAGGGAGTTCCACCATGCGAAGTCGATTCGGCGACACGACGGACCTTCGGCAACGCGAGCCGCTGGCAAGAGAGGCTACAGCGAGCTATGGCAGTTTAAGACTGCTGGAAAATTTTCTTCGCGACCTCGGATTTTCAGCGCGGTTGCTGGCGAAGTCGCCGGGGTTTACCGCAGTCGCAATTTTGACCCTGGCTGTTGGTGTGGGAGCGAACACGGCGGTCTTCTCGTTGATTAACGGTTTGCTGCTCAGGCCGCTCCCCGTTCCTCATGCCGAACAGCTGGTTGTCCTTCGAATCGATGAGGATGGCCCCGAGCCCAACTACGCGTTTTGTACGCCATTTTTCCGCGGCCTGGAGCAAAGGCACGACTTGTTCGCGAATGTGTTTGCCTACAACGGCGATACGTTTCAGGTGCAAGGTCGTTCGGGCAACGAAAATATCGAGGGAATGCTGGTCAGCGGACAATTTTTCCAGGCGCTGGAAACACCACCATTGCTGGGTCGCTACCTGACTCCGCAGGACGACCAGCCGGGAGGCAGTCCGGCAGGGCTCGCAGTGGTAATCAGCGAAGATTTTTGGAACAACTGGTTCAACCGCGACGCCGACGTTGTCGGGCGCAAGATGGTTATCGCTAACACGCCATTCACGGTGGTCGGGGTAATGCCTAAGCGGTTTATTGGAGCTGACCCAACGCAAAGGCCCATGATATTTGCTCCGCTGTCGGCTGACCCGATCATGGACGCGCCGCAGAGACCATATCTCCGCCGGAATTCACGCGTGGTGGATCACGGTCGTTGCACGGCTGCAACCCGGTGTAACCCTGGACCAAACAAATGCGCGCTTTGCTCACAGTATCCGGCCCCATCCTGCGCCAGACTGCTGACGATGCGAGTTACATTGCGGATGCAGAAAAGGCCCATCTCCATTTCGTCGCCGAGCCTGGATCGCGTGGATATGCATACGTCCGCTCCCTGTTCCGTAAGCCACTCATGGCCATGTTCGCCATGTGCGGAGGAGTCCTGCTGCTGGGATGCCTGAATCTGGCAAGCCTGCTGATGGCGCGCGGCGCAGTGCGGCAACGGGAGTTGGCAACGCGCTTGGCGATGGGCGCGACGCGGCGGCGGCTGATTCAACAACTGTTGACCGACAGCCTCTTGATTGCGTTCCTGGGAACGGCCGGCGGAATGATTGCGGCCTCGCTGGTAGGCCGCTCTCTGTCTGCGTTTATGATGCGCAGCGATAGCTTTATACAAAATGGCCGGCATCGATACCTCGCTCGATCTCCGGGTATTTGGTTTCGCCGCGATCATCGCGATCGTTTCGACGCTGATGATTGGACTGATTCCTGCTCTGCAAGCCACGTCGGGCAACCTGAGCGACCACATCAAGGATGGCCGGCACGCAAGGCAGGAGCTTCATAAGGTTCTGACTCCGGCGCTGCTGGCGTCGGAGGTTGCGGTGGCGATGATGCTGGTGGTCGGCGCGGGGCTGCTGGCGACGAGCCTGGTGCGACTCTTCAAGTCTGGAATAGGTTTCGACCCCAAGGGACTTTTCAATATCAGGTTCAGTATGGACAAGCAGCCACTGACAGGGGATGCGCTGATGCGGATTTATCGGCAATTAGGCGAGGAACTGAGCCATCAACCGGGTGTCAAAAGTGTGAGCTTTCAGTCCGTCGTGCCGCTTTCTCACCGTCATTGGACCGGATTGTACTCTGCGCCGGGTGGAAGCCCCCACAGACTCAACATGAATAGCGTGGCCCCCAATTACTTCGGGACGATGCGTATTCCGCTTTATCAGGGCCGGGAATTCGAGTGGAACGATACCCGAAGATCGGGGATGAAGATGATACTGAACCAGTCGGCGGCAAAGTTGCTGTTTCCCGGCCGCGTAGCGTTGGGACAGCAGGTGATGAACGCCTGGGACAAGACTTCGTATCAAGTAGTGGCTGTAGTGGGCGATACCAAGTATCAGGACCTGCGTGAAACCGCGCCTCCAAACGCCTATGTGCCAATCATGGAAGACCCGCAGGATAAACCATCGTTGAGTGCTGTGGTTCGCATGGGCGGCGGGCAAGCGTCCCTGGCCGGGGCCGCGCGTGAAATGGCATCACGGCTGGCTCCCACCATTCCTGCGCCCGTAGTAACGACGATGACCGATGTTCTCAACGGATCGATCACCGCTGAGGGGATGATGGCGGTGCTGTCGGTGTTCTTTGCCGGGTGTGCGCTGCTCGTGACCGGCATTGGCCTCTATGGGACTCTGGCCTATTCAACGGCGCGGCGAACCGGTGAGATCGGCATCCGCATGGCTCTCGGGGCGCAGCGTGCAGCAGTCATGGCGATGGTCTTCAGCGAGAACGCGGTGATCGCCGCCGCCGGCTCGCTGGCAGGACTGATCGCGGCCCTTCTCGCATCACGCACACTGGCGAGCTTCCTCTACAACACGTCGCCCAGCGATCCGTGGGTGCTCATGACTTCCATAGCTGCATTGGCAGTAATCGCCAGTGCAGCTACTCTTCTGCCGGCATTGCGAGCGGCGCGGATTGAGCCAATGACGGCTATCCGATACGAATAGCATCGCGAACCAGGTTCGCAATGTCGACGCGATGCTCTGAATCAAATCCGCTATGAAACGGCCAAACTCTCAGGGTGTGTCGAAACCAGTCGCCAGGGACGATTGAGTGTGTCGTTGCTGTATCCAATAGGAACAGGACGAGTGCCCGAGGTTCGCCAACCCGCCCCAGCTGGAGCGTACCTCGGCCGAAAATCACTTTCCTGGTCAACCCCACATTAATTTTCCAGGGCAGCGCTCGTTGCGATGCAGTTGTTTGGCCTGCTCCACACCTCCGTAGGCGCGCCTGGCAGCCAGCCGTGCGTCCGCAGGAGTCTTCCCCTGGCTCAGAAATTCGTCTTCCAACAATGCAAGATGAGCCGCTATCTCTCTTTCCAGTTCCGCTTCCGCCGCGGAGTTGCTAAACAGCCTGGTAAACTTTAGAAATATGCGCCTCAGGTGCTTCATGGCTTAAGCCTCTTCCACCAAAAGCCGCTCCACCAAGGCCGCCATCTGTTTCCACTTCTGCGTCTCCTTATCTAGAGCTTTTTGTCCTGCATTGGTGATTTCGTAGTATTTGGCTTCCCGGTTATTCTCGGTCTTTCCCCAGGTTCCCTTGATCCACCCATACTGCTCAAGCCGGACTAGTGCCGGATAAAGAGTGCCCTGGTTGAGATTGAGAAGACGATCGGAAATCTGTTGGAGGCGCGTGGCAATTTGATAAGCATGTTGCGAACCCATGGTGACAAGAGTCCGTAAGACGATGAGATCAAGTGTGCCCTGAAGCAATTGGATCGGTTCTCTTTCTTTACTAGACATCAAAGTGGTCTCTCCAGCAGACAGGATTACCTGTTTTCACTTGCATGTCAAGTGGAGCCATGGCAGAGACTCGGTACAAGGCCGCCGGTCTGAATTTGCTCTCCTTGACAACTTAGGAGAGCCAGGCTATTCTCCTAATCATCTTAGGAGGACAGGTGAAAGACCAGGCTCAGCTTCTTCCAGGAACTCTCGACCTGCTTATTTTGAAGGCCGTTTCGCTGGGCGCGCTTCACGGCTACGGCATTCTTCTGCGCATTGAGCAGATCTCCGGCGAGGCGTTGCTGATTGAACAGGGAGCCCTTTATCCGGCGTTGTTCCGCCTGGTGCGCGGCGGATTTCTGAAATCGAGTTGGGGCACATCGGAAAATAATCGGCGCGCCAAATTCTACCAACTCACTGCTTCCGGCCGTAAGCGATTCGGCCAGGAAACCGCAGGCTGGAATCGTCTCACCGCGGCCATGGCCACCGCGCTCGCAGCACAACCGGAGGAAATATGAGACTGCTCTCTTTTCTTCGCTCTCTTGTTGCTTCCCGCTTCCATCGCTCTACGTTTGATAGCGATGTGGAGGAAGAACTTCGCTCTCACATTCAGCACCGGGCAGATGATCTTGCACGTTCAGGCATCGACCGGGCAGAGGCCGAGCGCCGCGCGCGGATCGAATTCGGCGCCTATGTGCGATACAAGGAGGAGAGCTACGAAGCGTCCGGCGGCCTATTCTTCGAGACCCTCTTGCAGGACCTGCGCTACGCCGCCCGCATGCTGCGCAAATCGCCCAACTTTACCGCGGTAGCGGTGTCGACACTGGCCCTTGGCATCGGGGCCAACGCGGTGGTTTTTGGGGTGATGAATGCGCTCATCCTGCGGCCCCTCGATCTGCCGCAGGCGCAGAAGCTCTTTATGATCGAACGGGGCCAACGCACTGGGGATCAGGACAGTTCCCCCATGCAATCGTATCCCGACTATCGCGATCTCCGTGACCGGAACCGGAGCTTTGACGGGTTGATCGCATACGACATCGATACGGCCGGCCTGGACACAGGCGGCAGTCCGTCTCCCGCCTGGCTCTACGAGGCGAGCGGAAATTACTTCGACGTACTCGGTGTTCAACCCTATCTCGGGCGCTTCTTTCATAGCACCGATGAGCGCGGCCCGAATAGCGCCCCCTATATTGTGCTGGGTTACGCCTATTGGCAGAGCCACTTCAAAGGTGACCGCGGCGTGGTTGGCCGCTCCGTTCACCTGAACAAACATCCCTACACGATCCTCGGCGTGGCGCCACCACAATTTCGTGGCACCGAGTTGTACTTCCGTCCAGATTTCTGGGTGCCCATCGTAAACGATCAACAGGTGGCAGGGGAAAGCGATCTAGAGGCTCGCGATTCCCGCGGTATCTGGCTGGTGGGACGATTGAAAGCGGGAGTGAGTCCTGGTCAGGCTATTTCGGATCTGAACTCGATCGCTGCCTACCTGGGGACGACGTATCCCAAGGTCGATGGGCAAGCTAGCTTCTCGCTGGTACGGCCGGGGCTCCTCGGCAATATGCTGGGCCGTCCGGTGCGCGCATTCGTTACCGGGCTGATGTTGCTCGCGGGCTTGATTCTACTTGCTGCCTGCGCCAACCTGGGCAGCTTGTTTGCTTCCCGGGCCGCGGACCGTTCCAAGGAGATTGCTCTTCGTCTTGCGCTCGGATCGAGCCGCAAACGCATTCTTCGGCAACTGTTGACAGAGGCTGTACTGGTCTCGATGGTGGGAGGCGCAGCCGGAGTGTTGGGCGGGGTGGCGTTGCTGCGCTGGCTCAGCGCCTGGCAGCCACTCACCGACATTCCGATCAATATACCCGTACACCCGGATGCGAAGGTGTATGGAGTAAGTTTATTTCTCGCCTTGGCCAGTGGATTCCTCTTCGGCATCGTTCCAGCACGGCAGGTGCTGCGAGCTGATCCGTATCAAATCGTCAAATCGGGCACCACTGGCGCGGCTGGTCAGCGGGTTACGGTGCGTGACTTCCTTCTCGTTTTGCAGATCGCGGTCTGCGCGGTGCTCGTGACTTCTTCATTGGTTGCGGTGCGGGGCATGGTGCGCTCGCTGCACAGCAATTTCGGCTTCGATCCGCACAACGCTGTGGTGGCGAGCACTGACCTGGTCATGGCCGGATATAGCCGCGAGCGTGTGCCTGCAATGCAGCGACGCATACTCGATGCACTGGAGAGCATTCCGGGGGTTACGGGTGTGGGCTTGGTCGACCGCCTGCCGCTGAGTTTGAATTGGAACGACAGTGCCGTCTTCAAAGACAGCACCGTCGACCTGACTGTCTCCAACGAAGCTGCCGAGGCCGGAATGCAAAATATATCGCCCGGATATTTTCATGCAGCCCGCTCAGCGCTGCTGGCAGGAAGGGCCTTTACTTGGCATGACGACAAGAATGCGCCGCGCGTGGCCATCGTGAACCGTGAATTTGCACGCAAGGTCTTAGGCTCGGAGACCGGAGCGGTGGGCTCATATTTCAAGTTAATGGACGGAACACGCATACAAGTGGTGGGTATGGTGGAAGACGGCAAATACAAAACCATCACCGAAGATCCGGAACCGGCCGTATTTATGCCTATCCTGCAGTCGCCGTCCAGCGAGACTTGGCTGATCGTGCGCTCCAATGGCGACCCGCAACGATTGGCCGCCGCCGTGCGGTACACGCTGCGAAATCTGGACGACGGACTGCCGGTTAGCGTGAGGACATGGAACAGACAGCTGGACAGCGCTTTGTTTGCCTCACGCGTGGCGATGATATCGCTTGGGGTGCTGGGCCTGCTGGGCGCGATGCTGGCGGCCACCGGCATCTTCGGCATGGCTTCCTACTCGGTGAGCAAACGGCTGCGGGAACTTGGGATCCGCATAGCCTTGGGGGCGCAGCGTAACGAAGTGTTGCGGGCCGCACTGGGAAGGTCGTCGCGGTTGCTGGCGATCGGTTCGGTCGCAGGTGTTCTTCTGGGGATTATGGCGACGAGAGTGCTGTCATTCATTGTGTATCAGGCCACTCCCCGCGATCCGTTGGTGCTGGCCGGTGTCGTTCTCGCCATGCTGATGCTGGGTCTGGCCGCTACGTGGATTCCGGCACAGCGGGCGCTGTCTGCGGATCCTTTATTGCTGCTGCGGGAACAATAAATCGAACGCCAAGAGCGAAGGATTTGCCAATTTGCTCTTCAACAAACGATGAGCTATGCTCCGGCTCATGCAAATGACGCTGCATCCCGCACTGCTTTTACTGGGCGCTGTTTTGGCCTCGATACCGACGGCTCCTTCAGCAGTGCTGCTCGACAATAATGAAGTGAAGGTGGTTCGCGCGTTCGAGAAAAATCAAGTGGTGGGTAAGTTCCACCAGCATGATATGAACCGGGTGATGATCTACCTTCAGTCGGGCCGGCAGCGATTCGAATTTCAGGACGGGAGGAAACCGGCGGTCTTCGATTGGAAGGCGGGGCAGGTGGTGTGGAGCCCGCCAAGTGGGATGCACTCGCCGCAAGTCCTGGATCATGACTTCAACATCATCGAGATCGAATTGAGAACGCCGGGGACAGACAAGGCCATCACGAGCAAGCTCGATCCACTCACAGTAGATCCAGGTCATTACAAGCTGGAATTCGAGAACCCCCAGGTGCGCGTTCTGAGGGTCAAGATCCCGCCCCACGGAGTAGCTCCCATGCACGCGCATGCGACCGATCGCGTAACTGTCTTCCTCACCGGCCAGGATTTTCGCACCAAAGATTCTACGGGCAAGGTAGCGACGGTGGAACACAAAGCGGGTGATGTCGCTTGGGGCACGCCGATCGAACATACGGAGCAGAACCTTAGCGACCAGCCTTTTGAAGCGGTGACCGTCGAAATCAAAATAGCTGCCTGGCAAAAAACTCTTTATTCGCTCTCCAAGGACGGGTGCCCCACATCTCGCTCGTTTTTCGCGAGATGTGGGATACCACCGAGGTTGACCGCTAAGTCCATCTGGTGAATCAAGAGCCAGAGGGAGAGAGTCGTGGTATCCCGTCCTTGGTGAGGGAATAAGAGGATACGTTGACTCAACGGGCGTAGAGAAACGTGCCGCACAAGTCCGTTGAGTTAGCCAACACCTCGGGCTTGAACACCGGCATTTTTTCTCCAGAGAAGAACGCAAGGTGCAAATTGCGCCCGGCGACGAATGCGGCAACCCACTGGGTATCCTCGGAACCACAAATGGAATTTTTGTGCAAAAACTTTTTTGACGCGGGAATGCTCAGGCGGTAAAGACTGCCGCGCCCACCAGCACTGCTGTCTACATCAAAGACCGCGCTTACCTCGCCCGGCTCGAGATCGCGTATGCGGGCGATGGGAAAGCTGGAAAAGTTGATCGCTAGCTTGATCTCACCAAACGCCACGTCGCCGGTGATGGACTCGGCCGGCGAGTTCGCCGCGCGCCAGGGTCCTAATTCCTGCGCGGCAACCGGCACACAACAGGCCAACAACAATCCCGAAATCACACCCAATAATCGTTCTCGTTTCATCTCTTGAGGATGACATTCATAGAATCTTTGAGCAACTCCCGGTGCTTTTGCAACCGTGTTGTTGTCGAGACGAAGCCGAAGGAAGCTCCGATACGCCAAAATCGCAGATGATGGTTGGCTGGTCAAATCACTACAAATTTTAATGACAAGCATACTTGACATAAGCAAAACCCCCGATGTAAAGTTTGCTTGTCACGCGAGGGAGCCTTCTTTATGTCATTTTGCTCTAAGAATCTGACCCCACTGCAACGCCGCTCGACACAGCTTATGGGGAGCGCGATGCTCCTCACGGTGATAACTAACCTCACTACGCCGAACCTTCCCAACCCGCTGGTCGACATATTCCCCGCCCTTTCGCAGCTCGCCGCTCACAATGCGCATCCCTCGCCTCTATTAGTCGGGTCGCTCTCGGCGCTTGCCGTGCTGCCGGTGCTGC
This sequence comes from uncultured Acidobacteriaceae bacterium, assembly GCA_963815175.1. GTDB lineage: Bacteria > Acidobacteriota > Terriglobia > Terriglobales > Acidobacteriaceae > PALSA-350. The sequence continues at coordinate 19,922 of CAWFGM010000053.1, forward strand.
TTGCAGTGTGGGTAGCCGGGCGTTATCTGAAAGCCGAGCCGGATGAGTTCATCCGCGCGCTCGTGGTGCGGGCGCTACTCTGGGGCTTTGCTGTGACCATGGCTGGGGATGCTATTGCGGGAGTCTTGATGAGCCTGTATGCCCACCCGTTTCCCCTTACCTTGTTGAATGCGGACCTCTTCTTCGTTTCGACCGCGTTAGCCTTTCGGCTGCTTCAGCGGAGTTACAGGTGAAGAACTCCCTGCGCATGCTCCGTGCCGAAAGGAACTGGAGCCAGGCCGATCTTGCCGAGAAGCTCGGAGTTTCCCGGCAGTCGGTCAATGCGATTGAGACCGGCAGGTTTGATCCCAGCCTGCCGCTGGCGTTCAAGCTGTCCAAGCTTTTTGCTCTGCCCATCGAGACCATCTTTTCCGAATGAGGACGCCTCAACTCAACTTTAATGTCGTGATGCCGGCAGGGTACTCCTCTTCAAACAACAGATTTTCTAGCGACGCCGCACGAAATTCGCTGAGGTAGTGCATACCGAGCGCCGCGGAAGCAAGGGCCAGAATCATCATCAGTCGACCAAACGGGCGATTCAGCAGGCGCCCCTCGAGCCCGGCAGTTTTGCTTAATAAGCGTAGGAAGAACATCAGGCCGCCCCAGAAGACAAGATGAATTTGCGCTTTGCCGGGGAGATAAGAACAGGTGAAAGGTATCTTGGGAAAGGTGTACAGGCACAGTTCGACGAGAAGAATTCCTAGCCCTAACATCACAGCGAGATGCCCCACAACGGGGCGCCACGGATACACCAGAAGGCAGGCGGCAATCACCAGCAAGACAGGAGAAACGGCCAATGCCAGCCACGAAAAGCGAACACCTTTCTGGTAATCCCGAGCCGGTCGCACTTGCGTGATGCGAATGATCCAGTTCGCCTGCAGCGAGATGGGAATCGAAGCTACCACGCGTAATGCCAGCACGACGAGGATCATCATCAGCATGCTGGCAAACAGGAATGAGTCGCTGACGGTGGCTCCAGCAGATAATATTCCTGCGCGGGTGATGTTCACGTAACCGATGACGATGGTGATTCCCAGTCCCAAATAGAAACTGAAAATCATGCGATGCTGACGGCTTCGCAGAAGAGTTCGCATGCTGAAGAGAGTGAGAGCCTCGGTGAGCGGGCTGGCGAAACGGGGCGGCCACGCAAACCATCGCTTCTGGGGGAGGATGTCGGGTTGCTCGACGATCTTCGGCATCAACCGGAAATAGCACAACAGCAATGCCGCGCAGGTTCCGAGCGCGGAGACGCCCAGGCCGATCCATGCGCGTATGGCCAGGGGAGCCAGCGCGGGATGCATCGATCCATTGAGCTGGTTGAAGAGCGCCAGGAACCAGTAGGAAGGCAGCCACTCAAGCAGGTGTTGATTCTGCGGAGCAGTAAGCGCCGCCGGCGATTCCAGCGATGGCTCAAGGAGGTACACGCTGAGCATGGTGCACATGGCAGCAGCCGGCAAGACTGCGGAGACACCAAGGAAAAGCTGACGTGGAAGCAGATTCGCGGCCAACCCCTGTAGGGTGAGAATGGTGAATACAAAGAAGGCGGCCGCGGCGGAGATAGTGATCCAATAGGCCGGCAAAGCTCTCAGCATGCCGAGGACCCCGCTGTTGGTGGCTCTAAAGAGCAAAGGCCATACCAGGCCGGTAAAGATGTTCAGCGCTAGCACAGCGAGAGCCGGTGCAGCGAAAAGAGCGGCAAGTTTAGCCAGAAACAACGTGCTCTTCCTGACGGGCAGTGGCGCCAGCACCAGGAGATCCCGTCGATCGGGAAAGGCCGCGTCCCAGTTGAGTATGGCGATGAGCCCGGCCACGGTCATCGACGTTTCGATAAAAAAGTGTTCGAACGTCCATGCGGTTGTTAATGGCAGGGCGTCCCCATTCATAAGCAGAATCGGAGTGGAGAGCAGAAAACTGAAGGTGCAGAAGATGACAGCAAACTGCCCGATCAGTTTGGCCGGGTCGGCGTCGGACGACAGCAGATCAAGGTCGACGACACGGAGAAGGAAGACGCGATAGAGCGTCCGAAACTGAAGTTTTCTCCGCGCCCATTCGCTATGCATGGATCAAGTCCGCGATCTCTCGAGAGATAGCATCCGAATCGGTTTCAACAGCGAGCTGAGAAAAGATTTCTTCCAGCGTGGGTACGGCCATCAAGACTCTCAACCGCTCGATGGAGTCGTCTGCGACCACTTTCCCGCGATGCAAAATAACGATGTGAGAACAGACGCGTTCCACGGTTTCCAGTTCGTGCGAACTGAAGAGCACGATCTTGCCGCGTGCGGCCAATTCCTTAATCAGGCTGCGCAAGATGAGCGATGAACCCACATCGAGGCCGGAGAACGGTTCATCCAGCAGGATGAGATCGGGGTTGTGCATAAGGGCTGCGATGAGAAGAATCTTTTGCCGCATGCCTTTTGAGTACGACGAGATCGCCACGTCGCGATCACCATGCATTCCGAAGAGTCGCAGAAGCTCGTGAATGCGGTGGTTCGCGGAATCCCGGTCCATGTCCCGTAACTGGGCGACCATCACCAGATATTCCAGGCCGCTCAGATGGGTGTAGAGGTGAGGCTCTTCCGGAACATACCCAATGCGTTGCCGATAGGCCATGGGGTTTTCCTGGATAGGCCGCCCGGCAAAAAGGATTTCTCCCGAGGTCGGTTCAATCAATCCCGTGGCCAGCTTCATGGTGGTTGATTTCCCGGAACCATTTGCACCGAGGTAGCCCGTTACCTCTCCCGGGCGGGCAACGAAGCTTACATGGTCCAGAGCGGGAATGCCGAGGTAGCGTTTATAGAGATTGCGAACCTCGAACATGGATAGCCTCAGGCTTCAAAGTCCCTACGGCGTGGGCTGGAGAACAACCTCAGCGTGCGATGGCGCTTGAAACGTGAGGGTATAGCAAGGCACACGGTCGGACCATTGCACCGAGACGGTGAGCAGGTTGGGGTGACTTAAAAGCTGAATCAGGGAGAAGAACATCAGGGAAAACATCATTCCCGCCTGCAGGAGGCGAACCGGGCCGATTCCTGGACCGGTAATGATCGTTCCGGAAGTAATGGATAACTGTCCGGGATCGTTCTGTACCCGGCAGCGTTGGCGTAGCAGAGAAATTGCTCCATCGATCAGCAGGGGGAGGACTGTGCCCTGTTGACGTTCCTCCTCGAAGATCCACAACATCTCGGGGCCAAATTCGTCTTGAAAAATGGCGGGATGCAGGCGGAGCAGCAGACGATAAGCGTAACGAGAGACGATTCTTTTCATGCTCTTCCTACCCTGGCTTCCCGAAGGCGCACTCTGGCCTGGCTGACGACGGTTTGTAACCGGTCCACCTCCGCGGCGAGGGCGTCCTTCCCTTCTTTGGTGAGCGTATAGAAACGCCGGTCCTCTTCTTTGGTAGATGATTTGCGTTTCGATGGCGGGGCATCTGAGACCAAACCGGCGTCCATTAACTTTTTGAGATTGTCGTATAGCGTGCCAGGCCCCAACTTGTAGTGACCGTCGGAATTGCGTGCGACTTCCTTGATGATTCCGTAGCCGTGCAAATTACCACCGGCCAGAGCTAAAAGGATATGCAGGGTTGCGGCGGATAGCGGAGGATTTTTGGCCGTCTCGGATTTCATATCGGAATCCGACTATATCGGATTCCGACTCGATTCGTCAACCGGATTTTCCCGAATGAGGGTCTCCCGGATCTCGGCTTAACAGGCTGCGACGAAATTCATGTTTGGGACACAGCACGCTCCCCCGGATCGCCAAAGCCCGGAGGGCCTTGGAAGTTGGAGGAATTGCGATGTCTCCACTCACGCTGACTCCTCAGAAAACCCTGTGGTTCTGCTTCCCTGCAGTTCCTGTAGCTGGCTTCGCTGCGGCAGCTAACTTCTCTCAGGTCAGCTTGCGCAGTGAGATCTTTTCCGGGCCGGGAAAGTTCGAAGGAATAGGAATCGTCACCGTTCCTGTTGCAGCCCATTGAACACCGCGCGCCAGCAGTGTTTGAAAACCCACGCAGTCAAGATTTGGATTTGGCTCACCGGCCCAGGTATGGCCAAGCATCGTCGTGTAAACGCGGCCTTTTCGGTAATTACGCACCCAATCCATCGGCTCGTTCTGATGCGACACCGGCGAATGCGCATAGGTAAGAATCGTCAAGCCTTCCGCCGGCCCATGCTGGCCATGGGTGAGCTGTTCGGAAGGATGCATCCACACCTTTGGCATCCCTGCTGTGATTGGATGGTGGGTGTCGCGTACGTGAATTTGAAAATCCAAGCGTGGAGGATGACCGGGTTCCAACCCTGTTCCCTGGGGAATGACTATGATTGAATCGTCGTCGGCTACGGCCAGTCCGGGCCCGAACGACGGCGAACGCCAACCCAGCCCAATCATCTCGTTGTAGGCTTTCCAATGCAGAAAGGCGTTGTTGGCTGCGTGGTAAACCACCAGGCCGCCCCCTCCTGAAACAAACTTCTCCAGGGATTCCTGAACGCTGGATGGCCACTCAATTCCATCCGCTAGATGCCCTCCATTGAAGTTGTTGATGACCACGTCGTAACGGGAGAAATCCGGCTTCCAGGAGTTCCAGGCATCCGGGGAGGCTCCCCGCGGCGGACTGGTGGATACATCGACTGAAAATAGGGTGGTCGCGGTCAAGATCTCTTTGATCGCATGCGTCGCCGTTGCCCAGTCGTGATTGTTGATGCCATCGACGATGAGAACTCGCGTTGGCGTGGGACGGGCGTGCGCATCTGCAGACGATACGGCCAGGAGGGCGAGAGAGCTTAGCGTGAATTGCCTTCGGGAAAGGACCATTGAGATGTAAGTATTCCATGAAAGCTGCGGCGGATGGACAGGAGGTTTCCAGGCGAGCAGCCGCAATCACCGCCCTTTTAGGGCGGCCTTCGGCGGTGGGTTGAGACTTAGAGCTAAATTGCCAGTATTTCCTAGAGCGTTCGCACTGCACTCACCTTTGTCAGCGTCCCGATCATGCCTTCTTCAGCTTCTGTGAGCTGAACGACCAGGCCGTCCTGACACCGGAAGCGAGCATAGTGGCTGGCTCCCAGCGTCCAAATCTCTTCCACCACGGCAGCGCCAGAGCCGGCCAGGCGGACAATCTGGCCTCGCTTCAAATCGGACAATTTACGAATACCGTTCACATAGGCAGATTTCAAAAGGGAACCCCCAAAGCGGCTTAACTGTGGCCGAATATGGTGATTATCGTTGACCTAAATAGCACAGTCAATGTGACGTGTTGCCTGTCCACGTTACCTTTTCGCGTGAGCTTCAACGCCCGGGTACTCAAAATTGTAGTATTGAGAACGATTGTCCCGATAATCGTCCCAATCCCGGTCGTCGATGTGCCTCGGAAGAGGTATTGTGTTTAGTTATCCTTAACGACGGCCGGAGCCCGCCCATCTTGGTTGGGGATCTAACATATCGTGGGCGCACGCCAGCACCGGCCGGGTCGCACACGTGTTCGACGGATAGCGTTTTACAGGCGCGGCCTACGCGGCTTGCGGTCGACTCCAAGGTCATCTTGCGAGGTGTTTGCACCCTGATCCAGCGCAGGCTGTCGATCGGGCGGCAACATCCCATGACGAGGGGTTCCGCAAACAGAACACGCTTCGGCTTTCAATTTAATCTCTGCTCCACAGCATGCGCAGAAAGCGGCCATGTCAATTACTCTCCAGAGTTTCTGATTGCTCTTTGGATGAACCCAGGAACGGGGAAGATTCAAGAGCGCGAGCGGTGCGCACAAATGCCTCCGAGCGCTGACCGTCCAGACGCAGATAACGTGAAAAGCAGAGATGGGTCAGCGCGTCCCAACCGTGCGGACCTCCGGTGGCAGTCGCAGCCTTGGGGTCGCGGGCAAGGAAAGCACGCACAGCAGCTTCGTCCGCCAGGATGGCGGCAGTAAAGATATTGGCCGTGGCTACCTGGGGGAAGCGTTCAAGGATGCGCTCGGCGTGCTTGAGTGTGCCGACCCGTGATACGACTGCCGGGGCACGCAAGCCACTTCGATGAACGCTGCTATCGGATCGGTAAGTGAGGTCACAACAGCTTCCGCGCTACGGCTGCTTTGGCTTCACGGTGAAGAGCTTCAGGTCGATGGCGTCGCCCATCACCTTGTAGCCCGCGTCGTTGGGATGGAGGTGATCCCCAGGGTCGTCTGCAGGCAGGATGGTGTCAGGATGGTTCGGATCCCGGACGGCGGCCTCGAAGTCTACGACGCCATCAAAGGCTCCGCTGGTGCGAATCCAGTCATTCACTGCTTTGCGGATTGCTTCGCCGTTCTCGGTGTAATAGCCGGCGCCGTGATACGGGGTCAGCGTGCAGCCGATGACCGCGATGCCATGGGCTATGCGCACGCAGGATCATCTGATCGAGAGCGAAGATAAGATCGGCGGCGGTGGCCCCGTCGGGAACGCTGTGCAGGCGGCCAATGTCATTGATGCCTTCAAGGATGAGCAGGTATTTCGCTCCGCTCTGGGCAATCACATCGCGATCGAAACGCGCCAGCGCATTGGGGCCGGCTCCATCCAGCAGTATTTTGTTTCCGCTGATGCCTTCATTCAATACCGCAAGGTGGCGATACTTGGGGTCGGCCTGCAGGCGCCGCGCTAGCTCGTCGGGCCATCGCTGGTTAGTATCGACCGTCGATTTGGCGCCATCCGTAATCGAATCGCCGATGGTGATCACGGCTCCCGCATCGGCCGAAGCAAGGGTATCGATTCCGTTGAGGTATTCCCAACTGGTCAGCGTGGTGGGTGTCTCCAGCGTGTCGTTGGCGACTACATTGCCGGGCGCGTGATAGCTGGTTGCATTGCCAAGTTGATGCTCGGTAATCGGTCCCGACGGGCTGGGCAGATAGAAGCTGACGGTCAAGTCGGAAAGGGGCGCAAACTTGAATGGGACGCCATCACTGACAACCAGGGCGCCGGGGGGTATGGAAACCGAAGGCTGGCCGTGAAAGGTGAGCGGCTTGCCAGAGCCGGCAACGACCGCCGCGCCCTTGAGGGTCTGCGCGATCTGCGCCGCGCCAATCACCAGTGGATCGGTGCCGTACAGATTGGAAAAGCGCACCCGAACCATCTCTCCACCGATACTCACGTGGACCACTTCGCGCAGGGTGACGCCGGTTGTGCCGGGCGTGACGAGCTGGTCTGCAGGCTTGGCATGAGCGTCCAGCAGAGGAGCAGACGCCCATGTGCCAACCCACTGTTTTGCATCCGATTTTGCCCATAACGGCTGCACGCACAGAAAGGCGCTCAACGCCACGAACAGCGTCCTGGCCGGCAGCGTGGTTCGACTCATCATCATTCCTTCTCCTATGCGAGATCAGAACCGGAGGTAAGCGCCCACACTCGGTTCAGAGGTTATCCGCCTGGTGCCTGTAGTCAGCAGCGTCGCATTGAAATCCGGCGTCTTGTAGCTCAGACCCCGATACTGCAGTCGCAACCCGAGGTGCGAGGTAAGGATCGGGTAGTTGACACCGAACTCAAACAACAGGGGTACGCGCGTCTGCTTGGGGTATTTTTGCCCGCCTACGGTCGTTGGTAGAAAGATGAGAGCGCCCAAGCCTACGGCGCCGAAGGGCTGAAGGCCAAGAATCGGAATCGTCGGTCCTTGCACCAGATAAGCGCCGGAAACCTCGTGCACGTTGTTCTGCACTCCGAAAGGAATCGTGGAGTACCTCTCGGTAAAGCGGGTATAGCTGTAATTGACCTCGTAGCCTAACCAGGGATGGAAAGACTGGCGGACAGTTGCTAATCCGCCCAGCGAGTCGGTTGGGCTGTCCTTGATGCCGTTGCCATTCGTTGTCCCGGTGAATTGCCCGAAGATACTGGCCGCGGCTTCAAAGTTCTTCAATGTCTGGGCCGTCGCCCGGTTGCCGAGCCCTGCGATAAGAAGGAAAAGAAACAGAAAAGAAAGGGACCTGCGGATGCCCATCAAGTTGCCCACGCTCCTGCGCCTGAAAGGAATGAAAAAGACTGGGGTTTCAGCTTTCAACCCAAAGAGATAGCATACGCCAGCCGGCCGTCACGCTCCCTCTTGGCCGGGGGGCGCGTTACGCTCATCGAGATATTCCTCGATGCACTGATCGAGTATCCCGTGCGCCTGAAGAACGAAATCGATCGCATCCCGTCCGGCTCCCTGGCCGCCGGCATTTGGGGTAATGTAGTGGGCCGCGGCCTTGACCTGGTCGCGGGCGTTGGCCACCGCAATCGCCAGCCCGCAAACGCGCATTACGGGCAGGTCGATCACGTCGTCACCCACGTAGGCGATCTGGTCGAGGGTAAACGATCCTTTCTGCATGATCTCGCGTACGGCTCGAATCTTGTAGTCCTGTCCCATATAGACGTAATCCAAGCGCAAGGCGCGAGCGCGCTGGGCAACCGCTTCCGAGGTGCGCTTGGTGATTACGCCGCAGTGGATGCCACCGATGCGGGCAAGCGAAATGCCTATCCCGTCATGAGCATGGAAGCCTTTGGGTTCGAAGGTCTTCTCCGTGGAGCCAGGGGCAGCGTCCATATCTTGCCATCGGTGAGAACGCCGTCCACGTCAAAGAGAATCAGGCGGACGCGGCGGGCGCGTTCAGCAGCAGTGAAATCCATAGCACTATTCATACAACTTTCGTTTTCTCACTGCATCTTGCCTTCACCTCAGCCTAGCGCAATGATGAGAACGTTATGAGAACCACCAGATTTTCCCACCTGCATTTTGTAGTAGCCGGCGCCGCGATTGTACTGGCGCTGGTCGCAGCTCCCGCATTTGCCTCCTCAAAATATGCCGGCATCTACAGTTCGGAAGCGCCTGAGTCCGGCGATCCGAGCGGGCCTGCCGGGCCCGCGTTCAGCATAAGCCTCGGTCCGGATGGATCGGCTACCGTGACACAGGATCTGGGCAAAGGCGCTGTCACTACCTTTGGACATTGGGCTGATACGGGAGGCCAGGTCACCATCAAATTTGACGAGGTGGATGGCAAACCCACCGATCCGCCGATGGTCCTTCAGTCCAGCCACGATGGACTGCAGGCGGTGACCTGGAACCACACCTTTTGGGGAAAAACGACTCCTCCGCCGCTCAAGAAGGAAGAGTCGAACTGGCACGCCAACAAGAAGCACGGCTTCCTGTGAGTTGCAGCGCCGGTTCGCAGAGGGCCTGGCGCATCTAGATAGTAACTACTCCTGCGCTGCGGTCTTCCCGCTCCTTAAATTGGTCCCGGACTACTTGTTCGGCCAGAGCTGTCCAAATCAGCGAATCGATCGGGCTAGCTGTGCGGGTAATCCCTTGATTGCATGGAACCGTGACCAGTCTCAATGGTTCATCCAGGACTACAGAATCACGGACTGCTCTGCACGCTAACCGCGATCGATTCGCTAATTTGGACAGCTCTGACTTTCAGCCGTACACCGATTAGTTGATTTTGTTTTCAGAAAGCTTGCCCTGCGGGATTCGTCGGCGGCAGTTCCGGGATCTGTTTCTCCAGATGACTGTGTGAAATTCAGTCCAAATGCTGGGCCTAAAATGGACGCATGCCTCCGCTCCAAGCCACGCTTCTTGAAGTCGACAACGCCCATGCGTTGGCCTGGGCGCATCCCGTGGTGCGGGAGTGGTTCACGGCCAAGTTTGGTACCCCCACTTCTCCCCAGGAGCTGGGCTGGCCACCCATCCTCGCCGGCAGACCGACGCTGATCTCCGCTCCGACCGGCTCGGGCAAGACACTGGCCGCCTTTCTCATCTGTATCGACAAACTGATCCGCCAGGCGATCGACGGCTCGCTCGCACCGTCCACCGCGGTGGTCTACGTTTCCCCTCTCAAAGCGCTCAGCAACGATGTGCAGAAGAACCTGGAGCAGCCGCTGCGGGAGATTCAACAACTCGCCCTGGAACGCGGCTACTTGTGCGCGCCCATCCGCACCGCTGTGCGCACGGGCGATACCCTGCCCGCGGAGCGCCGGGCCATGCTGAAGCGGCCGCCGCATATTCTCGTTACCACGCCAGAGTCGCTTTATATCCTGCTGACCGCGGAGAAGAGCCGCAACAATCTTTGCGCGGTCGAGACCGTGATCGTCGACGAGATCCATGCCGTTGCCGATGACAAGCGCGGAGCCCATCTCACGCTTACCCTGGAGCGGCTGGATGCGCTGGTCTGCGGAGAAAACCGGCTGAGCCCGGGAGCCCTGATCAGCGGACGATCGCAGCCTCCGCTGCGCATCGGGCTCTCCGCAACCCAGAACCCGATCGAGCTGGTGGCCAGATTCTTAGGGGGACGGCGCGGGCCGGAAGTGGAGATCGTGCAGGTAGGCCAACACCGCACACTCGACCTGGGCATTGAGGTTCCAGGAGACGAACTGGGATCGGTCGCCACCAATGCGATCTGGGACGACATCTACGAGCGCATGACGGAGTTGGCCTTGCAGCATCGGTCGACGCTGGTCTTTGTCAACACGCGGGCCATGGCAGAGCGGCTGGCGTTTTGCCTGGGTGAACGGTTAGGTCCGGAAAACGTAGCCGCGCACCACGGCAGTCTTTCCAGGAAGCTTCGCTTGGAAGCGGAGCGCAAACTCAAGAACGGTGAGATTCGGCTACTGGTGGCTACCGCTTCCTTAGAGCTGGGCATCGATATCGGCAGCATCGACCTGGTGTGCCAGGTAAGCTCCCCACGAGCCATCGCCGCCGCGATGCAGCGCGTGGGCCGCGCCGGGCATTGGCGCGGAGCCATTCCCAAGGGACGCTTCTTCGTGACCACGCGCGACGACCTGGTGGAGTCCGCGGCGCTGATCCGTGCCATGCGCGCAGGGGTGCTGGACCGGCTGGAGATTCCGCATTGCCCCATCGATGTGCTGATGCAGCAGATTGTCGCGGCCTGCGCGGCTGAGCCATGGGAGGAGGACGCGCTCTTTGAGGTCATGCGCCGCGCCCATCCCTACAGCCAGCTCACGCGCAAGGAATATGACGAGATCCTTTGCCTGCTGGCGGAAGGGATCGAAGCCAGCCGCGGACGTTACGGATCGTACCTGCTGCGCGACCGGGTGAATGGGCGCATGCAGTCCCGGCGGGGCGCGCGGACTATCGCGGTTTCCAATGGCGGCACCATTCCCGACACCGCGCTCTACTCCGTCATCGTGCAGCCGGAAGGAGTGCAGATCGCCACCCTGGACGAAGACTTCGCCATCGATTCGTCCGCCGGAGACGTGATTCTGCTGGGCAATACCAGCTGGCGCATCCAGCGCGTGGAGAGTGCCGGGCGGGTGCTGGTGGAGGATGCGCACGGCCAGCCGCCCAATGTGCCTTTCTGGCGTGGCGAAGCTCCGCAGCGGACGCTTGAGCTCTCGCGCTTCGTCTCCACCTTGCGCCAGGAGATCAGCGCGCGGACCGGCGATGTGCTCCCGGGATACATCAGCCAATCGAACCCCCAGGTGGCGGAGACGGTTGCCTGGCTCAAGCAGGAATGCTGCGTGGATGATGCGGGCGCGGAACAGATGATCGGCTATATGGTCGCCGGCCGCGCGGTGCTGGGAGCCGTGCCCGCACTCGACACCATCATTGCCGAGCGCTTCTTCGATGAGGGCGGCGGGATGCAATTGATTCTGCATGCGCCCTTCGGCGGCCGCATCAATAAGGCATGGGGCCTGGCGCTGAGAAAGCGCTTCTGCCGGGGATTCAACTTTGAGTTGCAGGCAGCGGCCACCGATAACGGGCTCAACATTTCGCTGGCCGAGCAGCACAGCTTCCCGCTGAGCGACGTCTTCGATTTTCTTACCGAGCAGACGGTGACCGGGCTGCTGGAGCAGGCCTCGCTCGACTCACCCATCTTCCGCGCGCGCTGGCGCTGGGACGCGGGCCGCAGTCTGCAACTGTTACGGTTTTATAACGGCAAACGCATCGCGCCCCAGGTGCAGCGGACCCGCTCCGATGACCTGCTGGCCAGCGTCTTTCCCCAGGTGGCTGCCTGCCAGGAGAACATCGAAGGCGATATCCAAATACCGGAGCACCCGCTCATCCAGGAAGTGATGAAAGACGTGCTGACCGAGGCGATGGATCTGGAAGGGCTTGATCGGGCTGCTGGCAGGGATAAGGACCGGTGCGATTCGCTGTCTCGCGGTCGACAGCGCAACCCCCTCCGCCTTTGCCCATGAACTGCTCAACGCCAATCCCTATGCCTTCCTCGACGATGCGCCGCTCGAAGAGCGCCGTGCCCGCGCCGTAAGCATGCGTGGGATGGTTCCGGATAAGCTGCTGGGCGAGGCCGGCCGGCTCGACCCGGCGGCGATTGCCGAGTTGCGCGAAGAGTGCTGGCCCGATGTGCGCGATGAGCACGAGCTGCATGACCTGCTGTGTTCCCTGATCGTGGTGCCGGCGGAGATTCAATCCTGCGCAGGCGCGCTCCACTGGCCTGTGTTCTTTGAGCGGCTTGCGGTCCAGGGCAGGGCTACGGTGGCCGAGCACGCCGGACAGCAATACCTGGTGGCGGCGGAGAGAGCGCAACACCTGCGGCTTTTGTGGCCGGAGGTCGTCTTCGAGCGGCCACTTCCCTGCCCCCCGGAAGCAAAAGAATTGGTTTTCGGCGATGTGGTTCGCAAAACCGTGCAGGGATGGATGGCGCTGCTTGGCCCGGTCACTTCGCGGACCCTGGGCGTGCGGCTGGGGATGGAACCGGCGGCCATTTGGGCCGCCATGCTGGTGATGGAGATGCAGGGCACCATCCTGCGCGGGGTCTTCGAGGGAAGCAGTCAGGCCGCCCACGACGAGGATGTGGAATGGTGCGAGCGCAGGCTGCTGCAGCGCATCCATAAGAGGACGCTGGCCGGGCTGCGCAAGCAGATCGAGCCGGTTACGCCGGCGGTCTATTTGCAGTGGTTGATGCGTTGGCAGAAGGTGGTGCCGCGGGCCCAGCTGAGCGGAGAATCAGGGGTGCTGGAGGCGCTGCGCCTGCTCGAGGGCTTCGAGGCGCCGGCCATCGAATGGGAGCGGACGCTCTTGCCCCAGCGCGTTGCCGGCTACGATCCACGATGGCTCGATACCCTGTGCCTGGAGGGCGTGGTGGGGTGGGGACGCATCTCTCCCCACCCGGCGTTCTCGACTCTGGGCGACTTCGCCGCCCCCAAGCGGGTGGTGCCCACCAGCATGGCTCCGGTCACCTTCTTCCTGCGCGAGGAGGCGCTGTGGATGGATCGCTGCCTGGCGGAGCGCGCGATTCCCGAGCCCGCTCTTCAGGCCTGCCTGAGCGAACTGGCCTGGCAGGCGCGGGCCCATCTGTCGCAATACGGAGCAGTCTTCGCCGGCGACCTGGTGCGCGGGCTGGGCGCCCCGGCCGAGCAGGTGAACCGCGCCCTGTGGGAGCTGGTAGCGGCCGGCCTGGTGACCGCCGACGGCTTCGATAGCCTGCGGGTGCTGATCGACCCCCGGCGCAAGGCGATCCAGAGTGTGCGGCGGACGCGCAACACGGTGGGGCGATGGAGTCTGCTCAACCCGGCGGCTGGAGCGGTTGAGACTGTGGGCGCCCAGGCGGAGCGGCGTGAGGCCGAGATTGAGTCCGCCTGCTGGATGCTTCTGCGGCGTTATGGAGTGGTCTTCCGCGACCTGCTGGAGCGCGAGACCACCATACCCCGCTGGCGTGAGCTGGTGGGCATGTTCCGCCGGCTGGAGGCCCGGGGCAGCGTGCGCGGAGGGCGATTCGTCAATGGCTTTGGCGGCGAGCAATTCGCTGTGCCGGAGGCGGTGGCTTCCCTGCGCGAATCCCGCCTTAAGGGGAACGCGGAGGAGGCCGTCACCGTGGCTGCCACCGATCCGCTAAATCTGGCAGGGATTGTGGTTCCGGGAGAACGGCCGGCCGCTGTTCCGGGTAAAACGGTCACTTTCCTTGGCGGCGCCGTGAGGGTGGAAGAACCCGGCCTGGCCGCAACGGCGTATTGAACCTGGTAACAGTCTCGAATCATTTGCCCCGGCTTGCTAATCTAAACAGCACTATCCTTTATGCAGCAGGGAGGCCGGTCGATGAACCTCATCCTAACCATCATTGCAATCGCCATCTGGGGTCTGTTGGCGGTGATATGGATCCGAAGAATCAAGGCGCGACGTGAGTTCGAGCGGCTGAGCATCACGCCCGAAGCGCTCCACGACCTGCATCACTGCGAACCATAACATCTTGATTCTGGACGTTCGGCAGCCGTTGGACTTGTTGGCGGACTCGGAGATCATCGCAGGGAGCGCAGAGGATTTCTCCCCAGGATGCGGAGGCGAATCCGTCCCTGATCCCGACCGATAAAGAGCTGGTTGTCTACTGCACCTGCCCCAGCGATAAGACCAGTCGCGCCATCGCCGCAAAGGCCCAGACCCTGGCGCCGAACATCGATGTAACGAAGGTCAAGTTCCTCAAAGGCGGCCTGGCCGCATGGAAGGCGAAGGGGTACCCTGTGGTGCCTTACGACAAGACCTTTCACCTGGACACCGGGACGTAAAAGCCGGGTGGAACCTGACGCTCGAGAAGATAGCCGCGAGCCTGCCTTGCCTGCGGTCTGCGCTCATGTCTGGTACTGGCCCTCGATAGCTCAGGGCAGGCTCTCCAAGCCTAGCGAGATGGGTTCTCTCTGCGTTTCCTACGATGGACTAGCATCTGCCAGGTAAAGGCGTGATCAGATCGAGATCTCTAGCGCTAAAGTCTCCCCGCATATGCGGGCACCTTTGGACGTCTGGCTGAGATATCAGACAGGTCCCGAGCCTTGTCCTGGGCGCTTCAGCGTTCCGAGAGAACCAGTGGTTCTACGCGCTCTAAATCCCACCTGAGACGCCCTGGCTGTGAGAACCTTCGTTATGCGCTCGCTTCTCCGCTTGCTCCCGGGTACGCTTTTTTTCACCGCATCGTTGCTTCTTCAGTCGGCGCCGGCCGCCGCCCAGACCACTTTGGAAGCATCGAATCGCCAGTCTAAGAAGATGGACGGCTTTTTCCCTTTGTATTGGGAGGCCAAGACAGGGAAGCTGCTGCTCGAGATCCCTTCGTTCGACAAGGATTTTCTCTACCTCGATCAACTGCCCTATGGGATCGGATCGAATGATCTCTTCCTCGACCGTGGACAACTGGGCAACGAACATGTTGTGCATTTCATGCGCAGCGGAAACAAGGTGCTGCTGGTTGAGCCCAACCTTGCCTTCCGGTCTTCGTCATCCGACGACTCCGAACGCACGGCGGTAAAACAATCCTTTGCCGAGTCAGTGCTCTTCGGCTTCAAGGTGGAAGCGGAGCAGTCCGAGGCCCAGGGTGGCCACGTGCTGGTGGATGCCACCGACTTCTTCCTTCTGGATGCCCACGGAGTGGCTGAGCGCCTGGCCCAGGCCAAGCAGGGCAAATACACGCTAGACCCCACGCGTTCGGCGATCTTGCCTGAGAGCACGAAGAATTTTCCGCGCAATACTGAAGTCGAAGCCATCCTCACCTTTACCAACGATGCGCCCGACAGCCAAATCCTACGTTGCCGATGTGACCCCCGATCCCCACGCGCTCACGGTGCGCGAACACTATTCGTTGATCGAACTGCCCGGGCCGGGCTATACTCCGCGGGCCTACAACCCGAATGCAGGCTACTTCCCAACCATGTATCGGGATTACTCCGCGCCACTCGGGGCTCCGCTCGACCAGCTCTTCATTACCCGGCACCGGCTGCAGAAGAAGGATCCAACCGCGGCTATCAGCGATCCGGTAGAGCCGATCACCTACTATGTCGATCGCGGCGCTCCGGAGCCAATTCGCACCGCGCTGGTCGAAGGCGCTCGCTGGTGGAACCAGGCCTTCGAGGCCGCGGGCTATCGCAACGCATTCCGCGTCGAGGTGCTGCCTGAGGGCGCGGACCCGATGGACATTCGCTACAACATGATCCAGTGGGTGCATCGCTACACCCGGGGCTGGTCCTATGGCGAAGGCGTGATCGATCCGCGGACGGGGGAGATCATCAAAGGCCAGGTGACGCTGGGATCGCTGCGCGCGCGCCAGGACTTTATGATTGCCCAGTCGCTGGTCGATCCTTATCTCGATGGAGCGCCGCTGCCCGCGGACAATGCGTTGCAGGCCATGGTCCTCGCCAGGGTGCGGCAACTGGCAGCGCACGAGGTGGGGCACACGCTGGGGCTGGCGCATAACTTTGCCGCCAGTTCGCTTGGCCAGGGCACTTCGGTGATGGACTATCCCCATCCGCTCATCACCCTGGACAGCAACGGCAAGCCCGACCTTTCCCACGCCTACGCTGTGGGCATCGGAGCGTGGGACAAGGTGGCGATCACGTATGGGTATGCGGAGTTTCCGCGCGGATAAAGAAGCGGCCGACCTGGCGGACGTGTTGCTGCAGGCGCAGAAGCAGGGCCTCTACTTCATCACCGACGACGACGCGCGCCCGCTGGGAAGCGCGCATCCGCACGCTCACCTTTGGGACAACGGACCTGATCCCGCGGCGGAACTGGATCGCGTGCTCGCCGTGCGGGCTGCTGCGTTGCAGCACTTCGGTGCCAAACGCGATTCCCGTAGGAACGCCGATGTCGCAACTCGCGGATGTGCTGGTGCCGCTCTACCTGATGCATCGCTACCAGACGGAGGCGGCAGCCAAGGAAATAGGTGGGCTGGATTATCGCTATGCGCTGCGCGGCGACGGGCAGGAAGTAACAGCCATTGTTTCTGCCGGCTGATCAGCGCAAGGCGCTTACCGCAGTGCTGCGCACGCTCGCGCCGGAGACGCTCACTCTGCCGGAACCACTGCTGCGGTTGCTGCCTCCGGTGGCTCCCGGGTATCCACGCACGCGGGAGAGCTTCGCCGCCTTCACCGGGCTGGCCTTCGATCCGGTAGCTGCTGCGCAATCGGCAGCCGATCTTACGCTTGCCCTGCTGTTCAATCCTCAGCGCGCTTCACGCCTGGTGGAGTACCACGCGCGCGACGCCGCCAATCCCGGCCTGGATGAAGTCCTGAGCGGCGTGCTGAAAGCCACCTGGCAGGCGCCGCGTGCCAGCGGCCTGGCGGCGGAAACCCAGTCGGCGGTGGAATCGGCAACGCTGGAAAGCCTGCTGGGCCTGGCGGCGTCGAATCAGGCATCGCCCGAGGCCCGTGCGATCGCACGCTTGCAGGTGGCCACGCTAAAAGCGCAACTCACCACTGCGACTACTCTTCCGCGCGAACGGCAGGCGCATCGTGCGGCGGCGCTGGCGCGGATTGCAGAATTCGAGCGGGATCCGGCAAAGTTCGTGCCCGCGCCACCGGTCGAGGCGCCTCCGGGCATGCCGATCGGTGAGGATTACTAGAACCATCAGACGTCACGATTGCCCGGTGGCTGATAGAAGAACATCGCGAAATTTGCTTGAGTCCTTTTTGGATCAGCTCTCCGTCTGATTATTTTCTTTCCATTTCCATGAACAGACCCGTCCACCTCGACGGCAGAAAGTGAGGGTATCTATTGAAGAGAGCCGCTCTATTGCTCATCTTTGCCTCCGCATTGGCTCAGCGCGCTGTCAGGATGCGGAGGGTCTTCTGTACTCAAGCTGACCACGCCCACAAAGTCGATTCTTCTCTATCCGGACAATACTTCGAAGCAGGCCATCGTTGTATCGGCGGCTCTCCCCGCAGATCCTTATCGGCCGATTTCGATTAGTCTCCAGGGACTTCCAGACGGCGTCACGGCATCCTCCCCCACCTTGTCGATGATCAGCAACGGCCAGGCGGCGTTCGTGTTGAACGGCAGCCACAACGGCCGGCTCCGCCTCGTTTGCGCAGGGTGCAACCCAGCTCAGTTTCCCGATTACCGTCCTGGCTACGGCCGGCGCGCAACAGTCGACTGCGAGCGTCCAACTGACGCTCGCTTCGCCGAACCCGAATTTTGTCCCCGCTAAGATGGACCTGCCGGTGCTCGAAATTACCACCGATAATGCCGCTCCTGTCGCGTCCCTCATCACTTACGTGAGCGGCAGCGTAAGCATCACGCCGGCCCCGTCCGGCACGGATCGTTGCCTACTCAGGCACGATGCAGATCAGGGGCCATGGAAATACAACTTGGATCCTGCCGAAGAAGCCCTATAAATTGAAGCTCGACTCAAAAGCCGGCCTGTTGGGTATGCCGGCCGGCAAGACCTGGGTCCTGCTGGCAAACTACGACGACAAGTCTCTTCTCCGTGACCAGGTCGCCTTTGAGGTTGGCCGGCGTGTGGGCATGGCGTGGACGCCCAATTCCAGATTTGTAGAACTTTTCCTCAACGGTCAATACGAAGGCAATTACCAGCTGACGGAAGAGATCAAGATCGACAAGAACCGCGTGAACATTCCCGAGATGGACGATACCGACAACTCAGGCAAGTCGCTGACCGGTGGCTACCTGCTTGAAGTCGATACCAGGGGTGACCCGGACGATATTCTCTTCAAGACGTCGCGGGGAGTCATCTTCGACCTTCACGATCCCGATCCCGCCACGCCGCAACAGCTTACCTATATCGAGAACTACATCCAGAAGACCGAGGATGTGCTGTACTCTGCTGACTTCACCGACCCAACGACCGGTTATACCCAATATCTCGACACCGACAGCTTTATCAACTGGTACCTGGTCAACGAGCTTTTCAAGAACAACGATGCGGTTTTCTGGTCAAGCTGTTGGCTCTACAAGGATCGCAGCGGCAAGATCTTTATGGGCCCGGTTTGGGATTTCGATATCGGCGCAGGCAACGTCAACTACAACGGGAATGATAGATCCAACAGGGTGGTGGCTTCGATCCAATGACTTAACCTACACACAGTGGACGAAGCGGCTCTTTGACGATCCGGCCTTTGCCGCAGCCGTGGCAGAGCGCTGGAAGCAGTTGAAGGCGACACAATTCGACAGCTTGTCCGCCTATATTGACGAGAACGCCGCGGCCCTCAATCAGTCGCAACTAAACAACTACCAGCGCTGGCCCATTCTGGGGCAGTATGTTCCCCCGAACGCCGAGGTCGCCGGATCGTATCAGGGCGAAGTGGCTTACCTGAAGAGCTGGCTGACTGCGCGAATCGCCTGGATGGATTCGCAGCTTGATCCGCAGGCGGAAGGCAGTTCCAGCGCAAAATAATCTGAGCTTCGATTATCTCTCAACGCGAAACGAGTGCACAACGCTTGTGACTCATACTGAGCGGTGCGCACACCCACTGCCAGCTGCCTTGATCGAATTAGCTCTCCGGGCGCTAAGCAGCGAGGCCACCTATTTATGGCGGTGGCCTGCGTTAGTCATGTTCCACGCCGGTCGCCTGGCTGGCCGGAAGAAGACGCAGCACCAGGGGAAAGACCAAAGCTACGACGAAGTAGGCTAAGGTCACAGCAAGTGCGAGCAGAAGAAGGCCGGCGCCGCAGGCCATTCCTACAGCGGTAACCAGCCAGACGGTCGCAGCGGTGGTAAGTCCCTTCACCCGATCGCCCTGGACAAAGATCAGCCCCGCGCCAATAAAACCTATGCCGGTGACGATCTGAGCCGCGACACGGGAGGGGTCGAGCACGACAAGCTCTTTCGCCAGAACATCCATGAAGCCGTACTTGGAAACGAGGAGAAAGAGAGCGGCTGTGGTGCCAACCAGCGTATAGGTGCGAAGTCCTGCGCTCTTTTGCCGGACTTCACGTTCAAGCCCTATCGCCGCAGATAGCAGGAATGCAGTACCTAGCTCCAGGAACTGCTTGAATCCCTGGCCGTCCGTTGCAAAGATTCCCATGAGGACCTTCTAGTGTCAGGAGATAAGATGCTGGGGCGAGGCGAGCGGAGAGGCAACTTAAGAGTCAAACGATTGGTATCCCACAGCTCGCGAAAAACGAGCGAGATGTGGAGCCCCCCGCCCTTCGTCAGGGGGCGAGGGGCAAAGGCCTGCGAGAATTAGCTATGCGGGATGAATCTTCACCAGACAAGGCGGAAGTGCCGGGGCTTGAGCCCGAGGATTACTACTACGAGGGCCCGTATCTCGTCTTTACCGCACAATATCACTTGAAGAGAGGGACGTGCTGCAACTCCGGATGCCGGCATTGCCCTTACCGGAGATCATCCGACGCGGGCTCGACAAGCGACTAGGCAGGGCTTCATGGCGTCAGCAACACTTTCCCGGCCGCTCCTTTTTCCGCCAGCTCATGGGCCTTACGAATCTCCGCGAGCGTAAATCGCTTGGCGATCGGAATGACAAATTCACCGCTCGCGATCTCCTTGGCAAGCTGTTCCAGGCGTGGCGCGTCGGTGGTTGCCCACACCTCCCGAACCTGAAGGTCGCGCCCATCAGCCGACTTCGGTTTGCCGACGACCGTGGCCAGCACTCCGTTTTTTCTGATGTGAGGGATCAGCCGGTCGATCACGTTGTGCCCAACGGTATCTGCGACCGCATCCACATCCTTCAGGCGACCGAGATCCTCGTCCACGGCGACGACCTCGTCTGCGCCCAGCTTTTCCGCTTCCGCCCGCTGGCTAGCGCGCACCCCGGCAATTACATAGGCTCCATGCTTTTTGGCAATGTAGACCGCAGTACGCCCTACGCTGCCCATAGCGCCGGTGATCAGCACCCGCTCACCAGAGCGCGGACGTACTCCCAACTCAATCAATTGCGTGCCCGTCTCCAGCACCAGGGGCAAAACGCCGGCCTCGACGGGGTTGAGGCCATCCGGGATATGCGCCAGGTCTTTTGCTTTGCAAGTGACATACTCCGCGTATGTGTGGTCAGCCACCGCCATCACAAAGGAATTCACTTCTACCCCGGTAACACCCTCGCCCAGAGCTACCACCTGGCCTGCCAGGTCATAGCCCAGTATGGCGGGAAGTTGAAGAGGAATGATTTCCTTCATGTCTCCGCGCCGTATCTTGTAATCGATGGGATTGATGCTGGCGGAAGAGAGTTTTACCAGCACTTCACCGGCGCCGGCGATTGGGATTGGGACTTCCTCGTAAACCAGCTGGTCGACTCCCCCATAACCCTGCAGCAGTACTGCCTTCATTGCTTACCTCCGCGGATAAGATGCGCCGCCGTTGGAAACGATTTGAATTTACATCGAGGGCGAACGAGTGCCACCGGAAGAGGGCGCGGTCGCCGGTGGAGCAGATGGAGTTGGAACGGCGGGCGGTGTTGCAGCTGCGGCGCGAACCAACAGCGCTTGGCGCGGGAAGCTGAAACTGCCGCCGGTATCGTCGATGACATTGACCTGGCAGATGTATAGTCCGGCCGTCAGTTTGTCCAACGGAATGTCGAAGGCAAACGCTACAGCTCCACGCCCGGGCACATTCAAACTGTTGGCCTCCACCAGGGGTGTCTCGAAGACCTTGGTCGTGCCCTGAAGGAACTCGATACTGGTCAGCACCTGCATGCCGGCCTTGGCTGCCGGGGGTTTGGCCGCACTTGCGGTGGCCTGCGCCGAGGCAGGGTCGTAGACCTCATAGAGCATGTAGAGGTGCTGATCGGTGCGAAAGACATGGACCACATTCGGGACCCAGGTGAAGCCCCCGTTGGAGAGCGGATTGTTGTCATCCTTCTTGGAAGCGGCAACCCGCTGGCTGGATAGAACGACGGAGCTGAGCTTGAGAGGAAACTTTTTCAAGTCAGGCAGATTGATATCGGTCTCGAACGAGCCCATGCGGCCGGTTTGATTTTCGCGGACCACGAACTTGAGATGATACTTGCCCAAGGGCAGGCTGAAGTTGGTCGTGTACTGGATGTTCTTGCGCGAAACCTGCTGCGAATCATCGATGGCCAGCTTGACCGTCTGACGAATTTCCGCCATGTCCTGCCCGGCTGTGTTCTTCAGTTCGCCTATGATATCGAGCGTAGCCTTGCTGCGATCCCCTCCCTTGACAAAGGGGATTTGCGAGCCGGGCACAATCAAAGATACGGGCACGTCAAAGCGAGGCGCCGCGGTGCCGGTATCGCTGCGGAAGTAATACGCCTGCAGATAGACCTCAACGTCGGTGGCAGGCAAGTCGCTGTTTAATTGCTCCTGCAATTGACGCTCGCGCTCATCCTTGTTGGCATGACGATAGTCGGCGGGAGCATAGTAGCCAGGCCGGTATTCGAGCTTGACGTTGGGGCGGTTGATCTTGATCGTGAGCCGGCGGTAGCGCCCGTCTTTCGCCGTGTCTGTAGAACGGAAGCCGATCACGTAGTACGCGGACGTGTCCTGCTGGATGCGTTGAAAGGCAGGAGAAAAGTCGTTGGAATCGAAGAAAGCTTTGCCCCCGGTATCGGAGGAGAGCGTGGCCATCACTTCCTGGGTATTGAAGTTGGAATCGAGATTGTTTTGCAGCGCCGCGCCGTTATAGCCGCTGGTGCCGCGCAGGCTGCCGGTGGAAGCGTCGCCTAGAGGAGAGATCGCTTCCAGTCCACGCGTATCCACGGAATAGATGGACATATTCGCGCGCACCGAAGCATTGATGGCCGCGTGAAGCGAAGCCTGGTTCTCAATGCCGTCGCGCTGAATGCCTCCGGAGAAATAGAGTAGAGATTTCTTTTCGTTGATGTAGGCCAGCGAGTGGGCAATGTCTTCGAAGGCAAAGAGCTCGCGGTCGGTATTTACGTCGTTGTACTCCGCTTCATCGGGAGTGAAGGCTGTGGTGTCTTCGACCTGGTTGGTGGTGCTGGTGGCTCCCGATTGAAATCCCGAGCCCTGGGTTCCGGAGTAGGCGTTGACAGCGTTCAACAGCTGTTGCTTATTGGCAGTGAAATCCTGATCGAGGGACAATGACTGGTCAAGGGAAACAACGGAAACCAGGTCCGCCGGATGCATCTGCTTATTGATGTAGTTGCGGGCTGCGTCCTGCGCCCGCTCCAGGTCTTCGGGCTGCATCGAGGTGATGTCAAAGAACATCACAATCAGGCGATGATTGCGCAATTCGGTGGAAGTGGCAGCGCGATTCATGCTGCCCATGATGCTGTTGGGGGCTTTGCCGTTGATCGTGGCCTCATTAAGGGGCGTGGCTTGATCGACACTCTGGAAATCGAAGCTGATGATCTTTTGCGGCTTGCCATTCTCCTGAACCTGAAAATCGTTCGTCGTGAGACCGCGCACCACCTCTCCCGTCTTCTTGTCGCGCACCACGACGTTGGTGAGCACCAGGTCGCTGTTGACCTTGAGCGTGTAGGCGGTTTGCGTATCCGATTGCGATGCGTCGGGCGAGACATTCTGCTGCGCAGCGATCGGCGCAGCAGCCACAACTGCCGAGCCCAGCAAAGCAACGAAACTGCGCAATCGACCTTTCACGTTCATCAGAATCCTCTCTTCCTTCTAGAACCGGTACCGGCCCAGGAAGGTGAATTGACGCATGCCTGCGGCGGCAGTCACCTGGCCGTAGGTTCCCGATCCCAGGGTGGAGTCGACGCCTGAGTATTGGACGGTGTTGAAGATGTTGCTGGCAGTAGCGCGCATCTCGAAGGTACGAGTTTCCGAGAAGCGCATCGTCTTGGAGAGCGATCCATTCACCGAGACCGTACCCGGCCCGGGGATCGAGTAGCGGGAAGCGGTACCGTAGGTGTTTGCGGGAGTGGCAAACGCGTTCTTATTGAACCAGTTTTGAAGCGAGCCACCACCGGCAGTGAGGGAAGCGCCAGGAACCCGGTCAGGACGAAGCGATCCAGTGCTGCCGCGTGCCACATCGGCGACGGCAGCTTCATAATGCGGCGTCAGCGCTTCTCCGTTGGCTAAAGTGAATGTGCCGGAAATGGAGATTCCGCTGAGCGAATGGCCGAGCCAGCCGGTATTCACCCAGTGTGCGTCCGGCCCGAACGGCAATTCGTAGAGGAAGTTGCCGGTCAGGTTGTTGCGTACGTCGAAGCTCGAATTCGATTCTTCGGCCAGCAGATTCTGCCAGTTTTGCGCCACCGTCGTCCCTGTCCCACCGCTGCCTCCAATCGAGCTGGCATTGTCGATGGAATGACTGTACGTGTAGGTCGCCCCCATGGCGATTCCCCGCTGCAAGCGCTTGCGGGCGCTAAACGTCAGCGCGTTGTAGTTGGAGAAAGCGACCGAGTTTTCGTAGTCGTAGAGAACTCCGCTGAGGGATTCGGTGGCCGTGCGCCCGGGCGCATCGACAATGTCCAGGCGGGTGCCCTTGGAACCGTTGTAGCCGATATTCAGTACGACGCCCAGGGGCAGGGTGCGCTGGACATTGATGTTCCATACCTGCACGTAGGGGAGCCGATAGTACTTGTTGACTGCGTAATTGCCCTGTTGCTCATCCTCAGGCGTGGTGAAGCCATTGGCCAAACTGATCTTCGCTCCGGTGGTGGCTTCATTCGTCTGAACGTTGGCATAGGGCGGTTGGAAGGCGAAATCCTGGATGAATTTCCCGTATTGTCCTACGGCGTAGTTGATGCCATATCCCGCGCGCACCACGGTGTCTTTCGCGGCCCGCACGGCAATGCCGATGCGAGGTGAGAAGTTGTTGCGCTCCGGATAGACCAGGTCGCGCGGATATTTTCCTGTGTAAGCTCCGATGCCCCCGGAGAGAACCGTCTGCACGGAAGCAAAATTGTTGCCTGTATCCAGGGTTGAGAGGCGATCGTACTTCTCCGAGTAAGGAGAGAAATACTCGTAGCGCAGGCCGAAGAGCAGCGTCAGGTTGGCCAGAACTCGCCAATTGTCCTGGCCGTAGAAGTCCCAGGCATTCTGCCGCAAGTAGGACTCCTGGTTAGGCGCCTGCAGCGAAGTTTGCTGCGGCATACCGAGCAGCAGGTCGGCTATCGAAGAGCCGGTGGTAGCAGTGCCTCCGGGTGTAGTGGCGCTGGTGCCTGGCTTCTCCGTGTAAAGACCTGTGAAGGTAAAGGTCCCGGTAACGTTGCCGGTATTGCCGAAGAGATCGTTATGGACGCGGCGAAAGTCTCCGCCAAAACGGATGTTGTGCTTCTTGTGAATCCAGGACGTGGAGTCGGATGCGGCGATGGTCTGGTTGGTCTGAAAGTTTGGCTGTTGTTCGGTGAGGCTGGTGAACTGGTTCAGGGTGACGTTCGGCAGACCGTACAGACGAGCGTTCTCGGGCAGACCGTTGATCCCTATCTGGCTGGCGATATCCGTGTTGTCAGTGAAATAGTTCGAAAGCTGGGTATGGCTGCGGTTCCAGTTGAGACCAAGATTCGTGGTCAACCGGCCTTTTCCAATGGAATACCCGAGCGCCAGCGAATACTGATGAGACTGCTGCTTGCCGCCGAGTTCGGGGAAGATATCGAGTTCGTCTGCCGCCGCGTGGCTGTAATTGAAATTGGCGTTCATGTTCTGACGTAAGGCCGAGCCGCCCTGTCCCATGTATTGACGAATCAGCCCAAAGATGGGTGAACCTCCCGAACTAGGGCCGAAGCTGTGCAGAAAGCGCACGCCGACGCGGGTGGTGTTGGATTGAGAAGAAGTAAGCCGCTGGTAGTTTTGGAACTGGCCCGGCAGGTTGGGGTTGGGAAGCGGAATGTAGCTGAGCAGCGCAGTGGCCTGGCTCACAATACGCTCGGACGGAATGGTGTTGTTCGGGAAGGGCAGGCCCGTCAACGGATCATAGATCGTAATTGGGGCGCCTTCCTGGGTGGTGAGGCCGGATAAATTCCCCTCGCGCTCAGCAGCCGTGGGCACGCTGGCGTATTGGCTGAAGGGGGAAGACGAGCGTGCTCCGGTGACGTTGAAGAAGAGCACGTCTTTGGTGTCGTGCTCGATCACCTTGGGAATATAGGGCTGGCCCATGAACGTGAGCCCAAACTGATTTTGTGCGTAGCTCGGCTGCAACTCCTGTTCCCCCCTGACGGGGAACGGAGTGGCGTTCAACGCGCTGTTTCCGCCGGTCCAGAAGAAAGCACCGTGAGGCTGGTTGGGCTTGAAGTTGCGGAAATTGCCGAAACCGCCGCCCAAGCCGCGGCCTCCGCCGCCAAACCCGCGGCCGCCTCCGCCACGGCCGCCTCCGCCGCCAAACCCGCCGCCACCACCACCAAAACCACCTCCTCCGCCACCGCCGCGTCCGCCACCTCCAGGACCACCCTGGCCGCCCGGACCACCTTGGCCACCAAGAGACGGATCCATTTCGGCGTTCTGGCGCAGTTGTTCCATATCTACCCCGGCAAAGGGATTGGTCGTTCCCGCTTGACCGGTGACGGCTACTGATTCGGAGGAAAAATCGGTGTTGTTGGCCATCGAAGGCAGGGCTGCCCCGGTGGCGCCTGTATTTACACCTGCATCCTCCGTGCCCGCGAGTTGGGCAAGCAAAGCCAGGCTTTGTGCGCCGGCGGCATTATTGCGCCGGACTGTCCCCCCTTGCCGGCCCCCGCCGCCCTGACCGCCTGGACCCCCTTGACCGGGAATCCGGGCCAAGTTTTCCTGCGCGCTCTCCGGTGGGACTCGCGAAGCCAGGGTCAGGGCAAAATCGGCCTGTTGGTTAAGCGGGGTCGCTCCTGTGGGCTTAAGAAGGACGGATTTGGTCTCCGGGGCAAAGGCGGCGAGTTCGGTCTTGAGCACATAGCGGCCATTCGTGGGAATGGTCATCGAGTAGTTGCCGTTGATGTCGGTGATGGTAGCGTAGCGCTGGCCTGTAAGGGTATTGGTAGCAACGATGCTCACCCCGGGCAGGGGAAAGTTGCCGGCTTTCACCGTCCCGTGCACCTGGCCTCCTGCGATCGTGGTTGAGGCAGCCGTCGACGGGGCAGTGCCGGAAGGCTGGCTCACCGCCGGTCCCGCTGCAGGGGGAGCTTGCGCCCCCGCGGGCGCGATGAGACAGCCACTCAATAGGCAGCAGACGAGGTAGACGCGCCGCATCAAGCTTTATTTCCTGTTCTTATCCACACAGCTTAGACCTTCCTCGTGTCAGGACGTATCCGCGGCCGTCTATCCAAACTAGTTTTTCGATCGGCCGGTTGGCCAGCACTTGCTGAAACAAGCCAGCGCTCAGCGTGTACCGGGATAGTTCCGAAGAGCCTGCCCTGCCTGCCCCGGCGTGCCGTGGGAGCCTGTCGAAGGGGACGGCTGAAAGTCAGACTTGTCCAAATTAGCCTTTTTCGCGATCGACTGATCCGCTTGAACGCTCACCGAAAACAAATCAACCATCGCGAATATCGCGATCAGTCCCGAAGGGACGACTGAGAATGTCCCAGGACGTGAGTCCTGGGTGGCCCTGCACAGCGCGCGCAAGTGATAGGCAATCTCCCAAAGCCAACCCGATTTTCATTGAGACCGTCCGATTCCATGCAATCAAGGGATTACCCGCACAATGAGCCGGATCGATTCGCTAATTTGGACAACTCTGGCTGAAAGTAGGCCCAGGACGCCAGTCCTAAATCCCACCGGGACCAGTCCCGAAGGGGATGACTGAGGACGCCCCAGGATGTCAGTCCTGGGTGAACTTGGACCACGCGCAAATGCCGACAGCCAAACACCAAAACCAACCCCAGGGCCCGTTGAGGGGACAGCCCCATCCCCGGGGAAACGAAAATCATTGCACTGGCGGCGCCGGTCCAGGCTCCCGGCCAGCCCCATGAGGATGCCCGGCCTCTGGGCCCATGATCCGCAGGTTGGCGGCCACAAATGTGTCCCCATGGAGTGCTCCATCGGCGCTGATCGTATCCCCCACCTTGACATCCGCCAGGGTCACGTCTTCCCTGCGCTTGCGAAACGATGTGTTTTCGTCCACCGCCACGACCTGGGCCTGCTTGTCGCCCGCCCGCTCGATGGTGATCCTGAGCTCATGAATCGCGGTCACTTTTCCCATCACCCAAGTTTTGCCAAAACTGGCGCGGGCTTTGCGGACTTCCTGGGCATCGATGTCGTAGAGCAAAACCGCGCCTACGGTCTTTGCCTTGGCGTCCACCAGGCCGCCGGCCATTAACATATCCCCCACATGGATATCGGCCGCTTCAATCGGCTGCCGATCCTTCATCAGGCGGGTATTGGGGCTGTAGAAAACCTTGTAAATGACCCCCTCGTCGGTGCGGATGGTAAAGCTGTCCGCTGCGGCTGCGGTGACCGTACCGCGCACTCCGTTTCCCTTGCCAAACGCCTGGCCCATGCCGTCGCCACCGTCAGGCGGCCCCATTCCGCTGTCTTCCTGGGCAAGACCAATAAATGAAGCCGCCATCGCCGCCCCTAAAGCCAAAACCATGAACCCTGCCGTACGTTTCATTCTTTGGCCCAAACCCACCCTGGCCCGGATTTCCTGTCGAGGTTCGTGGCGTTGACGAAATTCATGCGGCTTTCTTTACGGAAAGCCGCACAAGCGGTCGTGTCCAGCGCAGCGTACAGGAAATCCGGGTAGCCATCGCTCCATTGGACGGCAGCGGCATATCTAAGGACGCAGACAGTCGCCCATCCGTTGTCGTCCGGCCGCACTGAGGTAAACTGCCGTGATGCCGACCGAGTCCCTCCCTACCCCCACTCCGCACGCTCCACCGGCGCACGTGGAAGGGCATTTCGAGTCGACTGCGCTGGTGCGCGACGTAGTGATTGGGATGGCGGACGGGTTGACGGTTCCCTTTGCCTTGGCGGCGGGGCTTTCCGGGGCAGTGAACTCCGCCCATGTAGTAGTGCTCGCCGGACTGGCCGAGATTGCCGCCGGATCAATTGCCATGGGCTTAGGCGGATTTCTTGCTGCCCAAGGTGATGCCGAGCACTATGCCAGCGAGCGGCTCCGCGAGGAGCGCGAGATTGTCGAGCGCACCCGCGACGAAGAAGAAGAGATCTACGAAATCTTTGAACAGTACGGCGTGGAACGAAGCGAGAGCATGCCGGTTCTGGAGGCGTTAAAGCGCAGGCCTCAGGCTTGGGTGGACTTTATGATGCGCTTTGAGCTGGGCCTGGAAGCACCGCAGCGAAACCGTGCCAGCCGCAGCGCTATCACCATCGCTCTCTCTTATGTTGTGGGGGGGCTGGTGCCGCTGGCGCCCTACATGGTGGGGTACAGCTTGTCTACAGCGCTCAGCGCCTCAATAGCCATCACCCTGGTTGCGCTGCTGGTTTTTGGTGGGGTCAAAGGGCGGCTTACCGGAGCCGGCACCCTGCGCAGCGCGGTGCAGACCGTGCTGATCGGCGGATTGGCCGCCGCGGCGGCGTATCTTCTGGCCCGGCTGCTGAGCGCCCATTGAAGCTCCAACAAAAAGATAAACGGGCCCTTTACACCGAAGGCAAAAAATTTAGGCAACATCGAGCCGCTTTCGGTCTCTAAGTAGATGGAGAAACGGTATCTATGACGCCATCGAGTGCAACGACGGAGAAGACACCCCGTCTCTTTGAGCAGTTTTCAAAAGTTCGGCGCCAGAGCGAGCAGCTTTGTATGCCCCTGTCGCCAGAAGACATGATGGTGCAGTCGTGCGCCGAGGCCAGCCCCGTCAAGTGGCACCTGGCGCACACCACCTGGTTTTTCGAGACATTTCTGCTGCGCGAGTTCCTCCCCGGCTACCGGGAGTTCAATCCCGACTTCCGCTGGCTTTTCAACAGCTACTACAACTCGGTGTCCGACCAGCCTGAGAAAAAGCTGCGCGCCTCCTTCTCCCGTCCGCCGGTGGAGATGATCTTCGACTACCGCCGGCATGTGCAGGACGGGATCCAGCGCCTGTTAACCTCCAATCCGCCCGAGGAAGTGACGCGGAGAGTGGTGCTCGGGCTGCACCACGAGCAGCAGCATCAGGAACTGCTGGCTTACGACATAAAGCACGCCTTGTGGACGAACCCTCTTCGCCCGCCTTACAGCAATGAACCAGCCGCCTTCAGCGCGCCTCCGCTTAGCAAACCGGAATGGATTCCCTACCAGGGTGGCGTATTGGATATTGGATTCGCCGGGGATGGCTTCGCTTTTGATAATGAGTTACCCCAACATCCTGAATACCTGCGTCCTTTTGAGCTGGCCTCGAGGCTGGTTTCCTGCAGGGAGTACCTGGACTTCATTGAGGATGGGGGCTACCGCAGATCTGAGCTTTGGCTCTCGGCGGGTTGGGACACCGTCAGAGCCGAGGGCTGGAAAGCCCCTCTCTATTGGCGCCAGCAAGACGGCGCCTGGCAGGTGTACACCATGTACGGCGAACTGCCGCTCACGGAATTAATGCAAACCCCGGTCTGCCACGTGAGCTAC
Organism: uncultured Acidobacteriaceae bacterium; assembly: GCA_963815175.1. GTDB lineage: Bacteria > Acidobacteriota > Terriglobia > Terriglobales > Acidobacteriaceae > PALSA-350. The sequence continues at coordinate 49,995 of CAWFGM010000053.1, forward strand.
TTCGAGGCCGATGCATTTGCCAACTGGTCGGGCAAGCGGCTCCCCACGGAAGCCGAGTGGGAGGTCGCGGCGCAAGCACTGCCGATCACCGGGAACCTGCTGGAAGATGGAATGCTGCACCCGATAGCGCTGGGCGAGGGCCCCGCGAAGGGTCCGGCGCAGATGTTTGGGGATGTGTGGGAGTGGACCGCTAGCGCTTACCTCGGGTACCCGGGTTTCCGCGCTGTACCCGGCGCCCTGGGCGAGTACAACGGCAAATTCATGTCGAGCCAAATGGTGCTGCGCGGTGGGTCAGCGGTCACGCCAGCCTCCCATATCCGTGCCACCTACCGTAATTTCTTTTCTCCTGCGACGCGCTGGCAGTTTTCCGGCATTCGTTTGGCGAACATCTAATCAGAAGCGCGCGGAGATCTCATGTCTGCTATTTCGTTACCCAGGTTGCCGGCGATTGCTTCCAGTGCAATTGCCATGGAAGTTTTGAACGGGCTCACCGAGTGCCCCAAGACACTGTCACCGTGGTTGTTTTATGACGAGGCAGGATCTCGCCTGTTCGAAGCCATCACCGAGCTGCCGGAGTATTACGTTACCCGGACGGAGAGACAAATCCTGGCCAAGCATGCGGCGGAGATCGTTGCGGCAGCAGCCGGAGGACGCGATCTCTCGATCATCGAGCTGGGCGCGGGGACCGCTACCAAGACAGGATTGCTGCTCAATGCAGCCGTTGCTCATCAGGGAACGGTGATCTACTACCCCATCGATGTGTCGGAGACGGCTCTCGAGGAAGCGCGGACGCGGCTGGAAGCGGAGATGCCGGAGGTGACCGTGGAACCCATCGTCGCCGATTACACAGAAGGCATGCGGCAGAACAATGCAGCTGGAATCGATCGCGCCGGAAGACGGTTGGTCTTGTACATCGGATCGAGCATTGGAAATTTTTCGCCTGCGGATGCGCTCGAGGTGCTGCGCGGCGTGCGTGCCCAGTTGTCGCCGGGAGACTGCCTGCTGCTGGGTACTGACATGGTGAAGGATACGGAGATGTTGCTCGCCGCCTATGACGATGCCGCAGGGGTGACTGCGAAGTTCAACAAGAATGTGTTGGTTCGCATCAATCGCGAGCTGGACGCAAACTTCAATCCCTATCTGTTTCGTCATCAGGCGAGGTGGAATGAGCAACACTCACGGATCGAGATGCACCTGGAGAGCGTGCTGGCGCAGAAGGTCGCGGTGCGGCCGTTGGACCTGGAAGTGCGCTTTAGCCGGGGTGAGACGATCCACACCGAGAACAGCTACAAATTTTCAGACGAGCGCGTATTGGCTTTGCTGACGCGTGCGGGGTTCAAGTTGCGGCAGCAATGGAGCGACGAAAAGCAGTGGTTTACGGTTTACCTGGCGGCCGCCGCCTGGATCGATGAGGCCCGGAAGGGCCTCGGTGTTACTCGCATCGTGCCGCTACTTTGTGAGGCGCAGCAGAACCACTCCGTGTCGCGGTACGTTTACGGTGTAGCTGCCTTGGATTTTTCCCAGGTCCTTTGCCGCCCAGATGTCCCGCGCCTTTGCGCTGGAAAAACCTACGTCACTTAACTTCAACGTCACGGGCAGCGGAGTGTCATCGCGGTTGAAGAGCCCGATAGCCTTATCTCCACCCTTGAGCGGCTTAGCCCAAATCTCCACCGGCCCCACCGCCGACACTCGATCACCCTGCTTGCCTAGCGGGTCTTGATCGATGGCAATCACTTCTTTGTTAGTCAGAATCGCGGCCGTTTCGGGCGGCATCTTGGAGAGATCATTGCCGGCCAGCAAGGGCGCGGCCAGCAGCACCCAAAGGCTCATGTGGGTACGGTTTTCATCCAGCGTTAGTTTGCCGTTGCCCACCTCCAGCATGTCGGGATCGTTCCAGTGGCCGGGACCGGCATACTTAGCCAACCCAGCCTGAGAGAAGCCAATCAACGTCATCCGATCCCAGGTGGGATTGATATCTCCCGTGGTCCGCCACAGATTAGCTCCAAGCGAAGGACCCCATTCCCACACTGCGTCCCATCCGTACTGGCAGAAGCTGTAGACGATCGGGCGCCCGGTTGCCAGTAGTGCCTTATGCATTTTTTCGTAGGCGTCCTTCATCATCTGCGTAGCTTTCGCGGGATCGTTTGGGGCTTCCTGGGTCATGATTTTGCGGAAACCGCAAAGATCGTACTTGAGGTAGTCGATGCCCCAGGCCGCATACGTCTTCGCATCCTGGGCCTCATGCTGATAGCTGCCTTCGTACTTGGCGCAGGTAGTGGGTCCGGGGGAAGAGTAGATGCCGATCTTCAGTCCCTTGGAGTGAACGTAGTCGGCAAGCGCCTTCATGTCGGGAAATTTGCTGTTAGCCCGGATGTTTCCCTGGGCATCCCGATCGCCCTGCCAGGTGTCGTCAATGTTCACGTAGATGTAGCCGGCGTCCTTCATGCCCGAGGAGACCATGGCATCCGCTGCGGCGCGGACATCTTTGTCCGTTACTTTGCCTGCAAATAGATTCCAGCTATTCCAGCCCATCGGCGGAGTGGCGGCCAACGTGCTCGATTGCGCGAGTAGCGCAGAGGGTACGAGGCAGGCAGTAAGCAGCAGGGCGCGGAACGCGTTGAGCATAGTCTCTCCGGTACGACGATTTACTATAGGCCACTTCCCTTGCCCGGAGCCAGTGGCTTGAGAATCTCGTTCAAGTCCGGAAAGCGGGCGCCCACGATTGGGTCTGGCGCGAATGCCGCCGAGAAGGGATGATGGATGGGTTCCCGAAGGAGGCTTTCCAATGGCAAACGCCAAGCCGCAGTCTTACGCAAATCACGCCAGGCTGGACCCGCCTTTCCATTTCTTTCTTGCGCCGCTGCTGATTATTGCGGTCATTTTGAGCATCATCTCTCTAGTCCGGCATCCCGGACTGGACTCCATACTGTGGCTCCTGCTCGCCCTCGCATTGTTTTTGACAGCCGGAAAAGCCAGAAGCTACGCACTGAAAGCCCAGGACCGGGTGATCCGGCTGGAGGAGCGGATGCGCCTTTCCATGCTGCTGCCCGAAGCGGCCAGAGCGCGCATCGCGGAGCTGACAGAGCCACAACTGATCGGGTTGCGTTTTGCGTCGGATGCGGAGCTCCCGGCGCTTGCCATACGCGCGCTGAACGAAGGCCTGACCAACAAGCAGATAAAAGCCTCTATCCAATCCTGGCGCGCCGACACCTTCCGGGTTTGAGCCCGTGGTTATGCGCCCAGACGGCCGAGACCCAGGCCGATCACATAAGTCACCACGCCTTCCACCGCGCCTACAAACGTCATCTCAAAGCCGCTGCTCCACCAGGACCGCACGGTGACCAGGGATTTGGCGGCGCCCACGGCGAAATGGGCTACGAGCGACACCACAGCGGAAACGATGACGGCGCTGTAACCGCTGAGGAAGAAAAACGGCACAATGGGGATGAACGCTCCTGCGGCCGTCGAAAGCGCGCCCGAAACTGCCGACGTGAGCGGGTTGCTGAGCGCCTCTTCAGTCGAATTGAGCCGTTCGGCAGCGAGCGCGCGCAGCATCTGTTCGGGATTACTGGCGATGTGCTCGACCATGTGATCGGCGTCCGGCTGGGGAAGGCCCTTGACCTGGTAGTAGAGCGAGAGCAGTTCGCGGGCCTCCGCGCCGTTCATGGCAATGGCTTCGCGCTCACGCGCAAGCTCGGCCTGGTAAATCTCGCGCTCGCTCTTGGACGCGAGGTAGGCGCCCGAGCCCATGGAGAGCGCGCTTGCGATCATGCCGGCGATGCCCGAGAGCAGAACCCACTTGCTGTTACCCAACGTCGCGCCTGAGACCCCGGAGACGATGCCAAAGATGGAGCCCAGTCCGTCGTTGACCCCATAAATGGCATCGCCGATCCAGCCCGCTGCATGCTGGCGGCCCTTGTTTCGCTTGGCCAGCATCTGGTCCAGAAGCGTTTGTGGATTCGACGGCGCGCGAACTCCGCCCAGGGGCTTCTGCTTTCTGATCAGGCCGCTGAGTTCACGATAGTGATCCTGCTCGTCTTCAATGACCCGTTTCAGGATGTCCAGGCTGGGCGCATCGCCGAGCTCCTTGAGCTGCTGGCCGTACTTGGCAATGTCGCGGCTCTCATCGATTTCCAGGCGGCGCAGGGCGAGGTCGTCGCCGCCGACGCGAGTCTTGAGGCTGTCGGCGTCGCCGGCCATGCTACCCCGGTACACCGGTTCCGGCTCCCCTAGTTCACGCAATCGGGCGGCCCACAGTGCGGCATGCTCCTTCTCTGCCAGCGCCATATTTTCAAGTGTCTGCTTGCGACCCGCTTGCGGCTCGCGCTCGGCAAGGGCTCGATAGGTGTAATAGCCAACCATCTCGGCCTGCCAATTCTTTTCCAGAATCTGGCTCAGCCGCGGGTGGCGAGGCAATTCCGGGGTAACTGTCGAGTTTGAATCCACGCGCCTTCGATCCTCCGTGGCTCAGGGCACAGCGTAGCATCCCTCAGTTAGACTCAGACTCAAAAGGTATCCCTAAAATGGTGGGTAATCATGAAGTTTGAGCACTTGTTAACCGAGGCGCGCCATCCGGATACGGCCCGCATTGACCAGCTTCCCACGCTTGAGATGCTGGAGATGATCAACGCCGCGGATCGCTCCGTAGCCGATGCGGTGCATGCCGAGCTGCCCCGGATTGCGCAGGCGGTCGATGGTATCGCGGAGCGGCTGGAGAAAGGTGGGCGGCTTTTCTATACGGGAGCCGGTACTTCCGGCCGCCTCGGCGTGCTGGATGCCTCGGAGTGCCCGCCGACCTTTAACGTAGATCCCGGTCTAGTAGTGGGGCTGATTGCCGGTGGCGACTATGCCCTGCGGCATTCGATCGAGGGCGCGGAAGACGATGCCAGCCAGGGCGCGGAAGACCTGAAGGCCCAGGACTTGCGGGCCGGGGACGCACTGGTGGGAATCGCCGCCAGCGGACGGACGCCCTATGTACTGGGCGGCATGCTTTATGCCAACCAACTGGGCGCACTCACCATAGGGCTGAGCTGCGTTCCGGGCTCCGAAGTGGAGTGCCGCGCGAAGATTGCCATCACCCCGGCCGTGGGGCCGGAGGTGATCACCGGGTCCACCCGCATGCGCGCCGGCACGGCCACCAAGCTTGTGCTGAATATGTTGAGCACCGGCGCGATGATCCGCACGGGCATGGTCTACGGCAACCTGATGGTGAACGTGCAGCCCACCAATGAAAAGCTGAGGAACCGGGCCATTCGAATCATCGCGGCGGCCACCGGGGTCGACGAGGGCCGGGCCGAGACACTGCTGGACGAGGCGGGCGCCGTGCGGGTGGCGATCGTGATGCAGCAGTTGGGCGTCAAGCGCAAGGAGGCCGAGCAACGGCTGGAAAAAGCGCACGGACGGCTCCGTGCAGCGCTGGGCGAGGGCCACGCATAGCCGCTTGCGGGCCGGCTTGCGTCTATTAGAGGGAGCGCGAGCTGCACCGGAAATGACCGCGTGTGCGGCTTTCATTAAGCAAAGCCGTATGGAAGTCACACAGTACACGGGAAATCCGGGGCCCTCGAAGCGCATAATAGAGGTATGTCCGGTCGATGGGACGGGAGGCTGAGGGCATGGGTAAAGGCTTTGTTAAGTTTCTGATTTTATTGGTTCTTGTGCCCATTCCAGCATTGCTGGCCCAGTCCAAAGACCGGCCCGACTCGGGCTATGGCCCCATCGACACCAGCGCACCCGCTACGCCGCCCGACCAGATTGTGAAGGAGTTTGCGGCCAAGGAAAGCGAGTTCCGCCGCGCCCTGGATAACTACACCTACCAGCGGGATGTCCGCATTCAGACCATCAACGATGACGGCAAGGTGGATGGCGAATACCGGCAAGTGGTGCAGATCACCTTCGACAGCCAGGGGCGCAAGTCGGAGCACGTGACTTTTGCGCCGCAAAATACGCTGGAACGGATTCAGATGAGCCCGGCCGATGTGTCGGATATTGAGCAGCGCCTGCCATTTGTTTTAACCACTGAAGATGTGGGCCAATACAACCTGACCTACGTAGGCCGGCAAAAGGTGGACGAGGTAAACTGCTACGTTTTTGATGTAGCGCCGAAGGTAATGGAGAAGGGCAAGCGCTATCTAAAGGGACGCATCTGGGTGGACCAGAAGGATCTGCAGATTGTGATCACTAGCGCGAAGAATGTTCCCGACGACATGCGCAAGGGGCACGAGGATCTTTCTCCTCCCTTCACTACTTACCGCGAGCAGGTCGATGGCAAGTACTGGTTCCCGGTGTACACCAAGGCGGATGCCGAGCTTCACTTTTCGGGCGGCAGCGGGTACATGAGCCAGGATGTGCGCATTCGTCAGATTGTGCGCTACACCGACTACAAGCAATTCCGTTCGACGGTCAAGCTGATTTTCCAGGGGCAGGATGTAACCAACAATAATGGACAGCCCCAACCGAACGGCCAACCGGCTAACGGTCAACAGCCGCAGCAGGCGCCGCCTGCCGCGACTGCGCCACACTAAAATCAGGCGTTATAGGTAGAGGAGGACACACGGCCTCCTCGGCCGGTCCAGTTGGTATGGAAAAATTCGCCGCGGGGCTTATCCACACGCTCATAGGTGTGCGCGCCAAAGAAATCCCGTTGCGCCTGCAATAGATTTGCAGGGAGCCGCGCGGTGCGATAGCCGTCGTAGAACGCTAACGCGGTTGAAAATGCCGGCATGGGCACGCCGATCCTGGTGCCGTAGATGATTGCCCTCCGCCACGACGGATGGTACTTGTTCATCGCTGTCGAGAAAAATTTGTCTAGCAGCAAATTCTGCAGCTTCGGGTCGCGGTCAAAAGCCGCCTTGATGTCGCCCAGAAAAATGCTGCGGATGATGCAACCGCCGCGCCACATCAACGCCACTCCGCCCATATTCAGGTTCCAGCCCTGGTCCTTCTCTGCGGCGCGCAGCAACATGTAACCCTGCGCATAGCTCACGATCTTGGAGCAGTAGAGAGCCAGCCGCACTTCCTCGATGAATTCCTCCTTGCCGGTCACTACCTTGCGCTTGCGTGGTCCCTTCAGCACCTTGGCTGCTGCGACGCGCTCACTCTTCAAGGCAGACAGGCAGCGGGCAAAGACACTCTCTCCAATCAAGGTCACCGGCTGTCCCAGGTCGAGGGCTGAGATCGCGGTCCATTTGCCGGTGCCTTTCTGTCCCGCTGCATCGAGAATCTTGTCCACCATCGGCTGTCCATCGTCGTCTTTCTTGGCGAAGATGGTGGCTGAGATATCGATCAGGAAGCTGTCCAGCTCTCCTTTATTCCACTCGGCAAAGACTTCGGAGAGCTCATCGGCGGTGAGCCCCAGCCCGTCCTTCAACAACTGATAGGCCTCGCCAATCAACTGCATGTCGCCGTACTCGATGCCGTTGTGCACCATCTTTACGTAATGACCAGCTCCGTCTTCTCCAACCCAGTCGCAGCACGGCGTTCCGTCTTCGACCTTGGCGGCGATGGCCTGGAAAATTTCCTTCACGTGGGGCCATGCTTCTTTATTGCCTCCCGGCATAATCGACGGGCCAAAGCGTGCACCCTCTTCGCCGCCGGAGACGCCGGTCCCGATAAACAGAATTCCTTTGGCCGCGAGGTCCTTGGTGCGCCGGGTGGAGTCGGTGTACAACGAGTTGCCGCCGTCAATGAGGATGTCACCCTTTTCCAGATGAGGAAGCACTTGCTCGATGGTCTGATCGACCACCTCGCCGGCCTTCACCATGATCATCACGCGGCGAGGCTTCTTCAGCAGCCCACACATCTCCTCGACCGAGTGCGCCCCCACGACGTGTGTTCCGTTGGCCTCATTCTCGATAAAATCGTCCACCTTGGCGACGGTGCGGTTGAAGACAGCGACCTTATAACCGTGGTCGTTCATATTCAACACCAGGTTCTGGCCCATCACCGCCAGTCCAATCAATCCGATATCGCAATTTGCTTCTGCCATGTTGCTCTTTCCCTTCTTGTCCGCCCGGCCATGAGCATGTTGCACAAGATCCGGTCAGTTCGCGCGATGATACCTGATCTCGGGGATGGGAGCAAAGAGGCGAAGCACACTAGGTTCTTTGTCGCTTACAGATCTTTTTAACCGTACTTTCAAGCGCGCGTATCGCTAAGCCTACGCGTGAATCTTGCTGGAGCGCATTGGCAGCGAAAACCAGCTGGCTCTGAATCCTCCCTTCCTGCTGAATAAAACGCCTTCCAGCACAACCATCCCCGTGCTGCAGCCGTAAGTTGGATTCCCTTCCAATTTCCTCGATCCTTCCACCATCAACCTCAACGCTCTGCAACTGTTTCACATTCGCGCCGTCGCTCCGGAGGCGAAGGAACCGATGGTCCAGCAGTGGAGCCTCGGCGTGCAGAGGGACCTGGGCAGCAGGTGGGGGTGAGGTAGATTATGTCGGCACCAAGTCGAACCACAACAACCTTATCTACGACTACAACGGTAATCGCGATCAGTCCCGAAGAACCTGCCCTGCCTGCCCCGGCGTGCGGGAGCCTGTCGAAGGGGACGACTGAGAATGCCCCAGGACGCTAGTCCTGGCTGAACCTGAACAGCACGCAAATGCCGGTAAGCGATCCACTAACCCAACCCGATTCTCTATGAAAAGCACTCCTCAGTGGCAAAAGCAAATACCGCATCTCACCCGTTACAATTTCCCCCAGGAGATTGAGACCACGCGGAGGCGCCCGCGGGAGAGGAATGCATGGGCTGCCGCTGGACACCGCCGTCCGACCCGGACATGAATCTCTTTACCGCCGTGGAAGTGATCAACTACGGTGAGATCATGTTTTCCAGTGCGAAATACTGGGACTCCCAACTGCGCGCAGGGCATCACCTGACGGCCATCGGCGGCAGCGACAATCACAATGCGACTATTCCCCCAGGAGACGTGGCGGCCATGCCGACGAGCGTGAGCGAGTGTCGGCAATCCTCGATGGCATTCGGCGGTCGCACGTTTATCGATTTGACTGGTTCGCGGGACAAGATGCTGGACTTCGCGGCCGACGCGGGTGGTGCTTCCGCAAAGATGGGCGGAACGCTCCATGCCGCGGCTGGAGCTATGATTTCCGTGCACATTCATACGATTGCAGCTAAGGGATCGATAGTTCATGTGTTACTGGACGGCGAGGAATCCACGCCATCTTTGCCTGTGGAGGGGGCCGACTCCACTCTCACCACCACGTTTCCTATAACCGCCGGACGGCATTGGCTGCGCCTGGAGGTACATGACTCGAGTGGGGCCAACGAGTTGATCAGCAGCCCGCTCTACATCAATTTTCCCCAGGAATGAAAGGAACAATGCACAAGTTTGACCTTTCGCGGATGATCAAGGTGCTGCTGGTGCTTGCGATTTGCTCGCCTTCGTTAGGCGCACAGCAGCCGGCCCCTGGATCGCGCACAGTGATGGATGCACATAACTGCTATCCGTATTTTGAATGGTGGGGCGATCGCATCGACCGCGCGCTTTCTGCAGGCACCCCACTCGCCATTGAGCAGGATCTGGCCTGGCATACCGATCCCAAGACCGGGCGCAGCTGGTCTGTTGTGACCCATGGGGAGCCGACCGACGGCGCGGAACCAACCATGGATGAGTATTTCTTCAAGCGGGTTCGCCCCATCGTGGAAAAGGCGCTTCGCGACGGTAACCATGGCGATTGGCCGATCATTACCCTCAACCTGGATTTCAAAGACAACAAGCCGGAGCATCTGGCCGCCGTTCTGGCGCTGCTACGGGGATATCAGTCCTGGCTGACTACGTCGGTGAAAGGCGCGCGCGAAGAGGATGTGCAGCCGCTGGACGTGAAGCCAATTCTGGTATTGACGGGCGAAGCCGATGCGCAGCAAACCGTGTTCTATGATCAGCTGCGGACGGGTGATCGCGTGCTGCTCTTCGGCGCCATTCATACTGAAGGAAAGCAAGCTTCCGCGGCGCCCGAAGTAATGGACCCGATGAGAGCCACGAACTACCGGCGCTGGTGGAACAATCCGTGGAAAGTAGTCGAGGCCGGGGGGCAGCCTAATGCTGGAGAGTGGACAGCGGCAAAGATGAACCGGTTGCGCGCGCTGGTAGAGCGAGCCCACGCGAATGGTCTTTGGATTCGTTTCTATACGCTCGACGGCGCAACCAAAGCACAACTCAGTTGCAACGGCTGGTTCCATGATTACAACTTCGGATCACTGGCTGCTGCTCGCGTACGCTGGCGCGCGGCCATCGCGGCTCACGTCGATTATCTCGCATCGGACCAATACGAACTCGTGGGGCGAGAGATTCACCAGGAAGTCCCAGTTCGCGCAAAGAATTGAAACGGGGGAGAAATGACAGGCCGTCCAGTGCGGTGATCGTTACCCCGCACGGCGATCACCGCCAGAAGATTCGCAGGAATTTTCAAAAGAGCACTCTCCCGCCTCTGATAAAACAACTACGAGCACCCATCCACAATGATGATTTATCGCCGCGTTAGCAGTCTCGCTGTGCTCGCGCTTGCCTTGCTCGCTGTCGAGGCTGGCGCTCAAGTTGATCGCGCAGACCTCAGCGGGACGGTTGTCGATCCTGCGGGGAAAGCGATCCCGGATGTTCATGTGACGGTCTTGATGCCTGACAACGGCACGAGCCGGGAGACTGTGACCTCACGTAGCGGGACCTATGAGGTTCCCGGCCTTCCGGTAGGGATTACTCGGTCACCTTTGCTGCCAACGGTTTCGCGAAGCTCACCATCAACCAGGTGATCCAGACGGAGGGCCGTACGCGCACGCTGGATGCGAAGCTACAGCTAGCCGGCACGACGCAGCAAATCAATGTCTCCAGCCAGACCACGCAATTGGACGAGACGACGAATGCGCTCGGCGGCCGCGCGGAGTCCAAACAGATCCAGGATCTCCCTTTGAACGGAAGAAACTGGTCTACTCTGACTGCGCTGGTGCCTGGGGCGGTTGACACTGGCGGCAGCAACCAGCGCAGCATACGCTTCGCCGGCCGCGGCCTCGACGACAACAACTTTGTTTTTGACGGCATCGACGCAACCAACATCGTCAATCAGGCACAGCAGCCCTTTGTCCGCATTGCCATCCCCACGGACGCGATTGAAGAATTCCATATCGAGACCATGCTCTTTACCGCTGACAACGGAAGCACACCCGGGGCGCAGATCGCCGTGGCTTCGAAGTCGGGGTCGAATACCCTGCATGGCGGCCTCTTCGAGTTCCTACGCAACGACGTGCTCGACGCGCGTGAGCCCATTCTCGCGACCAGGCTGCCCTTCCGTCTCAACCAGTTTGGCGGCGATCTCGGCGGCCCAATCGTTCGCAACCGCACTTTCTATTACTTCAACTATGAAGGATTACGCCAGAGCTACGGCCAGCCCTTGTTGGGCTACGTACCAAGCCCTGCTTTCAGCGCACAGGTGGCAGCGGCAAATCCCGTGCTCGTGCCGATCCTCAATGCCTATCCGACGACTGGCCTTTCACCGATTGCGGGAAATCCGGACGAAAACGAATTTTCCGGCTCCGGACGGCAACTGGATCACGAAGATTCTGCGATGCTCCGTTTGGATCACCATTTCTCCGCTGCAGACTCGGCCTACCTTCGCTTTAACTTCGACGCCGCCTATAGCGACGCGCCGGTGGCTGAAGGTGGAGACTATCTCTTGGATCGCCAGCTGGTCACCAGCCGGCCGGTGAACGGCGAGCTTGAGGAGATGCACATCTTCTCCCCAACACTGATGAACGAACTGAAATTCGGCTTCAACCGCGGAAATGTCTACACCACCAACCAGGGACTGAGCAATATTCCCTATACGGTCGCCGTCTCCGGTTTCACCACCCTCGATAACAACCAGTTCAAACCGGGCGTGGGCAATTCATTCTCGTACATCGACAATCTCACCATGGTCCGCGGAGCTCAGACGCTCAAGTTCGGCGTGGAGGTACGCCGCATTCAGCTGAACCAGGGCAACACACCATCCGGAACAATTACCTATTCTTCACTGAGCAGCTTCCTTGCCAACTCGATGAGTGCAGCCACTTATGCCGAAGAACTCCCTGTGAATGGCTTGCGCAAGACTTCGGTTTTTTCCTTTGCGGAAGACGAATGGAAGTATCGCCCCAATTTCACGCTGAATCTGGGCGTACGCTATATCTTCTTCAACCTCTTCCACGAGGTAAACGGGAAAGCCATACCGTTCGATTTCGCGACCTGCGGGCCGGTAGGCTTCTGCGGCGCAGGAGCCAGCTTCGGCAGACCAAACACACTGGACATCGACCCGCGGCTGTCGATTACCTGGGCGCCGGCTGCACTCAAGGGTAAGACCATCCTGCGCAGTGGCTTTGGCATTTATCACGGGGACGGTCAACTCGACGACCAGAATCTGCCGATTAACAACGAGGTGGGCCAATACTCGCTCAGCTCGAAGTCAACACCTGGGCTGTCCTATCCGGTTACACCGTTTCTGAATGGCCCCGGCACGGTTTCGGCAAGGGACGACGACCGCCGGCGCAAAGACATGTATGTCACGCAATGGGGAGCCTCGGTACAGCGAGCGTTGCCGCACGACTTTGTAGGGACTCTCTCCTATGTTGGAAGTAAAGGCACCTACCTGCTGACCACGTCCTACGTCAACCTCATTGATCCGGCCACGGGCCTGCGTACTTATCCGGCCTTTGGCCAGGTCCAGTGGAGAGGAAACATCAACAACAGCTCTTATGAGGCCCTTGTGACCAGCCTGCAGCGCAGCTTTTCGCATGGGCTTTTGTTCTCGGCGAACTATACGTACTCGCACGAGATCGACCAGGATTCCGCAGGCGGAGGAGACTCGGACTATCCACAAAATCCCGCCTGCCTACCCTGCGAGCGCGCCTCGGGAGACTTTGATGTCCGCCACGTGCTGACCGCCAACACTGTTTACGAACTACCGTTTGGCCCAGGGAGAGCTTGGGTGTCGCAACCTGGACTCGCCGGCGCACTATTAGGCGGTTGGAGCATCACGAACATAGTCGCCGCGCGTTCAGGGCTGCCGATCAACGTAACGGAAGACCGTTCCAGCAACTCCGTCGCCACCGGCTACACGACGAGTCAACGCCCGAATCTGGTTCCTGGCGTGTCGCTCGCCCCGCCAGGCGGAAAGACGATCGCCAAGTGGGTCAACCCGGCAGCATTCGTGCCCGTCGCCGGATCAGGTTACGGCGACGCACCACGCAATATCGCGCGCGGCCCAAACCTGTGGCAGACGGATCTTGGTCTCGCCAAGCGCATTCCCCTTACCGAGAGCGCTGAGCTCGAGTTCAGGAGCGAGTTCTTCAACCTCTTCAATCGGGCGCAGTACGGCCTGCCGCAAGCTGACTCGTCATCATCCAGTTTCGGGCAAATCATCACCACGGTGAACACAAGCCCGGTGGGAACCGGTACTCCTCGCCAGATTCAGTTTGGACTCCGCCTGCAGTTCTAGCGCGGGTGTGGCTCGCAGGTCTCTTGAACCGTGGCGCCGAGTCGTATCTGCAGACCCGGTGCGTTGTGCAGCGGATAGTGCAGGTGTCGAGCTAGCTGGAAGCTGTGCTCAATTCTGTCACCAACGATCCCACTGGATTGGTCACGGCCTGCGTCGCAATCGTGCCCAGCGATGCTCCGCGACGATACATCAGATATGCGGCCGTCGCTCCTGCAATCACCGTTCCCCAAAACAATAATCTCCTCATGATCCCGTCCCCTTCCATGCCTCGCCTCCTGCGCGCATGCGCTTTCGCTGTATAGGATGCAAAAGTTTGGACCGTGAGGGGAAAGGCTTGGATAAAGTTCAAATGCCGCGGCAACGCATCCGCCCTCCGCGTCCACACGCCGTGCAATGCTTTCGCCAATCTGAACTGTTCCGCTGCGGTGTTAGCTGCTGGCCTTGCCTTTGATGTACCGCCAGCCAGTGATTTTAGGTTTTAGCATCTGACGGGCGTCAGAGATCAACTTAAAAAAATCCCCTTCGAACCTTTCGCCAAGAGCGTCTCGAACCTGTATTGGGAAATTCACCTTCGGATATGTGCTTCGATCTGCGGGATTAAAATCGTGCCACTCGCCGCTGTGTGCCATGCGTCATATTACGTCAAGGACGTGTGGACGGGCGCGGGAAAATTCACGTGTTGTTGGTGCAACACAAGGTTAAATCTGAGGACTTTGGGTAACCTTCGCTCGTGTCTGCACTTTAGAAAAGAGGGACTGTGAGTCGTCTGAATTGACAAAGCACAAAAGAAGGCGCAGTCTTCCATAGACAGCTATAGGAGATGTCGGATGGTCAGGACAAAGAGCGACAGTCTCCAGGGCGCCTTGGATCTGCTGGTGCTGAAAGCGCTGGAGGAAGGCCCCATGCACGGCTGGGGAATCACTCTGCACATCGAGCGTGTCTCCGGCGAAGTTCTACGTGTCGAGGAGGGCTCGCTCTATCCAGCCCTTCATCGCATGGAGCAGGAGCGCTGGATCTCGGCTGAGTGGGGCCGCAGCGAAAACAACCGCCGCGCCCGTTTCTACCGGCTCACCAGCTCGGGGCGGAGGCGCTTAGGCGCCGAGCGCGAACACTGGCGGAAGACGACCAACGCGATTGCCCTGGTCCTGGAGTTCAGCAAGGCAACAGTCTAGGGGTTTGCTATGGCATGGATCGGCCGCTTGCGTGCGCTCTTCCGGAAGAGAGAGCTGGAACGTGATTTCCAAGAGGAGCTGCAGTTTCACCTTTCGATGCGTGAGCGGCGCAATGTCGAACAGGGCATGCCGCATGCCGAAGCGCGACGTTCGGCGCGGCTCCGCTTTGGCAATCCGGCACTGTGGTTGGAGCAGATGCGCGAGATCGACCTGCTCACCTTTCCCCAAACCGTGATGCAGGATCTGCGCTTCGCCTGCCGGATGCTGCTCCGCAATGCCGGATTCACGGCCATCGCAGTCTTTGCGCTCGCCGTTGGTATTGGCCTCAACACCGCGGCTTTCACCGCGTACCAGGCTTTTTTCGAGCGGAAGCTCGATGCCCACGATCCCGCGTCGATGGTCAATCTGGCGCTCATGAAACATTCCGGCGAAACCGCATCTTTTTTCAGCTATCCCGACTATGAGATGTACCGGGATCATGTTCGGTCGTTTAGCGGCGTGATTGCTTCGAGTCTGCCTCAATACCTTACTGTGTCAGTACCCGGGGGCGTCGTTCAGCAACACAATGAAGGTGGCAGCTCGCTGATCGGGAAGCTTCTTCTGCTGCCCCAGATCGGTAACAACGAAACCGCAATGACAATTGTGGTCTCCGATAATTACTTCTCGGTCCTGGGGATCGTGCCTTTGCGCGGGCGCACGTTTGACTCAGGAGATAAAGCGGAACTGGCTGCCTCGCCTTCGGTTCTCATCAGCGAGAACTATTGGAAAAAGCGTTTCAATAGCGACCCCGCCATTCTGGGAAAAATTGTCCGCCTCAATGGCGCGGCGTTCACGATTGTCGGCGTGACGCCTCACAACTTCGTCGGAACGTTCATAGGTGCGCCGGACTTTTGGCTGCCAATGACCCTTGAGCCGCTTGTTCATCCCAGTAATAACTGGCTATGGGAGCGCGAAAACACCTGCTGCCGCCTTTTCGCCCGTCTCGCTCCCGGCGCCGGCGCACGCGAAGCCCAAGCAGAAATGTCGTTGCTCGCCGATCACCTTCGCTCTCTTCACCATCCTGGTTCCGACCTCGCCCAACCCGTGAGCGCAATGGTCTGGCCCGGGTCGCCCTTCCCCGTTCCCATTGGGCAGCTTCATGAATTGAGGATTAGCGTTTTATTCGTCATGGCCGCTGTTGGCATGGTGCTGGTAGTGGCCTGCGCCAATGTTGCCAGCCTGCAACTGGCACGCGCTGCTTCCCGCCAGAATGAGCTTTCCATGCGCCTGTCACTTGGCGCCAGGCGGTCGCGTCTCGTTCGCCAACTGCTCACAGAGAGCGCCCTGCTCGGCTTGATCGCAGGTGCCTTCGCGTTCTTGTTCAGTTGGACGTTCCTGCAGGCAGCGGTGGTGCTGATCGCCGATGCCTTCCCCGACCAGTACGGCACATTCATCTTTCACGTCACACCGGACCTTCGGATATTTTCGTTCGTATTCCTCATCTCCATCTTTGCCGGCGTTCTGTTCGGGCTCGCGCCTGCGTTGGAAAGCTCTCGCTCGGCCGTCGCCACTGCGCTCAAAGCGAACGCTGGCACCGCGCCCATCCGTAGCCGGCATCTCCGTCACTTCCTCATCGCCACCCAGGTCGCAGTTTCGGCCGTGCTGGTGATTGCCGGCAGCACGCTTATCCACAGCGCCATTCGCGCCCTATCAATGGACACGGGCTATGACGACGCTCATGTCATGGATCTTAGCCTCCAATTTCCTGAGAGCGTCGAGTACACAGCGGACCACGATGCCACTCTCATCCGCGATCTCCGCACCCGCCTTGCCGCAATGCCCGGAGTGACGGGTGTAACCACGGCCCGCGCACCCGACGACGGCGACTTTCGTTCTGCCGCGGTCTCCCTTAACGGCGTGGAACCTTCACGCCAGAACACGAAGGCAAATCTCTACTACACATGGATCGAGCCAAACTATTTCCAGACGCTTGGGATTCCGATGCTTCTCGGCCAAGGCTTAGCTGCGCAGGCCGGGCAAGCGGAAAAGTCCGTCGTCGTCAGTGAGTCCGCGGCCAATCAGTTGTGGCCGGGACAAAATCCCGTTGGCCGCACTCTCCGGCTTGGCACCGACCCCCGCTTTCATAGCGCCGGCGAACCCCTGCCGGATGGGCCGGCCTGGCGTGTCGTCGGGGTCGCTCGCGATACGCGCGGCGTCCTGCTCGATGGCAGCGACTCGGCGCAGATCTACCTTCCCCTCTCCGATCGTTATCTACAGAACTATCCGATCCTGGTGCGCACCCGTTCCGACCCGGCGCAGTTGGTGAACGCTCTTGGTCCGGTGATAGCCTCTGTGGATCCCAACCTCGCCGCGCGGTTCACCACGCTGGAACAGATGCTGCGTGGAACGGAACCTTTTGTCGCGGCCACGTTGGCGGCCTCCATCGCTACCACCACCGGCATCCTCGGGCTATTGCTGGCCGCGATCGGTATCTACGGCACGGTCAGCTACATCGTTGTGCTGCGCACGCGCGAGGTCGGTATCCGCGTGGCCCTGGGCGCAAAGAAGCGTGACATCTTGACTCTCATCCTGAGTGAGAGCACCCGTCCGGTTTTTGCGGGCCTCTCCGCGGGGGTGGTGCTCGCCGGCGGTGTAGCGTATTTGCTGCGCCACGTCCTGTACGGAATCCACACCATCGACGGCATTTCGTTCGGCGGAGTCTCGCTCCTATTCATAGCCGTCGCTCTGCTGGCTGCCCTCGTCCCTTCGCAGCGCGCTCTGCGAGTCGAACCGACTGCGGCTCTCCGATGCGAGTGAGCAGCAACTGAGCGCTTTCCGAGGCCAAACCCAAGGGCACAATTTGGAGGAAAGATCGGTGAAACGGTAGACTCAGGCAGGGTATCCATCTTGCAGACCTGCAGCGTCCATCGCACTGTGCCTGCCACGTGGACACCTTATTCAAGGGCCTATAGCTCAATTGGTTAGAGCAGCGGACTCA
>CAWFGM010000054.1:0-39460 GCA_963815175.1 uncultured Acidobacteriaceae bacterium
TCGTGACTTCAATTCTGAACTTACCGTCATGCAACACAGGGTCCTTCAACTTAAGCATCAGAACCAGTGGGTCCACAGGATCATCGATCACATACACATCGGCTGCGGTATGCAATGGACGCTCTTTCTTCGGCCTGGGATCTTTTCCTACCGACTCCATAACGCCCGCAAGATGGATGGTGGGCAGATTGACACGCTGATCGTTCACGATCATGGGATAAGGAACATCCTGCGCCTCGACCCGGGTAAGCAAACCGCCCTCGCGGTCAGGTTGTGAGCTGTCCTGCCCACTGTCGCGAGTGTCGAAATAGATAAGGTTGGTCTTGCCAGTGGACTTGATTTCCTGGAACGACTTGTCCGACAACCTGAGCCGGGTAAGGCCATGAATCAAGGGAGGCTGCTTTTTGCCGGTAACGGTAATGTAGGTGTTGGAAGTTGCAAAATCCTCATTGCAAATGGTGTGCGAGGAGCTGGAAGGCTTCCAATCATGGCCGTCATCGTCCTTGAAAGCGTCGGCGGTGGCTACAAGGACAACGGACGTCGGGTCCGTGGAGCCGACCGCCATGCGGGTTTCCACATCGCCATTTTTCATCCCCCAGGCAGTCGTGACCGTCGTGGCCGCCTGCAAGGGAACCAGCGCCGCGGTCTGCGCGGGAAACGGAGCCGCAGTGCAGGGCGTCACCGGATCTTTCGCCGAGATGCTTTCCACTGGATCGCCGTCATCGTCTCCGCCACCAAGCATGCTGCCCAGGTTGCCCAAAATCGCTGATACGTCTTTGTTGCTGTCGTCGTTATTGTTTGCTCCCGGTGATGCAGCCTTGTTTGCTCCCGGGACGGGAGTGGGACGCGCAACGGACTGTGCGACGCTGGTCACCTTTTCCTTTACCCTGTAGCCGACGTACACCACCCCGCCAATGCCGATCACGGCCAACAGCGCGAGCACGCCGAGAACGATGAGCAGCAACGCGAGGCCGCTGCGCTTCTTAACCGGCGCAAACGCTTGCGGAGGCGGAGCTGGAGCCGGCTGCCATGACGGCGCGACCGGCGTCTGCACGTACACCGGAGCCGCAGGCGGGGCAGGCGCTGCAACCGGCGTGCCGCAACTCGTGCAGAACTGAGAACCTGCTTCGATCTTCTGACCGCATTTGGTGCAAAAACTCATGGATTCCCCTTACTCACGAGTCAACTCCACGCGCCGGTTGCGCGCACGCCCTTCGAGCGTGTCATTGGTTTCTATGGGGTGCGACGCGCCAAATCCATTCGTGGATAGACGATCCGCCGCAATGTGGTACTGCGTCACCAGCGCTTCTTTGACTGCGGCGGCGCGGCGTTTCGAAAGATCGAGATTATAGGCATCCCCGCCAATGTTGTCTGTATTCCCTTCCACCGTAAGCTTCCAGTCCGGGTTGTCTGTCATCGCCTGCACGATTTGCTTCAGCACTGGCGCGGATTCCGGCTTGATCGTGTCCTTGTTGAAGTCGAAATAAATCCCCCAGGTCACGGCGCGCTTCTGTTCGGCAAGTTGCTTCTCGACCAGATTGACCGGGTGCGGCACACGGTAGTCGATCTTGGTGACTTCGATCCGGAACTTGCCGTTGTACCATTTGGGGTCTTTGATTCTGAGCAATAGAACCATGGGATTCAGAGGATCGTCGATCACGTAGATCTCGGCTTCACTGTGGGCGGGGCGCATGCTTTTCGGGAAGGGGTATTTCCCCACCGGCTCCATGATTCCATTCAGATGAATCGTGGGTAGATTGAGCGGTTGATCATTCACGATCATGGGGTAAGGAACGTCCTGCGGCTCCACCCTGGTGAACAAACCACCCACATAAGCGGGCTTGATCGCTTGGTCGACGTCGAAGTCATGGAAGTAGCGAATCGAAGTCTTGCCCTGGGACTTGATCTCATCGAAGCTCTTGCTGGAGAGCCTCACCCTGGTTACTCCATGGAGTATGCGAGGTATGATGGTTCCCTCCACCGTGGCATACGCGTCAGCCGACAAAAGATCCTCGTTGCACGTGCTGTGGGTGGAGCTGGGCGAGTGGTGGTCGTGACCCTGTTCATCTTTCCATTTGACGTCGTTGTCTTGCATGTCAAAAGAAGCCGGGCTGGTAGACAAGATGGAATTGCGGGTTTCGACATCGCCATTGGTGATGCCCCAGGCAGTCGTGATGACGGTGCCTTCCTGTAAAGGAATTCGC
Organism: uncultured Acidobacteriaceae bacterium; assembly: GCA_963815175.1. Classification (GTDB taxonomy): domain Bacteria; phylum Acidobacteriota; class Terriglobia; order Terriglobales; family Acidobacteriaceae; genus PALSA-350. The sequence continues at coordinate 2,205 of CAWFGM010000054.1, forward strand.
GCCGCGGTCTGTGGAGGATAGGAAGCGGGCGCGCAGGGCGTCACCGGGTCATGCACGGAAATACTTTCGACCGGGTCGCCCTCATCGTCGCCCTTCCCGAGCATGCTGCCCAGGTTGCCCAACATTGCAGATAGATCACCGTTGTCGCTCTTGCCGGGCTCTTTATTCTCGCCCGCGCTCGGAGCGGGATTCGTAACCGCCTTGGCGACGCTAGTCACCTTTTCCTTGACCTTGTAGCCGACGTACACCACCCCACCGATGCCAAGCACAGCGATCAACCCGAGAATGCCTAGAAAGATGAGCACCAGCACAAGGCCGTTGCGCTTCTTAACCGGGGCCAATGCTTGCGGGGGCGCGGCGGGTGTTTGCACGACCACCGGCGCCACGGGTTGGGTAGTCGCCCCAACCCGCGCGCCACAACTCGTGCAAAACTGGGAACCCGCCCCCAACTTCTGGCCGCAATTGGTGCAAAAGCTCACTGCTTCGCCTCCCCCGATCTCAACCACGCCGACCGGGAACGCCTGGTGCGCGAAAGCACTCGGCAACTGGTATCGATGATCAGCATCGCCCTACTTTCCTGAGCAGCCATCGGGTATCTCATCTCTGTGATCAATTAAGGTCTTCCTATGCGGAAGCGCAACGATACTTCCCCATGGAGGAACCGGCTTTACCCCAAACCAACCGAGCACAGTGTTGAGGACACTTGCCACGATTCTTGGCATGCTGTACCCGATTCCAGCACCAAGGCTCATGTTGAAGGTTCCCTGGGCGCATATCGGCGTCCGGCTCAACAGCGTGGTCCCAATCGATGACCCCTTAAGCGATGTGACCGAGGAAATCAGGTCTACGTAGGGCCCGGTGGCAAAACTCAAAGCCCCCACTCCCACCATGAGCCGCTGGCTGACGGCAAATACCAGCGAGTTGATCCCTACCGAAATCCCTGTGACCATGCCCGCGAGGTTTTGCTTTATCTGCCCGGATGGTGGGGTAATTTCCCAGGCTCCCTTGTGGTAGTCCGCCGCTATCTCGCCGGTGAGGTCGATACCCCCTTCGCCGTGCAAACGCGACGTCTTGGCGCTGAAGGCGCTCTCCAGATCGATCGACTGGCTCAGATCGATTTGCAGCGGGAGAAAAATGCCTCCGATCGGCACAGTGATATCCAGAGGGATAAGTCCAACCTCCTTGATGTTGCCCCCGGTGAATTCCTGACTGGACGCGGCATCGAGCGTTGCCGTGACTCCTGCGCCTCCCGCCAGCTGAAGATTGGCTTCAATGCTGCCATTGTCGATCGAGGCACAAAAGACAACATGCGGATGGATGAGATGGAAGACGACCGTAACCCAGACACGGAGTCCGTCTTTTTCCTGGTACATCTTCAGTCCCAGGCCTCCGCAATCAACGCAGGGCGTTGCCTGCAGGCCATTGAGCGGAATCATCGGAATCTGCGGAGTCGGAATCGGCCCAGGATTGAAATTGTTGAGGTTGCCCAAATTGCCGAGACTGCCAAGGTTCGGACCGGCCTGCATCGGCCGTAACCGGCTTGGCGGATGAAATCCACTTCGCAGCAAGGTCGGTTTACGCACACGCGCGCCCGAGCCCGTGACCGTCTTCATCGGCGTCCATTTGCCGGTATCCGAGACCACGTAGTACTCCGCGACATGCCACGTACCCGAACCGCCCTGGATGGAGGACTGGGCTCCCGGCGTGCGGTTCTGCATGGCCGTCGAATTGACCGCCCCTGGATAGTCAGGAGCGGCAATGGCAATCGCCGAGTTCAGGTCCAGTGGCTGGTCGTACATGAACTTGCCTTGCTTCACCAGGTCGGTGAGCTGCACCGGCCCCAGGATGGCGGACAGCTGGTCACCGTTGCGCTGGACCGCGAGCACCCTGCCGACCGCGCGCCCCGTGGCAAAGACAATCTTGCCCGGCTGGATTTCATTTACCTGCGGAGCATTAGCGTCGAAGTTCCACGACAAGCCATTGGCGGCGAAGGAGCGAATCGCCTGGTCGCCGTGCTCCATGAGGATGATGTCGTCTTGGTAGACAATGCCGGCGCCGCGCTTGGGCGCCATCCCCCATCGCCGCTCAGTCTCGGTCATCTCACTGAGCTTGAGAGGGTGCCCAACCAGGACCGGTCCCGGAACCGAAGCAAAGCCAGGCCACGCCCTGGGATTCCCCAGGCTGGTCTCGTCGCCGCCGCGCTTTTGCCGGCAGCCGCTGACCACCAATAGGCAAGCCGCGATGACTGCCGCCCGCAGTAAAAGGTCCGTACGCATTCCGCCTCCTTGCCAGGAATGCAGTTGTGGCTGCATTTCCCCGCGACTCTGCGGGAAAATAATGAGCCGGTCAACAGAACTCGCGTTTAAGTCTCCATTAACCCCAAAGTCATTTACCTGGAGTCACTTGTACCCTTTCATTAACTGACTACAATGGCCCTTAGCCGTGCTAAGGGGTTTGCCGCTGGAGAGGGTATGCCGGAGTCGTCGTCTAAATTGACCCGCTATCGGTTTGGTCCCTTCGATCTGGACCCCGGAGAAGGCACGCTCGCGCGCCACGGGATACGCGTGCGGCTGCAGGATCTTCCCTACCGGCTCTTGGTCATGTTGGTGGAAAGGTCGGGTGAGGTCGTCACGCGGGAGGAAATGCGGCAGCATCTCTGGCCGCAAAATACATTTGTCGAGTTTGACAATAGCCTTGGGGTCGCCATCCGCAAGGTGCGTGAGTCGCTGAACGACAACGCAGACGCCCCCCAATACGTGGAGACGATCCCCCGCCGTGGATATCGATTCGTGGCGCCCGTGATCGTTGAGACCCCGGGAGAGCCGCTAGCGATTGAGCAGCAATCACAGCCAGTTCACTCAACACCAACCTGGATTCCGGCCAACGGCTCACCGGTTGCGGCGAAACCCGCTTTTGCGAGACGCAAGATTTACTGGCTGGCCGCAGGATTGGCATTCCTTCTGCTGGCTGTGGGATTGTTTTTCCGATTCTATCCAAGGCCTCAGGTTAAGTCCCCATCGCCTCAAGCCAGCGCAGCTCCGCCAGTAAGGTTGCGCCGCTCGGTAGCGGTGCTGGGATTCCGTAATTTGCCGGGCCGCCATGAGGACGATTGGCTCTCCCCTGTCTTCTCTGAGATGTTGGACACGGAATTGGGCTCGCGCGGCGATTTGCGTATGGTTTCCGCGGAGGATGTTGCCAGGGTGAAGCATGACTTGCCGCCCACCGGCGAAGGAACCCTGGCCAAGGGTACCCTGGAACGCCTACGGCAGAACCCGGGAGCGGATGTTGTCGTCCTCGGCTCCTATACCCCATTGCCGGGCAGGGGCGAAACGCGTATCCGGCTCGATCTGCGCGTGCAGGATACGGCTGACGGAGAAACCATCGCAGAAGAGGCAATCACGGGCGACCGGAATCACCTCTTCGCCCTGGCCGACCAGGCGGGCGCCCGGCTTCGCCATCGCCTCGGCCTCGCCGCCAATTCCCTGGGAGACGCCAATCAGGCACGGGTGGCGCTTCCCTCCGATGAACAAAGCGCACGCTTGTATGTGGGGGGCCGTGCCAAGCTTTGGGCCTTCGATTTTCTTGGCGCTCGGGATTTGCTGCTCAAAGCGGTAGCCGCCGACAGCGAGTTCCCTCTCGCGCACTCCGCGTTGTCCGAAGCGTGGTGGCATCTGGGTTATCAAACCAAAGCGCGTGCCGAGGCGCAGCGCGCTCGGGAACTGTCCCAGGATCTACCCGAAGAGGACCGATTTCTGATCGAAGGGCAATACTGGCGCGCGATGGGCGACTCGGCCAAGACAGTGGAAGCCTATCGCACACTTTTCCAGCTATTCCCCGACAGTCTTGACTACGGCCTTCTGTTGGCTACGGCGCAAATCGGTTTTCAACCGGCCGCCGCCCTGCAGACCCTTGCCACCCTTCGCCGTCTGCCCGCACCGGCGGGCCAGGATCCGCGCATTGATATGACGGAGGCATCTGCCTGGATTGGTCAGGATCTGGTCAAGGCGCGCGCTGCTGCCAAGTCGGCGATCGAAAAAGGCATCGCCCAGGAACGTCCCGTCCTCGTAGCCCGAACCTACGGATTTCTATGCGAACAGGGAGTTGGTATTGGCGTCTCCATGGATGAAGCCGTCGGCGACTGCGAGCTCGCCAGGAAAAGCGCCGAGGCAGCCCAGGATCGCAACGCCGCGGCGATGATGTCGACCGACCTCGCTGGGCTCTACTATCAACGGGGCGAGGTGACCCTCTCAAAAGAGATGTTTCGCGCCGCCATCAAGGAGTTCCGGGAAGTGGGAAATTTAGACGGCGTTGGAGCCGCCATGAGCAATCTGGGTGCCGCGCTCCTGGTAACAGGAGAACTCAAGGAAGCCAGAGACCTCCTGCAAGGCTCCATTCCCCCCTACCAGGCAATCGAAGACAAGGAAGGTGAAGCGCTCAGTCTCAACAATCTTGGAGACGTATCACGCCAAGCCGGGAATCTGCAGGCCGCTGAGACAACCTACCAGCAAGCCATGGCCACAGCCGAGCAGGCCAGCGATAAATCCGCGATCGCCTATGTCTTCTGCAGCCAAGGAGATGTCCTCGTTGACCGGGGGGAATTAGCGGAGGCTCGCGCATCCTACGAGAAGTCACTGGCCCTGCGCAACCAGGTAGGCGAGAAGCAGCTGGCGATGGAGACCCAGGTATCCCTGGCACAGCTTTCGATAGAAGAAGGACGCGCCGCCGCGGTGGAAACCTCCCTGCGGCAGTGGAAGCAACAGTTCCATCAGGAGCGCCAGGCCGACGACGAACTTGCGGCCAGCACTGCATTAACCCGGGCTTTGTTGGCCCAGGGCAAGCAACGTGAAGCGCTGGCTGAGATCGAAACATCCCAGGATCTCGCGGCAAGAAGCCAGAATCTGCTGGTACGCCTCGAACATGAGCTGGAGCTTGCGCGCGTTCTGCTCGCATCGGCTCATCCCGACATGGCCAAACCACGGTTGGAACAGGTTGCCGGGGAATCTCGCGCGCACGGACTCCAGGGAGTCGAATTGGAAGCCATGATGGCTGCGGCCGATTTAGAAATTCGCTCCGGCCGCAAGGCCGTTGCCCAGCAGCAGCTAGCCTCGCTGGAGCGCAAGGCTCGCGACCAGGGCTTCGGCCTCATCGCCCGCAAGGCAGCTGCTGCCGCAGCTCGCGCTTAGCGCATTTTCGCTTCTGGAGCATACGGAGCAACTGCTCTCGACCTGAATGGGCAAGGTAGAAGTGAAAAGGCGTTAGCGCATGCCACCCGCGGCTTGAAGCAACGATCCGGTGATCCAACGCGCATCGTCAGAGGCCAGAAAGGCCACGACGGTAGCGATGTCTCCCGGAGTGCCCACCCGGCCGAGGGGCGTGCTTTGCACCATCTGCTTTTCAAAATCGCTTCCTTCCACGCCCGACGACTTAAAGCCCTCGGTAGCGACCGGGCCAGGGTTCACCGCGTTCACGCGGATATTCTTTGGGCCTAGCTCCTTCGCCAGCACCCGCGTAATCACATCCACCGCACCCTTGGTGCCGCTGTACACCACCGACATCGGCGGCGTCTGTTCGCTGGCCACTGAGCCGATGTTGATCACGCTCCCCCCCTCTTTCGGAAAGAGCGCAACGCCGGCCTTGGTAGCCAGAAGCAGCCCTTTTACGTTGGTGTCGTACATGCGTGCAATCTCTTCTGCTGTAATTTGTTCCAGCGGCGCAAACGCGTAGACCCCTGCATTGTTCACTAGGATGTCTACTCTGCCGAATGCCTTCTTCGTTTCCGCGAAGAGTTGATCGATCTCCTCGCCTCTGGCTACGCTGCCACCCACGGCAATCGCCTTACCGCCGGCCTTGGTAATGCCGGCGACCACCTTGTCGGCGCCCTCCTTGCTCGAAGCGTAGTTCACCACGACCGAGGCGCCCTGCGCCGCAAGCTCCTTTGCTATGCCCGCGCCAATGCCCTTCGACGCGCCCGTAACCACCGCCACCTTACCAGCCAGCTTTCCCATCTCTCCACCTCAATATGATATTTGTCGAATAGTTCGACAGACATCGAATAGATGCCGGCCGTTTGCAATTGGATTCAGAGCAAATCAGCTAACACGGAGTTGCGCGATCAGTCCCGAAGAGCCTGCCCTGAGCTTGTCGAAGGGGACGGCTGAGAGTAGCCCAGGACGCAGTCCTGGGCTACTCTCGATCAGTCCACGCAGCCTCTACAGAGAGGACAGCCGCTTCAGGTAGGCTTCGAAGACGGGCCGGCAAAGAAACAGATTAGAGCCTCGCCCTTCGCGCTTCATGTCCACTAACCCGGCCTCGTGCAGCTCTTTCAGATGATGGGAGATCGTCGCAGGGCTAATAACCTCGTGTTCCTGCAATGAGCTGCAGGCGAGTCCATCCGCGGCCGCCACCTGTTGCAAAATGGCGAAGCGGCGAGGATCAGCCAACGCGCGGCAAATCGCGTGAAACTGCTCTTCGGGAAGATCCACGTCTTTGCGGGCCCGCTTCATGGTCTTACCAGATGTCTGGCTTTACCCTTTCGATTCAATGCGAATCTTATCGCATCGCCATCCGTAACCCCCGTAAAGCCAGGTTTAAGACTCGATCCAAGCTGCATCGGTTGTTATCTTGGTGACTGTGATCGCCACCCTCCAGACCAAGAGGCTCCTGCTCCAACCGCTGCAGCTCGCGGATGCCGACCGGACCCAGCAGCTCTTTTCCCAATGGGAAATAGTCAAGTTCCTGAACAAACAGATTCCGTGGCCCTATCCACCTGACGGGGCAATCACCTACTATCGCAACGTCGCGCTACCCGCCGTCGAGCGCGGAGAGCAATGGCACTGGACCTTGAGATTACGGCAATCACCGGAGGAACATATAGGATCCGTCGGCCTGATCTCCAAAGATGGGCACGCTACTCGCGGATTCTGGCTGGGACTCCCGTGGCACGGCCAGGGCCTGATGACGGAGGCGGCATTCGCTGTCAACGATTATTGCTTTGACGCTCTCGGTTTCAGCGTGTTGAGGGTACCTAAGGCCATAGTGAATATCGCATCGCGGCGCATCTCCGAGAAGACCGGAATGCGCGTAATCGCCACCGAGGAGCGGGAGTATGTCTCGGGCAAATTGCTCACCGAGATATGGGAGATTACCGCGGACGAGTGGCGAGAGCAGAGGCAGCTTATTCGAGCCAACGAGGAACGGTCTTGAACCGCAGGGAATTTCAACTTTCTCTCATTAAGCTCGCAGTGCTCGCTCCACACATATTGCGCGGCTCGCACGCGATTGCTTCCCCGGATACCGCGACACTCTACCGCCGCGCGATCGTTATCGATTCGCTGTGTTCGCCATTTCTAGACCAGGTAACCGCTCCCAGCCCGGCGTTAGTTGCCACGGTTCAGCAATCAGGAATCACCGCCGTCAATTACACAGTCTCGGATACAACCTTCGAAGGCACGATCAACACGCTTGCCTGGCTCGACGCGTTAGTAGAGAAATATCCCGGCGCCTTCACCATCATTCGTAGATCCTCGGATATCGCGCGTGCCAAGCGAGAGAACAAACTCGGCATCATTCCCGGCTTTCAGTACACCGCCTTTCTCGAAGAGAAGCCCGAGCGTATCGAGGTGTTTCGCAATCTCGGAGTACGCATCATGCAGCTCACCTACAACGTGCGCACGGCTTTTGGCGATGGCTGCCTGGAGCCGGGCAATGCAGGGCTGAGCAGAGCCGGCGTCGCGGCGGTGAAGAAGATGAATGAGATCGGAGTGGCCGTCGACTTGAGCCATAGCGGATACCGGACCACTTCCGAAGCCATCGCCGCGTCCGCCAAGCCGGTGCTGATTTCACACTCCGGATGCGCCGCCGTCTATGCCCATCCCCGCAACAAGCCCGACGAGATTCTCAAGGCGCTGGCTGATCGCGGAGGATATTTCGGCGTCTATCTCATGCCCTACCTGGTTGCCTCGCCTACAGTGCCCACACGCCAGCACGTGCTCGATCACCTGGTGCACGCCATCGATGTATGCGGCAGCGATCACGTCGGCATTGGCTCCGACGGCTCTATCCAGAAGACGGTCCTGACCGCCGAACAAAAGGCTGACTTCGAGGCTGACATCGCTCAACGCAAGAAACTCGGCATCGGCGCGCCGGGTGAGGACCGTTTTCCCTATGTACCCGATCTGAATGGACCGGATCACATGGAGATCATCGCCACAGAACTGGCCCGTCGAGGCCAGCCCTCATCCGTAATTGAAAAAGCGTTGGGCGCAAACTTCCAACGCGTCTGCGGGGAAATCTGGGGAACCACCTAAACAGGAGAACTATCATGCGGGGCAATCATTTTTTACCGCGCGCTCTTACCCGGCTCACCCTGGTGAACCTCCTGCTGCTGCTTAGCTGCCGGGCGCAAACACAGAGCGCGGTGCCTGCGTTGCCGGCGGAGGTTCCCGCCACGGCTGATCGTTACGCTGTGTTGATCATGGGAAATCGTGCCGGACAGCAAGCGGTTTGGACCGCGCCTGACGGACAGCTGCACATCTTCTTTCAGTTCAACGACCGCGGGCGCGGACCGCAAACCACCAGCGTTCTCAAGCTGAACGCAAAAGGACTTCCCATCGAAGAGAGCGTTCGCGGCAACGACTACTTGAAGTCGAAGGTTGACGAAAGCTACGCGCTCACCTCAGGTGCCGCCCACTGGAAGAGCAGCGTCGAAGAGGGAGAGAAGAAGCTCTCCGCGCCGGCAATATATTTTTCCATCAACGGCGCACCGGCGGAGCTGGGCATCCTGGCGCAAGCAGCGTTGGCCAATGCAGGAAAAATCTCTTTGCTCCCGGACGGTGAGGCAACAGTCGACCGTGTTGCCGGGCTGAACCTGGAAATACCGGGCCGTAAAAAGAACGTCGCTCTTTACGCCATCACCGGCCTGGACTTCGCCCCAACCTACGTGTGGCTCGATGATCGCCACGCCTTCTTCGCCTACGTGGACCCCTGGCAAAACGTGATCCCGGAAGGCTGGGAGGAAGCGATAAAGCCCTTGCAGGCCGCACAGGATAACGCTGTCCGCGCGCGCAGCGCAGCGCTGGTGAGCAAGCTGAGCCATCCGGCCCCTGGCGGCATCGCCTTCACCCATGTAAATCTCTTCGATGCGCAGTTTGCAGCGATCTTGAAAGACCGTACGGTCGTGACCTCCGGCAATCACATTCTCAGCGTCGGCCCTTCTCACCAAGTCTCCGCGCCTCCCGGAGCAGAGGTAATCGATGGCACGGGTAAGACACTACTGCCCGGCCTGTGGGACATGCACGCCCACGTTGGGGATAACGATGGTCTGCTCAACCTGGCGGCCGGCGTCACCACGGTACGCGACCTGGCAAATGATATCGACACCCTGCTAGCCCGCCGCAAGCGCATTGAAGACGGCCAGGAGATCGGGACCCGCATTGTTCTCGCCGGAGTCATTGACGGGCCCGGACCGTACCAGGGACCGACCAAGGTGCTGGTTTCTACGGAAGATGAGGCGCGCGCTGCTGTCGATAACTACGCCCGCCTGGGCTACGTCCAGATCAAGATTTACAGCTCAGTCAAGCCGGATCTGGTGCCGGTCATCATCCATGAAGCGCACAAGCTGGGCCTACGGGTCAGCGGACATATTCCGGCAGAGATGACCGCTGCGCAATGTGTCGAGCTGGGCTATGACGAAATTCAGCACGCCAATTTCCTGATGCTCAACTTCATGCCCGACGTGAAGAATACCAACACTACCGCGCGCCTTACCGAGGTGGCCAAGCGTGGCGCCGATCTGGGCCTCACTTCGCCGCAAGTGCAGTCCTTCATCAAACTGCTGCAGGATCACCACACCGTGCTTGACCCCACACTCAGCATCTTCGAAGAGATGATGACCACGCCGCCGGGAAAGATACCCCTCGGCTACCAGCCCATCGCCGAACGTCTTCCACCCCAGGTGCGGCGCGGCTTGCTCTCCGGTGGACTCACGCCCCCTCCGGGCATGGAGCAGCGATATCAGCAGTCATTTACCAGAATGATGGAGCTGATCGGCATGATGTATCGAGCCGGAATCCCCATAGAAGACGGCACCGACACCATGGCTGGCTTCGCTCTCCACCGTGAGCTCGAACTGGACGTGCAAGCCGGCATCCCTGCTAACAAAGTCTTGCAGGATGCTACGCTCAACGCCGCCCGCATCATGAAGCTGGACCACGACCTGGGGTCAATCGAACCTGGCAAGCTCGCCGACCTCACGTTGGTGACCGGTGACCCGGTCGCAAACATCAGCAATATAAGAAAGACTGCGTTGGTCGTAAAAAACGGCGTCGTCTACAAATCGCAAGAGCTCTACTCCGCCTTGGGCGTGGCCCCCTAACCATCCTCGGGCGCAACAGAATATACTGGACCGGGAATCGCAGGAGTATTCGTGAGACGGAATGCCAACACCCTGATGAACGCTGTGCTCTGCGGAATATTTTTATGCTGCGCTGGAATGCCGGCTTACGCGCAACAAGCGGCTCCAGCGCCACCAGCGGAACACCCGCAGTATCCCGAATTGCCTGCCGGCCCAGGAAAAGACACCCTGGTTCGCGTGTGCAGCAAGTGTCACTCTCCGGATAACGTGATCGCAAACGGGCAAGACCGCGCCGGCTGGGAAGACACCATCACCAAGATGGCGGGATACGGCGCTGACGGCTCCGACGAGGAATTTACCGAGATCCTGAATTACCTGGAAAAGAACTTTCCCGCAGTAACCCTCATCCATGTGAACCAAGCCACAGCGGCGCAATTGGAGAGTGGACTAGGGCTCTCTACGGTCGAGGCAGAGGCCGTCATTGACTATCGCAAGAAGAACGGCGACTTCAAGACCCTCGATGATCTAAAAAAGGTTCCCAATGTAGATGCCAAAAAACTGGACGCCAAGAAGGATCGTCTGGCTTTCTAACCGTTCACAACGGCCACACGATAGATTCCGGAATCTGATCAGCACTTTGCATTACGGCCCAGTACTCCGCTTCCAATCTTCCATGAGCAGAAATCCAGCGATATCCAGGGACATCGAACAACCGGCCGCGTTCTACCATTTGACGGCGTGATTCGGGCACGGGAGAAACCCCAAATTCCAGGCCCAGAGTAATGGTCCGGCCGTTCCAGGGCGGGGTGCTGCGGCTACAATTTTCCTGCCACATCCCTAACCACGGAAAATCCTCGCGTTTCCAGATGTAGGCGAGCGCCAGGCGGAAATTGGGTGAGTAGGCAACAAAGAATTCGTCCTCGCGTCGTCGATCGCCGAGGTGTGCGGTGTATTCGCTCGAGGCTGGGGCTGCGCTCAGCATGCGCAAGTCGGCGACGCCTCCCGCGGAAAGAGGGGCCATAGGCCAATCGAACTCGGCAGCCTGCTTGAGATGCATATTGGCCCCGAAATCGATCTCAGAGACCTTGGATCGAGTTACGGACGCCCGCAATTGCGTTGTTCCCGCTGCAATAAAAGGCGGACCCAAGGTGACATGCTCCGTCCATCCGATAGGGCGATCCCACGCAGCGAGATTCTCCACAGATTCCCGAATCTTCAAAGAGCGATCGCGCAATTCGATAGAGCGCTCGAAATTAATTTGGGCCAGCGGAAGATGAGCCTTGGCTACCAGGTTTTCGTCACGTTCAGTGATGTCATACGGAACTACGGAACCCTCTCCATGTACAGTCAACCCGGCGGCAGTTTCCGCGTCCGATGGTCCACCGAAAAAATCCAGGCACAGGTTGTGGCCCATGATGCCCGCGAGAAGCTTAGCCTCTGAGTCCGATCCATACTCCGGATGCTTGCTGAGTTGATAGCTGGAGGGCTCAATTGAAGGCCAAGGAGGGATCCAGAGAGGATTTACGCCGGCCAGCTTGTCAAAAATCTCGGCGATATGGCCACCCTCTCGCAACACGGTGACGCGCAGATGGTCATTTTCAATCGCCACCGCCTGGCGGCCTTTAAAAATCGTCGCAGACACAGTAAACACCCACCTCTAACATCCGGCTGCAAAACTCAACTCAGTCCCGAAGGGACGGCTGAAAGTAGCCTTGTCCAAATTAACTTTTTCGAGTCGGCTGATTTGGACAGCACTCGTTGAAACAAGTCAGCTACCAAGGCAGATCGCGATCAGTCCCGCAGGGACGACTGAAAATATCCCAGGACGGTCAGTCCTGGGCTTCCTTCCTCAAGATTTCCGAGCGAATCATTGGAAAACCATGCTTCAGAGGCTAAAGCCCTCCCCGATCTGTACCCGGAGCGGCGCGGCTAAACCCGTGCTCTTCGGGCAGCGAATCCTTCCCCAGCCCATCTAAGGCAATGTTTTCAACCACACGTTGCGGTGCGAAATCTTCACCACTCCGGGGCCTTCAATCTCAAAGCCGATCAGCCCTTTCGACTGGCTGAAAGTAGGATCATTGTCGACCAGAATCGCCATCACGTGTCCATTCACCATATGGATCAACGTGTTTCCATCGGCAATCACCTCGAACTGGTTCCAATCCCCGATCTTGATAAACGCTTTGAGATCATCAGAACTCCCCAGCGTCGCCAGCAAACGCGGCTTCTTGCCTTGATTGGTCTCAACCATCTGGCCTCGCCATGCGACAATCCCGCGCGGGCTGCTCTGCTCGTAGAGTTGGCCTGTGTACTTATTGCCATAGTCGAAATCGGCCTGGTAGCCCTTCATATTCCACTTGGCAAACTTCTGCGCCAGCGGGTTCCGCAGCTGCTGCGGTGTGGGGGGGACATTCTGACTGCGGTATTGGATTCCGCCATTGGCCCCTGTGCCCTCGAGCTTCATCTCCACTCTTAAATCGAAGTTGGCCGGCTGGCCTCCACGCCAGATAATATTCGTCGTGCCCGAAGGATGCTCGGGGCTCGATTCGGCCACCAGCGCGCCATCTTCCACGTGCCATATTTCCGGCGACCCGTCCCACCCGTTCAAAGTCTTCCCATCAAAAATCTGAGTGAATCCAGTGTGATCGTTGAAGTCTATCGGCTCCGGCTGCGAGAAGCCGTGAAAAGCATGATGGGCCGGAGCTTGCTGGGCAGCGACCTGGTATCCCGAAAGCGGATACATCACTAACAGACAGATCAAAGCTATGACGGGCGGTCTTACGGATCCGGGTACCATACATCCTCCTCACACTCCAACAACCTTCTCCCATTGCCTGCTCTTTGCCGATTTCAACACTGCGTCGGTTACGTAATCCGTGGCCGTACCATCAGCGAAGGTAGGCGCCACTTTTTCCCCTTTGCCGGTCCCCTGAAGAAAATCCGCTACCTGGTGAATGAACGTATGCTCCCACCCGATTTGCACCCCAGGTATCCACCAATTTTTTATGTAGGGCTGATCGCCGTCGCTGATGTGGACGCTCCTCCATCCGCGCAGCCGCCCTTCGTCGCGATGATCGAAATACTCCAGCCGGTGCAGGTCATGCAGATTCCAACCGGCGGAGGCCTTCTCACCATTCACTTCCAGGCTAAACAGCGCCTTATGACCGCGAGCATACCGCGTGGCCTCAAAGATAGCCATCGAGCCATTGGCGAAGCGACAGAGAAATGCAGAAGCATCATCAATTCCCACCGGCTCAACTTTGCCCGTGAGATTGTGCTTGCGTTCTTTGATGAACGTTTCCGTCATGGCTGTCACTTCCACGATGGGCCCGTTCAGCCACAAGGCCATGTCGATGTTGTGGGCCAGCAAGTCACCGGTGACACCGCTGCCTGCGACGGAAACGTCCAAGCGCCACAGTCCCTCACCGCCCTGCGGCAGGTCGCTTGAGATGGTCCAATCCTGCAGGAAATTCGAGCGGTAGTGGAAGATGCGCCCGAAGCGGCCTTCCTCGAGCAGCTGCTTCAGCATCGTGACCGCCGGCACGCGGCGATAGTTGTACCAAACCATGTTGGGTACGTTGGCCGCCTCAACTGCCTCCGTCATGGTTTTGGCTTCCGCCCCGGTACGCCCCAGCGGCTTTTCGCACATCACCATCTTGCCCGCCTTGGCGGCGGCAATGGCAATCTCCGCGTGGGTATTGTTAGGGCTGGCGATATCGATCAGGTCGATATCTTTCCGCTCTATCAGGGCGCGCCAGTCCGTCTCCACAGATTGGTAGCCCCAATTTTCCGCGAAGCCTTGCACGCGCTCCGCATTGCGCGCGCAAACGGCCTTGAGTACAGGCTGGTAAGGTACATCAAAAAAGCGTGGCGCCTGCAGGAACGCGTTGGAGTGCGCCCGCCCCATCAATCCATATCCGACCAGGCCGACATTCAGATTCTTCCGTGCCATAGCCTTCTAATCCCAGCCGTGGGCGTTGCGCACGGCAATCAGCGTCCCCAGTATGTCTTTCCAGGTCTTCGGAGCCATCATGGTTGCGTTGGGAAACATACAGCCATCCCAGCAAATGTGCTCATAGGCTCGAGTCGGTTTTCCCGTCTCATCACGCATCCATAGACCGGCGACGGCGATGATATCCATCTTGCCCTTCGGATCGCCCACCACGCAGTGGCGTCCGGTCAAATCGTGCGAACCCGAGCCGCTCACCGTGCCGTCGTTCTGGGCCACATGAAAGTCGATTGTCCACGGCCGCAGGGCATGCGTCACTTTGCCCAGGGCCTCCATCAGGACATCCTTCTGCGCCCAGTCAAAATTCTGCGGCAGCAGACGGTCTTCCTCAGCGTTGTACCCCAGCGTGTACAAGAGCGAATGCGCCATGTCCGCTTGAAAGCCTAGGGTCTTGGGCCGGTTCACCATCTCCAGCAACTCGACCATCCGCTTCCAGCTATGCATGCCGCCCCAGCAGATCTCGCCCTCGGCGGCGAGCCGCTCCCCGTAGCCTTCCGCGATGATGCTGGCCTCGCGAAACGTCTGCGCGATGAGCTTGGTGTTGCCCGCAGGATCTTTGTCCCACTCCGCCGGCGAGGCCGCGGAATCAATCCGAATCACCCCGTAGCGGCGAATGCCAAGTTCGCGCAGCTTCCTGGCGATACCGCACGCCTTCTTCACCTGGGTCAGAAATGCCTTCCGCTCCTGCTCCGAACCCATGGCAGAGCCGCCGCCGGTCGGTGGCCACACCGGGGCAACCACCGAGCCGACCACAAGATTCCGCTTCGCAATGCTGTCGGCAAGCTGCTTCAGCTCGTCATCGGTGGAGTCAATGCTGGTGTGCGGCAACGATAAAAACAGATCGACTCCATCGAAGCGGATGCCATCGACCTCCGCTTGCGCAGTCAGGTCCAGCATGGTTTCGAGATCGATGAATGGTTCCGAGTCCGGTCCCTTGCCGACCAGGCCTGGCCACATGGCGTTATGAATTGCCGGGTGCTTGTGCTGACTGGGTATGCTCATGATTCCCTAGCTTATTTCTTAATCAGCGGTTTTGCATCCGGGTTGCCGGGTCCGAAGTGCTTGAGCATTACCAGCGGGTCGGATGCGCTGGGGTTCTCGATGCGTACTCCTGCCTTAGCAACATCCGCAGTGACGAATACCTCGTCCTCCGTCATCTCTCCGAAACGAATCATGGAGGGAGTCGAAAGCGCCTGGCCGCCCATCGTCCCGTAGCCCTGGGTCACAATCACCCCGTAGGCCGCGCTATCCACCACCGTCGCGCTCCGCTTGGGCAGGATGGTCAATTCCTTGGCCGAATAGTAAGGTGTGCCGTACGTAATCCACTTCTCGACGTAGCCCTCGGCATTCATCGATTCGACGGCGTTCACCGGGCGCGGGAAGGTCTTGTTGCTCTCCGCGAACCGGGGATTCACATTCGCCTCCCAATCGAGCATGCTGATCAGGAAATCGAGGTCTTTCTTATGCTCCTCGGGGACGTCCTTGGTAAGCAAGTCCCAACCCACGATGCGGCCTTCCACCTCCGACTGGAACATGGCAAATACATCGCTGTTCACCTGCGGCTCGTAGGTCACCAGTGATCCCGGAGCGTGCAAGATACCGGGGTTAACTTGCCATCCTGCGCCAGGCTCCAGACGATAAGCGCGGGCGTGAAAAATAATTCCGTTGTCGCCCTGATTCCATTTTTCCAGGCACCGCCGGATGTCTTCCTTGGTCGTGCCCGGCTCCAGTCCCATATACGTGTGGGGAAAATTGTTCTGTATCTGGTTGTATTGCGGAGGAAAGTAATAGGCTTCCGGCTTTCCCTTGTGGCCCACGAGCTTGGCAAAGGCGTCGCTCTGGTGCATGTGGTGGGGAATGGGGCCCATGTTGTCAAAAAACTTGCACAGCAGATTCCATCCCCCCTCGCGCTCCATCACATCGCCGCCCAGCAACAGGTCCCCGGCAACCTCAACCGCCTCTTTCAGCAGGAATTTGCCGCCGCTTTTGGGCCGCACGTAACTCAGTCCCTCATCGGGCAGGGTGTCCGGCCCATTCGATGCCTTGGTGGTGGAAGAAAACCAGCGCTCGTTGATGCCGCCGCGGTGGCCGCCGAAGGCGTAGAGATCGTCCGGGTGCAGCTTCAACCTGCGACCGGGAATCATGAACGATCGTGGAACCCAGCAGGGTTCCAATCGCAAAATGCCTGCGCCGGCGTCGATGGCTTCTTGTATCTGGGCTCTGGTACGCATTAACTCCCCTTAGCTCCCGCCTACTAGTGCTCCAGCGGAATGCCGAAGGAGTAGAGCGTGTTGTCGTGGGTGGTGAAGAATACGTGACCGTCGCCGATAGACATGCCGGCCAGGTGCGTATAGGTTCCGATGGCGTCGCCGCTCGAGTACAGTTCCTTGCCCGTAGCGGCATCGAGCGCATAGAGCGTGGCATGGCTGGAGCCGCCACCTCCGTCGAGAGCAAAGACGACGCCATTGGCAATGGCCGGGGGCGCCGGATTTTTGAGATCACGCGAAATCCAGCTGGGAGTCAGCGTGGGATGTCCGTCTTTGTCTTCTACCTTGAAGGCCACGATGCTGCCATGCGGCGCACTTCCATTGCTGGTGGCAAATTTCGCATCCGGCGCCACCGCGCCTGCAATCGACGCGAACACCCAGGTAACGCCGGCTTTATCCTGCCAGGTGGCCAGGCTCTCCCAGGCGCCGCGCTTAGCCGCCTTGGCCACTTTATCCGTCTGCGCCAAGGCAGTGTGGTGATCGGCTCCGCCTAACGAAGCGCTATCCAGTAAAACGAGACTGCCGTCTTTGCCGGGAGCGGCAATCAGTTCCTTGCCTTTGATGGTAAGCACCACCGGGGTGGCGTTGAGCATCTTGCTTTTCCCAGCGTCTGCAGGGGTATACCAGTCCTTCACCTTCAGGTCTTTCTGGTTGAGCGCCACCACGCTGTTGGCATAGAGGCCCGCAGCCGGATCATCCGCCCCGCTCCCAGTGGTGATATACGCTGTACCGTCCCGCCCGACCGCTGGGCCGGTTAAACCAGCCAGGCTCAGTTTCTGAACCTTATAGCTGCTCACGGTGTAGTCCGTCGTGTTCAAGTCGATGGACCAAATAGCATTAGAGACATTCTTGCAGCCGGAGCCTGCAGCGGTATAGACGAATTTGTCGTCGATGTTCAGGCCGAAGGAGCTGCCGCCCGGCGTGGCGAAAAACTTTACTGACGGCGCATAGTCCAGACCGGTGGCCATGATCTGCTCATGCAAGTAGCCATCGCCGGTAAGAACATACACGCCCCTCAAGCCGAAATATCCGCCTCCCGCGGCACCGCCCAGCCGGCGCTCGGAGGGAGCGAGCGGTTCAGCAGGAGGAGGAGGCGTTGCCGGACGTGGAGTAGCCGGCCTGGGCCCGCCAAAATGAATCGGCTGTGGCGCCTCGGCGACCACCTGGATGTTCGCGCCCGCGCACCCCTGGTGAGCCACCTTGAAGTCCTTCTGCCAAACCAGTTCTCCCAGTTCGGAATCCACGGCATATAGGGTGTTGGCATCGGCCCAGAGCGCGAGGTCTTTAAAGCCCTTCCCGGTAATCAGGCCGGGAAAGAGAATGGGCTCGCCGAATGAGGATGCTTTCGCTGACCCGCTTCCGAGCTTGAGCTTCCACAGAAATTTGAAATCTTTTTGGACGGTCGCGGTGCTGATTTCCGTCTCGGCTTTCTGCCAACCGTTGTGGGCCGGGACGGCATCGGGCACGGTCCAGAACCCACGCGGGGTGCCTTGCGCGCGTGCCACACCTGACATCAACATGGCGCCCGCAAAACCAAGGGTCATGGGCATGGCCAGCAGTCTACGCATCAATCTCTCTTCCCCGAGTTCTCATGGAGAACTTCACTCCAGGCCAAAGCAGTAAATGGTCCCGTCGAAGGTGCCAAAGATTACCCGGCCCCCTGCGACGGCGATGCCGGCTTGATGCAAGAACGAAGCGACCTGGTCTCCGCTCGAGTAGAGCTCCTTGCCGGTGGTTGCATCGAGCGCGTGGAGCTTGGCCGGAATGGAATGCTTGATTCTCTCTTCGTAGCTGAACAGGCCTCCCAATACATCATCGGCTTGGGCGGTGAACTCACCGGCGGCGAGCACAAAGACGACGCCATTGGCGACTACGGGAGGCTCGGCGGTCATCATGTCGCGTGAAAGCCACGCAGGGACCAGCTCCATTTTTCCACCCGTGTCTTTCAACTTCAGCGCGATCACACCGCCATTGGGAGTTGGCCCGTAGGAGATGGGAAAGTCGACAGCCACCGGGCCACCAATGGGCGCCAGCACCCAGCGCGTGCCGTCGGGGCTCTCCCAACTGGCAAAACTACCCCACGTGCCTTCGGTTTGAAAGTTAACGTTCTTATTGGAAACCAGGGGGCTGCGATAAAGCGGGGTCTCGTGGTCTGCTCCCCCCCAGCGATTTGCTGTCCATCAGAAAGTAGCGGCCTTCTTTGCCCGAACCAACCAGGAGATCCCGTCCCTGGTAGGGGAAAACGACGGGCGTGGTGTTCATGTCCAGGTCACGCTTGGTGAGCCACTCGTGGTTGCTGGGGGTGTAGTAGTCCTTCAGCGTCAAGTGATCGTTGGAAGACGTGTAGGCCTGCACCGTGGTCGATAACTTTCCCGCAGCCGGGTCGTAAGCACCATCTCCGGTCTCGAAATAAATGGTTCCGTCATTGCCGATCGCGGGACCGGCAGTCCCGAAGATTCCGCCCTGCGGTGGAGTGGAGTTAAATGCCTTCTTGGCCCCGAGATCGACCGCGTACAGCTCGTTAGGAACACCATGGCAGCCTTGGCCGGTGACGGTATAGACAACGTTGTCCTTCAGGTTCAGGCCATAGGCTTTGCCATAAGGCTCAGGCAGCATCTTGATGGGCGCATCCGGTTCGTCGCCGGTTGCCGGATCCATGGTGTGCAGGTAGCCATCGTTGGTGAGCACGTACAGAAAGCGCTGGGCTGCCCCGGCGGGGGTAACCACCGGGGTCGCGGTTAGCGCATTGTTGCAAATAAAGCCCGCTCCCTGGCCCGGCATCTCTGGCTTGTCTGACGACCACTTCAGATGCTTCTGCCAGGCCAGCGCCCCGCTCGCGGCATCAACCGCGTACACGTCATCGGAAGAGCCGGCCAGAATCGCAAGCGTTTTGCCGCCGGCTGCCGTATTCACACCCGCCACGATGAGCGGCTCGCGAAACGACTGCATGCCCATCGTCTTGTTATCGGTCTTCAACTTCCAAAGCAAGCGGATGTTCTTCGCGTTGTCGACGGTAATCTTGCTTTCGTTTCGTTGCCACCCGTCGCGCTGCTGGTCGAAACTGCCAGTCGGCCATTCCGCGGCGCCGGTGGATTGGGCGTGGGCTTGAAACGCGACCGCGGTCAGCCCGGAAGCTGCCAAACCGAGGCAAATGTGTGCCACAAGAGAAAGCACCTTCACGCTGGGAACAATATCAATAAGGAAACAATGTGTCAAAACGCTAAGGAAACCCGGCGATGTGCGGCGTCGTATCATGAACCTGGTTGCACTTCTGAACTGGAGGAAGCATGTCCACCGCCGCCAACCGGCCGGCCGGCTACTCCTCTGGCGCCGCCGGCGCTGAGGTGCAGGCTCGCCGCGCCACCATTCCCTGGTATATCTGGGCCGGTGTACTGGCGATTACCTCCTCTTCGATTGGGGGCGCATGGGACGTCTCCTGGCACCGGTCCATCGGCCGCGATACTTTCTGGACCCCGGCCCACATGGCCATCCAAGCCTGCGCTGTGGTCGCCGCCATCATCTGCGCCTGGCTGGTGGTAAAGTGCACGTTTTTCCGCGACCCTGAGCTAACGGCAGCGTCGGTCAGCGTCTTTGGACTGCGCGCTCCGCTGGGCGTTTTCCTCGCCGGCTGGGGTGGCCTTGCCATGCTCACCTCGGCTCCCTTCGATAACTGGTGGCATAACGCGTATGGCCTTGACGTTAAAATTGTCAGCCCGCCTCATGCGCTGCTCATCCTCGGTCTGCGCGGTATTTCTACTGGCGTCATGTTCCTCATCCTGGCCGTCATGAATCGTGCCGCCGCTGCAGACGCAGACGGTTTCAAGCGCCTGCAGCGGCTCTTTCTTTATGTTGGGGGGCTCGCGATCCTGGGCCAGATGTTCTTTCTGCAGGAGTACACCTGGGACGTGGAATTGCACCAGGCAGCGGCCTACGTAGCCATGGGCATCGGCCTGCCCTTCTTCTTTGCCTTTCTCTCGCAGGCCTCGAGATCACCCTGGGCTGCGACTTCGACGGCTGCCGTTTATACCGTATTCGTCATTGCCGAGATCCTCATCCTTCCCCTTTTCCCCGCTCAGCCCAAGCTCGGGCCGGTGTTCTATCCAGTGACGCATCTCGTTCCAGCAAAGTTCCCTATCCTCATCGTGGTCCCGGCGCTGGCGCTCGATCTGCTGTGGCAGCGGACCAAGAACTGGAAGCCGTGGCAAATTGCCCTGGTTTCCGGAGTACTCTTTATCGCCGTCCTCACGGCCGTCGAATGGAACTTTGCCAAGTTCCTGCTTTCTGACGCCAGCAAGAACCGCTTCTTCGGCACCATGTATTTCCAGTACAATTCGCGTCCCGACGGCTTCGACCGCTTGCGGCAGTGGTTTCATCCCGATCACGGGTTGGTTCTCTACGCCGGGCTCCTGCGAGCCGCTGTCTACGCTTCCCTCTCCGCATGGCTGGGTCTGCTCTTCGGCCGCTGGATGCGTGGTGTGCAGCGATGAAGCGGTGGCGCCTCTTTTTTATCTCGCTTCTTTCTCTTGCCGTCGCCCTGCCCGCGCAAGCTCACGTCGGGAGCAAGGACGTGTTCGAGCAGGTGAACGCCGGTCCGTACAAGCTCTTCGTTACCATTCGGACGCCCAATGTAATTCCGGGCGTAGCCACCATTGAGGTCCGAAGCTCGGGCGCCGCGGTTAGCTCCATCCGCATCACCCCCACCCCGCTCACCGGCGAAGCCTCAAAACACCCGCCCAGCTCCGACGCCATGAAGCCCTCTGCTGAAGACCCGGCCTTCTTCACCGGCTCGCTTTGGCTTATGGCTCCCGGCTCGTGGGAAGTGCACTTCGACATCGAGGGCTCTGCCGGAAAGACGAGTTCCAGCATCCCGGTGCCCGCAATGCCGCTTTCCATTCTGCCCATGCAGCGCCCACTGGGCATCGGCCTGGCTCTGCTTGGCCTTCTCCTGATGATCGGAATTGTCGGCATCGTTGCCGCCGCTGTTGGTCAATCGCGTCTC
The DNA here is from genome assembly GCA_963815175.1 of uncultured Acidobacteriaceae bacterium. Lineage (GTDB taxonomy): Bacteria > Acidobacteriota > Terriglobia > Terriglobales > Acidobacteriaceae > PALSA-350. The sequence continues at coordinate 23,831 of CAWFGM010000054.1, forward strand.
AGCCCTGGCGTGGTGGGTGGCCCAAGCGCGCGCCGAAAGGCGCTCGTTGCCGGTTTGATCACTCTCGCCATCACCTCCCTGGTTGTCTACGGCGGTTACAAGTGGTGGAACGTCGAAACCAGGGCCTATGCCAGGGACATTTACCACCCGCTGAGCCTCAGCCCTGTACTCCACGGCAATACTCTTGACCTGAAGATAGGCAACTACGACACCGACGATCGGCACACTTTCCGTGCCCGCTCCAACAACGATCTGCTGCCTGATCACGGCCACCTGATGCACTTGTATGCCATTCGACAGCCGGAGATGGACGCCGTCTTCCATCTACACCCGTCGCTGGTCTCGCCCGGCGATCTGCGCATGACCCTGCCATCCATGCCCCCAGGCACCTACCGGCTCTATGCAGACATTGTTCATGCCAATGGCTTCCCGGAAACCCTGACTGCGGAGCTGGTCGTGCCGCCGAACCTGCCGCCCTCTCCGCTGTCGTCAGAAGACGCCTCGGGCGCGCCGCCGCCGCTGTCGCAGGGTGAGTTGGGAGCGGCTTATAAGCTGCCCGACGGCTACACCATGGTTTGGGACCGCCCCGCCGAGCTGAGTGCCAATACCGGCTACAGCTTTCGCTTCCGCCTGCTCGACCCGGCAGGCCAGCCGGCTAAGGATGTGCGGCCCTACCTGGGAATGGCTGGGCACGCGGCCTTCGTGAAAACCGACGGCACGGTATTTGCCCACACCCATCCCGAGGGCTCTGCTGCCATGCAAGCCATGTCGCTCGCCAATGGCGGTTCCGATGAGATGGCAAATAACGGCTCGATGGCCGGCATGGACATGACTGCCTCTTCCACAGCAAAAAACATCCCACCGGTAGTCGAGTTCCCTTACGGCTTCCCCTCGGCGGGTCGATATCGCATTTTCATTCAGATGAAGCACGCCAACACTGTTGAGACGGGCGCCTTCGACGCCGACGTGCACTAAGGCCCAGCGCAGTCGAAATGAGCAACGGCTTGCTGCACGGCGCAATCTGCTGCATGCGTTGGCACTTCCTGTCCAAATTAGCTCTTTCGACTCGTCCATCCCTCTCACCCCATGCCTAGGTCGGGGCGGATGGACAGAAAACAGCACTAGCGAAACGGAGGTCTCAGTTCTGGACCGTCCGCAACAACTCCACGAGCTTGGGGGCTGCGATGTGCTGGTAGTCAGGCGACAGCAAGCCGTAGTCTTCAAGGGAATCGTAAGTGCGGCTGGCCCCGCTCGACTGTGTGCCGTTAAGCGCCCAATAACTCCAGCCAAGATCATTCTCTTTCATGTAACGGATATACATCACGAACCAATCCGAGTTGGCTCCGCAGTCTAATGTTTGGCAGGTGCCAAACTCGCCTACCCACAGGGGAACGCCGGGCTCCGTATGCAGCAAAAATCCGGCGCGTGCGTCATACAGCTGCTTCAACTCGTCATAGCTGCCGAATGGATGATTGGAAATGTTGTATGCGTGAGGCGAATAGACCAGCCGGTCAGCGATGTTGAGTCGCACAGGAAGTTTGTCGACTCCGAGGAAGTTGGTCGAGTATTCCGGCCCTTCCACCATGATCAGCAACAGGGGATTAGCAGCAAGCACCGCGTTGCCGCCCCGCTCCGCCGCGGCATGCCAGTCAAGCTTGGGATTCGTTCCTCCCCACGTCGCGTGGTTACGCAGTTCGTTGCGCAGGTCTGCGCCGACAACCCAGCGCTCGCCCTTGTAGCGGCGGACGATCGTCTGCCAATCCATAAGCCACTGCGACTCTGGATATTCAGCGTTGTACCAAAGCCCATTGCCATCGGAATCATTGCAGCACCAGTCCGCCCGGCTCACGTGGTTATCGAGGATCACCATGATATGGGCCTCAGCCAACGCGCTGACAACCGCGTCCATAACCTCCATAGCGTGTTTGCCTCTGAGTTGCGGGTTTGCTTTCAACGCATAATCGGATACCAGGGGATTGCGCTCCAGCGTCTCATTCGCCCAAGGCAGGCGCACGGAGTTCACGCCGAGATCGGCAATCTCTTTCACAATGGTAGCCAACGGCGCATGATCGAGGCCTCCGGCAACAAAGTCCTGCTGATCGAAGCCGTACCAATTGACTGAAGTCAGGCGCACCCGATGGCCCGCCGTATCGAGGATGTCATGGCCCCTGGTGCGAAGCGGCGGCTCAGCAGGTCGCACTTGCGCAGCAGCCGCAATCGATATGAAAGCAAGACACACAGAAGCCAGTGACCGAACAAGCCCCGTCTGATTCCGAGTGTGATTCATGAATCGAAGCATAACCTACAAACGCGAAGCTGGGAGCGGCAGCCTTGATGTGACCCGCAAAGCCACAAAAGAGGTCGATGACAGCATCACCCGGTTAGTATCCACGGAACGCTTAGTCCTGGCAGGCCGTCGTGAGGCGGTCTGCCTTCATGCAGCACACTTGTCGCAGCCTGCCTCTTCTCGCAAATCCATCGGTCGAAACCACGAACTCGGAACCACCAACACTTGCCCATATCGCTTGGATCCAGGCGCAATGTACAACATCTATTCGAGCATCTAGCATGTTAGATGTTCGGCAATTGGAGTTCGCGCATGGCGAAACGATATGCCCTGTTGTTGGTGTTGGCGGCCCTTCCCGCATTCGCGGTCACTCCAGTTACAGTGGGCCAGTTGGAGCAGGTGCTTCAGGTGGCCCATGGCCAGTCGGATGCGAAGCTCAACAAACAACTTTCAAATCTGGAATTGACGGAGCGATTGAACCCCAGCCTACGTTCGCAGTGGGAAGCTGAACTACCGGGCCCCGCTTCCCGCCAGACCCTGCTGGTGCTGGCTGATGCGTCGGCGTTTCTTGAGCCTCCAACGGGTGAGCTTCCCGCTATGCCTCCGCCAACGCTCGCTACGCAGCGCCAGATCATAGCCCGCAGCGCAGACTTTGCCCGAAAGACCATTTCCAAATTGCCAGATTTCTATGCAACCAGGGACACGCTCCGTTTCGAGAATGCCCCGGCTCCCGCTCGCGAACCACAGCCCATGCATTCTGTTGACACATCCCGGGACACCATACTCTATCGAGACGGACGAGAAGTCGTGAGCTTAAGCGCCGCGGAGCGTAAGCACTACGGATTAGCGACTCCGGGTTTAGAGACGAACGGCGTCTTCGGTCCCATCCTGGGATCGGTGCTGACCGACGCTGCACAGGGAAAGCTTGCCTGGAGCCACTGGGAAAAAGGTCCCCAAGGACCACTTGCCGTGTTCAGCTATAAAATCCCACAAGCCAAATCCCATTACCGCGTAGAACTGGGGATGGAATATCGAGACCATCCCGCTTACCATGGCGAGTTTGCCGTGGATCCCGGCACCGGAACGATTCTTCGCCTGACCATCGAGGCGGACCTCGAAAAGACTAGTCCGGTGACAAAGGCTGGTGTGCTCGTTGAATACAGCCCTGTCACCATCGCGGGCAAGACCTATATCTGCCCGCTGAAGAGTGTCACCATGAATGTGTTCTATCCAGCCTGCACTACCACCGAAATAGCAGCATGCGGTGCGCTCGCTTATGTGCGCGGTTTTAAAACCCAGGCTTTCTTAAATGACGTGACCTTCTCGCAGTATCACGTCTTCCGTGCGGACACCCGCATTCTGGTCGCCGGTAGCTTACCACCGAAGGATGAGGTAAACGCAGAACCTGTGGCGCCGAACGCTGGCAATGGATCCGGCCAAGCAGAGCGCGGGGAAAAAGTAACGATGGCGCAGCGGGCCACGACGGGCATTCCTCTCTTCGCGCCCACCGACTCTCCTTCGCTGTCAGGCATGGAGTCTCTGGCCAAGGCAAGCATCAAACCCGCCGACGTTTCGAGCCTACCGGCGATTGCTGCCCCTCCACACTCAACACCGGTTTTTCACGTCACGCCCGGTATCGTTTATCTCGACGTGGTGGTTCGCGATCGCAACAACCATGTGGTGAATGGCCTTACCCAAAATGACTTTCGCATCTCAGAAAATGGCCACGCACAGACGATCGACTCTTTTCGCGCGGTGACGCAGAGTTCCCCGGATCATTCGTCTTTGGGAGGACCTCAAGCCACCGCCGGACCCAATGCGTCGGCGGCTGGCGGGCCGCCGGGGACTATCAACATGATTCTGTTCGATCTCTTGGACACGTCACCGGTGAATCAGGCATATGCACGAACGCAAATGCTCAAATTTCTTGAGGCGCTCCCACCGGATCAAGAAATTGGGCTCTATATCCTCACCGGCAGCCGGTTACGTATGGTCCAGAATATTACTGGGAGTTCCGCGCTCCTTGCCGAGGCGGCCCGTCAGTTGTTGCCCCAGTCTTCCCTGCTTTTTCAGTCGGCAGCCGCGCAGAGGCACAGTAATGACGTCACGGGGTCAATGCCCGGCCCCGCGACACCATCGGGCACTGACAACTCGATCATTCTGGATCTCGCGAACGAGCTCGCAAGCGAAAACTTCCAACATGATCAGGTACGCAACGAATTTGTGGCCAAAGCCTTTCGTGCGCTCGCGAAGTCCCTCGAGTCGTTCTCCGGCCGCAAGAACCTGTTCTGGCTGGCTGGAAGTTTCCCCCTGAGCGCAAGATCCGAAATGCTTACTGCCTCCCGTATCGCCGTGTATCCCATCAGCGTTCTCGGTATCGAAGCGGACAGCATCGATGCCGAAATGAACGGCAATGGTGTCACCACCGGCGCCGCGGGTCTGGGCGCCGGGGGTCTGGAAGCTCAGGGCAACGACCGGAGTAGTAGCCGTGAGAACCTTCGCGGCAGCGCGGAACAGATCGCCGCTCAGACCGGTGGGGAGGCCTTCGTAGGCGTCAACGACTTGGCCCGCGCTCTCCGCCAGAGCCTTGAGGCTGGTGACAACTACTACAGCCTGGTCTACTCTCCCACAGACAGGAATTGGGATGGAAAGTTCCGCAGGATCCACGTGGAACTGGCGCGCAAGGGCTATACGCTCAGTTACCGGGAAGGCTATTTCGCTCTTCCCGTATCCTTATCGGGCTCAATCCCGAAGCCTTAATATCAACGCCCGCGGCGTATTTGGATATACAGCGGGGTGATGCGGGACCAAATCAGACTTATCCAAATTAGCTTTTTTTGATCGGCCGATTTGTACAGCACCTGCTGAAAACAAATCAACTATCAGGGTGAATCGGAACCAGCTGTCCAAATTAGCGAATAGATCGGGCTTAGTGCGCAGGCAGTCCGGCCTATTCGCTAGTTTAGACAGCTCTGGGACGAAATAACCCCCAATTAATCCGGCGTATTGGTCACCGATAAAGGCGTCCTTGGGGGCGGGAAGCCTCGTTCGGGGCCCGTGCGTGGCCCAAAGAGTTTCACGAGTCCCTGAATGAACTTTACTTTTCAATTTCGCGAGCAATCCAGCAGACTCCTTTGCAACTACATGTAACGTACGCGCTTGTCCCCGGAAGCCCTGGTGAATGCCGTCAGTACGCGGAATGAAGCAGGCTTGCTGAGGTCCACACGACGTGAGTTTCTGGCGAAGATCGTGGCGGCTGCAACTTTTTTGTTGACGAGTGATCTCTTTTCGATGTGCATGACGCTCCTCCTGGTGGAAGACGCGCACCAACCGCCTTCACCTACTAAGGCGCAGCCGCACTGCAAAAAGGGCCAAACGGCATCAATAAAATGTTCGCTGACAAGCACCGTCGGGCTAGGAGATTTAAAGAGGTGCAAGCAATCTTGATCGAGCATCAAGGGCTTGACCGGGCTGGTTGTCGGCGAAGCCTCTCGGCACGCTTGATCGCCGCCGAACTCTCGTCCTGCGGCCAGCCTTCTAATGCTTAGGTAGAATCGAATCCAAGCTAAATGGAAAACACCCTTGCGCTCAGTGCAGGAGTGTAATCCCACATAGGCTGAAGAGAAAGCGAAGCGTATGTGCCGCACCTTTCGAAAGTTCGCCCGCCGAACAGCGTTGTTCGCGTACCTGTCCCTTTTTCTTGTTTGCGCTGCTCCGGCCCAGCCACCCTATCGCTTCTTCTCCTGGACCACGGAGAACGGGCTTCCCCAAAATTCGATCCAGGCATTACTGCAGACTCGCGACGGCTATCTGTGGATGTCTACGCTGGACGGGTTGGTGCGCTTCGATGGGCTTCGTTTCAAAATCTTTAATCGGCAGAACACCCCCGCCCTCACAACCAACGGCTTCTCCTTCTTCGCTCTGCTGGAAGACCGGCAAGGCTGCCTCTGGGCCGGCACATTGACCGGCGGCGTTATCCGCTATTGCAACGGCGCCTTTACCTCACTCACCGTAAAGGATGACCTGCCGAATAACACCGTGGTGCGGATCGATGAAGATGAGGAAGGAACGATTTGGATCTTCACCACTCCCGGTCTCGCCAAATGGCAGAATGGCCGCCTGATCCGTGTGGCTCCCCAACCCGGATCACCGTTCAATCCTTACCTCACGGCTTCCAATTACCACATTGGTGCGGATGGGTATTTATTCGGCCTTTGGCGCATGGAGGCGCATGGATGGCAGCGTTTCGCCTACGGGCACTGGTCGCATTTCCCACTTCCCTTCCCGTTGAAGGATGCGGCAAAACTGCATATCTTATCGAGCATCGAAGACTCCCGGCGCAGGTACTGGTACAAACTGGCCGAAACCCCAAATGTGTACTATTGCGTCGATGGCGGCGTACTAAGCCAGTACACGGGCATTGCTGCCGAAGATTTCGTCATGTACAAAGACCGCCTGGGTAACTTATGGGCAACAAACCCGTCCGGACGCAGCAGGCTCTGGAAGGACGATCGCACCGCGCCAATGGAGGACCCATGATTCTGAAACAGTACTACCTGGGATGCCTGGCCCACGCGTCTTACCTGCTTGGAGATGAGGCCAGTTCGACCGCGATCATCGTCGATCCCCAGCGCGATATTCAGCAGTATCTGGCCGACGCCGAGCAATTCGGCCTCCAGATCCGCCACGTCTTCCTAACCCACTTCCACGCCGACTTCGTCGCTGGTCATCTGGAGCTACGCGACCGTTGCGGCGCGACCATCCATCTCGGTTCCCGCGCCCAGGCGGAATACGCCTTCGTAGCCATGCGGGACGGCGATACACTGGACTTCCCGGGTCTGCGCCTACAGGTTCTCGAAACCCCGGGCCACACCATCGAGTCGATCTCGATCCTGGTGTTCGACCTCCAGAAAGACCAGGAAAAACCCTACGCTGTGCTTACCGGCGACACGCTCTTCATCGGTGATGTGGGCCGCCCCGACCTGCGCGCTTCGCTCGGCTGGACGGCAAGCGACCTTGGCGCACACCTTTACGACTCGCTCCACAACCAACTCCTCACGCTCGACGACGAGACCCTGGTCTACCCTGCGCACGGCGCCGGCTCTCTTTGCGGCAAGAAGCTTTCCAAGGATACCGTCTCTTCCCTTGGAGATCAGCGGCGCTTGAATTATGCCCTGCAGCCGATGTCCAAGGAGGAATTCATTCGCCTGGTCACGGCCGACCAACCCGACGCTCCACCCTACTTCACCTACGACGCCATCCTCAATACGCGTGAGCACGCAACCCTGGATAAGAATCTCGAGGAAGTTCTTCATCCCGTCGATCTCGCTGAGCTGCTTCGCATGGGAGATGCGGGGGCTCAGATCATCGACGTTCGTGACGCCACCGAATATGCCAACGGCCATCTCGCCGGCAGCATCAACATCGGACTCGGCGGCCAGTTTGCCACCTGGGCCGGCACCCTTCTGGATCGCACCAGACCCATCGCCATCATTGCAGAGCCCGGACGCGAGTATGAAGCTGCCGTGCGTCTGGGCCGCATCGGATTCGATCACGTCAAAGGTTATCTGCAAGGGGGGATGCAAGCGCTCGCCGGCAGACCGGACCTGGTGTGGCCCACGGAGAGGATGACCGCCGCTATGGTGGCCGAGGAGATGGCGAGTCCCGATCCGCCCATGTTGCTGGATGTCAGAAATCTGCGCGAGTGGACGGACAGGCACATTGAAGGCAGCGTGAATGTGCCGCTCAACCAGCTGCAGGAACGCATCGCCGAAATCCCACGCAACCGCCAGATTATCGTCCATTGCGCGGGCGGCTACCGGTCTTCGATTGCCGTCAGCATCCTGCATCAATATGGGATTACCCATTTGATCGAGATGGCCGGTGGCCTTGCGGCCTGGGATGCCTCCCTTTGAGGCCGCGCCGGGCGAGGACCCCCCACCCGCACACACCTTTGACCTAAATGGAGTTCCATATATGGATTCGACCGGCCTCGGCATGTTGGCCAGCCACTATCTCCATTGTCAGACCAAAGGAATCCAACTGAGCATTACAGGCGTGAACCCTCGGGTTCAGGAATCATTCAGGCTCACCGGAATGGAGAAAGTGCTCCCCATCGCATGAACTTGGAGGCTAAGTTATCCTGCGTGACGATTTGCTGGAGACGCGATAGATGGAGACGCGATAGATGGAGGCGCGGGATGGAATTTAACCACCAGGTAGGGCTCTGCAGATCCCTTCCCGTTTCGTTGCGGGTACCGCGCCGTCTGTCACATTACGAATTGCAAGCGGAATAGAGAAATGTGAGCCGCGATTCTTCGTGTTCCATTTCATAAAGTCCCTCCCCCGAAAGAATCGATGAAAGAGTTCCTGAAGAATCGCGGCTAAAGAGAGCATACTGGCTTCAGCGCGTTCCGCCACAGATCTTGGGTAATCGCGAGCGGACTTGTGGTAACTGAAGACAGTAATGAACAAGACGATTCACTTCTTTAGCCCAGCCAAAGAATTCGCCTCTGCCCTCGGTTTGATGGCACGTCAGGCGTTTTCCGACGCTTTCGCGCACCTGTATGATCCCGCTCCATTCACGCAATTCCTGGAAGAAGCCTATGGGCCGGGTGGCAGGATGGAGCGCGACCTCGCAGCCCCTTCCATTCGCTGGCGAGTCGCAGCTATCGATGACCAGCCGATCGGCTATGCCAAACTCTCTCCCTTGGTGGCGCCCGCCCCGGCGCCGCAACCGGGCGCGATGGAGTTGCAACAGATCTACGTCCTCAGACCGTGGCACGGACGAGGAGTGGCAGAGAAGCTTATGGACTGGGCGATCGATGCCGCACGCGCTGAAGGCGCACCTGAAATCTATCTGACCGTCTTCGATCACAATGAGCGTGCAAAGTGCTTCTACACTCGTCATGGTTTCTCCGAAGTGGGACATTGCACTTTTAGGCTAGGGGACCGCGTCGACGACGACCGCGTCTGGCGAAAACCATTGCATGTCTAGAGGAGTCAGCTTAAGAACCAGCCGAGCGGGTAAGCTGTAGGCATGACGAACCCAATTCTCGGTGCGGGCCTGCACAGCATCGGCGCTTTCAGCTCCGCGTTGTGCTACACCCCGCAGAAGAAGACAAAGTCGTGGTCCTGGCAGACTTATTGGATGGCTCAGGCGGCGGTATGTTGGGTGATCTTGCCCGTCATCGTCGCCGCCTTGACAACACCGCACCTTCGCGCGGTGCTTCGCGACTCTCCGCGCGACGCTATGGTGCGCTCATTCTTGCTGGGTTTGTGCTATGGCGTTGGGGGAACCGCTTTTGGGGTAGCGATCCGCTACCTTGGGTTCTCGATGACCTACGCCCTCTCGATCGGAATTTCCTGCATCCTGGGGACGCTGCTGCCTCCGCTGTTGGCCAGCCAACTTGGCGGTCTGTTGCAACAGACGGGAAGCGTTTGGGTTTTCTCTGGGATTGCGATCGCAACGGTTGGCATCTTTGCCTCGGGAATCGCCGGCAAGCTGCGTGACACGGATCAGGCGGCATCGCTAACCGTAACTGTTGCGGAGCGTCCTGGCTTAGCGAAGGGTTTGCTTTTCGCCATTGTCGCCGGCGTGCTTTCTGCAGTCTTCGGTTTGGCGTTGGCGTCGGGACAGCCAATCGCAGATGTCGCGGCAAGATATGGCGCGGGAAAATTTCAGGGGAATGTCATACTTATCTTCGCCTGCGGAGGAGCTTTCGTCAGCACGGCGATTTTTTGCCTATACCTTCACTGGAAGCACGGCTCGCTGCGCGAATATATCTCTTTTGCCGACGGTCCGGCGCGCAACTTTCTGGCTGCGAATTTCGCGCTTGCCGTAGTTACGGGCTTGCTGTGGTATGGGCAATTCTTTTTTTATGGCATGGCACACACTTACATGGGACTGTACCGGTTCACCAGCTGGGCTCTGCACATGTCGATGCTCGTGCTTTTTAGCGCCTTCGTTGGGATTTTCCTGAAGGAATGGAAGGGCTGTCGCCGTAGTACTCACCTGGCTTTATTTAGCTCCTTCGCAGCGTTGGTCATCGCGGTTGTTTTTATCACTTATGGCAGCTACCTGGGCGGGGGTTGACAGAGTGTCATTCCGGTAAACCCCGCTTGATACTGCTACACTTCATGGCCATGAGCCCATCTAGAAAATTTGCACACGATGACATCGTCAAGGTAATTGAGACCGGCGAGACCGGGATAGTCAAAAGTGTCCACGAAGATGAGAACGGATATGTTTACGGAGTACAGCTTGCCAAAGAACTGGCCACAGAGACCGCTGTGCCTGAAAACGCGCTTGAGCTGGTGAAGATCGCCAATGAGGATGAGACCGGGTTTCACCTTCGTTACATTTCCTAGAGCTCGTTCACGAATGCCCGGGTACGAAGAGGAGAAAGCGTCCCTCCGGGCCAACGCTATGAGTTGCTCGCAAGCGACCGGCGAGCTGCCACTAGTAGAAACATCGGCCGCTCGCGTTCCTCGGCCAACTCCGGTCTGATCTCGATTTGCTCGGCCGTCGGCCCCCATTCTTCGACATGGCAGATCGTGAAGCCGAGTCGGATGAGCAGATTCAGAGTGGTCCCAATCTTACGATGCTGCTTGATGACGCCTTTCATAAGCCACTCCGTCGTGCGGGGGCCTTCCACGCTGTAGCTATCGATAGGCCATCTTTTGCGGCCGCTTGCATCGATTAGCCAGCCTGGATTCGTGGACGCCGTATAAATCGGATGCTCGACCGAAAAGACCAGTTGACCACCGGGAACGAGTGCCTGGTGGACTGTCGCCAGCAGCCGATCCAGATTCTCGATGTAATGCAGTGCGAGGGAGCTATAGGCAAGATCAACGGACGCTGGCGGCAATTCGAGGACTTCCAGATCTGATCTGGTGTAGGTTACCCCGGCATCCAGCATCGCGGCCCTGGCCTGTGCCAACATCTTTTCGGATACATCGAGCCCGAGTACGGAGGCAGCCCCTTGCTCGCGAGCCCAGCGGCAGAACCATCCAAAACCACAGCCCAGGTCCACAACCCGCAGGCCACGCAGGTCAGGAAGTAATGCCCGCATCGCCGGCCATTCCACCGCCCCCGCCAGACCTTGAATCGATCGGCTGAGCCGGCTATAGCCTTCGAAGAACTCCTGGACATCGTAAATATTCTGGGTCATCGTAGTGCTCTGTTACTACCTGGCTCACTCAGGGTGCCGGTGGCAGGTGACACGCGGCTTGCCCGAAGACATATTTCCATCCCGCAGGGGTCTTCACGTAGGTATCACTAAACCACAAGGTCACGTCAAAGGGCCTCTGTCCGTCGATGCCCTTCGCCCAAAGTTTTGCGGTAACCACCGCGGTATCGCCCCACAGCCGTACGGTTTGGTTGGTGTCTTCCTGACGTTCATAGGTCGTCTTGCCTTCTCTTGCTTCGTTGAGAAGGTCCGTCTTTGTTTGCGTTTTTCCCGAACTCGTAACCAGGATGTAGTCGTCTCCCAGAATACGGCGCATGCCCTCTACATCGTTGTTCTTAACGGATGCCTGAAACTCCGTATCCATTGCAGAGACAGCTCTGCGATCCTCATCCGGGCCCCCGTTGTCCTGGCGGGCGATCGGGGGCCGCTTACGAAAAGACAGATCGAACCACGGCGTCCACGTCTTGCCGCCATCCGATGATCTCTCTGCGGTCTCCCGCACTCCCGCGCTTTCTGGTTTCCACACGCCGCGCACAAGCCGGTGGCCGCCACTACTGTCGTCTGTGCCGCTCAGAGTCATGGCGTCTCCCTGCAAGGTTCCATGAATGAAGACAACCTGGCCACGATTGCTTATCCAGGTCTGCTGCCATTCAGCCGGGGACGGATCGTACATGCTCAAGCTTTCTCCGCTGGAACCATTTTCGCCTTCATACTGTTCTCGCAGGCCACAGCCGTTTTGGATGCTGGTTATGCTTGCCTGGGCTTCCGGTTTCGAGCCACCTTCCTCAAAGACGTCCCACTCGCCGAGCCAGAAATCGAACTGCCGGTAGGCCGGCGCTGAACAGGGGACCGGTTTCGATGCAGTCGCATAAAGGGCAAGGCAGCAGCACCACTGAAGTGTCCCAATGAGTACTGATATTGTCGCTGCTTGCCTGGCCCAACGCGCTACCGTTTGCACACCTTGATTTTTCACATCGACCTCCAAGCTTGCTGCGCAAGGAAGCTTATCGTACTGCGTTCATTACATGGCAGACAATGCGTTGGCAATGCCGAACAATCATCGAGGCCTGGAACACTCCGGACAGCGGCGGCGGTGCTACCCTTTGCCCATGAATTGCGCCGTGATCGATTTGCTTCTTTCCCTCCTTCGCCACCAGGTGTGGGCAGCCACATAAGGGCTCTCCTTGACCGGAAAGGAGGCGCGGGTGTACTCTCCTTTCTCAACTAGGAGAGAAGCGGAGATGGCCGGCGTCGTGGCAAGCATTCTCAGGTTGTCTCCGGAGGAATCATGAACCTTCTGGCGCTGATCCGGAGCTGGTGGTACGCCATTACCCACAGGAACCAAGTCCACGAAGAGGTGGAGACAGAACTCCGTTTCCATCTGGACGCATATACCGAAGATCTAATCCGGAGCGGAGTTGCGGGAGAAGACGCACAACGCAGAGCACGCCTGGAACTTGGCAAGATAGAAACGCAAAACGAGAGATACCGTGAGGCCATCGGGCTTCGTCTCTTCGACGAAATTGGCAATGATTTGCGTTTTGGCCTGCGTTCCATCTGGAAACAACCGTCGTTCTCGGCTGTCGCTATCCTGTCGCTCGCGCTCGGCATTGGCGCGACGACAGCCATGTTCAGCCTGATCTATGCGGTGCTCCTCCATCCCTTTCCGTATGCGGATTCCGACCGGATCATGAATCCCGTGGTTATCAATGAGCTGAACCCGCAGCAGCCGCGATGGTTCGCCATGACCAAACCGCAGTTCCAAACACTCCGTCAGGCGAAATCGATCGAGAGCTTGCTTGGCTTCCGCAATGTCAACCTGGAAATCACCGGGAACGAGCTTCCGGAAGATGTCGCCGCGATTTACCTTACCGAGAACGCTGACAGTTTCTTTGGTGTTCCCGCTCTTCTCGGGCGCGGGATTCAGCCTACCGATGCGCAGGGCGGCGGCCAGCCGATTGTGGTGCTGAACTTTCGCTTTTGGCAGCGTCATTTTCATGGCGATCCCGAGGTGATTGGCCGCACCCTTCAACTCGATCACGCGAACTACACCATCGTTGGCGTGATGCCGCGCAGTTTCGCTTTCAACGACACATTCGGGGTGGGCGATATTTATCTTCCGCGGAGCCTGTTGCACGACACCACGAACCCTCCCATGCAATGGCCCTACACCCCCTGGATCAAATTGAAAGCCGGTGTCAGCACCGCTTCGGCCGATGCCGAACTCGGCGCCATCGTTCACCAGTTCGCCAAGGAATTTCCTGAGCGTTACCCAAAGCAGTTTCACTTGCAGTTGCAGCCGATTGTCGTCCCGTTTGAGCAAAACACAGGCCGCACGCTGGCGTTGCTGCTGGCGGGGGTGTCCCTTTTACTCATCATCGGCTGCGTGAATTGCTCCATCCTGCTGCTTGCCCGCGGGGCCGCGCGCCGGCATGAATTAGCCTTGCGCAGTGCCCTCGGCGCCAGCCGCTCAAGGATCATTCGTCAACTCCTCGTAGAATCGCTCGTCATTTCTTTCACTGGGGCGGTGCTCGGTGTTGCCGCCTCCTGGTGGCTCGCGAAATTGCCGTTCGCGCTATCTCCCGGATCCTTTCCTTCCGAATCTTTCATTCGCATCAACTCCCCGATCCTCGGGTTTTCCGTCGGCCTGGCCCTGGTATCCGGGATCCTGTGCGGCCTCGCTCCTGCGCTGCGCTTATCTCGTCGTGACCTGGCACATCCCATGCAATCGAGCCCGCAGAGGATCGCGAGCCGCGGCAACAATCGGAGAATTCACATTCTCATCGCGGGACAGATTGCCTTAACGCTGCTCCTGATGGCCACCGCCGGAACAGCAATGGGCGCATTTCTCCATCTGATGAGAGCGCCTCTGGGCTACGATCCCAAGAACGTAATGCAGGTGGGCATCGTCATGCATTGGGAAAACCCTGAAGATTGGAACCGCATTCAATCCCGTGCAGACCGGGTGGCCTTCATCGAGCAGGTTCGGCAGAAGATTGCCTACGTTCCTGGCGTCCTCTCGGTGGCCGTGGCCACCGATGCGACTCCGCCCAATTTCGGCCGCGATGAGGCCTTCGAAGCCCTGGGAGAAGCATCGGAACAACAACAACAAGCTCGGATTTATGGCATAGGCCCACAATACTTTTCTACGCTGAGGATTGGGCTGCTTAGCGGCAGAATCTGGGATCAGGCGGAAAATATGAGCGGCGACTCGGTGGCTGTCGTCAATGAGAGCTTCGCACGACGTTATTGGCCCGGTGTAAACGCCATTGGCCACCAGATTCGCATTCCCGGGCTGAAGCCAGTGGGCTCGCTCGTCGCTACGTCCCCCAACAGCACCGGCTGGCGGGAAATTATCGGCGTGGTCAGCGATGCGCGCAACAACGGAGTGGATATGCCGGTGCTGCCCGCGATCTACGTGCCCTATACGACCTTGATTGCGCCTTATGCCCAGTTTGATATTCGCACCCAAGGCGAGCCCCTGTCGCTTCTGCATTCTATCCGTGCAGCCGTTGCGTCGGTTTCGTCGGATCAGCAGGTTGCCAATGACGCCTACGACCTCCAGGAAGCCATTGACCGCGATGCCCAATGGAGCAAGCAACGGTTATTTTCTGTTCTGTTCGGCGTCTTTTCCACGATGGCTTTACTGCTTGCCCTGGCCGGATTATTCAGTGTCGTCTCCTACAGTGTGGCGCAGAGAACCATGGAATTCGGCGTCCGATTAGCATTGGGAGCCTCTCGCCGTCACATTCTCTGGATTGCCGCGCGGGCCGCGGCTCTTAGCGTTGGGGTGGGCCTAACGGTTGGGAGTGTTGCAGACATCCTGGCCGGCCACCTGCTGAGAACCTGGATGGACAGCCGTGGGCCTGCAGCCCTTTACCTTCCTGAAGCAAGTGCGCTGTTAGCCATCTGCGCTCTGATAGCCTGCGTATTGGCCGCGCGACGTACGGCTTCCACCAAACCAACAGAAGCGCTGCGGTACGAGTAGGTGCAGGTAAATGACGATCACGGTACGTCCAAACTCGACGTCGGGTAATCGTTCGATTCTGAGTCTGCAATATGCCAGCCGGAATTTGCGTTTCGGCTTGCGCATGCTGCTCAAGCATCCCGCGCTGAGCCTCACGGTACTGCTCACGCTGGCATTGGGCATCG
>CAWFGM010000055.1:0-170016 GCA_963815175.1 uncultured Acidobacteriaceae bacterium
ATTGTGGGCAGGGTTTCGACCGCGGTTTAGAAAGCGCACGATGCGGGAAATTGCGGACCAACCTAATTAATCAGCCGCAACCATGTGCTCTCTCAACGAAGCGGCTTTCGAGGCGAATTATGCAATCTCCACTGCTCTCTGTTGAAAACGTTACCGTCAGCTTCGATGGCTTTAAGGCGCTGAACGGCATGAGTCTTCAACTTCTGCCCACCTCAATTCGGGTTCTCGTCGGCCCGAATGGAGCCGGCAAGTCAACGCTCCTCGATACGATCATTGGCCATGTGCGCCCTTCCGAGGGAAAGGTGATCTTCAAGGGCGAAGAGATCACGCACATGAACGAATACAGAATTGTGCGTAAAGGCATCTGCAGAAAGTTCCAGGCCCCGGGGATTCTTGAGAACCTGACCGTTGTCGATAACCTGAACGTGGCGGCCCAGCAGAATCGGGAATGTCACCGATCGTTTGGAGTCGGCCTTTCGCGTGACGTGCGCGAGCGCGTCGAAAATGTGCTGGAGAAGATCGGCCTGAAGGATCGGCGGAAAGCACTTGCCGGCCAACTGGCTCACGGACAGAAACAGTGGCTTGAAATTGGGATGGTAGTTGCCTCCGATGCAGACCTGCTTTTGCTCGATGAACCAGCCGCGGGCATGTCACCGGACGAGTCGAGCCAGACAGCGGAATTGATCCGCGGCCTTTCCCAAAAACACAGCATCCTGGTGATCGATCACGACATGACTTTTGTCGCGCAACTGGAGGCTCCCGTAACCGTAATGCATATGGGGCGCCTGCTGAAAGAAGGGACGCTTGAGGAAATTCAACGCGACCCGGTGGTAATTTCGGTTTACCTGGGACGCGAAAAGGAGATTCCCCATGCTTGAGATGAAAGATATTTCCGCTTCTTATGGCAAG
Organism: uncultured Acidobacteriaceae bacterium; assembly: GCA_963815175.1. Taxonomy (GTDB): domain Bacteria; phylum Acidobacteriota; class Terriglobia; order Terriglobales; family Acidobacteriaceae; genus PALSA-350. Next base: position 910 of record CAWFGM010000055.1, read on the forward strand.
AGCCGGGTGTTGGAAGAGATTAATTTGTCGGTCCGCGAAGGAGAATCGGTCACCCTGCTGGGCCGCAACGGCGTCGGCAAGACAACGCTGCTCCGGACCATTGTCGGGCATCATCCGGTTTCAGAAGGCACGATCACTTTTCTGGGGGGAGATGTTACGCATAAACCCGCATATCTACGCGCGCGAAAGGGAATAGGCTACGTTCCCCAGGGACGCGGCATATTCCCGCATCTCACCGTGGATGAGAACCTTCGTCTTGGCATCGCGGCATCGAGCAAGGCGATAGGCGAAGATGCGATTCCCGCGCACATCTTTGAACTTTTCCCTGTTCTGAAGCGCGTTGGCCAGCGTAAGGGAGGAGTGCTCAGCGGTGGGGAACAGCAGCAACTGGCGATTGCCAGAGCGATGGTCGCGCAGCCCAGGCTCCTCATTCTGGATGAGCCCACAGAAGGTATTCAGCCGTCGATCGTGCAGCAGATTGAAGAAACCCTGAGAGAGATCCGGACCCGGCTCAAAGTTGCCATTCTTCTGGTGGAACAATATCTCGATTTTGCATGGTCGATAGCGGACAGGTTTTATGTAGTGCGGCGCGGCCGGATTGTGCTCGAGGGAAACCCTCGTGAGTCGGACCCTCAAAGCGTACATCACCTGTTGAGCATTTGAACCGATGGTGAAAAATGAGGAGCCCACAGATCGTGCAATCAGACATGAGCACCGAAGGTGCGGGGTCCTGACGGGCGGTGACATCTGGAATTTGTTTCTTCCCAGCAGGGAAGTTCAGGATGGGCTGAACGCCGATCTCTCAACCAGGTTCGGGATGATCGATCTGTGAATGCTATCGGGCTACTGCAACTTCTTCATCTTGCCGACAGCGCTTTACCCATAGGTGCGGCGGCGCACAGTTTCGGTCTCGAGGGCATGGTGGAGGAAAACGGTCTTGAGGCGCCCGGCCTGTTTTCCTTCTTGCAGGGCTACCTCGAGGAAGAGGGCAGGCTCGAGGCCGTGTTCGTGTATGCCGGGTATGACACGGCGTCTCCCGAAGAATGGCAACGCCTCAATGAAGAACTGAGCGCGATGAAGCCGGCGCGAGAATTGCGCGAAGCAAGCCTTCGGCTGGGTAAACGGCTCAGTACCCTGGCGATGCATGCTTTGGGGATCTCGTGCCGCTACGGTAGTGAGCAGGCGCATGTACCGTTGCTCTTCGGTCACCTCGGTAGTTGCCTTTGCCTGGATCGCGATGATGTGGCAGCAGCCTATCTTCACCAGTCGCTCACGGGGCTTGTCTCCGCGTGCCAGCGGTTGCTGCCCCTCGGTCAGTCGGAAGCCGCTTCCCTGCTCTGGCGGCTCAAGGCTGCAATGCTGGAGACGACGAAAACTGCAAGCGAAACTTCTATGGAGGATGTTTGTCTTTGCCAGCCCCTGCTCGAGCTTGCTTCAAGCCGTCACCCCGGCCTGCATACCCGGCTATTTATTAGCTGATGATGCGCGCGCGCTTGCATCTCGAGTTTTCCGCCGTGGCCGGAGAAACGCAGTTTCGTTGTGTGCAACAGGAACCACCATGGAAGGTAGTACGTGCTTTTCCCAATCCATCCGGAGAAAGCCTGGTGCATCTGAACAATGTCTCCGGCGGGGTGTTTGGTGGCGATGATATGAGCTTACGCATCGATGTGGGCGCCGATGCACGGGCGCAGATCACCAGCACCGGGTCCACCCGTGTGTATCGCCCCCGTGCCCATGCAGCCGATGCTCTGCTGTCAACCGAGATTCATCTCGGAGAAGATGCGTTGCTTGAGTACCTGCCGGACTCTGTGATTCCATTTCGGGATGCCCGGTTCGAACAGCGCACCGACGTACACCTTGCACGGGGAGCTACGTTGTTCTGGTGGGAAATTCTCGCTCCGGGCAGAATGGCCGCCGGCGAACTGTTTGCCTACGAATCGCTACGCGTGCGAGCCAGTATAAGGAACCAGGAGCGACCCATTTTTATCGATCGCATGAGTATCAAACCGCGGGAAACAAGGCTGTCATCGCTTGCACGCTTCGGAAAATACAGATATTTGACTTCGTTCATGATCTGTCGTACCAATGAGGACGCTAAAATCTGGATCGCCCTGGAGCAGAAATTGAGGGAGATCGCTCAACAGCGGAGTGACGTCGATACCTATTGGGGTGCGACAGCACTTGCCGCGGACGGCCTGCTCGTCCGCGGGTTATCGGCTTCGTCTCTCGCGATCATGGAAGATCTGTTCTGTTTCTGGACCTCAGCAAAAAGCTTTCTATGCGGTCGCGCTGCGATAGCACCCCGCAGAACCTACTGAAGGAGAACCATCGTGCACTTAACTCCACGAGAACAGGAGCGGCTGCTGATTCATGTAGCGGCCGACGTGGCCCGCAGGCGTAAGGAACGTGGCCTCAGGTTGAACTATCCCGAAGCGGTGGCCATTATTACGGCTGAGATTCTTGAGTTAGCGCGGGATGGTAAGTCAGTGGTTGAGATTATGGCGTCAGGAAGCAGGATACTGAGCCGGAGTGACGTGATGGAAGGGGTCGCCGGCATGATCCATGAAGTACAGGCGGAGGCCACCTTCCCGGACGGCACGAAACTGGTCACCGTCCACGATCCAATTCAATGAAAGAGGGAACCGGCATGCAGCCCGGGGAATATCTGCTTTCGCAGGACGACATTGTGCTGAACGCCGGCCGCGCGACCGTGCGGCTGGTCGTGCGTCACACGGGCGATCGCCCCGTACAGGTGGGTAGCCATTATCACTTCTATGAAGTGAATCCCGCGCTTGAGTTTGAACGCGCGTCTGCTTACGGCATGCGTCTCGATATCCCGTCTGGAACATCGGCGCGCTTCGAGCCGGGTGACGAAAGGGCGGTTTCGCTGGTTGCCTTTACCGGTTCCGGGCACATGTGGGGCCATCGGGGCGCCGTCCAGGGACTGCTCGAGGAGAAACCATGAGCCACAACATTTCCCGCAGGACGTACGCAGATCTGTACGGGCCAACCACCGGGGACAGGGTTCGTCTGGCGGATACCGAGCTGGTGCTCGAGGTGGAGCGTGACTTCACGGTCTATGGGGACGAAATCACGTTCGGCGGCGGCAAGACCATACGCGATGGCATGGGGCAAAGCTCCCGCGCCCTTCGCGAATCGAGGCCCGGAGCCTTGGATCTCGTCATTACGAATGCGCTGATCGTCGACCATTGGGGCATTGTGAAAGGCGATATCGGCGTTCGCAACGGGCGCATCGTCAAAGTGGGAAAGGCCGGCAACCCAGACACCATGGACGGTGTGGATCCGGAACTGGTGGTGGGTGCGGCGACCGAGGTCATTGCGGGCGAGAACCTCATCGTCACCGCCGGAGCCATTGACAGTCACATCCATTTTATTGCTCCGCAGCAGATTTACGAAGCCCTGTGTGGCGGCACCACCACCATGATCGGCGGCGGTACGGGTCCGGCTACCGGCAGTTGCGCTACCAGTTGCGCTCCGGGCGCATGGAATCTGGCACGTATGTTTCAGGCAGCGGAGGCATGGCCGATCAACTTTGGATTTCTCGGCAAGGGCAATGCGGCCACACCGGGTCCGTTGGAGGAGCAGGTGCGCGCCGGAGCTTGCGGTTTAAAGCTCCACGAGGATTGGGGAACCACTCCCGCCGCGATTGACTCCTGTTTGCGGGTTGCCGATGCCTTTGATGTGCAGGTTGCGATTCATACCGATACGCTGAATGAAGCAGGCTTTGTTGAGGATACGATCCACGCGATCCGTGGCCGCACCATTCACACGTACCACACCGAGGGAGCCGGCGGCGGTCATGCGCCCGACATCATTCGCATGGCTTCTTTGCCCAATGTATTGCCCTCGTCCACGAATCCTACGCGACCGTATACCCGCAATACGATTGCCGAGCATCTCGACATGTTGATGGTCTGCCATCATTTGAATTCGCTTGTCCCGGAAGATGTGGCGTTTGCCGAGAGCCGCATCCGGCCCGAAACCATTGCCGCCGAAGATATTCTGCATGACCTGGGGGTCATCAGCATGATCTCGAGCGACAGCCAGGCGATGGGCCGTGTGGGAGAAGTGGTCATGCGTACCTGGCAGACGGCTCACAAGATGAAGGTGCAACGAGGCCCCTTGCTGGAAGACTCCAGCCGCAACGACAATTTCCGCATCAAGCGATACGTTGCCAAATACACCATCAACCCCGCGATCGCCCATGGCGTCAGTGCCCATGTCGGTTCCATTGAACCGGGTAAACTCGCTGACCTGGTGTTATGGAAGCCTGCCTTCTTCGGAGCCAAGCCGGAGATGATCGTGAAAGGGGGCTTTATCGCCTGGAGCGCGATGGGCGATGCGAATGCTTCCATTCCAACGCCGCAGCCCGTGTTGTACCGCCCCATGTTCGGCAGTTTCGGAAGCGTTCCTTCGGTAACGAGTCTTCTCTTCACCTCGCAGGCTGCGCTGCAGGACGAAAGCCTCAACGGGCTCCAGTTGCGCACGCCGGCCGTCGCGGTTGAGGACTGCCGTTTGATCGGTAAGAGCAACATGGTCCACAACAGCGCCACGCCGGAGATCACGGTAGATCCGGAGACATATGAGGTGCGGGCTGATGGCGAGCTACTCACCTGCGAACCTGCGACGACATTGCCGTTGGCGCAGAGATATTTTTTGTTTTAACTGGAGGATCGGGATGTCGATAGAGCATTCGCGCGCGTTTCGCATTGGTATTGCCGGACCAGTGGGTTCCGGCAAAACGGCGTTAGTGGACAGTCTCTGCCGAGCGCTCTCGCCCAGGATGAGTGTTGCGGTGGTCACCAACGATATCTACACCACAGAAGATGCTGAATTTCTGATTCGCCAGGGTTCTCTGGACGCCGCCCGCATTCGCGGTGTTGAAACCGGGGGATGCCCCCATGCAGCGATTCGTGAAGATGCTTCGATGAACCTGGAGGCGATCGACGATCTGGAGACCGCGCATCCGGGGTTGGATCTGATTCTTGTCGAGAGTGGCGGAGACAATCTTTCCGCAGCCTTTAGTCCGGAGCTGGTGGACGATTGGATTTACGTGATAGACGTGGCCGGCGGTGACAAGATTCCCAGAAAGGGCGGCCCTGGTGTTACGCGATCGTCTTTGCTGGTGATCAACAAGATCGACCTTGCGGAGCACGTGGGCTCTTCTCTGGAAGTGATGGACCGCGACTCAAGGAAAATGCGGGGTCAGGCGCCCTTTTTGTTCACGGACCTGCGGCACAATGTGGGGCTCGACAAAGTGCTCGCATGGATAAATGCAAGAATCAACGGGGCTGACCGGCGCAGACTGGGTACGGCGTCCGTGCCGGGGGAGTTGGCCCAGGGGAAGCACAGCCATGGGCACTCCCATTCTCACAGTTGACCGTCGTGAAGTGAAAATTGCCGCCTTGGCGAACGTGGAACAATCGTCTGCAGAATGGCAGCATGTGGCTGGGGTGAGGATGGCAGACCGTGACGAAACAATCGAGACATCAGAGGATTTTGAAACAAAGATCCTGACCATCCTTCCGGATCAATACCAGGACACATACGAGAATGTGCAGCCGGTGTCGATGCGTTCGGCACCGCTGAAGTTTGACAGCAATGGCAGAATTGCCTGGGATGAGATCTGGGGTTCTTTTTGCGATCTGGCGATGGCTGGCGGCCCGCCGCATAAGGGTACACTCCTGGAACCGGGCTCCGCGCCCAATATCCTGGCCCTCCCCGAACGCTACGAAACAGTCACCCATGAAATCTGTCGCGGTATTGGGCTGGTGACGGGGCTTTCGGCCGAAGTTTCTGCCTATCCGGGTTGGATCCGTGTCGAATGCACGAGCACCGGCCAGGCCGGTTGGCTGGCACGAGCCGTCACCATGGAGAATGTTTCGATCGGATTGGAAGGCATGATGCTGTATCTGCCTGCAGGCCCTTTTTACCGTCTCAAGGAAATCAAAAACGTGGTGACGGTGATAGCCAAAACTTGCCACTACTGGTTCGGACACACTTCGCTCGAGCAACGACGATCCATAACAAGATTGTTTGAGAAATTAGAGACCAGTTCGCCACTGATTCGGCCTATGTTTCCTCGCGTCGAGATGGCTCCGGTGATGGATGAAGCGCTTTACGGCGGCCTTACGGCAAGCGTTCACGCAACCACCGGTCTTCGCTGTTACCTGCGAGACCAGAGCGACTGGCTCGGCCTGAAGGTTCATGATCTAAAGCCCGCAATCTGGTTGATGCGCGCTTTGGTGGTGGGCAACGTTCTGGCGAGGCGCGAAGATGACGTGGTCTTTGCTGCTGTGAACCCGATCGCAGATCCATGCGGAGAAGCGCTGGCAGAGCGTATCAGAACCGCCTATCGGCATGGTGTGGCCCGCAATATCTTCGGGTAGCGACGCTACCAATTATTTCAGTATTTCAACCGGGAAGAGCCGGTCATCGATGAGGCTCATTACCTGACGGCCCGCTTGCTCTCGTTGTGCGTGGGGCTGGTTCAGAAACCGCGAGACCGTCTCTGGTCTGACGCGGAACACAATGGCGTAAACAGCTGCGCGAAGTGTTGCCGTTTCGTCGCGGGGTTGTTCCTAAGCCCGGTCGGGCGTGCAGTCGACTGCTTGGGCAGCGCGGCGATCTCGATTTTGCCTCTGGCCTCCGACTGCTCGATCCGGAAGGATGTTCATGCGGCGCGCGAGTTGAGTCATCGATAAGCAGTTGCTTAGCGACGGGAGCTGCGAGAAGTCAAGCGACGAACTATGCTGGCGCCCCACTCCTGCCGCGGCCTTCCCTTGCGAGCAGTTCCAAAACCCGTTCTCGAATTTCTTCCCGAGTCCGCCGCACTGAATCAATTCCTTGATCCTTGGGATCTGGCAGTGGCCAGTCCTCGCGCCGCAAACCTGGGACATAGGGACAATCATCTCCGCAGCCCATCGTAATGAGCATGTCAGCGCTTTGTGCCAGTTCCGCAGTTAGTTTTTTCGGCTTAGCAGCATTCAAGTCAATCCCCACTTCAAGCATTGCTTCGACAACCACCGGATGAACGTGCTCGGCAGGCTGAGTCCCTGCAGAGATAGCAAGGGCGAGTTTCGGATCAGCAAACTGGTTGAAGAAGGCTGCCGACATCTGCGAGCGTCCGGCATTGTGCACGCACGCGAAGATTATTTTCTGCATGGAGTCTCCATCTTTTTCTAAGCCGGCGGCAGCTTACCAATGCTGAAGCGGGCACCAAAAGTTGGCTCGACGATAGCCAACACGCTAATAGTCTGAAAAGCGATATTCTCTACCAGCGTTACCGGCGCCCTATATCATCGACTTCTCGCTGCAGCGCGAACGTATCGAGGGTTGCGAAAGGTAAAGCGATAAACAGGCTGATCCGTCGATCCAGGGAGGTAAAGGCGCCCCTGAAAGCCCGTTCTATCTCCTCCGGGCTTCCTTTAATTGCGGCAGGATCAGGGATGCCCCAGTGAGCGGTCATCGGCTGGCCGGGCCAAAATGGGCATACTTCCTGTGCGGCGTGGTCGCAGACAGTGAAGACAAAGTTAAGAGGCGGTGAGTCGGGACGCGAGAATTCGTCCCATGACTTGCTCCGCAGCCCCATGGTGGGTAAGTGCGCAGCCTCGAGTTGTTCGATTGCTTCGGGCCGCACGAAACCGGTCGGATGGCTTCCGGCGCTGAAGGCAGTAAAGTTCCCGCCTCCCTTGCGCTTCATGATGGCCTCAGCCATGATGGATCGCGCCGAGTTACCCGTGCAGAGAAAAAGTACGTTGTACTGAGACGGCATACCCGGTACCCCTTTAAGACCTAGGAACAGCAGGTTGGCCCGCAGCAGCTCTTGTTGGTTGTGCCTGTTGGTTTGACCGCGTAAACCTTGACACTGGCAGCGGCGGCGTTGACGTCATAATTTGCTAGAAGAGTTGCCAGATCCTGATGGAGACTTGCCGGCTTGTCCGTCGAGCAGCAAGACTCCCCAAGCACGGGGAGACTCCTCAACGTGCCCATTGTGGGGGAGCAGCAGGCGGCCTGGTTTTCAACCTTGGCATAGGCATTCAGGTCTGCCCCGCTGTCAACAATCTGCACCTGTTCAAAACCCGCTCCGAGCAAGCCCTCGCGATAGGCATCCACGTGAATCGCTCCCGCGATACATCCCACGTAGGCGGCCAGGCTTTGTGCCACGGCGGGCGGTAGCTCGGCCTTAAGTGCGATGTCACTTGCCGCCAGGCGTCCCCCGGGTTTCAGAACCCGGGCGATCTCGCGGAAGACAGCGGGCTTATCCGGAGCCAGGTTGATCACACAATTGCTAATGACGCAATCCACCGATGCATCGGGAAGAGGAATCTTGTCGATCGTGGCCAGATGGAACTCCACATTCTCGTAGCCACCCGCGGCAGCGTTCGCTTGGGCGCGCTCTATCATCGCGGGCGTCATATCAACCCCAATCGCGCGCCCATTCGGGCCGGCCAGTCGAGAAGCTAGAAATACATCCAGTCCCCCGCCCGAGCCGAGATCGACAATTACTTCTCCGGGCCGAATCGAAGCAATCGCCGTAGGATTCCCACAAGAAAGGCCCATGTTCGCTTCGGCAGGTATCGAAGAGAGTTCTTCCCGGCTATACCCAAAGGCCTCCGCGACCGCTTTGACGCCCGCGTCTTTATTCGAGAGCGTGCTGTTGGCCACGGCAGCGTACTTTGACTGCACCGATGCAAGCAGTTGTTCGGTCATTGTCCCCTCCGGGAAAAACATATTCGCTAAAACGACTATATTGCCAGTGAACACATTCGTCAATGCGTATATAATTATTCCTGTGAAGGTCAAGGACAAGAGTTTCGATATGGGGCGCTTTTTTCAGGCTCTCGGCGACAATACCCGGCTTCGTCTCCTGAATCTGATGGGAGACCAGGAGATCTGCGTCTGCTATTTCGTTGAGATACTCGATCAACCTCAGCCCAAGATATCGCGCCATCTTGCTTACCTGCGAAACGCCGGAATCGTCGCTACTCGCCGTGAAGGCAAGTGGATGCACTATCGGATCGTGATGCCACCCAATATAGGCGCGGCACAGGTCCTGCAGCAGACGCTTGCGTGGCTCAGAGGAGATCGCGCTATGCAGGCTGATCGAGCTCGGCTATCCAAGGCATGTTGTAGGCCGGGCAAGTTTGCGACGCTCCAAGGCGCACCTCTGCCCATCTCAATTGACTCAATCACTAACGCCGCATCGAGGTAATTATGTCCGGTGTCCTCTACACCCAGGGCCAGGTGTACGCGCCAGTGCCGCGCAAGAAGCTGTCGTTCCTGGATCGATTTCTCACCCTCTGGATTTTTTTGGCGATGGCGATTGGAGTGGCCATCGGACACTTCGTCCCATCGTCCGCGTCTTTTGTACACAGCTTCCAAGTCGGCACAACCAATATCCCGATCGCCATCGGACTGATCGTCATGATGTATCCTCCCCTGGCTAAGGTGCGCTACGAAAAACTGGGTCAGGTCTTCCGCAATCGAAGCGTTCTTGGTTTGTCCTTGGTCCAGAACTGGTTGATCGGTCCGATGCTGATGTTCTTTCTTGCCATTATCTTCCTCCGTGGAGAGCCGGCCTACATGCGCGGCCTGATACTCATCGGCATCGCCCGCTGTATCGCGATGGTGCTGGTCTGGAATGAGCTTGCCGGAGGGGACACGGACTATGTTGCTGGGTTGGTCGCGCTGAACAGCGTCTTTCAGGTCGTGTTTTACAGCGTCTATGCCTGGGTGTTCATTACGATTCTTCCCACGTGGTTCGGGCTGAAGGGAGCGGTCGTGAACGTCGGCATCGGTCAGATCGCGAACAGCGTTCTTGTTTACCTCGGCATCCCTTTTCTGGCCGGATCGCTGACCCGGTTTGCCTTGGTCCGAGCCAAGGGAGAGGAGTGGTATCGCATGCAGTTCCTCCCACGCATCAGCCCATTTACGCTTTTCGCCTTGTTGTTCACGATCCTGGTCATGTTCAGTCTCAAGGGTGACCTGATCGTGAAGCTTCCGCTGGACGTGCTCCGCATCGCAGCACCATTGCTGATCTATTTTGTCGTGATGTTCCTGGTCAGCTTCTGGATGGGCCGCAAATTGGGCGCCGACTATTCACAGACTGCCACGCTCTCTTTCACAGCCGCAGGAAACAACTTCGAGTTGGCGATTGCTGTGGCCGTGGCTGTCTTCGGCTTGAATTCAGGCGAGGCGTTTGTCGGGGTGATCGGTCCCCTCATCGAGGTCCCGGCGCTCATCGGCCTGGTCAATGTCGCGTTTTGGCTTCGCCAGCGCTATTTTCTGCAAGGAGCCCCCTTCGCTGACCACGCGCCCATTAACGCGTAGATTACCGCGAGACATCACGGAACCGGCGCAACATTCCATTCATAGAGACGATCGCGCGATTTCTGTTTAGAGTTGGCGGTTCTCGCCGGCGCAATAACCCCAAATGGTAGGACCGCTTAGTAGAGCAGTAGTTGGCTAGATCAGCCGGTTGCAAGTTCGAATCCTGGCCAACCAGCGCTAGCGCCATGGCGACGGCTGTACGCAAACCAACGAACGATCGCCGACACTCCACTGAGCGTCTTGGTCATCGGCAGCCGCGCCGTAATAAATGCTCCGGCGGAACTGCTGGCAAAGAGGAAGACGAGAGAAGCTCCTAGTACCGCGCCGAGCCGAGCGTTAATCCAATGGCCACCCGCCGCCGCCGCCACCAGCTTCTGCCGTCGGGTACGTCAAAAGCCGTATTCAACGCCTCAATCAGCGCTGCTATTCACGAATAACGTCGGAAAATAGCACAAAGGCAGAGGGCGGCATGAATCGAGCTGGATACTCCAGCAGACGAAAGTAAGCGGATGACTGCGAAGTCAGAAAAAAGCCCATCAGGGCTGTCAACACGATCAGCAAAGGGAAGAGCGCCAGAAGAAAGTAGTACGACAAGAGTCCAGCGCGATCGGTGAGCTCGTGAATCCGAACGCGCCTCCACATTTCACCTAGAACTTGTTTCCACGTCAGCCCCCCGCGACTCCAAAGCGAATGTTGCTTCATGGGCTTTTCCCTATGCTCGAACGTCCTCTGCCGGGATCCTCAGGCAACTGCAAAAGCGTAGCGCCTTTTCCGTTGCCTGCGAGATGCGGTTTGACAGTCTGAAGAACCCAGCGCAGCCAGCTCATCGTGGAGGCATTGCTCCCCTGCTTACAATTCAATGTGGCTCTTTCCTCAGCTCGACGGGGAACAACAGCTCGATTCGTCGCTCTTCAAAACCTTTCATCTGACAGAGCGCCAGGCGCTCGAGTTCCGGACGGATGCTTTCAATACCTTCAATCATCCGAATTTCTCCGCCCCGGATTCCGGTGTCGGCGATGGGTCGGAGGGCCAGGTGTTCTCCACTTCCGTGGACAACCGTGAACTGCAATTCGCGCTCCGGTATTCTTTCTAGACGGCGACAGGGGCGTTTTTGCCCCTCGGGACCATCCGCCCCGCATGCAAAAATAGGATCAGATTCAGCGCTTTTCGCGCATCACAAGGGACCGGTAAACGTTATGGCAAGCAAACTGGAAGAATATTTGGCCGCAAACGTAGGGGCCCAGGATACGAGTCGTGCGAAGCTCACCGATAGGCAAATCAACTTACTGCGCCACACCTTCATTGACTACCAGGCAACTTCGGAATTCCTCGACCATCCTCTGGTGATTGAACGAGCGGACGGCCTCTACTACTGGGATACTTCCGGGAAGCGATACTTCGATGCGATCGGGGGCATTTTCGTAGCGGTTCTAGGCCACCGCCACCCACGCGTTATGCAGGCGATGCGCGATCAAATGGAGAAGGTTACCTTTGCTCCGCCGCTGCATAGTGTCACTAATGTTCTGCTCGATTTCGTGGAAAAGGTAGGAAGCGTTGCGCCTGGTTCTTTGAAGTATGTAAAGCCATTCAGCGGCGGCTCGGAAGCAGTGGAATCCGCGCTGAAGTTCGCCCGGCAATACTTCAAGCAGACGGGGCGGCCCAATAAATATAAGTTCGTCAGCCGCTATTACGCTTACCACGGAGGCACCTTCGGCGGCATGGGCGCCAGCGGAAGCGGAGCGCGCAAATCCAAGTTCGAACCGCAGATGGATGGATTTCTCAAGGTATTTCCACCCAGCTACTATCGCGACCGGTTTGCCACCTGGGAAGAGGCCAATCGCTTTGCCGCCCGGAGTCTGGAAGACGTTATTCTGCACGAGGATCCATCTACTGTAGCTGCCTTCCTGGTCGAACCCATCGGCAACACCGGCGGGATCATCACCCCAACCGAAGAATACTTTCAGATGCTGCGGGATATCTGCGATCGGTATGAAGTGCTGCTGATTTTCGACGAGGTGATTACCGGGTTTGCCAAAACCGGCAACATGTTTGCCTCCCAGACCTTTGGCGTCACGCCCGACATTATCTGCGCGGGCAAAGGGATCTCCAGTGGGGCCATGCCGCTGGGGGCTATGATTGCCCGGGAAGAGCTGGCAGAGGCCTTCGAGGGCACGCCCGATGAAAATCTGCACTTCGCCCATGGGCACACGTTTGCCGGGAATCCGCTGGCCTGCGCTGCCGGTTTGGCTGTACTCGACGAAATTGTCGAGCAAGACTTGTGTGCGAAGGCGCAACGCCTGGGCGAATACCTGCGCCGCCGGCTGGAAAATCTAAAAAAATACGGAGTGGTTCGCGAGATTCGTGGCCGGGGCGTTTTGCTCGGTGTCGAGCTGGTGAAGGACACGAAGTCCATGGAGCCGTTTCCTGCACTCGGCATGGAACTCAAGCGCACTGCTCTCGAGCAGGGGCTTATCTTACGCGTGGACCCCAGCTGGTTCGCAGTGGCTCCGCCACTGATTGCGGAAGAGAAGGACCTGGACGAAATGTGCGACTTGATCGAGATGAGTCTGTGCACTGCGTTGGATCGTGTAAAGGTTCGCGACCGTTAGTCTCGCCACACTGGCGGGTTAGGGAGTCCTGGTGTTTTCTACTGAACGTCTTCGTGACTGGATCCTGCTACTGCTTTGCAATTTGATGTGGGCAAGCCAGTTCGTGCTGGTCAAAATCGTCCAGGAGCAGATGGGTCCAGTCGCTGCTACTTCCTTCCCGATGCTGATCGCTACGGTCCTCCTGGTTCCGATCGTGCGTTGGGAATCTCGTTCGCAGCAGGTCCGGCTGCCCTCGATACCGGGCACGGACTGGCTTCGCTTCCTGCTCATCGGAGTTCTTGGCCAGGTCGTCGCCCAGCTCTTCATCACCTGGGGCCTGCGGTTTTCTTTGGCTTCCAATGCCGCCCTGCTGATGTTAACGCTGCCCATCGCAACCACTGTCATGGCCTACTTTCTCTTAGGTGAAACCATGTCGCGCATACGCTGGATCAGCTTTGGCCTGGCGATCGCCGGCGTCGTGGAATGTTCCGGTGTGGACTGGAAGGCGCTGGACTTTACCGGCAGAGGCTATCTGCTGGGCAACGGATTGATCTTCATCAGCGTCTGCGGAAGCGCATTTTACAACGTCTATAGCAAGAAGTTACTGGAACGATATACTCCGCTCCAGGTGCTTCTCTATAGCTATTATTTCGTGATTGCCTTTCTCATACCGATCACGTTCTACGCCGAGCCTGGCGCTTTTCACCAAATCCCTTCCTACACGGCAAAGACCTGGCTCGGAATCGCGCCTGCTCGCGGTATTTCAGTACTGCCTCTCGATGGTGATTTTCCTTTCGGTGTTAACCCGTCTCGATGCTACCCAGGCCAGCTTGTCCAATTACATGATCCCGTTCTTTGGCCTCGTCATTGCCGCCTTGGTGCTGCATGAAAAACTTACTGTCTTCATGATCCTGGGCGGAATCCTGGTACTGCTGAGTACGCTCCTGATCACAGTGTATGAAGAGCACCAGAAAAAGCAGGTAAGCGTTACCGTGTCCTAAATCCAGGTAAGTCGGGTTTTTGCTTAGAAATTTGCAACTTCAATAGATTCAGGTGGTGTGGAATGAATCCGCTTGCCAAGTACGTGAGCATGCTGATTGCCTTGTGTCTGAGCGCGTCCGCTGCGGCGCAACAATCCTTTCCGGTTATTTCCACCGTAGACGCATCCACGCATCGCAGGTCGGCCAGTAGCGCTCGATCCACAGGGAAAGTTGCTTCCGTTTCCCATGCCGGCGGACACGGGATACTCTTATTCCTCCTATTTTCTCTCGCAGTGGACAATTCTGTGGGACCAATACAACCGCCAGCGGCTGCCCTACTACTACTGCTGCTACGATTTTGACCGCACCACCTTCGAGATGTTTCCCGAGAAGCATTGGGCGAACTCGACCGGCTACCTGCGGGCCATGATGCAAGGTTTCATGGAGCGGCTCTATCCCTACACCGGCGATGAGCGCACACTGGTGTTTTTGCGCGACCTGGTCGATTACGAACTGGCCAACGGCTTAACGCCTGAAGGCTATGTCTGGTCCCAGGTGCCTTATCCCTCGGCCAATCCCGGCAGCCCCCGTTACACCGGCTGGAGTGAACACGGAGAGGACTACGTAGAACCTCACGTCGTGGGTGAAGATGGATACGGATACCTTCGGCTCTATGAGATGACCGGCGACACGAGGTATTTGATCGCTGCAATTCGCTGCGCGGATGCGCTGGCCAAGAACTTCAAGCCCGGCGATGAAAAGAACTCGCCATGGCCCGATCGATGCTTCGCCAGGGATGGCAGCCTGGTTGGCGGCAAAGCCATGTTTCCCTACTCGGCAAATGTGGGGGAACCGATCATGCTCTTCGACGAGTTGATGCGCCTCGGTCAAGGCGACACTGCCGCATACAAGAGAGTGCGCGAGGGCGCCTGGGCCTGGCTCATGAAGTATCCCATGCAAAACAATGTCTGGGTGGGTTATTTCGAGGATGTGCCGGGGAGCATGGAGAATATGAACCAGGTGATTCCGCTGGAGTTCGCCCGTTATGTCCTGCTGCATCCGGAGAAGGACCCCGAATGGCGGGAGCATGCACGCAAGCTGATCGATTGGGTCAAGACAACTCCGAAATGGCCCAAGTACATCGTGCATGGCGCGCTCATTACGAACGAGCAAGGGGACGGCAAGGACTTCTGCTGCAATCTCCCCAACCAGTGCTGCGATAGTCATAGCGCACGGCTGGCGGCGGTCGAGGCGCTTTATTATTCCAAAACTGGCGACATTGCATATAAGGAGCAGGCCTACCGCACCTACAACTGGGTTACCTATCTACAGGGATTACCGCGCGACGCGCATGCCCCGTTCTCTGACCAGTGGTGGTTTACGGATGAGTATTCCGATGGACCGCGACGAATGATGGACGCCTTCTGGGCTGTACCGGAATGGGCGCCCGCGGAGGAGTCACATTTGCTCGGATCGCTCTCCGTAGTGACAAAAATTCATTATGGCGCAGGCGTAGTTTCGTATACCACGTTCGATCCTGACTCCACCGATGTCCTTCGCCTCAACTTCGTTCCCGACTCCATCATGGTGGGGGGAAAGCCCATCAGCCGGAGCGAAGGACCTGGATCAGGAGGGGTTCACCTTTGACGACCAGACGAAGACGCTTTCCATCCGCCACACGAGTGCCAGGGACGTCGCAATCCTGGGAAAGAGCGACCAGCGGCCGCCTTCTTACATCACCTTTGATGATCCGCATCTTCCCGCCGGCACGCCTCTGCTGGGCCAATATCCCTCCGGGGTGGTGGACTGGGGCAGCGGAGAATGGCAGATTGGCACGCCCCAAGGCAAGTTTGGAACGTTTACCCTTGCCTTGGCCGAGGCAAATCCAACGGAGGCGCAGTTCCACTTTTACGCCCCGCACATCTTCGTCGGCGTGGATGTGTACAACGATGGCGAAAGCGATGCCACGGTTACGATTCGCTCTCCGGAAACGCGCGAGCAGTCCTTCACGATCAAGGCCAAGGAACTGCGCCGTATAAGGACCGGCTGGCGCGATCCAAGTACATCGGTCGCTTTCAACATAATCAACGGAGCCGGCTTGCACTTCGACAACCTGGCTTACATTCACCAATGAGACTGTGACATGACAGAAACACGACTGCACGGCCTCCGTCTTCTCCAGTTGGAAAACGAATGGCTTTCCCTTTCCATCCTTCCCGAGGTTGGGGCGAAGATTCTCACGCTTTACGATAAGACCGGCAACCGGCAGATACTTTGGGAGAATCCACGCATTCGCCCACAGACCTACCCCATCGATGCAAACTTTGATAATTACTGGTGCGGCGGGTGGGACGACGCTTACCCCACCGCTGACGCGTGCATCCATGCGGGAGAACCGTTTCCCAATCTTGGAGAATTGCGTTCGCTGCAGTGGCAGGTGGATGAGCTTACCCCAAGCAAGACTGTACTTACTGCCTATGGCCCCATCAGCGCGATACACGCAGCCAAGACGATTTGGCTCTCCGGGCAAGTGCTGCACATGAGCTTTTTGGTGAAGAGCTTAAGTCCGATTCCGCTCGATTTTATGTGGGGCACGCACCCTGCGTTCGCCGTCGAAGCGGGCACACGGCTGATCATCCCTGCGCGCACCTGCCTTGTGGCGCAGTCGAATCATCCTTCGCTGGGGTCGCCAGGCGATCAATATAATTGGCCGAACATCAACGGGACCGATATGAGCCTGGTGCCGAATATCTCGGCTGGAATCAACTGCGGCCACTATGCCACAGATTTAGAGGATGGCTGGTTTGCGATCGAAACCAGGGGCCAGGGCATCCTCTTCGAGTTCCCTCTGGAAACTTGCCCCAATCTCTGGATGTGGCTGGTTTACGGCGGGTGGCGCGGCTATCACCACGCAGTCATCGAGCCGTGGACGGGATACCCGGTCAACCTGGCGCAGGCCTTCGAGCAGGGCCGTCACAGCCAACTCGATCCGGGGACGACTTTCTCGGTAATGGTGCGCTGCACCGCGTATCACACGCCGGAGACACATAGCGATGCTCTCGGGCGGCTGCGTGCGGCTTCTTAGTTCGCAATTACTGTTGTCTGATAAAGATCGCGAAGTGCGGTTGTCCGTAGCCGAAAACCACGAAAAGACCTATCGCTTCGGTCTTTATGAAACTACTTAGGCGGCAGACCGGCGCTGAAGCCTCCATCGACGACCAGCGCTGAGCCGGTCATAAACGAGGCGTCATCGCTGGCGAGGAAGACGGCTGCGCGGGCTACTTCTTCCGGCTGCCCGATTCTTCCCAATGCGTGCAGCGAACCCGCTTCTTCCCTGGCCCGCGCAGGGTCGGGCTGCGACTCAAAGTAGCCCTCCGCAAGCCCGGCGTTGATGTAGCCAGGACAGATGGCGTGCACGCGAATACCTTCGCGCCCATGATCGATGGCCAACGCCTTGGTGAATGCCAGGATCGCTCCCTTGGTGGCACAGTAACCGGCACAATACGGCTCTACAAAGAAACCGTTGACAGAGGACATGTTGAGGATGACACCACGGGTCTGGCGGAGAGCGGGCAGAAAGGCACGCGAACATAGAAACACGCCGCCTACGTTGACTGCCATCTGCCGGTTCCACTCTTCGGGAGACGTATCTTCGATTTTCTTGTTCACCTGGATCGCTGCGTTGTTGACCAGGATGTCGAGCGGACCGAGCTCCTGGTGCACGAACTCCTGCAGGCTGCTTACCGATTTAGGGTCGGCAACGTCGGCCTTGAAGGCGCGTGCGTCCCTGCCAAGCGAAGCCAGGGCCGCCGCGGCAACTTCGGCTTTGGCTCCATCTACGTCGACGAGCACCACGCGCGATCCTTCCATACTCAGGGCATCCGCGACTGCCCGGCCAATTCCAGAGCCCGCTCCGGTGACAACAGCAATCCGTTCCTTCAGCTTCAAGTCGTTCTCTCCTGATTGTTAGTACAACTATAGAGTCAATCTGTTTCCAGTTGAGCCAATTCCCCCCAGGCAGCCAAGTAAAGACGAGGGAGCTTCGGTCATGCGGTTTCCTCGCGGCGCAGATCTGCATCCCGCTAGCGAGGCGTTGGGGTCCGTCCTCTGATTCCGGTGCCGTTGATTGGTCCGCGTCCTGGCATTGTCGTAATTTCGATACGAGTGTTCTTCGCAAACGCGACGTCATGTCCATGCGCCAGCCAGAGGTCGTAGACCGAAAGGGCAGCCGCATAAAACCCAATACCGGCTGCCACGTCGCGTGAGTCTGCCAGAATTCCGACAAGCCGGCCTATGACTCCAAAGCCATTCGATGCAACGGCGCGGTTTAGGGCTTGGTTCTCGTCGGTATCGAAGGCGCGTGCGGCGAGAAAGCTGAGCGCCAGGGGCACAATCACATGGGCCTGCGATTGTTTTTGTTGGACACCGCCTTCGGAGTCGATCTTTAAATTCTCTTTTTTGTTCGAATCGATGCCGGCGAGTGTGCCTTCCACAGGTTGAGTAAAACCCCCAGGGAGCCTCAATTCTCGAATTCGAAACCGAAGCTTGCCCTGCCGCCCAAATGACCGCGCTGCCTTCGCTTGCGTGATCTCCCCAATCATTAAGGTTCCTTGGGGAACGACAAGCGCGTGGTCCGAATTGAAAACAGGGTCCGAAACGGAGGCCTGGAAAGTATCCCCCGGTTTTGCGTGGGCGGAGCTGATCCTTTGCAGCAAATAAGCGTGCAGGTGCCAACCCATATCTTGCCCTGCAGATCCCGCTGCAGCTTGCGGTTTTTGTGTGGCCGCCACGGTTGACTCGTTGCTGCCTATCGCCGGACGGTCGCTGACGCCCAGGTTCAACGGCTGACTCAGCTCAACCGTCCATGTTGTGCCCGCATCGATCCTTTGCGGGTGATACGGCAGCTGGGTATAGATAAACTGAACCAGCCGATCGCCTTGCCCGGGTGCCGTGAAGAGACTCGCGGTCTCCTTCAATTCCTGTTTTGCATGGGCTAACTGGTTGCCAAGGAAAGAGCGCTTCTTTTGGTCCGGAGGAGGCGACAGGTGCAAAACTGCAACGCCATCCGTGGCCCGATCACCCTCAATCGCCTGCAAGGTCCCGTCGGGCAAAACAACCTGGTTGAATTGCACAACGCATATATGAAAAGGCGTGAAATCGCCTCGCAAACGGGCATGGATCCGCCGCCCGTGGTCGGAAACCAGTTGCACCACCCTTCCTCGGAGTATCGTACCCGCCGGCAGGGCGATACGGTTCTCTACATAAACCGCGTATAGCAGACGGCCCTCCAGGGCTTCGCCGGTCTTCATGGGAACGTGATGAACTAACTGAATCGAAAGGGGGGTACTGGCAGCAATCTGAATGGATGCGGCTTGACCCAGAATGAGACCGGGGGGAAGAACCGCTAACCACGCGCAAGCAAGCGACCGGGCAATTGAGCGCATCCATGGAAAACAACGCCATTGTCCAGGGCGGTTCCCGATATTCGTTTCGCTTTTGAACATGCTTCTTTCAAATGCACACATCGGTCCGCTCATTGCTTGAAGGTGAACTAGCCGGGCGCTCTTTGGACCATCTTCGGGGAGATGCTCCGGCTGTAACGCGGGCACCGATCAAGTCATTTCTATTGCTCTGGTCAACATGTAGAATAAGCTTCTTCAATATTGGGAAAAGAGTCTGCACCTAATCTTAAGCTATTAGGATTTTTGGTGGGAAACCTATGAAAAGAAAGCTGTTAAAGGCCGTAAAGGATAAGCGGCAGCCTCCTCTACCAACCGCGGCGGAGATGCGCCTTCTACAGGTTTTATGGGATCTGGAAGAAGCTACGGTCGAGGATGTGGTAAATGCTCATAGCGAAAAGGAACGGCCTAACTACAAGACGACCCAGACCTTCCTCCGGATTATGGAGCAAAAGGGCCTGATCACCCATGAAGCCCGGGGGCGTGTCTTCGTCTTCAGGCCTCTGGTCTCCCGAAAAACCATCGATCACCTGTCTGTAAAGGCGCTCTTATCCCGAAACTTTCGCGGGTCGGCAGCCGGCCTGCTGATTAATCTGTTGGAAGCCAGTCCAATCAAAAAGAAAGACCTGGATGAGCTCGAGGCTTATCTCCAGGAGTATCGTAAGAAGCAGGAATTAGGCTCTCGCCGTCGCGATTAGTGCAGGGACCATGAATCCGGACATTTTGCTCAGTATTATCGCCACACTTTCGGGCTTTGTTTTGAAGACAACGCTCGCCTACGCTGTGTGTCTCGTTTTGTGCCGGCTTGTCGAGTCGCCCAACTCGAGGTTCGTGATCTGGTCAGCTCTTCTTTATGGGTCGGCGGTGTATTGGCTTCTTCTCGCGAACACCGCCCTGGCAGGCGGACACTCCTCCCTGAATGCTCCACACGCCCTGCTGCCACCGGCAACGGCTGCCGTGGCCTCCTGGCAGATTCCAGACTCGTGGGCTCTTCCGCTTGGGCTCGCTCTACGGGCGATCGGGATCGTCTACCTGCTGATCGTGAGCTACATGGCGTTTGCTCATCTGAGGAGGCGTTGGCACCTCAAGTGGGTGCTCGGTTTCACCAGTGTGCCGTCGCCTGAGATCGCGGAGAGGTTTCAGTCCCTTGCCGATAGTCTCCATGTCGGCCGTTCGAGGCTATTGATCTTATCCGGGGCAACTTCGCCGGCAACGTTCGGCTGGATTCGCCCAACCGTCCTTCTGCCGGCACTCTGCCTGGAACAGGATCGCTGCGAACTCGAAAATATTTTGCGTCACGAGCTGCACCACGTTCGCCGCCGGGATTCTGTGTGGAATGGACTGGCCATCGCTTGCCGCGCTCTTCTCTTCTTCCATCCCGCAGCCTGGTATGCTGTGCGCAAAATGCAGTTCGATCGGGAGCTCGCATGCGATCTCGCGGTTGTCTCTCAGGACCCAGCCAGGAGGGGAGATTATGCCGAATGCCTCATCCACTTCGCCCGCCTGAACCTGGCACAAGACGCAACAACTTGGGGTATCGATTTCGCTGCCTCCGCTGAAGCTTTGACGGTTCGCGTTCACGCCATATTGGCTGGAACCCGAACTACTCCGGGCTGGTTGCGTTGCCTGCGCAGTGGCTCGGCAATCGCTCTCTTTCTTGTATTCCTCGGTATCGTGCCTTCTCTGGCGGTTCTGCTCTCCTACGCGCCCCCAGCGGTTTTGCAGTCATCCACCGAAGCGACCGATCACCTGTCCCAAATAACCGTTCCTGTCGCGAGAACAACCAGAACTGTCCGGTCGTTGCCAACTACGGCTCCTCGAAACCTGAACGCGGCGGCGCTTGCAAGCCAATCGGAAAACACGCAAGATCCTGAGATGAATTTGCCGGCTCCTATGCCTGCAGATCGTTCTTCCAGCCAGCGCAGCTGGGGTCCACAACTACTTCATCGTCCTTCCTCCTCTACCCCTGATAGCAATGCAAAGTCACAAACCGTGGCTTTGATCGACACAGATGCCTCGGGTCAAGAGGTTAAGAGCGAAGGACACGGTGTAAAGCAGGCGGTCGAGCAGTCAGCTACCACGGCGCTAAGTGTCTACCAGCAACTTTCTACGGTCGATCGCCACTAGGGTAGTGTCGAAATGCTCTGCCCTCCCGTTGTGTCATGACCATGGGCTTTGGGAGGCATTCGGTCCAGGCAAACCAGCAAGGGGCAAGAAGACTCGGAAGACCGTCCAGTGATGCTGCGTACCTGTTCTGCTGCGAAACCTAACCCGGCCGCTGTGCTTGCGCACTATCTGTTGCGTAGCCCACAGCCCAAGCCCGGCTTTGTGCTCTCCCTTACTGGAGAAAAAAGGTTCAAACAAGCGCTCTCTTAAAGCCGCATGGATGCCTGTTCCGGTATCCGCCACCATAACGCTGATTCCATCATCGTTCGTCCCTTTCCAATCTCTGGTATTTTTGATTCGGATAAATAGCTTTCCGCCCGCGGGCATTGCGTCGACTGCATTTCGAATCAGATGTTCAAAGGCCTGACGAATGTCCTGATCGAAACACAAGATCTTGGTCGTAGTGTCGGATTTCCAATCGATTTCGATGGAAGCGGCTTGCAAACGGGCACCATATCCTGCGATAGCGGCCTTGATGATTGTCGCAACATCGGCCAACATCGGTGGGTCCAGTTGTCTATGGAATCGAAGCGAATGAGATGTGACATGACTGAGACGCCGCAATTCCTGCTCCGCCAACGTCAGGTATTCTCTGGTGCTCCGCTCGAGGTTGTCGCCGTGCAGCGCCAGATGAAGTGTATTAGTGAGACTTTCCAGCGGATTATTGATCTCGTGGGCCATACTTGCGGCTAGCCTGCGCATGGAAGACAAGCGAATCGCCCGATGCTGAGCTTGTTCCGCCACTTTCTCTGCGTGAACGTCGTTTGAGATACCGAGCCAGCTCGAAATAACTCCCGCCCTGTTGGTCACTGGAAGAGCGGCGCCAACGAAATGACGGTACGCTCCATCATGCCGGCGTAGGCGATACTCCGCGCGATACGGCTCGCCCGTATCGCGGCTGTGGAACCAGCGGCGCGTCACTTCTACCCGATCGTCAGGATGGATGAAGCTCCGCCAGGACGAGTTTATGTCGGATACAGTTCCAGCCCCGGTATATTCCAGATAGTTACGACTGCAAAACGTCTTCACACCGTCGGGGTCGGCAGTCCAAACCAGCTGTGGCAACTCTTCCGCGAGAACTGTAAGCCAGGTCTTATTGAGCCCGACGCTGGCTCTCGTGTGCTTCTGGATCGCAATGAGCGTCGATACAAGACTAAATATGGAGTCCATTCCATCCCATGAAAAGTGCCCCGCAACACCTGCGGTCAATGCCTATACCCTGCCCCACTGTGAGCCGCAAGAAAGTACGGTGATGCGAACTACTGTGCTCCTCGATGACCGGGTATGCTGAACCGGCTGAAGATATTTCGTGACTACGTCTGCGTCAAAGCACCGGGGCGTCAGGGCAGGGAAGGCCCGCGTTGTTGCCCTATCTGGCATCTAATTGCTTAATGCGCCGGCTGCGCCTGGACCACAGCAAAGCTTGTTCGTAAGCAGCACCTTGCCGCCGCTCCTATCCACGATATCGAAGCTTCCTGCACCAAGCAGCTTATCGAAGGTTATAAGTCGGTCTGATTTCGTAATCAGGTAGTAACGTTGCCGCCGGGACCAGAGAGCTTGCAGCTGATGGTCGTCGATAAAGACATCCGGCGCGCCAGGGGCGTTAGACCCGTATTCGAGATTATTCCACCTGCCGTTAAGAAGCAGTTCGCCGCGTCCAGTGTAGAAGGGTACGGATGAAAACCAGTAGTAGTTATGATCGACGATGATTTCGCCGGGCGGCCCTTGCAGGATGAACCGGGCGAAGGTGCGTGAGGAGAGTAGTGGATCGAACTTCACCATCGCGATTCGGGCGGCCTGAAAGAAAATAATCATCATCAACGCGATTACCAGATTGACTTGAACAAAGGTGCGGTTGGCGGCAGCTCGCATGGTGCCGATCGAGCCCGCGAGGAAGCCCGCGCCGGCAATGGCAAGTGAAGTTCGAAGGTACGCGAATGAGTCCAGCGTGAGATCTTCCATATGGCCAAGCGAAAGCTTATAGGCATTCGGATGTGGGACGAGTGCGGCTGTAATATCTCCGGGCGTGGAAATATTTCGCACTGCTACCAGGATTACCAGGCAGCACAAGCCGGCGGCGCCTGCGATCACGCTTAGAGCTCTCGTTCCCCCTTGGACCCAGCTGTTTTTCGTTGAAATAGCGGAGCCTAGAAGTAGTGCGAAGGCCGGATAGCACGGCATCGAGTAGTACTCTTGGGTGGTTGAGAAAGTAAAAAAAATCAGAATGAAGCCTATCCAACAAAGGGCAAGAAGGCGAGTCCGTCCCGCCCGGTCTACGGGTCTGAACGAAAGTTTTGCAACCGCCGGCAGATACACGCTCCATGGGAAAAGCCAAACTAAGTGAAACAGCCAGAACCACACACGGGGTACCGTGTCATAATCGCGCGGGTACCGCAGGTTCAGAAACCGAAGTAGCTGCTCGTTGATGAAGTAGAACCATAGAAAACCGTGGTAGTGCCCCTGCATGCTCTTCAATGTCCAGGCAAAATACGGCGGATTTCGTAGAGTTGCCAAAATGTGCCAGGGAGCGGCGATGGCTAAGAAAATCGCTGTTCCGGAGAGGGGGTGGAATCGCTTCCAGGTCTCCCGTGAAAAGCGCCGCGTAAATAATAAGAACAGCAACGCGGCTGCGACCGGGAAGACGACCCCGATGAGGCTCTTCAACAACAAGCCGAGGCCCAGACTTGCGAAAAACAACCATGACCACAATCTGCAATGCCGCTCTTCTTCATCGACAATCCGAAGGAAGGCCCACATGGACATCGTGATCGTAAATGTCAGCATCACATCGGGTATAAGAACGCGGGTAAAGAGCCAAAGCCCGATGCAGGTTGCCATCACCAGCCCTGCGTCAAACCCTGCTTCCTTTCCAAAGGCCCATTTGCCGAACGCTGCCGTTAACCAAGCCAAACCAATCGCCGTGAGGGCGATTGGAATTCTGGCTGACCAATCATGAACTCCGAAAACTTTGTAAGCTACGTCCATCAACCACCAATTCAATGGTGATTTTTCTAAATACACGACACCATCGAGCCGAGCCGTCACCCAATCACCCGAGGTCAGCATGGTGCGCGCGATCTGAGCCTCGACCGCATCCGTATCGTCCATCAGCGATGGCGGGGAGAGAATGCTTGTCAAATAAATGACAGCAGCAATCGCTAATACAGCGCCTAGCGAAAGTCTCCAGGCCCGCTCATCTTTTATCTTGAGCAACGAACACCCCAGAAAGAGACATGAAGCATACTATTCGATTTCCAGCGGCCACAGCATAGTCGGTTGGCATCGAATGAATTAATCTGTGAAAACCTGACCAACGTATCCGTGAGGTGCCTGGGAATTTGGACAACATGCGAAGAATGAGGTGGCTATGAAACTCTCAATGCCCAGGACCTGGCCACGTACGACGAGGCTAAGTCTCATCTTAGGCATTAGCGTCTTTGCACTCGTTGCGCTGATTCTAATTCCAAGGGTTCCACTCGGTCCGAATTACCATGATTTTGCTGACAAACGGACGATATTCGGCATTTCCAATGCCCTCGACGTTCTATCGAATATTCCCTTCGTCATTGTTGGCGTCTGGGGCCTTGTTTGGCTCCTGACAAGATCAAGCAAAACGGCGTTCATGACAGAAAAGGAATCGATACCTTATCAGGTCTTTTTCCTCGGAGTGGCACTGACCGGAATAGGCTCCTTCTGGTACCACCTGGCGCCTTCCGACCTTCGCCTGCCGTGGGACCTCCTGCCGATGACATGCTCTTTTATGTCTGTGGTTGTAGCGATATTCATGGAAAGAATCAACGTGAAGATTGGCTTACTGGCCTTCGCCCCCCTTATCTTGCTGGGTATCGCCAGCGTCGTTTACTGGTACTTCTCGGCGATGCAGGGTCATGGCAACTATAAATATTATCTATTCATACAGTTCTTCTCTCCCGTAGTTGCGGCTTTGATGGTTGGCCTGTTTCCGCCTAGGTACTCGGGTATGCGTTACCTCGTATTGGCTTTTGGCCTGTTTGTTCTGGCCAAGCTTCTCGAGACGTTCGATCGTCAGGTCTATCTCTGGTGTGGTTTCGTAGATGGTCACACTTTGAAACATCTAACCGCTGGGATAGCCTGCTATTGCATCTTGAGAATGCTGCAGGTCCGGCATCCAATTGCCGGAAACAGAGCCGATCAAACCACTCGTCCGGTAGGCCCTAGCTCGATAAAATGAACCTGGCGTTTCTATCTGCTCCTCGCCTGGATCATGTGTCACTTCACGTCGTAGTGTTCTGTCCACTCTTTCTCCAGGACGGTATAGATAGCTTTCGGAACCAGGCCGGTCCCACGCCAACTGTTGCTGTTGTGGCGCGTGATTTGAACCTGCTCCGCGGCCACGGTCTTGAACCAGTCAACCACCTCCTCCTGACTGTGATAGAAGGCGGTCGGTGCTACTAATTGATCGAACACATTCCAGAAGTTCTCAGAGAAGGAATAGTCGGATATGGAACAAAGATAGTCTGCATAAGGAAGACGTGCTTTTAGCCAACCCCGTGTCTTCGCCGGGCGATACAAGAGCTTAAGGCCGGCGAAGAGTGTGACAGCCGGAAAGAAGCATAACCACCGGGTTAAGAATCGAGGGAGTAGCGAAGTTAAATTCTTCCGTATGGGGTCAACGAGCCGCTCGATCCATAGATTTCCCTCTCTGCCATAAACCCAGGCCGATATGCGGCCGTAAGGTTTCACATGGCCCGCAACAGCGACGAAGCCTTCTTTCGGAACCGGCAGATGATGAAGGACCCCAATGCTGTAGGCGAGGTCAAACGGGGCTTTGAATGGCAGGTCCAGGATATCCGCCTGTATGATATGGACATCCGCTAAAGCGCGCGTGTTACGAAAAGCGGCATCCACAGCATCCGACAAATCGACACCTACGACCGTGCGCGCTCCAAACCGAGACGCCAGGAAAACATGACGACCCTTGCCGCAGCCAGCGTCCAAAACCAATTTATGCTTGAAATCTGCCGGCGACAAAGGCGAAATCCAAGCCAGAAATTCCTTCGTATCCGCCTCAGTCAGTTTCGAATAGTGTGTCCACTCATAGCCAAATGCCGAAGCGGTCGCCCTTTGTTCTTCAGTCAATGGCTTCCTCAGAAAGCGCGGAACCCCGCGAACTATCGGGAATCTGCATTCGCACCCCTGGCATATCAAGCTACCCTCGATGACATCTAAATCATCGAAAGTTTCCTGCTGCATTTCAAAGTTGTCATGACAAGATGGGCATGCTAAAAGGGCGAGTAGAGAATACTTCAAGAAGACTCCTATATTTAAGAGACTGATGGTACCTGGCGGACCTTCTGGATAACATGAAGCTGGCCGCCGAATGTGCCCCGGGAAAGCGCTACCATAAAAGCTGCACTCCCGGCCACGTCAGTCCCAAAGGTAGAGCGCAAGCGGTCTCGCTGCGGTAACTCCATGTTGATCTCCTTTCGCGTCTACCGAAGAAAGAGGAAGAGGACGATGGCAACGAAACTGAACCGGCTCCCGGCCGCGTTGGCTCTATTCTTGCACTGGAGGTCGTTCGAGTGTCCCAGAGTGTCTCGATTGGGAAGCAGCTTTGAAACTGATCCAGCCGCTGAAGCCCAAAGGTCGCCTTACAGTCCAAACTGCCATTCTTAAAGTCTTAAGACGTTAAGAATAGATGTCAAGCAAAATCGTAAGTGAATTAGGATATTGTGCTTGATTTAAGGCTATTTTGGGACGTGCGACCCGTTTTGGAATGCTCACAACACTCCCCGCCTATCGGCAACGCTGAATCAATCTGCTTCACCTCAAAGCCGTCAATTACCTGATTTTGCTAAAGAGCGGCTGCCGGCTCCGGACCTCGAACACTCGGCCGGCAGGTCGCTAGGTATCTGCAATGAAAGGCCTTTGAGCGTTCTACGCCCTGGCATGGCTGTGACCTCGATACGAATGTACTTCACACAGGCGGCGTCATGTCCATGCCCCAGCCAAAGGTCGTAGGGCGAAAGGGCGGTCGACGCAAATCCGATACCCGGAGCCACATCCCTTGAGCATCAGTCAGCTGCCTTCTCGTCGTCAAGCGATCAAGACCACCAAGACGCTGTCAACTTGGCGGGTGCTACTTTTCTGGGGCAATTCCACCCAGCGGCATTGATGCCCGCATATGCCCAAGCGAGGGACAAGCAAGGGGGTAAACTTCTTCGTAGAGGGGATTCTGAATCAAGCTTTAATTTGGCCGCGTTACACTTTGCATTGCCGAAATTTTCAAAAAAGGTGGGAGTCCAAGTTTATGGCACCTGCGGAAAAGCTTAGCACTCATCAGAAAGCCCTCGGCATCAATCTGGATCCGACCAGCTATGGCTCCTTTGCCGAAATTGGCGCCGGTCAGGAAGTCGTGCGGTGGTTTTTGGTGGTTGGGGGAGCCTCCGGGACGGTGGCTAAATCCATCTCTGCCTATGACAAGGAAGTCAGCGACGATTTGTACGGTTCTGGCGCGCGCTACGTTTCCAAAGAACGCCTCCAAGCGATGGTGGAAAGCGAATGGACCCAGCTCCTCCACCAACTGCAGAAGAGCCATGGGTCGCAAGCTCGCTTCTTTTCTTTTGTTGATACCATCTCGGCCCGCAACTATGCCGGAACAAACGAGGCTCATGGCTGGGTCGGCCTGCGATTCCAACTGAGCCCCGGCGGCCAGCCGAACGACATCGTGTTGCACATCAACATGTGTGATCCCTCGAACCCGCTCCAGCAAGAGGCCATCGGGATCCTGGGGGTGAACCTCATCTACGCTGTTTTTTATCAACTGCAGTTGAAAGAAACGTTCTTTGAGAATCTAGCTCAGCAGCTCGAGCAACGCCTTGAAATCGACTATGTAGAAGTGCATGGGACAGCCTTCGAAGGTTGGGACCAGCGCGCGATTCTTGCGTATCTGGTGAGCGCGGGTCTTGCGGAAGCTGTTTGTTTCTTGCCCAGCGGGTCAATTGAGCCGCCTGACGAAGTTCTCCACAAGAAAGCAGTCGTCCTCGCGCCAGGATCCTTCGAACACCTGGATCTCAATCATGCAGCAATTCATGAACGGCTGTTGACCTCGGCCATCGAGCAGCTCCGCGGAGAGCTGGACGAAAAAGCCCCGGCGCCTATCGGCTTTTTCTGCCTCTCCGCCATGCCGCTCACGGAGACTGATCCCTCTCCGAAAATTCCAGACCTCCTGCAACGTATCGAAGCCCTTCGCACGCGTGGTGGCGCCGTATTGCTGTTCCGCGATCGAGAACTCTACAGTATGACTGCGTTCGTCAACCGCTATACCAGGGAACCTGTCCGCTTCGTCGTGGGTCTGTCTCTCATGGTTCGCGTGTGGGGATATCGCTACAGTAAGCTCGCCGGCAGTTTCCTTGAGGCATTGTCCCGGCTCTTCGCGCAAAACGTTCGCATCTACGCCTATCCGATGAGCTCAGAGGATCTTCAGCAATCGCTCGAAAGCATCTCCTCGACCGGCTGGCATTGGACCGATACGAACGGATGGGTATCCGCCCAGCAGCTCCGCCCCCCATCGCCTCTCGACCACCTCTACAACTATGTTCTCGCCAGCAACTTCCTTATCCCAATGCAGATTCCGGCGGATCTGAAGGCAGACGCCGCAATCATCAACAGCACAGCGAGGTAAATGATGGCCTTGATCAACCGATGATAGAAGCCGGTTCTTGCCGCGCATCTGAGCATCAAGAGCCTAGACTTTAGATCTCGATCATCACACTGGGAGATATGCGATGAAGGCAGTAGTTCTGCATGAGTACGGCGGTCCGGAGAAGCTGAAATTTGAAGACGGCGTTCCTGATCCGCAAATGAGCGGAGATACCGTATTAATCGCGGCGGCTGCGGCCAGCGTGAATCCGATCGACTGGAAGGTTCGCTCCGGCGCGCGCCAGAAAGATTTTCCCCAGGCGTTTCCAGCCATCCTTGGGCGCGATGTAAGTGGCGTTGTGCGCGCTGTGGGCGCCAACGTAAAGCACTTCAAGCAGGGTGACCGCGTCCTGGCATTATCAAACAAGACCTACGCCGAGTTGGTGGCGGTCCCCGATTCCGATCTAACCCATCTGCCAGATGGCCTGGATTTGGTCGACGCTGCCGCGATCCCGCTGATTTCGTTAACCGGGGAGCAATTGGTGCGCCTGGCGGTCAAGGTGCAAAAAGGCCAGACGGTAGTGGTGACGGGAGCGTTGGGAAGCGTGGGGCGAGCTGCCGTGCACGCCGCCAAAAAGATTGGTGCCCAGGTGATTGCAGGCGTTCGCAAGAAGTCGCTCAAGGATGCTGAATCCCTCGGTGTTATGGGGGTCGTCGCGATCGATGACGACGATGCAATTGCATCGCTCGGCCCCGTGGATGCAATCGCCGATACCGTTGGCGGCGAGGTGGCTGCAAAGCTCTTCAAGAAGGTGAAGCCCGGAGGTTCCTTTGGCTACGCTTCTATGGTGCCGGAGGGCATGGCGGCGCTAAACCCGACGGTCACCATCACCCGTATCTTCGCCAAGCCCGATCCATCAAAGGTCCGTGAGTTTGCTGATGATGTACGAGACGGCAAATTCATTTTGCCGATCGGTCGCCGCTTGCCGCTGAGTCGCGCGGCTGAAGCACACGCGCTGGGTGAAAAGGGCGGCGTGGGGAAGATCATCCTTCTAGTCGATGGCGAGCCGAGTGCCTAGCCGAATAGGCGCCCCCGCTTGATTGCTTAACGGCCAAAAACCCGAAGATGCCTCAGTCCGCCCATGCCTATGTGCGTGGTAGCACGGGAAAGCTCTACAAAGGCCTCGAGAAAGCCGCGGGAACTGTACCCTGGCGGACCAGCCAGCTGGATTTGTGGCGGCTGTCGCAACCTGGGCCCGGTTGCAAATATCGAGCGCAACGCTGCAGAGACGAAACCCGATTCTCCCCTTGACAACTAGGGTAAGCGCTCGTAATCGCGTGAGGTGACGCATGGGCATCTTTCGTCGTATCTGGGCCCTTGGAAAGCGCTCACAACTGGATCGTGAAATCGAGGATGAACTTCGCGATCACTTGCAGAGGCGCACCAAAGCCAACATTGCCAAAGGGATGAGCCCCGAGCAAGCTGAGCGCGCTGCTCGCTTGAGGTTCGGTAATCCTGAGGTGTTGAAAGAGAATATTGAGGCGGAGGATGCGGCCCTCAGCATCGAAAGTCTACTCCGCGATGTGCGCTATGCACTGCGCGGATTCGCCAGGAGCCCCGGCTTCACCGCAGTTGCAATCATCACCCTGGCGCTCGGTATAGGCGCCAGCACAGCGGTTTTTCAACTACTCGACGCAGTACGTCTCCGCAGCCTCCCTATTCGGAGGCCGCAGGAACTGGTCGAACTGCGCATCATAGGTGGTAACCACGGACTCGGTGTAAATGATAATCAGTACACCTACTTCACAGTTCCCATGTGGCAGGAGGTCCGCCGCCATCACGATCCGCTATCCGGCGTCTTCGCCTGGCGCAACGCGGACGCGATGGTAGGGCCACCAGGGGTCTGCTAGCGGTTATCGGCGTCCTCGCCAGCTTGTTGCCGGCTGTCGAAGCCTCAAATCTTGATGCGGTCACAGCTTTACGCGCTGAATAACCTCGGCTGTCGTTTCATTCTCACGCGACGGCTTACTTCTTTTTCTTCCCGCCACTTCGACTTGAAAGAGACGAGAGGAGTCGCTCGGCTGCCCAGCAAACCTGCGAACGGTCTTGCCTTTGGTCATACCCAGATCAGGCAAAGGGTCGCCAAAATTTAGCGATCACGTATTCATCGAACCGCGCGGGTCTGAAAATACGCCCACGGGGTGTAGATGGCAGCCGCGAGAATCACCAGGTAGATCGGAATGTGGATGGTGGTGGCAAACCCTGTGAGCGCCACGATCGGCCACCATGGGGCCGCCGACCGCACGGCAACGCGCTTCGAACCTCTGCCCACACTCTCGAGGAGGAATAAAGTAACCACAAAAGCCAGACTTCCGACACAAGCGGAGCCCATATGAGCCCGCCAACCCGGAAATTCACGGATATCAGCTGCACCCGACCCCTTGAGATTGTCGTAGACGATCTCGGCGCAATAGAAGGCTGCCGCCCCAATCAGGGTTGACAAAGCCAACGCCATAGACGTGGAGTCTGATGTGTTCTTCTGCCGTTTTCCCTTTTTCATTTTTCAGCTTTCGGAGCCGTGGGTCCCTTACGTCTATCCAACGATAGTTAAGACAGGGCACGCTGCGTGAGTCACAAGCTGGAATGCCCCAGACGTCCTCCTTTCGATGCCCAGGTGAGAAGACTTCCGTATACCGAGGACTAATAGATCGATCGATCGTTCCCGGATATGTTCCAGAATCTGCTGGTGCGCGTTGCCGACCTCTACGAAGCTTCTCGGATTGCAGAACTCTTTCGCCTGCTCAGGCACAAGTTCGTCGAGGGCGCGATAAAAACGCCTTCTGATGTCGCTCAGCCGGTCAGGATGTTCGATGGCCTCTCTTGGAACCACATGGAGCACATCAATGTCAGCTCTGAATGACTGGGCAAAGGAAACTGCATATACCGCCGCGCGAGCGGCTGCGGGGGTGAAATCCGTAGCGTAAAGAATGCGCTGGAAAGGCGTGGTTTTATCCGCCACTGACCGCACGTGGGGACCAACGGTGAGAACTGGCCAGGAAGTGGACCGGAGAATGCCCTCGGCAACTGAACCGATGATCTCTCGCTCGACCCAACCCCCGCCGTGAGTTCCCAGCACAATCAGCGACGGGGAATTTCTGTCGGCCAGATCCGGAAGTACCTCCTTCGGATCACCTTCCAAAAGGACCGGCATCGCCTGGACTGAGCCATTCGACAGCGCGAAGGCCTTCTGGGATAGAAGGGACTCCAGATCTTTCCTTTGCTGGCTCACCAGGGATCGATCGACCTCTACCTCCATGGCCGCCTGCGAGAGGGTGAAGGCATGTGCAACCATCAATGTGGCCGAGAAGTGCCTGCTTAGGAGTGCCGCGTAAAGGCCCGCGTTCTGTGAGCAAACAGAAAAATCCGTTGCGTATATCACTGCATTCAAGTCCAGGTCAGGCCGCTCACCAATCACTGGCACCGTAACCACCTCCCAGTAAACGGACTCGGCAGAGTCGCCGTTCGGATGCGAAGCGTGGGCGATTCCTGCAGCAGCTCGGACAAGAGCTTAGGCAGGAGATAGACGGCGATGGTGTGGGAGGCGCCGATACTCAGCTCGACTGCTTCCGGCCCGCCAAAGGGAGCATCGGCGACAGCTTCATTTGAAATGGCTTCGATCTGGCGCACGTATTCCAGTAGCGTGGTCCCCGCGGGAGGGAGACAGATATCGCGTCCCAGACGATCGAAGAGCGCGGTGCCGAGGCTCTCTTCCAGGGTCTTGACGTGCGAGGTGATGGCTGGCTGCGTCAGGTGGAACTCTTCGGCAGCCCGGCGAAAGTTTAGGCTGTCTGCGACCACACGAAAGACTTTCAGCTTGAAGTTCTCGATCATGGGGTCGCGCCGATCTGATAGTTGAGCGTCGCAAGGGCAAGCCGGTATTGATATTGCGCATTTGCACTGCCGATGGCGGCATCGGTTTGCTGAAATTGCGCCTGGCTCAGTTCAACGATCGAACTCAGCCCCAACTGGTATCTTGTTTGCGCCAGAGTGAAGGCCAGGTTCGCTTGTTGCAACAGTTCGGCGGTGACGCTGACGCGCTGGAATGCCGTAGTCGCGGCCAGCCATGAAGTACGCACATCACGGACGATCTGATCTCGCAGATCGCGGCTCCGTTCCGAGCTTGCCTGAGCCCGAATGGCCGCCTCCTTAGCCTCGCGCTGAATAGAGGAAGCCATTGAATATCGGGATATTCATGTTGACCCCGATACCGCCCCACCAGTTAGAGGTGTAGTACTGGTCTGGCCGGATGGGCACGCTGCCGGCGGTGCCCGCGGCGCTGATGGTGGGGAACATCTGATCGCGTTGGGCATGGCTGAACTTTACTGCTGCCTGCTGGTCGTAGTTCAGCGCTTGCAGGTCGGGCCTCTGCCGCAATGCGAGCTGTATGAGTGGTTCGGCATCCGGGGGTGGCGGCTGCAACGGCGTGGTATCGTCTTCCAATTGATAAACAACCCGCCTGTCCAAACCGAGCACCGCGTCCAACGCCGCCATCGTGGAATCGTCATTGTTCCGCGCATCGAGAAGCAACAATTTGGCCTGCGAGAGGTTAACGTCAGCGAAGCTTAGATCGAGAGTCGACTTAAGATTGTTCTTGGTCATCTGGTTGACTTGCGTCTCTGTAGTCTGCCGGGTCTCGACATTTTGCCCGGCTACACGGAGCAGTGCCTGCGCCTGTAGTGCGTTGTAGAAAGCCTGGTCGGTGGCGGCGACGATGTCTTCCGTCGTGGCCAGGACGTTCGCGTTCTGCGCCTTTTCCTGGAGCTTCGAAGAGGCGACCAGGTTTCTGGTTCGTCCAAAATCAGTGATCAGTTGGGTAGCGCGACCGCCGGCGCCGGCGTGCTCGAAGAGGCGCGATGCGGTGAGCGATCCCGCAGAAATGCGCGATCGCGTTATTCGCATCCATGGCAGTGATACTTCCGGTTGCCGTGGGCAATTCGGCGGCTCTCGACTCGCGGACAACCTGATGCTGGGCTAACGCAAGCAGCCGGGAAACGCTGATTCGGGGATTGTTCTTGATGGCCATCTGTTCGGCTTGCAAGCGGGTCAAGCGTGGAAGAGCCGCTCCTGTCTGAGCCGGCGCGGTTGTTGGCTCCTGGCCGGTTGTACTCTGCGTCAATGGAGCACTCTGCTGGCGCAGCCTGGGCGATTAGGCGCATCGCGCGGGGCATCCGGCAGCGATGGACTTGTATTTGCCATCTGGGACTGTGCGCCTCCAGCCGCGAAGACAAAAACCGACAGAGTCACTACTAGGTGAGGGCGCGGATTTGCTGTTTTTCTCGTCATTCTCTATCCCTCTTGTGCAACCGCAATCTTGTTCTCCCGCCGGCCATGCACGACCAGGTAGACGGCGGGGACCAGGAAGACCGTGACCACGACGGAGACACCGAGTCCGCCAATAATCGCGCGCGCTAGCGGAGCATATTGTTCGCTCCCGGCTTCAAGTCCAAGGGCCATGGGGATCATGCCTAGCAGCGTGGCCAATGAGGTCATCAGGATAGGCCGCAGGCGGATCTTGCAAGACTGCACCACCGCTTCCAACAGAGACTTTCCCTGCTCATGCAGCAGGGTCGCAAATTCAACGATTAAGATACTGTTCGAGACGACGATGCCGGTCATCATGATGACGCCCATCAGCGACATGATGTTCAACGTGCTGTGTGTTGCGAAGAGAATGAGAACGACGCCGGCGAGCCCCGGAGGAATCGCCATGAGGATGATGAACGGGTCGACGAACGAGGTGAACTGCGCCATCAGGATCAGGTAGACAAGTGCGATCGACAAAAGCAATCCGACGGCAAATCGGGTGAAGGATTGGTTCATATTGACCACCGCCCCGCGAACCGTGATGCGGACGTTTTTGGGTTTGTCAATATTCCTGATGACCTTGTTGACATCCCGGCTGACGCCCACCAGGGTTTCTGTGGACGGCATGACGTAGACGTCGATGATGCGGCGGATCTGGTAGTGATCCACCTCGGTCGGAGTATTGATCTCCTTGATGTTCGGCGACGGATTGCAGCGGCGTGTAGTTTGCCCTATCCCTGGCGCGAAGCGGAATCTGCCGGAAATCATTCATGCTCATGTTGGCAATCTTTCTGGTCGAAGTACTGCACGGTAAGCATGTAGTTGTTGCCGGTGTTTGGATCGATCCAATAGCTTGGCGCGATCATGCCGTTGGAGGTCATGGCGGTGATCACGTTGTCGACCACTTCCTTGGGCGACAGGTCAATGAGGCTGGCGCGCTCGCGGTCAATGTTCAGCTCCAGGCCGGGGTACTTCAGGTCCTGGGGAATCAAGACATCACTTACGTTCTTGAGGCCCTTCACTTCGGCTGCGATCTGGCGAGCTATTGCGAAGGACTGGTCAAGATTGTTGCCGCTGACCTGAATGTCGATCGGCGCCGGCAAGCCCTGATTGATGACGGAATCGACTAAGCCACCCGCCTGGAAGTAGGTTGTGAGTTCAGGAATGTCTGATGCAAGCTTTCGGCGGACCCGCTCCATGTATTCGTAACTGCCAATCTTGTGATCCTCTTTGAGGCTGACCTGGACAAAAGCCGTATCCATCGCGGAGTTGCTGGTGTAAATCGCGGAAAGATCAGGAGTGATGCCGATGTTCGACACGATCATGTCCAGGTCTCGCGGAGGAACCACTCTGCGAATCTCATCTTCCACCTGTGCGATGTATTGATTGCTCAACTCAATGCGCGACCCGCTAGGGCACTTGATATTGATCACGAATTGGCCAGGATCGGTGCGCGGGAAATACGATCGGCCAAGAAACGGAGACACTCCTAACAGGACGACGGCAACCCCGCCGACAATGACCAGCGCGGTGAGCCCGGGACGCTTTAACGTGCGCGTGACCTGGACCTCGTAATAGTCGAGCATGCGATGGAAGGACTCGTTGAACCTGGTCTCAAATCTGCGGAAAAACGATGGGGTCTCGGACCCGTCATGCACCTCCTCATTAGCAATCCGAATGAACTTGGCGCAGTAGAGCGGCACCACGGTCATAGCGAAGACATAGGAAGCAAAAATGGACAGCACCACTCCCAGGGCAAGGTCGGTGAAGATGTACTTGCTGACTCCGGCGAAGAAGGTAACCGGGAAGAATACGATCGAGGTGGTCGAGGTGGCCGCAAGCACCGCCAGGGAGACTTCCATGCCGCCCTTTTCTGCTGCGATGTGCGGAGCCACTCCCATTTCCATATAGCGGAAGATGTTTTCGAGCACCACGACGGAATCGTCGATGAGGCGAGAAAACGCCAATGCTAACCCGCCCAATAACATGGTGTTGATCGATCCGCCGAGCGCGTTCATGATCAGCAGACACATCAGCGCCGAGAGAGGAATCGACAAGAGGACAGCGAACGTCGCACGTGGACTTCCCAAAAACACGAGGATCATAATGCCCGTGAGAACCAGGCCGATGCTGGCTTCTTTAATAAGATTCTTGATCGCGGATTTAACAAAGACGGACTGGTCAAAGACAACGGCCGTTTTGAGCGACGCTGGGATATCGACGAGGTTCTTGATGGCATCCTTCATGCCGTTCACGATGGTGATGGTGTTGCTGTCCCCGCCTTGCTTCAGCACGGGAACATACACCGAACGCTGCCCATCGATGCGAACGATGTTCGTCTGGATCGTTCCCGAGTCCTCAGCCTTGCCAACATCGCCCACCATGATCGAGGCGTTACCGACCGACTTTAAAGGAAGGTCGTTGATCTGCTCCGGTGTTGGAACCTGGCTGTTGGCATAGATGTTGTAGTCCTTGGATCCAATGCGGACATCGCCTGCCGGCAAAATCAAGTTGGAATCGTCGACTGCTTTAACTACGTCCATCAAACTGAGGTTGTGAGCCTCCAGCTTGAGTGGATCGACATAGACCATGATCTGGCGGTAGCGTCCGCCAAACGGCTGCGGGACCGAGGCTCCGGGCACGTTGGCAATCTGGTTGCGTACCTGGAACTGGGCCAGGTCTTTGAGGTCTGTCTCGTTCAGTCCCCTCCCTTTCAACGTCACCAGGCACACTGGCTGGCTCGATGCATCCATTCCGAGCACCACAGGAGGCAGCGTGCCGGGCGGCAATCGCCGCAGATCGGCCATTGCCAGATTGGCGATATTACTCAAAGCAGCGTTCGCATTCGTACCCGGCTTGAAATAGATCTTGATCAAGCTCACACCGGTCAGCGATCGTGACTCAATGTGATCGATGTTGCTGCCCAAGGTGAAGAAGCGCTCGAATGTGTCGGTGATATCCGCTTCGATCTGCTGTGGCGGCATGCCCGAATAGAACGTCGCCACCACCACCACAGGAATATCGATTTTCGGAAACAGGTCCACCGGCATGCCTGCGATGCTGGTGATTCCTACGACCATGATTACCAGGCAAACCATGATAATGAAGAAGGGATATCTGAGGGCAAACTTAGGCATGAATGCTTGCCTCCTGTTCCCGAGTTCCTTTGTCCCTTCCATGGATGATCAGGTAAACGGCGGGCACCAGGAAAACCGTGGCCACGACCGAAACGCCCAGGCCGCCGATGATCGCGCGCGCCAGCGGCGCGTATTGCTCGCTCCCGGCCTCGAGACCTAACGCCATCGGGATCATCCCCAGCAGGGTTGCCAGCGATGTCATCAGAATCGGACGCAGGCGAATCTTGCACGACTGCACGACAGCCTCCGCGACGGGTAAGCCTTCTTCATGGAGATGGCCTGCAAACTCCACGATCAGGATGCTGTTCGACACCACAATTCCGGTCATCATGATCACGCCCATCAGCGACATCACATTCAGGGTGCTACCGGTGAGTAGCAGGATGATGAGCACTCCGGTCAGCCCGGGCGGAATCGCCATCAGGATGATGAACGGGTCGACGAAAGAGGCGAACTGAGCCATGAGGATGAGATATACGAGCGCGATCGAGAGAACCAGGCCAACGCCGAACCGCAAGAACGACTCGTTCATGCTGACCACGGTGCCTCGCACTGTAATGCGAACATTCTTCGGCTTCTGTACACTGGCGATCACTTTGTTGACAGCGCTGTTCACTCGCTGGAGCGCTTCTGTCGACGGCATCACGTAGACATCGATAACGCGCCGAATCTGATAGTGATCCACCTCCGTCGGAGTATTGATTTCCTTAATATCCGCAACCGATTGCAGTGGCGTGTAATTGGTCTGATTACGTTGCCCGCAGCGGAATCTGCTTGAAATCATCCATGCTCATGTTTGCAATCTTCTGATCAAAGTACTGCACCGTGAGCATGTAGTTATTGCCGGTCTTTGGATCGATCCAGTAACTGGGAGCGATCATTCCGTTGGAGGTCAACGCCGTAATTACGTTGTCCACGATCTCCTTCGGAGATAACCCAATGAGGCTGGCTCGTTCCCGGTCGATGTTGAGTGCGAGACCCGGATACCGCAGATTCTGAGGGATGAGAACATCGCTGACATTCTTGAGGGCTTTCACTCGGGCGGCGATCTGACTGGCGATGCCATAGGACTGATCCATGTCGTTACCGCTGATTTGAATGTCGATGGGCGCCGGCAGCCCCTGGTTGATGACCGAATCTACAAGTCCGCCTGCCTGGAAGTAAGTGGTCAACTCGGGCATGTCATTCGCCAACTTTCGGCGAACTCGCTGCATGTACTCGTAGCTTCCTACCTTGTGCCCCTCCTTCAGGCTCACCTGCACAAACGCGGTATCCATCGACGAATTGCTGGTATAGATGGCCGAGAGATCGGGGGTAATTCCGATGTTCGAGACGATCATACCCAGATCGTGGGGGGGAACCGAATTTGCGTATTTCTTGTTCGACCTGGGCGACATATTGATTGCTGAGCTCGATCCGGGTTCCACTCGGGCACTTGATGTTGATCACAAATTGACCGGGATCAGTGCGGGGGAAATAGGATCTGCCAAGCAAGGGGAACAAGGCAAAACTCAGAAGGACAACTCCGAGGATGCTCAGCGTCGTCGCGACCGGGCGCAATATGGAGCGATTCACCACCACAACGTACTTCTCAAGCATTCTTTGGAACCAGCTGTTGAAACCGACGAACGACTGTCTGGAACAAGGATCGCCTTGGACGTGTGCCCATAACAGCCTTACCAGCTGCTTGTCCTGCTTGTGTATCTTCGATGCCGGCAGACTTGATGAACCGCGCGCAATAGAGCGGCACCACGGTCATGGCCACGACGTAGGAAGCGAAGAGCGCGAATACAACGGTCAGGGCCAATGCGGTGAAGAGATACCGGCTTACTCCATAAAGCAGGGCAACGGGAAAAAACACGATTGCCGTAGTGAACGTTGCGGCCAGCACCGCCAACTGCACTTCTTTGCCGCCTACTTCCGCCGCCACCTCCGGCGTCGCTCCCATCTCCAGATGGCGAAAG
Organism: uncultured Acidobacteriaceae bacterium; assembly: GCA_963815175.1. Classification (GTDB taxonomy): domain Bacteria; phylum Acidobacteriota; class Terriglobia; order Terriglobales; family Acidobacteriaceae; genus PALSA-350. The sequence goes on from CAWFGM010000055.1 coordinate 40,542, forward strand.
ATATTTTCCAGCACCACGACGGAGTTGTCGATCAAGCGGGAAAAGGCCAGCGCCAATCCGCCAGCACCATGGTGTTGATCGAGCCGCCCCCGGCGCGAATGCAAATAAAGGCCGCCAGCGCAGAGAGGGGAATGGATAAGAGAACCGCGAACGTTGCGCGTACGCTGCCCAGGAACAACAGAATCATCAACGCCGTAAGAACCAGGCCGATGCCGCCCTCGTTCATCAGGTTCTTGATGGCGGACTTGACGAAGACCGACTGGTCAAAGACGACGGCGGTTTTGAGCGAAGCCGGGATGTCGACCAGGTTCTTGATGGCGGCCTTCATGCCGTTGACGATGGTGATCGTGTTGCTGTCGCCGCCTTGCTTCAGCACCGGGACATAGACCGACCGCTGGCCGTCGATGCGAACGATGTTGGTCTGGATCGTCCCCGAGTCCTCGGCCTTGCCGACATCGCCCACCATGACCGAGGCGTTGCCAACCGATTTCAGCGGGAGGTCGTTGATCAGCTCCGGCGTTGGCACCTGGCTGTTGGCATAGATGTTGTAGTCTTTGGGGCCGATACGCACATCGCCGGCCGGCAAGATGAGGTTGGATTCGTTTACGGACCTGACCACATCCATCAGGCTGAGGTTGTGGGCCTCCAGCTTGAGCGGATCGACATAGACCATGATCTGGCGGTAGCGTCCGCCAAACGGCTGCGGGCACCGAGGCGCCGGGCACGTTGGCAATCTGGTTGCGCACCTGGAACTGCGCCAGATCCTTGAGGTCGGTCTCGTTCAGTCCCTCGCCCTTTCAACGTCACCAGGCAGACCGGCTGGCTCGATGCGTCCATTCCGAGCACGACCGGAGGCAGCGTGCCGGGCGGCAATCGCCGCAGATCGGCCATGGCCAGATTGGCGATATTGCTCAACGCCGCGTTCGCAGTCCGTGCCCGGCTTGAAATAGATCTTGATCAGGCTCACGCCGGTCAGCGATCGCGACTCGATGTGGTCGATGTTGCTGCCCAGAGTAAAGAAGCGCTCGAAGGTGTCGGTGATATCGGCTTCGATCTGCTGCGGCGGCATGCCGGAATAGAACGTCGCCACCACCACCACAGGAATATCGATCTTCGGAAACAGATCCACCGGCATGCCGGCGATGCTGGTGATGCCCACCACCATGATCACCAGGCAAACCATGATGATGAAGTACGGATATTTCAGAGCGAACTTTGGCATTACTGTTCGCTCCCCGACTTCTCTTCATTCACGTCGGCGGTTGGCAGCTGTTCGACCTTCGGCTTTACGGTTTCGCCCACCTGGTAATTCGACTGCCCTCCGGTGATGACCCGCTCTCCTTCAGTCAATCCGCTCTTCACCTCAACCAGCGTAGAACCTTGCAAGCCGAGCGTCACACTCTGCGTCTGCACATGGTTCTGGCTGTCGACGACGAGCACAGAAGATTGATTGCCGTTGGTGATGACGGCTTGCACGGGAATCGTCAAAACATGGTCTCTGCGTTCCAACTCGATGGTGGTGTTGGCGTACATGCCCGGGGTCAGCGACAAGTCCTTGTTCTCGACATCGATTTCGGTTTCCATGGTTCGCGTGGCCAGGCTTATATCCCGCGTAAAGCGAACGACCTTGCCCACCAAGGAACGATGGACAGCATCGACCTGAACGTTGACCTGAGCGCCCACGTGGATGTACTCGACCGCATCCTCTGGAACAGGAATGCGCAGGCGAAGCAAACTGCTCTGGGAAAGTTTGACCACGGGCAGCGATTGAACATCGGATGAAGTGCCGGCCTGGATGAGCGCGCCGGTATCGGCATAACGCCAGATAATGACTCCGTCGATGGGCGCAACGACCCTCGTGTAATCTTCCAGAGCGCTCACGCGCTCGTTATCGGCGCCGGCGACGTCAAAATTTTGCTTTGCTGCGCTCAACGCGGACTTGGCCGCATCAATCTGGGCCTCCGATGCCAGATCCTTCGATTGGGCATCGTCGAGTTCCTGCTCCGCGATCAACCCGGGCTGAGTGGCCGACGCCTGTTTCAGCCGGTCGTAGTCGGCATGCAGGGCGCTGTGTTCGGATTGTGCGCGAAGTACTTCGTGCTCTGCGCGAGCGATCTCATCTTTACGGCGCGCAACCTCAGCCACCGTGCCTTTCAATTGAGCGCTGAGTTCCGGCACTTCAAGCACCGCCAGGATCTGCCCTTGGCGCACCTTGTCCCCGATATCGACGTAGATGTGCCGGATATAACCCGAAACCTTGGCGTGAACTTCGATTACCTGGTAGGGCTGAAACTGCCCCGCAAGATTCAGAGTGTGGACGATACTTCCGTGCTTCACTGCGGCTACGGTTGCCGACGGAACCTCGGCGGCACTAGCTTCCGAGTTCTTGTCCCTGGAGTTACAGGCAATTACGCCGGCGAGGGCGGGCAGCGCCAACCCCGCAGTGAGAATCAAGGAGATTCGCTTTCGCATATCTGCAACGCACCTATTCAATGGATTTAAAGTGGGCGGCAAGCAATAAAACGGGAGCCGTTCCCCGTAGGGTGCACGCCATGCGGCAACCTGCAGTTCGGCCTTAGCCGAAGGCCTTCGCTTGTGGCTATTGGGCTGGAACTAGATAAAGGCGGGAGGGGGACGGAAGAAGAAGGCGTTCAAACCGGGACGGCAGAAAATACGCCACGGGTGCTTAGCTTCCCAGTCCCGCCGGTTGAACACCGGCGCACGCAGCAGGTTGAACGCGGGCGTGAAAAACACAAACAGGTTGAACAGCAACGCCTGCGCGACCACCGCCCAGGCTTTCGCGCTCCTTACCAGCAGACCCCCACTTATCGTTGGCTGCTCATCTCTCGAGAGCAACTTTGCTTCGGGAATCGCATGGGAGGTGGAATGGGGTGGATCATAGAGAGACAGCTTGTACTGGAGGCCCCAGGTAAAGACACAGATCGCTAATCCCAGGAATACAAAGGTTAACCGGGAGAGGTTGAGCCGATTTGAGTGCGAGAGACTCACAAGCCCTTATCTTTCAATGGTAAGCAGACTGTACTCAGTCCGGCCGTTCGTTTACCGCTCTGTACGAAGCTTACCACCTCCTTTGATGACACAACGGAACCAAAAGGTAGCCTGAGTCTTTTGATCTCCCATAATTAATCTTCCACTTGTTGCAAAACGGGAGGGTGCATCAACCTACGACACTCTTTGAGGGTAAGGCGGTGCGATAGGACGGATAGGACACTTGCGCACGCGAAGCGGGTCGAGCCCGGGAGTGGATGCGTGTTTGTGAAGCTAGCGGCACGCCTGGCACCCCGCGGTCTGCTCAGGATCACGATCTATCGCTCTATCGGCGGGGTTCGCCCCGCGCAGTCATTAGGGCGGCTTCACCTTGTTTGTAAGAGGGCCCGTCATCCACCGTGCAATTAATGAGCTAGTAGTGTTAGAAGTTTCTTAGGAGACGTATGCCAGAGCAGCTAGACAGCAGAAGGTCATTCATCAAAAGTTCCCTGGCGGCCGCTGTGGCAACTGCCGTTTCGGTCCCGGCCGAAGCGGATGAAAAGGATGCGGCTAAACCGCCAACTCAACCGAATATCATTCTTTATCTTTCCGATCAGTTTCGTTGGGACTTCATAGGTGCCAACGGTTACAACAGCTCCACCCGCACGCCGAATCTGGACGCGTTGGCGTCTCGCGGTAAGAATTTTACTCACGCAGTAACTAACCAGCCGGTCTGCGCTCCTTCCCGCTCGGTCCTGTTCACCAGCCGCTATGCAACTGAGACCGGCGTCTGGCGCAACGGCATCGCTCTCGGCCAAACGCTCCCGACGCTGGCCGGGGAGTTGCGTCAAGCCGGCTACACGGCAAACTTGATTGGCAAATGGCACCTTGCCCCAAACAATGAGGCCGACGGCGGCGGTCCCGGCGCTGTAAAACCGGAGTTCCGTGGTGGCTTCCTCGATCTTTGGGAAGGGGCGAATGTGATCGAGTTTACTTCCCATCCTTATGCGGGAACCATCTGGGACCGCGACGGCAAAGAGATCACCTACAAAGACGAATACCGCGTCGACTTCATTACCGATCGCGTAGAACGCTTCCTGCGCCAGAAGCAGGAAAAACCATTCTTCCTCTTCATCTCTCAGATTGAGCCCCACCAGCAGAACGACATGCATCGTCCCATCGGCCCTCACGGCTCCGTCGAACGCTTCGCCAACTCCACCGTCCCTGACGATCTACGAGCGCTTCCCGGCACCTGGCAAGCGCAGTTGCCGGACTACTACGGTTGCATTGAAGCGATCGACGCCTCGGTAGGCCGAGTGCGCCGCATTCTCGAAGAGGAACATCTTGCCGACAACACCATCTTCGTCTTCATCAGCGATCACGGCTGCCACTTCATGACCCGCAATCAGGAGTACAAGCGCAGCACGCATAACAGCTCTCTTCGCGTGCCCCTGCTTATCGACGGACCCGGTTTTCATGGCCCGCAGCAGATCCCCGAGCTTGTCGGCCTCATCGATGTTGCTCCCACTCTGCTTGAAGCTGCGGGCGTTCCGGCGCCGCCGGGGTGGAAGGGCCGCAGCCTGCTGCCGTTGCTCAACGATCCCGGCGCGCGCCAGGCGTGGCCTAACCAGCAACTAATCCAGATCAGCGAATCGATGACAGGCCGCGCGATCCGGACCAAGGATTGGACTTACTGCGTTGCAGATCCCTCGGGTGCCTCGAAAGAGCCCGCAGCTGCCATTTACCATGAGTACCAGCTTTATGATCAGCGCGCCGATCCACACGAGCTGGTGAATCTTGCTGGGCGCCAGGAATATCATTCGCAGGCCGACGAACTGAGCCAGCTGCTGAAAAAGCTATTGGTCGCAGCCGGCGAGCCCGAACCGGAAATAGTGCCGGCCAAGCTTTATCCTTAAGCGCCCCGGTTGCAGCGCCGCCTCGCGCGGCCGAAGCATTTCTTCTAAAATTGCCATCTGCCCCTTATGAAAAATGGTGAAAAATCTTCTTGCTGCTCGCCCTCTCCGCTCCGCGAAGAGGCTGTGTTGTCTGCTTCGGTTGCCGTTGATCGCGTCGCCGCAAGCGGCCAGGCAACCGTGGATACAATGAGCGCGAGTGTGTCCCTTCCGGGGGGAAGCTTCCTTATGGGAACCGACTACGCGCGCGGCTTTCCTGCCGATGGCGAAGGACCGGTACGGGCTGTCTCGCTTTCGCCATTTGCCATCGATACTTTTCCTGTCACCAACGAACGCTTCGCCGCATTCATTTCGGCCACCAACTACCGCACTGAAGCTGAAATCTTTGGCTGGTCGTTCGTCTTTTGGTCTCATATCCCGCCGGAACGCTTCGAAGAACTGGTGGAGGACACAGCAGCCCACACGCCGTGGTGGTGTAAAGTGCCGGGTGCTACCTGGAATCAACCGGAGGGCCCAGGATCCGATGTGAATCTTCGTCCGAATCACCCCGTTGTTCACGTTTCCTGGAACGACGCATCCGCCTACGCCGCATGGGCCTCGAAGTCTCTACCCTCTGAGGCGCAGTGGGAATATGCAGCGCGCGGCGGTCTGGAGCAGAAGCTCTACCCGTGGGGAGACGAGCTTGTTCCAGGCGGCACACATCGCTGCAACATCTGGCAGGGCACATTTCCCCAAAAAGATACCGCCGAAGACGGATATGCCGGAACTTCTGCGGTGGACAGCTTTCCGCCCAACGGATACGGCCTCCATTCGGTTACGGGCAATGTTTGGGAGTGGTGTTCCGACTGGTTTCAGAGTCAGTTTTCTTCTCCCGCGCATGATCCGCTGGGGCCATCGCATGGCCAGGCAAAGGTGATGAAGGGGGGCTCATTCCTATGTCACGCGTCCTACTGCAATCGATACCGCGTGGCTGCGCGCACCTCGAATACCCCGGATAGCTCAGCCTCGAACATCGGCTTCCGCTGCGTAAAAATCAAGGCGAACCTATAGCATCGAAACTAAGTTTTCAGGCCAGCGGCAGCGCTGCGCAACTTTTTTGCCTATTTACTCTCTAATTAACTAGAGAGGTTTTGAACTACGATGCCAAGGTTGAAGGCAATTCTGCTTTCCCTGGCGACTATGTGCGCGCCTGTAGCTTTAGCGCAGACTGCAAACCCAGCCGTTCCAGGAACTATTAACTATGTAGAGGGCTCGGCCTCGATAAGCGGCCAGCCATTGAATCAACAATCGGTGGGCTACGCCCAGCTCCAGCCGGGCCAGGTGCTGCAAACAGCAAATGGCAGGGTTGAGTTGCTGCTCACCCCGGGCGTCTTTCTCCGCGTGGGAGAAAACAGTGCTGTACGAATGATTTCCCCAAATCTCCTGAATACGCAGATAGCCCTGGACCGTGGCCGCGCCGACATCGAAGTGGATGAGATCCATCCCCGCAACGACATTCAAGTAGCGCAAGGCAGCGCCAACACTCGCCTGCTGAAAGACGGGCTCTATGCCTTCGACGCAGATAAGGGTACTGTCCGCGTCTTCAAGGGAGAGGCTGAGCTGGCGGATGAAACGGACGGCGGCCAGAAGGTACTCAAGGTAAAGGGTGACCACCAGGTTGTTTTGGCGGGTAACGAAGCGGTTCAGAGCGTGAGTTTCGAGCGTAATCAAGCCGAGGACGCGCTCTACAACTGGAGCAGCCTCCGTTCGCAATACCTGGCCGAGGCTAATCTTAATCTGGCCTCGGAATACGCCGGGTATGGTGTCATGAGTCCAGGTTGGTATTGGGACGCCGGTTTCTGGGGCTATACCTGGCTGCCCGGTGACGGGCTGCTGTGGAGTCCCTTCGGATGGGGCTTCTATTCGCCAAGGTACATCTTCTACGGAGGACCGGTCTTCTACGGCCATCGCGCCTACGCTGCCCGCAGCTACGCGCAATTCAGAGGCGACGGCTTTTCCCATGGAGGGAGTACACGCCATGGGTGGAGGTTTTCATGGCCGCCGCTAAGCATGTTTCACAGGACTAAGATTCTCAAGCCCGTCCTAATCGACGGGCTTTTCTTTGCTCAGTGGCCCACCGGATAGGTGCGCATTGACAGACGCTCCCCGCCGGGATTATCTATCTTCCGGGGCGTTCCAGACATTCGATGGCCCGAATCGACTCACGCTTGAGCTGCAAATGCATAAGCACGCCGAGTCACTCCCTTGACGGCGCTTGGTGGTTAAGGGTTTCTATCTCGTATCTTTCGTTCATGCTGGTGTTGGTGCTCTTTGCCCAAGCCACTCTGGCACAAAACCTATCGCCGGCGCGCGATTGGACGACATGGGGATACGATCAGGAACGGACCGGCTGGAACCGGGGCGAGACTTCGCTTAGCATCCACAACGTGTCGGGGCTCAGGTTGCTGTGGAGCACCCAACTGAGCACGCCAGCCAAAGGCATCATTCTTTCGACGCTCACTGCACCTCTCGTGGCGGAAGGCGTGAGTACTGCTCACGGCGCTAAGAGTCTGGTCTTCGTGCTTGGCGCCGACGACACTGTGTTTGCCCTGGATGCGGATACGGGAAAAGTTTTCTGGCAGAAAACATTCGCCAATCCCGCCGCCCCTATCTGGCCTGCTACCTGGCTGTGTTCGAACACCGTGAACGATACCCCGGTGATCGATAAGAAGAACAGCGTTATTTTCCTGATCACCAGTGACGGTAAGCTGCGCGGGCTCAATTTGAGTGACGGCGCGGATCGCATGGCGCCGGTCAATATGGTGGAACCCTTTGCCCGCGCCTGGAGTCTCAACCTTATCGACAACGTTGTGTACACCACCAGTGGCCGCGGTTGCGGTCAATTCGCAGTAGTACCGGGCGTGAAACCATCTGTAGTGCCGGGGAGCGTTTCTGCGATGGATGTGAGCGATCTCGCTCATCCACAGCTAATCCGCTTTTATACCAGCGGCAATAAATATTCGGGCCCGTGGGGACGCGGCGGCGTGGCCAGAGGCACTGACGGCACTGTCATTGCCCAAACGGCCGACGGTGGCTACGATCCGGCAGCCGGCGATTTTGGCGAGACCGTGCTCAAGCTGGCACCCAAGGCGACGCGTCTGCTGGATTCATTTACGCCCTCGAATTGGCAATATTTGAATGCCCAGGACCTCGATTTCGGTTCGGCGAGCCCAGACGTTTTTACTTTCCAGAACCGGACGCTCGTCGCCGTCGCCGGCAAAGAGGGTGTGCTCTACCTGCTCGATGGTGCCGATCTTGGCGGCCGTCCTAATCATTCAACGCCTCTGTACACATCACCGCAGCTTGGTAACGATGCTGCGGAGGGCCGCAAACCGGGTCAGGGAGTATGGGGCTCTATCACCAGCTATGAAACCCCGGATCGTAAACGATTCCTGTATGTGCCCATATGGGGGCCGCCTTCAAAAAATGCGCCGCAGTTTAAATCAAATGGCGGTCCCGCACCTCACGGCAGCATCATGGCATTTCAGGTTACAGCCGACGGAGAAAAGCTATCCCTGGCTCCGCAGTGGATCTCGCGCGACATGATCGTGCCCGACCCGCCGGTAGTGGCGAACGATGTGCTCTATGCGATCCAAACCGGGGAGCAGACCGTCCAGAGCCCCGCTTATCTTCACGGCACCCAGGATGAAATCAACCACAATCCGCTATCGGCTAAGTACCGTTCCACTCCGGTCAGCAATCTCACTCTGTATGCGTTCGATGCCGAGACAGGGAAACAACTCTATTCGAGCGATAAGATCCTCACGGACTGGGTGCACTTCAGCGAACCCGTGGTGGCTCTGGGCAAAGTCTTCGTCGTAAGCCATGACGCCCATGTCTATGCTTTCGGACTCAAGCATTGAAGGCGGCTAAAACAATGGAAAATACTTTGTCTAAAAACATCTCCTCACAAGGTCTCAATAGGCGGGAGTTTATTTCTTCGGCGGTGGCGTTATCGGGCGCGGTAGTTGCTGCGGGCACGTTGGGCGACTGGAACGCATGGGCGTCCGGCGCCGCAACCAAATCCCTCGACCCGGCCGACCCATACATTCGTTTCGGAATTACCGGTGCCTTGTGGGGCGATTGGCCCAATGGCAATCTTCACATGTCAACAGACATGCAGCAGATCATCGCAGACACGGCGCGCTTCGGGTTGCAAGGCATCGAGCCCTACTCAGGACAGGTAGTACAGTTCCTGGCACATCCGCTCACGCTCAAGCGGATGTGCGATGCGGCAGGAATCAAACTAATCGATGTGGGAGATTTGCCGCGCGCGCCAGGGTCGAACCGAGCTTCAAGCGAAAACCCTTGGATCAGCAAGGAGGGTAATGCGGAGCTCATTGCCGACATGGCGAACTTCGCGCACGATTTTCTAGCGCCGTGTGGCTGCGACCATTGGAAGACCAATATGGGCAGCCGGCCGCAAGGCGGCCCGAGCGACGATCAACTCAAAACATTGGCCAACACGCTGAATGAAATCGGCAGACAGACCAGCGCGTTCGGGGTGAGGCTGGCTCCGCATCCCCATATCTGGGGGCCTATGGAACGGGAGCGTGAAATACGAGCGGTGCTGGCGCACACGGATCCAAAGTATGTCTGGCTCACAGCGGATACCGCTCACTTGACCCTGGGCGGCGGTGATGCGGTGCAGATCATCAGCGACTATTTTCCGCGGATTGCGGAAGTGCACATGAAGGACACCTATCCCAAGTATCGCGGCAATACATCGACGCCAACGCTGGCGGAACACCGTCAGGCGAGCCTGTACCACAACCTCGGCGCAGGCGGCGTGGACTTTCCGGCCCTCTTCAAAGTCTTACGGGATCGAAAATTCAAAGGATGGGTAGTCTACGACCTCGACGCGCCTCGGCCGGGTGACGGCACCGGCAGCATACAAAACAATCTCGCGGTCAACATCAACTATCTGCGAAATGTATTGCACGTAAAACTGCCTGCGCCTCCGCAAGCCTAGACGTGGCCCGAAGGCCTACGGGCGCTCTGGCCATGAGTGTCTCGGGTAGCGGCGCATCAATTCGCGCCGCACTTGCGGATAGAGCCGCTCCCAAAAGCCTGCCAGGTCGGTAGTCGTCTGTACCGCTCGCTGATTCGGAGCCAGTAGATGGACCACAACCGGCGTCCGCTCGAGCCCAATCCGCGGCGTTTCCCGCATGCCAAAAAAATCCTGCAGGCGGGATGCGATCCAGGGAGGCTTGCCCGGTTCGTAGTGAACCTTCGTCTCCCGGCCGCCAGGCAATCGGATGCGCGGCGGGGCAATCTCACTAAGCTGTCGCATCCCCATCTGCCGTTCGAGCGTGGTCACGACGTGTGCCCCCGCAGACTTCAACTCGGCGAAGCTGCGCAGCCCAAGGCACATTTCGCGAAGCACCTGGGAAACGTCCGGCATCGCGCCACCGGCGAATTCGACGCGGGCTAAGAACTCATCGAGCGCGTTCCTGTCGACGAAACGATCGATGCCTGCTTCCAGCGCTTTCTGCGCCAGCAGTTGGGCCGCGGCTTCTGGATCTGGCAATGCGCCGCGAGATTCCTGAATCACCAGTTGGTCGTATAGCAGGGCGCTCACCGCTTCCACCCGCTCGGTCTGGCGATTCCATTCCACGCTCGATTGCTCGCGCACACGATCGGGAAACAGTTCAATCAACCACTCCGGCTCGATCCGAGCCGTCATACGTATCAGTGGCAGCGGCTTATCTTTGCGGTCCTCGGCATCTACCGCGACCATAAATTCATATTGTGGAGCTTCTCCCGCGACCTCCGCCGACGTGCCATTCGAAAGCAGCATCTGGTTGCCCGCGCGCCGCCGCGCGACGCGGTCAGGAAACCCCGCCAATATCGACATCAGCAAAGCCTCGTCGTTGTGCTTCGTCTGCCGGGCGGGCCGCGCAATCCTGCGCAACTGCTCCACTTGTTGCCGCGTGCGGTAATCCTGATCGGCATCGATGGCGGCAAGCAGGTCGTTTTTCTCCGGCCGGGCACCTGACCCCAGCAGTGCCGCCGCAATACAGCCGTCCTCGCCCACGCCACGCTCGATGGCCGCAGTGAGAATGCGCGAGAGCCGGGGATGTAGTGGGTACCGGGCCAACTGCTGCACCATGGCCCCCGTAGCACCCAGGCGGTCGAGCAGAGACTCTGCTCTTTCCACGGCTGCCGCAGGCGGCGCATCCAGCCAGTCGATTTGGTCGATCCGCATGGCTCGCAGGGCGAGGCAAAGCTGGGAGAGCTCGCTGCGCGCGATCTCTGGCTCATCGTGTTCCGGGCGGTGCAAGTAATCTTCCATGGTGTAGAGGCGCACTACACGCCCGGGCCCGGTGCGGCCCGCCCGCCCTGCTCTTTGCTTCGCTGAAGCCTTGCTCACCCGGCCGACATGCAGCGTCGGCAAGCCGGTCCATTGGGAGTAGGTTGCGATGCGCGCCAGTCCGCTATCGATCACCGCGGTTACACCCTCAACCGTCACCGAGCTTTCCGCGACGTTTGTCGCCAGGATGACTTTGCGTTGGCTCGCGGGCGCGACCGCGCGATCCTGTTCCGCCGGCGTCAAATCACCATGCAGTGGCAAAACCAGCAATCCGGCCCGGCGCGCCACTCCCTGGCTCTCGCGCATGGCGCGTCGTATCTCCGCCGCCCCAGGCAAGAAAGCTAAAACATCTCCGGAGGGTTTGTCCGCAATCAGCATCTCGAGTGCTTCCGTCAACTGTGCTTCCAGCGGTTTTGGAGAGTAAGGCAGATGGCTGATTGCGAGGTCGAATTGCCGTCCCTCTGACCGCAACACCGGACAATCTTGAAGGTAATGCGCCACCGAACCGGCATCGAGGGTCGCTGACATAACCACAATTCGCAGGTCAGGCCGCGTCTGCTGCAAGCGTTTTAGCAAGGCCAGAGCCAGATCGCTCTCCAGGTGGCGCTCGTGGAACTCATCCAGCACAACCGCAGCCACACCCCTTAAGACGGGATCGGAAAGCAGTCGCCGAGTGAGCACCCCCTCGGTAACAAATCGCAGCCGCGTTTTTGGCCCAACCGCTTCCTCAAATCGAACCTGGTAGCCAACGGTCTGGCCGGCCTCTTCGCCTAGCTCCCAAGCCACCCGTCGCGCGGCCATTCGAGCTGCAATACGGCGGGGTTCCAGGACCACTACGTCGCCGCTGACAATTTCCAACAGCGCCGACGGCACGCGCGTGGTCTTACCCGCCCCTGGCGGCGCTTCGATCACCAGGTTAGGACAGCGCTTTAACGAATCGAGGATCTCCGGCAGAATCGTGTCCACCGGCAGAGCGGGTCTGAATTTCACCAATTTTCATCCAAACACGGCCCCCCGCACGCGTCAAACGCTTGCCGCACGTACTCTTCTATGACTAAACTCCTCCCCATGACGTTCAAGCCGCCTAATGCCATTCGATTTGCAGCCGTTGCTTTGCTTCTTTCTCTCGCCACTGCAGCCATGCACGCGCAAGACTGGGCCAAGACCCGTCTCGAAGCATCGCCTCGCCATCATGAATATGTGGCTCTCAAGCATGGCAGCCGAACAGTGCAGGCGTTCGTCGTCTACCCCGAGATCAAAGCCAAAGCCCCGGTGGTCGTTCTCATTCACGAGATCTTCGGCCTGAGCGATTGGGCTAAGGAAATGGCGGACGAGTTGGCTGCGCAAGGCTTCATCGTCGTTGCTCCCGACCTGCTCTCCGGTTTTGGCCCCAATGGCGGTGGTTCGAGCGAGTTTGCCAGCCAGGACGCAGCAGTGAAGGGCGTCTCCGGCCTTGATCCCGAGGGCGTGATGGCGGATCTGGACGCCGCGGCAGACTATGGAAAGAAGCTTCCCGCGGGCAACGGCAAAATCGCCGTGACCGGCTTCTGCTGGGGTGGAGGAAAGTCTTTCGCCTTTGCCGCCCACCGTAAAGGCCTCTCCGCTGCCTTTGTCTTCTATGGCACCAGCCCCGCGGACGTGACCACGATTACCGCTCCGGTCTACGGTTTCTACGGCGGGAACGACGCCCGCGTCGATGCCACGATCCCGGCTACGACCGCAGCCATGAAAGCCGCCGGCAAGACATACGATCCTGTGATCTACGAAGGCGCTGGTCACGGATTCATGCGCGCCGGCGAAGACCCCACCAACACCGTCCCTGGAAACAAGACAGCGCGTGAGCAAGGATTCGCCCGCCTGGTCAAGCTCCTTCACGGAATGTAGAACGGGAGCCAAATGGCCAGGATCGTTTCTGTCGAAGCACGCACTGTTCATATTCCTCTGAGCCAGGCGACCGCCTTTGCGCGCCGCCAGGTAACCTCGCGCGACTACAGCCTGGTTAGGATCCGCACCGAGGACGGGGTCGAAGGCATTGGCCATTGCTATGCCGGTCATTCCGGGGGAAACGTGGTCACAACGGCAGTGCGCGAGATGCTTGCCCCCATGCTGATTGGCGCTGATTCAAATGCCACGGAATTGCTCTGGAAGAATATGTATCAGGAAGTGTTGCTGCATGGCCGCGTCGGCTCGGTGATGCGGGCGCTGAGCATTCTCGACAACGCGCTATGGGACCGCAACGCCAAGGCGGCAAACCTGCCGCTTTACAAATATCTCGGCGCTGCCTATGAAGATACGGTTCCTGCCTACGCCAGTGGCGGTTATTACCTTGAGGGCAAGACGCCCGCTATGCTGGGCGAAGAAATGGCCAGCTACGTAGCTCTTGGCCTCAACGCTGTAAAAATGAAGGTTGGCCGCGGCGACTTGAGGTCAGAAGAGGCAAGAATCGAGGCGGCACGCAAGGCGATTGGGCCTGACGTGCTGCTCATGCTGGATGCCAACAACGCGTGGTCTGATGTGCCGACAGCCTTTCGCTACGCGGAGCGTTTCGCACCCTACGATCCTTACTGGATTGAAGAACCGTTTAGTCCCGATCAGATCGAGAACCATGCCAAACTGGCCGCCATGATCAGCATCCCCGTCGCCACCGGCGAAATCGAGGCCGGTCGCTGGCGATTCAAGGAGCTGCTGGACAAGCAGGCAGCATCGATCTTGCAGGCAGACGCCGCGGTCTGTGGTGGGATAACGGAATTCCGGCGCATCGCTGCCCTGGCCGATGCTTATGGAGTGACCGTGTGCCCGCACTGGTTTCATGATCTGCACGTGCACCTGGTGGCGGCCTCGCCCAATGGCCAATTCGTCGAATATTTTCCCGACGGCAAGGTATTCAACTTTTGCGACATTATCGATCGTCAACTCGAGGTGCGGAACGCCGGCTTGGCGCTGCCAACCGGCCCCGGCCTGGGATATCTCTTCGACGAAAAAGCGATTGCGCACTTCGAGGCTGACAGGTGGAGCTAGGTCTGCCGCTCGTTCCCTCGCGAAGGACGGGTGCCCCACATCTCGCTCGTTTTTCGCGAGATGTGGGATACCACTGTTCTTTCCCTCTGACTCCCGACTCATCCGATGCACTTAGCGGTCACATCGGCGGTGGCACCCGGTCTGCTTCAGTATGATGGCCCACACAGGAACCCTCCATGGACCTCGGTCTAAAAAATAAAACAGCATTGGTGTTAGCCGGTGGTGGAGGATTGGGCCGGGCGATCGCCAAAGCCCTGGCGGCCGAAGGCGCGAAAGTCGCCGTGGCCGGTATAGGTGCGAAATCCATCGCCGCCACCGAAGCGGCACTGGCGGAAATCGGGGGCAAGAGCCTTGGTCTTCTTTGGGACCTCTCCGACCTGGCTCAGATCGATGGCCACATCTCAAAGATTGAAAGCGAATTAGGCCCCGTGGACATCCTAGTGAACAACACCGGCGGCCCACCCCCCACAACGGCCATCGGCCAGGATCCGGCGTTATGGTCCAGGCATTTCCAGGCCATGGTCCTTTCGGTCATTGCCATCACCGACCGCGTGCTGCCGAATATGCGCGCCCGGCATTGGGGCCGTGTGATCACGAGCGCCTCGTCCGGCGTGGTGTCGCCCATTCCCAACCTCGCCATCTCCAACGCCCTGCGCCTTTCCCTGGTGGGGTGGTCAAAAACCCTGGCGCGCGAAGTCGCCAAGAACGGAATAACCGCCAACATCATCCTCCCCGGGCGCATCGCGACCGACCGGCTAAAATTTCTCGATGAAGCGAAAGCCAAGCGGGAAGGACGAAGCGTCGAGGATGTGTTGGCTGAGAGCATGGGCAGTATTCCTGTAGGCCGTTACGGCAAACCGGAAGAATATGGCGACGTGGTTGCGTTTCTATCGAGCGATCGCGCGGCCTATATCACTGGCTCCGTGATCCGCGTCGATGGCGGCCTGATCGCCAGCATCTAGACATAAAAACCCGGTAAACGAGCATGAAGGCGGAACAGACAACAATGGAATTAGACCAGAAGACGTTGGCAACGCTGTCTGCCGTAGCCACGGCGACGCTCACCACGGTGTTGCTGAAAAAGGGACTGCGCAATGTCTGGCTGCGCGGCACCAAGCCGCTGCGTCCGGGCCAGAAGCGGCTCGTGGGCCCGGCTTTCACCCTGCGCTTTGTCCCGGCGCGCGAAGACCTGGCCACCCCGGAATCCTGGAGCTCCCCCATCTCGACGCGCGCCGCGATCGAAGCCATGCCGCCAGGCTGCATTGCGGTGGTCGGCGCCATGGGCATCACCGATGCCGGCATCTTCGGCGATATTCTCTGCGCCCGCATGAAGGTGCGTGGCGTCGCCGGCCTGGTCACCGATGGTGTCGTGCGTGACCTCACCGGCGTGCTCGCCACCGGTTTGCCCGTATGGTGCATGGGCGCCGCAGCGCCCCCCTCGGTTGCCGGTCTCACTTTTGTCAATTGGCAGGAGCCGATCGGCTGTGGTGGGGTCGCAGTCTTCCCCAATGACGTGATCGTGGTGGATGAAGATGGCGCCGTCGTCATTCCCCGCGCGCTGCTGAACGAGGTTGTGGAAGCGTCCGTCGAGCAAGAGAAACTGGAGGATTGGATTATTGCTGAGGTGCAAGCGGGCTCGTCTCTGCCCGGGTTGTATCCTCCCAATGCGGAAAACAAAGCGCGCTACGAGGCTTTCCGCATTGGACAAACAAAGACTTCTGCCTAACGGATTTGGCACAGCGTCCGGCCGCAGGTTCGCTGCTAGACGCTGTGCGCCGGGCACTCGCCCGGGAAAAGCAACTTAGTTTTCTTTAAGTTTCTGCATATATTGGTCCAGCAGCTTGACTGGAACCTTGCTGGCGGTCTTTGTCCACAGAGGGTCGGTGATGGCGTAGGCTTCGTCGACGAACTTCTCGAAGAAAGCCCATGTCATGGTGTAGTACTGTCCCCATGAAATGACCCGCGCTCCGCTGGCAGTGTAGCCCGCCAAAACGACCGCGTGCCCACCGACGATGCTGTTGTCAGCCTTGGGTTCGACGTCCCACACCGCCAGCGGCGGCCCGTTTGGCGGCATAATGTATTGCGGCACGTCGAAGCCGATGTATGCCACTCCGTGGTCATAAATCGTGCGCTTGATGTTGTCGATGTTTTTGACATCGACTTCAGCAAAGGCCGTGATCTTATGCCTTTGCAACCCTTTGGGACCGAAGGGCGCTCCTTGCTTCAGGAGGTAGGTGAGCACGTGCTGTTCATTACCGCCCGGGCCTTCGCCACCCTGCTTCGGGTTGTAGCCGCAGGCCTGCTCATAAAGGTCCACGACGTCCACATCCGGTTCGGTTTCGATGGGCTTCGCCGAGTTAAAACTCCAGACCTGGATTGCATGATAGAAAGCGGCGCAAGTGCAGTCCCCCAGCGTGTCGTTCCGCATCATGCCCAGCTTCGCAGGCATGTTGGCGGTGTAGTCTACTGCCGCTGGAACGGGCGCCAGTGGCTGGCCCTCCAGTAGAGTGTGCAGCATGGGAATATTTTTGTTGTGGGAACGCGCAAGCCGGCCCAGCTTGAACGAAGTCTTCTCCGCGGTTGGTGGGTTCATGGGTGCTTCTCCTTTTCAGGCTGTCTGCCTCCCTGGCGGGTGCGGGAAACGGCATACGGGAAAATAGTGCCGGGAGAAAGCAAATCGTTACACGACTTCTTCGCCAAGAAGCCGCACACGGGTCAGAGAGACGCCTGTTCGAGATTTCCCGCGCATGCGTGCAACGTTTACTCCCCCGCCGCCACTACCCGGTACGCGCTTCCGTTGTCAGCAATCCGCGCCGGCTGGAGCATTTTTGCTAATGGTGTAGACCAGGAAGCTGAAGCCGACGCGGCCATTCCGCCTAAGAATGGCCGCACATAACTGATCTCATCGGACCGCAGTATTAGCAAAATGCGTTAAGACTGCTGATACTTCTGCCTTGGTTCTTGAACGGCACCGGAGGAAGTATGGACAACCGGGCTTCTGCGGCGTCAGGATTCACCGGCAAACGGCCGGGGTATCCCGGACAGTCCCGGAGAACCAGCTGTGCGAGACCCACTCACAACCGAATAGTGTGCTTAAAGGGTTCCCTTGGCGGTGTAAACTTGGACGCGCTCGCTGTCGCCGTGGAGGAACCGGGCTTGGAATTCTTTGCGTTCGACGCGTCCTACGTCGAGAGACTTCGATCAGGGGACGCGCATATCGAAGGGCATTTTGTGACCTACTTCAGTGAACTGATCCGTCTCAAACTGCGCTCGCGATTGAATTCTAAAGAAGCCATCGAAGATATAAGACAGGAAACCTTCATGCGCGTGCTGGCACTCTTGCGCGCCGAAGAAGGACTCAGGCAGCCTGACCGGCTTGGGCCCTTTGTCAATTCGGTTTGTAACCACGTATTACTGGAGCACTATCGTTCCCAAAAGCGGGTAACGGCCACGATCGACGACGAGACCGAGGCTACCCTTGCCGGCCGTGAACCAAGTGCACTCAGCCTTCTGGAGGCCAAGGATACCGAGCGTGTGGTTCGGCAGATACTGAACGAGCTAACCGAGCGGGACCGGCGTCTGTTGCAAGCGGTGCTACTGGATGAACGCGACAAAGATGAGGTTTGCGCCGAATTCGGGATTAGCCGGGAATATTTAAGAGTCTTGTTACACCGCGCAAAACAGTCGTTCAAGTCGTTCTATATTAGCCGCTTACGGTAGGGCAGCGGGGCGTTTCGAAGCTTTTGCGCCTCTGGAGCGAAGACGTATCCAGTCGATTTGTCGTACATTGACGCCAAAATAAATTCGGGACGATTTGATACGAAGGCGGGGTATGCATCACAACATGATGTGGATGCAAACGCTCTCATCAGAAGGAGAAAGAACGTGGCAACCCTGGCTAAGTCCAAGCCTGACGCCTCCGCGGATCAGCTACAGCGATTCGAGCGAAAACTGCGCGAGGTGAAGCAGGCCATTGCCAATCTTCCTGGGGAGGAATACCACGAGGAACTGCTCAAAATCGTTCGCCGCGCCGGCTGGACCACGCTCGCAGAAGGGATTTTCTTCGATGCCGTGGCCGAATCGATGTTAGCCCACACGCGGGACTTGGCGCAGCTCCACCAACGGCTCAAGGCTGCCTTCGAGGCCGTCCAGGAAAAATAACCAGGGAGATCGCCGGAAGTAGCGGCCTAGCGCGCCGTGCACTAGTATTGCGGCATGAATGATCCTGGGGAACGAGACCCCATACGGGGTTTGCGCAAGGGGCTGACCAGCTATGGTGACGCCGGTTTCTCGCTGTACCTGCGCAAAGCCTTCATCAAGGCCGCCGGTTATTCCGACGATGCCCTCGATCGCCCAATCGTCGGTGTGATCAATACCTTCAGTGACTACAATCCCTGCCACGGCAATGTGCCGGATCTGATCGAGAGCGTAAAGCGCGGCGTCATGCTTGCCGGCGCTCTGCCGATGGTGTTTCCTACCATCTCCATCGGCGAGAGTTTCGCACATCCCACATCGATGTTCCTGCGCAACCTGATGGCGATGGATACGGAGGAGATGATCCGGGCGCAGCCTATGGACGCGGTCGTGCTGATCGGCGGCTGTGACAAGACGCTGCCGGCTCAGGTCATGGCCGCTGCCAGCGTCGATCTGCCCGCGATCGTCCTGCCCACAGGGCCGATGGTGGTGGGCCATCACCGGGGCGAAGTGCTGGGCGCCTGCACAGATTGCCGCCGGTTCTGGGCGCAGCACCGCGCCGGCGCCATCGACGTTGCCGAGATCGAGTTGATTAGCGGCCGCCTCGCTCCTTCTATCGGCACCTGTATGGTCATGGGCACGGCCAGTACCATGGCCTGCATCGTCGAAGCGCTGGGCTTGGCGCTGCCCATGAGCGCCACCGCGCCGGCCACGCACGCCGACCGCCGCCGCATTGCCGAGGCCAGCGGTAAGCGCGCCGCCGAGATGGCCGTCTCCGGTGCCCCCAAGCCAAGCGAGTTGATAACCGAAGCCTCCGTACGCAACGCGATGATTGTCTTGCAGGCAATCGGCGGCTCTACCAACGGCCTGATTCACTTGACCGCTATAGCCGGCCGCGCCGGCGTGCCTATAGACCTGGAGATCTTCGATCGACTGGGCCGGAACGTCCCGGTTTTGCTCAACCTCAAGCCTTCCGGCACGCATTACATGGAGCATTTTCACCACGCCGGCGGATTGCCCGCTCTGCTCCGTGAAGTCAAGATGTTGCTCGATCTCGATGCTCCGAGCGTATCCGGTGGCACCGTTGGCGATGCAATTGCCGGGGCCGAAGTAGTTCCAGGACAGGATGTGATCCGTAGCCTGACCGCCCCGTTGAAGATGGAAGGAG
Organism: uncultured Acidobacteriaceae bacterium; assembly: GCA_963815175.1. Lineage (GTDB taxonomy): Bacteria > Acidobacteriota > Terriglobia > Terriglobales > Acidobacteriaceae > PALSA-350. The sequence goes on from CAWFGM010000055.1 coordinate 60,175, forward strand.
CGATGGCCGTGTTGCACGGCAATCTGGCCCCGAATAGCGCCGTCATCAAGCAGTCTGCAGCCTCTCCAAACCTGATGCGCCACACCGGGCGCGCCGTGGTATTCGATTCCGTCAAAGACATGACCAACCGCATCGACGCGCCAGACCTGGATGTGCAGCCTGAGGACATCCTGGTTTTGCGCAATGCGGGGCCAAAAGGTGCGCCGGGCATGCCGGAGGCAGGCTATTTGCCCATCCCGATGAAGTTGGCTCGCCAGGGAGTGAAAGACATGGTGCGCATTTCAGATGCCCGGATGAGCGGCACCGCTTTCGGCACCATCGTGTTGCATATTACCCCGGAAGCGGCGGTTGGCGGCCCGCTCGCGATCGTTCGAACCGGCGACCGGATTATGCTCGACGTGGAGGAACGCCGGATTGAACTGTTGATCGACAACCGGGAACTCGAAAGCCGCCTCGCCGACTGGAAAGCATTGCCCCCACAACGCAACCTTCCCACGCGCGGCTATGCCAGGTTATTTGAGGATTGCGTATTGCAGGCCGATCAGGGCTGCGACTTCAATTTTCTCCTGCGCGAAGGCATCCCGGAGACAGGTTCAGGGTCATGAAGTTGGATCACACCGCGAACGGCGTTTACGCCATCGCCGCAACTCCGTTCGCGCCGGATGGGGCCGTCGACACACAATCAGTCGATCGCATGACAGATTTTTATTTGTCTTGCGGCGTCACCGGCTTAACCATTCTTGGCATTATGGGCGAAGCGCCGAAGCTTGACCCGTCCGAGGCCCTGGCGATTTCCCACCAAGTGGTCCGCCGGGCTAAGGTGCCGGTGATTGTCGGGGTCTCCGCTCCCGGGTTTGCGGCCATGCGCTTGTTGGCCCGCGGAGTAATGGATGGCGGAGCAGCGGGTGTGATGATCGCACCGCCGCCTGCCCTGCGCACCGATGATCAGATTATCGACTATTACGCCCAGGCGGTGGCCGCCATCGGGACGGATGTCCCGTTTGCGATTCAGGACTACCCGCTGCTGCTGACCGTAGTGATGACGCCTAAAGTCATCCGGCGGATTGTGATGGATAATCCCTCGTGCGTGATGCTGAAGCATGAGGATTGGCCCGGCCTGGACAAAATATCCGCGTTGCGCGGCTTTCAACGTGACGGATCGCTGCGGCCGATTTCAATTCTTACCGGCAATGGAGCCTTGTTCCTGGATTTCGAGATGGAGCGTGGCGCGGATGGCGCGATGACCGGTTACGCTTTTCCCGACATGCTGGTCGACGTGGTGAAGTATGCGCAGGCAGGAAAGCGAGATGCAGCTCACGATCTCTTCGACGCTCATCTTCCGCTGATCCGCTACGAGCAGCAGCGCGGCATCGGTCTTGCCGTGCGCAAGTATGTTTTGCGCAAGCGCGGCGCCATCGCCCATGACACGCAGCGCGTTCCTGGCGCAGTGTTGAATGCAGCGGCGCGCACCGAGGTCGATTATCTGCTGAGCCGTGTCGCGCGTTATGACCCCCGTGCTTCTTTCTAAGCGGCGAACGGAAGTGTTCCAGATTCAGACCGTCTCGAGCGTCTGTGTTCCGCTTTGCAACGACCCACCTCGAAACAGCCAACCGGCATTCCGGCGTTGGATGGTTGACGGTACTCTGAAGGCTCGCTAAGTCCCTCCGGGCGAGACATCCGGGTTAGACCGTTAACCACCAATGGGTGGCATCGGCACCGCTTTGTAGTATTTCTGCCAGTCCCGGCTCGATGCATGATGTAGCTGTGAAACAAACAAACCCTGACTTCGACGCACTACTGGTATTCCTGGCCAACTGGGAGGCGATCGAGCGCTCCGCTCTGGGCAGAATCTTAACCGCGGGCCAGCTAGCCGATGTGCAGGAATTAGAACGGCTTTACGCGTTGCCATCCAGAAATCCAGAAGACTCCACGAACTAACTCCAGGAGTCAGGCTATCGTTCCCAAGCGAAGGACGGCTGCCCCACATCTCGATTTTGAGATGTGGGATTCAACTGCTCTTTCCTTCTGACCCTCGATTTCATCCGGCCCGCTTAGAGGTCAGCTCTCTTCCGAGATTGCCCGGCTAAGAACTTCCCTGACAAATGTTGCCCAAGTCGCAGACTGGCTCGGGACCGCCCTAAGGTGTGCCTGAGGTTAACGTCCAGGTTTTGATGTTCTGGATGGCGGTTCCTCCGCCGGTGCCGCCGGTGAAGCCGACGTAAGCCGTGTTTGCGCCAACGGTGGATGGAATATTGATGGTGAACGCCTGGGTAAAGGTCTTATTCGTAACCGTGTCAGTAAGAGTGAGCGTCAGCGTGGTGCCGTTATAGACAAGTTGGGCGGATATAGTATCGCCGCTTGACAACACGATCCCTGAAGAGGTGAGGCTGATCGCGGGGTTCGTCGGCGCAGCTCCATTGGTGAAGATTCCTGTCGAATCGGAGCCCTCCCCGCTGTTGCTGTAGATATCAAACTTGATAGCGACACTCTTGCCGATACCGCCGGTTGTCCCGCCGTTGGGATTGACTCCGTAGCCCAGCCCTCCGCCAAGATTTCCCAGCGCGGTTGTGCCTGCATCTTGGATGGTGAAGGTAAATCCGTCGGCAGTGGCGCTGGTTAGCTGGAAGGTAAAGTTGGTGGTGAAGGACTGGATGTTGACCGGTGTAGTCCAGAAGGCGCTCCCAGCCTCGTAGCTCCCGCCATCGGTAAGCTCCAGGCTGTTGGCGTTCACTTTTGTTGCGCCGTTCAGCTGCAAGCCGGTCGCACTGGGAAAGCCGCTGCCGAAGTTGATGTTGGCGGTCGCGCTTGATATCACGAAGGTCGCGTTAGCCACCGCACTCTGCGTAAATCCAGGGGCAATAGCCAGAGCCTCCAGGGTGCTGCTGGCGCTGACGGTGATTGCCGAGCTATAGACCGCGGACGATGTGGTTGGCGTTGTCCCGTTGGTGGTGTAGTAGATTACGGCCCCAGCCGTCGTATCGCTGATCGTCACCTGTTGCGTCGTAGTAAAGGACCCTCCGGCCGGCGAGAAGGCCGGCGTCTGCGTGACCGATTGGGACGGAGAGTACGTATAGCTCGCCGAGCCCAGGGCGCTCTGCGTATAGCCGCTGGCCGTGGCGATCGCGTGGACCGTGGTGGTTGCACTAATGGTGAACGGGGCCGAGTAGAGCTGAGAGGCCGTCGTTGGCGTACTTCCGTCGGTAGTGTAATAAATCGACGCCGCTGGAGTCGCATCGGCGATGGACACACTCAACGTGGTCGCGAAGCTCGTTCCGCTGGCTGGCGTAAACGTCGGCGTCGCCGCTGAGGCTTGAGTTGTTCCCGAAGTGAAGGTCCAGGCTTTGATGTTCTGGATGGCAGTCCCTCCACCCGTGCCGCCGGTGAAGCCGACGTAAGCCGTGTTTGCGCCAACAATGGAGGGAATATTGACCGTGAAGGCCTGACTGAAGGTGTTATTCGTAACCGTATCGGTAAGATTGAGCGTCAGCGTCGTGCCGTTATAGACGAGTTGAGCGGATATGGTATCGCCGCTCGACAGCACAATCCCGGAAGAAGTCAGGTTGACCGCTGGGACCGTCGGAGATGCTCCGTTGGTATACATACCCGTGGAATCGGTGCCTTCGCCACTGTTGCTGTAGATGTCGAATTTGATGGCGACACTCTTGGCGATACCGCCCGTTGTTCCAGTGGTCGGATTCGGTCCATAACCAAGGCTCCCCCCGTATCCGCCAATCGCTGTCGGCCCTGCACCCTGGATGGTGAAGGTAAATCCGTCGGCGGTGGCGCTGGCCAGCTGGAAGGTAAAGTTGGTGGTAAAGGACTGGATATTGACCGGGGTGGTATAGAAGGCGCTCCCGGCCTGGTAGGTTCCTCCGGTAGTGATTTCCAGGCTGTTGGCGTTCACCTTGGTTGCGCTATTCAGTTGCAGGCCGGTGGCGCTGGGAAAGCCGCTGCCAAAATTAATGGTGCTGGTCCCGCCGGATTGAATCACGAAGGCCGCAGTGGCCACCGTGCTTTGGGTATATCCCGGAGCAACCGCTAGGGCCTCCAGGGTGGAACTGGCGCTGACCGTGATGGCCGAGCTATAGACCGCCGAGGAAGTGGTCGGCGTAGTCCCGTTGGTGGTGTAGTAGATCACCGCCCCAGCGGTTGCATCGCTGATCGTCACCTGTTGCGCAGAGGTAAAGGATCCTCCCGCCGGCGAGAAGGCCGGCGTCTGCGTGATCGACTGAGTTGGAGAGTACGTATAGCTCGCCAACCCCTGCGCGCTTTGTGTATAGCCGCTCGCCGTAGCAATCGCGCGGACAGTGGTGGTTGCGCTAATGGTGAAGGGGCCCGAGTAGAGCTGCGATGCCGTCGTAGGCGTGCTGCCGTCAGTAGTGTAATAAATCGACGCCGATGGAGTTGCATCGGCAATGGACACACTCAAGGTGGAAGGGAAGCTCGTTCCGCTCGCTGGGGTGAACGTCGGTGTCGCCGCTGTACCTTGGATCTGATAAGTGCCCATGACAATCGGGCTGCTTTGATATCCGGTTGCCGCCGCAAAGGCGCGAATGGTAAGCGTCGCTGCGCTCACCACGATCGGCGAGCTGTAAGCCGCGGAGGAGGTCGTGGGGGTCGATCCGTCGACCGTGTAGTAGATGGTTGCCCCAGGCGTCGCGCTGCTTAGGGAGACGTTTTGTGCCGAAGTATACGTGCCCGGAGACGGGGTGAATGTGGGATCGGCGGCTACTTGAGTCGTGCCCGTGGTGAAGGTCCAGGTCTTAATGTTCTGGATGGCAGTTCCTCCACCTGTGCCGCCGGTGAATCCGACATAAGCCGTGTTCGCGCCAACGATAGAGGGAATATTGACCGTGAACGCCTGGCTGAAGGTATTATTCGTAACCGTATCGGTAAGATTCAGCGTAAGCGTAGTGCCGTTATAGACAAGTTGGGCGGATATGGTGTCGCCGCTTGATAGCACGATCCCGGAAGAGGTGAGGCTGACGGCCGGAACCGTTGGAGCTGCCCCGTTGGTATACATACCCGTGGAATCGGTGCCCTCACCGCTATTGCTGTAAATGTCGAATTTAATAGCGACGCTTTTGGCGATACCGCCCGTTGTCCCACTGCTTGGATTCGGTCCGTAACCCAAGCTGCCCCCATACCCACCAATCGCAGTCGGTCCCGCACCCTGGATGGTGAAGGTAAATCCGTCGGCAGTAGCGCTGGCTAGTTGGAAGGTAAAGTTGGTGGTAAAGGACTGGATGTTGACCGGTGTGGTGTAGAAGGCGCTCCCGGCCTGGTAGGTTCCTCCAGTAGTAATTTCAAGGCTGTTGGCGTTCACTTTGGTTGCACTATTCAATTGCAGGCCGGTGGCGCTGGGAAAGCCGCTGCCAAAGTTAATGGTGCTGCTCCCGCTGGTTTGAATCACGAACACCGCAGTCGCCACCCCACTCTGCGCATATCCAGGAGCAACAGCCAGAGCCTCCAGGGTGCTGCTGGCGCTGACCGTGATAGCCGAACTATAGACCGCGGACGATGTGGTTGGCGTCGTCCCGTTGGTGGTGTAGTAGATCGTTGCTCCGGGAGTGGTGTCGGCGATCGTGACTGACTGCGTCGAGGTATAGGTGCCCGTACCCGGCGAAAAAGTGGGCATTGCCGCGGTCGCTGCCTGGATAGTGATGGTCGCGCTGCCCATACTGCTTGCACTGTAGCCCGGGGCCTGCGCAATCGCATTGATCTTGACCGTGCCGCTATCCACACTGATCGGAGAGCTGTAGACGGTAGACGACGTGGTAGGAACGGAGCCATCGATCGTGTAGTAAATGACTGCCCCAGCGGTTCCATCGCTGAGCGTCACCTGTTGCGCCGTAGCGAACGTCCCTCCGGTCGGAGTGAAGGCCGGTGTCTGCGTCACCGACCCGGACTGAGACGTGAACGTCCACGACAGAATCTTCTGGCTTGAGCTTTGACCACCAGAACCGCCGGTGAAGCCGATATATGCCACGTTGCTACCGATGGTTGCGGGGATATTGATCGGGAACGTATGAGTAAACGTCTTGTTCACGACGATATCCGTCAGGGTCAAAACCAGGTTGACGCCGTCGTACGTCATGTTCACGTTGATGGTGTCTCCACTGATCAGCAGAATGCCCGACGAGGTCATGTCGATGGCGGGAACGGTGGGTGCCGCGCCGTTCACATAGAGTCCAGTTGAATCTGCGCCCTCCCCGGCGTTGTTGTAGAAATCGAACTTGATGGCGACACTCTTCCCGATACCACCCGTTGTTCCCGTGGTTGGGTTCGGTCCGTATCCCAGGCTTCCCCCGTAGCCACCAATCGCGGTGGGGCCAACGTTCTGCATAGTAAACGTAAATCCATCGGCGACGGCATTCGAGAGCTGAAATGCAAAGGTCGTGCTAAAAGCCTGGATGTTGGTTGGAGTGTTATAGAACACGCTTGATGCCTGGTATGTTCCCCCGGTGGTCAACTGCAGGCGGGTGTCGTCTGTGTTCACCGCGCTTCCGTTCAACGTCAGGCCGGCGACGCTCGCAAAGCCATTGCCGTAGTTAATCTCCGTCCCGTTCGGCGTAATCGTGTAAGGTGCGCTTGCCACGTTGCTGTTTGTCAGCCCGCTGGCCGTAGCGATTGCATTGATGACGGTGCTGGCACTGACGGGAATCGCACCCGTATACTTCGTCGAATTGGCTGTAGGAGTCGAGCCATCCGTCGTGTAATAGATGACAGCTCCGGACGTGCTGTCGGAAATAGTGACCGACTGCGTGGTCGTGTAGGAGCCGGCGGCCGGAGAAAACTGCGGCATCGCAGTCTGCGTGTTGAAGTTATAGGTCGCGCTCGACACTGCGCTCTGGAGATATCCGCTCGCGCTGGCAATCGCCTGCACAGTCGTTTCGGTTGAGAGTTGGAAAGGCCCGGTGTACTTTGTCGATCCCGTTGTCGGCGTCGACCCATTCGTTGTGTAATAAATGGTCGAGCCGTTTATGGTGTCCGTGATAGTGACTTGTTGTGAGCCGCTGTAGGTTCCTCCCGCGGGTGAAATGACGGGCGCGGGCGCCTGCTGCGCTCCGCCCAGAAGCCCGTAAACGTCGACCTGGCCACCCGCGCCCACATAGACCTTCCCGTTAGTGACGACGGGAACCGTGAACTTGACCGCTTGTCCCGGGTTGTCGCGATTAGAGTTCTGATTGCTGTCGTAATATTCCTGCGCTACGTTGTTAGCGTTAAATGCATACAGGACCGAGGATCCGTTTGAGGTGAACGCATCGGTCATCAATGCCCACACAATGCCGTTCTGTGTGCCATTGGAGGACACCACCGGCGTGGCTCCCGGAAATGTCGAGCTTGCCGAGGATTGCGCCGAGGGCGTCCTGGCCAAAACACCATTGGTGATAGGAAACATCTTCAGGGCATCATTTTCCGCCCACATGTAGACATTCCCATTCCAGTAAGCCGGCGTGCTCCACAATCCTGAGTAAGCTCCCAACGCCCCTGTAATATCCTGCACCGCATTGGTGTTGGAGCCGGCATTGGACCCAGCATAGCCGCCGAGATTGTCACGGTTGATGACCAGTATCCGGCCTTCCTTGCCAACCTGGACCATGAGGTGCGGATATGTCCCTGGTTGATTCGGAAGCAGGAGAACACCGCCGGAGCCTTGATCGTCATCTCCCGAGGTCAACGCAGATTGATTGTAGTCAGTGAATGCGTCGCTGATGGCAAAGCCGCCATTCGACAGATCGTAGCGAAGAATGCTTTCGCCATAGTCGACGCTGTTTGTGAGCGGGGGATAGCTGGTGAAATCACCGTTGCCAGTGGCCAGAAATGCCCTGCCGTTTGCGCTCACCGTGTCGATGGGGAATCCTGCGCCCGCCCCCCAGATCCCATTGCCGTATCCATTGGGGGAGGTGCAAATCGCCGCTGTTCGTTGAAGGGTGGTCTCGTTGTAAACCAGGACCCAGCCGTGCCAGGGCCCATCATCGCCATGAGAGCCAAAGCCAATGTAGATGTTCCCGTTAAAAAGATCGAGTGCCGAACGATTATTTTGCCACAAGGTGCTGAAGGCCAGCGTGCCTCCCGAACTTCCGCTGCCGGTGCCAGGCACCGATGCTGAGAGGGACACTGGACTGCCAGATTGCTCGTTGCCGTTCAGAATGTTGAGAGCATGCAGCCTTTGATAGTAGTTGCCGTTCTCTTTGCTCTTGGCGAGCACAAAGAGGGTGTTCGTGTTCAGGTCGATCACCGGGGTGGAGGTGATGCCAATCTCGGGATGAATGTCTCCAACACCACTTTGCACATCCGTATAGGGGACGGTTGTCGCTCCCGATGCGGCCCCATGAGCCGTGCTGATCATGCTGGCCTGCCACAGGGGCGCACTGTTCGCGCCGCCGTTGCTGTCGGCATCGAAGGCGTAGACCGTATCATGTTCGTCAGCAATGAAAATGACGTTGTGGGTCGCGCCGTTTATGGTCAGATTAGCTACATAGAGCGGCTGCGCATACACCTGGCCATCCACGGCCTGGCTGAATAGCTTGCCAAACGTGTTGGTGTTCACGTTGGTCGGAGTGAGAACCGTCTCCTGGGTGTTCTGGCCCTGATGAGTGTTGTCGTAGCGCCACGTGAGCACGTTGGGGATCTGCGCGAGCAGGGGTCCTGCCCCGGCCAGGAACAAAAGACACAGGAGCAGTAACCTGGAAACGGTCACGGGTTTTACTTGAATGGACGCGAGCCGGTGGCGTCGCGCGTGGCGCGTGGATTCACTTAGCCGGAAAATAAGAGCCCTCCTACCCGGGTGGGCATTTGGGCCGCAATTCCAGCGACGTACTGCCTGGCCCAGGCCGCCCTACCGTCAAACGATTTTTTGGACTGGTGCAGTCCCGTTGAAACCGACAGGAGCCTTGCAGCCCAGGGGATTGGGGATCGCATAAGGGGATGGTAGGGGGGAAATTCGGAAACGCAGCTTGAATATACAACAATTGGGCCATTACGAAAGACATTTTTGCAGGTCATTCATTTAAAAAAAAGAGCTCTCATTTGGCTTGACAGCTGTCACTCCCGTTGGCTTCATCCTGTAAGGGTGCGAGACTTGGAAGACTCAACCATGAAACGGATAGCCTTGCTCGCTCTACTGGTAACCGGCGTTGTTTGGGGGGCGCTCCTGACGGGGGGGCCCCCCGTCGCGGTGGCGGCCGGGAGCGGAGCTTCTGGAATGGTTTGGGAAAAGCATGGGGACTGGCATCTCAATGGCAGCTCCAACGCCCTCCGGTTGGGTGAGGCGATCCCACCAGGCGGTTTGATCACCGCGGGCGTGGAGGGTTCCGCGCACTCGATTGTAATTTTCCTGCCCGACGGACAGCGGATGCTGTGCGAATGCTACGAAGCGAAAACATGTTCCCAGGGCTTCCGCGTTCCGGCGATCACTCCGCAGCCGCAGCCCGCGGTTTGGGAGATGTTTGTCGCAGTCAGGAACGTTTTGTTGTTGCGGCCGGCAACGGCTGAGACCGCGTTCCCGGCCCCTGCAGGGCGAGAGGAGATGGCGGTCAACTCCGAGATAGTAGCGCCAGTCAGCCCGCGGGGCGAGATCTCAATCGCTCCGGCGCTCCGTGTTCTGCCCTCGGGCCAATATTCCCTTAGGGTAACCACGGATGGGCAAACGGCCGCTGCAACCGCGCCCAGCGTCCAACCGCTCAATTGGTCGGCTGCGCAGAAGGCAGCACAAGTTCGAGTAGGCGGACCGGGCCTTTATAGGATTCGCGTGTCGGATCAAACGTATGTGCCGCGATTCGAGATCGAGGTGCTGGCCACCTCCCCGGCTTCGTTGGCAACCGAGGCGGCCGGCCTGAAAATGGCCCGCGAGACTATCCTCAAGTGGACCCACGAAGGGTGGCCCCTGCACGCCTTCCTGCGGGTCTACCTTGAATCGCGCCTCAGCGCAGCTTCGCAATGACCCACTAATATCACTCGGTAAGTTACGAATTGGGCCGGGCGCGAGGAAAGTTGCACCTCATTGTTCTCGGCCAGTGCTGCATTGCATTTAATGTCTGCCCAGGTATTCGGCCAGCCGGGCATCCAATGGGCGTGGCCGGCCGGCTTCTGCGGCTTCATCTATGCGCAGAAACGCGTCCTGCATATAGCGAACAACCAGCCAACGCAGCGGTTCTATTTCCCACTTCGGTGAACGTCTCTGGGCCAGCGGGAGCACCTCCAGCCCCGTTTGGCGATTCATCATCAGGCCGGCGAGCAGTCGTCCGGACAGATTGCTGGTCGAAACTCCCTGTCCCGTGTAACCCATAATCAGACCGATACGGGAGCTCGCGTCAAAGCTTACAGCTGGCATCCAATCGCGCGGCATCCCCACCGGGCCGCCCCATGCGTGTGTGAAACCAACGCCTGCCAGCGACGGGAACCATTCCACCAATGAGCGCTGGATCATCTTGACGGTAGCTTTATGGGTGTCTTGTTGATCGGTGATCTTCGAGCCGAAGACGTAAGGAGCGCCCCGGCTGCCAAAGAGGATGCGTCCATCCGAAGTCTTAGTCAGATATACGACTGTGTTGCGTGTGGAAGCAACGCTCTCTCCGTTCTGCCATCCGATCTGGGACCATTGCCCGGCTGTCAGCGGTTCCGTCAACGAGATCAGGGAATAGACCGGCAGCAGTGCCCGGTGCAGGCGCGGTAGGCCTGTCAGATACGCCTCTCCCGCGAGCACGATGGCAAGTTTAGCGCGCAGCTCGCCCCCAGGCGTGATAAGGCTCCCGGGCTTGAAGCTGGTCACCTGTGTCTGCTCATAGATGACCCCGCCGCGTGCTTCGACAGCTCGCGCCAGGCCGCGCACCAGGCGCGCCGGATGCAGGCTTGCGCCGTCAGGCGTATACAGTCCGCCCTGCACATCGGATACGCGAATGCGTTCCGCAGCTTCGGCAGCACTCAGAATCTGGTAGCGATTGCCCAATCCGAGCCGTTCATACGTCGCATAGCTCGAGCGAATGCCCGGGAGCTGATGCTGCCCGCGCGCCAGGGTCAAGACGCCCCCCTTATGGAAGCGGGCATCGATCTGTTCTTCTGCGCAGACGCGGCCCACCTCATCGACGGAGGCGCGCATGGTCAGCAACAGATGACGCGCGGCATCAGCCCCGAAGCGCTTCTCCAAGGCGCCAGCCGTCACCGGAAAATTTGGCGAACACCAGCCTCCATTGCGGCCCGAGGCGCCGAAGCCGACGATCTCTTTATCCACCACCGCCACGCGGAGTGCGGGCTCATGCCGCAGCAAGTAATACGCCGTCCACAGACCGGAGTAGCCGCCGCCCAGGATGGCCACGTCGACGTCGGTCGAACTCTTGAGCGCCGGCCGAGGCGTCAACGGCTCGCCCAAGTCCTCAAGCCAGAAGCTGTAAGTGGAGTAATTACGCATTAAGGAATCGCGTCAACCAGCCAACAGGAAACCAGCCAGCAGCGCACAGACGACGCCAAGGCCTTCGCGCGCCGTAATCTTTTCATGCAGAAAAAGGATGCTTAATGCGATGGTGATCACCGGGTACAGCGACGACATGGCGATCACCGTTGAAACCTTGCCTTTTTCAACTGCGGCAAAGAACGCCAGAAATCCCACAAAGTTTACAAAGCCCGCGCCAAAGGACCAGGCGAATCCTTGGGGAGACCAATCGATATGGAAGCGCTCCAGCGAGAGCACCACCAACCCAAAGGCCATCACGCCGACTACCTGAAAAAGCAGCGTCTGCCGCGGCCGCGTGTAGTTTGACGCCAGCTTGCTGAACACTCCCCACACGCCCCACGCAAGCACGGTCATGCCTGCATACAGGATCCAAGGCTTCATGAACACCACCTGTTCGGAATTTAGTGCGGTTTTGCAATGTGGGTAGACGGAAGCGGTAGGCCCTTTCGTGGTTTTCTCCCAAGGAAAACCACTCCTCGCGACTTCTATCAGGCCACCGTGATTGCGAAACTGCTCTAATGATGGCTCAGGCTCCAGACATACGCGGCCAGGGCTTTCACCTGGTCGTCTGTGAGTTGTGCCCCGCCCATCGGCGGCATGGGGCTGCGATATTCTTTCGGTTGCGGCACGCCGGCGGTGATGGTCTTGGCGATCCCCGCATAGCTGCCATCGCTCCACAACCATTTCTGGTCCGTCAGATCGGGGCCCAGGGGAGTTCCTTTGCCGTCAGACCCATGGCAGCCCGCGCACGAAGCTCCGCCTACTTGCCCGTGGTAAATGCGGTCGCCCAGCGCCACCATTTCTTGCGTTGCTCCTGCGGGAACGGATAGTCCTGCATCCGGGTTCGTCCCTTCCGGCGGCTTGGCATTGGCTGTGTCAATAGGCCCCGGCGAAGCCGAGGCGCTCGGGCATGGGGTAGACTTCGCTCCTCCACCGGCAGATCCGCCCACATAAACAACGTGGTATATCCGCCCGGTATTATCGTCGGAGATGTAGAGCGACCCGTCCGGCCCCATAGCAATGCCACTGGGACGGTGGGTAGCTTTCTCGGGTGACTCGACCGCACCCGCGAATCCGGCGGCAAATATTTCGCAAGGGCCCGCGGCACGGGCTCCGGCCAGCGGCTGAAAAACAATGTTGTAGCCCCCCTGCGCAAAGGGCGCGCGATCCCATGAACCGTGGAAGGCAATGAACACGCCATCGCGGTAGTGAGCGGGGAACTGTTTCCCGTTGTAGAAGACAGCGCCATTCGGCGCCCAATGGGCAGGGAACGCCGCGACCGGGGCAAGCTTGCCGGCGCAGACGCCTACCTTTGTGCCGCCGTCTCCGCCGTATTCCGGAGCCAGTACCAGCTTCTGCTGCACCGCGTCGTAGTAGCACTCGGGCCAGCCGTAGTCGCCGCCCTTCTTCAAGAGCAGCAGCTCTTCTGCCGGTAGAGTGGCTTCCTTCGGCAGTGCGTATAGGTCGGGCCAATTTGCATGCAGCTGGTCTCGTCCGTGTTGGGTAACAAATATCCGCTTGCCCGCTGCGTCAATCGCAAAGCCCTCGCCGTTGCGTATCCCGGTGGCGAAGCGATCGGCCGGAGTAAATGGTTGGTTGGTCTTGTTCGCGTCAAAGCGCCAGGTGCCCCCGCGGGTCTCGAGCTCCGTGCAGGGGTCCGCGCCGGGCGACTTGAGGGTTCGATTCTTAAGCTGGCAAGAGTTGGTCGCCGTGCCAACATCGACGTACATGGACCCATCGGCGGTGATAGCGAATGGGTGCATGGGGTGGTCGCCGCCCAAAGGCAGTCCGGTGACGACGGTCGTCGCTGCTCCCTGGGGAACAATCGAACCGGCGGACAATGCATAACGCACGATGCGATCGTTGATCTCGGCGTAAATCGAGCCTTTATAGAGAGCGATGCCGGTGCCACCCTTTCCGCCGGTCTCTTCGGTTTCACCAAAACGCTCCGTCACGCCCGCCTTACCCGCCCCCGTCTTATCTTGCAGGGCTACCAGAAATCCGCCGGCGGGAGGCTTCTCTCCCGGGGGATAGTAGTCGCCGGACCAGGTATTCACGTACACCACTCCGTTCGGCGCCACCACCAGGTGACGCGCATGTCCGATACCGTCGGCAAATATCGTTGCGCAGAAACCAGCGGGTAGCTTCAACCCACTGTCATCGCTCGGGCATCCCGGGCTCTTGGCTTCTGCACCGGACCGGCCAGACGCCAACGAACTGCCTACACACAAGGCACTGAATACGGTGATGGCAGGCAGCAAACTCTTAAGCAATCTTGAAAATCGCATGAACCACCCCTCAGCATCTGACTAAATTTAGCCCTTCTTACAAACGGCCGAACTTCTTTACCGCTTCCTGGATGGATTTAGTGTTCTCGATGTACGCGTACATGCTGTGTTCTTTGAAGTCCAGCTGCTGCGACAATACCAGCACCTTCGGCGCGATCTCGCGGGGTACGACCACGACTCCGTCGCTATCCGCAGTGACAATGTCGCCGGCATTGACCTTGATTCCATCGCACACGATTGGTATGCCCGTGCCCGCCACACGATAGTGCCCGGCGGAGGTTGATGGGACGATGCCGCTCGCATAGACAGGAAAGCCAATCTTACGCAGATAGGCTACGTCACGCACGCCTCCATCGATCACCGCGCCCGCGAAGTCGCGCGCAGACATCGCCGTACCCATCAACCCGCCCATCCCCGCAATATCTGCTCCATCCTGCACCGTCATCACATACACCGAGTCCTTTGCCCCCTGGTCGATCGCAGTGAGCATACCGGTGAGCGCATTCGGGTCGTGATTTTCTTCCTTCACCAGCTTTACGGTTACCGCATAGCCGGCAAACTTCGTGGTGAAGATCGGCTGCATGTGGTGCGTCATGTACTGACGCTGCCCCGTAAGTTGCTCAATCGCGTCGGAGACAGAGGAGACTTCGACGTGCCGGTACCCGGCAAGCATAGCCACGGGATCGTTTGCATACACGGATGGGTCGGGAAATGTCTGTGCGTGGAGGAGCAGTGCAATCAGCAGGCAGGGAACGATAAGAGCCCCGGCAAGAAAAATTTTCCTTCGCGAGTGATTCAGCTTCACAGTTCTCTCCTCATAAAGCAGCGACCGAACCATCCTGATGGAAGACGAAGGCCATCGGGACAGTGCCGCCGAATGGATACTTGCTCAAATCAGCTTCGTTCAACTCGAAGCCCAGCCCAGGTTTGGTAGGCAGCGGGACGCGGCCGTCGGCCATCCGCATCGCAGGAAAACCAAACCACTCTGCCCAGACCTTTTCTTTTTCTCCCGGCTTCACGAAGCTGCAAATCTCCTGCACCAGAAAATTAGGCATCGAGGCATCCACATGCAGAGTTGCCAGGCCGCCGATGGGCCCTTCGCATGCATGAGGGGCCATGGAGATATTTGATATGTTCGCCATGGCCGCTACCTTCCACAGCGCCGAGATCCCGCCCACGTGATTGATGTCCGTTTGTAAAATGTCGACCGCTCCCAATTCGATCAACTCACGGCAACCATAGGCCGCGACCAGACGCTCGCCGGTCGCGATCGGGGTGGTGGTGCGGCCGGCGATCCGTGCCATGGCCTGTACGTTCTCCGGCGGGCAGGGTTCCTCCACAAAGAGCAGGTTTAGCGGCTCCACTTCTTTGATCAGGATTGACGCCACGCTGGGGCCCATTTTCGCGTGGAAATCTACAGCGATGTCGATGGAATCCCCCAAACCTTCGCGCACCCGCTGCATGAATTTCACCGCGCGATCGATCTTGGCATTGGTTTCAATCCACTCATAGTCGGAATCGGGCAGTCCAAGCTTAAGACACGAGACGCCCTGTTGCAGAGCCGTGGCCCGCAACTCTGCTAAGTCCTCGGCGGTGGCCACGCTCTCCACGTGATAATAGCCACGGATACCACGCGCATCGAAAGGTCCGCCTAAGAGCTGATAAACGGGCACATTGAGGGCTTTGCCGCGGATATCCCACAGCGCCTGGTCGATGCCCGAGATCGCGGAGCCGATCACCGGTCCAGCGCGATAGAAGCTGTGTACATACATCGACTGCCATAGATGCTCCACCTGCATCGGATCGCTTCCGATCAGAAACTCTCGGAAGTCCTGAATGCAGGACATAACAGATTGAGCCTTGCCCTCGAGCGTACCTTCACCCCAACCAACCAGCCCCTGGTTTGTTTCCAGTTTGACGAAGACGTAGGGCCGGTCAGAGTGGGGCGTAAGCGACACTCCAAAAACTTTGAGATTGGTGATGGTCAGGCCCGAGCCCAACTCGCGAAATGCGGCTCGTCCAGCAGCCTGCCCCTCGGGATGATAAGCATAGCTCGCGTCGACGGCTTGAAAGTCACAGCCGCACGAGTCGATGACCCGGGAACCGGAGACCGCGGCTCCCATCCTGGAGCCGTGCCCAGCAGTCGCCGCGACCAGGGCTGCACCTCCTAGAAACCTTCGCCGGTTCATACGATGGATCCCTCCCAACGACGTCTACCAATCGAGAATTGCGCCGTCTGCCGCCCGTGCTACGGAAGTAGCAAATGTCTCCTGTTTGAAAGGATGTTTCGCAGCCTCGGTTTCATTCACTTCGATCCCCAGGCCCGGAGATTCGCTCTTTGACCAGTAGCCGTTTTCCATCCTCAAGCCATGTTTGACTACGTCCCAACGCCAGGGTACGTCCGTAAGCATATCTTCCTGGATGAGAAAATTCGGAGTGGATAGAGCAAAGTGAAGTGCTGCAGCATTGGCGATCGGACCCAGAGGGTTATGCGGCGCCACGCCCATATAGTAGGTCTCTGCCGCCGCCGCTATTTTTTTGGCCTCGTAAAGGCCGCCGCAATGGCACAAATCGGGCTGAATCACGTGGCACGCTTGTTGCTCGAAAACCTCGCGAAACTGGTAGCGGGAAACCAGCCGCTCGCCGGTAGCGATGGGAACACGCACCGCTTCACGAACCTGGCGCAGCGCCGGAATATTCTCCGGGGGAACCGGCTCCTCACAGAAGTACGGGCTGAATTCTTCAATCGCGTGAATGTATTGGATCGCCATGGCGGGCGAGGTTCGTCCGTGGAAGTCGATCATGATGTCGATACTGTCTCCCACAGCCATGCGCAACTTCTCGAACATTTGAGAGAACTGGCGCACATACTGGCGTCCCATCAACGGTTCGGAGTAGGGAACAAAGACGACTTTCAGCGCAGTATAACCGCGGGCAACCACCTCATTCGCAAGATCGATGAGCGGCTGGGGATCGAAGGTCTGGTAGACGGATTTCATATCTCCGCCTCCAAGGTGGGTATACATCCGGACTCGATCACGCACTTCGCCGCCGAGTAGTCGATAGACCGGAAGACCGAGCGACTTGCCGAAGATATCCCAGCACGCTTGTTCCAATCCACTGATCGCGCTCATGCCGATCACGCCCATGCGGAAAAATGAGTGGCGATAGAGCTTCTGATAGAGATGCTCGATGTTGCGTGGATCCTCGCCAATCAGCATAGGAGTGAAATCTTCGATGGCGCCGGTCACGGCCCGGGTCTTCCACTCCAGCGAGGCCTCACCCCAGCCAAACAAGCCCGCCTGGTCGGTAATGACCTTTACAAATACCCAATTCCGCATCTCTGCGTTAACGACGATGGTCTTAACATCAGTAATCTTCATAGAGCTTCCTAAGATGGGCGGAATAAGCATCAAACGCTGTCCAGGATCCTCTGGGGCCCGAAAAGATGAGGCGCTAGGGAATAGGACGAGTGACCCTGTTTCTCTCACGGAGGACGGGTGGCCCATGTCTCGCTCGTTTTTCGCGAGATGTGGGATTCCACGAAGGTTGACCGCCAAGTGCATTGGATGAATCGGGAGTTAGAGGGAAAGAACGGCGGAATCCCATATCTCGCGAAAAACGAGCGAGATATGGGCCACCCGTCCTCCGTGGGAGATAGAGAGCTAAACCCTGCAGGACTGTTCTCACGCCGACTCTTCAGCTCGGACATCCATGCTCAAAACCGATTGGCCCCAGAGGTAGGCCTTTCCAGGTCTCCTCTTTCCTGAGTTTTTTCCCAACCGCGCGAGGCTCAGTGTCCCTTGGCCATCGGATGTTTAGCAGCAATCGTGCTCTGCGGCAGCGCAAACGCGAACAACACGCTTCCGCTGCTGGTGAGCAGGTATTGCCGGCCATCGAGTTCATAGGTAATCGGAGAGCTTCCAATGCGAGATCCAGAGCCGGAATGCCAAAGCGTCTTGCCGTCGCTCGTATCCAGCACGAGAAAGTTTCCTTCCGCATCACCGGTGAAGGTAAGTCCGGAATCCGTGGTCAGCACACCGGCGCCGGAACCTCCCGGGCCAAGTTCATGGGTCCAGCGGATCTTGCCCGTTTGGTAATCAATTGCCTCCAGCACGCCCTTGCCCCAGAGCCCATAATCCGCGCCCGCCCAACCGTAGGAACCGTCCGCCGGCTTGTTGAAGTAGAGGCTATAGGCAGGGTGAGCATCGACAATAAACAGGCCGGTCTTAGGGTCGAAGCTGGGCGAACGGTAGTTGGTGAGTCCACCCTCATCCGGTGCAATCAAGCGGCCGTCGGGCGCCGGCTCCTTAGCGGGATTTGGAATGGGACGACCCTCCTTGTCCACACCTGAGGCCCAATTCACCGGCCCAAAGGGAACCGTCAGCAGGCTCTTACCATTGGTCCGATCCAGAACGAAGAAATACCCATTGCGGGAGGCTTGCATGAGCATCTTTCGCGGTTGTCCATGGAACGTTCCGTCCACCAGCACTGGGATCTCGACCGCATCCCAGTCATGAGTGTCATGCGGCGACGGCTGAAAGGACCACACTAACTGGCCTGTGTCGGGATTGAGAGCCACGATGCTGCAGGTGTGTTCGTCGTCCCCCGGCCGGGCATTGCCGTCCAACACGGGCGTGGGGTTTCCCGTTCCCCAGTAGATGAGGTTCAGATCAGGGTCATAGGTGCCGGCCATCCACGTCGTGCCGCCCGTGGTGACCTTCGGGCCTGGCGGGGGCGTGACGTTCCATTGCCATTGCACCTGGCCGGTCTCCGGATCGATCGACTTCAGGAACATAGGGATGTTATCCAGATCGCCGCCCACGCCCACCAGCACGTGGTTACCCACAATGAGAGGCGCTTCGGTTGCCCAATAACCCTTGTTCACGTCGGCGAGTTCAATAATCCACCGCACTTTGCCGTCTTTGGCGTTGAGGGAAACCAGGTGCGCATCCGGGGAGACGAAGAACAGCCAGTCTTTATACATGCCCACCCCGCGCTGGCCGATGTGGTCCCCTTTGTTCGGTGGATAGGTATACTGCCAGAGTTTATGGCCCGAGCGCGCATCGATCGCCCAAACATTGTCCGGGACCGTAAAGTACAACACGCCGTCGACCAAAAGCGGAGTCGATTTGATCTCTGCCGCCTGGTTGGTCTGAAAGGCCCAGGCCAGGCTTAGATTGCTCGCATTTTGCGGAGTAATCTGTGTCAGCTTGCTGTGCCGTCGCCCGGAGTAGTCGCCTTGGTACCCAGGCCAACTATCGGCCGGCGGATGCAGAAGCATGTTCGCATCTACATTCTGCGCCTTGAGCGGAGATGAAAATACAAAGGCCGATACCGCGCCTACGGCAAGCAGCAGGATGTTTCTCAAGGCAGTCAAAAGAATGCTCCTAGCGCAGGGTCTGTATATACGCCATCAGGTTATGGATATCGTCGTCGGTATACTTGCTGAACAGAGCTACATGGGCTTCAACGGGCGCGTCAACGGAAACCTTCACAGCACTCGTCGGCCACGACCGGTACGTCCCTGTAGCATCCCGCAATCCCACCGTGAATTCATCCAGGTACGCCAGCGTCCCGGTAACCTTTTCTCCCGAAGCGAGTGTCACCGTTACCTTGCTCTTCACGTCTCTGGGATACAGCATTCGTTCTTCGAGCTGCAGCCCCTCGTAACGTGAGGCAATACCGGCCAGATCGCCGGTGGGCGAGTGGCAGGCCGCGCAGCCGCCCGCACCATTGAAATAGGCTTTACCGGCCTCTACATTCCCCGTCTGAAGATCGGACACATCGACGCCTTTCCTCTTTCCGCTCTGCGCCATGGCTTTGGTCTGCTGGGAATGAATGAAGGCGGCGAGTTGCGTGATCTGGGCCGCTGAGAATGGGAAAGCAGGCATCCCTTTGTCGGGCCGGCCATGCAGCACCACATCCCCGATCTTGTCTCCGCCTACGTCAGCTGTCACCAGCTTCGATCGGGTGAGGTCGGGGCCAGTTTCTCCGCCGCCGGCATCGCGGCCGTGGCAGAAGGCGCAATTTTGCTGGAAGAGGGAACCGCCGGCCGCAGCCAATTCGGCAGTTTGGGCAGGCGGCGCATTGCCACCGTGACTAGGTCCCGCGTTTTGCGTTGTCGGGGCGACCGGCGCCTGGCTCGATGCCGCATAAATGTGCAATTGTCTGCCCTGGTAACCAGCTAAACCGGCGATCACCGCCAGCATCGCAAAATCCCGGAATTTCTTCATACTTGTGATACCACCTTCATCCCAATCGGGTTCTACTTCACTTCGCAGGTTCGGATCCGGCCGGCCGTGGGTGCGATGCCGTGCTTCCCTCGGTCATCCCCAACGACCACTTGATCGCCTCGAAATACATCTTCCGGATGTCCGGATCTTCCCATGCCTCTTCGGTGTGGCCGAGGGTGGAGTAGAAGACCCTTCCTTTACCGTACATCTTGCTCCACGCCACTGCGAAATCATGGTCCGTGCGGTGAATGCGCGGATTGTTCTCATAGTTGAGCTTGGTTGGGTCCAGGCTGAGCAGCACGTTCACTTTGCTCCGGGACCAATCCTTAGGCTGGTAGATCTCGTCGTATTTCACGAACGCTTTGGGAAAATGGCGCACCGCAGGAAAATCGGGCTGCTCGTTGATAATCGGCGCATTGAACGTCATCCATGGATGCTGGTCGAACCAGCCCCCGATCATCTCGCCGTACTCTGGCCAGGTGTAATTCGTGTCTAGCGCCGCGTGTATCCCCACGAAGCCTTTCCCATCGTCCTTGATGAACGACATGAAATCCTGCTTTTGGCTCGCGTCCATGTCCAGTTCGCCGGTGGTGCTGGCGAAGACGACGGCGTCAAAATAATTCAGGTTCTTTGTGTTCCTGTTCAATTCTTTCTTGGTGAGCAACTCGGTGTCGGTGCGCAGCATAGTATCCCAGAGCCCGCTCTCCTTGCCCATGTCGTAGATGGCTGCCATCGCGGCTGAGACCGAGTTGTGCTCGAAGCCCTTTGTTTCACCGATCACCAGTACGTGCTTGAGATAGATCTGCTTGGGGTGCGGTGGGGGCGGCGGCATGTTGGTTGGTTGCTGCTGCGCTTCTACTTGGCCGGCTTGAATCAGGAATTGAGGGCTGAGAAGGGCGAGCGAAAGAAAGAGGAAGGTCCGAAAAGCGCGCACGCAGTCTCCTTACAAACCTGAAAAAGCCAGATTTTTGCCCGGAGAGAAGTTTATTGAGGATTGCGCACAGACGCAATCTTTCGGCTTTAGTGCGCGCACGCCGTTTTGACCGGAGCGACTTGGATCCACTCGAGTTCGGTTCTTGAGACGAGCTCTGCCGCTGATCTTGCTCACCGCCACCGTAGCCCCGCTGGGAGCGGAAGCGGTAAAGCTCAACCTCTTCGACCCCGACTTTACCCAGGTGGAGTTTATGGAATTCACGCCCACCAGGGAGCCCTGCAAGCACAAGATAGATAGCTCGTTAATTGCTGGACGGCGTTGCGCCCTGGGCCAGCGCACTGTCCCGTTGCTTTTCCGTGGCAGCAGCAGCGGTTGTATTCCCTGCCAATCGGTACGCCGATGCCAAGGCGCTGTACATGGCCGCGTCGGGCACGCCGGCTTCTACGGCCTGCTTCAGGTAGGCGACGGCGGCTTGCGGTTGCTGCTGCGCCAAGGCACACAGGCCGCGCCGATACAAATTGACAGTTGAGTCCGCAGTGGTGGTGTAGGAGGGGCTGGTCAGATTCCACAACGGACGACGGTCCCCACCGACCAGGCGGAAATTGATCGCCTGCGAAGTGCTCTCCTTGGTCTCCGGGTCAGTAACCCGGACCACCAGCCGATAGTTGCCGGGATGAAGCTCGTTGGTGGGGATGTCGGTACCCATCAGAAGATTGCCCTGAGGATCGAATTTGGCCCGGTCAACTGTCTGCGTCTGCTCTTTCTTAGTAGCTACGCCGAGTTGGCCGATCAAGTAGGAAATCTCCAGGTTCTTTCCCTGCAGCAAAACTGGTGAATCGGGCTGCTCCCAGAGCTGATAGATAACCCTGATCGGGTCGCCGCCTGCAAGCGGAGCATTATCCGCTCCAGCCACCGCGAGCTTTACTCCGGAAAAACTAAACGGCTGATTCTGCTGATAATCGCGTTGCGGTGGCGCCATGGCAGCAAAGATGACTTGGCTCATCCCCAAGGTGTGGTCAAACGCAGGCACCAAAATTCCTCGAGTCTGGGCAAAGCTTTGCTTGGTGACCCGGTTCGTGACGTCGACCCGAAGCTGGTACTTGCCGGGAACAGCTGCCAGGCGTCCATCGATCGCCAGGGGCCGGAGCCGCAACTGGTCGACCTGGTCCTTCGTGAGAAAGTCGTGCAGGTCCTGGGTGTCGGTGTAAATCACCTTGCCGTCGGCGCCGAGCAACTGCGCTTCCACCGACAACGAGTAATACACCCGCGCAGAGGCATCTTTCCCCAGCACAAAATCGCTGGCGTTTAACAAGCGAAGGATGTAATGGATGCTGGCCTGGTTGGCGCCATCGCGGGTGGCCAAGACTGAGAGATCGCTAAAATCCTGCCCCAGCAGAACCCGGTGGGTCACGCCTTCCAGCGCTGCCCGCCGTTCCTCCAGCAGGTCAGTGACTTGCGGCAAATTGCGATAATTGCGGATCTTGTTCAGCAGAGCGTCCGATTCCAGGGTAGGAGTACCCTGAACGTTGTCTACGGGCTCGTTGGGGAAAAGCGAAAGCGTCAGGTTTGCCACCTCGTCGCCCAGATCCTCTTTGATGATCTTCAGCGCGGTCGGCTCATCGTTGACGGCATTGGTGCTGGCGATCAGCTTTTCCGGCCGGTCCTGGTAGGGCGAGTAAATCCGATAGTCTTCCGCTGGGCTCCGCTGGAAGAACAAGACAGAAAAATAGGGTGCAAGCGCGCTCCCCGGATCCTGATAGAACCAGATCTCTAGAGGAAGCAGGTATTTTGTATTGGGATACGCGCGCTTCTGCGCTGGCGGCCCCAGCGTGATGTACACCATGCCGCGGTCGGTGCGCCATCCATTCTTTGCAAACGTTGAGCCGTAATGGGTGTTGGCGTAATCGAGCCGCCGGTAATGCTCCTCGCGAAAGGTGTTGCCGGGCGCCGTCGGGTCCGGATTACGAATCGCCCAAAAGGTTTCGATGAACCGGTCGCGGTCCTGATCGCTCGTCAGACTCAGGAAGGTAGTTTTCTCCTGGTTCGAGATCAGGTAATTCACTTCTTCGCTCAGCCAATGTTCATACCTGGGGGGAAGCTGCGGATGCTTGGCTGCAGTCGCTGCTGGGGGGCAAAGTAAAAGCCCAAGAACCAAAGCAACCAGGACGCTGGTTGCATATACAGAACGCTTTAACAATCTCGCCTCGGTTTTTACGGCGGCTCTTAGCTGCATCCGGCAGCCGGAAATCGCTATATCCATACTCTTCTAGTGTAATTGACGGTGAGCCCGCCACCGTTCTCCGGTCGGCGCAAAAGAAAAAGGGGAGGAGGATGTCTCCATCCCCCTCCCCTTTAAAGTAAAACGCCGCTTAGAACTCAAACCGTATCGATCCGCGCCCATAAAACGCACGCTGGAAGGAGGTTGGCTTGAGGTAATCCGCGTCAGGTACACCGTAGCTGAGGGCAACATCCTGATCGACCGAAGTGAGCGACCGGGAGTTGCTAACGTTGAAGGTATCGAAGGTGAACTTGATCCTATACCGCTCACCCAATTGGAGTGGGTAGTCAGCATGCAGATCGAGTTGATAGTTCGATGCGGTGGTGCCCACAGTTCCGCGGCCGCCGATCGGCACTTCGCCAGGATCGGTGTAAACCGGGTGCGCGCCTAGTTCGCTGATCGGCGTTCCCGAGCTACCACGCAATCCGATACCAGCAGTGAAACGCTTCATAAACCCGCTGGGAATGACATAGGAGCCGTAGACATTGCCGACCTGCCTGCGATCCGTGTTCAGGTAGCCCTCCTGGAACTGTTGTCCAAGCAGCCCGAGAACGCCGTCTGTGAAGTCATACAGTGAGCTGATACTGGGATCCGACTGCCCGTTGTCATTGCGGAAGAGCCCCTCATAATTGCCGTACAACTTGGCGTAGCGATAATTGGCGCGCAGCATGAAATTGTGGCTGAGGCTCTTGTTGGCTTCCAACTCGAACGCCTGGTAATGCCGGTATGGATTAGAAAACCCGTCCGGCTTTCCGTCCGGAGTCGGATCGCCGGCTGTGGTGATGTTGTAACCGCAGGCGCCGCCTACGACCTGGCCAAGAGTGTTCTTTTGTAAACCGTAGTCTGCGACGTTCGGATTACCCGTGCCGACACAGTTTGCCGGCGGCCCGGCCGCTGCGGTGTAGGCTTGCTCCTGCTCGTTGATGAAAAGGTCGGTCTTCGCGCTCAGGTTACCCACCACGAACTGCTGAGCGACGAAACCGGCAAGCGCACCTTCAGGAGAGGCGCCCGAAGAGTCTTCGATAACGCGCTTCAAACGCCGGTCCATATAGCGGGCGCTGATATCGAATCCGCCTACCTGGCGTTCAATGCCTGCAACATACTCATCTTCGTAGTTGAACTTGGTTCCGTGTGCGATAAAGATTGGTGAGGCGCCGCCGCTGGTCGACACATTGGCGCTCTGCTGACCAGCTGCTGGGTCTCCGCTGATTAGGTGGGCTGCATCGAGAACTGGTGTGACGGTGTTGTTTTCGTTGAGTATGACGTTGTTGTTTGCGTCGGCTGCCGGCTTCCAGGCGGCCGCGTAGATGTCGAGTTCGTTCGATAGATCGCGTAAAGCGCCATCTTGCGGGAACGCCTGCGAGTAACGGCCGTAATTGAAGAAGACCTTCGACTTACGATCGCCAAAGGGATCGACGTTTATGCCCAGGCGAGGAGACCAGTTGTCGTTGAACGTATAGCTCTGGGTTACGGCGTTGAGTTGTTCCTCATCCCAGCGAAGTCCAAGATTCAGCGTGATGTACCGGTTGATCTGGTAATTGTCGTTACCATAGATCGACATGTTCACCGAGCTGGTTTCAGCAATCGGGCTACTGAAGATACCGCGGACCTGGAGTAAGAAGACCTGAACGCCGTTGTAGTAGGGGCAATCAGTGGGAGCGCAGTCTACCAACCCAGTATCCGGATTGGGGGCCGCCGCCTGAAGCTGAAACGCCGCATTGGCTTGGCTGCCTACGACCGCCGGGTTATTGGTGTTATCAGCCACCGATTGCCCGATAATATTGGTCGCCGGGAACGGGAAGTAGCCGCCGCTATACGCTTTGTCCAAGGCGTAAATCGAGTGGGTATACCCCCACCCTATCGAAAACGTATGCTGGCCATGGAAATTGACAGTCTTTTCCGTATCGATACCGAAACCGTAGTCGTGGACTGTGGGGTTCTGAGTGAATCCCAGTCCCTGGGCTGTGAACTGCGACGCTGAAGCGGCCCCTGATTCGTCGACGATTTGGTAGACGTTTTGCAGCCCGACCTCGTCGAAATGACTTCTCTTCGCCGAAGCCGACATATCAAGTTGCCATGTCGGTGAAAGGGAACTGGTCAAATGCGCCGTTTCACTGCGTGTGCCATAGTTCCACCGGCTAAAGCCGGTTTCGTTGGAAAGATTCAGCGGAGGGTAATTAGGGAAGGTATCTGCACTGGCAAAACCAAACCCCGCGTTGGTCCTCGACGGATCAGAGAAGACCGAAGCATCAACACTCGTCCCCTCGTTGACCTTGAAGGTGACCTTCGCCGCATAATCATTGCTGGTCGTTTTATTAGTGAAGGGACCCACGAGACCCGCACCCGCGGGAGTGTTCCAGTAGAACTCGTTGAGGGCTGGATTGTAGGCGCCAAAGAAGAACAGCTTGTCCTTCAGGTGTGCGCCGGGAACGTATCCACCGAATTCTGCGGAAGCATCATACTGCGGAAACGCCACCAGGCGACCACGCACGTTTACGCGGTCGAAGTAGTTGTCAGGGTAGCGCCATGCTGCGCTCATGCCACCTGGGGCAAAAAAGGCGGCTAGGGCGCCGTGATACGCGTTTCCACCAGATTTGGTTACGATCTGGATAATGCCGCCGTCGCCGTTACCATACTTCGGTTCGAAGTCACCCGTCTTGACCTGAACCTCCTGGATGAACGTGAGGTTGATGCCAGTGCCGAGAGAACCATAAATTGGGCTGTATACGCCGATACCGCCGTACCCGGCGTCGGTGATATTTACGCCGTCGGCAATATATTGATTTTCCAGGCCGCTGGCGCCCCCGATCGAGGGGTTAGCTGTGCCCGCACCTCCGCTATTGGTGACGCCGGGCGCGGTGTAAAACAGGCTGCCTACGTCGCGAGCCACGGGCACCTGGCTATAGAAGCTCGCGGTGAGGTTGGAGCCCAGCGCCGTGGAACCGGTGTCAATGGTGGTCGTGGTGGCATCTACCTGAACAGTCTGGGCGACTGCTCCAGCCTGAAGCACCAGGTTCACGCCGTTGACCCGGTTAATCTGGGCTTCAATGGCTTTTGCTTCCGTCTTGCTGAAACCCTCGCGCTCTACGCTGACCGTGTACAGTCCCGGAGTCAAATCGAGTGCCTCCCAGTGACCGGCGCCATTTGTGGTGAGCGAGCGCGTATCCGAATTACCTTTGACCGTCACCGACGCGCCCGGTATGACTGCGCCACTGCTGTCGGTCACGATACCTTGAAGGCCGCCCTTCGTCCCTGACAGCTCCTGCGCTGAGAGACGGCTGGGCAGACAAGCCGCGGTCGCGAACGCCAGCAGGACGAACAGGCTGCCCATCTTGCAAATAAGCTTGTTGATTCTTTTACTTGTCACACAATCTCCTTAGAAATAGCTCCACGGACGACCTGGGCCGCGATGAGAAGTTAGGTTGTTCGGAATGGCCCGAAGCTGTTTGGAAGGCTTCCATACGCCCGTACACAACGTCCGCTGACAATCACTCGGTCCAGGGATCCTTCAGATAGGCCCCACAAAAATCCCATCTCGGACGTAACACAACTGTCATGTCAAGGTCATAGCAATTGGGTTGCCTAAGTAACACAAAAGTCGCAATTCACAGTAATTTTCTTTAAGGCGCATCGAATCAGTAAATTAATGCTTAACGCGGGTACAGAGCGGAGGCGGGTGGGGCGCTTAATATTTCATAAATCATAGACCGATGTGGATTAGTCCGGTTTTTCGTACAGCCATCGGACTGTCTTGGGCGACTGGCGGCCGAACAGAGTCGCCTTCTCGAGCTCCGGGACCGAGCCTGCGCTCAGATGGGCAACGCCTCGGTGCGGGAAGCATGCTTGCCTTAGAGGCGACTTTGATTGCTCGAGCCGCTGCCCCTGCGTGAGGGTTCCTCCCGACAACCTCGTTTTTCGTGAGATTCCACACGTAACTGAGGGAAAAGATCACCTCCGGCTGTCCGCGTGGTATTTCCCTAATCGCCAATAAAATTATGGAAAACCGTAGAGCTCCCAAATTCCCATTCTGAAATTCAAGAGGTTTTCACGTTATAGTTACCGCCGCTCTGGGTACCCCTGGAGGCGTGAAAGCCGGTTAACTCTTATGTAACCCGCCAGCGTGCTAAAACCGGCTGCGAATGCTTCTACTTCCTGAAATGTGTGGCAACTCACGTGCAACACCGAGATTGCACGACCAGCCCCTACAGCTATATCTAGGAGTTTGCACGCGCCGCTGGGCGATCTAGGAGAGCAAGATGAGGGAAATGAAAAGCCTTGTTGGTCGACTGCTGCTGTCAGTAGCCGCCTCGTTGGGTATCGCCGCTACTGGCTGTCTTATTATGGCCCCAGCCGCCCACGGCCAGGGCATCACAACCGGAACAATCACCGGCACAGTAGTGGACCCCAGCGGAGCGGCCATCCCGAACGCCAACGTCACTGCGACTAGCAACGCCCAAGGTACAGAGCGTCAGACTACCTCGGGATCAGCAGGTGAGTTCTCGCTTTATGCGGTGCCGATTGGCCAGTACACGATGAGTATCTCGGCGCCGGGCTTCGCCTCTGCCACGGTGAATTCGGTTCAAGTCAATGCGGGTGCTGCGTCCGGTCTCAAGACAATCCGTTTGTCCCTTGCCTCGTCTGCCACGCAGGTGGAAGTAAACGGATCCGCCGCTGCCTTGCTGCAAACCACCGATTCCCAGGTCACCACCACCTTTGACGCTCAAACGCTGCAAAATATACCGCTCAACAACGGGTTTGATACCGTTACGGAGTTGATCCCAGGCGTAGTAAGCACGCACGCCGCCGGATTCTCGAATACCAACGGCGACAATTTCTCAGTAAACGGCCAACGTGGGCGGGCGAACAACTTCGAGATCGATGGCCAGTCGAACAACGACAACACGATCGCTGGGCCTCAATTCTTCTTCGGCAACCAGGACGCTATCCAGGAAATACAGGTTGTCACTGACGACTTTAGTGCTCAATACGGGCGCAACGCCGGTTCGGTGGTGAACTACATCACAAAATCCGGAAGCAATGCGTTTCATGGTTCCGGATTCGAGCTTTACAACGGCTCTTTCCTGCAATCGTTGGAGCAGCAGAATAAGAGTCCGCTCGCCGGCTTCTGCCCTCCAGGGGAGAGTCCTTCTTCCGGTTGCCTGCCGGTCTCCGTTCCTCGAGTGGTTGAGAACAGATACGGAGGCACCATTGGCGGCCCCGTCATCAAAGACAAGTTATTCTTTTTTGGCAGTACATATTGGGATCCCATCCGTAACGGTGCTTCGTCCTCAAATTCCGGAACGGCATTGACTCCCACCCCAGACGGCCTGACGGCGTTGCAGGCTGGCTTTCCCGGCAACCCGGCGGTTGGTATCGTCACCAACTTCGGTCCCTATTCCATCAAAGCCGGTAACCCGGCCCCGGTACCCGGAACGACGGTAAACGAGACCTTTACGAATCCTGACGGAGCGCTCGTAAACGTGCCCTTCTCGGCAATCCAGAGAACGATCCCATCGATCGATAACGACCAGGAAGACTTAGGCAAGCTCGACTGGCAGGCTACTAGCAAAGACCGGCTGACCTTCCGCTATCTCTACCAAAACACTCTAGCTGAGGCGGCGTTCGAAGATATTCCCTCAGGCCAATGGGTGGACGTTCCAGGAACGACGCATTCCGTGGGCGCGGATTGGACCCACATCTTTAGCGCTCATTGGCTGGACCAGCTCCGCTATAGTTTCCAGCAGAGCAAAGGCAACTTCCAGGGCGGCGCGCATCCTAACTGTACGGTTACTGACATAAGCAACTGCGACGCTTTCCTTGATTTCTTCGATGGGACCGACGACAGTTTCGGCGAACCGCTAGGCTTTCCCCAGGGCCGCACGGTAAAGGTCACTCAGATACAAAATAACGCCACCTGGACCCACGGCAACCACACTCTGCTCCTCGGTGGTGAATTCGATTATCAAAATTCCACCAATGTTGGTCTGACCTTTTACAACCCGTTGCTGGGGTATAGCGACTTTTCCGATTTCCTCGCAGACAGCAGCGACGGCATAGGCCTCGTCGCTAATGGAGCCGTGGTCGTTCCCTTCACCGAGCCGGACGCTGCTGCGTACATTCAGGACGACTGGAAGGTGACACCGTCCTTTACCGCCCATATCGGCCTGCGATGGGAATTCTATGGACAGACCGTTAATTTGCTGCATAACCTAACCGTCGCCCGGGAAACGAATTCTGCTACCGCCTTCTGGGACCAGTCTTTGCCGCTTAGCATTCGCACCGTTCCATATGTGCAGCCGGTCTACCACAACTATCAGCCCCGGTTAGGATTTGCCTGGAATCCGGATTTCGATAAGAAAATGGTAGTGAGTGCGGGTTATGCCATCAATACTGACCCGGAGTTTACCAACCCATTCCTGAACGCCGCACAAAACGCGCCCGTAGCCAATAGCGGCACCTTGGGATGCCCCTGTCAACCGGCCAGCGGCTCGTTCACAGGGGCCGCTACTCGTGCCGTTCTTCTTCCTGGTTTGCCTACGGGGGGAAATCCTCGGTTTGACGATTCCAATTACGTGAGCACGAATTACCATAACCCGTATACGCAGACATACACATTGGCCGTGGAGTACCAGGTTGCCAACTCAGCGGTGGTGAGCGCTCGCTATGTCGGGGCTCACACTGTAGGCAATTTCCAGTCGATCGATGCCAATCCTTTCCTATTGCCGGTGGCCACAGCCTTTCCTGGTTACACCGATCCAGCGTCCCTGTGTCAGGACATTACGCAACCTGGCTTCGGCCGGCCCGATTGCACCTATTCCAACCAGCTGATCGTCAATAATGGCGCTTGGTCCATCTACAATGGATTACAAACCAACCTCACCACGCGCAACTATCACGGTCTCACTACCACCGTCTCCTATACTTGGAGCCGAGCTCAGGATAATGCCAGTGAGATCTTTGGCACCGGCACCGCGGGGAGCGTCCAGCAATATTCGCAAAATCCTCAGGACGTAAATCTGGGCGAACGTGGCGTGAGTGGCAATTCCTACCCGAACGTACTCGGCTTGTCCTTCAGCTACGAGTTGCCTTCCTTCTCCAAGGGAGGCGGATTTATGTCAAGGATCGTGAACGGATACCAACTGAATGGTATTTACCGCTACAACAGCGGGCAGCCTTTCCAGGCTTTCCAACCGCTCAGCATCTCAAACCAGTTCGGCCCAGATACCAGCTTCTGCGATACGACTTTTCAGGCGTCCACGGTCGGGTCCGCCAATGACACATGCCGGCTGGTCTTATCCAACAAGCGCGCCCCTCTAAATACGATCGCTTATCTGAATCCCTACGGAGGGCCCAACCAGGACACGCCGGTATACGTTGACTACAACACCGATTTCGTAGACGCCAACGGCGTCTATCACTCCGGAACCCCGGTGGATCCCAGCTCTTCGCATTGGATCATTAATAATCAAGCGGAGGCACTTGCGCTTGGCAACCCCTACCCCGGATCAGGCAGAAATATTCTGCGGGCGCAGCCTTTTAACAACCTCGACGCCGCCATCTACAAAAATACAAAGCTGACAGAGCGCGTGACATTACAGCTGCAGCTCAACGCCTACAATGCCTTGAATCACGCCGAACGCTCCGCTGCTGGTGACAGTCCAGATGGGTCCCTCACTTCCAATGTGGGCGCCTACAACACGCAGGGACCTGGGCAACCCCAGGCATTTCTCACCAACGTGTACGGGTCTTCCAACCAGCGCTTCATCATTCTTGGCGGGAAGATTATTTTCTAGGTTCTCTGTTGGGGTGGCGGCCTTACTTGAGATGCTACTGACCTCCTCTAGAAGCGGCTGAAAACCCTATCCATGGCGGAGATGGTACGTGCCGCATCGTCTTCGCTATGGACCGTGGACACGTACATGCGGCCATCAGGCACCAGGCAGAGCCCTTCCCGTAGACTCTCAAGCAGGCATCGTTGTAGCAGTATCGGATCGTCTTCCAGCACATCGCGATAATCGCGCAATTCCGAACGCCCGGTAAAGTGCAGGGCAAAGGCGGTTCCAAAACCGGTGACCAGCAGAGGAAGGCCATGCTTGTAGGCCGCTGCCTGGATTCCCCGCATGATCTCCTCCCCCGTCTTATTCGCCCGCTTCAGCGGCTCTCCATCTCCTTGTGCCAACTCAGTAAGCGTCGCTAACGCCGCGGCCAGGGAGAGCGGATTCCCATTAAAAGTCCCGCCAAAGGCCACTCCGTCTTTGAACATCATTTCCAGGATTTCCCTGCGGCCCACAATCGCACTCAACGGCAGCCCGCCACCAATGGCCTTGCCCAGCGTCGCCAGATCGGGAGTTACGTTGTAGTAGCTCTGCGCGCCTCGGATGTCCCTGCGGAAACCGGTGATAACCTCATCGAAGATCAACAGCGCCCCGTGCCTCTTAGCCAGCTCCGCCACTTGCTCTAGATATCGGTCGCCCGGTTCAAGACATCCACTGTTGCAAAGAACAGGCTCGGTAATGATGGCGGCAACTTCCGAACCATGCTCCCGAAGCAGCGCCTCCAATTTGCCGGCATCGTTCCACGGCAACACCAGAACGTTGTCAGCGGCGTTGGCCACTTGTCCTGCCGATCCCGGAATGGCGTCGAAAGGTTCAGCTTGCTGCAGTTGGTCGGCGCTGGGCTTGTAGCTCAATAGAACCGAATCCATCCACCCGTGATAGTGGCCCTCGAACTTTACGATGAGGTTGCGCTGCGTAAAGGCCCTTG
This sequence comes from uncultured Acidobacteriaceae bacterium, assembly GCA_963815175.1. GTDB lineage: Bacteria > Acidobacteriota > Terriglobia > Terriglobales > Acidobacteriaceae > PALSA-350. The sequence goes on from CAWFGM010000055.1 coordinate 92,126, forward strand.
CCAGCCGCAAGACAATCTGCACCGCCTCGCTGCCACTGGAGGTGAACGCGACCCGCTCCGCGCAGGGAACCAACTCCTGAATCATCTCCGCTACTTGATATTCCAACTCATGCTGGGCGCCATAGATATGCGGCCGGTCGGCTTGCTCGCGGACCGCCGCCACCAACTTCGGATGGCGGTGCCCCAGAATCAGCGGACCCCAGGCCAGCGCGTAGTCGATGTACCGGTTGCCATCCACGTCCGTGATCATGCTTCCCGAGGCATCCGCAAGAAAGAGTGGAACCGGGGCCTTGGCGCGAAATGGGCTGCTCACACCGCCGGCAAGGGACCGGCGAGAGCGCTCAAGCAGGGAACGCGAGGTGCTCCACGGATCGTCGGGCGGTTGTACTTGCATAAGGGCTTGCACTGGTTCGGCCATAACACCGACAATTCTACCCGTGAGCCAACCGGGGAGAACGCAGGATATGGGCAAGCGGGGCAAGGGCCTTACAAGACGAGACTTTCTAGTTCAGGGGACCGCCTCGCTGGGAGCGATGGCTACCGTACCAGCCTGGGCGCAGCCGGTTGCGGATGAGCGGCCGGGAAACAAGAAAGTCATCCACATCATCGGTTACTCCCATATCGACGCAGCCTGGCTATGGCCGTGGCGCAATGGCTCGGATACCGTGCTCACCACCTTTCGCAGCGCTTTGAACCGCATCAACGAGACTCCGGGATTCTGCTACAGCCATTCTTCGTCGGCCCACTACCGTTGGGTCGAACGCGCCGACCCTGAGATGCTGCAGGAAATTAGGCAGCGAATTCACGAGGGCCGTTGGGAGGTGGTAGGCGGTTGGCCCGTCGAACCCGACTGCAATATTCCCTCGACCGAGAGCTTTGTTCGCCACTCTCTCTACGGCAAGGCGTATTGCCAGTCCACTCTGGGGGCGGAAGTAAAAATCGGCTTCAATCCTGACTCCTTCGGTCACGCCGCCGGTTTACCCACGATCCTGAAACGTGCTGGTTACGGTTATTACGCCTTCATGCGCCCCCAGGAGCACGAGATGAATTTGCCTCTTCTGTTCTGGTGGGAGGGCGCTGACGGATCGCGGGTTCTCACCCTGAGAATCTGGCACACCTATGACGCCAGCCCCAAACTGATTCAACCCGCTGCCACCTCAGCTTTCGCGCCCGGCTTTGACCATGCCGCGTTCTTCCTCGGAGTGGGCGATCACGGCGGCGCCGTCACCAAGGAGCAGATACAACAGATTCTCGCTTTGCAGCAGGATACAAGCCTGCCGCAACTGCGTTTCAGCACCTTGCGCGACTTCTTCCTCGCCGTCGAAAGCTCCCCGGCCTTTCCTGGTTTGCCGGTGGTCCGAAGCGAGCTGCAGCACCACGCGCGCGGTTGCTATTCGGCTTATGGAGAAGGAAAGTTCCTTAACCGTCGCGCCGAGCGATGGCTGGGCGAGGCCGAGACCATCTCTCTTGTCGCCAATCTGAGCGCGAGTCGCGCCTACCCGGCAGATCAGTATGCCGAAGCATGGTGGAAAGTCTTATTTTGCCAGTTCCACGACATGATGGCCGGAACTTCGCTCTACTCCGACTATCAGGATGTGCGGGACAGTGTCGGTTACGCTTGCGAAGTCGCGCAAACCTCAAAAGTAGAAGCACTGGAAATGATGGCCAAGCGGGTTGACCTGAGCACGGTGGAAGAGGGCGCAGTCTTTCTCTTTAACCCACTTCCCTGGAGACGTAAAGCATTGGTCGAGTACTACACGGAGCAGGATCCATCGCGTAAGGCGTCCCCCATCACCTGCCTCGCCTCCAAAGACGGGAAAAGAATACCCGTACAGTGGCGACCTTCCGCCAGCATGACCAACTTCTTTCCCCGCTTGTCGGCATGGGTGGAACTGCCTCCGTGCGGCTACAAGGTCTTCGCATTAGAGCATGGTGACCCGCCCGCTCCCGAAGCCTATCGGAACTTTGTATCTGTTTCGGACTCCGGCTTCGGTATTTCTTCCTTGAAGGCCGAGGATGGCACAGAACTGCTGGCGGGTCCGATAGGGATGGTCGTCATCAGCGACACCAGCGACACCTGGGCGCACGGCATCAATGAATTCCGCCAGGAGATGGGCCGCCCCACGCTGGTCTCTTCCACGGTGATTGAGAACGGGCCGGTCACCCGGGTGACTCGTCAGAGGGCCTCCTGGCAAAATTCGGAAATCGTTCTCGACATTGCTGAATTTGCCGGCCTCGATTTTGTCGAGCTTCGCTTCGTGATCGACTGGCGTGAGCATGAGCAGATTCTGAAGCTCGAGATCCCCACCGCGCTAACGCAGCCGAAAATCTATGCCAGAGTGCCGGGAGCAGGTGATTGAGCGCAGCACCAATGGGGAAGAAGAGCCATATCAGGATTGGGGAGCGGTGCAGGGAAGAATCGGAAATGCCGACTACACCGTCGCGCTCCTCAACAACCAGACCTACAGTTACGACTGCCTGCATTCGCTGTTTCGTACCGTATTGATTCGCTCGGCGCCCTTTGCCCGCCACAACCCGAACCAGGTGCCGCACGACGACAACAACGCATGGCAGGACCAGGGACGGCAGGAGCGCACGTTCTGGCTACTGGGTGGCCGTGGTGGCTATACAGAATTGGCGCTCGATCGTCGCGCCGAGGAACTACAAACGCCCGCTGAGTATGTGATGGACTCCGCGCACCACGGAAGCGAACCATGGGAGCAGTCCTTCTTCGAGATCATGCCCGCCAGTGTATGGGTGTTGGCAATCAAGCGCGCCGAACAGAGTGCAAGACGGAACCATTTTGCGCCTGCAGGAGCGGTCAGGAAAAACGGCTCAGGCTACCCTCAAGAGTTCCGTCCTGGGCCTGGACCACCCCGTCGACTTGGCTCCGTGGGAGTTGAAGACCTTACTTATCACGCCGGTGAATGCCGGCCGTAGTCAAGTCAAGGAAGTATCGCTCCTCGAAGCATAGAGGGGAGCAAACGCGTTAGATCTGCCCTAAGCACAACTGTTGCCGAAGAGGATGGGTGCCCAGGTTCGAACACCTGCCTTGGCTGGCCGTGAGAGCGTACCGGGGCCGAAATGATTTTTTTCGAATGCTTTTTCCCAATCGCTCCTGTGCCACCGCCGCGGTCGCCGTTATGGAAATCCGTAGACCTCGATCAAGAGTCGTCCAAAATGTGAGAGATTATCGTCCTCCAGCGGTGCAAACGCTCACGGCATCATCGTGGAGAGGTAGGTAATCACCGCCTCTCCACGTGGTCTCCCTTGAGTCTCCAACGCTCTCCGCCCCTCCGCCTGAGCCACATTCATTTAGTGAAATCAAAATCTTCGTCAACACACCACAAACCGGAAAAACTTTGGCGCTCTACTTGCGATTCAGAGAAATGAAAGCGGAGCGTTCGGAGATCGGAACTGTGATCTTCACCGCAATCAGGAAGCTCGTTAGGTCGAGTGGTTACTAGCTAATTGAGTCAAGTGGCTATTGAAGCGTGGCATTTTTCCGGTGAACATAACTAACATTGGCGGGCGGCCCGTTGTCACGCCGATGAGCCGGCGCAGGCATTAGGAATAGTGCGTCTTGTTTCAGCGCCTTCCCGAGGGCTCCTCGTCGAGCCCTCGGGACGCCCGCGGCTCTTAACCACGCGTCAGAGGCCTCTTTTACTCGGTTTGCTTCGAGTGCCTTTGGCCGTTTGCCCGATCAGCCAGATTCGTCGCACTAGCTTGCTCTCTGAACAGTCACGCAGATTTGCGCGTTGTCGCACGCGCGGCAACAGCAGGCAACAACACTAGCGACCATATTTCTCCCGCTGCGGATCGATGGCCCTTGTGCCATCAGATCGGGTGCGGATTCGGAGGCCAGTGAACATGAAAATAATAAAAATAAAGGTGGAAACGATGATGCGACACGAGGCACGCAAGATACTCCTGGTGTGTTCTGCTCTCTTGCTGTGTGTGATGTGCGAAACCTCGGCCTTTGCACAGAACGCGACCACGGGCAGCATTAACGGCACAGTGGTGGACTCCGGCGGTGCGATCGTTCCCGGAGCCATCATAACCATTACGGATTTGGCCACCAGAGATACGCGTGCACTGACATCCAATGCCGAAGGCCGATTCACCGCTCCATTCCTGAAGCCGGATAATTTTCAAATTTCGGCAACAGCTAGCGGATTACAGTCGACCACAACAACAGTGCAGGTCTTAACCGGTCAGCAGTCAGCCGTCAATCTGATACTTGCGCCGAACGCAACCACGCAGACAGTAGAAGTGAACGCGAACAATGCGCAGTTGATCGATACCCAAACGTCCAACACAACTACCACGTTCACTACCGAACAATTTCAAAACCTGCCCGCGCCTGGCGGCGACATCACCACCATTGCCTACACTGTGCCCGGAGTAGTCGTGGGCGCCGGTACCCAAGGCTTCGGTTCGATCGTCTCCGACGGGCTCCCCGGGCTTTCCAACCTGGTCGTCATCAACGGCGCCGACTATTCTATTTCGCTTTACAACATCGCGAATTCCGGTTCTTCCAACCTGACGCTTGGCCAGCAGGAGATTGACCAGGCAGCCGTGGTGCAAAATGGTTACAGCACGCAGTACGGCCGCCAGGCCGGCATCATCGAAACCTACGCCACCAAATCTGGGGGCAACCGCGTGCATGGCCTGGCGCAGTGGAACTATAACAGCGCCGGCCTGAACGCAAATGACTTCTTCAATAATCAGCCGGCGTTCCCCGTTCCAAGGCTGTGTCCAATCAGTACGCCGCGCAGATCGGCGGACCCATCAAGCGTGACAAATTGTTCTTCTTTGCAGACACGGAAGGAATTCGATACGTTCAACCAAGTACCGGTTTTGTCAATCTGCCTTCCCCCGTGATGCAGGCCAGTATTGCAGCCAATCCCAACATTTCCGCCGGCAGCAAAGCGTTGTACGGTGGGATGTTCGCGGGGACGAACTCTTCGCCGGCTTACAAGAGCGCGGTTCCAGTAGTAACGGGCCCCGGGTCGCAGCAGGATTCCTCGGGGAACTACGGCTGCGGAAGCCTGGCTGGGACACCGGACTATGCAACCGGTGGAACATTGGGCACGAGCGCCACCGAAAGCTGCATCGATTCAGCTTTCGTGAATGTCGGAGCACTCAACCGGGAGTGGCTGGCGGCAGGACGGCTTGATTGGAATATCAGTGACAGGCACAGAATCTTCTTTCGCGTAACTGACGACCAGGGCGAACAGCCCTCCTTCGTGAGCCTGATCAATCCCGCCTGGGACATGGTCAGCATCCAGCCAAATTACACCGGACAACTCAACGATACCTACAGCTTCACTCCCAACCTGACCAACCAATTTCTCGCCGCGTCACTTTACACTGGCGGCGTTTTCGGGCCGGCAAATCTATCGGCCGCACTTGCCGCATCGCCCACAGAATTCAACGAAAGCAATGACGGCGGAACCAATGCACTGGCGGGTGTCGGACAGTTCTCCTTTTTTGCGGACGCCACCACGCTGGGAGCCGTGTGGAATGACTTTCCGGGAGGGACTAACACTTCGCAATACCAATTCGTCGACGGTCTTTCATGGACAAAAGGGAGCCATAATCTCCGATTCGGAGCCGACCTCAAGAGGTATAACTTTACCGACATCGGCCTGCAGACCTCCGCTTATGGCGGTTTCTATACTTTCGGTAGTATCGCGGATTTAGCTGGGGGTTCCCTGCCCGGAAACACCGGTTCCACGTTTACCCAGAGCTTTCCGCGCTTCGCCAACATTCACAACGCCGTCTATAACCTTGGAATGTATGCCCAGGATGAGTGGCGGGCGCTGCCAAACCTCGCCATCGACTTCGGCATCCGTGTCGATCGCAACGGCAATCCCATTTGCCACGACGGTTGCTATACGCAATATATCGGAGGGTTTCCTAACACCTCCGCAACGCTGGACACTCCCTACAACGCTACCCTTTCCGCCGGGCACGACAGCTTTGCCCCGGCGATTGAACGTGCCATCGTCCAACCGCGCTTCGGGTTTAATTTGGACCTTCGCGGGGACGGGAAAACCGTCGTTCGCGGCGGAGTAGGATTGTTTTCCGACAGTTTCCCTGGGCTTGTGCTTGAGCAAACCTTCCTTTCCTTCCCCAACCAGTACTTTGCGGGCGTGAACTCGGGATTAGTTGCACAAGGGACAGGCAGTGCACAAGCGGTCGCAGCCGGCTCGGCCGCTGCCGTGCTGAACGGATTTTCGCAGGGGGCCACGTACAACCAGATCTCTGCGACCCTGGCGGCGCAGGGACATACCGTTCTTTCCTCCAAATTATGTAACCACTCCGCATACCTTCAAAAGCGCGCGATATACAGAATTCAGTCTGCAACTTCAGCGCCAGCTCACCCCCAGCGACGCCTTGATTATTTCCTATGCCGGCAACCACGGTTATGACCTGTTCATCGCCAACAACCACCTGAATCAGAATATCGGCACCACGCTCTACGGCAGTTATGGAAACGGAAGCTTCGACAATGTTCCAATCAATTCCCCGGATCCGCGCTTCGCGCAGGTTCAAAGCTTCACCAACAACGCAATCTCTAACTACAGTGGGGTTTCGGTGCAATACAAACATATCGACCGGCGAGGTCTGACGGCCGACGTTTCGTACACCTACGCTCATTCACTGGATGACATCTCCAATGGGGGCAACTCACAGCTCCCTTACAACGGCAACACCTCCATCGGCTTTCAGATCACACCGGATCTCCCCTCCAGACTGATGTATTCGAACTCCGACTACGACATCCGCAACAACTTCTTGCTCGACCTCGTCTACGTGGAACCATTCCACTTCAGCAATAAATTTCTCGCTGCCGGGGCCGCGGGGTGGACTGTGGGTAGCAAAGCATACTGGCGTTCCGGGCAGCCCTTTAGCGTGCTGAATGTCAATGCAGAGTCTGTTCTGGCGGCCAACGGGTCAGGCGGGGCCAGCACGGTGCTTGCCCAGGTGTTGAATAACAATTTCAACCACAAATGCAACTCCTATTCCAGTCCATGCTTCCAGGCCGCAGGCATCTTCAATGGCCAGGCCTTGACCACCGCTGACGATGGGACGGTCGTGCCGGTAGGACCGGGGCCGTACCCGCAAACAAACTATGGCAATGTGCCCCGGAATGCTTTCTATGGTCCGCACTATGCGGATGTCGACCTGAATGTCTATAAAGATGTCTTCAAACATGAATCGATGACTTTCCAGATCGGCGCGCAGGCCTACAACGCATTGAACCATGTGAACTTCGCGGCCCCGCAAAACAACGCGTCCAACCTGAGCACCCTGGGCCATATTGCATCGGATGTCAACGCACCCACCAGCCCCTATGGGTCTAGTCAAGAGTCGACGGTCTCTGGGCGCGTACTTGTCGTGCAGGGGCGGTTCCTCTTTTAGGACTCGGGTCGCGGGGGAGAGCAGAGCTGTTCTCGAGCCCTCGACCGTGGTCCTATTTGCAGAGCCTCTCACCTTCCTGCCCTTCGCCAGGGAGCGCGCAGGACGCGTACCCGGGCCGCTTAGCCGCAGTCACTAGCGCGTGCGGACCCTGGTTCCGGTTGCTCCCCGCGGTCCCGTCGTTGTCGCCGTAACGGTGCCGGTGCCTCGGCCGGAAACGCTGCGGGTCGCAACACCGCCATTGCGACCGGTCAGCCGTCGTTTGTGAGTTCCCGTCCGCCATAGGTCGTGGAGCGGGTTGCGCTTTGCCCATTAGGCCCGGTCAAGGTTGCGTTGGTCGACCCTGGCGGTGCGGTTGACGTTGCGCGTGCGCGTCTGGCCATTCGGACCGGTGGTCGTGGAATGAACATTACCGCCGCCCCGGACAGTGGAGCGGGTAGCGCTTTGCCCATTGGGCCCGGTGACGGTGGAAGTGCTGCTCACCTGTGCCGAGGCGGCAAGAGTGCAGAGACGCGATAAATGACACTGTTACTGTGCGCGAAATAAAGTTCATCCTCTTCCTCCTGGTATTCGGCCGTATTGTGCGCCGGCTGATCTGCTCAGAACCAAGCCTAGCGAATTGTTTGCGCCGGCATTGTAAGGAACTGTAGGCTCGCGCGGCTTCTACACCATTGGTTGTAGAACTTACACTTCTTTACGTAACGACCCCTCCCAGCCGTGATATCTCCACAACAGTGCAAAACGCTGTAAGTGACCAAACGGAGATATAGCCATGAAAAGAAATTCATTTCTACCGCTCTTACGGTGTGTGTACTCGCGGGCCTCGGGTTTTCCGGATGCTCTGCGGGTAATCAGTCTTCATCCTCAGGGGCATCATCGGCCGCTGCGTCATCGGGCACCGTAAACCTGGTGGTTCAGGACACGCCACCCATCGGTATCACTGTGCTGTCCTTTCAACTGCAGATCGCGAGCGCCACGCTTCAGCCCGGCTCGGTCTCACTTGCTCAAACGCCCGGTAACTGTCGATTTGGCGCAATTGGTTACCGATACGAGCTTCCTCGCGTCCCAGGTAGTGGATTCGGGAACCTATACCAGCCTTACCGTGACTTATGACAATCCCCAGATCACACTGATGAACAGTTCGAACGCACCACTGGTTACCCCGGCTGGCACATGCGCGGTCGGCCAGGTGTGCACGTTTTCGCCCACGGGTGAACAACGCGTCCGTCACCATCAGCTCCGGCGTCTTTCCCCTTACCGTTACCGCCAGCAGCACCACTGGGTTGAACCTTGATCTCTCCATCACTGATCTGCTTCAGTCCGATCTCTCTCTCACCTTTGCCAGCGGCCAGTCAGTGAATCTGTCGTTGCTCTCCGCCCTGGCTTCGCTCACCGATCAGCAGAGCGAAATTGATGCGGTGCTCGCTACCGTTCAGTCAGTGAATGGACAGCAGGCAACGATTCAGACTGCCTTGGGCAACTCTCTTACGGTCGAATTGAATTCCGCCACCAGTTACAACTACCCCTCTGCTGTGTGTAACACGGCGAGCTCATCGTGCCTGGCCACGGGCCAGATCGTCGACCTGAACCTTAGCCTGTTGGGCAATGGGTCGCTGGTGGCGCAGAGCGTGACCTATGCGGATGCCTCCGGCGGCGCGGCCGCTCGCGGGACGATTTTGGCCACCCCGGCCAGCGGAGCGAACAGCTTCCAGATCCTGCTGCACCAGGTCATTCCCGGCAGCACCTCGGCGGCTAGCGGAAACACGGTGACCATTGCCCCGGCGAATGGCGCGCTCTTTGCCGTGCCGTTCACCGGCTATCCAGTGGTGAACGGAGCTGGCTTTGCCGGCACCAGCGATCTCGTGGCCGGTCAGGAGGTGCTGTTGCAATTGGCGGCCGGAAGCTCCACGACAAACTTCAACTCTGCCCGCATTTATCTCGAGCCCTCGCAAACAGTGGGCGTGGTTCAGTCGGTCAATGCGGGTGCGGACTCATTCGCGCTGAACGGACTTACCGGCCTATGGACGGCTTCGCAGCCCGTCGTCAACCAAATCGATTGCCAGGCTGGCTCGCAAACCCAGTATGAGAACCTATCCTCGGCGAGCCTGGGAGCCTTGAGCCCGGGAAGCGCTGTGGCCGTGAAGGGTCTCGTCTTCAACACAGGCGGCGGCCCCACCATAAGCACGGTCATTGTGCGCGGGCGGCCCTGATCGCACTACGAGGAGTGTATGCCGGGTACAAAGCTGCTGCTGATCGACGACGATAAAGCCTACTGCTCCTCTCTGGCTCGCTTGCTGGCCATGGAGGGGTTTGAGGTGGAGGTGGCGCACACTGCCGAAGCCGGCTTTGCCGGCGCCACCGGTCAGCAGCACGAGCTGGTTCTGCTCGACGTGATGCTGTCGCCAGGAGATGGGAGGAAAGTTCTGAAACGGATTCGCGGCGTTAGCCAGGTACCGGTCATTATGCTCACCGCCCGGGGCGACGAAGCAGACAGGATCAGCGGACTGGAGGGCGGGGCTGATGACTATCTGCCCAAGCCATTCCATCCCAGAGAGCTGATTGCCCGCATTCGCTCCGTATTGCGCAGGCGGTCCGCGCCCATGCCGGCAAAAATAATGGCGATTGGGGATCTGGAGATTCATCCCGGCAGCAGGCTTGTGCTCCAGCTCAAGCAGGAGCAGAAGCAGGAGGTCGAGCTTACGGCTGCCGAGTTCGATCTGCTCCTGCTGCTGGTGCGGGCCGCCGGCGAAGTAGTGTCTCGCGACGATCTGGCGCTAGGTGCGCTGGGTCGAAGCATAGCGCCCTTCGATCGCAGCATCGATAACCACATCAGCAGCCTGCGCAGAAAGCTGGGAAACAAGATAGATGGTGTAGAGCGTATCCGCAGCGTTCGCGGCAACGGCTACGTCTACGCCAACCAGAGCCGGAGCGAGCCGGAATGATCCGGAGTCTCTACACTCGCATTCTGGTCTGGTTCTGGCTGGCAAACGCGGCAGTCACTCTGAGCATCCTTGGCCTTACTTTGATCAGCGGGGCGCAGCCACTGGGGCGGCGATGGCTAGCCGCCTCGCTGGACCTCTACGCGCAAACCGCAACCGATGTCTATCGCAGCGGGGGCGCCGCCGCCCTCAACGCCTATCTCGATCGCATTCAATCGTCAGTATCCATGCGGGCGGTGCTGGTGGGCCCGAGCGGAGAAACGGTTTCGTCGCGCGCCTTGCCTTCGGGAAGCCTGTCCCTGATCGATCAGGTTCGGGCCACAGGAAAACCGCGCTTCCGCTTTGGCCTCACCTGGCTTGGTGTCTCGATCGTGCACACGCCGCAAGGAGATTACGTCTTCCTCGCCCAGGTAGATGCGCTGCGCAGATTCAGCCGCCAGGTTGGCGCCGGAGGACTTGGTGGGCAAGGCGTTGGCGGCTATGCTCGCAGGATGCCTTCTCTGTTGGGTGCTGGCGCGCAGTATTACGGCGCCCATCAGGACGCTGCAAAGCGCAGTCCGCTCCCTGGGGGAGGGAGATCTGTCGGTGCGCGTCTCGCCCAAAATTCCGCCAAGAAACGATGAGTTGACTGACCTTGCCCACGAGTTCGACCGCATGGCTGGGGAGATTGAAAGCCTGCGCAACGAGCAGCACAGGTTGCTGGCCGATATTTCCCACGAACTTCGATCGCCTTTGACCAGGCTCTCGATTTCTACCGAGTTGGCAAGCCGCGGCGATTTGGAATCACTGGACAGAATGCGTAAGGATATTACCGCGCTTGACGATCTGATCGAGCAGATTCTGACCCTCACCCGGCTGGAGATGCAGCAACAGACGCGCACCCAGTCAAACACTCCGCTGAACAAAGTGTTGATGGCGCTCGTGGATGATGCCGATTTCGAGGCTCGCGAACAAGGCAAGACCGTAGTCCTCCAGGCGCCGCAGCAATGCTCCGTGCGCGGTGAGCCTGGGCTTTTGCGAAGCTGCCTGGAGAATGTTATCCGCAACGCAGTGCGTTTCACCCCGGTTGCGACCGCAGTGCGCGTGGTCGTGGAGAAAGGGCTGAGAGAGAAAAAACCCGTTGCTATCGTCACGGTTGAAGATCAGGGTAGAGGAGTACCCGAGGAATCTCTCGGCCATATCTTCGAGCCGTTTTACCGGGTCGCCCTGAGCGAAGACGATGCACCTGACAATCGTGGTTCGGGGCTGGGCCTTTCCATCTCAGAGCGGATAGTCACGCTCTACGGCGGAACTATCCGCGCGCACAACAGAGAGGCTGGCGGATTGGCCGTCGTGATTGAGCTCCCGCTAGCGAATCCCGGGACTGACGTCCTGGGCTACTCTCAGCCGTCCCTGCGGGACTGATCGCGTTTGGGATGTAAACCCAGGACTAACGAGTCTCTGAGATTGGAAGAGACACCACCGTTCTTCATATCGCAAAGGCCGGAGGGCCGACCGCTAAACGTCAGCCCAGCCCGGAAGGGCTGGGATATCGATTGTGTGACCGGCGAGCACCGTATGTGCGGCACCTATCTCGTCGCTATCGCATATTCGGGATCGGTGGGCCACGAAAGGTGCCGCGCCTGCGCCGCTCCACGGCAGACCGCAACCCAGCCATGCCGGGCTGAGGTTAAGTGGTCGGCCCTCTAATTTCGATATCCCGCCCGTTTCGCGAGGACACTACTTCACGCCACTCGCGCTCATGGCTTTACGCATCTGTGCTTCTGCCTCGTCACTCCAGTATTTGCAGTTGAGCTGCAGAAAAACAGAGGTATACGGAACCGTCATGGTGGTCTTAAGAACGACGATATGGAAAGTCTTTCCCACCTCGTCCACTTTGGCGATAATCTGTTCGTGTGGCAGCGACGTTATCGCATGCCCCTTGAGAACAGTCTTGATCGCTTCGCGGTACGCCGTCACTCCGGGAGCATCTTTCTCCGGCACGAACGGAAGCTCCGCATCCATGTAAACAATCGGCCGCACATGGATCGAGCTGTCGATCGCGCCCAGCACCGTGCGGATCACTTCCATCTGGTCGGTGTTGGTCTCCAGCGTTTCCACGCCGGCAGGAGCTCTGCAGCGGGTACGCCGAATCCACGATCATGATCCAGTTGCGATGTCCCATCAGAGGCAGTATCTGCCCCAGCCGTGTTTGCCACTCCGGCGGCGTCTGCTGCGCGACGGCCGCGAGGCCACTGATCATGGATAGCGACGTGAACAGAGAGAAGATTGCCTTAGCTGTGCCCATCATAAGATCCCTCCTATAAAGCCTCTCTCCGCTTCATGCGTACCCCAACAAAAGAGTAAAGCGCGATTCCGCAGTAGCAGAAGAGCGGGACCATGTAGGCCTGGCGCAATACTGTGCTGCGTCTGCGAAATCCAGCCCATAAGCGGCGTCAGCACGGCGCCCCCCACGATCGCCATCACGATCAGCGATCCGCCAATCTTCGTATTCTGATCCAGGCCATCGATGCCCAGAGCGAAGATCGTGGGGAACATGACAGACATGAAGAAGCTGGTCACGAAGATGGCCCACAAGCCAACCCAGCCGGGAAAAGCAACGCCAACCGCCACCAGGACAATATTCACCAGGCTGTAAAGGCCCATCAGAAGGGCGGGTTTGACGTACCGCATCAGCGCCGCGGAGCTAAACCTGCCCAGGCCAAAGGCAACCAGCGTGCCGGTGAGAAAATAGCCGGCGATTTTTTCCGGCTCATGGGTCCCGTCCTGCACATACTGGATGAAGTAGCTCCAGGTGCCCACCTGCGCGCCCACGTACAGGAACTGCGCGACGATGGCGAAGAGAAAATTGGGATAACGCAACAGCTCCTTGAAGCTGCCATGGTCCTGGCTATCCTCGTGCTCCCGAGCGATGGTAGGAAATTTGGTTCGCGCGATCAGGAAGGCCCAGATCAGCGCAATCACCCCCACCACGAGGTAGGGAACCACCACGCGCATCGTCTCATGCTTCAAGTAAGCATCGTACGTATTGGCCGCCTGCATGGCGGAGACTTGATGCCGGTGTGAATTCGATCCCGGAGAAGATGAAAATCGTGCCCCCCAGCACTCCGCTGATAGCGCCCAAAGGATTGAATGCCTGGGAGAAATTCAGCCGGCGGGCAGCACTTTCGGGCGACCCCAGTTGGGCGACAAAAGGATTGGAGGCTGTCTCCAGGAAAGAAAGCCCACTGGCAATGACGAACAGCGCGAACAGGAAAAAACCGTAGCGCCCGAGCAGAGCGGCAGGCCAGAAAAGGAAGCTTCCGCTGGCAAAGAGCAGCAGACCCCACCACGATGCCGAATTTGTACCCCATCTTGCGCATCAACAGCGCAGCGGGAATAGCCAGCAGAAAATAACCCAAATAGAAAGCCGACTGCACCAACCCCGCCTCGAAACGGGAAATGGCGAACGACTTCATGAACTGGCGGATAAGAACATCGTTCAGATTGCTGGGAACTCCCCAAAGAAAAAACAGCGCGGTCACCAGGAAAAAAGGCACAGCCAGGCCCTTCGGGATCAGTGGCTGTTTCGTATCTTTAGCTTCCGTTGAGTCTGTAGGTAAAGGCCCGAGCATCGACGCGTGTGTCCTTTCCTGGTTCTAACAAGTCAATCTCCACAAAGGTGCACATGGATGCCCAGCTCCGCCATCATGGCCGCCTTGGCTGCCAGCGCCTGGTCGGCCACCTGGCTGGTCGGAGCGTAAGCCACGTTGAGATGGTTCGCGCGATGCCTGGCCATAAACTGGTCGCGCGTAATGCCGTGCAGCAGGGTATGCATAATCGGCCACTGCGGCGTGACCGACTTCAATCGCCGCTCCGTCTCTTCGGCGGGCAGTTCGATCGCGGTTGCCCGGCCCAGGTCGACATGCAGCGCGCCGCCTTCCACAAAAACGCGGCTCCATACCACGTGTCCGGGCTTGCAGACTCCGTTGAGCGTGCCCCCGCCCAGGCGGAAGTACATCGGCGGTTGCCGTTCGCTGCGCGCCTTGGCATAGCCGCCCGCAATATGCGAAGCGGGAACTGCGCCGGAGATCTGAAAGACCCAGACGAACTCGTCGATATCGCCCCCGCTGTAGTGCTCGCCCCAGCGAACGTCATGCAGCGTCGTGGCCGGGTCAAGTTGCATCGCATTCCAGACCCGGTTGGTGATCAGCGCGTCCAACCCCGCGCATTCGTCTACTTCGTTGAAGTGCGGCAGCGGTTTCCCGGCATACAGCTCCCGGCCCTTGGCGTCGAAGACGGGCGGCCGGTCCACGTTATTGAGCAGGCCCTCAACCAGGTCGGAAGCCGGCGCCAGGTCTTTCAAGCCCTGCTGGTACTGGATCCCGATAGCATCGCAGCCGAACTCGTCGGCAATCCGCATGGCCGCGATATACATCTTGCATTGCCCCAGGATCTGCTGATCGGTTAGATCGGTCTCCTCGTTGGTGCCGGTGACGAAGGTGAGCCCGCGGCCATCCAGCCAGCTGCGAACCGCCTGCGCTTCGCTATCGGTCACCGCCGCCATGGCGGCCACCAGGGCCGACTGGCTGAGCCGTTCCTTGTAGACTCCCGTGGGATTGAGAAGATAGTCCTCGATGATGGCGTTATACATGCCCATGCAGCCCTCATCGAAGACGCCGAGGATGGCTTTGCGCGTCTTCAGATTGCGGGCCAGCGACGCGCCCAACTCCCTCTCCGCTGCCGGCAGAGCCGATAGATCCAGTTCGTGCACATGGCTCATATCGTGTTGGATCGCATGTTCCTTGAGCCATTGCCGCAGACCACGGCGAAAGAATTCATCCTTGAAGTCTTTGCTCCAGAGGGTGCTGAAGGTCACTCCGCCCTTGTGCAGGCAGCCATTCAGATTCAGCATGCCCACCAGGCCCGGCCACTGGCCCGGACCAGTTAGCCACGGTGAGAATTGGGCCCCGATGATGCTCCAGTCCGGAGAAAACATTGTGGCTGTACTGCCATACCGCTTCGGCCACAATGACCGGCGCATCGGGATGGATTTTCATAAAAACATCCATGCCCATGCGCTGGTTGTAGATGAAGCCGTGTTCCAGATCGTCGCGGTAAGGGTGCGCGCGCCGCAGCGTAAAGCCCTCGGCACGCAGGGCTTCGGTCAGCTGCTTTTCCATTTCCGACTGAGCCGCCCAGCAGACCTTATTTGCGGATTGGCGCAGGTCGCCACTGGCGATAAGCAGAACTTCACCGGGGACAACGGGGGTGGGCGATTCCAGGACAGGGACAGCATAGGATGACATCTGCAATTCTCCTCAATTTTTCCGGGCTCCTGCATAGACGCTCATCGCGAAGCTGGCCCTATGGCGGTTCGATTGCCTTAAAACGTGCATATGCCTCATCCCAGGCTTCGCTCGGCCGCGGAGTCAGGGAAACGCATTCGATTGAGTTGGCGATTGCGGTCCTTCCCGCGCTCACATCCTGCAGATGGCCGGTGGCCACCGCCTGCAGCATCACATTACCCAACGCCGAAGCCTCCACCGGACCGCACACCACTCTTCGATCGCAGGCATCGGCGATCATCTGGCACAGAAAGTGATTGAGCGAGCCACCCCCGACCACGCGAATGCAGTCGAGATGCCGTCCGGTGAGCTTTTCCAGGGATTGAAGCACCGACCGGTACTTTAAACTCAGGCTCTCGAACGCGCAACGTGCGATTTCTCCTACCGTCTCCGGAATGGATTGCTCTGTCGCCTTGCAATACGCGCGTATCGCCCTCGGCATGTCAGACGGCATCTGGAATTCTCTTGCATTGGGGTCGAAGAGGCGCTGCAAGGGCTTCGCTTCGGCTGCGGCAAACGTGATGTCGTTCCAGCTGTAATGGCGGCCTTCGCTCTCCCAGCAGCGAAGGCATTCCTGAATGATCCAAAGGCCGGTAAGGTTCCTCAGCAGCAGAATCGCTCCGTCCGCGCTGCCTTCATTGGTGAAGTGTAAGCGGAAGGCCTCCTCCGAGGTATTCGGTTCCCCTACCTGTACCCCCATCAGGCTCCAGGTGCCGCTGCTGATAAAAGCGCTGTGGTCGTCCAGATCAGGAATAGCAGCCACCGCGCTGGCCGTATCGTGAGAGGCCACGGCGATTGCGGGCAAGGCTGCGCCCAAATTGGCGTTGCGCAAGATATCCGGCCGAACCGGCCCCAGAATCGTTCCCGGCCGTACCACCGGGCTCAGGATCGCAAGCGGAATACCAAGGCAACTGAGCATCTCTCGCGCCCAGTCGCCGCCAGCAGGCGTATACATCTGGGTGGTGGTCGCTTCGGTAAATTCATTTTGTTTCTCCCCGCACAGGAAGTACAGATAAAGATCGGGGATCATGAGAAGCTTCTCGGCGAACTCCAATTGAGGGTCGCCGGTATGCAGCATGCAGAAAAGTTGAAAGAGGGTGTTGATCTGCATGGTCTGCACCCCTGTCTCGGCAAAGATGTCGCGTTCCGCGAATCGCTCGAAGACGAAAGCCGGTATCCCATCGGTGCGAGGGTCGCGATAGTGGTGCGGGTTGCCGATCAACCGTCCACAACGGTCCAACAATGCGTAATCCACTCCCCATGCGTCCACGCCGATTCCCAAGGGAGGGTCGTCAAAACGCGATCTGTATCGGTGCAGTCCGGCTTCGAGCTGAGACCAGATTCCCAGCGCATCCCAATAGATGCCACCGGCCAGAGTAACGCCGGCATTCGAGAACCGGTGTAATTCGTCCAGCAGAAAGGAGCGGCCGTCCCATCGGCCCACCATCAGCCGGCCGCTCGAGGCCCCGAGGTCGACCGCTACGAAGTTGGCGGTATGGCTCATCCCTTGTTTTCAAGAAACATCATTACCTGCGAGGTCAGGGCCGAAACAAGTCGCTCGATCTCATCACCCTGCGCCCCCGCCGGTCTCTTGGATTTGCTTGTCACTGTCTCACCGGACGAAAGCCGTGGATCCGGCAAGCCCAGCCTTCTCTTGATTGCCAGCAGGTCGGCAATTTTATCGGCAGGAATCTCGTTAATCGGCGCCCCCAGTTGGCGCGCGATCATCACCGTCTTGCAATAGGTGTCTACCACTTCCACATACCATTCCGCATGGGTGATGGTGTCCCCCCAACAGACAATTCCATGGTTGGCGAGCAGGATTGTGTTGTGATCCTGTACAAATGGCAGAACCGTCTTGGCAAACGCCATCGTCCCCGGCGTCTCGTAGGGGGCCAGCGCTACCGGGCCGACGAAAACCTCCTGTTCGGGAATCAAATTGGCCGGCGGCACGGTGCCGGCGATGGCATGCGCGGTAGCGTAGGGAGGATGGCAGTGGACCACTGCCTTGGCGGCGGGCACCGCCTTATAAATCTCCAGATGCAGCAAAATCTCGCTGGTCGGGCGGGAGCCGCCGCAAATCTTGCGATTCTCCAGATCCACCAGCGACAAATCCTCCACCCGCATGTCTCGCTTGCTGCACAAGGTCGGAGTGCAGATCACATACTCGTCCGCGATCCGAACGGACATATTGCCGCCGTTGCCGTCTACATACTGCCGGTCCCACAGCTTCTTTCCTGTGAGAACCATCTCCTCCTTGATAGCCCGCGCTTCGGGCGAGTGAAAAAGCTCCTCGGCCTCGCGGGTTGTCGAAGGGGAACCGGGAGATTGGAAACTTCCGATGCACTCAGAAACCGCGCGGCGGACAATGGCAGAAACAAGAACCGGGTCGGGACTCTGCATGGGATATGGGTAACCGCTAACGATAACAGTTGCACCTCGTTGTGGCAAAATAGTGGTCTTGCTGAGAAGGGTGACGCAGTTTACATGAGGATAGACGCAATGGTCGGCCGGTTCCTTCTCGGGCAGGGCCGGGCGCATGAGTGACCATTCCGCCAAGCCGTGGGTGGTCCTGGTAGGCGGCTTTCTGGGATCGGGCAAGACCACCTTGATTCTGGCCGCGGCCCGCGAGTTGCAGCGGCGGGGTCTGCGTAGCGCCATGGTATGGAACGACCAGGGGGTAGACCTGGTCGACAGCCGCTATGCGGCTCTATCAGGCATGCGCTCGGGAGAGGTTACCGGAGGCTGTTTCTGTTGCCGCCTTTCCCAGCTGGTCGACGCCATTGACGACCTCCGCGGGTACGCACCAGACGTAATCTTCGCCGAACCGGTAGGTAGTTGTACCGACCTCTCGGCCACCGTTCTTCGTCCGCTGCTCGAGTACAGCGAGACATATCAGCTTTCGCCGCTCACGGTTCTGGTGGATCCGCTCCGCGCCCGCTCCATGCTGGAAGAGGATGCTGATGCCGATATGCGTTTCCTTTTCGACAAGCAATTGCAGGAAGCCGATCTGGTCTGCTTTACCAAGTCGGACCTCTACCCTGACTATCCCGAGATCGGCGTCCCCCATGCAAGGCAGCTAAGCGCCAAGTCAGGACAGGGGGTCGCGGCGTGGTTGAACGAAGTACTTTCCGGAGCTATCGCCAGCGGCGATCAGACCCTGGAGATCGACTATGCGGAATATGCCCGGGCAGAAGCAGCGCTCGCCTGGCTGAACTTGCGAGCGGTCTTCGAACCGAAGGGTTTGCTTTCCGCGGCGATGCTATTGGGGCCCCTGCTCGACCAGCTCGATGCCGCTCTCAGTGCGGAGAAAATCCCCATCGCTCACTTGAAAGCAATCGTCACTTCGCCGACAGGCTTTCTCAAGGCAGCGATTTGCGGCAATGGCCAGGAACCAATCGTTGAGGGAGACTTTGATGCCTCCCCTGCCGGCAAGCTGGAGCTACTGCTCAATCTCCGTGCGCTCGGAGAGCCGGCCCGCGTGCGTGAAATTGTAGAAGTTGAAATTCATCGGCTAGACGCCGGCCTCACACAGACCGCGGTCGACTGCTTTAGTCCGGCAGCACCCGTACCTGAACGGCGTATTCCGAAAGCCGGCTGATGACTGCCGCACGGCTCACGCATGAACCTCTAAAGTGAGATCGCTGCCCTCGTCGAGCACCATAGCATGCTCCATCTGAAAGGTGGTTCGTCCCTCGCTCTGCTTTACCGTGTGGGAATATGCGCGCCCGTTGCTGCGCACCGAAGTCGAAGTCCCTGTTCCGCTAATTTCGCACCACCGGCAAGGCAGCTTGCCGGCCAGCACCCGAAGCGCAACCTGGGTACCCCGAGTACCCACTGGACGATAGGAGAACGTTCCCCAGCCGGTTCCGGTCGACCAGAAGCATTCGAACACGTTATGCGGAACTCGCGGCACTGCAACCACCTCCGCCCGTGGGCCATCGTAATGAAACCCACTGAGAGCAACCACACTCGTCCAGGAAGCCATAGCGCGCGCATAATGATGACCGCACTCCGCCTCATCCCACGGATTCCGCTTTTCGCCATCGTACCGGGCGCGAATGTTTCGTATGGATTCGAGGCCTTGCTCAACCATTCCGCAATACAGCATCAACGCCGCGGTCGAATGTTCAAAACCCGTCATCACTTCCGCAAAGTAGGGGAATGGAATGCGCGGCCGGGGTGCGGTGCCGTAGTCGCAGATGACCATGGCTGCTTCATCATTGAGGGCAAAGGTCCGCTCCACATTGTCGTGCCCCTCAAGGCTGCGCTTGTAGTTGTATTTGTAAATGGATTGCAACGTTGACTGTACGTGTTCCTGCGCCACCAGCGAACCCAGTCCCGCGACCTGCGCAAGATACTGTCCAACCAGCTGATCGATAAGGCATCCGCCCCCCACCTGGTATTCAGGGCTCTCGGTATTTCCCGAACCCATGTCGCTGCGCAGATTAGGTGCGATCTGGTCAGCGGGATAGCCGCGAACTTTTTGAATATAGAAGCTTCCATTGAAAAGATTGCTGTCAATCCAACTGCTTCCCTGCCTGAAAAGCCTGTGATAATCGTCCGCGGATGCACCGTCGCCCATCGAGCGGGCCATCTCCTCTCCAGCGCGTAGCGCGCCCAGGTAGTAGATTCCGCACATCGGGTTTGGCCCATAGAACTCTACGTCATACGTGTTGTGCTGCACGCCTTCAAGAACACCGTCGCGGTTGGCATCCCATCCGCCAGGAACCCAGGCGAACTCCAAACCTTTTTTTATGCGCGGCCACATTGTTGCCAGCCATTCGTTGTCGCCCGAGAGCTTCCAATCCATATAAGCGTGGATGATCTGTCCCATCTGCCCGTCCGCGGCGGCAAATCCGGACCTCGCCTTGCCGTCGGGAAGCAGCTGGCGAAAGTGCATCGCTCCCGCTTCATCCATTGAGTACCCAAAAGCAGCTTTGCGCAGAGATTGTGCCAGCGAAGGAAAGAGGTGGGCGGTAGCCGTCTCATAATTCCACACATGGGTACAGTTGCCGAAGCAGCAGCCAATGTGATCGTCCACACCCTCGAAAGCGTGGAATTCGCCATCCGCGGTCCGAAAGCATGTTGTTGACGCGAGCGTCGAAAGATTTGCGCTGGCAGCCTCCTTCACTACCGAAGGGAGAGTGCTCGCGCCAAAGGCCTTAGAAAATGCCCTCGTCTGTGATTCGAGTTTCTCTAAATTGGTCGCGGTGTATTGCGCAACTTCCCAGGCATCCTTGAAACGGGTGGCATAGAAGTTGCCAATGATAGTGTTGCCTTCTCCTGGAGGAGCAGCCCAGCCACACCAGTCGGGAGTGCGGTTGGGAAAGTTCCAGGACAGCAGGAAAGTGAAGTTTGCCGATCCCCCGGCGGGTATCGAGCTCTGTTGGCAAACCGCTCCCACCGCATTGCGCAGTTCTGGTTCGTTCCGCAGTTGGCCGTCGCGGGAGAACACATCCCAGAACAGCATAGGTGAATTCCACCAGCGTCCCTGGGGCCAACCGCGCCAGTAGCTGATCGCAGCGTGATCGCTCGTCAACGCCGCCAGTGCAAAGGTCCCCTGCAACGGATCGCCTGACGGCACACTTGGGTTGCTCATGAACAGGCCTTCCAATTCGCCGGACTTTCTATATTCATTGAGCCGTGAATCCTGGACGGACCTCGCCGCTCCGCCCACTCGCGGTTCTGGCTTGACCGGATTATCGATGGAAAAGGCAACCCCCACTTTGGCCGTGGAGTGACCAGGGTTGTGCACGCGGTAGCGCAGGATCGCAACCGGCAAGCCCGAATCATCCGCATCGTGCGGAATGAATGGAGAGAATGCATCGAGCTCCACCTGTACGGGCAGGGTGGGATCTTCAAATTGAATGCTGGCGAGCGGATACTCACCGGTAAAAGTCGCTCCTTGAATGCGGCTCAGTCCAGGCGAGTTATTCGAGCCGAGCCCGTCTTGCCCCTCATACGGGGGCAAAATTCGTGCTTCGAGTACCCGCGCAATGGGCTTGGAATTACCTGTTTGCACCCAAATCGACGGCAGAGCATAAGCGGGCGAGAATCCCTTATTTGGGCGATTGAATATCTCCCAATCTCGCAGTTGCCCTCGGCCGCCCAGGCTCAGACTGCCGGCAGCCACGCCGCCCAGGGGAAAAGCAATCATCTTGAGTTGCTGTCCGGTAAAACGGCGCGGGTAGGAGACATCCGGAGATCTCCTTGTCTGCCCTTCTGCAAATGCGGGCAGATCCGGCCAAAGACCCGCTTGCGTACTCGCGCCCAGTGCGCTTGCAGCCTGCTTCATGAAGCCGCGCCGGTCGACCTTATAACCGTTCCCCATAATGAGCCTTTAGGTCCTCTGGATGCTATCTATCAACTTTTACAGGATTGAGCGTACCTGCCCGTTGCGTAGTTTGATTGAACCACGTCACGTCCACGATCGTTCGCTTTATGATCACTTGTGCACTTGTAGGACCGGGGGAACCAAACTTTGCATCGTCTACTTTTCCCATTGCCAATGATTGTCCTGGCGGCTGGTTTCCTTTGCGCGGGCTCTGCAGTGTTTGCCCAAACGGCCAACTCAGTGGAGAGCGGCGCTGCGTCGCTCGCAATCCTTACTCCGGATGTCGATTCCCGCATGGTCTCGCCTGAAAACCCAACCGGAGAGAAGGCCAAGGGCGCTATGCGAACGCCCGACCCGGCGAATCCCGACCTGGCATTTTCCCGCGCCGCGTCCGATCTGGGCCGGGGATGGAAGGTACGCCCATTTATCAAAGTGCCGGCCCACAGCACGGCCACCATTATGGATGTCTCCGGGCCGGGAACAATCAAACACATTTGGATGGCGGCGACGGAGGACCTGCACGGGGTAGGCCGCGCAAGCATTCTGCGCTTCTACTGGGATGACGAAACCACGCCGTCCGTTGAGGTGCCGATGTCGGACTTTTTTGCCATCGGACATGAGACCTTCGCCCCCGTCAACTCAGCCATGGTCGTCGATAACCCGACCTCCGCGATGAACTGCTATTGGCCCATGCCCTTTCACAAGCATGCCCGCATCACGTTCACCAATGACAGTGACAAGGATCTACCGCTACTGACCTTTCAGATCGACTATGAAGCCGGTGCCGTTCCGCGGGAAGCAGGCTACTTCCATGCACAATGGCGGCGGGCCAGGGTGGAACGCAACAACCCCTCGTACACCATTCTTGACGGCGTAAAGGGCGAGGGACGATACGTTGGAACTTTCCTGTCGTGGACGCAATTGGCGAACGGATGGGCTGGCGAGGGCGAGGTCAAGTTCTACATTGACGGCGATGTCGAATTTCCCACCATCGCGGGTACCGGGACGGAGGATTATTTCGGCGCGGATTACGGGTTTCCCGCCACTTATTCCACGCCCTTTGTCGGCAATGTGCTCGAACACAAAAGCAAGGGCTACGAGGCGGGGATGGCGTGGAGCCTATACCGGTGGCATGTGCCGGATCCCATCAACTTCCACAAGGATTTGAAAGTGACTATTCAGGATTTGGGCTGGTGGCCCAACGGCAAGTACCAGCCCCTCGATGACGACTTTGCCTCGACGGCGTACTGGTATCAGCTGGAACCTCACGTTCCTTTTCCCAAGCTTCCGCCCCTCAATGAGCGCTGGACACGATGATCCCGGGCTAACCGCTGGGCCTTAGCTACAAATGGCTCGTTGCCGGCATGCTGTGGTTCTTTTGTTTCTTCAACTACGCCGATCGCCAGGCCATCTTTGGCTTGTCGACAGCATTTACGATTATTTGACGGGGTTGAAGAATGTATCGGTACTCACGCCGGGATTTTGTTAAGCACGCATCGATCGCTCTGGCCGGAACCCGGGTGTGCTGGCCTCAAGGGGCAGCAGAGCGAATTGACCTCAAAGAATGCGTCCTGGTAACCTCTCAAAACCCCACTCCCCGTGAGGTCAAAGCCCTCACTGTCCTAAGCGAGGAATCCTACAAGCGAAGCGGCCTTACCTGGAAACTGCAACCCCCCAATAGAGCCACCGCTCCAGTGACGATATATGCCGGGCTAGCGTCCTCCATGGACAAGCTGGGGTCCCGAACACAAGTTCCTCTCAAGGGACATGTCCCGGAGACGTACGCGATCCATGCCGGAAGCGAAGGCACCGAGCATTGGATAACCATTGCCGGCAGCGACGAGCGAGGAGTGCTCTTTGGTGTGGGTCAACTCCTCCGCCTGATCGACTTTGGCCGGCAAACAGCAGCCGTCGAGCGCGCCCGCCTGCCTATATACGCTAGCCCAAAATATCCTTTGCGCGGCCATCAGCTAGGCTATCGCCCCAAGACCAATGCTTACGACGCCTGGACAGTGGAGATGTGGGAACAATACATACGCGACTTGGCCGTCTTTGGAACCAACGCCATCGAGATCGTCCCGCCCCGCTCTGACGATGAGCCAGACAGCCCTCTCTTCCCCCTCCCACCGGCGCAGATGATGGTAGAGATGTCTCGCATCGCGGACAGTTACGGATTGGATGTTTCCATCTGGTACCCGGCGATGGATAAGGACTACGGCGATCCGCAAACAGTAAGCAGCGCCCTGAGCGAATGGGAAGCTGTCTTCAAGATGCTTCCGCGCGTTGACATTGTCTTTGTGCCCGGAGGCGATCCGGGCTACACCGAACCCAAGTATCTTCTGAGCCTGCTGCAAAAGCAGAAACTTGGTTTGCGAAAATACCACCCCAAGGCGCAGATGTGGGTTTCTCCGCAATCTTTCTCAGCTCCCTGGATGGACGAATTCTTCTCTATTGTATCTACGGCGGAGACGAGAAGTTGGCTCGACGGCATAGTGGTCGGGCCACAATCAAGATTAACGTTGGCGGAAGTTCGGCGCCGCCTGCCCGCGCAGTACCCCATCCGCTTCTACCCTGACATCACCCACAGCACAGGTTGCCAATTTCCCGTCCCGGACTGGGATGTAGCTTATGCCCTTACCGAGGGGAGGGAAACGATCAACCCGCGGCCATTGGGTGAAGCCAACATCGTCAGGAAATTTCTCCCCGAGACCATTGGCTTTATCACCTACTCTGAGGGCTGCAATGATGACGTGAACAAATTCATCTGGAGCGCTTTGGGGTGGGACCCACAGAGAAGTGTGGTCGACGTCCTCCGCGACTATTCCCACTACTTCGCCGGCAAGGATCAAGCCGAGGGGCTGGCCCAATGCCTGATGAGCCTGGAAAAGAATTGGAAGGCCCCGTTGGCCGCCAACGCCTCCGTTGCCGTCACTCTTTCCCAATTCCAGGACATGGAGCGCAACGCAGCGCCTGCGGTGCTCGGCAACTGGCGATTCCAGCTAGCGCTGTATCGTGCCTATT
The DNA here is from genome assembly GCA_963815175.1 of uncultured Acidobacteriaceae bacterium. Taxonomy (GTDB): domain Bacteria; phylum Acidobacteriota; class Terriglobia; order Terriglobales; family Acidobacteriaceae; genus PALSA-350. Next base: position 117,178 of record CAWFGM010000055.1, read on the forward strand.
ACGACGCTTATGTTCAGAGCCGTTTGGCGCAAGAAACCGCCCAGGTAGAGCGCGCCATGGCTGTCCTCCGCCGTGTCGACGAAATTGGCTGGACACCCGAGCCACTCGAGATTGGCGCACCGCCGAGTGCCACATCGCCCAACGGCAGAGATCCAAGATTGCTGCTCGGCAATGCGCGTGATGTTTTGCAACAAACACTGATCCAGTATGCCGGCGGCAGCCTTCGGGCAAGAGTGCTCGAGTTGGGAGAAGCCTTGTTCCAAAGCATCCGCATGCAGTTAGCTGTGGATCGTTACCGTGGAGAGGCGGTTGTTCGCGGAACCAATCTGGAAACCCTCGACTACCCGGTGACCGATACTCCCTGGCTTCTCGCTAAAATTTCCGAGATCATGCGCGAGACCGATACGGCTAAGCAGCTTGCCGGCATTCGGGCATTATTGCATCGCACGGATCCTGGTCCGGGCGGATTTTATGACGATCTGGGAAACGCGGCCAACCGTCCTCACCTGCTCCTTGGCGAAGGAGCAGAGCGAGACCCGGAGTTCCGCGCCACTCCGCTGACGGGCTTCCTCTATCCCGATGTACTTGGCAGCCAAGCACCCATTGCCTGGAAGCGCTGGGCCGAGTCGCTCTTCGATGCGTCTCTAAAAATGCGCTACACCGGTTTAGACCCTGCGGCGCACTACCTTTTGCGTGTGGTCTACAGCGGCGATGAGCCAACGGAAAAAATGCGGCTGCTTGCCAATGAGCAGTTTGAGATTCACCCCTATGCGCTCCGCCCCTGGCCACCTGTTCCACAGGAGTTCAAGATCCCTGGCGCCGCAACGTCTGCCGGCGAACTCACTCTCTCCTGGACGCGCGAGCAAGGTTTGGGTGGTTCCGGACGGGGCTGCCAGGTGTCCGAGGTCTGGCTGGTCAACACCACAGAACAGGGAAGCAGGTAGGAGGTATGAGTCGCGTCAAACGCGCTTAGCGTTGACTTTCGTGGCCAGGCCCACTTTTTCCAGCATCCAGATGCCCCAGTAGTTGACATCGAGTTCGTACCAAGCCATCCCATGGCGAGCCGAAACCGGGTGCGCATGGTGGTTGTTGTGCCAACCCTCGCCCCCTGTCAGCAGGGCGACCCACCAGTTGTTGCGGGAGTCATCCCGGGTTTCGAAGCGGCGCGAGCCCCAAATGTGAGTCGCCGAGTTGACCAGCCACGTGACGTGCAGGCCAAGCGTGACCCGAAAGAAAATGCCCCATAGTGCCCAAGGCCATCCACCCACGGCCAGCAGGGCAAAACCCAGCACCGTCACCGGCAGCCAGTGGAACCGATTCAGCCAGCGGTAGAAGCCCTGTTTCATCAGGTCGGGGGCATACCGCTTGAGAACACCGCTGTCGTTATGCAGCGAGCCGTTCAGAATCCAGCCCATATGCGACCACCATTTACCATCTCGCGGCGAATGAGGGTCGCCCGGCTTGTCGGTAAATTGGTGATGCAGGCGGTGAACGGCGACCCAGTAAACCGGGCTACCCTGCAGCGCCATCGTGCCCAGGATCGCCATCGTGTATTCCAGCCACCTGGGAACGACATAGCCGCGATGCGTCAGCAGGCGATGATAAGACAGGCCGATACCCACGTTCTGGGTGAGCACCCAGGTCACAGCAAAAACCGCCAGGGCGGACCACCGGAACTCAAACAGCGCGGCCACCGCTCCTAGGTGGAACAGGCCGATGATCAAGGCGAACTTCCAATGGAATTTGCCCCGATTCGGCTCCAGGGCCCTTTGTAGCTCGGCTGCTTCCGTCGCTGCGCTTGCTGCGGCTGTTGCCATCATTACTGCACCATGTCCTCCTCTAGTAGCCTAGTGGGCGCAAGCTCCAAGCGGTGTAAGAGTTGCGTAATATCTGACGGCCGGATCGGAACCTCTGTTCCGCCCTCGCCACCCAGGCAGGCAACAGGTTGTGGTTGTTTGGAAATAGGTCGTATACTGAATATGCGACCGGCACGGTCGGAATTGCATCTTTAGGTATAGCAAAGAATGCTAAGGCTTACCAAGAAGGCGGATTACGGGTTGATGGCGCTAAAGTTCCTCGCTGAGCGCCCGGACATGCCCTCTTTGAGTGCCAAGGACATTGCGGAAGCTTATGGCATTCCTCCGCAGTTGCTGGCCAAGATTCTGCAGCGGCTTACCAAGGCCGGGCTGCTTCGTTCCCACGCCGGCACCAACGGTGGGTATGCTTTGTCCCGGGCGCCGGAGGACATTACGGCCTTTGAGGTGATCGGCGCTATCGACGGGCCCCTTTTTATTACCTCCTGCGAAACCGGGCCGCGCGGTTGTGACTTGACGGATAGCTGCACCGTCCGCGAGCCATTGCGCAAGGTAAACGAGAGTATCTCAAGCGTGTTGAAGGCAATTCGGGTATCCGACTTGTGTGAGCATGAACCCAGCCGGAAATATCATGGCAAGCCGGTAGAATCCATGCTGGTGAGTTTGGGCAGCTAGACAACAATTCGTCGACAATAATAGTTCGTAACATTCCAGTGCGAGAATGTTGAGAGCAGGAGAGAGCGCAATGAGCACCGTAGAGACTGCAGTGTCGGCCCCGGTAAACGTGAAGCTGCCGATTTACATGGATGACCATGCCACCACGCCGATGGATCCCCGCGTGCTTGAAGCCATGATTCCATTTTTCACTGAGAAATTCGGCAATGCAGCCAGCCGCAATCACTCCTTCGGATGGGAAGCCGAGCAGGCGGTCGATCACGCTCGCGAACAGATAGCCAAGCTCATCGGCGCCACCGCCAAAGAGATCATCTTCACCTCTGGTGCGACTGAGAGCAACAACCTTGCCATCAAGGGCATCGCCGAGATGTACCGCGAGCGCGGCAATCACATCATCACCCAGGTCACTGAGCACAAAGCGGTGCTCGATACCTGTAAGCGCCTGGAGAAGTACGGCTATCGCATCACCTATCTGCCCGTTAAGGCAGACGGGTTGATCGACCTGGAAGACCTGAAGCGAGCCATCGACGACAAGACCATCCTGGTTAGCATCATGTTTGCGAACAACGAGATAGGCGTGGTGCAACCGATTGCCGAGATCGGCAAAATCTGCCGTCAGCACAACATCATCTTCCATACCGATGCCGTGCAAGCCGTGGGCAAGATCCCGGTCGACGTGAACTCCATGAACATCGACTGCCTGTCACTGACCGGGCACAAGATTTACGGCCCCAAGGGCTGTGGCGCGCTGTACGTCCGGCGTCGCAATCCCCGGGTGCAGATTTCGGCACAGATCGACGGTGGCGGCCACGAACGCGGCATGCGCTCAGGAACCCTCAACGTTCCAGGCATCGTGGGTCTCGGCAAGGCTTGCGAGATCGCCGGTGAGGAAATGGCGTCTGAGGCGGAGCGGCTGGGCAAGCTACGCGACAAGCTTAAGGACAAGCTGATGGCGAACCTGGATTACGTCCACGTCAACGGCTCCATGGAGCACCGTCTGCCGGCCAACCTCAACGTCAGCTTCGTCTACGTCGAAGGCGAGTCGCTGCTGATGGGTATTAACGATGTTGCAGTTTCCAGTGGCTCAGCCTGCACCTCGGCGTCACTTGAGCCATCTTATGTATTAAAGGCCCTGGGGCTGGGCGACGACGTGGCACACAGTTCGATCCGTTTTGGTCTGGGCCGCTTCAACACCGAAGCCGAAGTTGATTACGTTGCGGACAAGGTCATCGATGTCGTGCAGAAGTTGCGCGAGCTTTCACCTCTCTATGAAATGGTGAAAGAAGGCATCGATATTTCAAAGATTGAATGGCAGGCGCACTAAGAGCATCGCTTTTTGGTGCGGCACGCAAACGCTGGATACGCATTTAGGGAGATAGAAATGGCATATAGCGACAAGGTAATCGATCACTACAACAATCCGCGGAACGTGGGCCAGATGGATAAGAGTCAGGCTGAAGTAGGCACGGGTCTGGTCGGCGCCCCCGAATGTGGCGACGTCATGCGTCTGCAAATCCGCGTCAATCCTGAGACCCAGGTGATTGAAGAAGCCAAGTTCAAGACCTTCGGCTGCGGCTCCGCCATCGCCTCTTCTTCGCTCGCCACCGAGTGGGTCAAGGGCAAGACGGTCGCGGAAGCGATGCAGATCAAGAACACCGACATCGTGAAGGAGCTGGCTTTGCCGCCCGTTAAGATTCACTGCTCGGTGCTCGCGGAAGATGCCATTCGCGCGGCCATCGGCGATTGGAAGAAGAAGAACGGCGTGACCGAAACGGCGGAAGCCACTGCTTCGGTAGCCCACTAATTCAGAGGCAAGATGGATCTAGCTGTCCTCAATGCGGAAAATGCAGCCCCCAATCAAAAGGGCATCCAGGTCACCGAGCGTGCCCTGAAGCGGATTCGCGTAGCCATGGCCAAAGAGGGAGTCTCCCCTACCGAGGGGGGACTCCGCTTGGGCATTCAGGGCGGAGGCTGCTCCGGTCTTTCCTACAACATTCGCTTCGACTCGCAGCCCAGAGAACGCGATCGCGTGTACAACTTTGAAGATGTGCGCGTCTTCGTCGATCCCAAGTCGTTTATCTACCTCCACGGCATGATTCTCGACTACGAAGAGACGCTGATGCGGCAGGGCTTTAACTTCATCAATCCCCACTCGACCAAGTCTTGCGGTTGCGGTTCATCTTTTTCGGCGTAGACGCGCCGTGGCCCTATGCAAATTATCGACAGAGTCAGTGCGCCCGCAAAATGCTGGTCCTGCGGCCAGGAGGTCGCGGACGGACAGCCCTTCTGCGGCTCTTGTGGTAAAGTCCAACCGCCCCAGCAGGCCGGATACTTTGACATGTTTGGCCTGCCGCCGAAGCTGAACTTAGATGTGCAGGCTTTGGAAAAGCAGTTTTACCGCTACAGCCGAAAACTGCATCCGGACGTGTACGCACGCGCCACGCAGCAGGAACAGGATTGGAGCCTTGTCCAGGCCTCGCTGCTGAACGATGCCTATCGCACCTTGAAGAATCCGCTCGACCGCACCAAGTACCTCCTCAAACTCGAAGGTGTGCAGTTCGAAGAGGAACGCGGAGCCGGCAATCTGAATCCCTCCAAAGTGCCGGCGGATCTACTGGAAGAGGTCTTTGAGCTGAACATGCAACTCGAAGAATTACGCCAGAATCAGAAGATGGGCGAGGACGACCCACAATTGCGCCGTGATCTCGAGGCAGCAAAGAATCAGTTTGCCGCCCAACTCAATGCCCTTGACGAGCAAGTGCGTTCCCGCTGGTCGGCTTGGGATACCGCGTGGAATCAAAACGACGAAGCCGGGAAAACCGCGGCCAAAGAAGCGATGACCTCGCTGTTGCAGCGCCGTAGTTATTTGAAGAACCTGGTTCGTGATGTGGAACAGACTCTGGGAGAGTCTTAAGACTTATGGCGGATGAGCGCGTAGTCGGTATCGACCTGGGCACGACCAACTCCTTGGTCGCCTTCATGCAAGGCGAGAAGCCCGTCGTCATCCCGGGGGAAGATGGCCTGAACCTGGTGCCCTCCGTGGTAGCGCTGGCGCCTGCTCGTGATGGCGGTCGTCCGGCCATGCTCGTCGGCAACGGGGCACGGCACACGCTGCTGCATGCGCCCGAGCAGGCTATCTATTCTGTTAAACGGCTCATGGGGCGTGGTGTCGAGGACGTTACCGAAGAACTGAAATTCTTTCCCTTCCGCCTGGCCGACGAAATCCAGCCCGGCGAGGTTCTGCGCATTCGCCTGGGAGATGCGGAGTTCACCCCGCCGGAAATTTCCGCCCACATCCTGCGCCAGCTCAAGCGCAATGCGGAACGATACTTCGGCGCCCCAGTGACCCAGGCAGTAATCACCGTGCCTGCCTATTTCAATGATGCCCAAAGGCAAGCGACCAAGGATGCCGGACGCATGGCCGGACTTGAAGTCCTGCGCCTGGTCAACGAACCCACCGCCGCTGCTTTAGCGTATGGTCTCGACCGTCAAAAAGAAGGCATCATCGCGGTCTACGATCTCGGCGGCGGAACCTTTGACATCTCCATCCTCAAGCTGCACGAAGGCATCTTCGAGGTCATAGCCACCAATGGCGATACCCACCTGGGCGGTGATGACATCGACAACCTCTTGATTGCCATCGCGCTCGACGACATCGCCGGCGATACCGGAGCCGATCTGCGCCGGGAGCCGGAGGTCATTCAGGCGATACGTAAGGCAGTGATCGAAGCCAAGATTGCGCTGTCGTCGCAATCCGTGGCGCAAATCGATGTCAAGCTTCCTCAGGGCGGCCGCTACCGCCGTGAAATCACCCGCGAGCAATTCGAACAGCTCATTCAACCCGTCATCTCCCGGACCATGGCCCCGTGCCGCGACGCGCTGCGCGATGCGCACCTTGGTCCCGATCAGATCGACGAAGTGGTACTGGTCGGTGGTTCCACCCGCATACCCGCGGTGCAGCTTTTAGTCAGCGATGTTTTCGAGCTTCCGCGCCGCGGCAAGCAGCCCCGCACCGAGCTCAATCCGGATGAGGTAGTCGCCCTCGGCGCTGCCGTCCAAGCCAATATCCTGGGCGGCGGATCGAAAGCCACCGAGGATATGCTGCTGCTCGATGTGACCCCGTTATCGCTGGGTATCGAGGCTCTCGGTGGGGTCGTCGCCAAAATCATTCAGCGCAATTCCACCATCCCCGCCTCTGCCTCTGAGTCCTTTACCACCGGGGTCGATGGGCAGACCAATGTCGCCATCCATGTGCTGCAGGGCGAGCGTGAAATGGCCAAGGATTGTCGCTCACTGGCGCGCTTCGACCTCAGGGGGATTCCGCCCATGAGTGCAGGCCTGCCGCGCATCGAGGTTAAATTCCTCATCGACGCCAACGGCATCCTGAATGTTTCTGCGCTCGAGCAGCGCAGTGGCAAGCAGGCTGAGGTCTCGGTGAAACCGGCCTACGGCCTGACCGACGAGCAGGTCGAGTCGATGATTCTCGAATCGTTCGATCACGCCGAGGAGGATATTCATCTCCGTCAATTGGTAGAAGCCAGGAACGAAGCGGACACAATTCTCAGCGCCGTAGAGAAGGCTCCTTCGCATCCTGCCTGGCAGCTGCTTGAGCCGGACGAGCGGGCAGAGATTAGCGCGCTCAGCGCAGAGCTAACCGTGCTGAAGCAGGGCGATGATCTGCAGGCGCTGCGCGCCGGGACCGAAGCGCTGGACAAAGCCACGCACCGTTTTGCTGAGCTCATGATGGACGCAGCGGTATCGAGCGCAATCAAAGGCCAGACAATGCAATCGGCGGACGACAAGTTGGGTCAGGGACCGGCAGCTCCGCACCCCATCGCCCAGGCTGAGTTCATGGAAAGAAAGTAAATCGAATGACTGACAATATGGTCCGCGTCACGTTTCTTCCCGAAGGCCGTACCGTGGAGTTCGAATACGGCACCTTACCTTACGGGCATCATGGAAAGCCCATGTCCTTTCTCGACGTGGCTGAGCACTTTGACATTTTTCTCGATCACGCCTGCGGCGGCTCCTGTGCCTGCACCACCTGTCATCTTTGGACGAAAGACGGAAGCGACGCGCTCTCACCCGCCGATGACGACGAGCTCGACCGTCTGGACATGGCAGCTGATTTGCAGTTGAATTCCCGTCTTGGCTGTCAGGCTGTGATCACCGGTCCTGGTACTTACGTGGTCGAGATCCCCAAGTGGAATCGCAACTACGTCTCCGAGGGCAAGCCACTAAGTCTGGCGGAAGAGAAGTGAGGAACTGACGATGGCGCGTGAAATTACCTGGAACGACGCGGAAGAGATAGGCATCCAATTGCAGGAAAAATTCCCCGACCTGGATCCCTTCACGGTACGCTTCACCGATCTGCACAAATACGTAACCGAACTTGAAGGCTTTGCCGACGACCCCGCAAAGTCCAACGAGCCCAAGCTAGAAGCCATTCAAATGGCTTGGCACGAAGAATACAAAGACGCCCAATAGCGGATCCGTTGATTCAGCCTGCCTGAACACCCCAATGGGGTTCTGCTATGTCCAACTTAGCTTTTTCGACTCTGTCCATCCATATCCACCGATATCAAGGTGTGCTACGGCCCTCCACTTTGTCATCCCGCCTGCCCCGGCGTGCCGTGGGACTGGAGCGGACCTGGATTTCCTGTATCGCGGGATTGCCAGGGCCGCTACGCCTGACAGGAAATCCGGGGCAGCGTAAGGGAGGGACCAGCAGTTTCACTCGACCCTACACAAATCTAGATAAGCGTTCCAAGCGATTCCCTTGGAAATTCATCCGGTTCCACACCATCATGTGAATCTGGAACACACGATCATCGATGCAACGACCGAAACATCAAATCGACCGCAATGCTGCATTCCCCTTCACCCCAACCGCCACCGGCATCCGAGCCAACTCAGCCGCCGTCGAAGCATCGGGAACCGAGCAGCCCGGCGTAATGATGTACTTGCTCCCCGCCTGCTCCCGAGCCAGCGTCCACTGCTTCCGGATCTCCTCCGTAGTGAGCTTATCGAAGTCCACCTCATCCACACCGCCGGCAATCGCCTGGGAATAAACCTTGCGCACCTCAGCAACGGGAATACCGCTAGTCTTCACCGAGTAATTAATGACCGGCGCCGAAAAGTCCTTGAACTGATCCAGGAACGGTCTTTCCAGCGTGTGCAGATGAAGCAGCGTCAGCTTTGTATCCGCCAGGGCTGCAAGCACGCGTTTATCGTAGGGCCGGCTGTACTTCTCATAATCCTCGACCGATCCAAACTTGCTGGTCGCATTGAAAATACTCACCAGCGTCCCTGAGCATCCGATCTCCTGCGAACGGTGAATATGGTTGATGGTCGACTGCGTGATAGCTTCCATCGCCCCCTCCCACGCCGCAGTTTTCTCCTTCTGGAAGGTATGGATGCTCCTGATCACATCACTTCGATCCTCCGCGTCTTTCTTCCCCGCGAACTCCGGCTCGGCCGCCAGCAGCAGCATCGCCGTCATGTACGGACCATAGAGCGTATCGATAAAATATGCATCGCCATGCAGGCCGTCGCGCACCAGCTCGATGGTACGCAGTTGCTCAGGATAAGGAGTCTGCAGCGGTTTCAATTCATACCACTTACCAGTCTTCGATCGCGGATAGTCAAAGTCATTCATGATTTTGACGAAGTCCGTATCGTACATCCGATGGAAGGCAAGGTGGTCCTGTGCTTCAAGTTCCGCGGTCGGGCGCTTGTAATGGTGCCACATGCTGAACGGAGGACGATCCACTTCCTCTCCACCCAGTGCCCGGTCCACTCGTTCCTTGTGCGTGAGACTGGCGGAGCTGGCGCCGGATGATGGAACCGCCGTCATCGCTGTTACTGCAGCCATTGCGGAGATGAATTGCCTGCGATTCAACAAGTGAAACTCCTTTCACTAAACTAGGGCTGAACTCAACGCCAAGCGAAAGCACCGCGGATCAACTCAAAAGACTCCTGGGCCTCGTAGTAGATCGACAGGACGTCGAACCGAACCTGATCCGGAACCGTGGGCATTGCCTGAAGGTATTGCCGTGCCATTCTGCGGAGCATTCGAATCTTATCCTGGTCAACGGCCGCATCGGCGGTAGCGAAGCTTCGGCTGGTGCGAGTTTTCACTTCGATAAAGCAGAGAGTCGTATCGTCCCAGGCCACCAGGTCAAGATCACCCCGAACCTTCCCGCTGCGCCACCCGCGCGCTACCACGATATAACCGCGGCGGCGCAGGTAGAAAAAGGCTGCTTCTTCTCCACGGCGACCGACCTCCAGGTGGGCCGGGCGCGTCGAGCCTCTCCTTAGACGTACGGCGAGAGAGTCGCTGGCGTGAACCAATCCCTCGAGCAGCCGGAGAGCGAGCATGCGCTCCATTGTCGCCGGAGCGCGCCTATTTGCCAACTATTCCCGGTACCACTTCTCCACCGCGTCGGCGAACTGATCCCCATCCCAATCCATAGGCTGGAAGCGGGGAAGCGTAAAGCGATTGGAAGATCGGGTCACAAGTCCCCCGAAGTTGGAGCAGGCATAGCTGAATCCATTGGCTTTTACGGTCGATACCGTGTGCCGGGTGTAATGGTTTTTCTTGCCGTAGGGATACGCGAAGCTACTGATGTTTTTGCCCGTCAGAGCTTCCAGCCGTCGTTTACTACCGCCGATCTCGTGCTGTTGCTGATCCGGCGTCAGGTCAGCAAGCACAGGATGGGTCAGGGTGTGCGCACCAATCTCCACCCACTCGCACTCAGCCAGCGCGCGTAGCTCATCCTCGGTAAGGCAGCGATGTTGACGGCGGTCAGCATACGGTGTCGCGCCTCGGCGAAGCTGTTCGAGCGCCTTTTCGCGCTCCCCGTCTGAAAGTTTGACCAGCATGCCATAGATCGCCAGGTATGCTTTCTGGCGCGGCCCCGGCGCCTTTTCCCAGGCTCTCCACTTGCTATGCGGATCGGGCCCGCCCGCCTCCGCTTCTTCGGCCGGAAACTCATACGCATAGTGATAGCCGTTCAAAGTCAGGTTCAGCTGCTCTTGCCTCGATTCCGGGTCGAGGACAAGCTTTGCCAGCTCATCCCACCATAGGTTTTCCGGCACACCCAGGTATCCCGGCGTGACAAACACCGTACCGGGCACGCGATAGGACTCGAGCGCAGGCTTGGCTGCATACAAATTATCCGCATACCCATCGTCAAAGGTGATACAGACTGGCCTCGGTGGAAGCTCGCGGTCCGACTTTGCCTTTACCAGATCCTGTAGCGAAACTGGGTTGGCGATCGTCTTGAGAACCTGCAAATGTTGAGCGAAATGAGCAGAACTGACGCCAAGGGCCCACGGGTCAACCTTGGCCTCGGCCACCCGATGGTAGACCAGAATCATCGCCTTCTTGTCGAAGGCCGTACGCAAACGGTGAACGCGTCGCGCAGCCTTCTTAAGCGTGCTTCTGAACGGGATGTTCTGCGGAATGTTGATTGGCTTTTCCTCGTGCCGGCGATCTTACCCGGTAATTAGCCGATCTGCGCCGGCGAGGTTGCACTCGATGCGTTTAGCCAGGCATGCACCCTCTGTAACAGTGACATTTCTTCCGTTCCGCCCTGGTGGCGGATAGTGGCTTTACGCCTCGTGAGGTCCGGCATGATCCGTAGCAGCAAGAACAGGATCAATCCCTGCGGGTAATGGTTCAGCAGTAGCAAAAGTTTGCGGCGAAGGTCATGTCCCTGCACGGTCGAAAAGGTACGGGCCAGCTCCGATGCCAGTTGCCGGCCATACTGTCTGCGCCACGTGCGAAGTCCCTCCAGAAACGCGAACAGCCGCCGGGCGTCGCCGCGAATATAACGCGCCTGGCTTCGCAACACACCAACAGTCATGCTCAGCATCAGCTCGGAATTGTGCGATGTATTCTCTTGGTGCCTCCGGTATTCGGCGACCACGGCAAGGTGCGAGCAGACGGGATATTTCCGGGCGATGCGTAGATAAAGCTCATAATCTTCGGCCACTCGAAGCTCGGTATTGAAACCCCCAACTTCATCAAGCACACGTCGGCGAAATAGCACCGACGAGATCATCTCGATGAAGTTGCTTCTCAGCAGTGCTTCGTAATGCGATGCAGCGAGGTACTCCTTGCGCGAATTGGCAAGATGGGAACCATCCTGGGAAACGAAAAGGTGATCCCCTACCGCCATGGCGCATTCCGGGCGCGCGGCGAGAACACGAAGCCCGGTCTCGATCGCATCCGGCTTCAGCCGGTCATCGGCATCCAGAAACACAATGTAGCTGCCCCTGCTCTCGCACACGCCCAAGTTGCGGCTTGCCGTAAGGCCGCGATTCGGCTGCCGTACGTACCGGACGGGAAACTGCTGCGCAATCTCAGGGCTCCTATCGGTCGAACCGTCGTCCACAACGATGACTTCCACCCGTGGATAGCTTTGCTCCAGGGCGCTATCGATCGCTTCCTTAAGGAACGCTTCACCGTTGTAGCAGGGAATGATAACCGAGACCAGTGGGTCTTGACTCCATCCGCCCGCGCCATGGTCCGCGATGCCGGCCGCTGGCGTGTCAGAAATGTCGAAGTCAACGAGAGTACTCACAATATCCTCCATGGATAGCGCTAGGTCTTACCTGGCAAGTTAGGCTTTCGTCTTGTCGGGTTTCGCGTCTATGCGGCACCAACAGCGGCAAATGAACCGTTCATCCATAAAGACACTTTTCCTGGCTCCCAATGCGGGTGTGCGACACCCGTCGATTTTCGATACCTCAAGGGAAACGGGATATTTGGCACTGGTGGGGTAGCACCGTCGAAGCGGCGTTCACCGCCCATTTTTATACGCAAGGCTCTTCCACACCCTGCGATGTGGCAGACAAGTATTAACAAAACCGTGAATGCTGACGAGTCCGATGTATGTTTAGTTTTACTGTACAAAGAAATAGCATAGGGACATTTACCCCGCAAATTACGAGCGTTCTCACGCTGGTAACCCCGCATTACTTTGATACTGTCTCGGTTTCCTTAAAGGCTAGGCATTTCCTTCGGAGCGTGTACCGGCGCGACCGATACTCTAAAGTTGCACGGCACGGCGAAAGCGAGCCATAACCCCGTGCTTGATAGGACACAATGACAGATACCAAAGGATCGCGCGCCCCCGAAACGGGTGACTGAGGAAGTCGCAGAATCACTCAGAGTCGTATTCCTATCTGCCGCCGGTAAGGTTGGTTTCCAGGACTTTTCTTAGTCTTATCGGAAGCTTGCCCCAGAAAGTTCAGGCTCTTGCTCCTCTCGGTCAGCCTGTCCAAACTTGCGTCCGGGATCCTCCAGCGCCGAGCAAGTCGGCGACGCCAGCGATGTGTTCCAGCGCACGCTACACTACTGGAAGTGGGCGACTGTGAAGACTCCGATTACCATCTCGAAGGAAGATTATCTAAAGGCCGTTCTCGAAGCAGAGAGCGAGGGGCAGGCGGTCATTCCCGCAACCCTGGCGCACTGGCTCTCCGTGTCGCCCCCTGCGGTCACCATGGCGCTCAAGCGTTTGCGCCGCGATGGCTATCTTGATGTCAAGCCGGACGGGATTGTTCGCCTCACGCCAAAGGGTAAGGAAACTGCCTATCGGACCGCATTGCGGCATCATCTGATCGAACGCATGCTGGCCGAGATGTTCGGCATGGAGTGGTATGAGGTACATGACGAAGCGGAACGCCTGGAGCACGCCGTCTCCCCCGCTTTTGAAGCCAAGCTACTGGAAAAGCTCGGCTCCAGGGGAACTTGTCCTCATGGCAATTGGGTCTTGCCGGAAACGCCGGAGCAGCGCGGTAAGCGCGGTTTGGTCCTGCTTTCTGAGGCCAGGGAAGATACCGGGTATACCGTCGTAAGCCTCTATGAGCGCGATCCCAAGCTGTTGCTTTTCCTGCACCAGGCGGGTATCGCGCCCGGCGGCCGTGTGAGTGTCCTGGCCAGGAACTACGACCGGACAATCTCCATCGAGACCACCGCCGGCCTCTCCACGCTGGGGCACCCTGCGGCGGAAAAAGTCTGGGTCAAACGGCGAAACTCGGGCAAAGCATAAGCGCAAATTGGTTTTAAAATTGTTGTAGAAGGTGAGAACGTAGGTTTCAGGTGCGATTCCCAAAGTAATGGATTGTCCAAGTGTTGTCGCATTGTGAACCAGTGTCGTTGAGGTAGCCTCGATGCGAATGAGGAATCTTTCCTTTATCTGGTTCGTCGGCGCCGTGGTCTGGTGGATCGACGCCGCCGTGGCCGTTCACTATGGCAACAAACCGCACGCTATCCTGGCGCTCGCCGTGGCCTGCGTCTTCTTCGCCGCGGGCATTATGTGGGTGAAGAGCACAGAAAAGCGCTAAAGTCCGCCGCACGCCGCAACCAAGGATGGGTGCCCCATCACAAAACCCTACTTTTGGGCTCTAGAATGCAGATCACGGCCCCAATGAACCTTTCAAACAGTAGTTACATGTTCTAAAAGCGCGCCTCGCTGAGGTCCAATTCATGCTCGATCGTCCTCAGCAGCTCGTCGTTGATCTTATCTTCATTTCGTAGAATGACTGCGGTAGAGCGTTCGAGCGCGCGCAGTTCCTGGGAAAGATTGCGTTCATAGCGTGCCAGGGCGAACTCCCGTTCTGGCTTCATCGCTTCGCCCCCGGCTTCGATCAGGGTGGCGCGGATCTGGTAATGGCGGATCATGTCTTCGTAGATGGCCGCGTGATCAGATTTTGCCTGCCGCGACAGGTCCTTCAGGTAGTCGAGCACGGTGTTCAGTATGAGCAGACGAGCCTGGCGCTCTTCCAGGTTGTTCTCGCCGACTGCGAGCCCCAACTTCCTGATCATCGCCGGGAGTGTAAGCCCCTGCAAGACCAGGGTGGCGAAGATCACGCAAAAGGTGAGAAAGATAATGAAGTTCCGCTGCGGGAAAGGTTGACCATTCTGGAGTACCGTAGGCAGTGAGATGGCGGCGGCCAGGGCCAGTACTCCACGCATTCCCGTCCAGGCCACAATAAAGATCTGTTTCTTGCCTGGTAGCGGATCTGACTGGTGCAGCAAATGGCGCCGGATCCGGTAGGCAATCACGGCGCCTGGATATACCCAGATAATCCTGAGCACGATCACCAGGATCGCGAACGTAACTCCATAGCGCACAAGTTGGCCCACGGAGCGGTCGTGGATTCCGCTCAGAATCAGTCGCAGCTGCAGCCCCATGAGGATAAAAACGATGCCATTGAGGCCGAACTCCAATACCTTCCACACTGCCGTGCTCTCAATACGTGCATTAACCGACATGATCTCGGAGTTTTTGCGGCCAAGGTACAGACCGCACACCACGACTGAGAGCACGCCCGACGCATGAATCCCCTCGGCCGCGAGGTAAGCGAGGTACGGCGTGGCAAGAGACAGAGTTATTTCTACTGGCGAGTCAGTAATTTCAAGCGAGACTTTGTGTATGACGAAAGCAGAAAAGAAACCGATCGCGATTCCACCGGCCACTAACCACAAAAGTTCCAGCATCGCCAGGCCCGGTCCAGGCCGCCGCCCGGCGACCACCAGCGCCACGGCAAATTGCAGGGCCAGCAGCCCGCTGGCGTCGTTCACCAGGCTTTCGCCTTCCAATATGTCAACGATCCGGCGGGGAAGACCCAGGCGTTTGGCAATTGCGGTGGCGGCGATCGCATCGGTGGTTGAAACCACCGCTCCGAGAACAGCCCCGACTCGATAGTCGAACCCGGGAATCAGCCACGTCGTTCCCACGGCGATGCCGAACACCGTAAATCCAACCAAACCAAAAGCCAGCATGAGAATACTGACAATGTTGTGGTGAAAGTCGCGCCACGAAGTGTTGAACCCGCCCACGAAGAGCAACGGGGGTAGAACCACCAGAAATACAACATCGGGATTCAGCGCGATTTCAGGTAGGTGGGGCAGGAGAGAGAGAACCACACCGCCGATAAAGAGCACGATAGGGTAGGGAATCTTGAAACGTTGCGCAAGTGTGGTCAGGCCCGCAACCAGGAGCACGAGAAAGAGAACTATCAGCTCGAGGTGATGTATGCCTGTGGCCTGCACGGGGCGGTCTCCGGAAATTCCAGATTAACCCAGAGAATAGCGGATGCCCCATCTCGAAATGGGGCATCCGCTCAGGCTTTACACGCTGGCAGAGGCAAAGCTGGCTGCTTGCGCATGCTCCTGTTCAGCCTGCGTCACGCACCGTTCAAAGATATCCAAGCCAATGGTCGCTTCCTGCTGGTTGATGATCAGGGGGGGCGCCAAGCGGATCGAGGTTTCCCCGCAGCCGAGAAGCAAAAGGCCCTGTTCAAACGCCAGGGAGACGATCCGGTCGCGCAGCGCCGGGGCGGGCTCACGCGTGAGCTGGCTCTTGACGATCTCAACCCCGATCATCAGTCCTCTGCCGCGTACTTCTCCCACAATCGGATGTTTCGAAGGCCAGTCATGCAAGCGGGAAAAGAAGGCTTTTCCCATGGTCGCCGCATTGGCGATACCCTCGCGCTCCAGCACATCCATGGTGGCCAACGCTGCGGCGATCGCCACCGGGTTGCCGCCGAAGGTTGAGGCGTGGGAGCCCGGTACCCAGTTCATCAGCTCCGCCCGCGTCATGCAGATGCCCAACGGCATCCCCGAGGCGATGCCCTTAGCAATACAAATCATGTCCGGCTGCACACCGGAGTGCTCAACCGCCCACCATTTGCCCGTCCGGCCTGCTCCCGATTGAACCTCGTCCACTACCAGCAGGATGCCGTGCCGGTCGCAGATGCGCCGCAGCTCCTGCATGAAGATGTCCGGCGCTACCACGTACCCGCCTTCCCCCTGAATGGGCTCGACGAAAATAGCCGCCACTTCTTCCGGAGGCAGTGTGGTCTTGAACAACTTCTCTTCAATGTAACGGGCGCAACCCAGCGCAAACTGTTCCTCTTCTTGTGGGCCTCCGCTACAGCCTCGATAGGCGTAGGGATAGCGCACGTGCGTGACTCCCGGAACCAAGGGGGCAAAACGCCGCCGCTGTTGCGGCTTGGAAGCCGTGAGCGACAGCGCGCCCATGGTGCGACCGTGGAATGCTCCGAAAAAGGAAATGATGTTCTGCCGCCCGGTGTGGTACCGGGCCAGCTTCAGCGCGCACTCAATGGCTTCCGCACCGGAATTGCCGTAATAGAAGCGATGCGGGCCGGGCATCGGCGCAACCGCCGAAAGGCGTTCGGCCAGCGTTACCATGTGTTCGTAATAGAAGTCCGTGCCCGAGATGTGGATCAGCTCTGCTGCTTGGTGCTGGATCGCGGCCACTACTTCCGGATGGCAATGTCCGGTCGAAACCACGGCTATGCCGGCGGCGAAGTCCAGAAATTCGTTTCCGTCTACATCTTCCACGCGCACGCCGCGGCCCCGTTTGGCCACCATCGGGTAGGACCGGGTGTAGCTCGGGGAAACGTAGCGCTCGTCCCCGGCGAGAATCGCGCTGGCTTTCGGGCCCGGCACCGGACCCAGGAGTTTGGGACCGTACTGGGCGAGATCCTTGCTGCTCATATGTCCATTATTCTGCATGATGCTTCTCTGCTTTCTTGGCGTCTTTATCGGCGCCGTGCCTAAGGCCAGTGAAAGACCGCCGCTGGATGAAATACAGGGCGGACGGAGGCAGGGCAGAGCTTCGGCGGTGGAAAGCTAGTCGCCGCCGAAGAGACTAGGTCGGGTGCAGGCTGGTGGCACGCTCAGATGCTTGCGTGGCGCGATGGGACGCGCTGACCAGCGGAAGCAAGAAACGGGCATGGGTGAGGCACCGGCATCCGTACTGAACCGTCTTTGGCTTCTCACGCGCACCTTATATGCATCCTCTTGCACGATAAGGTTAGCACGGCCCCAGTCCCGGGCGTCAGGGAAGCTCAAACCACCAACCCATCCTGGAAGCGATTTTGACAAGAGTGAAGGACCGGCGGTCCGCCAAGGAGACGAAATCGCGGATGACCTTCGACTCCATCGCTGCCGTCCCCTTTGTCCTTGCGGAGCAAGGCGGAGGCGAGGCGGAGGCGGGGCGCTTTGTGTCAGGGCACGACTTTAGTCACGCCATAAACGATTGTGAATATGACGAGTTTTAAGACCGACGGTTCCCTCAGAACGGACGGGTGCCCCACATCTCGCTCGTTTTTCGCGAGATGTGGGATATCACGCCTCTTTCCCTCTGGCTCTCGATTCACCCGATGCCCTGAGCGGTCAACCTCTGCCCACCCGTCCGTTGCTAGGGAACCAACGGGCCGAGCTCCTGAGGTCACCGATTCCGCCGGAGCCACACGGCCCCGCGGTCTATTTCCTCTTCCACCGGGCGCCCTCTTTGGAATCCTCGATGAGGATTCCAAGCGCAGCCAGCTCTTTGCGGATGCTGTCGGCGCGGGCGAAATTGCGCGTACGGCGAGCCTGCTCCCGCTCCGCCAATAAAGCGTCAATTTGTTGGTCGCTAAGCGAATACGCGGCCAAAAGTTCGGGCGCTGCCTCGCCGCCTCGTCCTTCCTCTTGCGCCCATTGCAGTGCGCCACGAGCAGTCTCCGCATCTCGATCTTCGAGAACGGCAAAGACCTCGTCAAATCGCCGCAGCGCCTCCAGGATACCCGCAACATTTCCCGAATAAAGCTTGCCGGAGTCAGCCGCCACGTTGCCGGCCCATACCAAGTCGAAGATGGCTGCCCGCGCCTTCGAGGTATTCAGATCGTCCGCTAAAGCCTCAAAGAAGTCCTGCTGCGCCTTGGCTGTCTGGGCCTCCAACTCCGCATTCTGCCCCGCCGGCCAGCCACCATTGCGGATACGTTGGTAGAAAGTCCGCAAACGGTCCACCGCGCTCGCTGATTCCGCCAGCCCCTCAATCGTGAAGTTCAAGGGATGCCGGTAGGGAACTGAGATAAGCAGAAAACGAATTGCCGATGCCTTGTAGCCCTTGAGCAGCAAGTCACGCAAAGTGAAGAAGTTGCCCTCCGACTTCGACATTTTGCGCCCATCCACAAGCAGAAAACGTACGTGCATCCAGTGGTAGGCCAGGGTCTTTCCGGTGGCCGACTCGGACTGGGCGATTTCGTTTTCATGGTGAGGGAACATCAGGTCTTCTCCCCCGGCGTGCAGGTCGAAGCTCTCGCCCAGGTATCGGAGCGCCATGGCGGAACACTCAATATGCCAGCCAGGCCGGCCGGAACCGAGTTTGGTGTCCCAGTGTTTTTCCCCCGGTTTGGCCGCCTTCCAAAGGGCAAAATCCCGGGCCGAATCCTTGTCGTACTCGTCCAAATCCACCCGCGCGCCATCGCTGATCGCCGAGAAGTCCTTCTTGGACAGCTTGCCGTACTCCGGAAACCCGGCGATTCGGAAATACCAGGAGCCATCCGGGGCCTGATAAGCAAGATCCTTCGCCGCCAGCCGCTCAATCAGATCAACCATCTGTTCGATATTTTCCGTTGCCCGCGCGATGATCTCCGGCCGTTCGCAACCCAGCGCGTCCAGATCCTGGAAAAAGGCGCGCTCATATTTCTCGGTGTATTTCTCTATGCTCAAATGCGCGGCCGTGGCGTTGCGGATGATCTTGTCGTCCACATCCGTTATGTTCATGACCTGAAGCAACTTGCGTCCCTCTTGCTTGAGGAAGCGACGCAAAATATCCAACGCCAGGAAGGTGCGAAAGTTGCCGATATGCCCGTAGTCGTAAACTGTGGGCCCGCAAACGTATATGCGCAGAGTTTCGCCGTCAATCGGCTCTAGAACTTCGACTGTATTGGAGAGGGTGTTGAAGAGTCGGATGGTCGTCCGGGGCGGAGTCTTGGGGGTCGCAATTTTATCGCCAACTGACCCCGTCGCTACCGGCATGATCCTCATCCTAACGTCTTCAATGATCCAACGTCCACCAAGCCGGTCCTGCCTGTACCCAGATTGGCAGCGGAGCTACCCCAGCAGCTTCTTCACCTCGTCCACCGTCTTCCCCTTCCAGTGGCGGGTGAAGTTGTCGAGCGAACATAGACTTACGCTGCGCATGCGGTCCACATAGAGCCCTCCGGACAAATGATCGATCTCGTGCTGCAGGATGCGCGCGTACCAGCCGGAGGCGCGTATCACCTTTGCTTGGCCATGCTCATCCAGGCACTCTACTTTTACCTTGCGCGCCCGGGGAACCAGGGCAACGAAGCCAGGTAGGCTAAGGCAGCCCTCAAAAAACTCGATCTCAGGCGCCGATTCCAGGGTCAGCACCGGGTTGATGATGACGTGGAAGGCCACCGGCTTGCGCTCCCGCTCAGCCAGCACCTCCCGGCTGAAGTCCTTCGAGTATTCTTCGCGGTCTTCGATGACCGCGAGCTGCAACGGGACCCCCACCTGCGGCGCGGCCAGGCCAACCCCCGGCGCATCCTGCATCGTCTCCCGCATGGCGGCGATAAGATCCCGGGTGCTGGGCAGCTCGATCTCCTCTGGCCTCAGAGGCTTGGCGCGAGAGCGTAGAACAGGCTCTCCGACGGATCTGATTTTCAGAATCATGGATACCCCAGTGGCAGCGAAGCATGGGCGGTCAAATCTAAGGGAGCGAAGCTGCCGGCCAGATACCTGGGCCACGCAGCGGTGCCGATCATGGCCGCGTTGTCTGTGGAGAGAGCCACCGAAGGAAAAGCAATCGGCAGACCCCGCTTGGCGGCCTCCGCCATAAAACGTTCCCGCAGTTCGCGGTTGGCGGCGACGCCGCCGGAAACCAGGATACTTTCCGCCCCCAATGCCTCAGCAGCCTGGAAGGTCTTTCGCTTCAGGTCGTCGACTACGGCACGTTGGAACGACGCGATGAGACCCAACGTCTTCGGCATCGCATAGAGTGAGTGCCGCCATGGGTCCCGGCAGGGGGTGGGCAGCCAGGGCCTCACGCCGCCATTCGATAGAAGGGTAGAGGTCGTGAATCTGGACGTAGCGAAGCACTGCCGTCTTAATGCCGCTGAAGGAGAAGGGAAATCGAAGACCGTCCTTGGGTGCATCGGGGCGATGAGCCTTTTGCTTCACCTGGGTGAGGGTAAAGGCAACGGCCGAGGGGTCCCCGTGCGGGGCAAGCGCGTCGATCCACGGGCCGCCCGGGTAGCCCAGTCCCAATAGCTTGGCGACCTTGTCAAAGGCCTCGCCCGCTGCATCGTCGAGTGTGGCGCCCACGTTGCGGTAGGTAAAGCTCTCCCCGTCACGCTGGGTCAGATAAAGATGGGTGTGGCCGCCGGAAACCACCAGGGCCAGGGATCGTGCATGCCCAACGTCGAGCATTTCTTGCTGCGCCAACAGAACTGCGTGAATGTGACCCTCGAGATGGTTGACCGCGATGAGCGGCTTGCCCAGGGCGAAGGCCAGCGACTTGGCATACGCAACCCCCACCAGCAATGCGCCCGCCAAGCCTGGGCCCTCGGTTACGGCGATAGCCTCGAGGTCGGAGAAGCCAATGCCGGCTTTGTCCATCGCCGCCCGAACTACGGGAACGATGTTGCGCAGATGTTCGCGGGAGGCGAGTTCCGGAACCACACCCCCGTAGGGCGCATGCACCGCGATTTGCGAGGCCACAACGCTCGATAGGATACGGCGCCCACGCTCCACCACCGCTGCTGCGGTCTCATCACAGGAGCTTTCGATGGCAAGAATCAGCCCATGGGGCGGGGCAGAAGCGCCTTCAGCGCCAGAGAGCAGCTGGCTGGGTTGACTCACGTTTCTATAGTAGTAGACATGGCAGTATCAGCACCCAGCGGAGCACAGCATGCAGCAGCGGAGATCGTTGCCCGGCTCCGCGCCGCGGGCCACCAGGCCTACTTCGTTGGCGGTTGCGTGCGCGACCTGCTGCTGGGCCGCGAGCCTGAGGATTTCGACGTCGCCACCAGCGCGCCGCCGGATCAGGTGCTCGCCATGTTCGAGAAGACCTTTGCCGTAGGCGCGCATTTCGGCGTTGTCCTGGTCTGCAGTCAAGGGCCTGGGGGCGAGGAAGTCGTGACCGAAGTCGCTACTTTTCGCAGTGATGGCGCCTACACCGACGGACGGCGTCCGGATGCGGTGCGCTTTTCCACCAGCCCGGAAGAGGACGTAAAGCGTCGCGACTTCACCATCAACGGCATGATGTTGGACCCCGCCAACGACGCCGTCCTGGACATGGTGGGCGGCATGCAGGACCTGAACGCCGGCTTGATCCGTGCCATCGGGGACCCCAGCGACCGCTTCGCAGAAGACAAACTGCGCATGTTGCGGGGGGTGCGCTTTGCTGCCCGCTTCGCCTTTGACTTGGAGCCCGCGACAGCCAGGGCAATTCAGCAACTGGCGCCGGCCGTCAGCCAGGTGAGCCACGAACGGGTCCGGGATGAGCTGACCCGGATGCTCACCGAAGGCCGCGCAAAGCGCGCCTTCGAGTTGCTGGATGCGACCGGGTTGCTGCTCCAGGTGCTTGCCTGAAGTGGTCAAGATGAAAGGTGTGGCGCAGCCTCCGCAATACCACCCTGAAGGCGATGTGTGGGTGCATACGCTGTTGTTGCTCGATGGGCTGCCCGCCGGCTGTCCGGTGGCCCTAGCTTGGGCGCTTTGCTGCACGATGTGGGCAAACCGGCGACATTTCGCATTGCGCCGGACCGCATACGTTTCGACGGCCATGTGGAGGTGGGGGTGCGGATCGCCGAGGAGATCTGCCGCCGTCTCCGATTTGCCAATCACGAGACGGAGCAGATCCTGTCGCTCATTGCCAACCACATGCGTTTTGCCGATGCGCCCCGGATGAAGGAGTCGACCCTGAAGCGGTTCTTCCGCCTCCCGCAATTTGACCAGCATCTAGCCCTGCACCGGCTCGATTGCCTGGCCAGCCATGGATCTCTAGACTTGTACGACTTTGTCCGCCAACGTTTTGAGACCCTGCCGCAAGACCAGGTTCGGCCGCAGTTACTGCTGAGCGGAAAGGATCTGATCGAAGCCGGCTACCGCCCCGGACCCCAATTCACCCAAATGCTAGCCTTGGCCGAAGATGCCCAACTGGAAGGGACAATTCAAACCCGCGATCAAGCCCTAGCCTTATCAGGGAACGCTGGCCGTCTGCCCGAACAAACTTTCAGGCCACTAGCCAATTCTGCCATGCGAAGCACTCTTCAGCCACTAGCCAATTCCTCAGGAAGCGCACCCCACCCTTGTCATCCCGAGCGAAGCCGAGGGACCTGCGGTGCGCCTTTCCCGAACGCAACTGCAACAGTGTGTCGCCGCCCTCGACCGCGCTGAAAGACACTTGCGGGTCCTGCGCCTATCTCCCAATCGGGAGATAGGCGCCACCGCAACCTAACTACTTCTGTGCGTGTTCGAAGCGCTTGTTGACCTCGTCCCAGTTCACCGTCCCCCACCATGCCGCAAGGTAGTCCGGCCGCTTGTTCTGGTACTTGAGGTAATACGCATGCTCCCAAACATCATTTCCCAGAATGGGAAATAGCCCCTGAGAAATCGGATTGTCCTGGTTCGGCGAGGTCACGACCTTCAGCTTCCCGCCTTCAAAAACCAGCCAGCCCCAGCCCGACCCGAACTGCTTCGCGGTGGTCTCATTGAACAGCTTCTTGAAATCCGCGAAGCTGCCAAAGTCCTTCTTGATCTGTTCGGCGATCTTGCCCGTGGGCTCGCCGCCCCCATTGGGCTTCATGATTGCCCAGAACATGGAGTGGTTCACGTGGCCGCCGCCGTTGTTGCGCACAACCCCGCGGATGTCCTCCGGAATCGTGCCCAGGTTGCGCAGCAGGTCCTCGGGCGAATGTTTCGCCAGCTCGGGATGCTTCTCGATAGCGCCGTTGAGGTTGTTGACGTAGGCAGCGTGATGCTTGTCGTGATGAAGCTTCATCGTTTCGGTATCGATGTGCGGTTCAAGCGCGGCGTAGTCGTAGGGAAGTGGTGGCAGTTCGTAAGCCAAAATATCCTCCTGGATTGATCCCTCATCCACTGGGATGAGTCTGGGGACCAGCTCGCCCGGATCGGGGCGTGGTGCGGTTAAAGCATTTTCACTTCTACTCTGCACAGGCGAGTTTCAAAGTGCGTCTTTCTTGGACGAAAAGCCGCGCTCCGTTCGTTCCCCTGTGCACACCAGAAGTGAAAATGCTGTTTCGGGAAACCATTGGCGGGCAAAAGCCACTGAGCGCAACGGCTGCGCCTGATTGCCCACTCCAATATTGCGTCTCAATCCTATGGGATGCAACTCGGGCAGGCCAGGTTCCGGAATCTGGATCGAAGGAGACGACAGTACAAAGGCGGTTCCCTCACCCCTTATGGTGATGTCGATCAGGAACCACTTGGTTACACTCAGAATAGTTCGCAGTGCTGCCGCATCTGCCCTGATTTTTGGACCTTGAGAATAAATTTGCATTGACCCGGACACGAATAACCCGCAGGCAGCTCTTGCGCCAGGCGGGCGCTAGCGGAGCGCTCGCCTTTGCTGTGCCGGGTCTGGCAAACAGCGAAGAGCCGCAAAACCAGCATCCCGCCGCCGCAAGTACGCCCAAAACCGAGAGTCAGGCGGCGGAAAAATACGCCCATCCGCCGGGCGTCTTCATTAATCGCCCCCTTACGCAGGTCTCCAGAATGGCGGAAGCCCTTCTGGACGACATGGCGGGCCGAAACTCCGATTTTTTCTTCAACGAGGCCAGCCCCATAAGCGGTTTGGTGCGTGACCGGGCGCCCGTCGTCGGCCGCTCCCTCAGCCGGGTAGCGAGCATCGCGGCCACCGGTTTTGGCTTGAGCGCTTTGTGCATTGCCGCCAAATATAACTACCTCCGCCCGCTCGATTGCGAGCAACGAGTAGAAAAGACCCTCGCTTTTCTTCTGGAGCAGTGCCCGCACGAGCATGGTTTTCTGTACCACTTCATTGACATCGACAGTGGACAACGCCTTTTTGGCAGTGAGTTGTCGTCGATCGATACGGCACTGCTGCTTTGCGGCGTACTCCACTGCCGTCAGTACTTCACTGGCAATACCCGGATTGAAGCGTTGGCCACCACGTTTTATCGCCGTATCGACTGGCAGTGGATGATGAACGGCGGCGCCACGCTCTCCATGGGGTGGTTGCCCGATCAGGGTTTTCTCAAAAACAGATGGGATATCTACTCCGAGCTGACCACCATGTACCTTTTGGCGATCGGCTCGCCCACCCATCCCGTCCCCCCTGAAGCTTGGGACGCCGTGCAGCGGCCGGTCGTTTCCTACGGCGGAATCGACTACATCAGCGGCAATGCCCCGCTTTTCATCCACCAGTACCCCCAGGCCTGGTGCGACTACCGTAATCTGCGCGACCGGCACGCCAACTACTTCACCAACTCCATTGCCGCAACCCGGGCCCATCAGCTCTGGTGCCTGGTGCAGGGTCAGAAATTCCCCTGGATCGATCAGGACATGTGGGGCATCTCGGCCTCTGATTCCCGCCAGGGCTATCGTGTCTGGGGAGGGCCTCCTTCGATTGGACCCCTCGACGGAACCTTGGTGCCCTGCGCAGCCGCAGGCTCGCTTGTCTTTCTGCCCGCCGAATGTTCTCACGTTTTATTAACGATGCGGGAAAGATTTGGCGATAAGCTTTACGGGCGCTACGGATTTGCCGATGCCTTCCAGCCCAAAGCCGGGTGGTACGGCGACGATGTCATCGGCATCGATGTGGGTATCGGTATGCTGATGGCAGAAAACCTCCGTAGCGGTTTTGTATGGGATTGCTTCATGAAGAATCGAGAGATTGCCCATGCCATGCGTGAAGTTGCCTTCCATCCGGATCCCGACGCAAACACCCAGGTCCTTTAACTCCAGGGTCTTTTCCCAGCCTTTCCCGTAACCAGTTCGTGGAAATCTCCCAGCCCGCTTATTTTCAAGTCCTTTGTAACTTCGACCGCATCAATCCGTCAGGTAATCTGCAATTCCGGTTTCTTATGGTCGTGAGGAAAACAATTCGATGACCGATCAGGCTTCCAGCTATCGCTGGATAGAAGGGCAGGGCTCGGCCTTTGGATGGCCCGGAGTAGAACCACGTTGGACTTCCAGCAGAAAAGACGCGGTCGGCATGGCGTACTCCGCCTCCAGCCGCATCTGGTTTACGGTCTCGCATGGCATCTTGAATGAGATTTACTATCCCACCATTGATCGGCCCCAGACCCGCGACATGGAGTTCCTGTTAACCGACGGCGAGACGTTTATCCATGAAGAGAAACGCGATTTGGAGCGGACCTTTGAATATGTCGACAGTTGCTCATCCGCCGTAAGGCTTATCAATTCCGATCCCCAGGGCCGCTACAAGATCATCAAGGAGGTCATTGCCGATCCGCATCACCCGGTGGTGCTGATGCGCGTCCGCTTCGAAGGCAATGAAGACCTGCTTTCCCGGCTTAAAGCCTATGCGCTGTTGGCGCCTCACTTAGATGTCGGCGGAGCAGACAACTCCGGTTCGGTTCTCGATCTGTCGGGTAAGCAGGTATTGCTCGCGAGTAAAAACGGCATTTCGCTGGTGATGGCGGCAAGCTGCGGGTTTACCCGCGCCAGTTGTGGCTTCGTGGGCAGGAGCGACGGCTGGCAGGACTTGATGGACAACCTCCGCATGGACTGGCAGTTCGGCTCCGCGTTCCATGGAAACATTGCGCTCACCGGCGAGATCGATGTGAGCCATCACCGTGAATTCGTCATCGCCATCTCGTTTGGAGAAGGACACCACTCCGCCTTAACCACGGCTTTGGGTGCGGTCACCACGCCTTTTGAACAGAACCTCAAGCGCTTCAACGAGCAATGGCACCGGACCACTACCCCGGCCGCCCTGAAGGCGGCCAGCATGGATGCTGGCCGCCTGGTTCAGATAAGCCAAAACGTCATCCTGTCTCACGAAGACAAGTTCTATCAAGGCGCCTTCATCGCCTCTGCGTCCATTCCGTGGGGCCAGCACAAGGGAGATGAGGATGTGGGTGGGTACCATCTCGTTTGGACCCGCGACATGGTGCAAAGCGCCACCGCGCTGCTTGCCTGCGGTCGCGTAGATACCGCACGCAGAGCGTTGGTTTACCTTGCCTGCACGCAAAAGCCGGATGGCAGCTTCGCCCAGAACTTTTGGATCAACGGAACTCCCTACTGGAAGGGCATTCAGCTTGACGAAGTTGCTTTCCCTCTCATCCTTGCCTGGCGGCTTTGGAAGCTGGACGGCTTGGGCGGCTTTGACGTCTTCCCGTTCGTCAGGTGTGCCGCAGGTTTTCTAGTCCGCCATGCTCCCGTAACCCAGCAGGAGCGCTGGGAAGAAGCAGCCGGCTACTCCCCATCGACCTTGGCCGCCGTGATCTCCAGTTTGATCTGCGCGGCTGAGATGGAGCGCGCTCATGGAGCCTCGGAGTTGGCCCAATTCCTCGAAGAGCATGCGGATTGGATTGAATCCCACCTCGAGGACTGGACGGTGACTAACAATGGCACTCTGTTGCCCGGCGTGCCGCGGCACTATATGCGGATTCGCCCGCCACGATGCGGAGATCCTTATGCACACGATGGTTGTGCCGACGGAATCGTGCGCATCAACAATCGCGGGCCCGGGGAGAGAATCGACTTCGAGGCAAGCGACGTAATCGATGGCGGTTTTCTGGAATTGGTCCGATACGGAGTGAGGTCCGCGGATGATCCGATCGTGATCGATTCCCTGAAGGTCGTCGATCACGTGTTAAAGGTCGAAACCCCCGTTGGACCATGCTGGAGGCGCTATAACCACGATGGCTATGGGCAGCGGCACGACGGTGGTCCTTACTTGGGCTGGGGCCAGGGTCGCGCGTGGCCGCTGCTGACCGGAGAGCGCGCGCATTACGAACTGGCGGCGGGTCACGATGTGCGCCCATATATCCAGGCACTCGAAGGTTTTAGTTCTCGCGGCGGCATGCTCCCCGAGCAAGTCTGGGATGGACCCGATATACCCGAGAAGGGGTTGAAGCTGGGCAAGCCTACCGGGGCGGCCATGCCGTTAGTGTGGGCACACGCCGAATACCTCAAACTGCTACGGTCGGTAACCGATGGGAAGGTCTTTGATCGCATCTCGGCCGTTGCCGAACGTTATTGCAACGGCAAACGCCCGGCGCCGGTTGAGGTCTTTCGCCTCACCCGGCAACGGCATAGCATGATCGCGGGAAGAAAGCTGCGCATGTTGGCGGACGATCGCTTCTTACTCGTGTGGACCGTCGACGACTGGACCACCGTCCGTACGACGGAAAGTCGCGATGTGGGCTATGGCGGCCATTTTGCCGACATGGAGACTGAGCCGGGCAAAGCTGGACGGGTGATCTTCACCTTGCGATGGCCCCAGCAAGATCGCTGGGAGGGCCGCAATTTCGAAGTCCGGCTTGATCCGGCCTGACATCCTAAGTACGAAAAGAATCTTAAAACGAAAACCAACGCGGGCCGCAAGACGTGAACAGCAAACCGAAGTATCCTCAAGAGGAAGGGTGAGATTGTTATGAGCGAATTGGATCAGTTGTCGATCAATGCATTGCGGTTTCTCGCCGTAGATGCCGTAGAGAAAGCGAACAGCGGGCACCCTGGAGCGCCGCTGGGAGCTTCCCCCATCACGTATCTGCTCTTTCATCAGTTCATGCGCCATAATCCGGCGCACGCCAAGTGGACTAACCGCGATCGCTTCGTGCTCTCCAACGGGCATGCGTCTGCCATGCTTTACTCCGTGCTGCACCTTACCGGTTATAAAGTCAGCATCGAAGATCTGCAGCAATTTCGCCAGTGGGGCTCGATCACGCCCGGCCATCCCGAGTATGGCCATACCGACGGCGTGGAAGTGACCACCGGCCCGCTGGGTCAGGGTTTCGCCATGGGCGTGGGTATGGCGATCGCTGAGAAGCATCTTGCCGCTCGCTACAACCGGCCCGGCTACAACGTCGTCGATCACTTCACCTATGTCATGTGCGGCGATGGCGACTTGATGGAGGGAGTGTCGCACGAAGCTGCCTCACTCGCCGGTACTCTCGGCCTGGGCAAAATGATTTATCTCTACGACGACAACCTGGTTTCGCTCGACGGGCCGACGGACCTCTCCTTCACCGAAGATGTAACCGAGCGCTTCGAGGCCTATCACTGGCATGTGCAACTGGTGGACAACGGCAATGATCTGGAAGCTATCTCCCAGGCCATCAAAATCGCCCAGAGCATCACTGATAAACCTTCGCTGATTCGCGTGCGGACCATCATCGGTTACGGCAGCCCCAAAGCCGGCACGAACAAGGCACACGGTGAGGCCCTTGGGCCCGAAGCAACTAAGGCCACCAAGAAAAAATTGAACTGGCCCGAAGACAAGAGCTTTTACGTCCCCGATGAAGCCAAGCAGAACTGGCTCCAAGCCGTCGAAAAAGGCAAGAAGTACGAGCAGGACTGGAACGACCTGTTTGCCACCTATAAGCAGGCATTCCCTGAAGTGGCGGCCGAGTTCGAACGCGTGCAGTCGGGCGAGTTGGCCACCGGCTGGGAGAAGAGTCTGCCCGTATTTAAGGCGGATGCCAAGCCCATCGCCACCCGCAGCGCAGGCGGCGAAGTCATGGAAGCCATTGCCCAGGCAGTGCCGGAGCTGATTGGTGGTGCAGCCGATCTCACCACCTCGACCAAGACGATTTTCAAAGCTGGCGGCAACTTCCATCTCGATCCTGCCGGACGCAACATCTGGTTCGGTGTGCGTGAGTTCGGCATGTGTGCGGCGGTCAACGGCATGGCGGTGCACGGAGGTCTAATCCCCTACGGATCGACCTTCTTCTGCTTTAGCGACTACTGCAAGCCCGCTCTTCGACTGGCTGCTCTGATGGAGGCGCACTCGCTCTTCGTCTTCACTCACGACTCCATCGCGCTCGGTGAAGATGGACCAACCCACCAGCCCATCGAGCAACTCGCCATGCTGCGGGCTATGCCGCACATGACGGATTTTCGTCCCGCGGATGCCAACGAAACTGTCGCCGTGTGGCGTTTGGCCCTGGAACGAAAACTACCGGCCTTTATGGCTCTCTCGCGGCAGAACTTGCCTATTCTGGATCCCGAGAAATACAAGGTGGCCGAGGGTGTGCGCAAGGGCGCCTATATTCTTCAGGACGGCGGGCCTTCACCGGATGTGCTGCTGGTCGCGGCTGGTGCGGAGGTTTGGCCAGTCTTGCAGGCTGCGGCGGATCTGAAGAAGGACGGCATATCGGCGCGGGTCGTCTCCATGCCCAGTTTCCGTATCTTCGAAGAGCAGCCCGACGCCTACAAACAGCAAATCTTCCCCGATCATCTGCCGGCTCTTGCGGTCGAAGCCGCCGCTCCCATGCCCTGGTGGAAATATGTAGGACGCCACGGCGATGTGATCGGCCTGGAGCGTTTTGGCGCCTCAGCCGTGGGCGCTAAGGCGCTCGAAGAACTCGGATTCAGTCCGGCAAACATCACCAAGCGCGCCAAGCAGTTGTTGGAGCGCGTACGCCCTGCCGTCGCGGCAGGCAAATCCTAGTCAACTCGATGCCCACAGAATCCGGAAGCATTCAGGGTTCTGTGGGCATCGAACTCTAAAGTATCCAGGACTCGCTGTGGCATTGGAACGCTGAACGATTCGGGCCTCTCAAGGTAGGGACTCTGTAAGTATTCAGGACTTTGCAGGTGCAGGACGGGTGCCCCACGTTCGCCCAAGCGTACGTGGGTTGAAAAAGACGGGCGCAGCCCCACGAATGCTTTTACGGGCCATCTGAGCAAAAGCAATCGAAAACAACATCATTTTCGTCCCAAGGACGTTTTGGCGAACGTCGGGCACACGTCCTTTACCTGGGCACTTTTCATTCCGGGCACCCGGAGGCGCAACCAGTGGTCGAGATCAGCACAATTCTCTGGGACGTAGGCGGCGTTCTGCTGAGCAACGGATGGGATCACAACGAACGCGCCGCAGTCCTCACCCAATTCGACCTGGACAGCGCAGCCTTCGAGCAGCGGCATGAGCTAGCTAACGACCCGTGGGAAAAAGGCCTGATGACGGCTGAGCAATACCTCCAGCAGACGGTCTTTTACCAACCCCGGCCCTTCACTCCCGCGGCCTTTCTCCAGGCGATGAAGGACCGCTCCGTCCTGCTGCCAAACAGCGCCATACGAATCCTTCAGGAACTAGCTGCATCTGAGGAAGTGGAATTGGCCATGCTCAACAACGAAGCCCGGGAGCTGAACGACTACCGGATCGAGCATTTCGAATTGGGTAGATACTTCGATGTTTTCCTCAGTTCCTGTTATCTGGGACTGCGTAAGCCGGACGCCAAAATCTTCGAGCTGGCCCTGGACGTGCTGCAGCGCGACGCGGAGGAAGTTGCTTTCATCGACGACCGGCCACAGAACTGCGAAGCTGCGGAAGCGCTGGGAATTCATGCAATCCGCTATCAGGATGAAGCACAATGCGTGCAGGCGCTGGAACGATTGGGACTTGATGCCGGCGTGAGGACCTAAAAACTACAACTTTGCGAGCAAGGAGCAAGTTCCCATGGCGACCATGGAAGTAAAATTCTCTCCCGAAGATTTAAAAGCGGCGCAGAGCGCCGAACGCATCCCCGAACCTACGGTCGTAGTCATCTTCGGCGCCTCCGGTGACCTGACTAAGCGCAAACTCTTGCCCGCGCTCTTCCATCTGGAGCAATCCAACCTCCTCCCGGCGGAGTTTTCCGTGGTCGGTGTCGCCCGCCGGCCCTTGCAGGATGAATTCCAGAAAGACATGCGCGAGGGCGTCCTCCAATTTGGCGGCGTTAAAGAAGGCGACCAAAAACTGGACGAGTTCATGAAGAAAGTCACCTACTACGCCATGAACTTCGATGATCCCGAGGGGTACGGAAAATTGAAAACCGTGCTCGAGGGGATCGACCAGAAGCAGGGCACCAAGGGCAACCGTCTCTTCTACCTGGCGACGGCGCCCGAGTACTTCGCTGACATTATCGAGCAGTTGGGCGCGCATGGCATGGCCAAGCCCCAGCAGGGCAAGGTCCACACCATCATCGAAAAACCCTTCGGCCATGACCTGGCTTCCGCCAAGGAACTGCTCAACGACGTAAACCGCGTCTTTGCCGAGGACCAGATCTTCCGCATCGATCATTACCTGGGCAAAGAGACCGTGCAGAACATCCTGGTCTTTCGTTTTGCCAACGGGATCTTCGAGCCGGTCTGGAATCGTAACTACGTCGATCACGTACAGATCACAGCCGCCGAAGATATCGGTATTGAAGGCCGCGGGCCCTTCTACGAGAAGGCGGGCGCTCTTCGTGATGTGGTGCAGAACCACGTGATGGAGCTCCTGTCTTTTGTCGCCATGGAGCCTCCAGTCTCTTTTGAGGCCGAGGCGATGCGCCGGGAAAAGGTCAAGGTTTGGCGCTCGATCACACCCATCCATCTCATGGATGCGGTCCGCGGCCAGTATGGTCCGGGCAAAGTGGATGGCAAAGAAGTTAAAGGCTACCGGCAGGAAGACCGGGTCGATCCCAATTCCGCCACCGAGACCTACGCTGCCCTGAAAATCGGCATTGAGAACTGGCGTTGGGCGGGAGTTCCGTTCTACCTGAGGGCAGGCAAGCGGCTGGCCAAAAGAGCGACCGAGATCACTATTCAGTTCAAGCAACCTCCACAGTTGCTATTTAAACAGCAGTCCGGGGCCTGCAAGGAGCTGCAGCCGAACCTCATCACCATGCGTATTCAGCCGGATGAAGGTATCTCCCTGCGCTTCGGCGCCAAGGTGCCCAGCCCGAATATGGAAGTTTGTCCGGTGAACATGAACTTCAGCTATGCTGATGCATTCGGCAAATCGTCCGCTAACGGATACGAGCGTTTGCTGCTGGATGCGATGCTGGGTGATGCCACCCTATTCGCTCACCGCGATGGCGTGGAAGCCACCTGGTCGCTGCTGACGCCGATCCTCGAGCAGTGGGCGGCTAGCAAGCCCAAGGGTTTTCCCAACTATGCCGCCGGCACCTGGGGACCCGAATCCGCTGACGAACTGCTCTCGCGGGATGGGCACGCTTGGCATAAGCTCTAAACGAGGGAAACGGGTAATCAAGTTGCATGGCTGAGACGATAGAAGTTCTCTATTACGTGGATGCGAGTGCGGAAGCGGTTACGCAGCGCACGGCGCAATACTTTGTGGACGGGATTCGCGCAGCTGCAGGCGCGCGAGGTAAGGCGCGCATTGCCATCTCCGGCGGCCACACTCCGAAGAATGCCTTTGCCCTCCTGGCCGACCCCAGCGCCCAATACCGGGAGCAAATTCCCTGGGAAAACCTCGAACTCTATTGGGTCGATGAACGTTGTGTCCCGCCCGATCACCCCGACAGCAATTACCGCATGACCCGCGAGGCCCTGCTGGACAAAGTGCCCCTGCGCGAAAACCAGATCTTTCGCATTCGAGGCGAGCTCGACCCCGAAGAAGCTGCCGACAAATACGAATTTGAGATCCGGCAAAGCTTTCGCTTGGAAGGCGCCGAGGTCCCCACCTTTGATATGGTTGCGTTGGGGATGGGCCCCGATGGTCATACGGCGTCCCTTTTTCCCCACACTGCTGGTTTGCACGAAATGCTCCGCATAGCCATTGCCAATCACGTTCCCCAACAAAAGGAAACCTGGCGGGTCACGCTCACGTGGCCGGTCATCAACCGGGGACGGGATGTCTTCTTTCTCATAGAAGGTGCCGACAAAGTGGCCGCGCTCAAGCAGGTCTTCACTGGCCCGTACGATCCGGAAACCTATCCCTCGCAGTTAATCAAGCCTGCCAGCCGCCGCATCACCCTTCTGCTCGACACTGCCGCCGCCGCCGCATTACCCCCGCCTGCGGCGAATGGTCTGGGCAGACTGGAGATCTCACGATGATTCTGGCCGGGGACGTGGGCGGCACCAAGGTCGATCTCGCCTTATGCAAGTTTGAAAACGGACAGCTGCAGACCGTCCATGAACACAAGTTTCACGCCAGGGAATTCGTTGGCCTGGTGCAAGTGGTGGAAACGTTTCTGGATGAGTGCAAGCAGACCCTCGGGCAGCCGGTCGACCTGTTTGCGGCTTGCTTTGGAGTGCCCGGTCCGGTGCGCCAGGGCCGCCTGAAGCTCACCAATCTTCCCTGGGTACTCGACTCCAGTCAGCTGCGCGTCGATCTCAAGATCGAACATGTTTTTTTGATCAACGATCTTGAAGCTAACGGATATGGGATTGCTGAGCTAACGCCGGATCAGATTCTCGTCCTCAGCAAAGGAGACCCGGCGGCGGAAGGAAATCGCGGCTTGATTGCTGCGGGCACGGGCTTGGGAGAGGCCATCCTGGTTTGGAATGGACACACCTATCTTCCCATGGCCTCCGAAGGCGGACACAGCGACTTCGCGCCACGCAATGAAGAAGAGATTGGTCTATTGCGCTATCTGCAGAAAACCCTGGGTGGGCGCGTGAGTTCCGAGCGTGTCATCTCTGGCATCGGCCTGGCCAACGTCTACGCCTACTGTCGCGATGTAAAAGGCATGGAGGAACCGCCCTGGTTGAAGGATCGTATGCGCACCGAAGATCCTAACGCCGTGATCGGCGAGCTGGGCGAGTCGGGCGCCAGCGACCTTTGTGTTGAAGCTTTGAACATCTTCGTCTCTGCTTACGGAGCAGAAGCGGGCAACCTGGCCTTGAAGATCCTGGCCGTCGGTGGCATGTACGTGGGCGGAGGTATTGCTCCCAAGCTCCTCAAAAAGATGCAGGATGGTACATTCATGAAGGCGTTCACCGACAAAGGCCGGCTGAGTGATCTGCTGGTGCAAACGCCGGTGCGCCTCATTCTGGAAAGCCGCGCTGCGTTAATGGGCGCCGCTGCCTATGCTGAAGCACGTGCGGCAGAAATCGGCGGGCACTCCGAGCGCGCGCATTCCGTGCAAATGGCGCCATCCTAGCCGATGTCGCTAGTCCCGGGTCGCTATTCTTGAATTGCTATTCTTGGAGAGTGTTATGCATAGCAGATCGCGGCAACCCTTTGCCGCTCTACTTACCTTGTTCGTCGTGGCCTTGATAGCTGCGAGCCCTCGGGCGGCGCTGGCCCATGCAGTGTTATTGAGTTCCACGCCCCAGAAAAATGCTGCGGTGAACGGTCCCGACATTACGATCAGTCTCAAGTACAATTCGCGAGTCGATGGAGCGCGCTCATCCCTCAGCCTGGTTAAACCGGATGGTTCGGTGGAAAGAATCGGCGCCCTGACACAGCCTCTTCCCGACACCTTGTCGGCTACTGGGCATAAGCTTGCTAAGGGGGCCTATGTGCTGCGCTGGCAAGTGCTGTCCAGCGATGGCCACATTACCCGAGGCGCGGTTCCTTTCCAGGTGGACTGAGCCCGCGCCATATACAGGTAGACGGATGACAACTTCAGAGGCCCCCTGGTTCCCTCACCAGGGACGGGTGCTCCATATCTCGCTCGTTTTCGCGAGATGTGGGATTCCACCAAGGTTGACCGCTAGGTACATCGGATAAATCGGCAGTCAGAGGGAAAAGCAGTGGTATCCCGCATCTCGCGAAAAACGAGTGAGATATGGGGCCCGTCCTTGGTTGAGTCAATAATGCCATCACACCGGCTAAAGCCACGCGGCGCACAATGACACCTACGATGGAGAAGATGGCTTTTTTAATTGAGATGACAGTTTGATCTGGCTCCTGCGCGACATTGATCTTCTGGGTACGCTGCTGCGTGCGGCAAATCTTTCCTTCGAGGCGTTGCTGCTGGGCGGCATCGCGTATTTGCTGGCTGTCGCGCGTCCCGCAGGAGCGAGCGCAGCCGTTGAGTCCTTTTGCCGTCGTGCTATTCGCTGGGCCGCCCTGGCTTTGGCATTGTCTGAAGTAGTGACGGTCACGCTCTCCAGCGCATCGTTGCTAGGCGGTAGCGATCTCCCCTTCACCGATCTGTTCAGCACCAGATTTTTTCAAGCCGGGCTGGGCGCCGCTTTGCTCGCGATGCTCTTGTGGGGATGTGGGCGAGTGAAAGGCCGTAAGGCCGGCGCGGCCATGATTCCCTTGAGCCTGTTGCTCTTGGTCGCCACGGTCTCAGCCAGCCATGCGGCGGCGCGCATGGATAACCGTTGGTTGCTGGGGATCGCGACCGCGGTTCACCATCTGGGAACGGCGGCATGGATTGGAGCCATGCCCTTCCTGCTGATCTCTTTACCACGCGCCGAGAGCGTGGAGGAAGCGCGCGCGATGGCCAGGCGCTACTCCTCGATGGCGTTGCTCAGTGTCACCGCCCTGGTGTCGGCTGGCTTGTACCTGGCGTGGTCTTACGTAGGGACGTGGAACGGGCTTTATGGCACCGACTACGGTGTCCTGCTGCTGGCCAAGATTTACCTGCTGCTGATCATGCTTCTGATGGGTATGGGGAACTGGCTGATGGTGCGGCGGTTGAACACCGATCCGCTGCCTCTCTGGCGAAGCTCCGGCGCTTTGCCGAAGTCGAGGTAGGTTTGGGGTTTACCGCAATTCTGGCTGCCGCCTCGATGTCAGCCCAACCTCCCGCGGTCGATGTCACCAATCAAGTCTCGCTCCAGGTAATTGCCGCCCGCATGCACCCGGAGGTTCCGCGCCTCAAGAGCCCATCTGCGTCGCAGCTTACCCCGCCCACCTCTATCGAAACGGAAGTTCAGGTGGCGGAGTTCCACGCCACTGGCTCCAGCGATGATACCGACCGGAAATGGTCGGAATATAACCATCACTGGGCAGGTTTGATCGTATTGGCGGCCGGCTTGCTGGCTTTTGTCAGCCGCTTTCGCGGCATGCGTTGGGCGCGCTTCTGGCCGCTCTCCTTCGCCGGTCTATCGGTTTTCATTTTGTTGCGCGCCGACCCCGAGAACTGGCCCTTGGGCCCGCGTCCTTTCTGGGCAAGCTTTTCCTCTCCCGACGTATTGCAACACCGCGCCGCCGCGGTGCTGATCCTCTGTTTTGCAGTGTTCGAGTGCGCGGTGCAGGCGGGTAAATTACGAGTCCGATGGGCATCCATGATTTTCCCCGCCATGTGTGCGCTGGGCGCTGCGGTTCTACTCACTCATAACCACTCCCCCAGCGATGTACAAGAGGACTTGCTGGCTTCGCTGAGCCATACCCCTATCGCCTTACTCGGCGCCACGGCTGGCTGGGGCCGCTGGCTTGAACTGCGGTTGCCTCCGGGCCGCTCAGCCAGAATCGCAGGCTTCCTCTGGCCGCTGTTCCTGGCAGCCGCCGGCCTGGTGCTGCTGAACTATCGCGAAATCTGACCAGATCACCAGCAGGCGCTACTAGCAACAAATGCCGGGGGGCCAAACCGCCCTTCGCCCAGGTCCCTCAAGTCTGGCGGCCACCCCGCCAAAAATCCTCGTGCAGGCGCGCACGATCAGCGCCATGCAAGTCCAGCATTTTTTGTGCTGCCTGCTCACTGGAAAGGCTTTCGACCGACACTTCGATCGTCTGTACTTGGTGCCATGGATAAACAAATTTTTCCCAAATCAGAAATCCTGAAGCCGCCCACTTTTCCAGCAGTTCGGTCACTTCCTTTTTCACATCCGTCTCATGACGCACCGGAAGCAGTTCCACGGTTTCGCCCGTTGCGAGGTGCGCTTTCACATGAGCTATCAGCATGAAAGTGTCTCCTCCCGGGTTGGATGCATAACCATGCATGTACAAATAGCCCAGTATTGCACAAAGGTTGTACGACGAAATGCGATCTGTCACTTGAGCGGATACATTGCTTCTGCTTCAATCGTGAAGTGAACCCCGAACCGCAATCCCCAGTTTCTACTTCGCAGCGTCCAGCCCCGGGCAAGGTCGTTGAGTTCGCCGATCTTCGCCTATCGACACCCATGACAGGTCAACCGGTTGTCCTGTTTGAATATGAAGATCGGCAAGGCATCCGATCGATTCACCAGGTGGCGTTAACCTGCACCGGTCAGGGCCGTGGCGGTCTCGTCTACTTTGGCGGTTACGACAAGGGAAAGTTCAGCATTTTCCGCGCCGACTGTATTCATCGCGTCGTCACACTTTAGGAAACCGTTGTTTTCCCGGTGTTCCGAGAGGAACATCGGCCCGCCTGCCGCCGTGCGAACAAGCATCCCCCGGCAATCTTAAGTACCCTCAAAAAGGATCCCCGGAGTAAACTTTCGTGCGCCCCCACGAATGGCTCATAAACCCCTGATTAAAAAGGGGAAATCAGCCCCTACCGGTTCCTTTGAAGACCTGTTTTTGGTGGCCCGCCGGGCGCCGTAAGGCCGCTTTTCTTCCTGCATCTTCAAAAAACGTTTCATTTTGCAACAGCAAACGTGTACCCTCGACCTCACTCCCCATGAAACTGCAACTTTTGTGTTATGAGGGCAATCGATTGCCTGTTAGGCGCCCTCTGCGCGTTCGCGCGCCAAAAGGAGTTGCAACCTTCTAACCTCCCCGTAGACTAGGGAGGACCGAACCAAAGTTGTACAGGAGTGCCGTTCCCATGTCTCTTATGCCGTCGAAATTTCTCGCAAATGGTTTCCTCTCGCAGTGGAAAATCATCTCCTTTCCCATCCTGGCACTCGCATCCTGCGCCGCCGGCGCATGGGCACAGACCCCGTCCGTCCTGGTCGACGCTCAGCAGACGATTGCGACTGGGTTTAACGGCCCGCAATCCATCGCCGTGTCAAAGAACGGCACAATCTACATTGCAGATACCACCAACAATCAGATCGTCTCCGTCGTAAATGGCGTCAAAACTGTGGTTCCCACTGGCACCTTCGTCCTGACGATGCCGCAAGCACTCACCCTGGATGCCAATGGAGATCTCTTTGTCGGTGACACTCCTACGACCGGTGCGACAAGCTCTGGACGCATCATCGAATTGGCTGGGGACGGAAAGGGTAATCTGACCGGTGTTGCGACTTCGGTTTTCGCCGGGGCTCCGCTGACCAATCCCATCGCTCTCACGGTTGACAGTGCGGGAACGCTGTTTATTGGGGACTACCCGCCTTCTGGGGATGGAGCTATCTATTCGCTCGCTTCGGGCGGCGCCCCGCAATTGCTGAATGTCACAGGCCTCAATGCTCCCTTCACTCCGGCTGCGTTATTGAGAGACAATTCGACCAACTTGTACATCGCCGACAACGGCAACTTCTCGGGAAGCAACGGTGGCGTGTATAAGGTGGCCGACACCGGAGGAGCTGCCCAACCGGTACCCACCGGGACTTTTGTCATCAATCAGCCTTCAGGTCTGACGTTTGATTCCGCTGGCGATCTCTTCATCCTGACGCTTCTGGGAACGGGTACCGGCTTTAATGCGGGTCAGCAGGTAGTGATCATCCCAGCCGCTTCGCCAACCACGCCTTACATCCTGCCCAATACGGGCCTGGGAACCAGCAGCAGCATGGCCTTCGATCCTCAGTCGAATCTCGATGTGCTTGATTCCGCCGATGGGCTGATCGCTCAACTCGACTACATCGCCCCGGTCAACATGGGCAGTACCGACGTCGTCGGTGCAACCGGTTCGCATATTCTCTTCAACTTCGAATACAACCAGCCCACGACGCTTCACGGATTTCGTTTCGTCTCTCAGGGCGACACCAGCACCGAGCTCATTCAGGCCAACGGCGGCACCTGCACCAACGGCACGCACACCAACTTGCCCGGCGGCGGCCCTCGTATCTCTAACTTTTTCCCCTACACTTGCATGGAACATTTCTACGGCAATCCCGCTTACCCGGGATTCCGCTCTTCGGCCGTTCAGGTCAGAGGAGGAAACACCGGCAATGCGATTCTTGCTTCCACACCCGTCTATCAGATCGGCTTGGCTGCCGCAGAAGTCACTTATCCCGTGACTGAAACGACAACCGCGACCAGACTCCAGCAGCCCCAGTCGCTCGCAATCTCAGGCTTGGACAATACCGTCTACGTGGCTGACACGCAGGCGGGCAGAGTCTATTCCATCGGCGGCCTTGGTGGCACAGGATTGACCCGCGTTTCCACCGGAACCATCCCCATTCAGGCGCCTAGCGCGGTTGCTCTCGATGGAGCCGGAAACCTGTTCATTGCTGACTTCAACCTGGGTGAGGTGATCGAGGTACCGACCACCACCGGACTGGCGCCCTCGGTGGTCATCGCTCCTGGCGGATTGCTGCTCCACCCGATGGCCTTGGCCTTCGACTTCCTCGGTAACCTCTATATCGGCGACGCGGGCCCTGCCGGCGTCGATGCCGGTACCGGTAACCCTGGATATGTGGTCAAGCTGCCTGCAGGGGGCGCTGCGTTTAAGATGACGATCCCCTCCGTTCCTGTCATCTTTCCGCAGGCGTTGGCGACAGATCCCAAAACTGCCGCCCTGTGGATCGGCGATGGCGGAGACTTCTCCGGCGTCGGGCAAGTCGTCCAGGTTTCCGCGGACGGCACCACCGCCACGGCCAGCCCGATCAACGGCGTCACCAATCCAACCGGGCTAGCCCTTGATCCGGCTGGTGATCTCTATGTCCTCGATGGCTTCGCCGATACCCTCACCGTCGTACCACCCGCCGCGAGCGGCTTCGCGTCTTACTTGGTGGACTTCGACAACACAACGCTCTCCGCTGCCAGCGCCCTCGCCATTTCCGCGGGGGGGCAGAGCTTTGTCATTGCCAATATCGGCACCGGCAACACCAACAACCTGGTCTATCTGAACGGCAACGCTTCCGCGCTCCCCTTCGGCAACGTCAGAGTCGGAAATCAAAGTCAGACTATGACGGCGACCGAATATAACATCGGGAACCTGGGCCTCACGCTCGCGTCCCCGTTCTATACCACCAATCGCCGGGATACTGCATTCAGCATCCTGGGCAGCTCAACCTGCGGTAATGGCTTGATGCTGGCCACTTCGGCCTCCTGCACTATCAACGTCCAGTTCACGCCGCAGGTGATCGGCCAGACCACACAGCGAATCAACGTCCAGAGCAACGGCTACAACGGCGGTCAACCGACTCTCACCCTATCGGGAACCGGCACCGAGGGTGGTGGGTTTAGGCACAATCACGACAGGCGCAGGTAGGCCTGAAACCAAAAACGACGCCGGAACGCTAACCATCGCGTTCCGGCGCTTTTACTTCTGGTGTACTTGCCAGCTTAGTTTCGGAAAGTACGTCAGCTGGATCGAACCGGTGAAGTCGTGCTGTGGTCCCGGATACCAGGCAGGAACCTTCCAGAACTCAGCCTGGCCGAAGGCATTCAACTCCAAATCAGGTTTCAGGCGGAGGACGGCTTTGACGTTGATGTCGTTCTGCGTTGTGCCCCCGGGGACAAAGCTCCTGGAGACCTTTGCATTACGGTAGCCCAACTGAAGGTATTCTTTCGGGCTCAGCCAGTCGGTTAGCCACGCCTGGCCACCTTTGCCCTCGCGGCCCATCCAACTGCCAAACATATTTCCTTTGTTCGTGTATCCGTCCGGATATTCGAACTCGTAATAGATGAATTGCCCTCCTTGAGAGGACGCAACTGGGTCCGTTGACACCCCCTCGACGCGAAGATCGACGTGCGGGAGTCCCGGAAAATGCGACAAGTAGAGGCCGGGATTGACGGCAGCGCGCCGCGGGGCAGCCAGGGGGCTCACATCATCGTGAACGATGGAGTCGGAGTACAGCGTTAGCCATTTCTCCACCCAGGGAAGTCTCCAGGTAAAGTCAAAGCTCGAACTGCGGAAGCCCGGGTCGTTTCGGCTCTCCTTCTCTTCCAGACTCACATTGCTGAAGCTGGTAAAGCTGTGCCAGAAGGAGCCGAAAGTGAGAGGCACATGGTCCTTGCCGGCAAAGATGACCACCCGGGAAAAGCCGAATTCCAGGTTTCTCGTCGGCTTGAAGCTGAATTTTTCAGCGTGGACCCAAGGCGCGTTGGGATATCGATGTCCCTTCAGCGAGCCGAAGAGTCCTTCATACCGGAACGGTCCCAGCACGTCGGAAAGCAGGGGAATACGCAGCGGTACCACCCGATTGATGCGCAGGGCATAGATTGGCTCCATATTGTTGCTGAGCGCCATGCTTCCAGCTTGAGTCGGACCCCACCAGTCGTCCGCCTTTCCGACCGAAAACTCGTTGTTGTACACCGAAGTGGAGAAATTGGCATTGATTAAGCGAAAGACGTTGGTCGCCGGTACGGGCTCGGGCGCCACCAGGGGAGTGCTGTCTATCTGGGCAAAGATCGCCTGCACGGATTCGGGATAGGCTCCGCGTCCCGGCGCGTGCTGATACTCCCCCCGTGCATCGAGCGAAAAGTGGAAACCCTCGGCCCTTGCGCTGAAACCGTCAAGCGCATTGAAGCCTTCCTGATACGGCCGCCCATAATCGTTAATGAGCGTCTGCCCAAAGTGGAAGGAGTCATTGATGGGCGGCCCCTTGATGTACATGTTCCGGCTGTAAACATTCGCAACCTCGGCGCGAGGCACGGCCGGTCCCGCGTTGGCTCCAAATTCCACCGCTAGGGCCCGGAAGATGCTCCAGGCCTCTTCGTCCTGGGGTGCATCCTGCAGCTTAGGGTAGGTCTCCTGAAGAATCTGCAGGCACGCGTTGCGCGTCCAGGGCCGCATGCCCAGGTACGCCGAATCGGCATAACCCAGGGCGAACAGTCGTTCGAAAGCCGGATAGATCCAGCTGTCGAGCGGTTCATAGACCAAACCGTAGTCGCTGCTTTGATCCGTATCAAAGCCGGAGAAGACTGGCTCGAGCGCCGCCGGCAATGTTGGCG
The DNA here is from genome assembly GCA_963815175.1 of uncultured Acidobacteriaceae bacterium. Classification (GTDB taxonomy): domain Bacteria; phylum Acidobacteriota; class Terriglobia; order Terriglobales; family Acidobacteriaceae; genus PALSA-350. The sequence continues at coordinate 159,326 of CAWFGM010000055.1, forward strand.
AGGGGGCAGTTTGCTGGCTTAGTGCAGACAGCCAAGGCAACGCGGTAACCGCAGAAACCAGAGCAAATCGAACCAGAACCCTCGGCATCAATGTTTGCTGCCGGATGTGCCGGCCCCACTTCTGTGCAGATTCAAAATCCACCTGTATCGAGCATAGCTCAGAGGCCAAAATGAGCCAGATATGTTTTTCGAATCTTCGGGCTCTACGGATGGGCTGCCAGCTTAAACCTGCCCCTTTCCCGCGCAGGGACGGCTGATAATGTCCCAGCCAGGAAGCTGTTAGAACCACAGACGCACCATATCCCTCATGTCGCCAAGGCCCGGAGGGCCGACCGCTAACGTCAGCCCAGCCCTTCCGAGTCTGTGTGTGAACTGGAAAACTGCGGGAATCCGTGGTGGGAGCCCCCGCATTTATGCGGGGGAAGGAGCGCTTTAGCGCTCCGTGAAAGAGTCTCGACTCTAAGTACGCGCTTTAGCGCTGGCACTGGCAAAGCTTCATGGGCCTCTGCATGAGAGAACCGCAGCATCGGCTCTTTAGGCCCGGAGGGCCGGCCCCCCAAACATCAACTCAGCCCGGAAGTCCGGGGTGAAGCTGGAAGGTATGTGAAGGCTGACGGGTGAGCACCAAAGCCAACCTTTAGTCCCACCCTCTTGAGAAATCCCCTACGTCTCCCGCGTAGCTGACCACTCGGCGTGCCCATACTCCCCCAAAGCCACCGTCCCGCTCATGGAGTCGCCGTTCACCGTGCCGCTAAACGAGTAATGAATCTCGTTTCCGCCAACCGGCATGGCGCTATGAAAGCTAACCTGTGTCGCGTGCACCTTCCCGGTCAAATTCCCGTTGTAAATCTCGCCTTGATGGACGCCCGTAACTCCACCTTCCTGCTGTTCCAGCAGGAATCGTTGCCAACCCTCCCCGCACAGGTATTTCATCTGCACCTTCCAGATCCCAGCGACATTTGCCGGGCTGCCCTGCGGAATTTCCGGATTAGAGAACTTCGGCGGGTGCGACAACGTGGCGAAAATCGCATCCGCCACGATCTTGTCGTCGCCCGGCATCATCATGTAGGGCATGATCGTGAGCGAGCTTTCCATTTCGTCGGGACGAGTCCCGCTCGATTCATCGAACTGAATGCGCGGTGTGCCGGCATCCAGCGTCTGTGCCAACTCAGTGCCGGTAATCTTCAGTACATTGCCGTCCCACTTGATCCGTAGCCGGGGCGAATGATTTGAAAGGTCCTCAGGCATCAGATATTCGGTAGTCACCGAAGGCAATGGCTTGACCTTAGCTTCGATGTTGGCCAGCCACTCCTTCCACGTGTTCCATTCCGCCTTGTGGTCGCGCTTGGTCCACATCTCGACCGCGGTGAGCATGCCCATGATCTCTTCCTTGCCCACCTTCATGGAGCGTCCAACGTTGTGGTGTGGCGCGGCCTGGAACCACGCCGCCTGAACCAGTTCCTTCCTTCCCAGCAGCAGTCCGGCGCATTGCGGCCCGCGCAAGCATTTGCCACCGCTATAGCCGACCAGCGTCGCCCCAGCAGCGAGATGGATATTCGGAATGGTGAGCTCTTCCGCCGCCGCGTCCACGAAGACGGGAATGTCTTTGGCCTTCGCCGCCTGGCAGATGTTCGCGATGCTAAGCGGGCCGCTGGCGGCCGCGGGAGAAGACAGGATATAAATCATCGCGGTCTGCGGGCCCATCCCGGCCTGCAGTTGCTCCGGCGTTTCCACCTCGACCACCTCGACCCCAAGCATGCGCGAGCCTATGTCATAAGGATTGCGCGAGTGCTTGGGGATAATCACCTGGTTCTTGAGACCACCCTTCACCAGGTAAGGCATCTTTTGCGACTTTTCCGGATCGGTCCCGGCAATGCAAGCAGCGGTTGCGCCGGCGATGGCCGCCGCACAACCCGCGGTTACGATCCCCCAGTCCGCACCGGTAATCTTCGCCAGGCGCGCCCCCACTGCAGCCATGAGCTCATCCATTTGGACGTAGTGCCGCCCCGCCTCTTCCATCGCCTGTTTCACTTCCGGTAAAGAAAGTGAACCGCTGATGATGGTGTAAGTCCCCTTGGCGTTGACCAGCGGGCGCACCCCAATCTCCTCGAAGAGATTCGGGCCGACCGGCACAGCCACAGGAACCGTCGTTGCAGCGTGTCCCACCGTCGGCAAAAGGGAAGTGGCGGCTCCAGCCATCAACGAGCGCTGCACAAACCTGCGTCGGCTTAAGTTCGACTTGGATCGATTTTCCATTGCTATTCCTTTGACCTCTCACCACAATGAAACGAAAGCGATGCAACCAGCTAGGACATATGTCCTAGTGCTCAGGCCCAATTCTAGACCGAGTGTCTGCTAACCCCGCGTTGTGAGTCAAACCCGGTTATCTCCAGCAAGATACGGCCTTGCCGGAGGCCGAGAATTCTTGACACCACCCAGGATCACCCGGTACCCTCTTTTATCATCGTTTAGTTTTTTTTATCATCGTTTGGTTTCGAGTACCCTGTTCCACTGATTGCCTATTTGAGAGAGGTCATTCCTGTGAATCGATTCCTGAGAGTAGTGTCTCTTGTTGGCGTACCCACGTGTGTACTTCTGGGAACGCTTGCGGCATGGGCAGCCATAACCGGTTCCATCTCTGGCGTTGTCACCGACCCCAGCGGGGCAGTCGTACCAGGCGTGACGGTCGTTGCCACTAGCCTCTCCACCAATCTGCAGAGCACAGCCGTCACCGACTCCAAGGGCTTCTATAGATTTGCCACTCTCAATGTTGATACCTATAACGTCGCCGCCAGCGGACAGGGCTTCCGGGATTATGCGCAGACCGGGGTCAAGATCGACGCGAATTCCGATCTCCGCATCGACATCACGATGCAGCTCGGGACCGTCACCAATACGGTGAGCGTCAAGAGCGACGCGCTGCAGGTGGAAACCCAGAGCACGCAGAATGGCGTCGTCATCCCGGACACCAAGATCACCTCCGTGCCGCTCAATGGACGTTCCTACATCGACTTGTTGAAGTTGCAACCAGGCGTCTCGCCTTATTCGCATAGCACGGACAGCGAAACGTCGGGAGTCGGCGCGACGCAGGTTTCGGGTGACCTGGACAACGGCCAACAATCTGTCAACGGCGGCCGTACTGGCTCGAACGCGTTCATGGTAAACGGGGCAAATGCGGAAGAGGGCGTGCACAACGGCGCCGCCATGATTCCCAATCTCGACTCCATCGCGCAGTTCCGTATCATCACCAACAACTTCGACGCGGAGTATGGAAATTACAGCGGTGGCCAGATCAATGTAGTCACCAAGTCAGGAACCAATCAGTATCACGGGACGGTCTTCGACTTCCTGCGCAACACAGACCTCGATGCCAGAAATTACTACTCTCCGACGCGTGGCGTTTACATCCAAAATCAATTCGGTGGAACGGTCGGGGGGCCGATTCGTAAGAACAAAATTTTCTGGTTTGCCGATTACCAGGGGACACGCCAGATTCTGGGTGCGACCCAAAGCTATCCCGTGCCTTCGGACGCCAACCGCACAGGAGACCTCTCTGACTCTGCGGATTCGCTTACCGGAACCGTCGTCGGCGCAGGCTGGGCCAACACGCTTTCCCAGACATTAGGATATCCCGTCGCGCAGGGCGAAAACTATTACACTCCAGGCTGCGCGGACCCCGGAACCTGCGTCTTTCCCAACGCCGTCATTCCTCAGAGCGCGTGGTCACCAGTTGCCACAAACACGCTAAAGTACCTGCCTACAGCCAATGGGATTGTCAACGGTAGCCCGAACTATTCCACGTCTGGCTTCAACGAGACGTTGACCGACGATAAGGGGAGTGGCCGGATAGACGTTCCTACAAAATTCGGCGCTGTCTTTGGCTACTACTTCTTCGATCGATTCAATACGGTGAATCCGTATAGCCAGGTAACCGTGCCAGGCTTTGCCGCAACCAATAAGGGTCAAACCCAAATGATCAATTTAGGGTTGACCACCACATTTAACTCGTCGACCGTCAACGATCTTCGTCTCGCCTATCTGCGCGACGTAAACCAGACCGGCCAACCTACTGCCGGACAAGGTTTGGGCGTCACCCTTGCATCGCAAGGGTTTGTCACTCCGTGGAGCCCCGAGGGTGGTATCTCTCCTATCCAACCCTCGTACGAGGGTGTTACCAACCTGATGTTCAACAACTTCAGCCTTGGTGTCCCGCCGGATGCATTGCGGCAGTACAACAATACCTTTCAGATCATCGACAACGTCACCAAGATTTTGGGAACGCACACTCTGCAGTTTGGCGCCAACCTCCACTACAACCAGATCAACGAGCGCAACTACGACTGCTATGACGCGTGCTTTGGTTTCAACGGCTCAGAAACCGGCTCGGATTTTGCCGACTTTCTGATCGGGGCGCCTGACAGCTTTGTGCAGGCCAGCCAACAGCTTCTCGACTCGCGCAGCAAATACTACGGGTTCTATGGTCAGGATAGCTGGCGTGCGACCCGCAATCTCACTCTGAATTACGGCCTGCGCTGGGAAGCCTCTACCCCCTGGTACGACACCCAGAACAAGCTGGAAACGGTCGTTCTTGGTGAGCAGTCACTCGCTTTCCCCGGTGCTCCCGAGGGCCTGGTGGTGCCCGGAGACCCGGGCATTCCTCGCACCCTTGGACCCACCAAGTACACTAACTTCGGTCCCAGGATCGGCTTCGCCTATGCGCCCGATGTGAGCGACGGTTTTCTCGGCAAAATGCTGGGCGGTGCGGGAAAAACCAGCATACGTGCCGGTTACGGTATCTTTTATAGCTCTATTGAGGATGCCACTGGATTCGTCGAGGTAGGCGATGCTCCTTATGGCAACTACTATTCTGTTTCATCGACTGAGCTGGCTACCCCGTTTGTCGATCGGCCGTCGGGAATTTCGGCGGGACAGAAGTTCCCCTTCGTCTTTCCCCCAACCAACGTGTCTCCTAAAAATCCCGATACCACCTTCAATTGGGCGGCAGCGACACCCATCGGCGGATCCGACTATTACTACTATAAAAATAAGATGCCCTATGTTCAGGAATGGGAGCTCTCTTTCCAGCGGCAATTGGGAACCGCAACCGTGCTCAGCGTGAACTACGTCGGCACGGTCGGAAGGCAGCTGCTGACGTTTGAGGAATCGAATCCCGGCAACCAGGCCCTCTGCCTCCAATTGAGTAACCCCGCCAATGTGGCGCCCGGTACGACAACTTGCGGCCCCTACGGCGAAGACACGGCCTACACCACCGCGAGCGGCGCGACCGTGAACGGAACCAGGCCCTTCGGGCTCAACTTCAACAGCAATCCGTACATGAAGACTGCGGTCAGCTCCAGCTTCAACTCGCTGCAGGTTAGCCTGGAGCACACCGAAAAATACCTCAACTTCCTGATCGGATATACCTTCGAGAAGTCGCTGGACAATGGTTCGGATTCCTTTGACGCGACCAACCCGTTAGATCCGGGCCAAACCCGCGCATTATCGAGCTTTGACGTCCCCCATAACCTGGTCGCCAGCTACACCGTGCAGTTGCCCTTCGATCACTTTATCGGCGGAGGGGATCTTGCGAAGCGGTTCACCGCCGGCTGGGAGCTTTCCGGCGTATCTACCTTTGCCAAGGGAGAGCCGGTCCAGTTATCGGAGAATGACGATAATTCACTGCTTGGCGCCTTTAATGCAAACGTAGATGTGCCCAGCTATGCGAACAACGGCAGCACTCTTTATGTAAATAAAAACCCGCGCAAAGGGCTGGCATATTTCAACCCGAACTTCTTCACGCCCGAACCAATCGGGCAAGTAGGAAACGCGATGCGGCGATACTTCTCCGGTCCTGGCATCGACAATTATGATATGGCTCTGTTAAAGAGCACCACCATCACCGAGAGCACCAAACTGCAATTCCGGGCAGAAGCCTTCAACGTCTTCAACCATGCCCAGTTTGCGAATCCGAATGGGACGGTCAACAACACCGGCCAGGGCGGTTTCGGTTATGTAACCGGTAGGCGCAATGATCCTCGCATCATGCAAGTCGCATTGAAGTTCCTGTTCTAACGTGAGAAGAGGATCTTTGGCGAAGATGGTTTGGGGGCGGGGCATCTTCGTCCGGGCCGCAATGCTTGCGCTGCTGTCGACGGCCGCGCTGCATGCGCAGCAGCCCGGCGCGGCCATCTTCGCCGCCAACTGCGCCGGTTGTCACGGCGCCGATGGCCGCGGTGGAGAGCACGCACCCAACATCGCCACCGCCCCGGAAGTACAACACCTCTTAGACCGCGAGCTGGCCGGAATCATCCGCTACGGAATTTCCGGCGCGGGCATGCCCGCCTTCTCCACGCTAAAATCCCAGGAAGTATCGGATGTGGTCAGCTACTTGAGGGTCCTGCAAGGCAGAGGAGATATTGTCAAGCTTCCCGGCGACCCTAAACAAGGGGAAGCGCTCTTCTTCGGCAAAGCGCAATGCTCCGACTGTCACATGGTCAACGGCAAAGGCGGATTTATTGGCAGCGACCTGTCCTTTTACGGGGCCGACGCGAAGCCAGATCAAATACGCGCCATCATCCTCGATCCCGATAAGAACCTGCCCGCCGACAAGAAAGCCACCACCGTGGTGACACTTACCGGGAAAAAAATTACTGGAATGCTCAAGGTCAAAGACAACTTTTCGGTCTCCATCCAGACGCCCGATGGAGCCTTTCATTATCTCCCCAACTCCAGCTCGCCCACGTCGATCTCTACTCCCATTCCCTGATGCCCGCCGGATCGACCTTGAGCAGCAAGGAAGTCGATGACCTGGTCAGCTACCTGCTCCAAGCCGGGGATGAAAACAGCAAGCGCTCTTCCGCACACTCCACAAAATCTGACGATACGACGACAATTAAAAGCCTGCCGCGCACAATCGCGATCGTTTCTCTCGCCTTCGCAGCGATACTCTCGCTCAGGGCCGATACTCGTACATTTTCTCTCGAGGCCGTCGAGCCCGGCTTCTGGAATCTATTCGACCGCAACGCACAACTGACCAAGGTGGCCACGGCTTCGGCTTTACCGAAGGGCCAGTCTGGGACCCATCCGGCTATCTGTGGGTGAGCGACGAGACCCTCAATAAGATCTTCAAAGTAAATACCGTCACCGGCCAGAAGCAGGAGATCATCTCTCTCGGAGATCCCGACGGCAACACCTATGATCGGCAACACCGGCTGTTGGATTGCGCCAGCGTTCTGCGCGCCATCATTCGTCTCTCGCCCGATGGAAAAACCTACACCACAGTCGTGGATCGATACCAGGGGAAGCGCCTCAACAGCCCCAACGACGTGGTGCTGGGTCCGGATGGAGCTATCTACTTTACCGATCCCACCTCGGACCTGCCCAAAGATCAAAAACAGGAAATCCCCTTCAAAGGCGTCTACCGCATTGCCCCCGATGGCCAGCTTCAACTGCTTACCAAAGATATTGAGGATCCCAACGGGCTCGCCTTTTCCCCCGACGGCACAAAGTTTTATGTAGACGACTCAACCCAACGCAACATCCACGTTTACGATTTCAGCGCCGGCCGTCTGAGCAACGGACGCATCTTCGGCGTCGAACCCGGCGGCGAACACGACGGCGTGCCCGATGGCATGAAGGTCGATCGCCAGGGAAACTTATATGTGGTTGGCCCCAAGGGCATATGGGTTTGGGATCCAGCCGGCCATCATCTGGGAACGATCGTCGTGCCGGAGCAGCCTGCCAACCTTGCCTGGGGAGACTCCGATTACTCCACGCTCTACATCACGGCCACCACTTCTGTGTATAAGATCCCGACCCGTGCCCATGGATTTATCCCATACTTGTGAGCCTGCCAAATGATGCAACGATTTTCCCGCGTCTCCGTATGTCTGCTCTGTTCCTGACGGCATCTCTCTCTGCCCAGACTCTGCCTTTAAAGTCGTCCAGCCGCCGGGCTATGCAGCCGGCGATGAAGTGCTCAGTCCTGCTGTTCTGGCCCACGGCACGCTCTACCTATCCGGCCAGGGAGGTGGATCCACAAAAGACTTTGCCGGGCAGATGGGCGAGGCCATGGGCAACGTACAGACCGTGCTGCGCGGCGCAGGGATGGATTTTGGCAATGTCGTTTGGATGAACATCTATCTCACGGATGCGCACGACCTGGCTGCGATGGATGATGTTTATTGGAAGATGATCGGATCAAGCCCTCCCGCGCGAACCGTGTTGACGGTTGCCGCCCTGCCGCATGAAGAGAAGGTGGAGATCAACTGCATTGCCGTCGCCGATGCCGGTCAACGGAAAGCAATCTGGCCTGCCGGATGGCCGCGCGGGCCACACGTCGATCCTCCCGCGATCCTGGCTGGGGAAATCCTCTATCTATCGGCGCAAGGCGGAGAGGATCCGCTGACCGGAAAATTGAAGTCCGATTTTTCCGCCGAAACCAGGCAGGCTCTCGACAACGTGAGCACCGTCCTGAACGCCGCCCAGATGAGCATGAAGAACGTTCTATGGGTCAATCCCTACATGAGCGTCAGTGGCCAGTATGACGTCATGGGTAAGGTCTACAAGACCTACTTCGAATTCGGCAATACCCCCGGGCGCGGGACCATCCAGGTGGTCGGTCTCCCCAAAGGAGAACACATGGTCTTCAGTTGCATCGCCGGCGCGGATCTAACCAAACGCAAAGCCGTGCGTCCACGCAATATGCCTCCCAGCCCCACCGCGAGCCCCGGGATCCTCTATGGCGACACACTGTACTTATCCGCCAAGGATGGATTTATTCCCGGTCAGGGCATGGTCACGCCTCTCTTCGATTTGCAACTTCGGCAGTCCATGCGCAACCTCCTCGATGGCTTGGAAGAGGTCGACATGGATTTCTCCAATGTCGTCTTCAGCACCGTTTACCTGCGCGAGATGAAGGATGATAAGCAGATGAACGAGCTCTACGGCAAATTCTTCAAGCCTCCTTATCCCGCCAGAACGACGCTCCAGCAGAATCTCGAAACCGGCGAAGAGGCTGCTGAGCAAATCTCCTTTATCGCGGTAAAAAAATGAAACGTAAGAGCATTCGTCAAATGGGCTGCTGCCTTTCCCCTGCTCGCACAAGTTGGCCTGCAAGAGGCACTGGGAACCGGTTGGGCAGAAGTTGCCCGCAACTCGACTGACAACATCTACACCCGCCTTGGCGTGAAGCCACTGATCAATGGGCGTGGTACCTGGACCTATCTCAGCGCCAGCCTCGAATTGCCCGAGGTGAGAGCCGCTCAGGTCGAGGCCTCCCAGCACTTTGTAAATATCTTCGACCTGCAGCACGCAGTAGGCCGGCGTCTGGCGGAGCTCACCGGCGCGGAGTCCGGCATGATCACCTCCGGCGCAGCCGGCGCCATGGCGGTTGCGACCGCGGGATGCATTGCTGGAACCGATCCCGACAAAATCTGGCAATTGCCCAATACCGATGGGCTGAAAAATGAAGTGGTCATGGTCGGTGGGCGCAGCGTCTTTGACAGCGCCATCCGCCTGGCCGGAGGCAAACTCGTCCTTGCCGAATCTGCCGAGCAGATGCCCAACGCCATCACGCCCAACACGGTGATGGTCTACACCTCCTCGTCGCCCGAGCAGTTGGCGAAGGAGATCGCGGTTGCCAAGGCTCATCATGTCCCCATCTTCATGGATGCGGCCGATGGCATCCCTCCAGTAGACAAGCTTCAGCTGTTCGCCAAGATGGGCTGCGACCTTTACACCTTCAGTGGAGGCAAAGGCTTGTGCGGGCCACAATCGAGCGGCATCCTGCTCGGCCGCAAGGATCTTATCGAAGCCGCACTGGCCAACAGCAATCCATGGGAGGGCGCCGTGTGCCGCCCCATGAAGGTCGGCAAAGAAGAGATCATGGGATGTCTGGCAGCGGTCGAGACATGGTTGAAGATGGATGTGCCCAAGCTCAACAAGGAATGGGGAGTGCGTGTGCAACGCATCGCGACCCTGGTCGGAACCGTTCCTGGTGTGGAAACAAAGGTCTACACCCCTGAAGAAAACCAATGCCCGACCCTCAGCATTTCCTGGGATCAGCAAGCCTGGCGCTACACCACCGCCGACTGCGCAAAACAATTGCTCGAGGGTACTCCGAGCATCGCCGTCCTGACCGAGGACAATCCAAGCGACGTCCTATCCCAAAAGCCAGGCCCTGCCAGAGTCCCGAGGAAAGACGATAAGCTGCAGATTGTTTCCATGACGCTTCGGCCGGGTGAAGAAATTATCGTCGGGCAAGCGGCTGAAGGAATTGCTGACGCAAGCCCGGCGCCAGGGAGTTTAACGATGAGACATTCTGCGGTTCCCTGGCTGCTGGCCGTCGCCATGGCAGCCTCTACGGCAAGCGCCGCGCCTTCGCCATGCCAGGTTCATTCTACGGTCTACGAAGGTTGGCCGGCACAGCAGGTTTCGAATGACTGGGTACAACTGACCTTTATTCCGCAGGTGGGCGGCAGGCTCATACAAGTTGCTTTCAACGGGCATCCTTATCTATTCGTGAACCCCGTCTACAAAGGAAAAGATATTTCTCCTGCGGAAGCTGCGGGCCGCTGGATTAACTATGGCGGTGACAAAATCTGGCCTTTGCCGGAAGGGGATGACGACGAGCAGCACTGGCAGGGAGCCTCCACTCCCCTCGATGACGGCGCCTATGCCTTTTCTGTTCT
>CAWFGM010000056.1:0-13802 GCA_963815175.1 uncultured Acidobacteriaceae bacterium
CCGATTTCCGGTAACTTTCCGTGAGCCCTTATTCCCGGGCAAAGCACGACTTTCCTTTCCTGAAAACCGATACGGCCAAGTGGATTCGTTCCGGGTGGCCCGCGATCCGGAAGCTATATCGTTTTGCCTCCATTTAGAACTCCACGCTAAGATTGCCAAATGATGGACTCTTCACGCGAGGTGCTCAAGCCGGACGAGCGTGGACTTGGGGATGCGCCTGGCCAATCTCAAGGGAAGTTAGCGCTGGCTCTGGGAGTGATCGCAATCGCGCTCAGCCTGGGGCTTGGATTGGTTTATCTCATCTCGGTCCGGCGCCTGGAGCGAGAGGTGGCACGGCTCAGTCAGCAGACCGAAGCTTTCAGCCGGCTGGTTGTGGGCGCCCAGCAGCAATCGCAGACGCTTGCGCAACAGGCTTCGCAAGCGGCTGCGAACGCGCAGGCGGCCGCCCAACAGCGCGACCTGGCGAAGCAGGATCAATCGAACTCCGAGGCGCAGGCGCAACTTGCTCGGCAGCAAGCCGCTGCCGAGCAGCAAAAGGCAGATCAAGCCACAAAGCAGGCGGAGGAATACCGGCAAGAGCGAGAAGCGGAACTTGCACAGCTGCAACAGGCTCTCGGGCAAATCGCCGAAACGCATCGCACTGCCATGGGTCTGGTGATGACGCTGGATAGCAAGTCGATTCGCTTCGACTTTGACAAGGCAATCATTAAACCGGAATATCGCGACATCCTTAATCGCATCGCCGGGATTCTGATGACGCTTAAGGGATATTCGATTGCCGTCTATGGATACACAGACGACGTCGGCTCGCAGACGTATAACTTGCAGCTCTCACAGCGTCGCGCCGAAGCTGTCCGCGACTTCTTGGCGCAGACCGGGATTTCCCCGACGATAATCACGAGCATCAAAGGTTTTGGCAAATCCGACCCTCGTGTCCCGGGCAACAGCGAACAGGCCCGGGCTGCCAACCGCCGGGTCGAGATCGGCATAGTAGATTCGAAACTTATCACCAACGGCCCGCTCGTAGTGCCGAAGTGAATTAGGCGGGGGGCGTTACGGTCGCGGGAACACCGGGGCTCTGCTCGCGGCTACGACCGTCCAGGCGAGCTTGCCACCCGCGATATAAGCGATGGCGCGCTTCGCACGCGATATTGCCTGAGGCATCCGGGAAGATTTTTGACGACAGTTCAGCGACTGTCGCATGGGCGCTCTGAGCCCGCAAGGTGCATGGGCAACGAAAGCACTTCCCAAAGGCGTGGAGTATTGTATTCGATGCGCTCCCCAGCCCCTTACACTCATTCTCGTTCGAAAACGAAGACGTTCGGCTTACGTTTATTTGCCGCCTGAATAGTCATGGTCAGAGTCTTGCCGTCCGGAGAAAGCTGGATATGCTGTGTAACGGCGACCTTGCCATTCCTCTTCTCCGTGAACTCGAGCGTGCTGGCGTTCAGACGGCGCGCCGACGACGTGGCGCCCGCTGGTGCGTTCGCATCCTTCACCGCGTAGTCCTTGCCATCAAACTTCATATCTTTCGTCGAGTGCTGTGTCTGATTGATGAAGGAAAGGCCGCTGTCTTGATAGGGTTGCACCTCGATTTCGCCCCGGCCAGGTTTTTCAGTGATGCTATCCCACGTAGCAGCAAAGCCGGAGGCTTGCCCAATGGGTGTGTAAATGTAATGAATCGTGAAACTGGCGCCGTTGGCCGGGTAGCCGGTGAAGTCGTCGCGCAGTGAGGTACCGTCCGCAGAAAGCGTCCAGATGGCCGATATCTGCATACGGCCGTTCTTCTTGCGGACGACTCTCCAGACATGAGGACCTTCCGCGGTGACAGCGAGGGTGCTTCCCTCAAGACCAGGTTGATCCGTGCCGTTGGCGACAATGAATTCCGGGCCGCCGCCAAAGTCGAAAGCGTACCGGTTCGTTCCCGCGGAAGTAACCTTCATCTGGTCATGCATAGTGCTTTTGTCCGGGTCGAGCTTCCACTTGCCGACAAAGGAGCTGTTAGCAGCGGCTAGCAGGCGAGGTTGCGATGGCGACAAAAAGCAGTAATAGAAAGAGCCGTTTCAGCATGTCGTTCTCCGCAGGTCGAATGGGGAGCCCTGTTTGGATAAGTGCAATGCACTTCGATGGCCAGCGGATCTCGCAACCTGGCGGTGATGATCGAGCGCAGGGAGAGTGAGTGAACTGTAGTCAATGATTCGGGGCTTGCGTCGCAGCGAGCGGCAGAATCGTTCGGAAACGAACAGCCTCGTCTGAAATCGGACAGCATATAGGTCCAGCAGTCGACGTCCAGGACAAATCGCTGGTCTGCTGTCACTTGGTTTTGCGTGTGACCCTGAAGGCAAGCGAGATACCAACAATTTGGTTGGTGTCCCAGCCGCCGGGCAGGTTAACCGACTGTAATAAGTAGTAAGGCCGAACAGAAAATGTATCGGCAATGGGTAGCCGTACTCCTACCTGGAAGCGGTTCTGGGTATAGCTACTGCCACCGTTGGCGAAGGGGTTGCTACCGGGAACAACGAAAAACTCGTTGTTCACCACCAGCACCGGACGCCGTGCCAGGCGAAGCGGCATGGTGTAATCGACGCCGGGGCGAAATCGAAGGCGTGCTGAAGCAGGCCGGTTATCGACAAACCGTCCCTCGATGAGCGTGCGGAGGGTTGGCCGCCATAAGCCCCGGGATGTGCTCAGGGTGAGGTTGAGTTGCAGTCGGTTTTCGTAAGTAATTGTGGGATTTCCAGGAAAGCGCTGGTAACGGTAAATCGGTGTCAGGCTGAACCAGGGCCGCAAACGAAAGGCGACGCCGCCTTGAACGAAATACTCGAACAGGTTGGACCCTCCCTCGTCCAACCGCTCGTAGAATTCAACTTCCAGAGATCTATTCGCCGAAAGGCCGGTGGAGATTCCCTGGTCGAGCCAGAGCCCTACCTGCTTCTCATCTTCGGGATCCTCGGGCTTCTGTTGTTGCAGCGCCCTGGCCGGGACAACCAGGACGCAGCTCCACAGCAACAAAATGACGCAGACTATGCGCCGCATCGCCATCCAAGGAACTCTGGCACCATCTCCCGCCCTCCGGGAAGAGTAATTCCGACGCTCGTCGGAACAGAACCAACATTTCCAGTACGGTTTTGTAGACATGCCAGGACTTTCGGGTAGTTTCTACAGGTAAGGAGGGCCTTTCGGCGAAGCCGCTGTCGGACAGATAATATCAGGCTGCTTGATTGCCACCGTTTGCCCATCAGCCGCTCACAAACTGGATAGAGGTTTCCCATCTCGGATGTCATCTTTGGAACCTATTATCATCCTGGCCGCGGGGAGTTTCCCCCACCGAAAGTGACTGGTGAGCCGCAGGCCACGACATCGAGGGAGGCAGCCTGGCTGCCGTTTCATTGCCTGGTGGGGGGCACTACACCAGGTCAAGACTAGTGCGGTAAATCGCAATACGCTTTTGCGACACAAAAACAACGAGCTGTCATGGAGCGCCCGCTGTACGAGAAGCCGGGTCACGTGCAAGTGGATCGTGTCTATGATGGCCCGTTCAGTTTCGGACACTGATTTTCAATTTCGGACGGGAACCATATGCGAGGGAACCGGTTCATGAGCCATTTCTTTGTAAATGAGCTGCTAATCCGCTTTTGCTTTGGCGCCGAATATGCACTGACTGCAGCGACACCGGGGGATGGTTTGAATGCAAACCTTGTTTCGCGATCTGCTCTTTAGCCTGCGCCAGTTGCGGAAGTCGCCGGGTTTTACGTTCACGGCTTTGCTAACACTCGCGTTTGGCATTGGAGCGACTACCGCGATTTTCTCGATTGTAGAGGGTGTGCTGCTGCGGCCGTTGCCATTTTCGCAGCCAGACAAGCTGGTAACCCTCGCGGTCAATCTTGAAGGAGCCGGCAGCGACGTCGCCGGTGCCACGTCTACGGGAATGCGCACGTATATCCGTGAGACGCGAAGCTTTTCCAGCCTCGGCGGTTATCGGCAAGCCACCTACGAACTCTCAGGAGTGGGGGAGCCGGCGCAGATCAATGCTGCGCGGCTTACCGCAAATATCTTTTCAGTGCTTGGCGTTTCGCCATTGAGGGGGCGTGCCTTCATCCAGCAGGAGGATGATGGGAGCCAACCGGTGGCCCTACTCAGCTACCAGATGTGGCTCAGCAGGTTCCATGGCGATGCGAACGTTATGGGCCGGAAGATTCTTCTCGACCGCAAGCCCTACGAGATCATCGGCGTCATGCCGCGGGACTTCGAGTTTCCGCTGGTTCCGGGGCAGTTGAACCGCAGCCAGCTGTGGGTGCCCATGAGCTTGACCCAAAGCGAGATAAAGATTGGACAACAAGGAGGCGACTGGGCTTTCCAATTGGTCGGGCGTTTGAAACCAGGGGTGAGCCTGGCTCAGGCGCAGCAGGACGCAGAGCATGTATCGCAGGAGATCATGCGTGGCTTTCCAGCTGCCCTGTCTAGCTTACGCATACGTCCCGTGGTTCAGCAGCTAAAAGAGGCCACCGTGGCCCAGGCTCAGCGGTTGGTCCGCACGCTCTTCTTCGCAGTGGCTGCGGTTCTTCTGATTGCCTGCGCCAATCTCGCCGGCTTGTTGCTGGTGCGCGTCATCCGGCGTCGTCGCGAGATCGCCGTACGTATGGCACTGGGTGCAAGCAATCTATCCGTTCTGCGCCCGACTCTGATCGAGACGCTGACGCTTAGTACTGCGGGAGGCCTGCTGGGGTTAGGTTTGGCTGACGCTGGGCTACGTTTCGGCATCAGCTTGCTCCCGGAGACACTGCCGCGCATCAGCGCTATCGCTCTCGACAGTCAAGTAGCTGCCTTTGCAATGTTGTTAGCCATGTTGACTGGACTAGGATGCGGCTTGGCCCCGGCCTTTGCCGCTGTGCGCACCAGTGTCAACGACGGGTTGAGGGAGGGTGGACGCACGGGTACAAGCGGTGGCGCCCATGCGCGCCTGCGTTCGGTGTTAGTGGTTACGGAAATTGCTGTGGCACTGGTCCTGCTAGTTGCGTCCGGCCTCTTGCTGCGTAGCTTTCAGAAACTTCGCAGTGTCGATTTGGGCTTCCATACGGATCGTCTCCTGACCGCCGAATACACCCTCCCTCAGCAGAACTATTCAACGCAGGCCACCGTGGATGGATTCAACAACGCGCTCTTGCGCAAGCTGCAACAACTGCCGGGCGTCGAGGCGATGGGCACCACCTCGCAGTTGCCTGCGGCCGGACAGGTTAGCGATAGTCCCTTCGTTGCGGAAGGCTACATTCCGCGCAGGGGGGATGAGTTAAATCTTTCCTGGTCCTCACAGGTAACAGGCAGTTACTTCCGCGCCATGGGCATTCCCCTCTTGCGGGGCCGCGATTTCACGGTGGCAGACCGAGCGGGTTCTCCCCTGGTGGTCATTGTGAATCGCACTCTGGCCGAACACTATTGGCCCGGTCAGAGCCCCATTGGAAGGCGTTTGAAGTATGGTCTCCCAATGTCGTCTACACCATGGTTGACTGTGGTGGGAGAGATTGGGGATGTCAAGCAGCGTACAGCGGAAGCGGCTACGCAGGAGCAGATTTACCAGCCCACCGACCAGCTCGTAGAATCGATTGGCACGTTCGCTCCTCCTGGCATGTTGGGTGGTGCCAGTGGTTCTATCGTCCTGCGCAGTTTGCTGCCGCCGGAACAGATGGAGGATGCTTTGCGCTCCACCGTTCGCTCCATCGATCCGCGACTTCCTCTCATTCACGTCGAACCAATGGAGCGCGTGGTTGAAGAGGGTCAGGCGGCTCGCCGCTTCAACGCTATGCTCATTTCCTGTTTTGCTGGAGCGGCGGTTTTGCTTGCTCTACTTGGTATCTATAGCGTGATTGCCTTTTCCGCAGCTCTGCGCACGAAGGAAATGGCGATTCGCCTTGCACTTGGCTCTCAACCAGCAAGCCTGATGCAGCTCATACTTGTTTCCGCCGGCAAACTAAGTTTAATGGGTTGCGGCATCGGAATGGTATTAGCGATCTTTACCACCCATCTGCTGCGTTCATTCCTGTTCCAGATCAATCCGCTCGACCCGGCGGTCATCGTGCTCGCGGTAATCGCCATCTTCCTGCTGGCGCTTTCGGCTTCTATCATCCCCGCGCACCGTGCAGCTTCTACGGACCCTATGCAGGCGCTGCGGGCGGAATAGCATGTCATTCTTCTTCTGAACGAGGTTTTCATAACCCTATACAAACCCTCCGCAAGCGACTTGCTGGGCCAGGGCTCCACAAACTGCCCAGCTCTTCGGAATCGGTTTAAAAATGCCCGTGATGATGTATTCCATCGCCTGCATGAGAATCGCAGGCGTGGTATCCGTTAATGACCGCCTTCAAAGTTACAACTACTCCAACATCGTGAGCCCGCAACTGCATCGCTTTCCAGGGGCGAAATAGCCAGTAGAAAGGGCGAGCAGCCATTCTGCGTTAGTCGGGCACGCGCGTGGCTTCCTCAAGGGCGTAGATGAATGACTCATACACTCTGCCTGTGGTTTGGCGCATGCCTAACTCGCAGGTGCGATTTGCAGAAACAAACCAGGTGTCGTTCCCGGACGTCTGGATTTGTGTGAGTGTGTCGCGCGTGGCAGAGTGAACCAGCTCGGGATGCAGCAGGCCGCGGTCGCCGGCAGTTCCGCAACACGTCGTTCCCAGGGGGATTTCGGCGCTGTCGGCCAGCGCGCCGGCGATCAGCAAGAGCGTATCACTGAGGCCAAGGTGTGTCATCGAACAGGTAGGATGGACGAGGATTTTGGAAATCTTTTTATGAATACTCAATGAGGGCAGAAGATCCTTACACCACGCGATCGAATCGATAATCGTGATAACTTTGAGCCGATCTTTTCGCTCGTCATCGAGATGCTCTAAGATGTCGTCTTTGAGACCGAGCGTGCAGGAAGCCGCGTCCACCACCACCGGCAGCTTTCCTCCATCACTCCAGCGCCACAGCGCGTCGCTCATCTGTTCAGACATCCATGTCTGCCCCCGCTTGTAGCCCTTGGAACTCCACGGCGTCGTGCAGCAAAGACCCCTGACGTCATCGGGAATCCAGAGGGGTTTGCCGGCGCGTGCAGAGAGCGTCGCAAACGCATCAGGAAGACCCGTAGCTGCGGGCTTGGTGTTGTCTCTGCCGAAGATGCGATTGATGCACGCGGGAAAATATACAGCCGCTGCATCCTCGCGCCTTGTTTCCGGAAGCTCGGCAGGAGCAGCGTGCGGCATGGGGCCCGCGACTCCGGGAACCAGATCCTTGCTGACGATGCTGCGAGCCACGTCCGTCATGGCCCCAAGCAGATGTGGGCTGGTTAGTCCTTGGACGACGTCGGCGGCCTTGACACCAACTCGGGCCAGTTTTTCTACCTCGGCCCACTTAATCGCCACATCGAGAGCAACTTCTTCCTCATGCGCGGAGTGCTGCATCTTCCTGAAGTGTTTGATCAGAGCGCCTGTATTGATGCCGATTGGGCATACATCGGCGCAGGTACCATCGACGGCGCAGGTCTCGATGCCGTCGTATTCATACTCCTGTTGCAGTTGAGTCAGCAGCCTCGACCATTCGGGCTGTCGTGACATCTCACGGCGCAGAACGATGCGTTGTCTGGGGGTGACGGTCACATTTCGGCTTGGGCAAACGGGTTCACAAAATCCGCACTCGATGCAGTGAGAGGCAGAATGAACGTCTTCGATCGCCGGAGTGGTCTTGAGATTCTTCAGGTGAATCAGTGGATCTTCGCTCAGCAAAATATTCGGGGCCAGGATCCCGTGCGGATCAAGGAGGTGTTTTACGCGCCACATCAGATCCGTGAGCTTGTCGCCCCATTCGCGCCGGACAAACGGAGCCATGTTGATTCCTGTTCCATGCTCCGCCTTCAAAGAGCCGTCATACTTATCCAGCACCATATCAACCAGGTCACGCATGAAGCCGTCGTAGCGCTGGCGGCTCGCGTCCTCGCTCATTTGTTCAATCATCACGAAATGCAAATTTCCGTAGGCGGCATGCCCCGCGGCCCCTGGCTGATATCCGTGTTTGGCCATAAGATCGAGCAGATCATGGGTAGCCTTCGCAAGTTGTGCGGGTGGGAAACAAACGTCCTCGATAATGAGGTTTGTGCCTTGCGGGCGCATTTCACCCACGATGCCGAGGAGACCGTCGCGAACGTGCCATGCAAGCTCAATGGCTTCGGTATCGTGCGTGAATTCCAGTGGCTGCAGCATCTTCACGTCGTGTAAAACTTCGCCAACCTTACTCACGACCGCCTCAAGTTCCTGGTCGCTGTCAAAGCCGAATTCCACCAGTAGAGCGGCGTTTCTTGGGTCGAGATTTTTCCAGTATTGTGGCGTCCCTTTCCACAGTTTTGAGGCGGCGGTGAGGGCTGGAGCGACCAGCAGTTCAACGGCCTGTGCTCCCAGTTCCACGAGTTTTCCCACCTGCTCCACCGCCGCATCGATGGTGTCGAATGGCAGCCATGCCACGGTCGTTTTTGCCGGCAAGTGATAAGTCTTGTAGACGGCCTCGGACACAAAACCGAGTGTGCCCTCTGAGCCAACCATCAGGCGCCGCAGGATCTCTACCGGCGTCGCACCATCCAGAAACGCATGCATCGCATATCCATTGGTGTTACGGATGCTGTACTTCCGGATAATTCGATCAACAGTTTCTTTGTTGGCGAGAATCTCCTGACGGATCTTCAGTAATCCTGCTGCCATTTCCGGCTCGGCAGCAGCAAGCAGATCCTCAGCTCGCGGGTCTTCCGTATCGATCATCGTGCCTGTGGTAAGAACAATTTTCATGGCCACGATCGAATGGTACGAATCAATCGCCGGCGGGCAACGCATGCCGCCCGCGTTCACGGCAAGTACACCACCGATGGTGGCTGCGTTCAGGCTTGCGGGATCTGGCCCCATGCGGCGGGCGTACGGTTTCAACACTTCGTTAATGCGTCCGAGGGTGGTGCCGACATGGCAGCGAATCCGCGCCCCGTTGTCCTCGACTTTCCAGCCGCTCCAGTGCTGTCTCACGTCGATCAGGATGTCGTCGCCCTGCGATTGGCCGTTCAAACTGGTTCCCCCCGCCCGGAAGGTCGCGTGGCGACCTTTGCGGATGCAATATTGGAAAATCGCCGCTACGTGGTCGATGATCTTTGGTTGTACGACGACCTTCGGGATATACCGGTAGGGGCTGGCATCCGATGCGTAGCGCACCAGGTCGCTTATCCGATACCGCACAAGATCTTCGCCAAGTATCCCGGTAAGGTCGGTCTTAAGCTCATCCGGAGTGCCTCCAGCAAGCTTTTCGTCGACAGCATCCAAACAGGGCGGCACGTCCGGACGGCCGAGGCGTGCGGGATCTGGTGAAAGGAATTGATTCATGTCTAGCTCCTGAAGGTGATCGATACGGTTCGTGAGTGCTCATTCGCTGGAAGGCTGAGTAACCGGGTGCCTCCAGAAAGTGAAACCGAATGATAGATGCCGCAAACCGAATTCCGGACCGTCGTCGGATTCTTGGAGGGCCCGAGGGGCCATGGCAGGGCTGGAAGTTTCCGGATTTAGGTAAACGTGGTGAACATCCGATTCTGTCGGTTTCCAGCTATCTCGCCCCGAGCCGGAGAAGTCGACGCCAGACTTCGTACCGTGGGTGTAGAGAGAATGATCGACGATGACCACTGCGCACGGTCGATCTGGGAGATGTTCGGCCAGCTGGATCTAGGTGTCCCCTGGTTTCCTGGACGTTCTTTATCCATGCCAGACTCAAACTCGGTCTGGGTCGGTTGAGTTGGCTGGTCGAGGGGCCTCAAGTACATCGCATCCATCACAGCAATTTACCGGAGCATTTTGACCGTAACTTCGCGGCCTTCTTTCCCATCTGGAATGTCATCTTTGGAACCTATTATCATCCTGGCCGCGGGGAGTTTCCCGCCACCGGAGTGACTGGTGAGTCGCAGGTTACGACATTGAGGGAGGCAGCCTGGTTGCCGTTTCGCACTTGGCGCCGCGCCTCCCCCGCCTCTGTGGACGCTGCGGTCAAAATAAATCTTGCCCATCCCCGGCTCCCTGAGCCTTGGGACGTTGTAGGTTTGGCCCACCGTCGGAGTCCAGGATAGGATCTGAAAACACGATGCAGCCTGGTCGGAGCAGGGCGGCGCTAGAGGTCGCGGCGGGAAAAGAGAAACTGGGCCAACAGAAGGGCCAGCAGCGCGTAGAGAGCAGAATAGACCACCATCGCAGTGCTTGGTACCAGGCTACTGGTGAAGGGCGAAGCACCAATGCTCCCTAATAATGGTGGCTGGAATTTAAAGGCCGCACGGCGCCAAAGGGCGTCGCTGGGCATGATCAAACTGGAGAGAATCCCCAGGGGGACCAAGGCCTGCACGTGTCGTAAAGCCCCGAACTGCTCGATCCATCCGCCTACAAACGCTAGCCCGTAAAGCCCAAGCGAGACAGCACCGCTGGTTAACGAGGAGAACGAGGTGCTCGCCGCCATGGTGACGCCAAGCAGCACAACCGCTTGCAACCAAACCAGGCTGAGCACAGCGAGAGCATGGTGAGGAAGATAGCCGGTCGCGCGCCAGCTGAGCACGATCGTGCCCCCCTCGATGAGCAATATATAAAGTGTGAGCATGCCGATAAAGCCGGCCCACTTCCCCAGCACCAGGCACCAGCGTTCCACTGGCTTGGTAGCGATGGCGTGAATGGTGCCGGATGCGATCTCTCCAGACAAAGTGTCGCAGGACATGAGCACGGCCATCAGCGAGGTCATCATGCTCCCGGCATAGAGCACCATCATGGTCATCATGACGACGCCTTCGCGAAGGCTGACAGTATTTGCTTGCTGGGTCGCGTTCTTGAGCACGAAATGAAGGGCGGTCCAGAAAAAAGCCAGGAACGCGAAGCCGGCCAAGGTTGCAATCCACAGGATCTTGCGCCGGGCAGCTTCAAGGAAAGTAACTCGCGCCATCAACCACGTAGTACGCAAAGCACCTGGGCCGCCCGCAAGGCCGAGCGACGGCGCCTCGGTTGCGGAGGCGGCCGCGTGCACGTGGATTGCATTCTCGCTCATAAGCCGGTGTCCGGTCCCATCATCTGCAAAAACAATTCTTCCAGGCTTACGCGCTGGGGAACGACAGAGAAAACTTCCACGCCGCTTTCCACCAGGCAGCGAACGACCTCGGGCAGATGATCCGTCTGCATCACCCGCAGGCGCAAGAACTCTCCCTCAAGGCGCACGTCCTGCGTGAATCCTCTGAGGCGTTCCATGGCGGTGGCGTTGATCTGTGCGACCCTGATCTGGACTTCCGTCTGGGTAGACTGCCACCCGCCCATTTCATACCTGCCGACGATGCGGCCGTCTCGAATAAAGGCTACGCGGTCACAGCTCTGCTCAACTTCGCCCAGCAGGTGCGAATTCAGAAAGACAGTCGCTCCGCGGTTGCGCTGCTCGCTGATCACGTCGCGCACCAGCTTACGTCCGGCTGGATCGAGACCGGAAGTAGGCTCGTCGAGAAACAGGATCTCCGGGTCGTTGACAATCGCCTGCGCCAGGCCGACGCGCTGCATCATGCCCTTGGAGAAACTGCGGATAGGCTTGTTGCTCTGTGCGCCCAGGCCCACCCGCTCGAGCAGCTGCGGAATCTTGCGCCGGAGTTTGTCTTCCGCCAGGCCACAGAGCCGCCCGTGAAACTGGATAAGCTCGGATGCGGAAAGCCAATCGTAGAAGCGGAAGTGTTCGGGGAGAAAGCCAATGCGGGCTCGCACTTCACGCGTGCCCACCGGCTTTCCCAGGAGCAGAGCGCGCCCACCCGTGGGCTTTACCAGGCCCAGCAGCATCTTGATCGAAGTGCTCTTGCCCGCCCCGTTCGGCCCGAGAAACCCAAACGCCTCTCCGCGCGCGACCTGGAGGGTCAGGTCGCGCACGGCGGCACGGGTTCCGTAGGTTTTTCTAAGCTGTGAGACGTCGATGGTAAGAGCTGCCATGCACGTTCCTCTATTGCAACTGCGAGGCCAGGTTGATCGCGGTGGTATCGTCTCCCGTTCCACCCAACCCGAAGACTATTCCATTGTCCACCCACATCAGCGAGTAGTGGCCGGATGATCCCTGATTGGCAGGCCGTATCAGCGCTGCTTCGTTGCCGTTAACATGCACCTGCTCGTACTTCGTCTTCCCGCGCTCTACGGGGAGCACGAGGGTCGAGGTCCAGTCGACGGTCTGGGTAAAGTTGGCAGCGTCGTTGGCGCTCATGCCCATGAATTGAAGTGCTACTTGGGCAATCTGCGCCGGATCGATCTCTTGAGGGGCGGATACGACTGGACTCGGAAGCTCAGTGAGCGCTATGCAGGTGGCATCCGCCTCCTTTTCGGCTTTGCCCCTTCCGTTGGAGGCATAGAAGAGCCCTGCAGACCCCGCATCTCCACAATTACCGTAGAAGGCCATCACCCCGGCCGGTACACGTACACCAATGGTGGCGCCATCGACCGAGGCGGGAATCTGCAGATCACTGCGCCCGGCCTCCTCGAGGATCGCTTGGATCCGGTCGCGATTTAGCTTCATCTGCATGCCGGCACCACGCTCCAGCAGCATGGTGGACGGCGTTTCGCCTGGCAACAGCTGTACGGAAAATCCGGCGGCTTTTGATGCAGTGGCCGCGTCCGCTATCGGCTCCGGCTTTTGCGGTTTCTGCGTCACGGTGATTTCATCGGAAAGGACGCGGCTGATCGCCTGATTGAGCAATTGGTTGTTTTGCAACCCATTCGCCTTGAGAGCCGAAGAGTCGATTTCGAGCACGGTGAAACGCTCGACGCGGAAAATACCCAGCAGGTTCTCCGCCCACGCCCGAACAGGGCCAACGGTCAAGACCAACACGACTACGGCGATGCTGAGGCCGGCGCCCGCGAGCGATAGCTTCCGCCCCAGGGACCATCGATTCTGCCTCGTTTCCATCCAATCCTCCCGCTTCTTTTGAAATGCAGCCCAAGCCGATGCAGTGCTATCGGCGTCCGCTAATTCCGGCAGCCGATCGAGGCGTTCATGCACACTTGCCGCTTGGTTAGACAATGTGGCTAGCTCTCGTTCACACACCGCGCAGCTCTTGAAGTGTTGCTCGACGGAAGCACCTTGCCCGGAGTCGAGTTGGCCATCGAGGTACGCTCGTAAGGTTCCTGTTTCTGCGTGCTTCATTGCCCCTCCCTTGCCGCCTGTAACTGCGGTGTCTTGCGCTTGCGCCTTTGATGCCGTTCGTAGAGTTCGGAGAACTCCGCCTCTGCCCGTGAGAGTTTCGTGCCCACCGAACGGACGTTCATCTCCATGATCTGGGCGATCTCCTGATACGTCAGGCCGCTGTGGTGCAACAGCAGCAGCTGTGCTTTCTCGACCTTCAGCTTTGCCAACACGTCGCGCACTTCGCCAATGCGCTCTTGCCGTAACAGGAGCGCGAGTGGGCCCTCGGTGGGGTCTTCACTTTGAATGGCGCCCTCGCCTTCGACTTCAGTGCCGCGCCGCCGCTTGGCGCGCAAGACATCGATCGAAGCACGCGTCGCGGTGCGGTACAACCAGGCCCCGACCGGCCCGTCGGCGGCCACGCTGGGGCCCCTACGGTAGAGCCGGAGGAACACTTCGGCGCAGACCTCTTCCGCCTCGGAGTCTCGTTGCAGCACGCGACGGGTAACGCGGACAATGCGACCGTAGTGCTCGCGAAAGATCGCTTCAAATTCGGCTTCTACCCAGCAACCGCTCATGCTCACCACTTCTACACCTCTATAACGATAGGCGGGGCGAGTTTGTGCCAGGAA
>CAWFGM010000057.1:0-50504 GCA_963815175.1 uncultured Acidobacteriaceae bacterium
ATTTCCCGGGAAAACATACCTATCCACAAAAATTGCCTGCGATTTGGTACCCTGTTTCTCTCTCTCCCTTTATCTGTCGGCCGACACCCCATCTCCAGGCAACCCAAAGTAACCTGCGAAACGATAACCAACGACTAAAGACTAGACGCGCGGCCCCTAACCCAATTCCGCAACCCGCTATATCGTGTTAGCAGTTGATATCGGCACAGCTTGCGGCTCTCGCGTACCTCTTGCTGGTCGGCAGTTGTCGGTAGTTTCGGCCTAAAGCGAGCGAAGGACGGTTTTACCGCTGTCCGGTGACACACCCGATCCCTGTCCCAAAATAAGGAAATCGAAGCACCCGCCCCGGTGGGATTTTTTACTGCACGCCACTGCGCCTCCAGGCGCAGTAGAGACCTCTGTCCCTAACTTCTCTCAACCAAAGGAGCCACCTATGCCCAAAAATAAAGTCAACGACCCCATCACCGGTCAGGAAATGGCCTTTGCCCGCCTGGTCCTCACTGGCGCCATGACCGATCGTCAAGCCGCCCAAGCCGCCGGCCTAAACCCCGACTCCGCCGCCTACACCAAAGCCAAACCCCATGTCCGCGACTACATGCTCCAGCACAGCGCCGCTGTCCAGAAAGAACTCGTCCAGCAAGACGTGGAAGGACAACGCCGCCAAAACCTGGACCGCGAGCAAGTACTGGACCGCCTCTGGGAACTCGCCAAGCTGAGCCCCGAAATGACCCGAGGCAGCATTACCGGCCAGGTCAAGGCCCTCTCCATGATCATCGCCATGGAAAACTTCATCCCTAACCGTCCGGCCTCTGAGAAAAAATCCGCCCCCGCGTCTACTCCGGCTGCCCGCTCGGAGGGAAATCCCTCTCCGGTCCCGGGCCCCAGCCAGTCCACCTTCGCCAACCCCTCGAAACCCTCCGTACCCTACGTCCCGCTGTTCAATTCTGTTCCAGACTTGGGAGTGGATTTCCCCGCGAAAAAGACCCCCTTGAACCCCTTTGTCCGCCCCCGCTAAGCTCAAAACCAGCAAAAACGACCCAAAAATATCGAATTTTACAAATAACCGGCCTCGAATGGCCATCGAAGGGGAGAGACGAACCCACCATCATCCATCGCACGGCACTGAAAAAGTTCGGCTAAACCTCTTAGATCATTCCGTCCAGACGCTGGTAGATCGCCTCCATTCCGTGCTTCATACCTGTTGCCGGCATCGTTGCTCGGGCCTTGCTCGTCGGGCAGCGTCATCTGGAGTGTCATGGCCTTCACCGTCGGAATCTCGTCTCGGCGTGGTTGTCCGGCGCTGGATCGCGACCTGTCATAATCTTCTTAGCGAACCCATCAGGAGAAACACCCGTATGCCCAGATCGATGACCCGACGCCATTTCCTTCAGCAGGGTGCGGCTGCCGCAGTCGCTCTGACCGCAACCCCGTCCCTGCTGGCTGATCCCCTGGGCCTCCCCATCGGCTGCCAGACCTATCCCGTCCGCGCCTCGATCAATCCGGATTTTGCCGGGACGATGAAAGGCCTTTCCGCCGCGGGCTTTCAGACCATTGAGCTCTGTTCGCCGTTTGGTTATAAGGATTTCTCCAGCCTCGCCCAGTACAAGCCGCAGCAGCTGCGCCGGATGCTCCACGATTACGGGCTCACTTGTATCAGCTCCCACTTCGACACGGACGAATTGTTCAATCATGCGGAGGAGCGGATCGCATGGGCCAAGGAGCTTGGCCTGACCCAGATGGCCACCGCCAGCCTCGGCTTCGGCACGCTGCCTAAGAACGCTCCACCCACGGTAGCGGACGTGAACCGTGTCACCGATCTCTTCAATACCTTTGCCGCCAAGGCGCATGCTGCAGGCATGGTTGCGGTGCTGCACAACGAAGGCTTTGAGGTTACCAGCATCGACGGCAAGCGCGTTTACGATATGGAGATCGCGCGCCTGGATCCCAAGACCGTGAAACTGCAGTTTCAGGTTTCCACCATGCAGGACGGCTTCGATCCCGTTGATTACTTCACCCGCTATCCCAACCGCTATATCTCCATGCACTGCCAGGACTGGGTGATGACCCCCGACGGCAAAGCGAAACAGGTGCCGCTCGGTAAGGGCGTAGTGGACTGGAAGAAGGTCTTCACTGCCGCAGGGAAGGCTCACATCCAAAACTACTTTGTCGAACTGGAGCAGAATCCTGCGCTGATGGCGCAAAGCGTTCCTTACCTGAAGAGCCTGCAGGTTTAAGGAACTGAGGCAAGAAGGGCCTGACTAAACCCCATCGAAAAGTTCTATCTCCGCGGTCGCGGCGCCTAAGGTCATGGAGAATCCTGTACCAGACCACTCGAACCGGGGGAAGTTCACTGCTACAAACAGCTATGGTGACGTTATGCCTGGTCGTCCAGCCCTACATCACCTTCGAACCCGCGCTGAGCCTGTTTTGCTCTGGGGTCCATCTTTGGGAAGACTGAAGGCTCGCAGCACAGCCGGGACAGAAGGATCGCCCAGAAATCCGCCGCCGGAAACAAACGCTGCTACATATTGGCGTCCGTCACGGCCGAGGTAGGTGATCGTTATCCCGTGGGCAGACGCGCCCACGTCGGCCTGCCACAACTCCTTGCCAGTCGAAGACTCCACGGCCCGTAAGATTCCGTCGATGGTGCCCCCGGCAAACGTGACGCCGCCGGCGGTCGACGTGGGACCGCCCATCAGGAGCGTGCCCCAATCCTTGATGCCCAGCTTCTCAAGACCGGGATCTTCGCCGATCGGCCTGCGCCAGGCCACGAGGCCGGTGTTGACGTTGACCGCAATCATCTCGCCCCAAGGGCCATCGCTGCAGGGCCAGCCGGTCTTGGGATTGCGGAACTGATAGCGCTCGATACTTGGCGGCGACGAGTTAGGAATGGCTTGGAAGACCTCGCCAACATCCGCGGTTAGAACGAAGACATATCCGAGGCCAGGGTCGTACGACATGCCCTCCCACTCGGCGCCACCGTTCGTCCATGGGAAGAGGATGGAGCCGTTTTCGTCGTAAGGGATATAGGGACCTCCTGTGCGCAGTCCATCGGGCCCGGCCGGCAGATCCGCGCGGCCATGCTTCAGCATGTCTTCGCAGAAGCTGGCCTGTTCTGGCGTGATGCGGTTGAGGTCGTCCGGCGAAAAGTAGTCTCGTGCCAGCGGCCCAGGCCAAATGGGGAACGGCTGGGTCGCGGATGGTAGTTCGGTCGGCACAAAACCAAAGGTCGAAACACGACGCTCTTCAACGGGAAAGATCGGCTTACCCGTGTTCGGTCAAGGATGAACATCAGGCCGCGCTTGGTCGCAATCGCGACGGCAGGCGATCCGCCGGGTTCCTTTTGAACCGTGATCAGGACCGGCGCATGGTGCAGGTCCGCGTCCCACACATCGTGGTGCGTGGTCTGGTAATACCACTTGAGCTTGCCCGTAGTGACATCAAGCGCGACTAAGCTGGTGCCGTAGATATCATTGCCAGGCCGATCGCCACCGTAATAGTCGAAATGCGCGGTGCTCAGCGGTACGAAGACCGTGCCGGTCTCCATGTCGACGCTCTGCAGTCCCCAGCTATAGGCGCCGTCGCGATCCATCCAGGTATTCCCGACCCAGGTTTCGTGGCCGGGCTCGCCGGGCTGGGGAACGCCATGAAATTCCCATAGGAGCTTGCCCGTGGCGGCGTCCCATCCGCGCGTTGTGCCCAACGGGCCCTTCCCGCCGCTTCCGTAGCCGGCCATCCCGGTGATCATGATGTTCTTGTAGAACACGGTGAGGACGTCAAGGTGGGCGAGAGATCGGTGAACTTGCCCCGGGCCACAGCTGCGAAATTCAGCACGCCGTCCATGCCAAAGGATTTCAACGGCTGCCCCGTCCGAGCTTCTAGAGCGACGATCAGCCCTGCCGTCGTGGAGAAATAAATGGCTGCTGGTGTTGTTCCGTCGCCAGGCCAATATGCCAGGCTGCGAACTGCCGGCCGTCCCTGCTCTGCCGGGAGTGTATATTTCCAGATTTCGCGGCCGCTATCACCCTCGAGGGCAACGGCTTGACCATAAGGCGAGGTGACGTAAAGCACGCCGTCAACCACCAGCGGCGTCACTTCCGTGATCGGCACGCCCCGCCCATACCCTGCGTTGAACGAGTCAAGCCGCTCAGCCATGCTCAACTTCGTCTGGGGCACGCTGGGATTGCTTTCCCAGGTCCAGGCTTCCTTCAATTGCCCGACGTTCTTCACATTGATTTGTGCGAGTGGAGAAAATCGGCTGGCGCCTCGGATCCAGATTCATGGAGGGCCAATCCGCACCCGCCCGGTGAGTAGGCGAGTTTGGCGCCGACGGTGTAACGGCCTTCGAGGAGGGCGCAAGGCCGGGCGGTGCAATCGGCGGGTCGGAGCGGCCGATGCCGCGCCGGGGCGGCTGCATCGCCTCGCCGTCGGCCGCTGATCCTGA
The DNA here is from genome assembly GCA_963815175.1 of uncultured Acidobacteriaceae bacterium. Classification (GTDB taxonomy): domain Bacteria; phylum Acidobacteriota; class Terriglobia; order Terriglobales; family Acidobacteriaceae; genus PALSA-350. Next base: position 4,445 of record CAWFGM010000057.1, read on the forward strand.
CGCCGGCGAAGGTGCGGGGTCCCGACGGGTAATGCTGCGCGAGGTAGGCCACGACCTGGGACGCTTCCGCCGCTGACAGCATCGCTCCGCGGGCCACCATCGTATCCACTTCATTGGCCCACCCGGCAGCTGTATCGCGATGCTGAATCACGGTCGCAGTCGAGTGGCAACTCGAGCATGCACGCATGACCAGTTCACGACCCGGCCCAGGCGTTAACTGGTCGCTGGAGGAAACACTCTGCCCGAACGCGGGTCCCCACGAGATAAGGAGCGCGAGGGTAGCCACATAAACCATGGCTGCGTGGAATCGCACGACACTACCGCCGGTCATCAAAATAGACGCTCCATGGCTAACCGCTTTGACGCCGGTGCACCATCTTTCCGTCCGCAATAAATAAATCACGCGTTCAGGCTGTTCCTCTATTCCCCGCTGGCGATCCCGGACATCTCGGATCCCCCAACAGTTGTAGAAGAAACGTTGCCAGTCATCAAGGTAGCATTACATGTGTTCAGCATATCTTCACGCTACCACTAGACCGGATGGGGGGCCAGCAACGTACCATAAGAATCGATTGTTTCATTTGCTGTGCTGGAGATTCAAATGCCTTGTCTAGAAATAAAAGAGCTTGAAGCAGCCTGTAGCAGATACGAAGAGCGCCGCCGTCAAGTGGTTCCGCCCAGCTCCGAAAGGCGGAACGCGCCTTCTGGAAGGTATCGGGCCGGCCAAGCGCGGATTGCCTATCTCATCCAATTGCATCGGCAGAGCTGTCCTGTGTGTAATCAAACCAAATAGGCTCGCGGGATGCCCCGGGCTTCGTCATGGATTGTGGCATGGAGGGACGAACAAGTTATTCGTCGCACTGTGCTGACTTCGTCGGTCCCCTCGATTCAAGAAAATCCAGGATCGAGTAAAATTCTCCAGCGAGGAGCGAGTCATGACGCTAACCGTTTATGGTGGGAACGATTTTGCCAGGCAATTTCGCGTGGTACGCAATAACACTCTTCAGATTGCACAGGATATTCCTGAATCGAAGTACGGCTTCGTACCCGCGACTGGCTGCCGCTCCGTCGGCGCCCTGCTGGCGCACATCGCAGTGTCTCCACGGATGTGGTATGAGGTTCACGGCAAGCAGCGGGTGAAAACGCTGGTCGGCTTTGATTTTCTTCGGCTGGGCAGCGAGGTTAAGGCAGAGGAAGAAAAGTCGCGCACGAAAGCGGAGATTCTCGATCTGCTGCGCGCTGAGGGAGACAAGTTTGCAGGTTGGTTAGAAACCCTGACACCCGAGTTTCTCGCAGAAATGATCCCCGTAGCCGACGGCTCAGGTACGAAGTCGCGCTTCGAACAACTGCTCGGGGCCAAGGAGCACGAAATGCATCATCGTGGTCAGCTAATGCTCATTGAGCGGCAACTCGGCATCGTACCCCACCTAACTCGCCAGGCCGAGGAACGCATCGCAAGTATGGCGGCAGCAAAACTTAGGTAGCCAGAGTTTCGTGCTCCGCCGCAGCGGGTTCTGGCCCGGCCGAGTCTGCATGAGAACTCAACCGACAAACTCAGTCCCGAAGGGACGGCTGAAAGTAGCCCAGGACGCTAGTCCTGGGTTTGCGGATGAGACCTCGAAAAGTCCCGAAGGGACGGCTGAGAATGCCCCAGGACGGCGGTCCTGGGTGATCCTGGACCGGATGACCGCGCCGCCTTCACCGCGGTTCAGGAGCAACTGAAGTTGAAGCTCCAAGCGCAGAAGGTTGTCGCTCCGACGATGTTGATCGATCACGTCGACAACCTTCGCCGAATTAGCTACTCGGAGTCTGCGGGCGCCGGATGATGTTCGCAGAGGAACAGCCCATGCGGCAGCCTCGGTGCGTAAAGGGAAGTAATCCCAGGGCTCGCGTTCTGGGATTACTTCCAAGTGATTTCGAAATAATTAATTCTGGATGCGCCGGGCCTACAAATGTTTCTTAGACTTCGCTCCGGATGCCAGTCTTTTCATTCTTCGCCGCCAATCCCATCGTGGTGGCGATGTTCAAGAGCGTCGGGGCGAATTGCCGCATGATCTCTTCCAACTCGGCGTTGCGGGCTCGCAGTGCCTGGCTCTCGCCTTCGCGGCGCGACAAAACACTCCGCAATTCCCGGTTCTCGCGGAAAATGTCCCGGGTCGATTCCAACCGGTCCAATATTCCGCGCAGTTCGTCTTCGGTGACCGGTTTTGAGCTGGCGGCAGGGGCGGTAGCCTTGGGTGGTTCAGTCGCAGTGGTTTCTTTCCACATAGATTGTCTCCAATATCGTTTGCGGTTCATATTGCGTTTACTGCGGCCCATCTCGTCCTAGAGCTATCTCACTTGGAGTTGGTTGCTCCGCAGGATGACGAATTTGTGCCGATTAGGAGCTCGAGCGGCGAAGCCATCAGCTGCAATGGTTCGCATTTTTGGGCCGGGAGACACACGGGGATTGGATATCCGTAGGTCGTCCCACCCATCTTATGTTATCCGGAACCTGATTTGGAGCCATTTTTTTCAACGCGATTTAGCGCCATTCTCCACCACGGACTTTCCCAAAAACGGTCTTTCCCAAAATAGCTGCCATGCTCCGAAAGGAGTGCACCTCTACTGCGTTGTCATTCTGCGCTAAGCCGTGCATCGCATGCGCCTAGCCGGTCTCAGCGGAAGAAATCAGTCACTAATATGGATAGATGCTCCAGACTGCTCTCCAGCGCCGCGAACCTTTTTTCTGGCCCCTCCAGAAGCAAACAACTGGAACGGGCTGCGGAGATGATCGCCAAGGTTGCCGGCTTACTACAAACAACTCTCGAAGGTTGGTAAAGCTTCTACCGGCGAAAAATCGGCGACATAACACCTATTTCCCGGCGAGGAGCCGGAACTTTAACCAGGTATCACGTCGCCCTAATATCGGCCAAAACTCACGCGGCCTCTTCGGCCGTTGCCGGTTTCGCTCGTATGAATTCGAGCAGATCGGCATTGATCTGGTCTGCATTTGTGGTTGGCATGCCGTGCGGAAATCCAGGATAAGACTTCAGCGTGCCGTGCTTCAAGAGCTTGACAGACCTTGCTCCGGTGGTAGGGAAGGGGCAAATCTGGTCGTCCTCGCCATGCATCACCAGGACCGGAACGTCGATCATCTTAAGATCGTCGTAGAACTCGGTTTCGGAGAGTGCTTTGATACAGTCGTAGTGAGCTTTTATGCCACCCATCATGCCCTGCCGCCACCAGTTCTCCCGAATTCCCTCGGAGACAACCGCGCCTGGGCGGTTGAATCCGTAAAACGGCATGGTGATGTCTTTATAGAATTGGGAACGATGGTTGGCGGTGCCGTCGCGGAGACCGTCGACAACTTCCTTCGGAACGCCGTCCGGGTTTTTCTCCGACTTCATGAAGGTCGGTGGAATCGCGCTGATGAGGACTGCTTTGGCCACTCGCCCCTTGCCGTGGCGAGCGACATACCGCGTCACCTCGCCGCCGCCGGTGGAGTGCCCGATATGCACCGCATTCTTCAGATCCAGCGCCTTGACCAGTTCCGCAACATCGGCGGCGTAGGTATCCATGTCGTGCCCGTTGATTGTCTGCGTGGACCGCCCGTGCCCGCGGCGATCATGGGCGATCACCCGGTAGCCGTGGTCCAGAAAAAACATCATCTGCGTATCCCAGTCGTCCGCGGAGAGCGGCCAACCGTGATGAAAAAAAAGAGGCTGACCTGTGCCCCAATCCTTAAAGTAAATCTGCGTGCCGTCTTTCACCGTGATGGTATCCATTCGCATCTCCTATCGCTTTCGTTTGTGGGTTTTGGACCGGTACTGGGAAGCGCGGATTCTCCCTTTCCTCCGGTTCCCCATCTTCGGCGCACTATCGCCTTTGAGAAAGCTCATTAGGGGTTTGCGGGTCCCCCCTCTTTGGTATGGCAGAACATATCCCCTCTTTAAGGGACGGAGAGGCTTACGGCACACCAAACCCGGCACAGCAAGCCAGACATCGATAGGTCCTTAGTGGTCAGGCTGCCAACCCGCGGCGCCGACGCAGGCAATTCTGCCGCAGAACCATTCGCGATAGAACGTAGCCGGCACCCGGCTTCGAAGATCGTTAACGCGACTGAGGTCGAACCCGTTCGATAGCACCCACACTGACTGTTTTGCCGCAATTGCACGCAAAATCTCGGCTTCTGTAATATCGGCAATGTGCAGCCTTTGCTCGGCCGCATTCATGATCGTCGGGCGCAACGATGCATCCCAGTGACGGACATTCTTGACTTGCGGCGCATAGTAGTTCAGCACCATGGGATCGAAGAGAGGGCTGAGCACCACCAGATCGGCTCGTTTAAGCTGAGGTGCAATGTCCCGCATACTTTCTCTCCAGGGCTCCTTGTTGCTGCCCGGCGTTGTTATTTGGAAGAACAAGCCGGTTCCAAAGGCGGCCACCAAGCTTAACAGGACAGCATAACGCGCTCGCCCGGCCGCAAAAAGTTGGCTTCCGCCCAGCACGCACAAGGGCACGGCTGTCCAAGCAAGCACTCGCGGCAACAAGATCGGGCGAGCAAGGCTTAGCATGAACACCATGGCGACGAATAGGCACGGCGTGCCGATCAGCGTGACACTTGCCCGGATAGGGGGCCGGTCAAGGAACAGCGAGATGACCAGGGTGACGGCCACCGCAGCTGCCAAAAGGAAACCAGGCCAAGGATACGGTGTCATTTCTCCGCTAACCACCTTCGAGGTGGAGTAGAGGAGCATGCGGAAGCTCGGGGGTGGCATCCAATCAAGTCCGCCACCGTGGCTGGCTGCGAGGGCATGGACCAGATAAGGCGTCCCCAGCAGCAGAACGAATGCGTTCAATGCTGTCCATTTGAAGAGCGCCCGGCGTCCGCGAACGCCTTGCGTCAGAAGAAACAGCCACACGGCTCCCCCGCACGCCAACACGAACAGTACTCCAGTCGCGTGGAGATAGAGACAGAGAGTACTGGGCAAAGCATAGAAAACGGCCGCTTTCCTGGAGCTCGGGTCACGCTGAAACACGGCGGCGCCCCAGAGCGCGAACGCGGTAGCTAACATGAACAGGGCATAAACCCTTGCCTCTTGAGCGAAATACAAGCTCATGGGGCAAAGCGCGAGAAGGAGACCGCCGAGCATCCCTTGTTGCTTTCCGATCAACTCGCGGCCCAACAGGTAGGCCACCGGGATGCACAGCGTGGAGGCCAAAGCGGATAACGAGCGCAAAGCTCCTTCGCTGCCGCCCCATAACGCGATCCAGCCGCGAAGCAGGAGATAGTAGGTGGGAGGGGTCGGCTCACTGGACAGCCCATCAGTTACCAGGTAGTGCAGTCCAAACAAGTCTCCGTAATACCGGGAAAAGATCTCATCACTCCACAGAGATGCTGACCCGATATGGTAGGCCCTTAGCGCCATGCACAGAACGATAATGAAGCCAAGCGCCAGGATCTCGAGAGAAATCCTTCCTCGAAAAGGCGACGTTCCAGGTGTCTGGACGGCTAAGTGAGGCTGACTCGGTCGGGGTGTAAACATCGAAGAAGAAGCAATAGTCTACGCCATGGGCTCTTAAGAAGCTAAGAAATCAAGTCGCAACCATCGCAGTGTTTTGATGCAGCGCAAGGGTGTTGCTTTTTGGCGTCACCTATCGTAATCTTCCTGACGATTACTCGGTAGGCTCGAGTACTCGATAGGAGCCCCTTCGAACGAGGGCGCGACGACCAGAATCTTGTCCTTAGGCTACCCCAAAAATCATGTGGGAGTTGTGCGCCTTTTTGCGCCACGCCAAAGCAGGTGCTTTCCAGCTTTTCTGGCACAAGTGTAGTTGCCATCCGCGAAGGTCCAGCAGTTCTGGCGCCTGCTCGCGGAGCGTAAACGTGCGCGTCTCGCCGGATGATAGTGGCCCGTAAAAAGTGGGAGTCGCCGCCATGACTTCTTAAGAGCCTAAGAAATAAAGTTGCGTATGAAGCGCAATCAGTGTTGCTTTTTGGACATCACCTATCGTAATCTCCTCGAAGGTTACTCGATAGGCGCCCTAGACCAAAGAGCGCGACACAAGAGTATTCCTCCTAGGCTCCCCCCCCGAACATCATGTAGAAGTTGTGCGCCTTTTTGCGCCACGCCAAATGGGTGATTATTTGAGCATTCCTGGAACAGGTGTAGTTGTCATCGGTGGAGGTCCAGCGGGGCTAGCGCCTCTGCTCGCGGCTCATAGACGTGGGCGTCTCGCGGAGTTACTCAAAGAGGGGGTCACGGTGGTGGAGCAATCGGGCTCTGTTGGGGAAGGCACCATCGGTCACTGGTGCATAAACTCCGACAGTACTGCGTTCACTTTTGCGGATTGCCTTGCTGGTCCAGCCGATAGCGAGCTTGCGCCATTACGAAGCCATCCCCTCACCAAGGAGTTCCTGGAAGTGGGAGACGGCACGGTGCCGTTGGGCCGCGCAAGCGAGTTTCTGAGCTTGGTCGGGCAAGCCATGAAACAGGTGGTTGCGGCCTCGCCCAACGGCCGTGTTCTTACGGGATTTAAAGCAATTTCTACGCAGCGCACTACTAACGGCTGGATCACGCCCATCAGAAATTTGAATGATGGACGCGAGTGCATGATCCATTCCCGCAATGTAGTGCTCGCCACCGGCGCCTCGCAGCCGATAGAACGCCTTCGGCGTGAGGTGGTGGCCGGGGCCAACTTGGTCGAGCGTTGTGGAGAAAAACTATTGCAGTCCGAGTGATGTGGTGAGCATCAAAGGTTTCCGGGCGGTTGCTGCTCGTCTTGCCGCTCTGGGGAGGTCTCCGCGCGTTGCCATCGTTGGCGGGTCCACCAGCGCAGCGGCTGTTGCTCATGCCTTGTTGAACCGCATGCCTGAAGTCACGTTTGCTCCGGGCGGCCTCACTATCCTGCACCGGCGGGAATTGCGCATTTTTTATCCCAGCGTGGAAGCAGCGCTGGCAGACGGATATACGGAGTTCGGGGCCGATGACATCTGTCCCCTCAGCGGACGGGTTTTCCGTCTGAGCGGATTCAGGCTGGACTCGCGTGAATTGATCATGCGCGCGCGCGGTATCGGCGGCCGTCCACCTGAGCCTCGGCTGCATTTACATCGGCTCGGCGTAGACAATGCCGCTTCAGTGGCGCTACTGGACAATGCGGATCTGGTGATCGCGGCGCTCGGTTACCGGCCTCGCGCTCTTCCGGTCTTCGATGAGGAGGGCGACCGCGGTACCCCTTCAGCTCAGAGACAGGTCCGCAAGCACGGCTCGTGGATAATCACTGCCGGGTGCTCGACGCCAGCGGCAACCCGATTCCTAACTTATTTGCCATCGGTCTCGCCGCAGGCTTTGTCCCTTATGGAAAGCTTGGTGGTGAGCCGAGCTTCAGGGGTCAGGCAAATGGGCTCTGGCTTTGGCAGAACGACGTGGGCGCGATGATTGCCGATGCCATTCTGTCTCCCGGCTGCGCGCAGGACTATGCACTGAAACCATCTGCGCTTGCGGGCCTGGAACGGATCATCACAGCTTAGGGGCTCAAGATATGAAGATACCGTTGGTTCGTCCCGCCCCGCCGCAGCTCTCGCTTGCGGTCGCGGAGCTGCAGTCGCTTGAGGAGAGCGGGATTTTCAGTAATTTCGGTCCCATCAATACACGCTTCGAACGGGAGATGCTGGAGCGCTTTTTCGATGGTGAAGGTGCCTGCACGACGGTTTGCAATGCGACCATCGGCCTTATGCTGGCGATCAAGGATGCAGTCGGCGAGCAGCCGCTCTGGCAGAGTTTGCCCTGATGCCGAGCTTCACCTTCGCAGCCGCGGCCCACGCGGCGCTTTGGTGCGGACTTACGCCCTTGCTCTGCGACATCGATCCGTCGACTTGGGCGGCCGATCCTGAGTCGAATCGGAGATGCTCTCACGTCACGCGGGCAAGGTCGCTGTGGTGATGCCCTACGCGACATTTGGCTACCCGATTGACCTGGGGCGCTATAAGAGACTTGCGTCGGAGCTAGGCGTGCCTGTCGTCGTGGATGGCGCAGCTTCGCTGGGCACCTGTAACCAGTATGGACATGGGTTCGGGGCCGGCTTTACGGGCAGCGTTGTGTTTTCCATGCACGCCACCAAGTCATTTGCTGTGGGAGAAGCGGGGTTGATGTACAGCGCGGATCCGGATCGTATCGTAAGGCTTCGCACCATGAGCAGTTTCGGCTTTGGTGAGCCACGCATCACCACCATGGCTGGCTTGAACGGCAAACTTAGCGAAGTGAGCGCGTTGCTGGGCCGCTTACGCCTTACAGATTACGACAGCGTGTTGGCGCACCGGGCCGCGTTGTTCAATCGCTACCGCGATATGTTGCCGGAATTGCAGTTTCAATTGCGGGCGCCAGGCACACAGGCGCATCAGTTTGTGCCGGCGTTGTTACCTGCTGGGCTGGGTGGGCGCCGGGCGGCTATCCGCGAGGAGTTAGCCCTCAGGGGGATAACGACGGGAGCTTACTTCAGTCCGCACCTGATGGAGCAGCCATACTTCCAGAGGGTCTGCGTAGGAGGTCCGTTGCCAGTCTGCGACGATGTTTCCGCAAGGATGTTGAGCCTGCCCCTCTTCGATAGCATGACTCACGATCAGGTTGACCAGGTGGTTGAAGGTCTTCACGTAGTAGTAGGCGCGGAGCAGGGCCGGAGAAGGACAAGACGGTCGCCTAGCGAGCAGCGCCTGCCAGTGGTCTATGGAAGCATGACCCGCGCGACTGAGGGAATTGCCGTTGAATAAGATCGGCAGGATCGAGGCATTAGACTCGGTGCGTGGAATAGCCGCGTTTATCGTGGTTATCCACCATTGCTTTCTGGTGCAGCCGGTCTACTCCGATTTCTTCTTTTCCCATTGGAAAACCAATGCGGCGGACTGGTCTCGTCGATTTTTCTTTATACCCCGGCTCGCCTTGATGTGGGCGGGGTACGAGGCGGTAACGCTGTTTTATGTGCTGAGCGGGCTCGTGCTCGCTTTGCCCTGGATTGAAGGACGCCCCGTCGCGTACAAGAAATTCGCCATAAGACGGATGTGCCGGCTCTACATTCCCTACGTCGTTGACCATTGCATTCGCTGCGGTGCTCAACGTTGCGTTGAGCAGCATGCATACGTGAGCGGAGCGAGTACGTGGGTGAATGAGATGACCTGGACCCAATCGGGTCAGCCTATTCGTGTTGTTCGATCACTTGGCGCGATCGGACACCATGCAACGATCAACGGCGTCACCCACACATTGATTTGGGAAATAAGAGAGTCGCTTTTTTTCCCATTGATCATCGTGCCCGATATGTCGCTGGGGCGTGCGGGGTGCGCTTGCCGTCTTAGCTTCCTGCTGGCGGTTATTGTGGGCATGCAGATGCTTGACGGAAACATCAGACGCGATGGGTAATTTATTAGTTCGAACCACAATCAAGTCTCGCTAACAAGGCTGGCCATTGAACTGCAGTGGACCGCCTATTACGCTTGCTTTTTTGTCTTCGGGGGCATTCTCGCCACCCGGCTCACATGAGATCCGTCGATCTCTTTGGCGCGTGGGATCCTGGTTGGGCTTCGTGCTTCTGGGCTGCGGTTTATTGATCTTTCAGGGGCACTGGTCGCAATGGCATGCCGTACAGGAGTCTATGGTGGCCGTCGGATCGGTTTTGATTTTGTGCGCCGCGATTGCTCCCGGCGGCGTCGAGACGATGCTTTTGAAGAGGTTCCCACGCTATCTTGGCAGGCTCTCGTTCAGCCTTTACCTGGTGCATGTTCCCGATAATTCTTACGTTGACGATCCTCACCCGTGGGACGCTGTCCTTACCCCTGCTGATCGCGTTGTGGTGCCCGTTTCTATCGCGCTTGCCGATGGCTTCGAGCTATGGTGACGGCTCCAAGCGCGAACCCTGGGCACCGGCTAGCGCAGGCGCAGCCCAACCGAGACTCGCTCTCGGTGCCGCAACCGGTTCTAGAGAGACAGCACGAGCGATGAACTAGTCCACTGCTGCCCCGCTGCTGCTGTTGTCTTCAAAAGGTATGCTTGGGACGGGTTCGTTGAACGTCAGGCGCGGCGACTGGCTGAGGTCGGCCGGGCGGATGGATTTTTACGTCTCGGTTGATGAGACCAACGGCCCGGCCGGGCCAATACCCTTCGATCGTGTCATCCGTTTCACCTGCGCCGATCTTGCGGCCGCTGGTATGCCAATGCGCTTCTCCGGTGGGCGGCGTGCTGTGGTGGAATCCGGATTACGCACACTATCAGTTTCTGGCGCAATATCCAGATTACGACTATTACGTGTTTGTCGAGTATGACTGCGTCGTGCAATGCTCGCTGGAGCAGTTTGTCGCCCGTGCCATATCAAGGGGTGCCGATTTCGTTGCTTTGCCGATCTCACGATCCTTCACCAAATGGCATTGGATGCCCTATCAGCGCGATGTCTATCCTGCGGATGAGGTTAAGCTCTCGCTGCTGAACGTGTGTTTGTTTTCTTCTCCTGCGTTAAACCTGTTGCATCAGCGGCGGCTGGCCATGAACTCTGACCGGTCCACACGCTCATGGCCCAGCAGTGAGGTGTTTGTACCGAGCGAGGTCGTGCGGGCAGGCATGACCTGGCTATCGCTTGCCGACTTCGGTGACGTTTCTCACTGCGATTGGTTCCCGCCGATGCTGGAAGAAGATTTAACGCCAAGGGATCACGATCGCTTTATCCACCCGGTGCTCGACCGGCGGCGGTACGTGACATCGATGCTGCACAACCGTGGCTCACTGGCGCCCGGCGAACTGGATCGTGCGCTGGCCCGTTTCCGGCGTGAAGAATACGCAAAGCTTATCTGGCCTGCGGCCCGCCGGGGGGCGGTGAGGCGGGTACAGCACAAGCTTCTGCGCTTGCGGCAAGAAGTGGGGTTATAAGGTCCCGTCCACTCGCCACCAAGGGTTTGACGCCGGCATGCTGCTAGGATGGGCGCAACAGCAGGGGAGCCGATGCAGAGGCTACCAACCGAGTAAGCAATCGCTCCCAAAATCCAGCGAAAACCAACCCAGGCGATCGCCTGATTCCCGGTCTTCACCAGCAGGCAGCGTCCACTTGGGTTGGTCTTGCGTCCCGTTGACCCAGGAGGAGAAGCCGGTCGGGAACCTCGGAACCTCGATTCCTGGGATAGAATGTTTCAGCGAACCATGCCCAGGAACGCTTGAGAAGGTTCAGCGCAGGGCTTTGGAAATGCAACCAGCTAAGAAAGTCAATCATCTTCGCAAGCGCTGAGGGCAGAATGGTGCAATATTCTTCGGTCGCAGCCGATCCGTTTTCGATCCTCACCGTCGTCGTAGCCCCGGCAGTGCTCACCAATGCATCGTCCGTGTTGGCGCTGGGCACGAACAATCGTCTGGCGCGCGTGGCCGATCGTAGTCACGCCTTGACCGCGCAATTAGCAAAGCTTGAGCCGGGCGCCAGGGATCGTGAAGCCTCGGTCGCCGAGCTCGCCACGCTGCAAACGCGCGCTCAACTGCTGTTACGAGCGCTTCGCTGCTTTTATTTGGGTCTCGGGCTCTTCGCCAGTTCAGCTCTCATCTCAATCGCAGGTTCTATCGTGGTGTTTTATGGCTGGCCATCGGCATTCAAGATAGCCGCTGGAATTGGCGTCGCTTGCGGAGCATCAGCGGTTATCGCGCTCGTCTGCGGGTGTGTCCTGATGATTCGCGAAACGCAGCTTGCGGTCAAAGGTTTGGCCTACGATGCTAAGGCCCACCTGGTCTAGGCCGCGGTTGACCGCGTGATCGCCGGTTGATTCCCAGAATGCTTCAACTTCCACTTTAGGTTTGCTTTGCTGGATGGTTCCCCGCATGCTCAGTTTCTGTTCCAACCAGACCGGAGTTCTCGAGTCATGGAGGAGATCGTCCGGTTCCTATGGGGTTTCGGGGCAGGCGACTACAAAAGGATTGATAACGCACCAACTAGTGGATATGATGCATACCGACTGGTTGGTTTACTGTGCCTCCGACCGAAACAAGACACGAATCGAAAACCAAGATCCTCGACGCGGCCCTGCAGGTAATCCGCGCCAAAGGATATTCCGCCACGCGTATCGAGGACATCTGCGAAGCCGCCGGGCTGACCAAAGGAGCTTCTTCCACCACTTCAATAGCAAGGAAGAGCTGGCGCTGGCCGCAGCCGACTACTGGATCGAAGGCACCGGCGCGTTCTTTGCCTCGGCAAAGTATCACACACTCGCTGACCCGCTCGACCGGCTGCTGGCCTATGTCGATTTCCGCAAGACCCTGCTCATCGGCGAGTTGCCCGAGTTTCACCTGCCTCGCCGGCACCATGGTGCAAGAGGTCTACGACACGCACCCTGCTATCCGCGACGCCTGCAATCGCAGTATCAGCGGCCACGCTGCGACGCTGGTTGCCGACATCGAAGAAGCTATGCGCCAACGGAACATGACCGCCGACTGGACCGCGGAGAGCCTGGCACTTTACACCCAGGCCACGCTCCAGGGCGCGTTCATTCTCGCGAAAGCGAAACATAATCGCGAGGTCGCCGCCGCAACTATCGATCATCTGCGGCGTTATCTGGAATTGCTTTTCAATGACCAGTCGGGCGCCGCTTTCCATAGAAGGAAACAAGAGCGGCGTCCCACGCCGTCCCGGAGAACCCGATGAACCGAAATGGATTCCGTGCCGCCGCCCTCCTCATCCTCGTCGCCGGTTCTGTCTCTGGTGTCTCGCGGCAGGCGTGGGCGCAGGATGGCAAGACGCAATATCCCAATATGGCGCCGCTTGACCGATACCTGATGGCCGATCGGACTGCCGAGATTGCTCTGGCACGGAGCGCAGCGCCCAAATCCATATCAGACGATGCCACGATTCTCGTCTTGGAGAGAAACGGCTACCAGACCGTGGTCGAAGGCAAGAACGGGTTCACTTGTCTGGTTGAACGCGCGTGGATGTCTCCATTTGATAGTCCGGAGTTTTGGAATCCTAAGATGCGTGGGCCGATCTGTTATAACCCGGCTGCGGTGCGGACCATTCTTCCGTACACAATCAATAGGACGAGGCTGGTATTGACCGGATTATCCAAAGCCCAGATCCGTGAAAACATCGCCGCAACGATCGCGAAAAACGGCCTGCCGGTGCCTGAAGCCGGCGCCATGTCTTACATGATGTCGAAAGCAGGAAACCTTGGTGATTCCGCCGGACACTGGCGCCCGCATCTCATGTTTCATGTTCCCAAGACAGACGGCGCGCAGTGGGGGGCAGACCTCGCAGGTTCACCGGTGTTGTTCAACGACCAATATCGCGATGTTCCGGAGCCGGAAACTATTTTTATGGTGCCCGTTTTCTATTGGTCAGACGGCACCGCTGCGCCACACCAGGCATTTCAATGAAGCGCGGGAAGTAGTTCCTTCGGATTTGTGCCGCGGTTAAGATGTGCTGATGGGCTTGCGGCCCTCCATCTCGTCGAACACGCCGCCGCACTTCGGGCACCGGATGATGTGCGATGCCAGGCGCATCAGCTCGTTTGGCTGAATCCGAAAACCGCACAGCGGGCAGGGAATTGCAAAGTCGAAGCTGGGCTTTCCTTTGAACCGCGGCGCCATCATCCTGGCCGCCCATCCGCCGTGCGCACCGGCTTTCGGATCATCAGGTGCGAGAGGCGGCCGAGAAACACCTCCGACGGCAGATAGCGCCGATGCTCATGGCACAGCGGACACCTGGCCGCGATTGGCTGCGCGGGCATGTTCTTGACGGGCGCCGGAATGTTTTCGTGGCATCCCTTGCATTGAACGACGACGAGCTTTGAGCTTTCTGGTGCAGAGAACATGGCACCAGTATAGGCGAATAAAAAGCGAAAGTAATCCACAGTGGAATGTTTGCTCCAGGCGCCATTTTTGCCCGCATCGCCGCGCCGAAGTATCAGTGCTACCTGACCTCGCTTCAGCCACGAAGCGGGCATCACGGTCTCGGCATTCTGATTGGTTGACACGGTAACCTTGGGCTCCGTCACACCAGGTGGGGTATATCATGGCTCGTATTTTGGGGGTGTTGATGGTTCACGAAATCCTTCATGAGCTGTTTCAGTGGCATGCTATCCATGAAGTTCTCCACCTGTTGAGTGGTTGTGTCGGCTCGTTCTTTGGGACTTGGATCTACTTCTTGACCATCCAAAGGCGCAGAATCGAAAGAGAGCCATGAGGAGGAGGGTGCTTAGCCGGCTCCATCGAGGGGCTCCAGGTTGGCAACGAGGTCCAAAAGCACGAGCAGCGACTGCGGTTGTTTCTTGATCAACGTCTCGATTTTTTGCCGGGTACCTGCCGCCCGTCGGGCTTCACGAGTGGACCCGAACGTCGCTCTACGCTACGAATAGATCGGTCATGTTTTTGAGAGGTCCTTCGGCGTTATAAGGCGGGGCGAGATAAATTCCGTGGCGTTCGGCAATGGTTTCTATCTCTTCTACGCGCTGCGGAGTGATGAAGCCTCTTCCCTGAGAGAAGGGCTCGAAGCGTCCCTCCAGTGCCAGTGCCATGCCTTCGAGAAGACATCCATGGACCACATCGGGGAAGGGATGGCGATTTAGAACCCCGTGAAAATCGGGAGTGAAGTCCATTCCACCGGTGATCTGGCCCAGACCTCCGAAGAAGATTGTGGCGTCCGGCATTAGGGCTTTGGGGGAGAGGTTCTTGGGGTAGCCCGCATCGCAGACGATTGCGTCGGGCGCGATGCGGCCCAACAGGAGCGAAGAAGAGGCCAGACTCGCGGCGCAGATTACTATATCGGCCTTGGCGGAACGTTGCTGGGCGCAGACCTCCACCGGAACTCCATCGGCTTCGAGTTCGGCTGCGAGCCTGCGTAGACGCTCCTGGTTACGTGCGCTGAGCAGTACGCGCTTCACGTAGGGCGCCAGGCAACGAGCGCAACCGGAACCGACATCTCCGGTGGCTCCCACGATGAGCAGGGTTGATCGGCGGAGGTTACGTCCCTGCAGCGCGCACATTTTCCGGATACCCTGAACGATGAAGGCGACGGTCAATGTATTTCCCGTGGTGAAGATGGTGTCTTGTCTTTCAGGAAGTTGGTCGAAGTTGCCCTCGATCAGAATGGAACTGAATCCGCCGAGGCTTACGATCT
Source organism: uncultured Acidobacteriaceae bacterium (assembly GCA_963815175.1). GTDB lineage: Bacteria > Acidobacteriota > Terriglobia > Terriglobales > Acidobacteriaceae > PALSA-350. The sequence continues at coordinate 19,553 of CAWFGM010000057.1, forward strand.
TCGCTCCGGCCTTGATAGCGTAGGCCGCCGCGCCGCGAACGCGGGCAATGTTGTCGTGCATATAGGCAGCTTCCAGGTGGTCGGGAGGAATGAAGGAGTCAATGTACGCGCCGTGCGCCTTGGCGCCAGTTATCGATCGCACGTCGACATGGCAGACTGCCCTGGGCGGGATCCAGGGCAGGATGTCTTTGAGCTCGGCGTCCGGCAGAGGCGGATGCTGCGGGCCGCGCAGGACGGCGAGCACGTCCGCAGCCGCTCTCCAACTTTCCTGATGCCCGATGAGGGCGAAATCGAGCTCTCGCCCTCGCCTGGCTAGACCGGCAACTGACTCACCCATGTTAGTGTCACCTCTCCGGGTAACCCCAGCTTGTCGAGCGTCTTTAGATACTGTTGCAGTGACACTCCGCGAAGCTCGGCCGCAGAGAGGCTGACTGCGGGCAACGATGGCTTTACGCAGCTGCCGTGGCAGACTTCGCAATGTCCAGTCCTGCATTCCCTGGTAAGCATCTCGGCGAGGGTGGTCATCACATCCAGATGTAGCCGGTAGACCTTGTCGTCGAAGCGCTGCGGGTCCAGGGCTCGCTCGGCTTTGAGAATCTCCATGGCATGATCGATGTGCCCTTCTTCCTCGGCTGCGATGGCGGCAAACGTTTTGCCCAGACTCCCCGGACCTACTTTGCCGACACGGGTATAGCTGGCGACGGCAAAGGATTCGAGCATGATCTCCTGAACGATCAGGCAGGCAATAAAGTCACGATCTGCGATGCAGCGCAGGAAGGCCTCGCGCAGGCGCTTCCAATGCCTGGCGTTGACGTTGTTGGGGACATCCAGGCCCATTTTGCGGCCCTCGGTAGCGAAGGCAGCAGCATGCCAACGTTCGCCGTCCGCGTGCTCTAATGCATCGGCGATTTCTTCGGGGTCCTCACATATCTCCGCCAGGGAGGTGTAGTTCATGGCGGCGACGAGCTCGCCGGTCATGGCCTGGGCCAGGACGTCTTGCCAGATCGCAGCAGTGGGTGAGAGGGAAGTACATGAAGTGGCTGGGTTAAGAGCAATCACGGTTTCCATACATCCTCCTGAACATCGAATTCACTATCAGATGGGCTCACGATAACGGCGCAACCGGACGGCAGCGGCGAGGAATGCGGCGGCAAATATTAGCCCGATCCACAGACCGGGAGTAGCCAAGAATTTTCCGGGAGTGATTTGGCTTATCGGGATGAAATGGGGATCGATCATGGAGCCGTCAGGGCGCATGAAGTTGAAAGCCCGGGGAGCGAAGCCAAAGAAGCGCTCTCGCAATAGCGATCCGAAATGCGTAGTGTGAAAGGCGATGAACTCAACCAAGGTGACGGCGACCGGCGGTAGCACTGCCCATAGGAACGTGGTGCGCCGCGCCCAGGCGGAGATCAGCAGCAACCAAGCGAAGATGGGCGCATACCAGAGCGTTATCACCACCAGGCTGTAGAACAGCACCGCTTCCAATTGGAAGAGCGGCAGTTGTCTCCATAGAGTTGCGATACTGCCACCGCTCATCAGCAGTGCTGCGGTGCTGAGGAGCAACATGATCAGCTGCAGTACGACGGTGATGACAAAGACGATCAGCGGCAGAACCACGAGGGGAATGCCTGCCTTTGCGAGCACCGTCGTAAGGTCAGAAACCGGTAGCGACTTCCAGAACAGAATGCTGCGATCGCGGCGTTCAGCGTAGAGCGCATCCAGACAGTAGAAGATTACGACGATGAACCCGGTCAACATGAGGAGCATGGCTGCGTGGCTGTAGGGCATGGCGAGCGCGGTGGGCTCAAAGGATGGGTTGATCGCCGCCAGTCCCATGTCGTGGCTCTTGGGCGGATGTATCAGGGCCAGCAAGAAGCCGAATAATGCTAAGGCGGCGACGGCCAAGGGCGCGATATAGAGAGAACGGTTCTCCCACAATTCACGCCGCGTCGACCAGTAGAGGGGCTGGGGGGCCGACAGCGTGATCGGCTGCGAGTCGCGGGAAGATGAAGTGTTCATAGGGCGGCTCCCTGGGGTGCGACGTTGCTTGTTTTATCTCCCATGAGGGCTACGAACAGGTCGGCAATGCTGGGCGTGCGCACTTCGCCCAGCGCAGAAAGCTGTTGTCGATCGCAACTATCGAAGACCAGCACACTGCGACCGAAGACCTGGCGCTCGTGGATGGGTTTGAGCGCTCTTGCTGCGGCGACCTGCTCGGGGTGCACCATCACTTCCTGATACCGGGCCTCGAATGCCTCCATGCTGCAATCGAGCACGATGCGGCCACGGTTGATGAACATGATGTCGGTAAGGACGTGCTCCACTTCTTCCACCTGGTGGGTGGTCACAATGATGGAGCGGGTGCTATCGAAGTATTCGTTCAGCAGGGAATCGTAAAACTGCTTGCGATAGAGGAGGTCGAGGCCTAGTGTTGGCTCGTCCAGCACCAGCAATTTCGCGTCAATGGCCATGACCAGGGCGAGGTGCAGCTGGGTCACCATGCCCTTGGATAATTCCCGGACCTTGCTGGAGCGGTTGATGGTTGTACGGGCAAGGAAGGCCTCCGCCTTCTCGCGAACAAAGCGTGGATGCACGCCGGCGACATACTCGATCGCCTGCGAAACACGCAGCCAGCGCGGCAGAACAGCGACATCCGCGATGAAGCAGACATCGCGCATGAGCTGGTCGCGCTCGTTCCAGGGATCGCGTCCCAGGACTTTCAGTTCTCCCTGGTAGGGGACGAGGCCGAGAATGGCGTGAAGCGCTGTGCTTTTGCCGGCGCCATTGGGGCCGATGAGTCCGAGGATGCGGCCCTCTTGGAGACGCACATCCACACCATCGAGGGCGATGGTTTTGCCGAAGGATTTTCGCAGGCCGCGTGCTTCCACGACGTTCATGGTTTCGCCTTCTCCTTGGCGGCAGCCAGCAGTTCTTTGGCGTTCAAGCCGAGCCGTTGAATGGTGGCGTAGACGCGGGGCCATTGTTCGTCCAGGAATTTCTGACGTTCACCTTGCAGTAACAGATTGCGCGCACCCTCATTGATGAACATGCCGCGACCTCGCTTCGTCTCGACCAGCTGCTCGTCGACCAGTTGTTGATATCCCTTCAGGACGGTTAGAGGGTTGACACGGAACTCGGCGGCGACATTGCGCACGGACGGCAGGGGGTCGCCTTCTTTGAGCACACCGTCGAGAATCATGTCGGCGACGCGATCGCGCAGTTGGCGGTAAATCGGCTGATTGTCGTTCCACTGATCCATCCTGTTTTCCAGTAGCCCTGCGAGAGGATTGCTCTCTGGTGATGTAGTTAACTACATCAGTAAATCAGATGCAAGTAGTTTTTTATGATTTTTTGGGGGTGGGTTGATTGAGGAGGTATTCCGCGGGTTTGAAAACCCACTCCCCCGGACCGGAGTCCGGGACTGGCACGGATCGGGTAGCTCTTGCGCATGAGCTAACTGCTGATCCTTGTGGGCTTGACTCTTTCCATCCATCTCCACCTACGCCAAGGTGAGCCACCGCTCGGGATGCAAAGTTAAGAGCGGTGGCTCACCTTGGCGTAGGTGGAGATGGATGGAGAGACTTAAACAACGGGCGTCTGACCTCGACATGGTGGAGGTGGCTGGAGAGAACCACCCCGCACTCCTAAAAGTTGAACGACACCTGCAGATCGATGCTTCTGTTAGAGGAAGGCGAGGAGAAGAAACCACCTGCCAGGGCGTTTGACACGCCAAAGAGGGGAGATTCCAACACGCCCACGGGCGGCGCAAGGTTGACGCTGTTGAAGACGTTTCTACCCATCGCCGTAAAGTTCAGCGTGTAACGGCGCGCTGCCTGTTGATCAAACATGGGTGGCCTGCCTCCAGAACTGCTTAGACCGCCCGGGCCAAGTCCTCCGCCTGGAGGGCCACCGCCCCGGCCGCCCCCGCCTCCTGGAGGGGGTCCATTGAAACCTCCACTCGCTGCCCGCTCGGAACGGGGTCCGATACCGATCGATTTGCTTACACGGAGGTTCAGGCTGAACTGTCCGGGACCATTCACATAGTTGTAGGGGATGCGGGCGGCGTCGCCAGAGGGGTTGAGGTCGAAACTACCGTATTTCGTGTTCATCACATCTGTGCTTGAAGAGGTTGCAAATGAGGGCCGATCGTTGAACTGGTTGTCGCCATTCAGGTCTTGCCCGACGGTGATGTTGAAGGGCGTTCCAGAGTTGGTCACGAGAAAGGGGCTGATGGAAACGCCGAATGGAGCCAGGTAGTTGCCCCCCACGAGAAAACGATTGTGGACGTCGAAGGTCGATCTGCCATAGTCGGCTTTGGGATCAAATTGATTGGAAGGGAAGTAGGTCACTCCTGAGGTATCGGACTTGGCAAAGTTCACCATGTAGAAACCGAAAAGGCTGACTTTACGCGCACGGATGCTGAAGTTGGTAACCAATTGATTCTGGTTGTAGAGGCCTCCGGACTGATATTGATACGTATTCTCATTGATGCCGTTGGGCCGCACACCGGTTCCCGTAGTGGGATCGTAAGTGCCGGGCAGAAAGGCGTTGATATTGTCGGTATAGAGCTGATGCACGCCGTGGGAGTTGATATAGGTGGTCGCGATGGTGACCTTCTGCCCGAATCGATGTTCGATACCGATAGCGGCCTGCATGTTCACAGGCGCCGTCAGGTTAGGGGCGATGGAGTAGGTAGTCGGCGCGGCCTCGCTGGCCGTCGCGGAGGCAGTGGCAGCAGTCTCGTTAGGGGAGGGATTCTTCACCACGTATTGCTGTTGATTGATTCCATTCTGGCGGATTGCCTGTAGGACGTTGGTCGATTGGAAGCGGTCAAAGAACCAGCCGTAGCCCCCGCGGATCACTGTCTTTGCCGGTTTGGTTTTGCCGTCGACACCCCAGGCGAAGGAGAGACGCGGCCCGAAGTCAGCATGGTCATTGATGCGGTTTTGCCCTTCATAACGGAGGCCATAGCTGAAGGTAAAGTTCGGACGCAGCCGCCAATCGTCCTGGTAGAAAACACCGGCGTCGAATAGCGTGACGCGGGCGGCTGGCGTGCCCACGGTCACCTCGTACTGCGAGGGCTGCCCGGCAGCGTAGCTATCGAGAGAAGCATAAGTGTAGCCGCCATTGAAGCCGGAGGTTGATTCATTGGCATCGCGCACGGCGCGCAGACGGGCGCCGAAGCGGATGGTGTGAGTTCCGAGCGCCGCGGTAGTGTAGTTCTGCAGCTCATAGTGGTCCTGCGCGTCGCGGATCGTCCCCTCGTTGTTGCCGCCTCCGGTAAAGGCGCCTTGTACAGTGATGGTCGGCGTGGTGTAGAGCGGATTTTGATTATCGCGGTCGCGAATGTACTCAAAGCGGGTTTCGTTGATCACCTTGTCGCTAAGCACCTGGGTGTCGCTCAGCTGCAAGGTGTTTTCCTGATTTAAGGTGTCGTAGCCCTGGGTCTGCAGCGCGAACTGCGATACGCCGTTGTTGGTGCTTTTCTGGCGGTCATACATGTAACGCACGGTGAGGGTGTTGGTCGGGGTAAGTTGGAAGTCGAAGCGCGGGCTCAGATCCATGCGCGACTGCGGATTGGGAACCGCGGCCGAATAGTTGTAGCTTCCGCCAAGGGGATCAAGCAGCTGGGCGTTGATGATTGAGTTGGCATTGTTGTCGCGCCGGAATCCGCTGAAAAACCAGGAGGTCCGACTGTTAAGAGAGCCGCTGACGTTGCCCAGAAAAAAGGTGGAGTAGTAGGCCGGTTCGCTGGTGACAAAAGTATTTAGCGAGTTGAAGGCGGAAGAATTGCCGTTGGCCATCACTGATCCGTGCAGTTTATCTGTGCCTGGTTTGGTGAGTATCTCGATACGTCCGTAGCCAAGCTTGTCGTATTCCGCGGAGAAGGGGTTCTGGTTGATTCTTATTTCGCGGATGGAGGACTTGGGCGGAAGCTGTCCTCCGGAGAAGCCGTCAATGTAGATCTGGCCCCCATTGGGTCCGGCCGCGGGGCCGGCAAGCGCATTCAGCTCATCCTGTAATTGATCGGGATCGTCGGAGAGTGCATCCAGATCCTTGCCTTTGATCACGATGGCGTTAGCGTTGTTGTCAGGGCTGGTGTCGAGACCCGCGCCTTGTTCGCTGACGGTGACTTGCTGCTGCTCGACGGCGATGCTGAGGGCGAGATTCTTCAGGGTGGCATGCCCCGGCGAAATGGTCACCACCTGCGGCTGCGCGAGCGCGAGTCCCTGAGCACTGACCGTGATGGTATAGCTCCCGGGGGCGAGCTGGGGAAAGACATAGGCACCATCCGCGCCGGTCTGGGCGGTCGATGTGGTTCCATCTGCTGCCTGAACGGTGACCGTGGCTTTGACCACGCGTGCACCAGAAGGGTCTGTCGCCGCGCCGTGAAGTGATCCGCTGGCTTGAAACGCGAATAGATTCACGGCGGAAAAGAGACCCAGGCAGAGGAGCATTACGGCCACTCTTAGGGTTGCAGCGGAAGTGCGCATGGTGTCGCTCCTGAGGTATTGCAGGCTTTGCAGCATAGTTTTCTTGCCACTCTCAGGAGACACCGATACGGCTGGGCTTGCGGTCACAATGAGTAATTCTTGGTAACGGAGTGTCACCTCCCTGTGACAATTTGTTACATTTTCGCGGTTCCCCGGCTGTCCGATCAGAGTAGTCTCGGAAAGGACCGCAAGAGACAGGCATGGAGCCCATTCTTCTGATCGACGACGATGTGGAGCTCTGCTCTATGCTGAGCGACTATCTCGGCCGCCATGGTTATCATGTGACTGCGGTGCACCACGGGAAAACAGGCTTGGATAAGGCGCTGGGCGGTAGCTTCGCCATGTTGCTTCTGGACGTGATGCTGCCTGGCCTGGACGGTTTTGAGGTACTTCGCCGGTTGCGCGCGGCGGGATCGCCCATGAATGTTCTGTTGCTGACGGCTCGGGGCGAGGATGTGGATCGCATTGTCGGTTTGGAGATCGGGGCCGACGACTACCTACCCAAGCCTTTCAATCCGCGCGAGCTGCTGGCCAGGATCCGTGCCATTCTGCGCCGCAGCGGGAACGTGGAAGCGCCGGCTGCTGCGGGTGACTTGCTCATTGTGTCTGGCTTGGAGTTGGATACCGCTGGACGGGTTGCGCGTTGCAACGGCACCTTGCTCGATCTGACGGATATTGAGTTCGGGCTGCTGCAAACACTGATGCGCTCCGCCGGAGAAGTGGTGGCGCGGGAGCAGTTGGCAGAGGCCGTGTTGGGACGTAAGTTTCATCCCTTTGATCGCAGCCTGGATATGCACGTGAGCAGGTTACGGCACAAATTGGACGTGGCCAACAATTTCGGCGACCGGGTCAAGACCATCCGTGGAGTGGGGTATCAGCTCGCGGTGCCGTCACAGCGGAAACTTGCGGGAGAACGATAGGCGATGCGAGGGCTATTCACCAAGATCTTTCTCGGATTCTGGATTGCGCAAAGCCTCACTTTCGCCATCTCTACTGTGCTGATCTTGCAGCGGAACTTCGTGCGGCCCAACGAGATCATGGATGTTCTTAAGACAACCCTTCCCAGTGAGGGGGCAGCGGTTGCGAATATCTACGAGACCGGTGGATGCTCCGGCCTGCGCGAGTATGCGGCCACGCGTAAGCTAACCATCTACCTGGCCGACACGCGAAACCACTTTGTTTGTGAGCCTGCCGGTGCTCCGGTTGCAGCGGATGCGATCACCGCTGCAGAGAAACAGCCTGGAATGCTCTCGACGGCGGCGGGTGATTTTTACTTGTGGAATGCGACGGTCCATTCTGCTACCGGGAGCAGTTATGTTTTCCTCCTCAGCCGGCCGCGAATTGCTAATAGGCACTGGCTGCACGATCTGGTGCATTTTGCGTTTCCGCAGCTTTGGGTGGCGATCGTGGTTTGCGGAGCGGTCACCTTTGTTCTGGTTCTGCTGCTCATTCGGCCGATCGGCAAGCTGCGGGCAGCTGCTCGCAGTCTGGCAAACGGAGAACTGGCCACGCGAGTTCCGGAGCCAGACGGAGAAGAGCGCTTGTTCGGAGGAGATGAGATCCAGGGTCTGGTGCGGGACTTCAACTATATGGCGGAGCGGCTCGAGCGGCTGGTCGGAGCGCAGAAGATGCTGTTGCGCGATGTATCCCACGAGTTGCGGTCGCCGTTGGCTCGTCTGAGTGTGGCGCTTGAGCTGGCGAACGAAGAGTCTCCCCCGGCCATGATGGGGCATCTCAAGCGTATAGAGCGAGAGGCGGGGCGTCTAAACGAACTAATCGGGCAGTTGCTTCGCCTCTCCTCGATGGAGTCTACAGATGCGTCAAATTCCACGGAAAGCTTCCAGCTCAACGCGCTACTCGAAAGGATGCTGCCGGATGTCGAATTTGAGGCCGAGCAGAGGCTTTGCCAGGTTCGCCTATTGAACCATTGTGACTGCGTGGTGCAGGGAAGCCCGGAACTGATCTATCGCGCCATCGAGAACATCGTTCGCAATGCTGTTCGCTATACCCGGGAGCAATCGGTGGTGGAACTGAAGCTCAGTTGCGAAAAGCAGGTTGGCGCGGCCATGGTCATCCTCGATGTAAGTGATTGCGGGCCCGGTCTTCCGGAGAATGAGCTGGAAAATATTTTTCGGCCCTTCTACCGGGCGGACGACGCAAGACAGCGGGACACGGGGGGATTTGGGGTAGGGTTGGCGATCGCGAACCGGGCGGTGCGCTTGCATCACGGAGAAGTCTGGGCGCGGAACCGCCCTGAAGGCGGTCTCGTCGTCAGCCTCAAGTTACCATGCCAGGGGAATGGGTCCGCCGGGTCTTCAGCAATCGACCATTGATCATCGGTTTATTCCATCCGCAATAGTTACGCTTCTTTCAGAAGCTCTGTGCGGTACTTGGGAGCAATGGCCGCGGCCTTCTTCTGGAATTCCATCATTTGTTTTTCGTCGAGTTTAGGCGGAGCGGTTGTGCGCGTGGCGACGGGTACACCGACCTCCTGAAAAAACTTGTCATTGCCTGCTGGAGAACAAATGCAGATCATCCGAGCCGGGTTGGAGGAGGCGTTGTGGAACCGATGGGGGGCGTTGGATGGAATGTTGGCCGTTTCGCCTGCACGCACAGTGGATGTCATTCCGCGGAAGGTGACCTCGATCTCCCCGTCGAGCACAATAAACGTCTCTTCAAAGTCATGGCGATGAGGGCCGGGGCCACCACCTGGAGGGACGTGCATATCGATCACGCAAAACCGGTCACCGGTGTCGTCTCCAGAGACGGTGATGGTGTAGGTGTCCCCGACCAGACCTATATGCGGCAGTTTTCCTTCCTCCTTATCGGGCGCGGCTAATTTGAGAGTGCGCTTAAGATTGTCGGCGGGGACAGGTAGGTACTCCAATTTTTTTTCCACCATGTGCTTCTCCTCTTGTGGTCTTGTGTTTTTTGCAGGTGATTGCCTAAGCCTTCCAACGGGCGACCGTTTCCTCTACGAAAATCCTCATAACGGCGTGGCACATGACCGAGGAGCTTGATTATGCGATCGACTCCAGATCGCCGCATAGCCGGCCCCTCAGTGTACCCGGCCCCCACCCCGTCGTATGTCTTGGCATCGTGGCGCTCTTCGGCCAGGGAGAACAGGACTACCGGCATCAAGATGGTTATAACTGGCGCCACATTCTTCACCAAGCTACGTGCAGAGAAATGAGATGCCGGCGGAAGAGGCCGTGGCAGGGCAAGGCGCGCCATTTTCCCCGAAGCCTTGGCTCATATCCTTCATGTTATGAAGGAGCAACGAAGATAAACCTGAGGTTTTACTCAAAGGGGGTCTGAGGCTTCGGTAGGGGAAGCATAACCGCGCGGCCGGTGGGATGGTGGATGTGGTCGAAACCTTTGCCAATGTCTGGCGATTCAACTAAAACGCCAACTGCTTTCGGCTTTGCCCCACTCTCGCCTGCATCTCACCATCGCGCCACTCGTCGCCCAAAAATTTCAATTCTTAGACAACTAGGATACCCTTTGGAAGCCCAAATGCATCCATTAGCAACGCAGAAGTGCCAAGCCACCCGCCTGAAACGGCAACCTGGGCAGGGCCTTCCGAACTATCGATACCAGAAAGAAGCCCATGCCCCGCGATTCTGCTGAATCCATGAGCAAGAGCTCTGCTGCGGCCGGGGCTTCGGGTTCGGCGCCGGATATGGCGACCCTGGTCAGCGCATTCGATTGGGGTACGACGCCATTGGGGCCTGCCGAGCAATGGCCCGAGAGCCTCAAGACGGTAGTGCGCATCCTGTTGACCTCCCGCTTCGCTATGTGGATGGGGTGGGGCCCGGAACTCACATTCATCTACAACGATGCCTATGCGCGCATGTCCCTGGGCAAGAAACACCCCTGGGCGCTGGGCCGGCCGACATCGGAGGTATGGTCGGAAATCTGGGGAGATATCCATCCCCGCGTCCAGCGGGTTCTGCAAACACAGGAGGCTTCCTGGGATGAGGAATTGCTCCTCTTTCTGGAACGGAGTGGATACACAGAGGAAACCTACCATACGTTCTCCTATAGTCCACTGAATGGGCCAAGTGGCGAGATCGCGGGGCTGCTTTGCGTAGTCATCGAAGAGACCGCACGGGTGATCGGCGAGCGCCAGGTGATGTTGCTGCGAACACTCGCGTCCATACTCGGAGAGGTGATTACCGGACGGGTATCGCTTTCAATCAAGCGCGGACTTGAGGCAGACGAAAGAGATCTTCCATTCACGCTGGTATATCTCTTGGAGAAAAGCGGAGACCGCCTGCGCCTGGTTTGCTGCACCGGCGTCAAGGCAGGCCAGCCAGCGGCACCCCACGTGATCGCTCTCGATGAGGGGCCTGCGGTGTGGCCTGTCAATGAAGTTCTGGAGAAAAAGTCCGCCATCACAATCGAGGGATTATCCAGGCGCTTCGGCGACCTGCCGCTGGGCGTGTGGGGGGTGGCGCCAACCAAGGCGTGTCTAGTTCCGATTGCCAGGCAAGGACTAGAGAAGCCAGCGGGCATCCTGATCGCCGCGCTGAACCCCTACCGGCAGCTAGACGCCGGTTATACCGGTTTTTTGGAGTTGGTCGCGAGTCAGATCGCCGCGAGTTTTGCCAGCTCGCGCGCATTTGAGGAAGAGAGAGAGCGAGCGGACGCGCTAGCCCAGCTGGACCGGGCCAAAACTACCTTCTTCAGCAATGTGAGTCATGAACTACGGACCCCGCTTACGCTGATGTTGGGCCCGTTGGAAGATGCTCTGCAAAGTGGGGCAGTCCCTACGCCTGCCTCGGTCGAGCTGCTCCATCGCAATGCGATGCGGTTACTGAAATTGGTGAACGCGCTGCTTGATTTCTCCCGTATTGAGGCCGGCCGCTTCCGCGCAACCTATCAGGCGGCAGATCTTTCCTTGTTGACGAGAGAACTGTCCAGTGTCTTTCGTGGCGCTGTGGAGCGGGCAGGACTGCAGCTGATCATTGACTGTGAAGCGCTGCCGGAGCCGGTCTATGTGGACCATGAGATGTGGGAGAAGGTGATTCTCAATCTACTCTCCAACGCTCTGAAGTCGACCTTCGACGGAGAGATTCGTGTGCACTTACGTGACGACGGCGCGGGCGCAGAACTTCGTGTGATGGATACCGGGACGGGAATCTCCGCGCAGGATCTTCCCCGGATATTTGACCGATTCAGCCGCATTGAGAACGCGCGGCGGCGTAGTCACGAGGGCAGCGGTATCGGCCTGGCGCTGGTGCGAGAGCTGGTGGAGATGCATGGCGGATCGATTGGTGTGGAGAGTACGCTGGGCAAGGGCACCATATTCACGGTGAAGTTGCCTTTTGGGCAGACACACCTGGAGCAGGGTCACGTACGCGGCAGCGCGGAGAATCGCTTCGGAGTGGGAGAATCCGCGGTCGAATATGTGCAGGAGGCGCTTAGCTGGCTGCCGGAGCCAGCTTCGCCCGAGCGATCTTCCGGACTTGCGGGCGAATATAGCGCCAATTCCTCAAACGCGGTTGCCGCGCCGAGGCCTACCATCTTGCTGGCAGACGACAACGCCGATATGCGGCAGTATGTGGGCGGTTTGCTCAGCCGGCACTTCCAGGTAGTGACAGCGGAGAATGGCAAGGTTGCGCTGGAGCGGGCTATCCACCTCGGTCCGGATCTGGTGTTGACCGACGTGATGATGCCGGAGATGGATGGTTTTGAGCTACTCTCGGCGTTGCGGCAGCATCCAGCAACCCGGACACTTCCGGTAATCATGCTGTCGGCGCGTGCCGGCGAGGAAGCGCGCATTGAAGGCCTGAACGCGAGCGCGGATGATTATGTGGTCAAACCGTTCACTGCCCGCGAACTGATTGCGCGGGTGGAGGCGCACCTCAAAATGGCCCGGGTGCGGCGGGAAGCCTTTGAACAAGAAGCGGCGCTGACCCAAGAAATGAGAAAGGCCCAGCAGCTGGCGCTGGAGGTTCTGGAACATACCCCGGAAGCATTCTTCCTGTTCGACCGGAGTTTTCACATCACCTACATGAATCCAGCCGCAGAAGAAATCACCAGGCGTCACGGGGAAGAGCAATTGGGGAAGCAGATATGGGAGCTGTATCCGGAGGTCGCAGGCTCTGTATTGGAGAGCAGCTATCGGCGCGCCATGGAGCAGCGGATTCCGGTCGAGTTTGAATACTACTTCGAACCTTGGGGCCGATGGTATCGGCATCGCGCATTTCCGCAGGCGGGCGACGGACTCGCTGTCTACGTACAGGATTCGACTGACAGCCGAAAGGCAGAACAGGTGTTGCGGCGGTCGGAGCAAGTGGCCGCCGCGGGACGGCTAGCGGTAAGCATTTCGCACGAGATCAACAATCCCCTGGAAGCGGTTACGAATTTGCTTTATCTAGCCAGAATGGACGAAGGCTTAACTGGAAAAGCACGTGATCTATTGACCATCGCGGACAAGGAGTTGCAGCGCCTATCGCACATTGCGGCGCGAAGCCTGAAGTTCTATCGCCAGCGGACTTCCCCGATATTCACGCCTCTGGAAGAAATTCTCGAGTCGGTGCTTTTCTTCCACGAGGCGCGCATCAAGACGGGCGAAATCCAATTGGAGCGTCGATACAGAACGGCGCCCCCGGTGTTATGTATGCCAGGGGAAATACAGCAGGTATTTACCAATCTGATCGGTAATGCGCTTGACGCCCTGTCGCCCCAGGGGCGTCTGATCGTAGCGATAAGACCCTCACAGAGACTCGGCGGCGCCAAGAGAGTGCGGGTCACGATTTCCGATACAGGGATGGGTATGGACAAGGAGACGTTGAATCAGCTCTTCCGCCCTTTCTTTACCACCAAGGGAGAGGTGGGAACGGGCCTGGGCTTGTGGGTGTCAAAGGGTATTCTTGAGAAACATCGGGTGGACTTGGCCGTGCGTAGTAAGCGCGGCGAGGGAACGGTCTTCCAGCTATTCTTTCCGCTCAACGCGGAACCGCACGCCAGCGAGTCTCCAAGGGAGCCGAGGTCGGGCAGCGCAGGTTAGGGTACCGGGGCACAGCTCATATTCTTGATGGTATGAAGGAATGCGCAGAGAGCCCGACTTTTTTCAAGGAGGGATTTAACAATGAGTGGATTGATGGCGGAGGACATCAGCGGTCGCCCAATCACGGTGATCGGTTGTGGCACGTTAGGCCGTCGCATCGCCCTTATGGCGAGCACACGAGGTGGGGAGGTGCGCGTATTTGATCCGCACCAGCGCTCGCTCGACGAGGGACTGAAATATGTCACGGAGACGCTTCCTGCCGTCGTGGCATCGATTCCTGGGGCGGTCGCCGGTCACGTGGTTGGAGAGATGGAGCTCGCAGCCGCGGTAAAAAATGCATGGCTGATCGTGGAAGCTGTTCCGGAACAGCTCAGCGTCAAGCGAGACGTTTTCGCCATGCTCGATTCTGCGGCGCCGCAGGACGCGATCTTAGCTACCAATTCGTCCTCGTATCCTTCCAGTCAACTCATCGACCAGGTGGCACGTCCGGAGCGGCTGCTCAATATGCACTATTACATGCCGCCAGAGCTCCCCATGGTGGAGTTGATGTCTTGCGGGCAGACCGACCCGGCCATCATCGATTTTCTGATGGAGCATCTGCCGCTCTATGGTCTGGTGCCCTTTCGGGTCCAACGGGAGAGTGTCGGCTTCATCTTCAATCGGATATGGGCAGCTATCAAACGCGAGTCGCTGTCTGTGGTCGAAGAAGGTGTAGCCAGGCTCGAGGACGTAGACAGGATGTGGGACTTGTTTACCGCCCATCAGCCGGCGCCTTTCCGCCTGATGGACAGGGTTGGGCTGGACGTTGTGCTGGCCATTGAAGAGCACTATGCCGCCGTCCGCAACGACGTGCCGGAAGGACCGCGGAAGCTGTTGCGACGTTATGTGGACGGCGGACGGCTGGGCGTCAAGTCCGGTCGGGGATTTTACGACGACTACACCAGGGGAAATTGAGCCAGACGGAATTGTCGTCTTTATGGGTGCATCTCAGCTTATGAGACGGCTACTGTTTAGTGGCCGTTGTGCGTGGCGATGGCCTGGAGAACGATCTTGCTATCTTCCCGTGGATCTACCTTTCTCCAAACCTGGGCAATCTTCCCATCGGGTGCGATCAGAAACGTATCGCGCTCGTCGAACTTCATGTCCTTGAAGGTCATCAAGGGTACCCCGTAGGCAGCGGCCGCTTCTCTTTGAGGATCCGCGAGCAGCTTAAACGTCAGGCCATCCTGAGCGCAAAAGCTCTTGTGGCTCTCTGCCGTATCGAGGCTAACGCCGAGGACTACGGCATTGTGCGCTTCAAACTGCGGTAGTTTGCTCTGGTATTCATGTGCCTGGATGGTGCATCCGCTGGATTTATCTTTGGGGTAGAAATAGAGAACCACCCATTGACCCTGATAACTCGAGAGGCTGACCGGAGTGCCGTCTTGAGAGGGCAGAGTGAACGCGGGAGCCTTGGCTCCGGGCTGGAGATCGATGTCTGCCGCGTTCGCGATGGGCATAATCCCGGGGCAAAGCCCCATTAACATGAGGGAGAAGACCATTTTAGAAAGGTTATTTCGCATGTTCCTTCACCTGGCAACAGATTTGACTAACTGCCTACTTTGTCATGGTAATTCAATGAGCACACACAGCGCTGGCATATCGGGTTCTCACTTACATTGAGGGACTGCCTAAAGGCCCGGGCTGTCTCACCGTTGATAATCGCTTCGAGGGTGGAAGAGCGGATGTTTCCGATGGAACGATGAAAGAAGCACGGCCTAACCGAACCGTCGACCTCAACGACGGAGGAAACCCAGGGAGCATTGCAGCTGGGGGATTGAGGGGCGGTTTGCCCCAGGTGCGCCCGAAAGCGGCGAACGATGCGGCGAAGTTTTGCCGGCGCCTCCGCTATGTATTTGCTTTGAAAATCATCTGCGTATTCCAGGAGGAGTTGGTCGATTTCATCAGCCAGGACTGCGACTTCCGCCGGAGTTAAAGCGATCTCATTCTGCCGGTCACCCGGCCATACCAGAGGGCGATTAAAGGCTTCTGAGGTGAGATCGGCCGCCAGAAAGGAAATGGAATCAAATCCTGTGGTTTTGGCTGCTGCGACGGTAGCGCGAAGATGGCGGTGATTGGCTTTCTGGACGGTGGTGCGGCAGGCGATGTGCATCTTTGGGTGTTGCGCGTGAACGGCTGCAACGCCTTTGGCAATTACATCGAATGCTCCGTAAACTCGCCGGATCGCATCGTGGATCTCCCGGGGACCATCTATGGAGACAATCACGTCATCGAACAGGTTAGAGACTTCATGGGCGCGCTTGAAGAGTAGCAAGCCTGTGGTTAAGAGGGTCAGGCGAATGTTTTCCTGGCGGAAAAAGTCACAGAGCGCGCCGAGGTCGCTGTGCAGCAATGGTTCGCCGCCGGAAAGAACCACCTGGCGAACCCCGAGATGTCGCAGCGATAAACGATGGCGATCCAGATCGGCGACGCGGACTTGCTCATGGGTTTCGCGCTTCCAGATATCACACATGATGCAGCGGCAATTACAGTGGCTGTGAACATTCAAGATCAAGATAGGCATCGATGTCAGGGGTGAAGCTAGCCGTCTCGAAGCTATGTTTTTCTCATGCAGCAGGGGCATGACGCACTCTCTTTCCACCGACGCGAACATCACTCCCCAGAACCGCTTCGGCTTCGGCCAATAGTTCGTTGATGGGAGCCCGTACCCATCGAGGGTCGCCATCCACATGAAACAGCTGTAATCCGTGCCTGAACGCAGCGGGAAGGCGCTCGATGAGCGATGGACCGGCGAGCTGAATACGCCCGCTAACGATGACCAATTCAATTTGATCGCGGGTCAGGCGGGCGAGAGTTTCGGCCGGGCTGAGCCCGGTATCGCGGACAACCAATAGATCCGCCAGCGAGCCAGGCTCGATGCCGCCTTCTCCCCGGCGCAGGCGAAGGACTTCAGCCGAGCGGTCGGTCACCATGGCATAGAGGGAGTTTGCATCGAGGCCGATCTGGTCGCGAGCGAAGTTGATTTCATCCAGGAGATCCCCGGCAGCGGTGAGCGGCGAATCGCTACCCAGGACAGCAGTGTCTAGGGAGTGGATGAAGGCAAGCGAGGGCGATTGGTGGAAGAGAAACTGGTTGGAAGTAGGGCATAGGATGAGCGCCGCGAGGCGCCGGTTAATGAGCGAGACGGACTCAGGAGTGCACGCGAGCCCGTGGACAAGCACCGTGCGGTGGTCGAGAGCTCGGATTCGATCCAGTTCGAAGATCTCTCGAGCGCTCCCTGCATCGATTCCTTCCGCGGCA
Source organism: uncultured Acidobacteriaceae bacterium (assembly GCA_963815175.1). Taxonomy (GTDB): domain Bacteria; phylum Acidobacteriota; class Terriglobia; order Terriglobales; family Acidobacteriaceae; genus PALSA-350. The sequence goes on from CAWFGM010000057.1 coordinate 36,365, forward strand.
TGCAGAATGAAGGGCAGATCGGCGCGGCTCTCGCGAAATTTGCTGGAAAGGGCTGGCTCAAAAGAGGGCGAATGTGCCCACGCGAACTCTTGTACAACGCGAACAGGAAAGCCGGGGCCCGTTAGTTCCGGAGTGACCGGGTTGTGATGGCAGACGGTGGTTACGCCGGAGAGTAAATTGCGAATCGCTCCCCACCAAAGACAAGTGGAGCGCGGCACTTTGCGATGTTGCGCGATCAGGGTCGCCCGGTTGGCGTGGATATCCCCCGCCCATTGGGCCGCATTGTGGTAAGGGCCATCTCCGATATTGGGATAGAGGCTGAATTCCAAATGGTCGTGCGCGTTGATAAGCCCCGGCAGAAGGAGATATCCAGAGAGGTCAAGATGACATTCTATGAAAGAGGGAGGTCTTTGATCTTGATTTTGAATTGACTGAATGCGGTCGCCTACGACCGCGATAGAACCCGCCGAGGTTGTATCGGGTCCGGTCGCATGGCGCGCTTGCTTAAGGACAAAAGATCCGGTCGAGTGTGCCGTCACTTTGCGTAACCGAGGGGCGCTGGTGGGCTTGCGCAACTCAAGTATGTAAATGGCCGGGAGAGTCTCACCGGAGTAGTACAAGTCAAGCCTGCCACACTTTTCAAAGATCTGCCTTTCTTCCGGAGCAAAGGCCGGCTCAGCGAGCGAAACAAGCCTGAATCCACGAGCTTGAAGAGCCTGGGTGATCTGCTGGAGATCCCATCTCCTGGCTCTTATCTCCGTCTCTGCGCCCTTGGCTTTGAATGACCGCCTCCAACCGCGAAATGCCTCGGTTTCCGGGTGCATGTCAGCTAAGAAAATGGTTGCGCCTGGGCGGGCAACGCGATCGATCTCCCGGGCGAAGGCTTCTAAGTCCGCGAGGTAGCTCACGACGAAGGAAGACAACACCAAGTCGCAGGCAGTATCGCTCACAGGCAGAGCCGTGCAGCTCCCGAGACGAAGCTCACAGTTTTGGCTTAGCTTGATGCCGGCTAACAGAAGCATCGCCGGCGAGAGGTCGACACCGAGAAGGCTCCTCGGAGAGCGATGGACCAACTTCTCCAGCCATCTCCCTGTGCCGCAGCCTGCATCGAGCACATCCAGGCCGCGAACATTGGGGAGCATGGAACCTAGTACACGCTCTTCAAGGGCCAGCAGAGGATTCTGCTGAGTGTCGTAGACTTCGGCCCAGGCGTCAAAGGCCTCTACGACCGAGGATAGATCTTGCTTCATAGGCTTTCCCGTTTCGGCTTGCGAAGATTGATGAAGCTGTTGGCCAGCTGGAGCTCAAATGGAAAGGAATAAACGTGCAAAGCATAGCGCCACCAGCTGAGAAGCTTTAACAGCGCACGGCTCCATCGCGGCGCACGAATGTCTTGGACGGTGGGCCAACGTGACGCGACCACCGTCTCAAAGTTGTCGATCAGCTTCTTGGTCCTGAGCTTCAACCAAGGAGCGTGGGTATCGATGCGCAGCGTGTAGTCGAGCCATTCCTTGCTGGCCCACCCCCCGGGACTATCTGGAAAGTTGATCTGGCTTTCAACCTCTCCATACATCTTGCCCGGTTGAGGAGTCGGCGTGTAGTGCTGCACGATGATCTCAGAGCTGGGATTGATTCGTTTGAGTTTGCGAATGAAGCTGACCGTTTCTCGCGTGTCGCGCTCTGGATCGTTGGGGTTGCCGATGACAAACGAAAATTCGGGGATGATGCCGAATTGGCGCGTGCGATGGGCCATGGCCAGGGTTTCTTCGGTGGTGATGCCTTTCTGCATTTCCTTCAGTACCCAATCGGAGCCGGATTCCGCGCCGAAGAAGATCATGGTGCAGCCGGCTTTTCTGACGGCTTCCAGCGTTGCATCCGAGTAACGCGACATAATGTCGACGCGCGCTTCACACCACCATCTAAGGTTGAGGGGCGCGAGCCGGTCAGCCAGTTCACGGGCGTGATCTTCGCGAAGAAAGAAGTTCATGTCGTAGAACTGAACCGAATCGGCGCCGTATCGGGCCGCCAGATAGTTGAGAATCCTGGCCGTTCGCTCGGGAGACTCCATACGTTCGGCCCTTCCGTAAGCCGCGTGGACACCGCAGAAGCTGCAATTAAAAGGGCAGCCGATGCTGGCATGATGGACCGCGGTACGCTTGCCAAAGAATGAGGGCCGCAGGTACCTGGCGACCGGGAGGCGATGAAAGGGTGACCAGGGGAACTCGTCTGGGCCTTTCATGGGCCGCTCTGGGTTAGTGCGATGAAAGCCGAAGACGTCTTTGTAGCAGAGCCCGAGGATCGATTCGAGCCCTCTCTTTCCACGCAGCGCGTCGATAAACTCAAGCAGCGTGTCTTCGCCTTGGCCGCGGACTACATAGTCGACGTACTTGGCGTTGAGCGCAGTGTCGGGATAAAGAGAAGGGAAGTAGCCGCCCCAGACGATGCGCACCTGGGGGCGAAGGCGGCGTATTTCGCGCGAGGTTTCCATGGCTGCGACCATCTGCGGTCCGGGCATGCAGGAAACGCCCAGAAGCTCGACCTGATGCATGTCGATGGTGCTTATGATCGCTCCGGTGGGATCATCTTCGAGATTGCCGTCGATGATCCTGTATTCTTCGCGGCCTTCGAGCACAGCGGCGAGCGCAAGCACGGCCAGCGGGAGCCTGCAGTTGCGAGGCCGGGTTGCCCGGGGATGGAAGAGGATAATCATTGGCTGGCCTTGGCTACGTAGATTCGGAAGCGGGACGGCTCGCGTTTGCGGCGTAGTTTTGCCAGCCAGGGCCGGACCAGCCACCGTATTCCGTAGTAGGGTTCATGCACCTGGCAACGAATGCCAAGCCAGGATTCCATGTGGCCCAATCGCTGATCGGTAAGGTATTCGAGGCTGCTGAGACTGTCGGAAGGGAAACCGTAACGCGTCACGAACGCGGCGCGGCGCTCTTCGAGCATGCGGCGGGCGCTCCGCTCATCACCGTACCAGGGAGTGTCGGCAATGATCACGCTGCCGCTTCTTCGAGTGCAGCGAAGCGCTTCGGCCATTGTCTTTTCGTAATTCTCCGAGTAGTGAAACGAGGCATTGAAAATCACGAGGTCGAATTGACCATCATCAAACGGCAGGTTATCCAGTTCTGCCTGAAATCTGGGGAAGAGAGCAGGCAGCGATTGCTGGTAATGCTTCGCGGCCTCAAGACCATCCTGATCATTCGTGATGAGGTCGACCGCGATGGGTGCATGGCCCTGCTTTGCAAGTCGATAGCTCATCCAGCCGTTACCAGCGCCCAGGTCCAGTACGCGAAGTGCAGGCTGCGCCAGGGTAATGATGCCGGGGAGAATCTTCCGCTCGATGTAGCGAAAGGTATGAGCGCGGATGGCCCACTGCCAGCTGTTACGCCCGGAGAGGTCACGATAAGGAAGCGCAAGGTAGTAATCGTCGCTGTTGCTGCCTCGGCCCTCATAGGCGCGAATACGTTGATAGTCTTCGACGAAGCGGGCGAAGTACGCTTCGCGATCGGGCAAAAGCGCCTGCCACACTCCTCGCCGGCAGGGCATATTCATAGTGCAGTGTGCGCAGGTCAGGACGACCTGGTGTTTTGGTAAATCGCCGATCAAGCCTCCGCATTGGGGGCAGCGCAACTTGATACCGGCCTTCACTTCAGGGGCGACTTTCTTTTCTTGCTGGCTCAACAACATTGCGCCTCCCGCTCAAAATGGAGAAGCATGTGGTCGCCCATGACGCGAAGCAGAGGAAGACGGGAAATACGCTTATCGATAGAACTGAGTATGCCGAGCAGACGCGGAAATTTGCGGACCATCGGTTCCAGATACGAAGGCGGAACCGTGACACCGATGCCGGTGCAGGACCGTAGCCTAAACCAGGGGGAGAACGACCGCTCCACCTGGCGCAAGGTTGGGTAATGTACTTTCACCATGTATCCGCCTACCGTCGCGTGGGCAACCCCTGGGGCTCTGCGGAAGGCTTTGCGAAAGTAGCCGTGAAAGAGAAACCAAAGCGTTTCCACGAGACAGAAGCGGGTCGAGAGGCAGATAAGCACCGGGGCATACGGCGTAACCAGGGAGGCGAGATTCCAAGCCACCTGGTGGAGGTCTGAAACACAGTTCAATCCGGAAAAGTTGGATAGGGCTCCATCGAAGAGTGTGCCGGAGCGAAGATGCGCGAGATGCTCAGTGGGAAGAAGCTTGAATTGGATTGGGGCATCCGGGTGTTCTTCCTGCACGCGCCTCCAGGCAGCCTGGATCATGCCTTCCGACCCGTCACATGCCACCACGGACATGTCATGCCGGGCAAGGAAGAGCGCGTCTTCGCCGGTACCGCAATTGAGTTCCAGGATGTTTGCACCCTCCTCAAAGATGTTGAGGAGGATCTCCCATACGGCTCCGCGCTGGGCGCGGCCGATCAGGGACCGAGTGAACAGGTCGTCGTAGCTCGGGGCAATACTGTCAAAGGCGAGCAGCGCCTGATTTTGAACTTCGGAGGTGGCGATCATGCCTCCACCTCCGAGACGGAAGAGAGCAAACCCGCGCGCGAAAACTGGATACTCTGGCGGAGGCCGGCTGCGCGCTCGGAGTTGGCCGCCGGCGTACCGGACAGACGCGCCAGCTGCACTTCATCCCTGAGCAGCTTGTCAGCATAGCTGTAAAACCGCTGCGAGTGACGGCCCTTGATCTTTAAGCTGCGATCAGAGCTGGTTCCCCACGGCTCGAGCTGGACCAGGCGATCGGCGATCTTGTTGTAGTACGGAGTTCCCTTGATGGGATAAGAGACCGTGGTGAAGAAGATATCCGGTTGTGAGGTGCTGACGTGCTGGATGGTCGCCTCTATGTCTTCCATCTCTTCTCCTTCGTAACCCCACATGAGGAACATTCCGCTTTCAATGCCGCGCTCGCGGCTCATGGCCACCGCCTGGTGAACCTGCTCGATCTTGACCCCGCGATCCATGGAATCGAGAATGCGCTGCGATCCGCTCTCTGAACCGATCCAAATGCGGAAGCAACCCAGCTCCGCAAGCAGATCGAGCATCTCTGCGTTGAGGCGATCTGCGCGGGAGATGCACTCGAAGGGGATGCGCAAGCCACGGGCGCGCATCTCCGCGGCATAGGTGCGAAGCCATTGGTGGTTGATGGTGAAGACATCGTCAGAAACCCAGACCATGTCTGGTGTGTAGGTACGCAGCAGCCACTCCACCTCATCCACCACCAGCACAGGATTGCGCCGGCGGTGCGTCTGCCCAAAGACCTGGTGACTGCACCAACGGCACTTATAAGGGCAGCCACGCGCGGTGATGAAGTTGATCGATCCTTTCCCGTGGGCGTCGCGCCAGGTCTTCACATAGCGGGTGATGTCGATGGCCTGGCGCGCCGGCCAAGGTTGGTTGTCGAGATCCGCGATCTGTGAGCGCTGCCCGGTTTCGTGCATGTGACCATCGGAGTCGAGGTAGGCGATGCCGCAGATTTCTGTGTAAGAGGCGTTGGCGCCGCAACGGAATGAGGCGAGTAATTCCCCCACGGTGAGCTCGCCCTCTCCAAAGACCACGAAGTCTGCTCCTGCCTGCAGATATTCCAGCGCATACGCTCCCGGTTCCGGTCCTCCGACGATCGTCTTCCAGCCCGCCTCTCGCGCTGCTTTGAGGATGTCGACCACGTTCTTGCGGGTCATCAGGTTGGCATAGATACCCAGGACGGAAGGGGACTCGCTGCGCAGATGCTGAAAGAGCGCCTCACGGCTGGAAAAGGTGGTGTCGAATACCTCCACATCAAAACCCTGTTTTCGCAGGTGTGAACAGAGATACAAAATGCCCAGGGGAGCGTAAGGCTTCATGATCTGAAGCTCCTTGGGGTCTTCATAGAGAAAGTAACCGTGTGTGAGCAAGAGTTCCGCCATCTATCTCTCCCTTCCTCAATGCGCGCGCGCAGCCTGCAGGCGAACAAGCTGGTACCGGTTGCTCTCTTTGGGTGGCGCGTCATAATTGGTGAAAACCGTGGCCTCTGAGTTCCTGCTGGTTTGCTCGAGGGTAACTACCTGCTGCCAAAGACCCGCCAAGGCCAGCGCACTCTTGGCGGAGCCGCCATCGCGCCAGGAATCGACCTCAGCGTGGAGCGCATTGCGCAGCGCGAGATAGAACTGGTCCTTGTAGGCTGCCGTGAACATCAGGCAGAGATCATCGCTGTCCGTCCAATTTGTTTTGGAGCCGATCTGCTCACGCACCCGGTCGAAGAAGGCAGTTCCCGGGAGTGGATAAGAGAAGGAAACACCGATATCGTGCGGGCGTGTATTACGCACCAGCGCGATCGTCTGTTGGATGTCTTCCCATTGTTCCCCGGGATACCCGAACTGCAGGAAATAGCATGCGTGAATGCCTGCGTCGCGCAGACGTGCCCGCGCGTCCTCTACGGCTGCGATGCGCAAACCCTTATCCATGGCATCGAGTACTCTCTGCGATCCGGACTCAACGCCCATCCACACTTCGGCGCAGCCCGCCCGCTTCAGGCCAGAGACCGTCTCCCGCGTCATAAGGTCGGCGCGGGATTGAATCTTGAACGGGACCTGGCACTGGAGAGCTTCCATGGCATCGGCGAATTCCTGGACCCAGTGCTGATTGAGCGCAAAGATGTCATCCCCGAACCAGATATGTTCAACCCCATACGCTTCTCTGAGCTCACGGATCTCAGCTGCTACCAACTCCGGGGAGCGAAGCTGGTACTTGTTGCCAGAAATTGGTTTGGCACACCAGTTACAGCGGTAGGGGCAGCCGCGGCTGGCGACTACATTAGTAGAGAAGTGACCGTGGGCAGAGAGCCACGCCTCCCGGTATGGTGAGAGGTCGACCAGGTCACGCGCCGGCATGGGCAGGTTTTTCCAATTTGCGTTGCGCGATGATTTGATCAGGCTTTCAACTAGATCGCCGTGAGCATCGAGATGGATGACACCGGGGATGCTGCTGGGTAGTTCGCCGCCTTTGAGGATCGACGCACACAGTTCGACCAGGCTCTCCTCGGCCTCACCTACCAAAACAAAGTCGGCGCCATGTTCGAGATAGGCATGAGCGTGATCGGTTGCATCGGACCCGTGAGCGATCACGATCGCTCCGGCATCGCGCGCTGCTCGCGCTAGTTGCCAGGCCAACTCGCGCATCCGGGTCAGGCACATCTTAGAGAGGAAGTTGAAGTCATCTTCGTAGATGGCTAGCACCTTGGGCTGATGGCGCTTCAAGGTTTCCGGAAAGGCGGAGACCGGGTCCTGCAGCATAGGATCAAAGACGGCAACAGAGATGCCTTGCTCTCTCAGCACTGTGGCCGCATAGAGGGTGCCCAGGGGCGGATAGGGCTGCATCTTCAGTAGCTGCTTGGGGTCATACGCGAGATGGTAGGAGTGCGCTAGAAGGATGTCCGCCACAAGTTACCTCATTTACGTCGTGTTTAGTAGCACGCTGTGTCCCTCAGCGGCTAAAGCCGATCTGTTTAAAGACCATTTACGTACGGGCTGAAGCCCGTACCCTTCAACGACCAAAGTGCTCCCGCAGCCTGCTAGCATGCGCTCGCGGGCAGTTTAGGAAGTTCCTGGCCAGTTATAAGCGAGCGGCGCAAGGCCAGCCGCTCAGAAAGGCGTGCGAGCCAAAGCTCCCAGGGGAAGAAGCACTGACTGGAACGCAGACGCCAACGGATCGGCGCTTGAGTAATGAATTGTACTGATCGCCGTAAGCTCGAAGCGCGCGCCGTCTGCCGGCAGTACTTGCTATTGAGCAGAAAGTATTCGACCATCCGTTCCAGCCGCGCCAGCTCTTTACCTTTGAGCCAGGGCAACATATTCGCGCCTAGAGGCATATCCATCCATTCACGCAAAGAGTGAGGCTCCGGGACACCAAGCTCCCGTAGTTGTGGCCATATGGGAATACCGGGATAGGGAGTAAAGATGTTCGGCGAGAAACTCACATTGGGAAATTGACGGGCAATATCGCTCATGGTTTGAAAGGTGATCGAGCGGTCGGCCTCGGTTTCGCCGGGATAGCCGAAGATGAGATTGAATGTGACGCGAATGCCGGCCAGATTGGCCTTACGCGCGGTCTCGTACATCTCATTCACTCGTTGATGGCGCTTGTTCATGAGCTTCAGCACAGACTCAGAGGTCGATTCGGTACCGAAGCCCATGTGGGATACGCCGCTATCGCCGAGCAACCGCACTTCGTCTTCGCTCATGCGGCATAGAAAATCTGTGGAGGCCTGGAAAGTCCAGCGGAACTTGACGCCGGAGGCCAATATGCCGCGGGCTATGTCAAGCGCCCGGTCCAGTTGGACGGGGAAATTGGAATCCAGCAAAGCGACTTCCTGGATGCGATACCTGGTCACCAGTTCGGTCATTTCGGAAACAACACGCTCAGCGGAAAGGGCATTGAAGCGGCGCTTGTAAAAGACCATGTCGGTGCAGTAGTTGCAAGCGTAGGGGCACCCGACGCTGGTCGCATATCCAATCTTTCTGGCGCCGCTGAGTTTCTCGTATGCGTCAAAATCGGTTAGGTCAAAGGCTGGAACCGGCAAGCGCATCCAGGGGCTCCACGTGGCGATCGACGTTATGCATGCGGCGGCCACGGCTCTTCCACGAGACTCCGGCAATCCCCTCCAGAGACCTCCTTGCCAGCAGTGTTTCAGCCACTTCCACGATCGTGACCTCGCCCTGCCCGCGCACTACTACATCGACAAAAGGCTCGCTCAATGTCTCATCGGGGAGCAGCGTCGGGTGCCAACCGCCAAAGATAATAGGGAGCCACGGATGGACACTCTTGATGGCAGCAGCTACCTCGATGGCGCCTTTGATCATGGGCCCGGTGAGAACCGAGATACCAATGCAGAGAGCGTCGACGACCTCACATTCGATACGTGTTCGATAGTCAGGTTCAATGGCTGCATCGATCATCACCACGTCAAAATTGGCCTCGCGTAGCGTGGAAGCAAGCGCAAGCAGACAGAGGGGCGCGCCCAGCGGCGGTCCGTCATACGCGGGATAAAAGAGGATGACTTTTCCCCGGCTCAGCACGTGGCCTCCACAGCATTTGGCTCCAGCCGCTTTGCGTCAACGGCTGGCTTAAGCGCCGCGGTACGCTCTTTGAGCTTTTTGTTGAGCCAAAGCTCGATAGGGAACCGGTAAGCGCTGTGGTCAAGACGCCAGCGCGCGGGGAGCGAGATGCATTTCTGCGCCAGGCGGGTGATGGGCTTGCGCGTGTCTGCCGAGATCGGAATGCGATCGAAGGCTATACGAAGATAATCGCGCATGACCTGCAGTTCCTCGTGATCGCGGCCGTTCAGCCAGGGAAGCTTGGTGTAGCGAGGGAAAAAATCTGCCCAGCCTTCGAGGGAGTCTGGTGTCTGCACGCCAAGCTCCGCAATCTTATCCATGATCGGAGCGCCTGGATACGGAGTGAAAATATTGGTCCAGAATTCAGCGCCTGGGAAACGCCGGCATACATCCATCACAAAGTTGATGGTTTCTCTTCGCTCTTTTGCTCCTTCGCCCGGAAAGGCAAAGATGATGTTGAAGGATGGCCGAATCCCCGCTTCCAAGCAGCGCGCCGCGCTTTCATAGATGGTTGGGAAGTCTTGAAAGTCTTTGTTCATGGCCTTCCAGACTTTGCGAGATCCTGATTCGGCGCCCTGGCATATCTGGTGGAGTCCGCTCTGGTGTAGCAGTTTCAGGTCTTGGAGAGAAAGACGCGCGGTGAGGTTCGTGGTTGCCTGTATGCTCCACTTAAAGGCCGCGCCGGCACGCACCAGCCCTTCGGAGATGGCGCGTGCCCGGTCAAGGTCGACCAGGAAGTTGTCGTCGACGATCCACAGCATCTCCAATCCATATCTGCGGCTCAGGTCGACCGTCTCTTCGACGAATTGTTCCGCTGGCAGGGCGTTCCACTTGCGCCCGTAGACGCCTGCGTTGGTGCAGTAGGCACAATTGAACGGGCAGGCGAGGCTGGACGTATACATTGCCCAACGCCGGCCGCACAAGCGTTCATAGGCGTCAAAATCCGCCAGGTGGTAGGCCTTGGGAGGCATATCCATCAGCGGCCTCAAGGGGCGTTCGGGGGTGAAGACCAACTTGTTGTCGCGTTTGAAACCGATACCCGCGACAAAGTCCGGCGCTGAGCCCTTCTCGATGTGGTTGGCGAGCTCGAGCAGAGATTCTTCGCCCTGCCCGCGAACGACGTAGTCGATGTATGGGGCCTGTAGCGTTTGTGTGGGCAACAGCGAGGGATGCCATCCGCCCAGGATGATAGGGAATTCCGGATTCCACTCTTTAATGGCACGAGCTATTTCGACTGTCTCCCGGATCATGGGTCCGGTCACAAGAGAGATACCAAGGCAGAGTGCATCGCGTACTTCTTCGAGCACCCTTTTTTTGTAGTTTGGGGTAATGGTGGAATCGATGAGGCAGATTTGATATCCGGCACGAAGCAGAGGCGTCGCAACTGCCAGGATGCCCAACGGGGCCGTCGCATCAGAACTGGCGAAGGATGGGAAAAAGAACACGATTTTGCGTGATTTGGGCAACTGGTACTCCCTGCTTAAAAGGAAGATAGACCCATTGCCTGGGGGAAGTTGTCACGCGGATGTCACTGATTTGTCACGTGCTTTTCTCTGGCTAGAGAATCTATTCCACTCGCCAGGGAGAACTGACGCTGCGGTGGCCGACAAGTGAGAGCAAGGCTTTGAGCGCTGCGTCGCGTTCCTCATCGCTCGCCAGGTGACGCCGTAGCGCCTCGTGCTTGAGCCCGTATCGCTGCATGTCTTCTGCGATTCGCTGCAGAAGCATGGCCTCACGTTCCAGCAGCTGTTTAATCGTCCCAACGTTGGTGAGGCTTCGAACCAGCAGGCGAAGATGAGGCAAGCAAATGGCAGAAAGGGAACTGAGTTGTTGCGCCACTTCTTCTGCCAGCTTGTGGTCGACGGCGGCAATTGCTTCCGCTTCCAACTTGGTGCGCAGACGGCAGAGAGGGCAGGTGGCGGCCGTCGCAAGCAACTGGCCAATACTGGAACGTGCGGCCTCGGGACCGAATTTGGTAGCAGCAGCCTTGGCCAACGAGGAGGCCAAATGGTTGAGGAGTGCCGGGTATCCGGAACAGGTTCCTGCGGAGACGCGATCGACTCGTATTGCCACGTATGCAGGCTGCAGAATCCGCCATGTTCCGCATGATCGCGTTGTGTTTTGGGATTGATTGAGAGCTCGTATTGAAAAGGGCTGAGGAATTGGAAGGATTGCAGTTCGCGGATGCGACGATGGCATTCGGCTTTATCGTTGGGGAGGAGAGCCGAGGCTGTTCGAAGCACCCCTGCAAGCTCGACTTTGCTTTCTTCGTATGCAGCTAAATCCATGGGTTCAACCCTTGGCTGATCTCTGGCCTAGCGGCGCCCCATCCGGTAGTCCAGATAAAGAACGTGAAACTTGATTTGATCGTCGACCCGATACTGGGCTCGGCTGGCCATATGCAGCATTCCCAGGATGCTGCCGGGATTTCCGCCGCTTAACTGAACCATGGATTGAAGTGCCGTGTCGAGGTTGCTGGCCCAAAGGCTCATTCGCTCCGCGTTGCGGCGCGCAAATTCAAGCGCCACTTCCGATGGCCAATTCAACATCTCCAGCCGCTCTTTTTTGTCGTAGCAAAGAGCTTGTAAAGCTCCTATATCTTCCATGTGAGATGAGCGCGCAGCGAGGAAGATCGGAGTGCGGCCGTAATATCCCAGATCCTTTGCGATCTTCGCCACCACACGCGACGGCCCTTGCACCTGATCGATCAAGAGCAGAAACGGCTTCATGTTTAATGCCCCGTCGACCGTTGCCTTCAAACCCGAGGTGCTCATGGCCGAAGGGTGGGAGCGAAGGATGCGGGCCCCGAGCTTGATGCGTAAGTTTTCGACCAGCGAGAGCAGTAAATCGTGGGGAGACTTTGATTGCGGCACGTAGAGCGCAAGAGGCTCAACACGGGCGAATTCCTGTAGGAGACGTGTCTTTCCGACTCCTTCCGGTCCGAAAACCAGCAGGTGTTTTCTTTCGTGCGCGCGGGAGACGAGGCGCGCAAGCTCAGCCGTACGCTCGACAGTCTTCAGGTACGCGTCGTTGAGCTCCACCCCGGTATTGGATCGTTCCATTGCAGATCGCCCTCGGTGGTCAGCGCTCTAAACTGCGGCGTGTTTCTCCAGATAGCGGCTATGCGCAGCTTGAAGGACCTGATAAGCACTCTGCCGGATTTCAATCACAGCAGTGATGAGTTGGGTAGTTTTGTCGCCGATGGGAAGATCGAGGTAGCTGGTCATTACTGCCGCCTTGTACTGATGTCTACGCGGGAGCAATAAAAAGACCCCTACGCATCATAGGAGTCATCAGCCGTCCATTTCGGAAAGCGGTTATAGGCGGATTCCTTCGCCTTACTTGGTTGATCGTACACGGCGCGATGGGCTGACCGCAAGCGGATCGCGAATCACATGCGATGCGTTGTGCTAAATTGGCAATGCCTCCAAAACACGGAGGCAGGCGATGGAATCCGCCACAACTGTCTCTGAAATGGAAGACTAATGACTCCTGGCCTTGGGACGGGGGTGCGTGATTCTCGCCATCTTGCCTGACACCAGCACAAATGAAATTCAGCAGAGCGGGTGGTGCGGCCATTGGCCTGCAAAACGATAGGCCTCACAAGTTCGCTGACAGAGGTGTAAAAGGGAAACATGATTCCAAGTGCAGCTTTCAAGACAATTTTGGTTGGGGATGACGGTACTGCTGAGGCTGAGCAGGCGGTTGAGGTCGCACTCTCGCTGGCTCACAGTCTTGGGGCGAAATTGATCGTGCTCGGGGTAGTGGGTCCGCCCAGCCCCGAGTCTCAGGCGGAAGGTTATGGATTGGTGCCGGTCGCGCAGGCGCGCGAGAAGCTGAAACAGAAGCTGGAGCGAAAAGTCGAGGCTAGCGGGCAAGTTGGAATGGAAGTGATCATGGAGATCTTTGATGGAAAACCTGACGAGGTGATCATACAGAGAGTCGAGCAGGATTCGGTGGACCTGGTTGTCGTTGGCCGTCGAGATCTTGGGCGAGTGCGTTATTGGTTGGAAGGTTCTACTTCAGAGAGCCTGGTGCGTCATTGCCCGGTCTCTGTGCTGGTTGTTCATGACGATCATGGATGAACGCATCCCATCCCGGGCGATTAACAGTCCACAAGGGCTGGACCGGGAGAAGAGAGGGCATGATGTTGCGTAAACGTTGCCGCTCTCACCCTTCACATTCTTCTACGAATGGAAACTCAGGCTCATGAAGATAGCCATCATTTCGGATATTCACGGCAATCTCGCTGCCCTCGAAGCCTTTCCAGAGAAGAGCTTCGATCACCTCTGGTGCCTGGGCGATCTGGTCGATTACGGCCCTAGACCGCACGAGGTGATTCAGTGGATCAAGCAGAATGCTACGGCCGTGATCCGCGGAAACCATGATCACGCGGTGGGGTTCGAGGTTGATCCACAGTGTTCCCCCGCCTATAAGCACCTCGCATCCGAGACCATGCGGTACACGCGGTCAGTCTGCACGACAGACGATTTCGAATTCTTAAGAAATCTACCAGTCCAGAAGGAGCTTGTGATCGGGACGAAGAAGTTTTACCTGGTCCATGCATCTCCTACAGATCCTTTGCTCGGCTATCGTCCAGAAGCGTCCCAACTTTGGGAGGCCGAGGTTGCATGGATCAATGCTGAGATTCTGCTTGTTGGCCATACCCACACACCTTTTGTTCGTCGCATCGGCGGCTGCACGATCGTGAATCCCGGCAGCTTGGGCCAGCCGAAGACAGGCCGCACGCTCGCCTGCTATACGACCTGGGAAGACGGTGAGATCTCGCTCAAAGAGTACGAGTACCCGGTGCAGAAAACGATTCGGCAGATTCGGCGTATGCCGCTATCCGGGCAAGATATCGAGGAATTGGCAGCCGTTCCCGAGACGGGCGGATTGTCAATTCCCCGGGGCGAAACCCCGGCCTCCGTTCGCGAATAGGGGCGGCTCATCCCGCTATTCGCGAGCGATCTCTCAAGACACAGTCGAAAATCTCAAGGTCTGCACTTCTTGTTCTGTGCCGTCTCGTGGCCTGCGAAGAGCCGACCGCAGACT
>CAWFGM010000058.1:0-112162 GCA_963815175.1 uncultured Acidobacteriaceae bacterium
ATCTCAGGGTGGGGGTTATTTTGCATCGGGTGAAAATTGGTCTTTTTACGTTACTGGGGCTTGGTGCAGCTGCCTTAGTAGCACAGCAGCCTTCGGTTTCCGCTCCGGTCAGCAACCCGGCGCCACTCAAACAACTCCTTCAGTCCCGGCCCAGACGCCAGGCGCCCCTCCCGTGCGGGTGCCTCCTCCTCCGGCTTATCCGCACAGGGAACCTGCCGACCCTGCCGTGGTTGCGCGCGGCCGGCAGATCTTCAGCGCGAATTGCAGTTTTTGTCATGGATCCGATGCTCGTGGTGGCGAAGGCGGTCCGAATTTGATCCGCAGTGAACTGGTGATGGACGATAAAAATGGGGAACTGATCGCTACGGTGGTGCAGAACGGCCGGCCGGACAAGGGCATGCCAAAATTTGATCTTTCGACAGAAGAGATAGCCAGCATCGCCGCCTTTATTCACAGCGCACCGGTTGGCGGCCGCGCCGCAACTACCGGCACAGTGGATCCGTTGGTGGGCAATGCGAAGGCCGGCGAAGCTTATTTCAATGGAGCTGGAAAATGCGCCACCTGCCATTCCGTGTCGGGAGACCTCGCCGGAATCGGCGCCAAATACACCGACGTGAGGGCTCTGCAAGGGACAATGCTGTCCGGGGAACCCACAGGGCGATTTTCCGCGGTTCCCTGGAAAACAGTGACCGTCACGCTCCGCAGCGGACAAACTGTAGAGGGTAAGTTGTATCAGGTCGATGATTTCATCGTTTCACTCATTGATGCCGACGGCAATTATCACAGTTACCCTCGCCAGGGTGATGATCCAAAGGTGGTCATTAAAAATCCATTGCAACCGCACCTGGATATGCTTCGCACGTTGAAGGACGATGACATCCACAATCTGACCGCCTACCTGGTGACCCTGAAATGAAGAAGACAAGAACTCTCGTGCTGGTAATTTCCTTGGTTTCCATGACCGGTATCGCGTCGGCGCAGGGGCTCGATCCTGCGACGCTGACTAAACCAGCGACGGATTCCTGGCCTACTTATTCGGGAGACTATTCCGGCCGCCGCTTTAGTTCGCTGACGCAAATCAACCAGAAGAATGTGAAGAACCTGGGGCTTGCCTGGGTCAGCCATTTGACTCCGGGGATGAGCGGTACTGGCCGACCTTCCAGACCCGGTCCGGGAAACCCGCCGACGATCGTCGGCGGCGAAATTGATGAACCCGTTCCGGTACGCGGCGCCGGCCACATCTCAGGCGCGGTCCTGCAAGTGAACGGGATTCTTTATGTAACTGTGCCTGACAATACCTGGGCTGTCGACGCTCGCAATGGAGAGGTGTTATGGCACTACTACTGGAAGACCAAGGGCGGTACCCACATCGGGAACCGCGGCGTGGGCATGTACCACGATTGGCTGTACTTCGAGACGCCAGACGATTACCTGGTTTCGCTCGATGCCAAAACCGGCAAGGAGCGTTGGCACAAGGTGATCTCAGACTTCAATGAGCAATACTTCTCCACCATGGCGCCGATTGTCATCGGCAACCACTTGATTGTCGGAACGGGCGACGATTTGGATGCTCCGGGCTTTCTGCAATCTTTTGATCCGGAAACAGGCGACCTGCAATGGAAGTTTTACACCGAACCGGAGAAGATGGGGGATCCGGGCTCGGATACGTGGCCGAATCTGGACGCGATGCGTCATGGCGGCGCGGGCCCGTGGGTCCCAGGAAGCTATGATCCCCAACTACACCTTTATTATTTTGGGACAGCCAATCCGACCCCTGCTTTCTCAGGTGTAACGCGCGAAGGAGACAACCTTTATACGTCCTGCCTCGTAGCGTTGAATGTGGATACAGGAAAGCTCGCCTGGTATTATCAGCCCTCGCCGCATGATACGCACGATTGGGACGCGGGCCAGACTCCGGTCCTCGTCGATGGTGAATTTAACGGGAAGCCGCGCAAGCTGCTGCTCAATGCCAGCCGGAACGGGTACTTCTTTGTTCTCGATCGCGTGACTGGCGAACATTTACTCACAGTGCCGTTTGCGGACACGCTGAATTGGGCAACGGGACTTGATAAGACAGGCCATCCTATTCGTAATCCGGAAAAGGATGCGTCGCCTGGCGGTTCATTGGTATCGCCTGACTCCGACGGCATCGTCAACTGGCAGCCGCCTACCTACGATCCGCAAACGGGGCTCTTCTACGTCGCCACCGACGAGGACTACTCGGTTTTCTACCGAACCGAACCGAACGTCAGGGCCATGCAGGGTCTTAACGGCATTCAAGAGCAGCCAGTGGGAACCATGGGGAAATTTATAACAGCGATTGATTACAAGACGGGCAAGATCGCCTGGCGTCATTCGCAGGTTTCTGCCGGAGAAGGCTCAGGCAATACCGGCTTGACCACGACCGCGGGAAAATTGCTCTTTGGAGGCGATGCCAACGGCAACCTGGTCGCGTACGACCCAGTGAACGGAAAGCCGCTATGGCATACCCGCCTGGGCCAGGTATCCAATGCAGTGGAAACGTACATGCTGGATGGCCACCAGTATATTTTGGCGGCCTCCGGCGATTCTCTTTATGCATTTGTACTGAACTGAGTGCCGGTTATTGTTCGGCATTGAGACGGTGCAACGAATCTCCGGCTGGGGGGCATTTATTCGCAGGTGGCGGCCAAGGCGCGGTCGAGCGCTATCGCTTCCAGTGGGTCAACGTCATGCTTATGCGCCGCCGTATATTTGCCCGCGGCCTTGGCTACTTCAGTAGAACAAGTAGCGCTCGCACGGATGGCCGCAGCATCCTTTAGTTCCTCGATCAGTGCGCTTTGCAATTGGTCCAACTGCGGCCGGATGGTCATAACGAGATTGATGGGTGCGTGCGCGGGCGCCGCGCCGGAACGACGCCACTCAGCTAACAACGCATACTGCACAACTTTGTTGGCCTCGATTTGAGCGCGGAAAAAACTCTCCACTGTTGCCGGTTCCAGGCCTGCCGCTGTGCCATCCTTCACGGCGCTTGCAATGACTTTCTCTTCGCGGGGCGCATCCTCGACCGGGGTTCCTTGATCCCATTTCGCCAGCGCTACCTCCCTGGCGATGGTTAGCCTGCGAGCCGACGTCTCCGCTAGTCCCTGAAGGGGGTCTTGGGCATTTTGTGATAGCGCCGCTCCCGTAACCGGGATCGCCGAAGCAAGGATAATCGCGAGTGTCCATTTGTGCCTGAGCATATTTCTATGGAACCAGACGAACGAGCTGCCCGGCAAATCCTCGGGGCAATCTAATGCGATAGCAGACGCGTTGGCGGCGATTAAGCGATGTTTCCTTTGTAGGCACCATTTCCGGAGGTCTCCGGCCTTTCCAATCGACGATGCGATGTTCCGGTAGACTCAATGCAGTCACCGACACATCCGGAAGCCTTGATAAATAAACTGGTTCTCTCGAATCTAGCCCACCGCCCGGTGCGCACCATCTTAAGCGTGCTTGCCATAGCCGTAGAAGTCACGATGATCCTTACCCTGGTCGGCGTAAGCTACGGCACGCTGGACAGCACAGCGCGGCGTGCTCGCGGAGTGGGTGCGGATATCATGATCCGCCCTAAAGGCTCTTCCCTCATTGGGCTAAGCACGGCGCCCATCCCCGACGCCCTTCTGGGCGTTGTCCTTCAACTGCCGCACGTTGCTTTAGCGACTGGAACGGCTATCCAGCCGTTGTCTGGTTTCGACTCGATCTCGGGTTTGGACCTCGACGCGTTTTCGAAGATGAGTGGGGGCTTCCACTACCTGGAAGGAGGGCCCTTCAAGACGGACCAGGACATGCTCGTCGATGAGTACTACGCCAAGGAGAAAGGGCTCCATGTCGGGGACAAAGTTCAGTTTGTCAGTCGTACATGGAACATAGCCGGAATATTCGAGTCAGGTAAGCTGGCCAGGATCTGCGTGCGGCTTCCGGTTCTTCAGGAACTCATGGTTAACCCTCACCATCTGAGCCAGATCTACGTCAAGGCAGATAGTCCGGAGCATATTCAGCAAGTGCTCCAGGAATTGCGAGCCAAGCTACCCGGCTATCCCATCTACACCATGGAAGAGTACACATCCCTGCTTTCGATTAACAGCGTCGGAATGCTGCGCAGCTTCATCGGCGTGGTGATTGGCGTGGCAGTCACCGTAGGGTTCATTGTCGTTTTCATGGCCATGTATACCGCGGTCCTGGAGCGTACTCGTGAGATTGGCATCCTCAAGGCAGTTGGCGCTTCCTCGGGCTTTATTATGAGTCTGCTGGTTCGGGAGACGATCCTGCTCTCCTTACTAGGATGGTTCGTCGGCATTTTGCTGACCTACGTGACACAGTGGCTGATGCAATATGCGGTGCCGGCCAGTTTGACCCAGGAAACTGTGTATCTCTGGTGGCCGATCGCGGGCGCGATCGCCGTTGGTGGTGCGTTGCTTGGGGTGATTGTTCCCGCCATACGAGCGGTCAAGCAAGACGCGACGGAGGCTCTCTCCTATGAGTGAACAGCCTATTATCAGAGTCCAGAATCTTTATAAGACCTACAGAGCCGGCGACGTCGACGTGCACGCGCTGCAGGGAGCGAATCTGGAGGTGGAAAAGGGCGAGTTTGTTTCCGTTGTGGGCGCTTCAGGATCTGGTAAATCAACCCTGTTCAATGTTCTGGGCGCGCTTACGTCGCCAACCTCGGGCACTGTGAGCATTGCGGGAAGCAACCTGGAGAGCTTGTCTGGCCCGCAACGAGCCGAACTTCGGAAAAAAACGGTGGGCTTCGTATTTCAGAAGTACAACCTGCTGCCAACGCTCACCGCAGAAGATAACATCCGGATCGTTCAATTCATTGGAGGACGAGGGATGAACTTCAGCCCGGCTTTTGTTGAGATCCTCGACAGCCTGGGGATCGCCGATCGGATGAAACACAAGCCTCGCGCCCTATCGGGTGGCCAGCAACAACGGGTGGCCATCGCGCGAGCTCTGGTCAATCATCCTGCAATCATTCTGGCTGATGAACCCACCGGCAATCTCGATAGTCAGAATACGAAAGCAGTCCTGGATCTCCTAAAGAAGTTGAATCGCGATCTCGGTCAGACAATTCTCATGATCACTCATGACCAGGAAGCAGCCGCTTATGGCAGTCGAACTATCCGCATGCGAGATGGCCAAATCGTCCAGTGATTGTTTACTTAACCTCGCTAAATGCGGCGTAGCTGTGCGGCTGTAGAGAAATTTGAAAATTAATGCGATTTCCCGTGGGTAGGATCCTTCCTCCAAATCCGCGCTGCGGGGTGGCGGCGTTTCCGGTGACCGTATCGCCCGACTCCAGGTTTTTTATGTTGGCGACGCCATCTGTTGTGGATACGGTGACGGCCACCGGATGGTCCAAATACGACTCCACGACAAATGTGTGGTTGTCATAGGCGAAGAGGCTGACCTGGGTGGGGCCATCCAGGCGAACAGGGAAGTCTCCAAGTACGAAATTCTTAATGCTGGACACTACGGTCGGTGGGTACGAATAAAGATCGCTGAAGTTATCGGGCACGGTGAGGATGAAAATGGTCCCTTTGGAATAATGATCGGAAAGCAGGATCGGGAAGCCGTTCCCGTTGGCGATTGCCCTGACCATGGGAACCGCGTCATTGGTCACATATTCAATAATCGGGATGAGCACATCGCGATTATTTTGACCCGTATCGTAGGGACCGCCAAAAGCTCCGGCATACTGGTTCACCATTGCCTTGCGAGAGGTGTAGCGTACATCGACAATGTCGTTGAGTCCTTTGCCCTGAAGCTCCTGGACCAATCCCGATGTAATGACTACATTTTTCCCGGCCTGGAGTTGCGCCTTGATCTTGGCCACAATTTGGGGATCGAAGGCAGCTTCCTTGGTGAGAAGGACGACCTTGGCGTCTTGCGGAAACTGCGGATACATTTCCATGGGAATGCCAATCATGCCGAGGTAGTTCTGCAGAAAGTCCTCGCCTGAGGACTGGAAGGGCTTGTAGCTTGCGATGCCGATGGGTTTGCCGAGAGCGCCGATGATGGGATCGATTTGTCCCAGAGCATAGCCTGCCGCGCCGGCCATGGTGGAGCGCATACCCGGGTGTTGCTTCTCGTAATCATTGATGAGCTGCGAGTAATCGAAGCTGGTGTGGATGGCGCTCCAGGATTCCCGCTGGCCGGGCAGGGCGGGGTTTAAAAGCTCAGTCCATTTGAAGAGCATGATGGCTGGAGCCTTGGCGAGCATCGTGTCCCAGAGCTGCTCAGCGTACCCGTCAATGTAGCGGACGGCGCCGGTATCCACCCAGCCGCCCCCGTTTCTTCCCGGAGCGATGTTCTCAAAGTAGCGAAAAATCTCATAGCTCTCATACTGTTGCAAATGCTGGGGAGTGAGCGTGGGGTCGCGGGTTTCATCGCCGGTCCAGATACCGTCGAAGATCTTGGGCTCATTCTGGAGGTCATAACCGTTGTTCTGGAAGGACTCATACCAGTTGGGGAACTTGATGATGACCTTTACTTTGGGATTTATGGCCTTGGCCGGCCCCACAATCAGTTCTCGCGAAACCTGATCCATCAAGCCGAGACGAAATTGGGTCCAGGTTTTATCTCCCTTGGCGGCAATGTCCGCATCCGACTTGGTGTTGTTGAAGTAGAAGTCGTCGAGGATGATTTCGTCAAAGTGGCGCGCCGTTGTCTGGGCAATTGTTTTTACATAGGCGCGATCTTTGGGGTCGGTGTAGTCAAAAGATTGGAAGTTGTTCGCTTCATTGACCGTGAGACCCATACCTCCGGCCACTTCTACTCCACGATCGAGGAAGAATTTCTTTACCTCTTCGATCAGCTGATCGTCTGCGAGTTTTCCGCTTCTGTAGGTCTCGATGAAGACTTTATCGACCTTGACCTGGCCGGTGATGATCTCCCAGGTGCTCTCGAGATAATGAGGGTCCCTCATCTGCTCAGCTACGTATTCCGGGATGTAGACGGCGACTTCAAAGTTCTTGTATCCACGAGTGGCAGCGGGCGCCGGAAGGGAAAAGGATTGCAGCAGAAGGCAAACACACAGGAGTAACGATCTCCCTCGAAATTGGGTCATGAACATTCGCCCCTCCGGGGGCTGCACAGCAGGAAATTTGGTATGCAGAGGCGGCCGCCGCGCTCACGGGCCCTGATACCACGGGGAGATCATCCCATCTATTAGGATTCAGAGGAAGTGTTTTCGTAGGATAGGTCAGGGGGCAGGGAGCCGTGTCCAAGCGTCCATCCAAAGTTCAGACTCAACCTGGGCGAGCCTCGGTCCAGATCTTTATCGTTAACGATCGCATGAACCAGCTTCTTATCGAACGGCTTGATCCTGCGGCCTGGACAGCCAAACCGCCAGGCAAGGTCCGCACCATTGCGGCGATTTTCACCCACATGCACAATATGCGCTCGAAGTGGATCAGGCTCACCGCCCCTCACCTCAAGCTTCCAGCGCAGCTCAGCCGTGTGCACTGCACGCCGCAGCAGGCCCGTGCAGGGTTGGCTGAGAGCGCCGCTTGCTGCGCGGAGATGCTCGCTGAGGCGCTGGATGCTGATGAGGGCCGCATAAAGAAGTTTCACCGGGACGGCTGGGCGAAGCCTTGGCCGGTGGGCCCGGAGATGCTGTGCTACATGGTTGCTCACGAAGCCCATCACCGCGGCCAAGTGTGCATGCTCGCTCATCAGCTTGGATTCCCGTTGCCCAACGAGGTGATGGCCGGGATCTGGAATTGGGAAAAGCTATGGAAAGAGTGCGGGTCCCCCGACGGTCCCGGCTACGATTTTTAAAAGGAATCAGAGGCATTCGCCTGTGGGACTGAGCGCGTAGTTTTCACGCCACGACAGACACTGAGACTGTTGAACGTGCGCTCACGGCCGGATCGCACGCGTCACTCCGCTACTTCCACTCGCTTGGCGCGGAAACGCGGCTTCTTCATCAGGTAGCCAATCGGAATCAGGCAGCCGATGATGACCACCAGAACATGAATGGTATCCACATAGGCCAGCGTGCGCGCCTGTTGCAGCATCATGTTATAGATCTGCCCCGCGGCGGAGGTCGCCACATTGGCCGACGAAACGCCGCCGGCCTCCATCGCCCGTGAGATCGAATGCTGCAGATTGCGGTATTGGGGAGCTCCGCTATAGACATGCGCCGACAAAAATTCCTGGTGGACCTGGGCCCGCCGCACCAGCATCGTGCTGATGAACGAAACCCCAATGCTCCCGCCGATATTGCGGGCCAGCGCTGTCAGTCCCGAGACTTCATTGTTTTTCTCCTGCGGAACGCCCACATAAGACATTACGCTGATGGGCACAAAGAGAAATGGCATCCCCAGCACCATCACCACTCGCCAGCTGGCCGCATTCCAGAAGCTGATTCCCAGGTTCAGATCGCCGATCCGCCAAATGCCAAAGGTGAGCAGGGTGAATCCGATGGTGATCATCAGCCGCGGATCCATCTTCTGCCCCAGCCAGCCGACCATGGGCAACAGGAAGATCAGCACCACCCCGCCCGCCGAGAGCGCCAGGCCCGCCTCAGTGGCTGTGTAGCCCAGCATCTCCTGCAGGAACTGGGGAATCATCACCGTGGTCGAATAAAGGGCTGCGCCGATCACCACCATCACGAACTGAGTCAAGGCAAAATTGCGGCTCCGGTATAGCGAGAGATCGATAATGGGGTGCTGGGTGGTCATTTCCCGGTAGAGAAATGCGATCAGGCCGATTGTGGCAAGAAATGCGCAGGTAACGATGGTGTGCGAGCTGAACCAATCATCTTCCTGCCCCTTGTCGAGCATGATCTGCAGGGCGCCGATCGTCAGCGCCAGCAGCCCCAGGCCGATCCCGTCCACGCTGCCCACGCGGGTGCGCATTTTCTTCAGGTAGGGCGGGTCCTCCACGATGTGGTTGGTCAGCAACATGGATGCGATGCCCACCGGGATATTGAGGAAGAAGATCCAGCGCCAGGTGTAGTTGTCGGTAATCCAGCCGCCGATCGTCGGTCCAACCGCCGGGGCCACCACTACGGCCATGCCGTACAGTGAGAAGGCGAGACTGCGCTTCTCTGGCGCAAAGGTATCGGCCAGGATCGAGCGTTCACTGGGCTGCAGGCCGCCGCCCGCTGCACCCTGGATCACGCGAAAAAAAATCAACATAGGCAGCGAGGTGGCCAGGCCGCAGAGAAACGAAAACACGGTGAACAGCGCCACGCAGCTCATGTAGAAACGCTTGCGGCCGATGCGGTTCGCGATCCACCCGCTGATAGGCAGCACGATCGCGTTTGAAACCAGATATGAGGTCAGCACCCACGTGGCTTCGTCGAAGCTGGCGCCGAGTGTGCCTGCGATATGCGGCAGAGCCACGTTGGCGATGCTCGAATCGAGAGCCTCCATAAACGTGGCCAGGGTCACCGTAAAGGCGATTACCCAGGGGTTGAAGCGCGGGGTCCAGTGCTCGTAGTGAAATTCGGTATCGGCGTCCTGCCGTTTGGCAGCGGAATCACCCGAAGGCTGCGCCATGCATGCTCCCCGGGTAGTTTAGATTCTGCCGCGCTATCGCATCCACGGGAAGTGCTCAGGCGGCATGCTTGGATTATATTTCCTGTGGAGCTTTGTGGGGCCACTGAACTCTCAATTGGTGCCGCGGGACAGGAAATCCGGGAAGCGATAGACCTTTTCGTGGTCTTTCTCCCGAAAAAACCACATCTCGTAATCTTTCACGAGCTCAATCATTGCGAAACTGTTTTCTCTTGTGATCAATCTCACCGGGCGACACCTCTCGTTGCCATCGAATATCCAGATAGGCCCGTCTGACAATCGCGCCGCCCAGTGGTATATGCTTGATTCCCATAGAACTTCTATTGGAGAGATGATGACGGCGAAGAGGAACCTGTCGAACGTGGAGATGCTTAAGGGGACGCTCGACATGATGATCTTGCGGACACTGCTCACGGGGGACGCGCACGGGCATACTATCGCCAAAGTAATTGAGCGCACTTCTGAGGACGTGCTGGAGGTGGAGCAGGGCTCCTTGTATCCCGCGCTTCACAGGCTGGCAGACCGGGGATGGGTTTCCTCCTACTGGGGCACAAGCGAGAACAATCGCAAAGCCAGGTTTTACAAGCTGACGGCCGCCGGCAGACGGCAGCTCATTCAGGAGACCAACCGGTGGCGGCAGATGGCCCGGGCGATCGGATTGGTTATGGGCGAGAAGAGAATCGTGGAGGAGGGTGAGCAATGAGGTGGCGCCGGTTTTTCCCGATGACCGGCGGACGTAGTCTTGTCGCAAATGATACATCTCTAGCTGGCAGAGGAGATGGATGAAAACATTGCATGTGAGGCAGCGGGCGCGCCCAATAAATTTGCTTCACCAATATCGCGAACCGGCGAGATGGGTATAGACTGGTTGGCGTTTTTGAAATGGAGCATCGAGGGGTCAGATCCTCAACTCCATCGCTAAGCTCACGCCGGCGATAACGGTTCATGATAGTGGAACGTCTTCAGCATCGGCGGAGGGGAGGCGGCCACATATTCTCCAGGCGTTTCGACCGTCAAAGGGCGATGTTTCGTTGTCGGGAGAGTCCTCTCTAAGGTGATAAGGCAACGAAATAAGCGTCCCGGGGGCACATCTGGAGTGTCGAACTGCGCCCCTGATGGGAAACGCCGAACTGTGTGATTGGCGAAGGTAGATTGTGTTCGCGACAAAAGGGCCCAGCACAAAAATCAAAAGATTCCGATCGAGGAGGTGTTAAATGCCATTGGACCTTACCACTTTAACGTTGGTAGCTAAGCCGGTAACTTTGGATGAGGGCACCAAAGTATTGGAACGGGATCGGTACCGTTGCCGCTACTGTGGGCTGGACGGGATGGCCAGCTTCGAAAACGCTCTGATCATGTCGGTTGATTTCGTGGTTCCTCGTGCCCGCAAGGGCAAAAAGGACCCCAGCAACCTGGTGGCCTGCTGTCGTCCGTGCAACATGATCAAAGGCCGGCGAATCTACGGTAGTTTCGAAGAGGCCAAGACCCACGTGCTAGCGCGCCGTGAGGAACTGCGGAAAGCGTGGGAGTTAAAGAGCGGGCGAGCCCTGAGCCAGTCGGCGTAGCAGCAAAGATTCGCCCGTCACAAAGGGTGGACTTAAGCGTGCAGGATTGTTCGCGTGATTCGGAGCTGATGCGATTTTCTTCCGAACCCAAGCGGGCGATGCGGCGCGCTTCGCGAGGGGTCGTGCGCTCCGCTCACCATCTCATCTTATTCAGCGCGCAGGCCCTGCATGGGCTCTATTTTGGAGGCGCGGCGTGCAGGTGCGAGAACAGCGAGCGCCGCCACGGTAAGAATCAATAGGGTTGCGAAGAGATAGCCTGCGACTCCTGTGACAGCGGGCAAGTTGAGGATTCTGTGGATGAAACGGTTGAGCAGGATGGCTACTGCGGTTCCGGCGCCGAGCCCGATCAAGACTCCGAAGAAGGCTCGTTTGCCCAAAGCCACCAGGATGGCTCCACGCCGTGCCCCGAGAGCGACGCGGATTCCTATTTCCCGGGTGCGCAAATTGACGGAGCGCATAAGCAGTCCATACAGTCCGAGGGCGGTGAGCAGCAATGCCAGCAGAGCAAAGGTGCCGGAGAGAGAGACGAGCATGCGCTCGCGATTAAGATCGAAATCGGCGAGATTGGTAAAGGACGATATTGTGATCTCCCCACCGGGCGGTATTACTTCTTTCGCAGCCTGATGGATGGCGGCTATGGCCAGATCAGTGGAGGCGGCGCGAACGCAGAGGTTGTTGTATGAACTCTGCTGCTGGTCTGGGCTGACCATGAGATAAACGGCGTGAGTGACAGGCTTACGCAACGATTGATAGCGAACATCCTGGGCGATTGCGACGACAACGCAGGCGACATTTTTGGGATCGAGGTCGGTGCCGTCGGCCTTGCCCTCGACGGTGTAATGAATCTCTTGCCCGATTGAATTTTCACCGGGAAAGAAATAACTTGCCATCACTTTGCTGACGACGCATCGCGGTATTGCATTGGATGCAGCAACGACGGGAATACCGGAAAAGATGCGGGTTCCAACTGCAGCGAAGAAGCCCGGAGTGGCGGAAGTGTAGAAGATGTTGTGTTCACTGTGGACCCGATGTTCACTGTCGAGCGAGAACATGCCGGTGACGCCGAAGCTCCCGGTAAGCGGCCGGACAGAGGTATAACCGGCGGCGCTCACTCCTGGTTTCGACTGCACTGTGGTGACTAACCGGCCATACAAATTTTGCGTTTGAACCTTGTCCAGCTTGAGGTCGTCGAGATCAATGAATGCGTAGGCCGCGTTTCTGGTCACAAATCCGCTGTTCTGGCTGAGCATGCTGGTAAGCATGCGGCCAAGCAGGAATGCGGTAGTAACCAGGCAAAGACTGACCGTTATTTGGAGAGCGATGGCCCAGCCTCCAAGATGTTTGGCCGCGACGGTGCGGTCTACGGCTTTGAGATCGATCGCGGGAGCAGTCTTAGCGGCGCGTAGCGCGGGCAGTAGACCTGCACCGAGGACGATCAAGAATGTCGAGACAAGATTGAAAGTGAGAATGATGGCGTTGGGATGTAAATCTGCCACGATGTGCTCGTCGCTTGGAGTGATCATGCCAAAGAGCACACCGGCGGCATACCAGCCGAGGCCGACCCCGGCGAGGACTCCGGGGATGGCAAGGAGGAATGTTTCCAGCAACACCTGCCTGACGAGACGGAGGCGGCCTGCGCCAAGAGCAGCTCGCAGCGCGTATTCCTGCTGCCGGCCGCTGACGCGGGCGAGCATAACCAATGCTGTGTTGACGCAGCATAGTAAGAGCAGGAAGGCGACCAGCAGCTCTAGCACCAGAAGTGGGCTTCCATAGCGATCCTTGAGGTGGGCGATGCCACCGTGACCATCCTCAACCTGAAGGCGATAGTTTTTGAAGAAGCCGTTCAGCATCAGGCCGCCCGGATCGGCTGCTTTGCGGAGCGACGGCTCAAGGGCACGAGTCTCGGCGACGGCGTTTGAGAACTTTACACCAGGGCGGAGCCGGCCCATGACCAGCAACATCATGGAACCCGGTTGTGTGAGCACGTTCTTGTTGAAGAGGAAAGTAGCAAAGGACAGGGGAAGATAGACAGCTTGATGTTGGTTCGCGATTGGACCGTCGAAGCCGCGGGGCAGCACTCCCGTAATGATGACGGGATGGTCGCCGATGACCAGCGTACGCCCTAGAGCAGAGGGATCTCCGTTAAATTCGCTCAACCAGAATTCGTAGCTGATGACTGCGGGGATGCCCTGCGCACCCTGGTTCTTGTCGTCCTGCTCAGTGAAGGTGCGTCCGAGAGTTGGCTCGAGGCCAAGCACTTGGAAGGCGTTGCCGCTGAGCATCTGAACGAATTGTTTTGTGGTGTGATCGCCGTTGCGAACGGAGATAAAGTAATTTGCCATGGCAAAGATATCGACGCTGGTCTGTTGCCGCTGGCGGAGCTGGTTGTAAAGAGGCCCGGAGAGCCCAGTGCCATTGAGGCCATCGCGCATTTCATAGGCGACAAGTTGCTCGGGGTTCGGAACGGGCAGGCCTTTGAGAATGATATTCCAGGTGAGGGTGAAGATGGCGGTATTGGCGCCGATGCCTAACGCCATCGTGAGTACAGCGACGAGTGCGATGCCGGGTGACTTTACAAGTTGGCGCACGGCGAACTTCGCATCAGCCCAGAGGGATTCGAGATGGGGCAGCTGCCATACCTTGCGGCCGTGAACAAGGTATTCTCCCTTCTGCTCGACGGGCTCTCCCAACCCTGCGGCTGAATGATCGTGGAGACGATTACGGAACATGCGCTGAAGCCAGTTCATCGCTCTCCCCTGTTAGCGTTTTCGTGGCGTCTCTTAGACGCGAAACGAGTTCGATGTTTACTGGTTCATGTTCCAGATGTCTGTGTGCCACTTCCAGGCTTCTCCGTGGCGCTTCCAGTGAACAACATACTTCACCGGGACTGTCTGGCCACCTGCGAGGGTAAGCTCGGCGCGGCCAATCTCGACTACTGTGTCTCCGGCGGATTCCGCAGAAACGGTGGTGAGGGATGCATCTCTTAGGTCGAGGCCGGTAATGGCCTTGAGCCAGAAGCTCTTGATTCCCGCAAGGCCTTGAATCATCTCAGCCCCGGGCGGCAAGATATGAGCATCGGGCGTGTAGACGCGGTCAAGCGCATTCATATCACGGGACCGGACTGCCTTTGCACAGAACAGATCGTTGGTTTCACGCATGCCTTTAAGGACTGCATCAGGAACACTCATTAAACACCTCTAATTGCCGCTGGCACCCGTGCAGGTGGTGCACGCGGCAATAACAGAAGAATAGCGCACTCAGCCGTAAAGGTGCTGCAATTGGCAAATTCCCTCAACCACGTTTAGAGATTCCTTTACGTTCAGGAGACGATTCAGTTTGCCCAGCATCACCGGCCAATGCGCGGGCCTGGGGGCGGCGGTCCGTTGGTAAAGTTGATACATTAGCGTTTGCTTGATTTGCTCAAGAACCTCGCGCCCTGTACGCGCTTCCGCCGCCAATATTTCGGGATACCAGCCGCTGCTTTTGTACGCGACTGAGATGAGCACAAGCTTTCGCACCGCCTGGGGATGCTGGATGGCAACACGCAAAGCAACTTCTCCTCCCAGGGCATATCCCATCACATCGGCTTGCTCGATTCCGAGGTACTGAATCAGATCGGCAATATCGTCGGTCATAACCTCGTAGCGCAAGGGGCGTGCGATATCGGCGGTCCGTCGGTGCGCTTGCAAATCCATTGCAATGACCCCGCGGTTCCTGGAAAGGTCAAGCATGATGCTGCTAAAGATCTCAATTGCCCCTGCGCCTCCGTGCAGCAAAACCAGTGGTTTTCCGGTGCCATGGATTTCGTAGTAGAGATTGAGGCCGTTTACCGGGGCATAGCCCGTCTTTGAGGCCGTCATCGTAGGGCTCTCGGCAGCCGCGGCGAGGATCGACAGGGCCAAAATCGTTCCGGCTATTAAATTTCTGACCAAGCTCTTGTTTGAAATCACCGTTGTCTCCTCCTGCCTATGCCTATATGTCGGACGAGGGAAGCCCAAATCGACAGGAACACAGTATTTTTCTCAAGTTTTTTGGGTTCGCTCTCGCACGGAGTCAGAGCTATCCAAATGGGCGAATGAGTTGGGCTGGCGTGCAGGTCTTCCGTTGAGTGAGGGAGCCTGGAAGGGTCACCGGCTGACTTCCTGGGGCACTCTCAGTCGTCCTTTGACGGGACTTTTCGATTCGCCGCAGCCTATCCAGGACTGTGTCCTGGGCTACTGTCAGCCAGAGTTGTCCAAATTAACGAATACGCATTGAGGGTTGATTTGTTTTCAGCGAGCGGGGTGTCTGAATCGGCCGACCGGAAGAAGTCCAATTGGGCCGAGTCTGAAATTGGGTGTTTCCTATCCATACTCCAATTGCGCCATCGGTGGAACACAATGGTTTGGAGGCGCCAGGAGCGGATGGTACAGGTGGCTGACCGGTCGGGAGTTCAAGATTTGCGAAGGCCTATTCGTGCCGCAGTGCGGTCTGCGGCTCTACGGTTGCTGCACGGCGAGCGGGAATCCAGCAGGCAAGCAGGGTTACTGCTGCCAGGAACGCAGGGACGGTAGTAAAGGTGATCCAATCGTGTGGCGCAATTCCATATAACACTCCGGCTACGACCCTCGATGCGGCCCACGCGAGCGGAAGTCCTATCCCCATGGCGACGCATGAGAGGAGAAGTCCCTGTCGAACAATGAGCCGCTGTACCCCGCTTCGTGTGGATCCCAACGCCAGCCGAATCCCGATCTCCGAGGTGCGGCTGCTTACCGAGTAACTCATCACGCCGTATAGACCGACCGCTGCCAGCAATAGTCCTGCCAAGCCGAAGAAGCCGAACATCGCCGCCGATACGCGGGGAAGGATCTGTGCATCGCTTAGGTGCTCTTCGATGGTTTTTTCGTTGAAGATGGCGAGTTGTGGGTCCAGTGCGTGAATTTCATTTCGCACCGCGGTCCTTAGCTCTGCAGCATTTCCCTCGAAGTGCACGAGCAGGGAAAACCCAAAAGTCGGCGCGGCCAAACCGATATTCTGCTCCAAAGAGCGATAAAGAATCGGTTGGTCCGCCTCACCGAGGGTCTGCGATTTGGCATTTTTCACCACGCCTACAATCTCATACGTTGTCTTCTCACTTGTAACCCGCTCGCCGACTGCTCTGCCGGCACCGAATATCTTCTGCGCAAAGGCTTCATTCACCACAGCCTGTTTTGGCGCAGCAGGATCGACGGTATTGAAATCGCGTCCTGCAATCCACGGTATGCCGATGGTCTCGAAATAGCCGGAACTCACCTGGTAGACATCCGCGAGTGGATCGTGTCCCGCGCGCGCTTCTCTGGCAGCGGTGTGAAATTCGCTGCTCTGGCCATAGAACGAAAGCGGAACATGGTCCGTCCACGCTACCGAATTTACTCCCGGTACATCCGCCGCCCTCTCACCGAGGCGTTTCAGCAGCACAGGCGTTTGTTGCCCGGTATAACCGTTATGCACCGGATCGATCGACATGATTAACACTCCGCGCGTACGGAATCCAGGATCAACCGTCTGCCGTCTTTCGCAGGCTGCGGAGAAAAAGCCCTGTCGTGCAGAGCAGCACCAGGCACAACGAAATTTGCAGCACCACGAGAATGTTTCGCAGGGTCCAGGCACGGCCGGGACGCTGCAACGTGCTCTCTCCCTTGAGCGAGTTCGGCACTGCCGGGCGCGATGCAGTTAGCGCCGGCGCGACTCCGCACAGCATCCCTGTTCCGACGCTTAACAGAAAGGCATATAACATGACCCGCCAATCCATGCTCAAACTCAGATCGAACGGCGTGGCAAATGGTAGGTGAAACGCAGTAAGACCGCGAAGCCCTCCGACACTCAGGGCCACTCCGAATAGGCCGCCACTTAAAGCCATCAAGGTGCTTTCTAAAAGCATGGGCCGTATCAGTTGGAAGCGAGTCGCTCCCAGTGCAATGCGCACCGCCATCTCCCGATGCCGCGCCGCCGCCCGCGCCAGCAGCAAGTTCGCGACATTCGAGCCGGCAATGCACAGCACCAGCAGGGCGACTACCGTCAGCGCCGTCAGAAAGCTTGCGAAGACAGCTCTCGCGCTCGGCAACATCTTGCCCGCCTGCTCGATATGGAAACCGAGCCCTTCATCTTCCTTTGGATAGGCAGCCGCAAACCGCCGCGCCATAGCGTCCAATTCGACCTGCGCCTGCGTCCGGCTCACGCCTGGTTTCAGCCGGGCGACTATGTCAAGCAGGACCACGTTGCGAGGATCCATACCGCTCACCTTATCGGCCGCCAGTTGTTCCCGCTCGCCCTGCGGTACCCAGAACTCGATATTGAAGAGCCGGTGGATCCCACGAAATCCTGGCATGGTAACGCCGATCACGGTGAATATCTTCCCCGAAAGGGAGACGGGCTTTCCCAAGATTGCGGGGTCACCGCCGAAGTGCCGTCGCCAGAGACCATAACTCAGCACGATTACCGGCGATCGGTCTTCGCCGCTTTGAAAGCCTCTCCCCAGCGTCATCGGCAACTCGGCAACGTCGAAGAAGTTGCTAGTCGCGCTCTGTCCCCAAACTCGTTCGGGCTCGCCCGGGCCTGCGATCGTGGCGGGCAGAAAGTTATTGTAGGCGGCCACACCGGAGAAAGACTTTGCCTGTTCACGCAGATCGTCAAACGTCGTTAGCGAGGATGGGCCTGTGCGCTGGCCATGGTCGGTGGTCGAATATATGTTCAGCAACGTTGTGGGGTGACCTACCGGCGGCTCTTGCAACAGCAATTTGTTCACTGCGGAAAAGATGAAGACATTCGCCGCTATCCCCAGTCCCAGCGAGATCATTACCGTCAGCACGACGGACGGTGATCTTCCAAGCCGCCGAAGCACCTGGCGCATATCACGCCAAAAGGTATCCACCATCGCAAAGGAGTTTTGCTGCCAGAGCTCCTCGCGCACCCGGCGGGGACTGCCGAACTTCAGGTATGCCTGTCGCCGCGCCTCGTCTGCCGGCATGCCGCGCTCGATGTTTTCCGCAATCTCTTCGGCCAGATGCAGTTCGATCTCCTGCTGGAGTACCGCGTCGCGGTGACCGCGTCGAAAAAGCCGGCGTGGGCTAATCATGGCCTGCCCCCATAGAACTTCTATGCAAGCGAGCATACATCAATAGAAGTTCTAGGGGAATATCCACTGTCACCGGCTCGGCAAAACAGCAGAGGGTGGAGTCCCAGCGGTTCGCCGGCGAAAGGAGTTCACGGGGAACAGCTGGATTGGGCCCTTGGGTCCCAGGATTACATCCTGGGTAATTCTCAGCCGTCCTTGCGGGAGTGAATCATGTTCTCGCCCTGTACCCAAGACTGACGTCCTGAGCTACTTTCAGCCAGAGCTGTCCAAATTAGCGGAATTCGATCGATGGTGGCGAAACAGGTTGGGGCAGGAGAGCCAGTGACGCACCCAGGCCTGGAGGGCCGGTACCAAACGTGAGCCCAGCCCGGCAGGGCTGGGTGAGTGGTGGAGGTTGATCCCGAGCGCCGTAGCGGCATGGGTTTTCTATGCGGTTCTCTCACGCAGGGAACTCCTAAGGCATTGGCCAGCCAGCGCTAAAGCGCGTGATAAGAGTCGCGACTTTTTCCAAGAGCGCTAAAGCGCTCTCTCCCCCGCATAAATGCGGGGGCTCCCACCGCTAATTTGGGCAAGTCTGACTCTCAGCCGTCCCTTTAGGACTCAATAATGTTTTACAAGGAAACCCACGACCAGGTGTCATCTTCAGCAATCGCTTCGGGCTTGAAGCAGGTTTTGAATTTTGCCCGGGACCACGTCCTGAGGCCCGTGATATTCGGCAAGCATCCGCTAACTTTCACTTTCCGGGGGGTTGTTGGTAGCATTTTGATCAACGTTTGATGTTGGTCCTGGTTTCCCTGCTAACCTGCGCCTTAGGCATGACAAGCTACACTCGTATCCCGGGAGACACACTTTGAAGCCGGAGAGCCCGTATCTTCGTATCTTCAAGTCGACCGTCTTCGTTCGCGATCATGATCGAAGCTTAGAGTTCTACGTGGACAAGCTGGGATTCAAAGTAGTTGCCGACACGCATTTTGAGTTCGCCGGACGCTGGGTGGCTGTTGCTCCCCCGGATGGCAGTGCGATTCTCGCCCTCGTCGCTCCCAAACGGGGCTCGGAGAACTACAAAAACATTGGGCGGCATACGCAGATTGCATTTGTCTCCGAGGACATCAACGCGACTTTCGAGCAATGGAGTAGCCGCGGGGTCCGCTTTCATCACCCCCCACAGAAGTCTCTCTTCGGTGGAGCGTCGGCCATGTTCTCGGATGGCGATGGGAACACGTTCGAACTGCTCGCCTCCGATGGGGTGAACCGCGAGATCGAGGCCCAGAGGCAGGCCGTCGCGGAGAAGCTGGAAGCTGAGCGGCGCCTCCAGCAGGAGTTGGAAATTGCCAAACTGGTGCAGGCCAGGCTCTTTCCGCAAACGCTTCCCGCCTTCAGGAGCCTCGACTACGCCGGCAGTTGTATCCAGGCTCGCCATGTCGGCGGCGATTACTATGACTTTCTTGCCCTGGGACAGGATCGGCTTGGGCTGTTGATTGGCGACATCTCCGGCAAGGGGATCGCTGCAGCGCTTTTGATGGCCAATCTGCAGGCCAACCTGCGCAGCCAGTTTGCTTTGGCCCGGGAACAGCCACAGCTTCTTTTGCGGTCGGTGAACCGTCTGTTTTACGAGAACACGGCGGATAGTGCCTACGCCACTTTCTTCTTCGCTGACTACGACGAGCGCGCGCAGCGCTTGCGCTACGCGAACTGCGGGCATCTGCCGGCGCTTCTGCTGCGTCACGACGGTGCAGTGGAAAGACTCCACTCCACCGGAACGGTTCTGGGTTTATTCAAGGATTGGGATTGCCCGGCAGCGGAGTCCCCATTCAACCCGGGCGACACGCTGGTGCTGTACACCGATGGCGTGACCGAATCGTGCAATGTGGAGGGCGAGGAGTTCGGAGAGGAGCGCCTGGTCGACTCGTTGCAGCAAGGGCGCGAGCTGCCCGCTCATCGGTTGCTGGGGTCGGTGGTGGAAGAGATACAGAAGTTCAGCCCGCATGAGCAGCACGACGATATCACGCTGATCATTGCCAACTGCAAGGGAAGCGCATCAGCTCCGGCTTAGGTGGGAAGAGTTCCCGCTGCAATCCGGGTATTTGCCCGTAGCTAGCTGGTTCCTTCTACTAACGTTGCGCGATAATTCGCGCCTTTGAAGCGATGCTCACGTACCTGGCGATAGGCCGCGCCGTTGTACCAGGCTTTCGCGGCATCAATACTAGGGAACTCGAGGATTACGGTGCCCTCGGTCGCGGCTCCTTCGAGGTCTTCATGCGCGCCGTATAACGCGAGAATCTTGAAGTCATGCCCGGCGAAGGTCGTTGGGACCTCTTTTGAGTAGGTGTCCAATTCATTTTTGTTGAGGGTTTTATCGCGGGTAAAAACCAGGTATGCCTTCATGATTCTCCATTTCTGTGAGCTAGGATCTCACACTCGCAGAGTTGGACCATGCCGGGGATATTTTCAGCCATAGCTGTCCAAATTAGCGAATATACCGGCTTGGTGTGCAGGTAATCCGTTGATTGTGTAAAGGCGCGTGGGTTTGAAAGAGAATCGGGTTGGGTTGTGGGTCTCCTATCGGCATTTGCGTGCGGCCTAGGCTCCCCAGGACTGACGTCCTGGGATACTCTCAGCCGTCCCTACGGGACTGATCGCGATACACCGATGGGTGATTCGTTTTCGGTGAGCGCTGCAGCGACTCAGTCGATCGAGAAAAGGCTAATTGGGACAAGTCTGACAGTCAGCCGTCCCCTTCGATAGGCTCTCACGGCACGCCGGGGCAGGCAGGGCAGGCTCTACGGGACTGACCGCGATATTCGATTAGTGAGTGACCAAATTTGCTGTTCGTCAGACCAGGTATCTGTCGACACTGAATCGTCCAGGACCCGTGAACAGCAGGGCGGCAAAGACGATGATGTAGACCACCACGAGTTCTACGTGACCGTCGGTAAAATACGCGGCGTGATGCACGAAGAGGAACGCTACCGACAAATTGAAGAGGATGATCGCCGAGGCAGGGCGCGTTGCCAGTCCAATCGTGACCAGCACAGAGCAGATGCCATCGCTGAGCAAGGCAAAAGCGAGCCCTGCGTGCGCACCGACGTGGAGGGG
Organism: uncultured Acidobacteriaceae bacterium; assembly: GCA_963815175.1. Classification (GTDB taxonomy): domain Bacteria; phylum Acidobacteriota; class Terriglobia; order Terriglobales; family Acidobacteriaceae; genus PALSA-350. The sequence goes on from CAWFGM010000058.1 coordinate 21,303, forward strand.
GTCAGGAAAATGCTGAACCATCCTTGAGTAGCCGGTGAGCTTCTCCAACCCGTGTTTCAGAAACAAGCTCAAGGCCGCGGCGCGCAGCACAAGCAATCCGACACTTAGGCTGTCAGAGCCGGTATGGGTAGCGAAAAGTGCTTTGGGAGTCACGCAAAATCTCCTGTTTTCTTCACGGTTTTTCTTCGACGCCGGGTAACGTCCGGCGTCGAAGCAAAAAGGGTCATGCTACGGGGTTTTAAGGGTGAAGTTGGTTTCCTTCGCTGTGAACCCGTCGACAACCTGTGTGCTGCCGTCCCGGTGTTCGAGAACCTGGTCCGGGCCGTTGCCGCGAGCGACGGTCGCGGGAACGGTAATCTGATGCCCATTGCCGGAAAGCGTGACTTGAGCGTCACTCGAACCCGCTTGCCAGTGAACCTTGTAGGTTCCTGCAGGTAAGTTGTTGGTGCCGACGCGAACAGTACTCGGAAAACTGACCGATCCGGACTCTTGATTGGCGGCATAGGTCATGGACCCGAATGCCAAGAAAAATAGCGAACTAATGGTTAGAATTCGTTTCACCGTGTTCTCCTTGTGGGGGTTGTTATGCATGTGGCCATTACAACCGCGCGCTAAAAGGCCCACAAGGTTCTGGCAGTAGCGTACGCTAGCGCTTCGGCAAAGATCCTGGAATGTGGGGTTTGTGCGCAGCGGGGATTTCGGTAACCGAGACAGGAGCCCAGGTATCGCGAGGTATGATACGTCGACTGGCGGCGGACTTTACCAGGAAGTGGCGGCCAGAACCGTGGGCGGCCCGGGTTTTCCCTGGATAACCTCGGTGCCAATCACAATTTGCATATTGTCTTTATCGAGTTTGAAACCGGTGCGCTTGCAAAAGTCCTGCATATACTGCGGATCGGTGAGGAAACGTCCGGCAGCCAGGGTTCCATAACCCCACAGTCCAGCCACTGTAACCGTGATAAATCCTGTCCTTGGATTCTCGACGCGCGAGATGATGGCATAGTCCTGCTTGAGTGCCAGGTTTCCTTGCGCGTCTGTTTGGCTCAGGTCGTTTTTCCAATCCCGGAACGAGGGGCGGTCACGATCAGCGATCCATTGCAGCCTGCCCGTCCGCTGAAACGTATAACGCATGCGGGACATCAATTCGAGCGTCCATTGGTCGTTGTAAGCGCCAATCAGAACCGCGGGCCTTTGCTGGAAGTCGCTAAAGGTCGCCTGATCCTCTCGGAAAAAGTACAGCGAGGCACCTTTCGATTGCACCAGCCCCGCCAGTCGAGCAAGCGTCTCCGCATCCCACCAAGCCACGGCGGCCTGGTAGGGATCGATTGCATGCCAATTTTCGGCCGGCGCATCCCCGGCCCGGAAATTGCTGCGTCCCAGGCACAGCATCACTGAATGAGTCTGCTGGATCACTGGACGCCAAAATTGATCGAGGGCGGTCGGCCTGCTGGCGATGAAAGCCCAGGTTAATCCGGCCAGGGCTGCACAGAGCGCCAGAATGCTCGTCGCGACCAGCCTTCGCTTACTTTTGGGTTGTGGCTCGTTGTCGGTGTGGATCTGCCCCGAGGCAGGCGAAGGGACCGGTATGGGCAATACGGAGGCTACCGGACGGGCAGGGGCAACAAACTCCGGACGATAGGACCCGACCGGCAGTTCGATTCGCAATTGGGCGGGATCCGCGACCTCTTGGTAGTACTGGGCCAGCCGTTTACGAACTTCCCCCGCTGAGATACGCACCACGGGATCCGCGGCCGGATCGTAATAAGGATCCTTGCCGAAGACATCGATGGCAATCGTGCGCTCTTTCAACTCAGAGGACGCACCGCTCAACTCCTGTTCCACCACATAGCGCAGGAACGCGGGATACCGCTTGCTGTTGCGAAAGGGGGCACTTAGAAGAATTCGTTCCAGCTGGGCGCGCACGGCTGTGGCGTCCACGGCTGGCAACGAATGATTTTTGCCCGCCCCGTTGGGGGTCGGTTGCGGCTCACCAGAATCCCTCACTTGGTTCTCGGGTGGCCGCAATTTGTTCCCCCTGCTATCTCTTCCCTTAACTCTATTCCTATGATCCCATAACTCTTAGCATTGCTGGATCTCGATCCGTCCTGCGGGCCGGCAGTATCATACCTCGCGATACAGAGAAATTTGGCCACCGCATAAGCTACACATTCGAGGAATGTTGCCGATCAGAGCGACAATGATACCGGAAGTACCTTGTTTAACAGGTTGTGCGAGCGGTTTAATCCCCCCATCGACAAGAGGTCGATCTTGCTTGAAGAGTCTATTCACTCTGGTCGCCTGCGCGTTTGCTCTCACCCTTCCTGCTGATCCTGGCTAACGACAAATAACAGAGACCGACGGATATACTCTCTCGGGAACAAATCGCGCAAAGGAGCGCGTCGCAATGGGAATCAATAGGCGAGCATTTCTTACGTCCATGGTAGCGGTCGCAGCAGGACGCGTCGTCAGGGCGCAGCTACCGCCGGAGACAGCAAACCTCTGGGGTAGCCCGGTGATCGACTGTCACTTTCATCCCCGGCCTACCATCGAGGCAAACCTTGCTCACCTGAACGGTTCGGGTTGCCAGGCGGCCTATATGCTCGCGCGGCTCACCGGGGCGGACGACTGCAAACGCTTCATGGCCCAAGAGCCGACCCGTTTTGCCGGCTACTCCGTGAGCACAAACGTCTCCGCGCCCGATGCGGTAAAGCTATTAACCGAGGCGGTAAAGGCCGGAGCCCACGGCTTCGGCGAAGTGAAATTTCATGTAGCAGCCGATGGGCCGGAGATGAAGCGGCTGTATGCGGCGGCCGCCGAGCTCGATGTACCGGTGACCATCCACTTTCAGGAAGTACCGCACACCCCCACCGAAGGCGTATTCAACACCGGTTTCAAGCGCTTTGACGCGGTGCTGAAAGAGTTCCCCAAGACCACCTTTGTCGGTCATTGCGATGCATTCTGGGCCAACGTCAGCGCGGACTATGCCAACGACAAGGACTACCCGAGAACGCCCATCGTGCGCGGAGGCATTACAGACAAATGGCTCTCTGATTATCCAAACCTTTTCGGTGATCTTTCGGCCAACTCCGGTAATAATGCTTTGACGCGCGATCCATCCTTCACGGCTGACTTTCTCAAGCGGCACAAAGACAAATTACTCTTTGGCAGCGACTGCTCTTGCACCGACGGACGTGGCAAGGGCATCTCCCAGGGTGGGAATCCCGGGGCAGCCAGGCTTGCGGGTAAGTGTGTTGCGCGCGAGACGCTGACCGTATTGAAGGCCAATACGACTCCGAAGCTCTTCCATACCCTGGTTTGGGAAAACGGGCACCGGGTATACAAGCTGAAAATGACGAAGTCGTAATCGTGGGGATATACGAATGACCGGTTTTCTTTTGGAGGCACGCCCTTGTTTCGTCGACTGATGCTGGTTACGTTTCTCTGCGTCGCCCCTTCTCTGCACGCGCAGTTTGGGCCCCCCGAGCCACAAGGGTCCGGCCCGAAGCTGGACCCGCCCACCGCATTTCCTGCGCCCGGCACATTTCCCACTACGGAATCCGTCACTTTGATGGATGCTGATCCTCACGCCACCATCCATTACACCTGGGACGGCAGCAGGCCGACGTCGAAAAGTCCGGTATACGATCCGTTGCAAGTGCTGTTTATCGGGGGCATCTACGACGGCGATCACGGTCTGAAGGCCGGCTACACTATTCGCGCCGTCGCCATGGACGAGGGGCACACCAACAGCGCCATCGCGAATTTCCAGTACGTCGTGGATCGGCGGGACTACACCGCCTACGTCTCGGAGGAGATCCTTCCCGGCGTGCGCATGATCCGCGACTCTGATAACGACAAAATGTTTCTAGTGAAAGGCGAGAAGGCCTACGCGCTCATCGATAGCGGCCAGGGACGGGGCAAACTGCGCGAATATCTTTCCCAATACACCGAGGGTCTGCCCATCGTGCCCATCTTCACGCACAGTCACGGCGACCATATCGGACAGGCCGACCAGTTCATCGGCGACACGGTGGAACGCATCGGGGAAGCGGACCGGCCGGCGACGGAGCGTCTGCTTAAGAGCCGCGGCATCACCGATGAGGTGATCGCGAAGAACCTCTTTCGGTGCACAACGGAGACCGTGTCGACCTTGGCGACCGCTCGCTGGTAATCTACGATGCTCCGGGGCACACCCCGGGGTCGATTGTGATCTTCGACGAGAAGACTGGCAATCTCTTCACCGGCGACTCCTTCGGTAGCAACTCGCCCACCATTCCCGACGCGCTCTGGCTTCAGTTCAGCCAGGCCCCGGTCGATACGTATCTGGCTACGGTAAAGACCACCAGGGAATATTTCCGCGGTAAGGTCACGCATCTCATGACCGGTCACAACGATCACCCGTTGATCGGCGAAAAGTATCTCGACAACCTGCAATCGGCCTTGCAATCGTTAATGGATAAGGGAGATGCGGTACTCGTACCGTCCTATCGACCTGCCGGCTTTCTGCAAGTCACCATTGGCGATCGCATGCATGATCCGGACTGGGTCGCGATCAATGTCAACAAGGCCCATTACCTTCCGGCTCCCGTCGACAAGATTGCCGGCCTTACGCTGCTCGATTTCAACGGCGCTGTGCTGAAGCCGGCCTTTTCACCGAATGTGAAAACCTACATTGCGACCCTGGCCAAAAACAGCTCCTCTGCGTCGGTGTTGGTTGAGCCGACGTCCTCACGATCGAGCGCACTTACCATCAATGGACAACCCGCCAAAGCGGGGCAGGCCAATGCTGTCTCGCTCAAGGGTAAGTCGACTCCGGTCACGGTCCATGTAGCTTCGCCCGACGGCTCACAGACAGCCGACTACGCTGTGACGGTTGTGAAACCGTGAGGGCGTAGGATCTGCAGGCTTCGCTAGTTCCCATGCAGACGCTGAGGGCCTTCACTCCGCATTGAGGACGGTGGAAAAGAGCAGCAGACCTACGGTGGTGAAGATGACATCGTAGCCGGCGAGAAGTTGGATCCAGAGTCCTGGTTCGGAATCACCCACCAGGATGGCGGTCGTCGCCTCGACCATGCCCAGCAGCGCGGGAATGAAAATAGGAAAGAGCAGCAAGGGAAGCAGCAACTCGCGATTCCGCGTGCGGACCGAGACTGCGGCAAAGAAGGTTCCATTCACCACCAGCGCCCAGGTTCCCAGCGGCAGAACTAACAGTAACAGCCACGTTTGTCCCACTGGATGCAGGTTGTAAAAGATGGCGAAGAGAGGCGCCAGAATGATCTGCACCACGGTCACGAAAATAAAATTGGCAATCACTTTGGCCAGAAAGAGCGAGGAAGCCGGGGCGGGCGCCATGCGTTGCGCATCCAGCACCTGGTGACGCAGTTCGCGCGACCAGGCTTGATTGAGCGCGGTCACGGAAGCGAACAAGGTCGCGACACAAAGGATGCCCCCGGCAATCTGGCGCGAGATCGCAGTCGTCGGATCGAAAGCCAGGCTGAAAAGCACAACCACCAGCAGCGCGAAGAAGAGCATGCCGTTGATGGCATCTTTCGATCGCCACTCCAGGCGCAGGTCTTTGGCCAGATGGATGAGGAGATAGCTCACAGGCGCGCCTGATCCTTGGTCAGGTCGGCCACCGTAGCCTTGGCAACGCGCAGGTAATCCTGGGGCGCGAGCAGGATCTGGACGCCGCGCTGACCGGCGGAGACCGAAATGAAATCGAAGAGCTCGATGGTCTCGTCGGCAAAAACAGGGAAGTCCTTCTTGGCGCCGAAGACGGTGACGCCGCCGCGGATATAGCCGGTGAGCGGCTGCACGTCCTTGAGCGAGACCATTTCGGCTTTGCGTGCTCCGGCGGCGCGGGCAAGCTTCTTGAAATCCAGCTCCGCGTCCCCAGGGATGACGGCAAAGGCATATTGGTCAGGACCGGTGGTGGTGAGCAGGGTCTTGAAGACCTGCTCGACCGGCAGGCCGATCTTCCGCGCTACGGCAATTGCGGAGAGGTCGTCGGGGTCGACCTCGTACTCCTGCAGGGTGTAAGGGATGGCGAGGCTCTCCAGGATGCGGGCGGCGTTGGTCTTCATGCGTGGAGGGCCGGCCCCTCGGTGGTGGAGACGAGCTGCCCTGCTTCCATCATCAGGAAGTAATCAGCCAAAGGTTCGGCGAGCGATCTCTGGTGGGTGGTGAGCACGACGGTGCGGTTTGCCCCGCGCAGGCGGCCGAGCAGGGCTACCATCTTGCCCGCGCTGGCGGCATCCATATTGGAGAAGGGCTCGTCCAGCAGCAAAAGTTCGGGCTGCGGCAGCAACACCCGGGCCAGGGAAGTACGCTGGCGCATGCCCTGCGAGTACTGGCCGACGGGACGGGTAAGCGCGGGATCGAGTCCTACCGCAAGCAATGCCTCCTCCGGCGTAAGGCAAGAGCAAGTGCGGTAAAGGCCGGCGAAATAGCGCAGGTTTTCCATGGCCGAGAGCTCGTCATAGAGCATCGGGGCATGGCTCATGTAGCCGATGCGCGCCCGCTGCTCGGCAATCTTTTCCGCTTTGCCGGCGGTGAAGATGCGGGCGGTGCCCAGGGTTGGCTCCAGCAGCCCGGCAAGGACCCGCAAGCAGGGTCGATTTGCCGGCGCCATTTTCTCCCAGCAGAACGTAACAACGGCCGGCAGCGAGGCTGACAGAAACTTTGCGCAGCGCCGCGAAGCGGCCGAAGAGGCGCGAAACCTGGTCGAGCTGCGCTAACGTGGATGCCATCCCATTCCCCGGATTTCCTGTACGCTGCCTCGGACATGGCCGCGGGTGCGGCTTTCAGTAAGGAAAGCCGCATGAAGTTCGTCAACGCCAACAAACTCCACAGGAAATCGGGGGAGTATAGAGTGGGAGGGCTTGGGTTCTACTTGGCCGGTGCTGCGGGAGCCGGCGTTTTAAGGGAAGCGGTGTTGGGTGCAGGCTTGGCGGCCGCATATTTGGAAGCACACTTGGCCTGCAATTCGGTGGCATGGAAGACACCATCCCGCCCATAAGTGCCCATGGCGAGCGCCTGGGAGCCGTCCTTGAAGGTATCCGGCGGGGGCTCAATGCCCTGGTAGCTGACCTGCAGCGTGTGACCCTGCTCGGTGAGCACAAATTTTGCGTTGGTGCCGCTGCGCTCGATGGAATTGGCAGCGACGTCGCCGGCTACCCGGAGATGACGGGTATAGGCCTTGTTGCCCATGGCCTGCAATTCGCCGATGGTGACGTAGTAGCTCTTGTCCGCTTGGACCCCGGTGACTGCCAGGTAGATGATGGTGCCCAGGATAATCACTGCGGCCGCACCGATGCGGAATGTCTGCGGAGGGATCTTCATCGCTTCCTATAAGGGTAGGAGGCTAGATCGCTTCCGTCAAGCGCAGCTGTTTGGCATCTGAACGTATAATCTTCTCGAGTGCGCTGATCGAGCCCATAACGACCCCATCCAACATCTAATCCCTAAACGAGGCGATTCGACATATGAGCAGCAATGGAAACGGCAACCACGAGGCGGCGGTCAACCCGACGCACGAGATTCTGAAGCCGCGCGCGGAGTGGATCGTAAAGCGGAAGCTCGAAGCGGCCCGGACCGGCGATAGCAACATGTCCCAGATGCACTTTGCCCGCCGCGGCCAGGTTACCGAAGAGATGTCCTTCGTCGCCGAGCGGGAAAAGCTCCCGGTGGGGTTGATTCGCGACGAGATCGCCGCCGGGCGGCTGATTATCCCCGCCAACATCAACCACCCGGAGCTGGAACCGATGGGGATCGGGGTGGCGACCAAGTGCAAGATCAACGCCAATATCGGCAACTCCGCGGTGACCTCGAATATCCGCGAAGAACTGGACAAGCTGCACACCGCGGTCAACTTCGGCGCCGACACGGTGATGGACCTTTCGACCGGCGGGAATATCCCAGAGATCCGGGAGGCGATTCTGCGCCACAGTCCGGTGCCCATCGGCACGGTGCCGATCTACGAGGCGCTGAACCGGGTCAAGAAGCTCGAAGACCTGAACATCGATGTCTACCTGGAAGTGATTGAAGAGCAGGCGCAGCAGGGGGTGGATTACTTCACCGTCCACGCCGGCGTGCTGATCCAGTATGTGCCCATGGTGGCCAAGCGCATCACCGGCATCGTCAGCCGCGGAGGGGCGATTCTGGCCCAGTGGATGACCCATCATCATCGCCAGAATTTTCTCTATGAGCACTTCGATCGCATCGTCAAGGTGATGGCCAAGTACGACGTGAGCTTCTCCCTGGGAGACGGTCTGCGGCCGGGCTGCATCGCCGACGCCAGCGACGAGGCGCAGTTTGCCGAGTTGAAGACCTTGGGCGAGCTGACCAGGTCGGCCTGGAAGAGCGATGTGCAGGTGATGATTGAAGGCCCGGGCCACGTGCCTTTGGACAAGATCCAGGAGCAGGTGGAAAAAGAAGTAGAGCTGTGTGACGGTGCTCCGTTCTACACCCTGGGGCCGCTGGTCACCGATATCGCACCCGGTTATGACCACATCACCAGCGCGATTGGCGCGGCGATGATCGGTTGGCATGGCGCGTCGATGCTGTGCTACGTCACGCCCAAGGAACACCTGGGGTTGCCCAATGAGAAAGATGTGAAGGACGGCATGATTGCCTATCGCATCGCAGCCCATGCAGCCGATGTCGCCAGGCATCGTCCAGGGGCGCAGGACCGCGACGACGCGATCAGCTACGCGCGCTACACCTTCGACTGGAATAAGCAGTTCGCGCTGTCACTGGATCCGGAGACGGCGCGCTCCATGCACGACGAGACGCTGCCCGACGACTACTACAAGGAAGCCGCGTTCTGCTCCATGTGCGGGCCGAAGTTCTGCTCCATGAACTGGTCGAGCAAGGTGGATGCGTTCAATAAGGAAGTGCACGGCCTGGAAAAGAAGGATCTGACGGAGCTGGTGACCCTGCAGGCGGAGTCGCTGGCAGCGCGAAGCTAGAAAAATGCACACACAAGGGACGGGTGCCCCACATCTTGCTCGCTTTTCGCGAGATGTGGGATACCACTGCTTTATGCCTCTGACTCTCTTCGTCCGACGGACTAGCGGTAAACATCGTGTATCCCACATTGCGAACGAGCGAGATGGGGCTACCCGCACTTGTGAGGGACCAGGCACTTGCGACTAGCTGCGCGTTAGCTCCGAGCTGCTGAAGGACATCACGTTGTAGCCGCAGTCCACGTACAGCACCTCTCCGCTTATCCCCGACGACAGATCCGAAGCCAGGAACAACGCAGCATTGCCCACTTCGGCCGGTTCCACGTTGCGCTTGAGGGGCGAGCGCTCGGCGTGCACCTTAAGCATTTCGCCTAGCCCACCGATACCGCGAGCCGCCAGCGTCTTGATGGGGCCTGCAGAAATCGCGTTGACGCGAATCTTCTTCGGTCCCAGGTCAGCAGCAAGATAGCGCACCGTAGCCTCAAGCGAGGCTTTGGCCAGGCCCATCACGTTGTAGCGCGGCACTACCTTTTGCGATCCGAGATAAGTCATGGTGATGATGCTGCCGCCATCCGTCATCAAGGGAGCGGCTCCCCGGCTCAGCGCAATCAGGGAGTACACGCTGATCTCGTGCGCCACGCGGAAGCCTTCGCGGCTGGTCAACAGAAAATCGTTGTGCAACTCCTCGGCAGGAGCAAAGGCAACGCTGTGCACCAGGGTGTCGAGCTTGCCATAGCGATCCTTCAGTTGGGCAAAGACCTTGTCGATCTGTTCATCGCTCGAAACATCGCACTCAAAGATAGCTGCATCGGGCAGTTCCCCGGCTAACGCCTCGGCCTCAACCCGCAGGCGTTCGTTTTGATAGCAGATGGCAATCCGTGCCCCGGCCCCTGCTAGCTTCTGCGCAATTGCCCAGGCGATGCTGCGTTTGTTTGCCAGACCGAAAACGACTGCCGTCTGACCCTTAAGATCCGTCATTGACTGCTCCTCTTCTCTCCATGCAACGGGATTAAGGATATATCAGCCACCCAGATCCACTAATTCGACCTCGTGAATCGGGCTGCCCAGAAAGCGGGTGCCGAGATTACGAAACTTGGCCACCGAGTCGGTCGCGAAAAAGCGGCAGCTGCAGGATGAGCTTCCCGCGTTTCGCCGGCGAAGCGATGGCCGGCCAGTTGCTGCGCTGCCTGGCTTGCAGTTGCCTGGGCCGAATCGATCACCCGGATGGCGGGCGAAAGCGCCGCTTCCATCATCGGCCGCAGCAGCGGATAGTGCGTGCATCCCAGCACCAGCGTGTCCGGGTCAAGATCCGACTCCTGGGCCTGCTGCAACAGCTCCGTGAGATAAATGCGGACCACCTCCGCCGTAACCGGGTGATCGACCCAGCCTTCTTCCACCAGCGGCACCAGCAGAGGGCAGGCTTTTTCCATGGCGCGCAGGCCTCGCTCCCGGCAGGCTGCGGCATAGGCATGACTGGAGATGGTTGCGTCCGTCCCGATCACCAGGATGTCGCGCGTCTTTGACTGGCTGCGCGCCTCGTTGGCCCCGGTCTCGATCATTCCCACAACCGGCACCGTGGTCGACTCGCGAATCTCTTTCAGGGCCAGCGCACTGGCGGTGTTGCAGGCGATCACCAGAAATTCCGCGCCCTGGTCGAGCAGAAAGCGGGTGCTGGAAAGCGCATAGCGCACAATGGTCGCGCGCGATTTTGAGCCATACGGCAGCCGCGCCGTGTCGCCCAGGTAGAGGAACTCCGCTTGGGGAAGCAAGGGCAGCAGCGCCCGCAGCACAGTCAGGCCCCCGAAACCGGAGTCGAATACCCCAATCTTCACAGGTGCTTCACTCCGGGAGCATCGGTAGCCAGGTAGACACGGGTCAGATCGGCGTGCCCGGCAAGCGTGTCGCGCGGTTGCCCATCCACCAGGAAACGCACCTGCGAGATCTGGGGAAAGTTGGCGTGCAGCGTGCCGAGGATGGAAAGCAGGGTCAGCGTCTCCGGCTCGATCCCGGAAGGGTGAGCGGCGACGAACGATGAGCTCAGGTCGACGATGGCTTGGGTGTCCGGTACGACTTGATTGGATTGCAGCGGAAGGGTCATGAAGAAGATCCCGTTTACGCCTTTGTTGGTGGCAATGGGGTGCTTGCTGTTGGGCCGCGCGTAGTCAAGAATCAGGTGCTGCAGGATCACGTGGGCGCGCGCGTTGCCATCGACCGGCAGAGCCAGGTTCTGGGTTGCGGGCTGCAGCGAACCGTCCATGTCATTGGCAATCATCATGGTTACATTCTGCGCCGGGCGGCCCGCCGACGGATTGAGCGGCATGCTCTCGGCGGAGGCAAGCAGGCGGTCCATGGCCCGCTCGCGCATGCGCAGCAAGACCACCGACATCACCACCGAGCTGACCAGGAGAGTCCAGAAGAGGATGCGTTGGCCGCGGGAGATCACGGTTGTTGCCTCCAGTCTCGCTGCCATTGTTCGAGGGCAGCGGCGAGTGCCGCCACAATACGGTCCTGGTACGCAGGGTCGGAGAGCGCGGTGACTTTCCCGGAGATGTTCAATGGCGACACTTCTATTGCTACCGCCGGGCAGGCGAAGCTGTCCAGGGGCTGCAAGGCCGTGCGCCCCAGGGTCACCGGAATCTCCGCATGCGTCAGCGCGGAATCGAACTCCGACGAGAGCCGCAAACTCTGCTCCGCATAAGCGCCCTGGGCGGTGTCCCAGGGCAGAAAGCGAGTGAGCGGGATTTGCGTCAGGGATGAGGTAAAGAGATGCACCCCGCTGCCGCTGGTGGTGGCATGCAGGGTGATGCAGGCGGCAGCTCCCACATGGTTGGCCGCCTCAGCGCGGTTCAACGCCGGGATGGCGCTGTCGGATTCCCGCGTGGTGACCACATAAATGCCATGCGCGGCCAAGGTAGAGCGCAACCGCACCGATAGCGTCAGCACCAGGTCCTTTTCCTGCAAGTGGTCAGACAAACGCGCACCGCTGTCGGAGCCGCCATGGGCAGCGTCGATCACCACCCCAAAGCGCGGCGCCGTTTTGACAACAGAGGGCTGGGCCGGCGGAGGTGCCGGAGGAGGGGGCGGCGGTGGAGTTGTCTGGGCGCCGGCGAGCAAAGGCGCCAGAATAAAACCCATTGCGAGGCAGCAGAGCCCCTCAATCCAACGCATAGATGGCAAGGCCGCTCAGTAGTTTGGGATAGAAGTCAGTCGACTTCTGGGGCATGACATCGCCTGCGAAGGCGACTTCACGCAACTGACCCAGGGTGATCGGATTGGTCAGAAAGGCCACGTCCGCCTGCCCGCGTGCGACCTGCTCGGTAGCTTCGCTGGCATCGCGTACATAGCGCAGGTTTCTTTGGTCGCGAATCGCCTCCGGGGTAATGCCCAGCAATTGCTCCAGAACCAGGGAGTGCAACTGCGCCAGGTCCAACCGGCGCTGCCGTTCGGGCAGCTTACTTAGCGACTGGGCGACTGCTTCGGGCTTGGCGGAGAGCAAGTGGGAGCCGAGCTGGGTGGCGGCAATGAACGCCGTGCCTGGTTGGCGGGCCAGCAGCCGGGTCAATTGGACCGGATCCTCCGTTTGCATGGGCTCGAATCTCAAAGTATTTCTTGGCGATCTCGATAAACGCCGCAGGGGAGAAATCCTTGAGCCCAAAGACCACCCGATGGGTGGGCAGAATGGTAATGCCGGCCGAGTCCATGTTGACGAAGGTCATCATGACGGCAGCTTCCGGGAAAGCCGGCTGGGGGGTGGTATTGGCCAGGTTCCGCTCAGTCCGGGTCACGCTCGGCGGGGCATGCTCGAGCGAATAGGCCAAGGCGGTTTCGTAACGGTGGTGACCGTCGGCGATGATGAGCTTTTTATCCTCCATTGCGCCCAGCAAGATGTTGATGGTGCTCATATCGCTGACTTTCCACACCCGGTGAGTCACGCCGTACTCGTCGGTTACTTCGATTTCCGGCGCTGCGCTGCCGGAGAACAGGATCTTTTCCGCGGTGAGGGCCGGGTCCGAATAGAGCATGAAAATCTGTCCGAAGTGGGCCCGCGTGGCTCGCAACAGGTTCAGCCGCTCCGACTTAGGCTTGGAAAGCGTCTGCTCGTGGCGGAAAACCACATGCTGGCTGTAATCACATACCTCGCCCAAGGCGATAAAGGCACGGCGCTCACGGATATCTCCTTCACCGCCAGGCACGGTAAACCGTTGCGAGTAGGCGAAGATGCAGGCGTCTTTCTCCTGGGCCAGAATCCCCATGCGGCGCCAGTCCGCGAAATCTCGCGCCGCGCGCGTGTAGACATCGTTGCTGCCAGGTTCGTCAAACAGTTCGGGTAGTCCAAGGATGATGCGGACAAGGTTGTATAGGCTACGCTGGTAGTAAGCCTGCTGCATCGCTGGGGAAATTTTGTCGTAAGGCTGGGTTACTACGTCTTCCATCCGGACCAGGCTCGGGTTGTAGCGCAATGCGCGAAAAGGGTAAATGCGGGCCATGCTTTTGGGGTCCAGCTCCGGACATCGGCAACCTCAGGCTGGGCTGCCAATTGCTTTGCTCTCTTATACCTGCCAGATTGTACCTGACCAAGACGGCCGCGCCGACGCTTCCTGACCTGCCCGTCCCACGGGAGGTAACACCTGAAATGAGCGATTGCATGATCAAATCCGCATTGAAAAAGGCGGGAGCAGGTTTAATGGCGACGTGCTACCATCCTGCTCACGAACACTGGGACCCGGATTTCCTGTGGAGCTTGGTGGGGCGACCGAAGCGTACGCGGCTTTCCGCACAGAAAGCTGCACGTCCATCCCACATCTGGCGCCACGCTCAAGAGAATTCGGAGACACGAGGGCTGGGATTATGGCGCTCTCTGGCGAGCGCAGAATGGGGATCACTGGTTGCGCTGGGCCCATTCGCGGGTTTTTACACAGCGTCCGCACTCAAGGGAGACGGTGCGCGTGGATGACGGTCAAGCTTGCCATCCTGCTGACCTTCTGGCTCATGCTCTCCGGGGTTAGCCGGGCCCAGGATCCCTTAAACGACGTCCACGTGACTCCCCCGCCTCCGGCGCCCATCGCACCCATTGCCCCCACCGACCCCAACGCCAAGACAACCGTTACGCCGGCGCCCCTCGAAGGCAAAAAGGCCCTGACGGCGCGCCCCAACGAGCGCATCCGGGTAGATGTCAACCTGGTACTGGTGCCGGTTACCGTGACCGACCCGCTCAACCGCCTGGTGACTGGCCTCGAGCGGCAGGACTTCTTCCTCTACGAGAACAACGCTCTGCAGAAGATCAAGAGCTTCTCTTCCGAGGACGCTCCGGTCTCCATCGGGATCATTTTTGACCTGAGTGGAAGCATGACGGACAAGATCAACCGGGCCCGGAACTCGATCCTGGAATTTCTGCGTACAGCCAACCCGCAGGACGAGTTTTTTGTCATCGGCTTTAACGACCGGCCCGAGCTGATCACAGACTTCACCAACAATGTGGACAATATCGAATCCCGCCTCCTGACCGTAAAGCCTGGCCATCGCACTGCGCTGCTGGACGCCATCTACTTCGGCTTGAACAAGATGAAGCAGGCGAAGAACGAGCGTAAGGCGCTCCTGGTGGTATCCGACGGGGGCGACAACCGGAGCCGGTATACGGAAAGCGAAGTGCGCGCCGTGGTCCGTGAGTCAGACGTGCAGATTTATTCCATCGGGATCTTCGACCAGTACGCTCCCACCCGCGAAGAGCAGTTAGGGCCTATTCTGCTGCACGATGTGAGCGAAGAGACCGGTGGCCAGCTCTTCCGGGTGGACGATCTTGCCGATATGGCCGACATCGCTACCAAGATCAGTGCCGAATTACGTAATCAATATGTGCTGGGGTATAGGTCTGCGGATATTAAACGGGACGGCAAGTGGCGTAAATTGAAAGTAAAGCTGGTTCCACCCGAGGGGCTGCCCCAGCTCACCGTTCACGCCCGTACCGGATACTATGCGCCCTTGCAGTAGTTGGCTGTTCATTCCGATCCTCCTGCTTTGCAGCTCGCCGCTCCCGGCCATGATGCAAGTGCCTGCTGCTTCGCCTGGCGCGGTGTTTCCGTCGGAGAAACAGCAGCCGCTCAATGTCGACCGTGATCCCGTTGCCTCCCCTGACGGGACGGGGAATGGCGCTCCCAAACAGCCCGAGAATGGAACGGTGATCGGCCGTGATAACGGGAAGTACACCCTGCAGCGCAATGTCGATGAGGTGGTGTTGAATGCCACCGTGCTCGACGATAAGCAGCACATGGTGAACACCCTGGCGAAGGACGACTTCAAGGTCTCTGAAGACGGCGTTCCCCAAACCATTACCTCCTTTCAGCACCAGGACATTCCTATTTCGTTGGGAATTCTGGTCGACAACTCCGGTTCCATGCGCACAAAACGCCAGGCGGTGAATACAGCTGCCCTCGATTTGGTGCGCTACTCGAACCCGGATGATGAGAGCTTCGTGGTCAACTTCTCCGACGAGGCATACATTGATCAGGATTTCACTGCCAACGTGAACAAGCTGCGCGACGGTCTCTCGCATATCGACTCCAAGGGAGGCACGGCCCTCTACGATGCCATCATGGCGTCGGCCGATTACCTGACCAAGAACGCCAAGCGCCCCAAGCAGGTTCTGCTGGTCATCACGGATGGAGAAGACAATGCTTCGAGCACGACGCTTGAAGAAACAGTGCGCCGCATTCAGGATCTGCAGGGGCCGATCGTTTATTCGATTGGGCTGCTCTACGACGACACGGGCGGCGGCCGCGAGGCTCATCGCGCCAAACGGGCGCTGGAAATGCTATCCAACGAGACTGGCGGTATTTCCTTCTTTCCCAAAAATCTGGATCAGGTGGGCGCCATCGCGGGGGAGGTTGCGAAGGATATCCGCGAGCAGTACACGATTGGCTATCACTCCACCAAGCCCATCAGCCAGGGCGGTTTCCGTTCGGTTCATGTGGAAGCCAAGGCCAAGGGCTACAGCAAGCTGACGGTACGCACCAAGACCGGCTACTACCCGAACGTAAAGAAGGCCAGCGTAGCGCCGCAGAATGCGACACCGGCGGCAGCCAACTAATTTTCGGCTGGTACACTTGTCATTTGGCCTATGTCCCCATTTACTCGTGAGGTTGCAGCGCGCGCGTTGCATGTCGCTGAAGACATAACGCAATTGATGGGGTCCACCCCCATGTTGCACCTCCACCGGGTCGTTCCCGCAGGGGCGGCCGATATCTACGCCAAGCTTGAGCTATTCAATCCCGGCGGGAGCGTCAAGGACCGGGCCGCGCTGGGCATGATTCTGGATGCCGAACGGCGCGGCTTGCTGCAGCCGGGCGCAACTATCTTCGAGGCGACCGCCGGCAATACGGGGGTAGGGCTCGCCCTGGTGGGCGTGCATCGCGGTTACAAGGTCGTGCTCTTTGTGCCTGAAGGCTTTGCCGAAGAGAAATGCATTCTCATGCGAGGTTTTGGCGCCACGGTTATCCGCACTCCGGAGGCAGAGGCTATGTCCGGCGCCATCCGCCGCTGCCGGGCTATGGCCGCGGAGACCCCGGGCTCGTTTGCGGCCCTGCAATTCGAGAACCCCGCCAATCCTGACTTCCACTATGCCACCACTGCCCCAGAGCTCTGGGAGCAGATGGAGGGCCGGGTGGATGCCTTTGTCGCCGGTGTTGGGACCGGTGGCACTTTCTCTGGCGTTGCGCGCTTTCTTAAAGAACAGGACCCCGCCATTCTCACCGTGGCAGTCGAGACCCAGGGCTCCATCTTGCAGGGCGGCCCGCCGGGTCATCACAAAGTGGAGGGGATCGGCGTTTCCTTTATCCCCCAGACCTTCAATCGCGAGTGGTGCGACGAGATCGTCATGGTCAAAGATCCGGAAGCCTTCACCATGGTCACGCGGCTAGCCGCGGAGGAAGGCGTGCTTGCCGGCTCGAGTGGTGGTGCGGCGGTCGATGCGGCGGTGCAGATCGCTGTTCGCCTGGGCAAAGGGAAGAGGGTGGCCACCGTGATTCCCGATTCCGCTGAGCGTTATCTTTCGAAAAAGATCTTTGAGGGTGGTCTGTGAGCACCCGCCGCCACGGCTTTTCGACTCGCGCCATCCACGACGGCCAGCCTGCCGACGCCGCAACCGGCGCGGTCAACGTGCCTATTTATGCCTCATCCACCTATGCCCAGGAAGAGATCGGTAAGCACCGCGGATACGAATACTCCCGGGTTTCGAACCCCACGCGCACGGCGCTTGAAGAAAACCTGGCCTCGCTGGAAGGCGGCGCGTCGGCGCACGTTTTTGCTAGCGGGATGGCGGCCATCGCAGCCCTGGTCACCATGCTCAAGACCGGCGACCACGTTATCTGCGGATCCAATGTCTACGGGGGAACGCCCCGGCTCTTCGACCAGATCATCGCCAACTACGGCATTCTCTTTACCTACGTCGACACCACCGCTGTGGAGCAGGTGCGGCGAGCGATCCGGCCCACCACCAGGCTGCTGCATATTGAAACCCCGACCAATCCCTTGATGCAGATCACCGACATCCGCGCCATCGCCGACCTCTGTCACGAAAGACGCAGTGCGGGACAGGTAATCGACCTGAGCGTCGACAACACATTTATGTCACCCTACTTTCAACGGCCGCTGGAGTGGGGCGCGGACATCGTCATGCACTCGACCACTAAGTTTCTCAATGGCCACAGTGATGGTCTGGGGGGCGTTCTGGTGGGGACCACTCCGCAGCACAAAGAGTCGTTTGCCTTCGTGCAAAAATGCACCGGAGGCATTCTTTCCCCGTTCGAATGCTTTCTGGTGTTGCGCGGAGTCAAGACACTGGCTGTCCGCATGAAACAACATGAAGTTGAACGGCGGTGCGATCGCTGAGTATCTTGCGCGCCACCCGAAGGTCCCCGCGGTTTTTTATCCAGGTCTGCCCGACCATCCGCAGCATGAGCTCGCCCGGCGACAGATGTCCGGCTTCGGGGCGCTCATTACTTTCGAGACGGGTTCTCTGGAGAAGGCCAATTCCGTCCTGCGCCGGCTCAAGATATGCACGGTCGGCGAATCGCTGGGCGGGGTAGAGACGCTGGTCTCGCATCCCGCCACCATGACGCACGCGGCTCTCGGCGAAGAGGGACGGGCCAAAATCGGCCTCACCGACGGCATGGTGCGCATCTCGGCGGGTATTGAAGATGCCGATGATCTGCTTCAGGATTTGGAGCAAGCGCTCAGCGTGCTGTGAATACCAGGGTGATAGACTCAAGGGTTTACTCGACTGAGCCTAACCGCTCAGACGATGGAGCCCACGCCATGAGTGCTCACGCAGCTGATAGCGCCCTTACCCCGAACCATTCCTTTGCCCTGACCGAGGACCAGGAGCAGTTGTGCAAGGAGATTCGCGAGTTTGCCGCGCGCGAAATCGCTCCCAATGTCCTGCGCTGGGACGAAGCCAGCGAGTTCCCGCTGGAGGTGGTGCAGAAGTTGGGCGCGATGGGCCTGATGGGCGTCATCTTCCCGGTAGAACTGGGAGGGGCCGGTCTAGGTTATGTGGACTATGCGCTCGCCGTGGAAGAGCTCTCGGCCGTCGATGGCTCCATCGGGATTATCGTGGCCTCGCATAACTCTCTCTGCACCAATCACATTTTTGTTGCCGGAAACGAAGAGCAAAAGCGCAAGTACATTCCCCTGTTGGCATCGGGTAAATGGCTCGGGGCCTGGGGATTGACCGAGCCTGGATCCGGCTCAGATGCCGGAAGTGCCCGCACCACCGCCGTACGCAAAGGCGATCGCTGGCTGCTGAACGGGAACAAGACGTTCATC
Organism: uncultured Acidobacteriaceae bacterium; assembly: GCA_963815175.1. Classification (GTDB taxonomy): domain Bacteria; phylum Acidobacteriota; class Terriglobia; order Terriglobales; family Acidobacteriaceae; genus PALSA-350. Next base: position 40,088 of record CAWFGM010000058.1, read on the forward strand.
ACCAACGGCCACTATGCCGATATTTCTGTCATCATCGCGGTTACGGATAAGAATAAGGGCACGCGCGGCCTCTCGGCTTTCGTCGTAGAGAAGGGAACGCCGGGCTTTCGCGCGGGGAAGAAAGAGAACAAGCTTGGCCTGCGCGCCAGCGACACCTCTGAGCTTATTTTTGAAGACTGCGAGATCCCGGGCGAAAATCTGCTGGGCCAGGAGGGGGAGGGATTTATCGACTCCATGCGTGTTCTGGACGGCGGCCGCATCTCCATCGCGGCGCTCTCGCTGGGCATCGGGCGCGGGGCCTTCGACGCCGCTCGCCGCTACGTGAAGCAGCGTCACCAGTTCGGAAAGGCGATCTCGGAGTTTCAAGGGATTCAGTGGAAACTAGCCGATATGGCAACCCAGCTTGACGCTGCGCGGCTGCTCACGCTGCGCGCCGCGGTGATGAAAGATGCCGGCCAGAAAACTACGCTCGAATCGTCCATGGCCAAATTGATGGCCAGCGAAGTAGCGGTGAGGGTCTGCGATGAGGCGGTGCAGCTTCATGGGGGTTACGGCTTTATCAAGGACTATCCGGTGGAGAAGTTCTACCGCGACGTCAAGCTATGCACCATCGGCGAAGGCACCAGCGAGATTCAGCGTCTGATCATCGCCCGCGAGATCCTCAATAAATAAAGAAGCTCGACTTTCAACTCTTTCCCAACAATGGACGACGTCCATTGTTGGGAGAGATCCTGGAAACGATATGCGTTTTTTCAGCAATCGTATGATCGGGAGGGATGAAAACCGACAGCAGCGACGCGGTGGGATTGGTGAGGCGCATGCGCCAGGGGGATGTACGCGCCCTGGCGCGAGCCGTCTCATTGGTGGAGAATGACGCCCCTCCGGCGCAGCAGATTCTCTCCTGTTGCTTCCCCTACAGTGGCTCTGCGATGCGCATCGGAATCACCGGCTCTCCCGGCGCGGGCAAGAGCACCTTGGTCGATGGGCTAGCTCGCCGGTATCGCGCGCAACAGGCGACCGTCGGAGTGGTTGCCGTCGACCCCACCAGCCCCTATACCGGAGGAGCCATCCTGGGAGATCGCATCCGCATGCGCGATCACGATGGTGATCCCGGCTTTTATATGCGCAGCATGGCGACTCGGGGCTCGTTGGGCGGCCTCGCCCGAAGCTCGGCAGAGGTTGCCGCTGTCATCGAGGCCAGCGGCAAGCAACGCCTGCTGCTCGAAACCGTAGGTGTCGGCCAGGACGAAGTCGATATCGTTCGCCTGGCCGACGTAACCATCGTTGTGCTGGTGCCCGGTATGGGCGACGACGTGCAAAGCATCAAAGCAGGCATTATGGAGATAGCCGACATTTTTGTGGTCAACAAAAGCGATCGTGATGGTGCCGACCGGGTGGAAAAAGAGGTGCGATCGTTGCAGTCGCTGGCGGCGCAACACGGAACCTGGATTCCGCCCGTCGTCCGAACCATTGGCACCACAGGCGACGGTATCGAAGAACTGGAAGTGTCGGTGGATAAATTCTGGTCATGGCTGGCGGAGGAGGGAAGGCTTACCGCCCGGCGGGAGGCACACTGGCGGGCCCGAGTGATGGAAATGATTTCTCATGAACTGCTACTCGCCATGCGTGGGCATGGCCTGAGCGACCAGGCGCTGGCGGCAATCGGTCGCCAGGTCGTGCTTAAGGAAGTGGATCCTTATCAGCTGGTACCCGAACTAGTAGGTCAACTCACACGAGGAGAGAAAGATGGCAAAGATTGATCACCTGGGCATTGCGGTCCGCAGTATTGAGCAGGCGCGTCGCTTGTATGAAGCCCTCGGTCTCACGGTGCTGGAGGAAGAAGAAGGGGAGGAGGGCGTGCGCAGCGCGATGATTCCACTGGGAGAGAGCCGGGTGCGCCTGCTGGAACCGCTGAACAAGGGGACGGACTTAGGCAAGTTTCTGGTGGAGCATGGGGAAGGCCTGCACCACTTGGCGCTCCACGTGGACGACATTTCTGGGACTTTCGAGGAGATGAAGCAGGCCGGCGTGCGGCTGATCTCCGAGGAAATCGAGATCGGGAGCCGGAGGCCGGCTTCATTTTCTGGTGGATCCATCGGCGGCGAACGGCGTGCTGCTGGAGATCTGCCAGGATCCGATTGCCGGAGTCTAGTATTTTCACTTCTGGCGTATACGGAGCAACTGCTCCTGACGCGGTTATCCCTCAAGAAAAGACGCACTTCGCTACACTTCCCTATGGAGAGTAGAAGTGAAAAGGCTCTAAGCTATGCTGCTAGCTCTCAACACCTGCGGAAGCACGGCCAGCGTGGCACTCGGCGTGGCAGGCGGGCATGAGGTCAAGGTTCTCGCCACCGCCGGCCTTGCGGTCCGCACCTATTCGGCGCGCCTGATTCCCGAGATCGCCGCTATGCTTGAGAGCCAGCATGCGAACCTGCGCGATATCGAAGCGATCGTGGTGGTGAACGGTCCCGGGAGTTTTACCGGTATCCGGGTAGGTCTAAGCACGGCCAAAGGCCTTGCCGAAGGCGCCGGCATCCCCCTGATTGCAGTGTCGCGTTTGGCCCTGCTAGCCGGCGCCAGTGGCCTGCCTCATGTGCTCGCGGCCGTGGACGCGGGCCGGGGTGAGTACTACGTGGGCGAATACCAGAACGGCGATAATCTGGGAGAGGTGCTTCTGAGCGGGGCGGAGACGGTTGCTCTGGCCAAACAGCCCGGCGCCGGAGTATTGGTTTGCGACGAGAGCGTTGCCCCCGAGGCCGCCGGGTTAGCCACCAGCGCCTGCGCTGCCCTGGCTATCTGCGGGCCGGTCTACGTGCAATCTCCCGATGCTGCTGAGGCGCTTCGTTTTGCGCTGGGCCGGTTTCGCACGGGCAAATTTGATGACGTCGAGACCCTGCAGGCAAACTATCTCCGCCGCTCCGACGCCGAGGTTTTCCGTTCTGTGAGAGCCGGGGTTGCAACATGAGTCTTAGTGTCCGCACCATGACGGCGCAGGACATCGATGAAGTGGTCAAGCTCGCCGCCAGGTTCGTCGAAGCCCCCCATTGGACCCGGCGCGACTACGAGCAGATGCCACTCCCACGCCCCCCGCCACCCAAAGAAACCCCCCCGAACCGCCCCGCCCACATCGCCACCCACAGCGTTGACCCGCTGCTCCGTGGTAGCCCTGAGCGACAACAACCTGGCCGGCTTTGCCGTGGCCAGCTGTTTACGCCTGGAACCTGCTGAAATCGAGGGCCTGGTGGTCGACGAAAGGTATCGCCGGCAGGGTATTGGGAGTGCCCTGATCCGGGCTTGTAAGGAGTGGGCGGCTGCCGCCGGGGCGCTGAACATCCGCCTGGAGGTGCGGGCATCGAACGCGGCCGCGCTTGCGCTTTATCAGCGCCACGGCTTCTCTCCCGTGGGACACCGCCGCGCCTATTACTCCGCTCCAATCGAAGACGCCGTGCTGCTGCAGGCGCCCTTGGGTGCTCAGGACACAACCTAAGGCAGTTTCGCAATTACCGTGGCCTGATAAAGATGGCGAGTGTGGTCCCGGCGTGCCGGGACCACGGAAAGGCTTATCCCCTTGGCTACCCCAATTGCGAAACTGCCCTGCGCGCGCCACCCTCTATAATTCTGCAAGGGTTTGGTCTTATACATGGTGCGTGACGGATACTTCTATGGTTTTGGGTTTATCGCGGCTGCTGTCCTGGTCTGGCTGGTAACCGGGAGTTGGATCTGGGCAGTCGTACCGTTTCTGCTGGCGTGCTTTTTTCTCTGGTTCTTTCGCGATCCCCAGCGCCCGGTACCGATCGAGGCAGGCCTGGTGGTTTCGCCCGCGGATGGCAAAATTACTGAGGTTGCGCGCATTCAAACGCCAGAGGGGGAGCGTATTCGCTTGAGTATCTTCCTTAGCGTCTTCGATGTGCATGTCAACCGCTCGCCCATTGCGGGCACAGTGCGCGACGTCCGCTATCAGAAAGGCAAGCATCTGAACGCGCTCGATCCCGAGTCAGCAAAGAACGAACAGAATGTGGTGACCGTGCAAGGGGATGAGTTCGATGTGATATTCAGCCAGATCGCCGGTATCCTGGCGCGGCGCATCGTCTTCCGTTTTAAACCAGGCGATTTTGTAGAGCGAGGCCAACGCGTCGGCCTGATCAAGTTCGGCTCCCGGGTGAACGTTCTGTTGCCTGGCCATGCCCACCTCCGTGTGGCCCTGGGGCAGCGGGTCAAGGGAGGCGCCTCGGTATTGGCCGATATCCAGCCGGCAGAGGATGAGGGATCGCTCGACGTCCTGGCGGAGAGTTTCGCTTGAGTGCCGACGCCTCCAGGCTGCTCGACCGCGGCCGGCCGGAGCGCAAAAGAAGGGGCCGGCTGCGCCGCGGCATGTACATCGTGCCGTCGCTCTTTACGGCAGGCAATATCGCCGCCGGCTACTTCGCTATCATGCAAAGCCTGCAGGGTTCTGTGCAGGAGCCGCGGCATTTCGATTTTGCTGCGCTGGCCATCGGCTTCGCCATCCCCTTTGACGCCATCGACGGCCGCATCGCGCGCATGACCAAAACCACCAGCGACTTCGGCAAAGAGCTCGATTCGCTGGCGGATGTAATTACCTTCGGCGTCGCTCCCAGCCTCCTGGCTTTCACCTGGGGTTTCCAGATGCTGCCCACGGCTATGGATCCCGTGCGCCGGCAGCACGTGGTGCAGTGGGGCGCATTCTTCTGCTTCCTTTTTCTGCTTTGCGGAGCCGGCCGCCTGGCGCGCTTTAATATCGGCACCCACCTGCTGCCTAAGAATCCCGGACGCCCGGGGCGAAAATACTTCGTGGGTATGCCCATACCCGCGGCTGCCGGCGTCATCGCTGCTGTGGTCCATTTCTTTTCGGGAACGCCGGTGCCCAATTGGCGGGTTGCCATCATGTGGATGCTCCTAGTGTTCATGGTCGGCCTGCTGATGGTCAGTACCTGGCGCTTCTGGAGCGGGAAAGAAATCAACCTGACTGATCGCCATCCCTTTCAACGAATCGTCCTCATAGGGCTGGCCATCTACGCTACCTTTGTGTTCTCGCAGATCGTTCTCTTTCTGCTGGCCTTCTTTTATATGTTTTCCGGCATTTTCGCGCGTGCAGCATACTCCTGGCAGCGCCGCCACAAAGCTGCCAACCGGCAGCTGATGAGTTCCGAAGCAGTGGCAGCCAGTGAAGCAGCCTCTGCCCCCCCCATACCGTCTTCCCACCCTCCATCCCAACCACCAGTTCACCCATGAGAAGTCCCGGTAGGCAAGTCGATTGATGACCACTAACTACCATATTGCGATTGTTGGCGCCGCTTCGATTCGCGGTAAGCAGCTCAACGAAGCGCTCACCGAGTCAAGCTTTGCCAGCGCCGAGTTCGCTCTGATGGACGACCAGCAAGCGTTGGGCCAACTGGAAGCGGTGGGCGATGAGGTGACGTTTATCCAGCCGATCACGGCTGGATCGTTTGAGCGTATCGATTTCACATTTTTTGCTGGGACACCAGAGTTAACCCGCCGCCACTGGCAGGCGGCGCAGCGGGCCGGTTCCAGCATTGTCGATCTTTCCGCCGCGCTGGAGGGTGAAACAGGGGTGCTGGTGTGTGCGCCCTGGGTGCAGGAAGCGATGGGCGAAGCGGCAGGTGCCGGTGCGCCGACTCTGCATACGCCGGCGATTGTTTCGGCTCACCCCGCTGCACTGGTGCTCGCCCTCCTACTTGAGCGTTTGCAGCATGCCGGGGCCATCCGCCAAGTCTCAGCGACGGTAATGGAGCCCGCTTCTGAGTATGGAAAGGCGGCGCTGGACGAGTTGCACCAGCAGACAGTGGCGCTGCTTTCGTTTCAAAGTATTCCGCTCGAGTTATATGACGTCCAGGTAGCCTTCAACACCGTCGCCGCGTTTGGGGAAGCCGCCAAAGTCAGCCTGGCGGACAGTGAAGCACGCATCCGTCGCCATTATGCGCTGCTATCCGGCGGACGGCTGCCGCAGCTCTCCTTGCAGTTGATCCACGTGCCCGTCTTCCATGGGCATACGTTTTCGATTGCGGTAGAGTACGAGCGCCAGGTGACGTTGGAGCAGATTGAGGCGACGCTTTCCGCGCCTCATCTGGAAGTTATTCTTGGCGATGCCGATGCGCCCGGCAACCTCAACTCCATCGGCGACCAGGATATTTCCGTTCGCGTCCGCCTCGATGAGGAGGGGGCCTCGCAGTCACGGCGCTTATGGCTCTGGGCTTCCGCCGACAACCTCGAACTCTGTGCATTGAATGCGGTGGAGTGTGCGCAGGAGTTGCGCAAACTGCGGCCCCAGGGCAAGGTTCAATAACGGCCGATGGTCCAGGCGCAGAGAGTCGCGAGAAGATTCCTGTCGTTGAACATGGCTCTTGCTGCCCTAGCGGGGTGCGGCGTTCATTACAGGCATTTACCCGCCGGTTCTGTCGCCGGAAGAGCGGGGATCTATGATTATTCTCCGTCCGTTATACAAACCGGCAATGTGGTGAAGATTTGGTGGTGCGGCTCAGATGACAACGCATCTGACAGATCCCAGGTATCGGACGCCATTGAGTATGAGTCGATCAACCTGACCAACCACTCACGCTCTGTTCCAATCCCGGTACTGGGGGAAACTCAGTACGCGTGGGACTCGGTATATACCTGCAATCCGAAGGTCATTGGCGGCTCCTTCGCCAATCCGCTGGGCGACGGCAGGACTTACAGCTATGCCTTGTACTACGTTGCGACCGATTCTCTGCAGGGAGAGGACAACAGCATCGGCGTTGCCTTTTCCAACGATGGGCGCCATTGGAAAAAATATCCCAAACCGATCATCTTGCCGGAGACGCTGGGGAACTACGGCATAGGACAACCGGCGGTCTATAACATCGACCATAAGGCAGCCATCCGGATGTTTTATGAGGACTTCAGTACTAACTGTCACCACGTGGAAGCGATCTCCAGCGATGGGGTGCACTTTACGACAGTCGGCACTCTGACCACCAACGGGATCGATCCAAACAACCCGCAACCCAGTTGGGGGGACATGGCCTTCGATCCGGAGACGGGTTATTGGTATGCCGCTTTCAATTTACCCACGCGGAGTCCATCGACCACCGGAGGGGTGCCCGAATACGGCGAATACGGCATCCAGTTGTACCGCATTCCCGATGGCTCCCTTTTGAGTGGGACTACTCCTTGGGAACTGCTCACCATCATCGACACCACCGTCACCGGCAACGAATCGAATTTCCTCGCCGGCTTTGTGCGCGACTCGTATGGCTCTCTGAATATCGGAGCGTATCCCACCATTACGATGTACACATCGATCTCCAATCCTCAGCCGCCCTGGAACGCATCTCCGGCCCTAGTCGGTGTTTCCGGCAACTTTGCTTTTTGGGATATAGGTACGGCAGCGTGGGTGCCGGGTCAGCCCCTGAGGGCGCTCAATCAATATTTCAATCAAACTGTGCACGAAGTTACGACAGGTTGGATCGATCCCACAGGCGGCTTTTCCATGCAAGCTACCCTGGGACATCTCTACGAAAGTCCGCAGCAGGGCGCCACGGTTCCATTCTTTGGTTGTAAGAATGGGTCCACCGACTACTTTATTTCTCTCGCTGCTGCTTGCGAAGGCTATCACCTCCTAGGTACGAACGGTTTCGGCTACGCAAAGCCCGTCGCCGGCCTAAACCTGGTGGCTCTTTACCGCTGTAGCACTGGCGAGGACAATTTCGTCAGCCACGATCCAGGCTGTGAAGGCAAAGCGAGCGGGCAGCTTCTGGGCTATGCCCTCCCTTAGAGATGAGAAAGGGGATCCAATGAAATTCTGGTGCAAATACACGGTGCTGATTTCGCTCTTATCGTTCGGCTCGTTGCCGGTTTTCTGCCAGATGCCGGGCGCACCACCCGCGATCGATGAGACGATTCCGCCGGCATCCGATAACTATCCGTTGCCTACGGACGCGAAACCAATTGCCGGAGTAGCGGAAGGAACCACCTTCAGATTCGAGCTGACAGACTCTAAGATTTTTCCGGATACGACGCGGACGATCACGGTCTATGTGCCGGCAGAGTACCAAGGGGACAAGCCAGCCTGTGTTTATGTCGGTCTGGATGGTCTCGGTTTCAACGCCGCGACCGTTTTCGATAACCTCATCGCCCAGCATGCGATGCCGGTTACCATCGCCATCGGTGTATCTCCGGGTGTCGTGACTTCGGCCAGCCCGCCGGATAATCCTCGCTTCGATCGCAGTTTTGAATTCGACAGCCGCAGCGACCGCTTGGCCCGTTTTTTGATTGAGGAAGTGATACCCGCGGTAGAGCGGCGCACCACCACCCAGGGACGCGCGATCAGGCTTTCGACCGACCCCAACGATCGCGCCATTGGCGGCGGAAGTACCGGCGCAATCGCCGCTTTCACTGTCGCTTGGGAGCGGCCGGATGCCTTTCGGCGGGTCTTTAGCGCCATTGGCACCTATGTGGGCATGCGCGGCGGAGAGCAGTACTACGTCCTGGTGCGCAAGACTGACCCGAAGCCTCTTCGCATCTTTATGCAGGATGGCGTGCATGATGAGTGGCCCGGCGGGCCGGAGATGGGCGATTGGTGGATGTCGAACCAGACGATGAACCGGGCGCTGGAGTTCGCCGGCTACGATGTTCGGCACACTTGGGGTGCAGGAACACACAACGGCAACCAGGCAGCATCGCTCTTTCCCGACGCCATGCGCTGGCTGTGGCGAGACTGGCCCGCGCCGATCCGGGCAGGGGAACCCGGCAATCCGGTACTCAAGACGATCCTGCAGCCGGGAGAGGACTGGCACGTCGCCGCTGAAAACTGCGCATCTGTAACCAATCTGGCTGCGAATCCCCAGGGCCAGGTTTTTTACCCGGCCCAAGGCGATAGAAAGATCTCTGAGATTGCTGCCGAAGGGAAGCCAACACCATGCAGTCAACCGGGGGCGGATGCTGCGTTCGCCTTTGGAGGGAATGGACGGCTGTACATAACCCGTGCCGAAGGCGGTATCCAAGTGATGGACCGTTCAGCACATGGCCAACCCAAAATACTCGGCCCAGGTATCCGTATCGGCAGCCTGACTATTCGTAACAACGGTGATATCTATGCTGTGACGCGTCCGGGCAACTTGGGAAACGAACTATGGCTCATCCGGGCCAACGGGGAAAAGATACGGTTGGACAAAGATCTCAAGGGAGCATCCGGGGTGGCTCTCTCCCCTGACGGCCTCTGGCTCTTTGTCGCCCAGAGCCTGTCGCGCACCGGGTTGAGCTACCGTGTCCAGTCTGACGGAACAGTCGACGCCCGGGAGGCATTCTACGACTTCTATGTTCCCGCCTGGGCAGACGACAGCGGTGCGGCTGGAATCGGTATGGACCGCGACGGACTGGCCTACGTTGCCACGCGGATGGGAGTCCAGGTTTTCGATCGCAATGGGCGTGTTGCGGCGGTTCTTCCTTTGCCAGGTAACAACGCGGGTACCAGCCTCTGTTTCGGCGGCCATGATTTCGATACGCTCTATGTTGCGAGTGGCGGAAAAGTGTATTACAGAAAGCTTCATGTGCCGGGAGCGCCTCCATGGGCGATTCCGGTCAAACTTCCTCCCTGGGGCGCGGGCTAGGCGCCGTTTCGCTCTAAGCGCAACAACGAAAGGAACGATGAAAAGCCGAGAGCCCCGGAGTATTGCTGATGCACCAACGAGTCTGGTAGTTGGCATTGCTACCTGCGGGCGCTGCGCGATACTCACGGAGACAATCGCCTTTTTGGCCAAGCAGGAACGCCAGCCGGACAAAATCCTGGTGGCTTATTCTGAGCCTGGGGATGTGGGCGCTGCGCCGGATCGATTTCCTCAGGTGACGTTCATCCAGGCGGAGCTGGGGCTTACCCGCCAGCGCAATGCGATCCTTAGCAGGGCTTGGGATTGCTCCGTTCTGCTTTTTATTGATGATGATTTCTACCTTGACCCACACTATCTGGAGATCACCGAGCGCTTCTTCAGGGAGAATCCGGATGTAGTGGCATCCACCGGCAGGGTGCTGGCAGACGATGTGAAGGGACCCGGCCTCACGGTGGAGCAGGCAAGGTTGATTCTCGCCGGCAACACCGGCGCGCACTACGAGCAGCAAATAAGCCCCAGGTACTGTGTTTACGGATGCAATATGGGTCTCCGCATGGCTCCCATTCGGGAGCATGCGCTTCGTTTCGATGAGACGCTTCCGTTGTATGGGTGGTACGAGGATTGGGACTTCTCGCGCCAGCTGGCGCAATTCGGTTCGATCGTGCACGTCTCCAATGCGTGCGGAGTCCACCTTAGCGTGAAGATCGGCCGCACGACCGGAGTGCGCATGGGTTACGCCCAAGTGGCCAATCCGATCTACCTCGCGCGCAAAGGGACCTTTCCCTGGTCGCATGTCTTCCGCTTTATTGTCGGCCCATGCCTGAAGAATCTGGTTTGGAGCCTGAAGCCGGAAGCACACGTCGACAGGTTGGGAAGGTTTTGCGGAAACCTCGCAGCCTTTCGTGATCTCCTCACCGGGACGCTCAGCCCGATGCAGATTACGAACCTGTAACTCGCGAGACAATCATGTTTGGAGAACTCAGTCCCGCGGGAGCCTACCCCTCGTTCCCGGTTACAGAACGAGGGGTAGGCTGTCAGTGATGCTTGGTCCAATCGGCGTATTGCTGCAGGATGTAGTTATCCGTCATCCCCGCGATGTAGTCCGCGACCACGCGAGGCACGCCCTGCCCGGCAAGCTGGGACTGGCCTGCAGTTGGTAACAGCGACGGATCGTTGACCCAGCGGGCAAACATATTCCGTACCACCAAAGCCGCCTCTTGCAAATCGCGTTGCAACTCCTCGCGGCTGTAGAGCGTGGCGTACAGATGTTGCTTTGCCTCACGGCGCAGTTCCTCGACTTCCGGTGAAAACGCCGCCAGCCGCTGCGGCGAGCGGCGAATATCCTCCAAGGTCAGCACACCCGCGGCATGGACGCGGCGCGCGGTCTCGCGGAGAAGATCGCCCACCAGTGTATTCAGCATCCTCTTCAAGGCTTCATTGGAGAGCAGGTTTTCCGGAGCCGCGGGGTATTCGCGCTCTGCCGCGCATAGCGATTGATCGAAGATGCGCACATGCTTACGGAGATCTTGCGCATGGAGCATCCCCGCTTCCATGCCATCATCCATATCCGCCGTGAGATACGCAATTTCGTCGGCCAGATCGATTAGCTGCGCCTCCAGAGGAGGTTGTTGGCCAAGGAAATAAGGGCTGAGCTCCGGATGTTCGGCCGCGGAGTAATCCCTTGAGTGCTTGACGATGCCTTCGCGCACGCCGAGGGTGAGATTCAAGCCGCGGAAGGCGGCGTAACGAACTTCGAAATATTCCACGATGCGCAGCGCGTGCAGGTTGTGATCGAAGCGCAGACCGAATTCCCGCATGGCTTCATCCAGTGCCCGCTCGCCGGCATGACCGAAGGGCGGGTGGCCGATGTCATGCACCAGCGCCAGCGCTTCCGTCATGTCTTCGTTCAGCTTCAGCGCGCTGGCAATGGCACGTGCGATCTGCGCCACTTCCATGGTGTGGGTGAGCCGGCTACGAAAGTGATCGGAGTAGCGATGTGTGAAGACCTGCGTTTTTCCCGCCAGGCGGCGAAATGAGCGCGCATGGATCACCCGCGCCCGGTCACGCTGAAATGGGGTGCGATAGGGGTGGGCCGCTTCTGGATGCACCCGCTGGGCAAGCGGGCCGGTAGCATCATCAGGAACGGAACAGCCAGGCGGCAGTGCGAGGGCCACTTACTGCTTCGGGCTGGCGCCCGCCGATTCTTCCTTAGCCAGCTTGACCCGCGCGCTATCAAGCTTCTTCTGCACTTTGCTCACATCTGCGGGCTCCGCGTCTGCCGGTACAGTGCGCGCATACTCCTGCAGGCTTTGCTCCCATTGTGAGGCGGCCATCTTCAGCCGGCCGGTTTTCTCGTAAAGCTCTCCCAGGTGGTCGTGCACTGCCGGATCACTTCCCATGCGCTCGCTTGCCTTGCGCAGGTTGGCTTCAGCCAGCGCATACTGGCCCATCTTGAAATACACCCAACCGAGGGAGTCCAGGTAGGCGCCGTTCTGGGGCTCCTCCTGCACCGCCTTCTGCACCATGGCGAGGGCGTCATCCAGCTTGACCCCGCGATCACCCAGCATGTAGCCCAGGTAATTGAGGGTCATGGCATTGTCCGGGTCAATGGCCAGAATCTTGCGGAATTGCTCTTCGGAGGAATCGTAGTGCTTCTGCCGTTCATCGAGAGCGCCGCGCAAGAAGTAAATGTAGATCTTGTCGTCTTGTTTGGTGGAAAGGGCATCGGCCGCATCGATCTGGTCGGCTGCGTCCTTCCAGCGCCGCAGGCGAGTGTAGATCTGTGCCAATACCAGGTTCACTTCGCGGTCGCCGGGGTTTCCATGGAGCTGGGCCTTGGCCAGCTTGATCCCCTCATCCACCTTGCCGCTATCAGCAAGCTGGCTCGCCAGCATCAACTGGATGGTTTTGTCCTTGGGCATGGCCAGCGCCGCCTGCTGGGCCACCTGAGTTGCCTTATCGTACTGCTTGGCATCGCGATAGGCATCCACTTGGCCCTGGTATCCGCGCTCGGCGTAATCCCCGCCCATGGCGACCATCAGCTGGTAGGTTTGCACCGCCAAATCTGTCTTTTGCTGTTCTTTGTAAACGTTGGCCAAGCGGTCAAGAAAGATGGAGCGATTGTTCTTCTCTCCGTCTGAATACTGCCCGTCCGGATGAGTGCTCTGTTTCACCAGGCTCTGCAGGGTTTGCACGGCATCGTCATAGTGGCCGAGCGAGTCGTCGGTCAAGGCCTCGTTGTATCCCAGCTCGACTGAATCCGAGGCCAAAGACTTCGCCTTCTTCAGCGTGGTTAGTGCCTGTTCGTAGTGGCCCTGGCGGCGCTCGATCTCCGCGATGCGAACATAGGTCTGCGCGTCCTGCGGATCGGCGGTTGAGATGGATTCAAAGTGCTTAAGCGCGGGGCTGAGCTGGTTGTCATTCAACAACGCCTGTGCCAAACCCCTCTCCGCGTCCAGGTTATCCGGTTCCATGTCGAACGCCTTACTGTAGGCGTCGATGGCGTTCTTGTTTTGCTTTAGCTGGTCGTAGCTCATGCCCAACGCATAGTCCATCTTCGCAGTACGATCGTCCTCCGGGACCGCGCTGAGCACCTGGATGGCGTGCGCCATGTCGCCTGAATCGCTGTACAGGCGGGCCAGGTTCAGCACGACATCTTCTGAACTGGGATCGATGCGTTGCGCAGCCTTAAACTGCTCTTCCGCATGCGGCGTGTCGTGGGCCAAAGTGTAAAGCTGACCGAGCAGGAGACGGCTCTCGATATCGTTGCTCTGTAACTGCACGATCTTGGTGTATTCCGCAATGGCCAACTGCAGCACCTTCTCCGAAGGCCCACCATTCTGCACATTGCCCAGGGACTGCAAGTAGACTCGGCCCAGCAGCTTGTGGGCTTCCAGGTTGTCCGGCTGGGTCTTGAGAATGTCCTGCGCCGCCAGGACGGCATCCCGTACCCGGCCGGTGCGCAGATAGAGCTCGGCCAGCCCGCTGTTCAGGTACTTTGAGTTGGGATCGGCGTCCAGCGCCAGCTTATATTCCTCAATCGCGCGCGTTGCGTATTCGGGGCGGCCGTAATTCGTGGCCATCTCTTCGTACATATGCGCCAAGCCGAAATGGTAGTAAGCCGCGGCGCGGTCCGGCTGTTGCGTGGTAGCGGTGGGCCCGGTTTTTGCCGGGGTCACTACTGCCGCTCCATTGGCGGGCTTTGCCGGTGCGCTTTGCGGAGCCGCATTCTGTTGTGGTGAGCCGCCGGCCTGAGGGGCCGCAAGAGCGGAAGCTGGGGTCGCAAAGGCTGCACATGCAAGCGCCACGTGAAAGAGGGTCGCTTGACGAGTCTTAGAGGAGGGCTGCGGCTTGTTGGTCATTTATGGGTGTTCCTGTGCCCGGGCTTCCGTTGCATTGAACTGACGCCGGCGGTGCAAACGCGGTGCAGAGGAACCGCATTTTTTGTCATATGCGCATGCTGTGGCGTCCCAGCGCAGCATCTGGTTCAGATCGATTGTAATCCTGTGCAAAAAGTCCAAACACTCCCCAATTCGTCCAACCTCAGGAGCTTCGCTGTTACTTTGGTTGTCTCACTAACGTACTGCCTGCTGAATATGACATTTCCGCAAATGGCTGGAGACCGAAGCAAAATTGCTCATCAGGCCACAGTAGCTGCAAAACTGCCTAATTCGACCCTTCTTTAAGTTTAGACTACTTTGCCCGCGCCTGGTCATTGCGGATTGTGCACCATTCTTCCTCTTTTCCATGTGGCCGTAACTGTCCGGATACGCAGGGACGAACGGCGCCCATGGTTCCTCCGTTGCTCAGTGCCGGAAGTGCCGGATTCCGGTAAAGACCATGGCCAACCCCAGTCGGTTAGCTGCGTCAATCACTTCCTGATCGCGCACCGAACCCCCCGGCTGAATCACCGCCGTGGCCCCGGCCGCCGCTACTGCCTCCAACCCGTCAGGGAAGGGGAAAAAAGCGTCGGAGGCAGCAACACAGTTGGTCAAGGGGAGCAATGCTTTCATGGCGCCAAACTTCGCGGCATCCACCCGGCTCATCTGACCCGCGCCCACCCCGATCGTCTGCCCATCGCGTGCATACACGATGGCGTTCGACTTTACGTGTTTAGCCACCCGCCAGGCAAAAAGAAGTGACTCCAACTCCTCCGCCGACGGTTGGCGTATGGTGGCTACCTTCAACCCCGCAGCCGAGATGCCTTCGGTATCCGCATCCTGCAGCAGCAGCCCTCCGGAAATCTGCTTGACCGACTTGCCCGGGGCAGCATGCTTCAGCGTGAGCAACCGCAGATTCTTCTTGGTGCTAAATCGTGCCCTGGCTGCTTCGCTGAACGATGGAGCCGCGATAGCCTCCACGAAGAGCTTGACGATTTCTTCCGCCGCAGCATCGTCGACCTCGCGATTGATACCAATCACGCTGCCAAAGGCAGAGACAGGATCTGTCGCCAACGCTTTTACGTAGGACTCAACTACCGAGGAACCGACAGCCGCTCCACTGGGATTGCTGTGCTTAATAATGGCCACGGCGGGCTGGTCGAACTCCTGGACCAGCTCCCAGGCGGCGTCCAGATCAACCAGGTTGTTGTAACTAAGTTCTTTGCCTTGAAGTTGCTGCGCGGCCGCGACGCCAGTGCCAGAGCCGTCTGCGTAGAGCGCTGCCCCCTGGTGTGGATTCTCCCCGTAGCGCAGGTCGGCCGTCTTGGAGTAAGCCAGGAGCAGCGTAGAAGGGAAATGAGCTACCTCTTCCGTCGGTTCCAGGGCGGGGTTCTGTTCCTGTTTAGCTGCAATCCTGTTGAAGGTCACGGCGATAGCCGAGTCGTAGGATGCCGTAAGGGTAAAGGCCTGTCGCGCCAGCCGCCACCGGGTTTCCAGCGAAAGCGCACCTTGGTGGGCCTGCATCTCAGCCGCCAATCCTTCGTAGTCTGCCGCCGCGGTGACTACGGCCACGTCTTCGAAGTTCTTGGCTGCCGATCGCACCATGGAGGGCCCGCCGATGTCGATGTTCTCCACCAGCTCGCCGAAGGCGACCCCCGGCTTGCGGGCGGTTTCCTCGAAGGCGTAAAGATTCACCACCACCATGTCAATCGGCTCGATTCCCTGCGCGGCCACCGTCGCCCGGTGCTCCTCGCTGCCGCGAAGATGCAGGATGCCGCCATGGACCTTGGGGTGCAGCGTCTTTACCCGGCCATCCAGCATCTCCGGGAAGCCGGTGAGGTCGGAGATATCGCGTACCGTGAGCCCGGCCTCGCGCAACGTCCGTGCCGTACCTCCGGTCGAAACCAGTTCCACGTTCATGCCGGCCAGTTGGCGGCAGAAATCGACCAGCCCGCTCTTATCTGTAACACTCAAAAGGGCCCGTTTAACCTGCTTATATTCCACTCAAGACCTGCCCTTGTCGCAATTTGCGAGAATCATGTATCCGCACCAAACATAGATGAAATGACTGGACGAACGGAGCGCCGATTTGTCAGCGACTCCTCGCTCAGGATAGCTTAGCCCTATGGCATCCAACTGGGGAGGAGACGGACCGTCGCAAGTTCCAGCGGAAATCTTGCCGCCGGAAGGCCGCGATGATCCTCGTTCGTACGGCAGAATGCCTGGCTATGACGGGGATCCCGGGCCGATCCAGCCGGGTCCACCGAGGCGCACCCAGGGCAACCGTTGGGCCACCGCTCCGGCCACTTACACCCTCGTAGGCATCAACTGTGCGGTCTACCTGGCCATGGTGCTGCGCGGAGTCTCTCCCAGCAGCCCTACCGTCGCCGAATTGGTGCACTGGGGCGCTAATTTTGGCGTCTACGTTCTCGAGCGCGGGCAGTGGTGGCGTCTGCTCACCGCCGCTTTTGTCCACATTGGCCTTCTGCACCTGGCGACCAACATGTGGTGTTTATGGAATCTGGGTTTGCTGGGCGAGCCATTGCTCGGCCCCGCCGGGGTCATTGCCGTCTATGTGCTGACGGGAGTAGCAGGGAATTTGCTCAGCACGGCGGTGCATCCGCAGATTGTCGGCGCCGGCGCTTCCGGCGCTGTCTTTGGGATTGCCGGCGTGCTCATTTTGCTTCTCAAGGCGAAATTGTTGCCGGTGCCGCCGGAGGAGATTCGTCGCCTGCGCAGAAGCGTGATTTACTTTGCCCTTTTGAACTTTGTCATTGGGGGCACGACGATGTTCTTGCGCACCAGCATTCAGATCGACAACATGGCCCACTTGGGCGGCTTTCTTTGCGGCCTTGCCCTGGGAGCGCCGCTGGTGCCCAGAATCGGCTCGGCGAGGAGCGAATTCGCTGTTCGCTCCTGGGCGGCCTATGGTGGTATGACCGTGCTGCTGCTGGCTTTCGGCTACGGTCTGGCCAGGTCGCGCTAGACTGTCTGGCCGTTCCACGATGGGCGTAATCGGCGAAGATGGTCCAAACGGGCTCTTCCCCAAGAAAGACCCACCTCACCGCGTGCGGATGGGCACAGTAATCGAGGACCCGCTCTAGCGCACCGCAGTTGCGGCGAACTTCTTGACCATGGCCAACAGGAGCTTGCGGTCGCTGTCGTTCAGGTTGGTCGCGTAGCGCCGTATCTGGGTTAAAAACCGCAATTCGTCATCGGTCAGCTTCTGGGTGTTCATCTCGCGGCCCAGCGAGTCTTCGGCGAAGAACTGGGCCAGCGGGATATCCAGGGCCTGCGCGATTTTGGCGAGAGTGTCAAGTGAGGGAACAGTATGTCCGTTCTCAACTCTCGACAGGTAACAGCGCAACAGGCCGGTGCGCTTCTCGATATCTCCTTGCGAAAGACCCTTCTGCAACCGGTATCCGCGAATGGTAATGCCAATTTTCATAAGCAACGACCTTCGTTCACACATTCACCCCAATGGACCAGAAGCAGTTAACACATTTTCAGGTGTTGGCAGCATAGTTAACACGCCGAAGAGACGACTAGCAAGATTTTTTTTCACGATGTGAATCATATTTTTCCAAAATTGGAATTTTGTATCCGCGATGGTTCATCAAGAGCGGCCTTCTGGTTAGTTCATGAACAGGCCGCCGTTTACGTCCAGCACGTGCCCGGTGATATAGCCGGCCTGGGGCGATGCGAGAAAAGCCACCGCGTGGGCGACATCCTGATCGCTGCCCGGCCGCCCCAGCGGGATATGGCTCAAAAGCGCTTCGCGCTGCTTCTCCTCGAGCACCGCCGTCATGGCGGTTTCAATATAGCCGGGCGCCACGGCATTGACGGTAACCGAGCGTGAGGCCAGCTCCCGCGCCATCGACTGGGTAAATCCGATCAGCCCGGCCTTGCTGGCGGCGTAGTTTGCCTGTCCCGCCTGGCCGGTGCGCCCCACCACGCTGCTGATGTTGATGATTCTTCCCCAGCGCCCGCGCAGCATGGGGTTCAGCAATGCCTGGGTCAGAAGGAAGGCGCCGGTCAGGTTGGTGGTCATCACCGCGTCCCAATCCGCGCGTTTCATGCGCAGCAGTAGGGTGTCCCGCGTGATGCCTGCATTATTGACCAGGATTTCCACACTGCCGAAATGAGCAATGGCGGCCTTGGCGGCGGCTCTGGATGGAGGTTTCGCTGGCCACGTCCATCACGAAGGATTTGGCCTGCCCGCCGGCTGCGGTTATCTCGGCGGCTACGGCTTCGAGGTTGGCCTCATTGCGTGCGGCCAGCGCAACGCGGGCGCCCATCTTTGCCAGTGCCAGCGCACAAGCGCGGCCGATTCCCTGGGATGCTCCGGTGACAAATGCTGTCTTGCCTTCTAAGTTTTCCATGACTGCGTTTTTCTCTAGGCGAAAGAGTGAGGTTACCAGAAGAGCGTCGCCGGCGCAGAGCGAACGGCCAAGTCGCAATCCTGAGTAAGTAATACTGAACAATGCATCCAGTATTAATGGAGACGGAGTTAGGCAGGAAATTAGACGATCTCGGCGGTGCGCACCGCCGCTGCCTCGAGCGCCGGCAGCTTGCCCCACACTTTGTCGAGCGACCAGAGATAGACCACGAGCTCCCGCGAGTAGTGCAGCAGCGGCGCCGTCGGCTGGGATTTCAATGCCATAGATGGCGGGCAGGTCATTCAGCTCGATCTCCGCTTCCGCGGCTTCGAGCGGCCAAGGCATGTGGTGAATATCGCCGCGCAGCAGTTGTCCGCTGCGGTTGGTGGTGAAGAGACAATAGCGTTCGGTGAGAAAGTACTCGATGGTTCCCGGCCGGCTTTGGTCGATCGAGCGTAACTTCCCCAGGCCTCGATAATGGGCGCGGAAGCGCACCGGTTTGGCGCTCAGAAGGCGCTCGCTCTGGTAGGTGAATTCCCGCTCGCTGCGTGTCTTGATCGACATGCGGGCCCAGTGATAGGGCAGATGGAAGACTGCTTTGGCCACGATGACCGCCAGCGGGTTGGAAGCCTCCAGGCAGAAGAAATAGACCCCGGCGCGATTGGTATTTCGTTCCCGGACATAGGTTCTGAGGTTCAGCTCAGGAAAGCGGCTGGCGCCGGGAATCCGGGGTACCCCGCGCAATTGAACCCGGTCCATCCAGAAGGGAACGACGCCCACCCAGGCGGATTGATCAAACGTGTCTACTTGCAGGCCCGGGGGAAGCAACGATTCGAGTTTGGCAGCGGGGATCGGCCAGTGGGCAAAGAGCAGGTCGTTCCAGCGCTGCATCATCGTCCAGGGACGCTTGGGCAACGCGTAAGGCCGGTGGTTTACCACCGACAAGGCTTCCTGTCAGGCTCGGAATAGCGGCTCGTGGCCATAAGAGCGAACTCACTCGTAAAAGGCGCAATCCGCACCGCGGTTGTCCCCCCAATCTTACCCTAGTTCGCTCCCGGAAGCCCGCCGCCAACGGTTCTCTTGTAAGCGAAGGTACCGTGGCCACACACCATCGCGGGAATGCTCTATCCTGAAGCGTAACCATGGCTCAGAGCGAAATCGTAACGACAGCTTCCCCCGTCCTGCCCGAAGCATCCCGAAACCAGACTGAGGTTTATGCGGTGCATGGGGCCGACCCTGAAGTCCTGGCCTATGCCATGGCAAAGTACTCGCGCTCCGCGCTTTCGATGAAGGAATCGCTGCGCGAGATCTCCACCCAGCGCGCCGAGCATTTCCTCAACACGTTTTACTTTCAATATGGCCACCGCTCGATTGCGGATCTGGCGCACGTGGCCTTCGCCATCGAGCGGTTATCGCTGCTGGCGGCCATCATCCTGGTCGACGAGCAACGCTGGGATGGCCAGGAGCGTTCCACTCGCTACCAGAATTTCCGCAAGAGCGGCTGGTATCTCCCTGATTTTTCCTTGAGCCCCGCCAGCGGTCAGGCTTTCACCGCGGCCATCGAGGCGCTCTTCGCCGAATATCACTCCAGCACGGAGTTGATGTTTGAGCATCTGAAAGGGCGCACCGCGCGGCCGGCGGAGATGAAGGAAGAAGCCTTCCACCGCACCCTGAAGGCGCGCGCATTCGACGTCTCCCGCTACCTGCTGCCGCTGGCCACCAACACTTCTCTGGGCCAGATCGTCAACGCGCGCACACTCGAGACCCAGATCTCCCGCTTGCTCTCCGATCCTCACGAAGAGGTTCGCCAGCTGGGTGAGCGGCTACGGGAAGCGGCCGCCGGTTCGGCCTGGAATGTACAGGGCGAAGCACTCAGCGCCTTGCAGCGCGAGATCGCGGTCCTCGATCCTGCCCTCGGCGCCAGCGCGGAAGCTCTGCTGACCCGCGAGGTGAAGACCGCGCCCACGCTGGTCAAGTACGCAGCGCCCAATGACTATATGCTGGCCACCAGAGTCGAGCTGGCAGAGGCCGCCGCCGCGCTGATGAAGGATGCGCCCATCGAGACGCCGGCCGGTCCAGTCGATCTGGTTGATGACCAGCCGCTCGAAATCGATCTGGCCACAACGCTGCTTTACGGCGCCAGCCATTACTCCTATCGCCAGATCGCCCGCCAGGTCGCCGCGCTCGAAGAGGCGCGGCGCAACGAGATCATCGCCATCGGCGCCCGCCATCGCGGCCGCCATGACGAACTGCTACGCGAGTTCTCCGCGGGCCAGGGCTTGCGCTTTGACATTCTCATGGATATCGGCGGCTTCCGCGACATGCACCGCCATCGCCGTTGCGTGCAGATCCTGCAGCCGTTCACCAATGCTCACGGTTATGAAGTTCCTGAAGGATTGGCTGAGGCGGGCCTGCTGCCGCAGTACGACTCCGCTATGACCCATGCACACGCCGTCTTCGAGCAGGTGTCGCAGGCCGGTCTGGTCGAGAATGCGCGCTACGTGCTGCCACTGGGCACGCGCACCCGCGCCCTGTTCAAAATGGATTTCGCCGAAGCCCTGTACATCGCAGAGCTGCGCTCCGCGCCGGCCGGCCATTTTTCCTACCGCCGCATCGCCTGGGAGATGTACCAGGCGGTCGCCCGCAAGCATCCGGCGCTCGCTCCGTACTTTCGCGTCCGGGATATCCACCAACCGGTGGACCTGCTGCAGCGATAGCGGTGTATGATCCTCTACAAGCCGCCCGCTTTTGAGTAAACGTACCTACCCACTGGAGACCCCCCATGGCAGACGATCGTTCCCGCGCCATTGACCTGGCATTAGCACAAATTGAAAAACAATTCGGCAAGGGCTCTATCATGCGCCTCGGCAACAAAGAGGCAATTGTGCCCATCTCCGTTATTTCCACCGGCTCGATTTCTTTTGACGCCGCGCTCGGCGTGGGTGGTGTTCCCCGCGGCCGGGTGATCGAGATTTTCGGCCCTGAGTCGTCGGGCAAAACCACCATCACGCTGCAAATCATCGCCGAAGCGCAGAAGTCGGGTGGCATGGCGGCTTTCGTCGATGCGGAACACGCGCTCGATCCGCAATATGCCAAGAAGCTGGGAGTCGATGTCGACAACCTGCTGGTGTCGCAGCCCGATTACGGCGAGCAGGCACTGGAGATCACCGAAGCGCTGGTGCGCTCCGGCGCCATCGATGTGCTGGTGGTCGATTCGGTGGCTGCGCTGGTACCCAAGGCGGAACTCGATGGCGAAATGGGCGACTCCCATATGGGATTGCAGGCGCGCCTCATGTCGCAGGCGCTGCGCAAGCTTACGGGCACGGTTTCTAAATCGCGCACTTCATTAATTTTCATTAATCAGATCCGGGAGAAGATCGGGGTCATGTTCGGCAATCCGGAAACGACGACCGGTGGCCGCGCGCTCAAGTTTTACTCCTCGGTGCGCATCGACATTCGCCGCATCGCGGCAGTCAAGGAAGGCGACGTGGTGGTCGGCTCCCGCACCAAGATCAAGGTGGTCAAGAACAAAGTCGCCGCGCCTTTCCGCGAAGCTGAGTTCGACATCCTGTATGGCGAAGGCATCTCCCGCGAAGGCGATGTGCTCGATCTTGCCGTGGCGCAGAATATCGTGGAGAAGTCAGGCGCCTGGTATAGCTACGCCGGCGAGCGCATTGGCCAGGGCAGGGAGAATGTTCGCAGCTTCCTCAAAGATCATCCGGAAATCTTCGCCCGCATCGATGGCCAACTACGGCAGAAGCTGGGCCTCACCGGGGTGAAGCCGGCAGACATTCCCGCGGTTCCGGTCAATGGGTCAGCCCAGGCGGCGGAAGCGGTGAAGGTACCTGTGCGCAGGCAGTAAATTGTCTTGAACACAGTCAAAGCCATTTATCCGGGTAGCTTCGACCCTTTGACCAACGGTCATCTGGACCTGGTTGCGCGCGGGGCGAAGATCTTCGACCATCTGGTGGTCGCGATTCTCAAGAATTCTGAGAAGGCGCCGCTGTTTTCTGTCAACGAGCGAATTGAGATGATCACCGAGGCGGTTCAGCCCTTTGGCAATGTCTCGGTGGCGACCTTCAATGGGTTGCTGGTGGAGTTTGTTCTGGAGCAGCACGCCCAGGCCATCCTGCGCGGCGTGCGCGCCATCAGCGACTACGAATATGAGCTGCAGATGGCGCTGATGAACCGGCGGTTGGCGCCGGATGTGGAGACCGTCTTCCTGATGGCCGACGAGAAATATTCCTACGTGAGCTCGCGCCTGATCAAGAACGTCTTCGAACTGGGCGGCTCGGTCGAGGGATTGGTTCCACAGACGGTGATCAGCCGCCTGCAATCGCGCGTGGTTCCCAACCGCGGCTAAGGGATCCTGTACCTTAGCAGAACCAAAAGTGAGTAAACCTCTTGTCCCCTCCGCGAGGGAACGAACAGTAATTGGGAATTCGCCTTAAGCGGTGGTCCGCTCTGGATTCCAGAATTCTTCTATCTCTTCCAGCGGCTTATTTTTGGTTTCAGGCACAGAGAACCAGGTAAAGATAGCCTGGGCAAGCGCCATGGCGGCGAGAAATCCGAAGGTGATCACCTTGCCGATCTGGTGGTAGGCGAAGGGGAAGAGCAGAACCACCAAAGCGTTGGCCACCCATTGGGTCAGCACCGGCACGGTCATTGCCAGGCCACGCACATCAGTGGGAAAGATCTC
Source organism: uncultured Acidobacteriaceae bacterium (assembly GCA_963815175.1). Lineage (GTDB taxonomy): Bacteria > Acidobacteriota > Terriglobia > Terriglobales > Acidobacteriaceae > PALSA-350. Next base: position 63,168 of record CAWFGM010000058.1, read on the forward strand.
GGGGAGCAGCGTCCAAAACACCGGCCCGATGCAGCAAGAGAAGAAGGCGAGATAACTAAGAATCAGCACCAGCACCAGCGGCCCGTGAAATCGATTGGTGGCGATCGTCACCATCAGCGAGACCAGGGCCGCGCACATGCCGATCGAGCCGATGACATATAGCGGCTTGCGGCCATAGCGGTCGATCATCCAGAAGGATGCGATGGTAAAGACACACTCCGTTACTCCGACGAGAAAGGTGGACAAGAGCGCGCCATCGATCTTCCATCCCGCGGAGCGAAAGATAGCCGGCGCGTAATCGACAATGGTATTGATCCCTGAGACGTGAATCAGAATAGCCAGGAAGAAACTCACCCTGAGCGCGCGCTTCACGCCGGGACGCCGCAACGCTTGCCAGCCGCCTCCTTTATGAACGGCCGCTTGCATCTCCGCGATGGCAAGCCCGGCACTTTGCCTGCCCGAGATCCTTGCCAGCAGATTAAAGGCTTCCTCCTTCTTGCCAGTCATCATGAGGAAGCGCGGCGTTTCCGGCGCTATCAGCATGAGGACGAAAAAGAGCATCGACGGAAAGATGCCGGTGAAGAACATCCACCGCCAATTGTTGACGCCGCTATTGCGCAACAGGTAGTTGATGCCATAGGAAATCAGAACGCCAGTGACGATAGACAACTGATAGAGAGCGCCCATGCGTCCACGTACCGAAGGCGGTGAAACCTCGGCTATATACATGGGGGAGAGAAGAGAGGCCGCTCCGACAGCCAGTCCGCCAATGAAACGGGCGGCAACAAACAGGTGAAAGGTCGGCGCCACTGCGGTCGCGATCGAGGTCAGTGCGAACAGCACGGCTACCCCAACCAGGATTCGCTTTCGTCCGTAACGGTCGGCAAACCTGCCGGCAGCGAGAGACCCCAGCACGCAACCAAAGAGAAGGGAACTGAAGGCCCAGCCCAGCTCCAGGTCATTCAGCCCGAAATGCTCCGTCAAAAACGGACCGGCGCCGGTGATGATCGCAATGTCGAAGCCGAAGAGCACGCCGCCCAGAGCTGCGGTCGCGGCAAGGAGAATCAGATATCGGAAGTTGATCTCTATTTTCACGCGTGGCTACCGGAACCTGATCCTATCTTGTTTGTGACCCTATGGCTTTTCTATTTCGATGTAGTCTACCGGCGCTGGTTCGCCCTGGTCCGGCGTTCCGCGCAGAGTAAGCGTATCGCGTGGCTTGAGGTGAACCCCGGCAACGGTGAAGAGCATGCTGGTGCTGCCGTCGAGATGGGGATCGACTACGGCCGGGGGTAGGGTTGCATTTGCCGTCCAGCGTGCCAGGGACTTGCCGTTTAGCAGCAGCTCGTACTGCGAAGCGCCGGTGCGCAGATCAAAATAACGCACGCCGATGGTGTATGTTCCTTCCGGCCGCCCTGGTTTTGTGGTGAGGGTGCAGGTTGCAGGGCGATTGCAAACCACTGCCTTGCCTGCGGAGCCGGTTTCCCACGGAGTGACGGGGACGGTGGTGTATCCGTCCGCCTGCATGGACTCGGCTTCGATGCGGTCAGGATACTGACCGACGCGGCCTAGCTTATCTCGGATGCCGGAGATGTTTTGGAACCATGCGGTGACCGCATCCCGCCACACGATGGCGTGGCCGGCCTCGTACTCGAAGAGCGCCATCGTTTCGTTATAGCGCTGGTCGTCGATCAGGCCATGCAGCGCCCGCCATCGCGACGGGTAGGAACCAGCCACCGCGGCGCCCTCATAGTGCGAATCGTAGACGTATTGCACCAGCGTCTTGCCGTTGTGCAGCACGTAGTTGTACGGAACGTGATGCATGAAGAGCAGCAGGCTGTCGGGGCAGCTCTCCAAGGACTCGTAAACCTTCGCCAACTCGGGTGGGTATTGGCCGATGAAGCCGGTACCAGTGGCGACCGTGCGGTCCATGCCGATGCCTTTTTTGTCAGCGCGAAACCATTGTCCCCAGCCGTTACGTTCGGCGGATTCAATACCGGGACCATAGTGAACGCTGATGATGTTGGTCAGGCCCCCGATACCAAGCGGGCCGGTGTATTGCTCATAGACGCGCCAGGAGTTCTCGAGCAAGCCGTTCACGATAAAGAGGACTTTAGGATCATTGCCAAAGGTCAGCCGCGTCCAGGAGTCGATGATCTCCTCGGTGGTCAGGTCGGGATTCCACGCCAGCTTACCGTAACCGTAAAGGTTAGCCATAGCCATGGGGTGATGCAGCCAGTTGGTATCGAGGCCGACGTTGGCCACAGCGACAAACCCACCCAGCGGCTGATGGAAGCTCTTGCCCTCGACAATCTCGCTGACCGGGGTGCTGCGGTTCTCGGCGCGGAGATCGGTGTCCAGAACCCACTTCCACATAGGGACGAGAAAGACCATGTGGCGTTGTTGCCCGGTGTATTCCTGCGTGACCTGCAATTCGATGGCTTGGTTGGTGTGGTGAAGGGCGGCAAACAAGGGCGAGACAGGCTCACGCACCTGGAAGTCGATGGGGCCGTGCTTGATCTGGATCACGACATTGCGCTCGAACTTGCCGTCCAGTGCGCGGAAGTTGTCGTAGCCTGCCCGGGCGCGGTCGGCCTTGAGATCATTCCAGTCGAGATGGTTGTTGTAGACGAACCCGCGATAAAGCACCACTCCACCATGCGGCAGGAGCGCGCGGGCCACGGTGTTTGCTGCCTGCGCAGGCGTGCGGCCGTATTGCGATGGTCCGGGGCGGCCTTCCGAATCCGCCTTGATCACAAAGCCGGCAAAGTCAGGGATGGCACGGTAGATTTCATTAACCTTCGCCTTCCACCATGAGGCGACTTCCGGGTTCACCGGATCAAAGGTGGGCAGATGGCCCACTACCTGCGGGACTCGAGAGATCGATAGACAGCGACATGCGCACGCCCCAGGGACGAAATGCATCCGCGATGCGGGCGAGTTCGTGAATCATCTCCGGGTCAAGCGTATGCAGGTTGGCGTTGACGTTGTTGACGGTGGCGCCATTGAGGCCGACTGAGGCCAGCAGCCGTCCGTACTCGGAGACCCTGCTGAGGTCGGGCCGCACGTGGCCATTGTCGAAGAAAATGCTGCGCCCGGCGTAGCCGCGCTCGATGCTTCCGTCGAAGTTATCCCACTGATTGACCCAGCGAATGGGTGCAGAAGGCGATTCGGCGCCGGGCGCGATGAACTTCTGCTGAGCGACCTGCTCCAGCATCCGGAATACGCCGTAGAGCTCACCACGATCGGTACCGCCGGCGATGACCCAGTAGTTGCGGTCGTGCGCGGCGAACTGGGAAATAGAGAAGCCTTCGGGCGCAATCGGGGAGTCCGCTTTCCAGGTGGGCAGAAGATGCCGAATTTCCGCGGGCGTGCCGAGGAGGAACGCGTCCTCCGCGCAGGTCGTGGATGAGACTTGCAGGTTTCTGCCGAGCATCGAGTGCAGCCCCCGGGCAAGCTCATTGGCGGCGCTGTGGGCGACGGGAGACTTGCCGGTGGCGACGATGCAGTGCGGGAGCTTGTATTGCTGCGCCAGTTGCGGGGGCAGTGGTGCATAACGAAGCCAGCCTTCTGCCCCGGTTTCGGCGCGAAGGCAAGGGGCCAGGGTGAGGAGACCCAAGCCCAGAAGGCTGACCGCTGCACGCAGGCGCATCCCTGCTATCTTAGAGCGGTTTCACCGTTGCTGTGTCCCCTCGGGCTCGGTGAGATGGGACTTTTCTTGGGAAAGGAACCGCGTAAAGCATCCCGGTTCACTGTCCCTTGTAAAATCGAGGGATGTCCCAGCACATCGGTATTGTTGCTTGCTCCGCTGAAGGAGCCGCTCTTTGTTATCGGTCTATCTGTTTGGGGGGTGCGGACTTGCTCGGGCCACATGAGCACCCGGAGATCTCGATGCACACGTATTCGCTGGGCGAGTACATGAAATGTATCTATCGCGGTGACTGGCAAGGTGTAGGCGAACTGATGCTTTCCTCTGCCAACAAGGTGGCGAGTATCGGGGCTGATTTCCTGATCTGCCCGGATAACACGATTCACCAGGGCCTGCCTTTTATTGAAGAGCGTTTACCGCTGCGCTGGCTGCACATCGCCGATGCGGTCGCGGCCCAGGCCGTCGGACGCAGGTTCCGGCGATTGGGCTTAACCGGCACTCGCTATTTGGTCGAGAGCGAGGTGTATCCGGAAAAACTGAAAGCCCGGGACCTGGAGTATGTGCGTCCGAACCCAGAGGAGTGCGAAGAGATCAATCGCATCATCATGGATGAGTTGGTCTATGGCGTCTTCAAGCCAGAGGCGGTGGCAACATTTCAACGCGTGATCGGGCGTATGAAAGAGCAGGGCTGCGATGCCGTGGTGCTCGGCTGCACCGAGATTCCGCTGCTCATGAACGACGAAAATTCTCCGCTGCCGACCCTCGACTCAACGCGCTTGCTGGCGCGAGTGGCTCTGCGCCGCGCAGTGCAGAGCCGGACAGTGCCGGCATAAATGCGGGTATGTAGCGATTAGACAACGGCATAGAGGGCTGAAGCCCATCTCTCAGCCCTTTACGGCCCGACTAGTCTGCCCTGATACAAAATCGGAGCGTAGCTACGGGATAGCTGCGTTTCTCTTCGCGCCAGAGACACTAGGTTTCCTTACCGGTTCGAACTCCAGCTCCAGGCCCTCATCCTCAGGCAGAATACTAATCCTCACCTTCGCCAGGGATTCGACGATCCAGTCTGCCGCCGCGAGCTGTTCAATGCTGTGAGAAAAGGTCGTAGCCAGAACCTTGCACCCCGCAGCGTGGCCCGCTCTTGCGCCTGAAGACGAATCCTCGATCACAATACAATCCGCCGGCGCCAGGCCGAGAATCTTCGCGCCCTTGAGATAGGGTTCCGGATGCGGCTTGCCATTCGTCACCTTGTCGGCGGTGATGATGTGCTCCGGCACCGGAACGCCGGCGAACGCCAGGCGGCTGCGCGCCAGCCGTTCCGTGGCCGAGGTGACGATGGTCCAAAACTTCTGCGGCAGCAATTGCAGAATCGAGGTCACGCCTTCCAATACCTCGAGCCCTTCGTTGTCTCCGACCTCGAGATCTTCAATCACCTTGAGTTCTGCCTCGTGGTCGGCATCGGGCTTAAGCGTGCGCACGGTTTCGATGGCCCGCATTCCATGTGCGGTCTTGATCGTTTCCCGCACGTCTAGCCCATGGCGCTCCGCCCAGGTTTGCCAGCTTCGCTCGACCGATCCCAGCGAGCTGATCAGCACTCCATCCATGTCAAAAAGCAGACCCTTGGTTCTTACCTTGATCATGCACCGTCTCCCATGGCAAACTTTCGTCCCGCTTCAAGTAGTGCATTCAGCGATGCGCGCGAGCCGCTCTCGGCGTAGATGCGCAACAACGGCTCGGTGCCGGAGGCACGCAGCAACAGCCAGCTCTCCGCAGATTGCGCTTCCGGATTGTCGAGATAAAACTTCAAGCCGTCCAGGGTTTCCAGGCGCAAGACCGGCATACCGGCAAACTCCTTCACGCCGGCCGCTGCGCGGCGGATGGCCGACTGCTTGACCGACTCCGGGATATGCAGGTCAATTCGTCCGTAATAATGCTCGCCATATTCCTCCTGCAGCGCGTTCACCAGAGAGCCCAGCGTCCGGCCTTCCTCTGCCATGATGTTGGCCAGTAGCAGCGCGTTAAGCAGCCCATCGCGTTCCGGCAGATGCCGGCCAATGCCGATGCTGCCCGATTCTTCGCCGCCGATGAGGATGTCCTTCTCCAGCATCAGCTCGCACACATGTTTGAAGCCGATGCCATGCTCGTAAACTTTGCGTCCGTATCGGGCCGCGATGCGGTCCACCATCTTGGTGGTGTTGAATGCCCGGGCCACATCGCCCGGCCACTGCTTGCGTTTGAGCAGCCACTGGAGCAAGAGGGCAGTAGATCTTATTGGCGTCGACGAAGCGTCCCTCCTCATCCACCGCGCCAATGCGGTCCGCGTCGCCGTCGGTGGCAAAGCCGGCCTGGCAGTGATGCTCCAGCACCGCGACCTCGAGCGCACGAATGTGGGGCGGAATCGGCTCCGGCTGGATGCCGGGAAAGAGCGGATTCAACTCGGCGCGGATCTCGACGTGGTCGATGCCCACGCGCGAAAAGATGCCGGAGAGCACGCCTCGCCCCGCGCCGTACATGCAGTCGATGGCGTATTTTTGCCGGGTTGCGGCGATCCTCTTGAGATCGGCGAAGACGGAGATGGCCTCGACATAAGGGCTAAGAAAGTCAGCCTCGGTAATGGCGCCGCTGGAAGCGGCCACAGGCAGCTCTCGCCCCAGATAACCTTCGATCGCCGCCATGATCGCCGGGCTGCCCGATCCGCCATAACTGGCTTTGAATTTCACCCCATTCCACTCCGCCGGATTGTGGCTGGAGGTGATCATCACTCCACCCGCCGCGCGCAGATGTTTTACCGCGTAGGAGAGAGCCGGCGTGGGGGTGATGCGGTCGGCGATGCGCACTGGGATGCCGGCAGCGGCGGCCACTTCGGCAACGATCTGCGCGAAGCGCTGTGACATGAATCGCGTGTCATAGCCGATGCACAGGCCGCGCGCGGGATCCTCATGCTCGCGAACATAGTGGGCGATGGCCCCGGCTGCGAGACGCACGTTTTCATCCGTGAAGTCGTCGGCGAGAATTCCTCGCCAGCCGTCGGTGCCGAAATGAACGGGCTTTTGTTTCAAATCAATTCGTCGTGCTTTCCGGCGAGCTCGCTGACTACGCGGCGTACATCTTGCGAACGCTCCCGGGTGGTGATCAGAATGGCGTCTTCGGTTTCCACGACTACCAGGTCATCGACCCCGACCAGCGCGACAAATTTTTCCGGGCTGTAGACGTAATTGTTGCGCGCATCGATGCCCACCATGCCCTTCGCCTCAGTGACGTTGCCATCCTTCGCGTTGCCCTGCGCCAGTTGATGTTCGTAGAGGGCATCCCACGAACCCAGGTCGTTCCAGCCGAACTCCGCCGGCAGGCAGTAGATATTCGAATGGTGTTCGCCCTTGGCCGAGCGCGGCTCGAGCACGGCGTAATCGATGCTGATGTTTTCGCATTTTGGATAGAGCTCGCGAAATACCTCGGCGAATCGCGGCGTTCCATAGGCGTCGGCAATCTGCTGCAGAAAGGGCGCCGTCTCTGAGAGATGTTCGCGGATGGCGTTGGCCAGGGTGCGCGCAGTCCACAGGAATATGCCGCTGTTCCAGTAGTAGTTGCCGGCGAGCATAAACTCTTCTGCCCGCTCCCGGTTGGGCTTCTCGGTAAAGCGGCGGACGCGCTTGACGCCGTGAGGCAGCACGTCTCCGGTCTCGATGTAGCCGTACCCGGTCTCGGGCCGGATCGGCTTCACCCCCAGCACCACGATGTTTTCTCCTGCTGCGGCCAGGGCGATGCCTTGCTCGATGGTGGCCCGATACTTCTCCTCGTCGGTGATCACGTGGTCGGCGGGGAAGATGCCCAGCACCGCATCGGGAGCGGTGCGCTCGATGAGGAAAGCCGCCAGGCCTGCTGCAGGCGCGGTGTTGCGCGCCGCCGGCTCACAGATGATCTGCTCCCCCAGCATGGTTTGCAATTGCTCGGAGATGGCCTTGGCGAGCAGGTCGTTGGTGATCACCCAAAGCTCGTTCGCGGTGGCCAACGTGCCCAGACGATCCACGGTGCTTTGGATCATGGTGCGCGCGCCATCCAGCACCAGGAGCTGCTTCGCGCGCCAGCGGCGGCTTCTGGGCCAGAAGCGCGTTCCGCTGCCGCCGGCCAGGATGATCGGGCGAAACTCTACTTTAGCTGTCATCTGCTCCTGATCCCGTAGGAGTGCTTAGGAAAGACTGGCGAAGAAGTTTTTCATTCTGACCAGGCCTTCTTCTATGTCGCTGTGCGAGACAGCGTAGGAAAGCCGGATATGCTCCTGGGTGCCGAATGCCTCCCCGGGAACCGCGACCACATGCGCTTCATGCAGCAGGCGGGTGGCCAGTTCGGTCGTTGTCTTCGCGCCCGGCTTGCCCAGGAAGGCCGACACATTCGGGTAGACATAAAACGCGCCGTCGGGCTGGGTGCAGGTGATGCCGGGAATGGCCCTCAGTCCGGCCAGGATGCGGTCGCGCAACTGGAGATAATCGGCCCGCATCTCGGTCACGCATTCCTGCGGACCGCTCAGCGCGGCAATGGCCGCCTTTTGCACGAAGGCCGCGGTGGAAGAGGTGGACTGGCTCTGCAGCTTGCTCATGGCGGCGATGATGGGTTTGGGCCCGAGAGCGAAGCCGGCACGCCAGCCGGTCATGGCATAGGTCTTGGAGAGGGAACCGAGCACAATGACGTGCTCCTTGGCCTCGACAAAGGAACCGCCGGAGACGGGAGCGCCAGCATATTGAAGGTATACGTAGCACTCATCCAGCAGCAGGAAGATTCCCCGCGCGTGGGCCAGCTTTACGATGCGTTCCAGGTCATCGGGAGAGACGACGGAACCGGCCGGGTTCGAGGGCGTGTTCAGGATAATGGCTTTGGTCCGCGGGGTGATCGCGCGCTCGATGGCATCTGCGGTCACGCGGAAGTTTTCCGCTTCTTCGGTGGGCAGAAACACGACTTTGCCGCCCGCGTACTGAATGATGTCCTTGAACGAGACCCAGTAAGGGACGGGCAGAATCACCTCGTCGCCGTGGTCCACCAGCACCTGGATGGCATTAAAGAGCGCCAGCTTGCCGCCGGTGGTGAAGACGGCCTCGTCCGGGGTGTAATCGGAGCCGAAGTCGCAGGCGTGGCGCTGCACGATCGCTTTTCTGAGCTCGGGGATGCCGGCGACCACCGTGTAGCGGGTGAAGTTGGCTTCGATGGCCGCGATGGCGGCGTCTTTGATGTGGCGCGGGGTAGGGAAATGGGGTTCGCCGGCGCCAAAATCGACCAGCTGGGCGCCCTGGGCGCGCAGCCTGGCTGCTTCCGCGGTAACGGCCATGGTGGCCGAAATCTCAATGCGGCCGATGCGGTCGGCAAAGATGTTGGTAGCAGTAGGTGCGGTCATCCCTACTATCTTGGCAGACTCAAGGCCCCTTCGCGAAAGCAGCAAAGTGAGGACCGGCTGCTCACGGTACTGTCGCTCTAAGACTCGCTCAGCGGCCAGGAGGTCCTCTTCGGCATCGACCAGAACCCGATAGACCCAGCCGAGCATGGGAACACCGGCGATGGGGCGGAGCACCTTCCCCGGCAGCCGGGTGGAAGCGAGGCGGGCCGGAATGACCGCCACCACGCGCTCACTCATGATGCGCTCGAGTGGAACGGGTCGGATCCCAGTGCGTCTGTCTCGTCTTCGGGGCTAGGGATATCCAGGTTGACGACCACAGGTTCCTGGCCGCTCCGGACGATGACGGCTTCCACCGGTTGGTCCTTGCGCGCGTTCAGCTCCTGATGGGGTGCAAAAGGAGGGACGTAGACAAAGTCTCCCGGTCCGGCCTCGTCGACAAATTCGAGATGCTCTCCCCAGCGGAAACGGGCTCGCCCGCGCACGATGTAGATCACCGTTTCCAGCTCCCCATGGTGATGGGGGCCGGTCTTCGCGTTGGGGTGGACAACGACCGTGCCTGCCCAAAGCTTCTGCGCGCCCACACGGGCGTAAGAAATGGCCTCGGCCCGGGTCATCCCAGGGGTCTGCGGAGTATTGCTGTCCAGTTCACCGCTGCGCACGATACGTAGGCCGGGCATTGCTCCGGATTGGAAAGTAGACATGTAAGCACCCATTTATCTTGACGCAAGTGTAAAGCCGTCCTGCAATTACCGGCCTCCGCTACGATTAGGGTAGAATGGTAGAAAAATAGATTATTTATAGAAAACGACTATGCGCGACACTCAACATAAAAGACCCAGAGGCTCACCGTCTCGCCGCAGCCATAGCCCAGGAAACGGGGGAAACCATGACCCGCGTAGTGACCGAAGCCCTGCGAGAACGCTTCGAGCGCCTGCCAAGCCGTCAGCGCAAGGCTTCGGTGGAAGAACTGCGCGCCATTGCGCAACGTGCCGCTGGGTCCATCAAGCCTGCTTATCTTGATCACGCGGAGTTCCTGTACGACGAACGGGGTCTTCCGAAATGATTCTGGACACCTCCGCGGTGAGCGCCATCTTCTTTGAAGAACCGGAAGGCGACCGCTTTCTTCAGGCGATTCATGACGCTGACCGTTGCAGCATCAGTGCGGCGAACTTTGTTGAGTTATCCCTGGTAATAGAAGGTCAACTGGGCCCGGAGGCCGGACGCCAGCTTGATATGTTTTTTAGGCGCGCCGAAATCGTTATTGAGGTGGTTACAGTTGAGCAGGCACATCTAGCGCGGCAAGCGTTCCTCGATTTCGGCAAAGGAAGGCATCCTGCCCAATTGAACTTTGGCGACTGCTTCGCTTATGCCTTGGCGAAGGCGACCGGTGAACCTCTCTTGTTCAAGGGAATGGATTTCGGCAAGACCGACGTTCGTAAAGCAGAGGGAAGCGTGCTCGATCGATAACCGGCGCAACGATCGAAGGGATGGAGGCGTGCCCGTGGCAATCGTCAAGACTAGCAAGCCTGACTACGGGGTAGACGCTCCCAACGTCTTGCGCAATCTCTTTCTCATCGGCGCTGCTTGCCTTCTCTTAGGAATCTTTGGCCCTCGCCAAATTCACCTGGGGCAGGTCGATTTCCTCCCCCGCCCTATGCTCTTCGGGACGGGTACGTTGCTGGTGATCGAAGGATTGCTTTTTCTCCTCTACGTAAAAGTTGGCAAATACCATCACCGGGATCGAATGCTTTCACTGCACAAATGGCGTGGTGACGAGCAGGTGCTGGATGTTGGTTGTGGCCGCGGCCTGCTGTTGGCGGGAGCAGCAAAACTACTGGCCGGCGGCGGAAAAGCGACAGGCATCGATATCTGGTCCAACGTGGACATGGGCGGCAACTCCGAAGCCGCTACACTACACAACCTGGAGCTGGAAGGAGTTATCGATCGCTGCACGCTACTTGGGGTTCCCGCGCAGGAGATGCCATTTCCTGACAGAACCTTCGATGTCATCCTTTCCAACCTGTGCCTGCACAACATCTATGACCCGGAAATCCGTCGCCAGGCCGTGCAGCAGATCGTCCGGGTACTGAAACCCGGAGGTGAGGCAATCCTCTCCGATTACAAGCACACCGGGGAATATGCTGAGCAACTGCAAAAGGCGGCCTGGCGGTCGAAAGGCGGTGGGGAAATCCGCTTTACACCTTTCCCCCGTTGCGCATCGTGATCGCTCGCAAACCGCTGGGTGAACAGCCAGGCTAACGGACCCTCGGACGAGTTCCATCGGTGGACGCAGCGACTTCGAACAAACCGCCTCGGCGGGATTGATGCCTATGCAACTGTTGTAGAATCAACATGGGGCGGCGTAGCTCAGATGGTTAGAGCGACGGACTCATAACCCGTAGGTCGATGGTTCGATTCCACTCGCCGCCACCAAAACCCCTCCCGTATAGTCCCCCGATTGGTTCCTGGCTGCGTCTAACCCAGTAGTATTATTTGTTTAGACCATACTTTTGGTCCAAAGTGGAGCTATGTCCCGAACCTTTACCCGTGCCGTGTTTGGTGTATCGATCTTGTTGGTGGCGTTGGTCTTTCTCGGTGGATTAGGCCCGAGCCGTGTGCGCGCGGATTCGCAGCAGGATGGCGCTTACCCGGAGATGGAGGTCTACAGCGAGGTTCTGAAGAAGGTTCAGACCGACTATGTCTCCGATCCCAACATGACGAAAGTCACCGTCGGCGCGTTACACGGGCTGCTCGAGTCGCTCGATCCAGACTCCAGCTACCTGACCCCGGACGAATACAAGGCCTATAAGCAGCAGGGCAATGAGGGCACGGCACAGGTTGGATTGAATATCTCCAAGCGCTATGGATACGCGACCGTGGTTTCTGTGGAGCCCGGAAGCCCGGCGGAAAAAGAACAAATCGAAGACGGGGATATCGTCGAGGCCATCGAGGGACATTCCACCCGGGAAATGTCGCTGGTGATGATCCGCCTGCTACTCGATGGCAAGCCGGGAACCACGGTGACCTTCTCGCTGGTCCGGCCGCGCAAGGCGGAGCCGGACAAGATCACTCTTACCCGCACGTGTTCGCGGCTCCTCCCTTGGGAGAGACGCAGTATGAGAGCAGCAGCATCCTTTACCTCAAGCCGGGAGTGCTGAACAAAGAGCGCGTGTCGGAGATTGCCAGCCGCCTGAAGGCAATGCAGAAGAACGGCAACAAGAAGATTTGCCTGGATCTGCGTGACGTTGCCGAAGGGGATGAGGAGCAAGGCGTGCGCCTGGCCAACTTCTTCCTGGAGTCGGGAACCATCGCCACCCTCTCCGGACAGAAATATACCTACGAGGCCTTTAACGCGGACACCTCCAAGTTTATTACCGGAGCGCCCCTGGTGGTTCTGGTGAACCATGGCACATCCGGACCGGGAGAGATTGTCGCCGCGGCGGTTCTCGATAACAAGCGAGGCGACGTGGTGGGAGACAGAACCTTCGGTGAAGGCTCCGTGCAAAAGACCATGGAGCTTCCCGATGGCGCTGCGCTGATCCTTTCCGTCGCCAAGTATGCTTCGCCGTTGGGCAAAAAGATTCAGGACGAGGCGGTGACGCCCGAATGTCGTGGTCGCCGCCAGCCAGGAGAATGATGACCAGGCGGGCGAGGCGAAAACTCCTAAGTCGGATGATCAATTGACCAAGGCGCTCGATATCCTGAAACAGAAGAGCGCATAGTCCGGATCTATCATTGATTGGGCAAGCTCCATCTTCGGGCGCTGATCGCTTTCGTCCGCCCGGTGCGCCGGGCACGTCCGCGTCGGTGCCTATGAAGTTGGCAGGTAGCATTACCTTTCTCGCGCTGCTGGCTCTCGCCATCATTGCCGGATCGTTGACCGGCCTCATGCTGGTGTACTCCGTCGACTTGCCGCAGATCGCGGACCTGGAAAAATACCGCCCGATCACCGCCACCGATCTGCTCGACGTCCACGGTCGCGTCTTTGGATCCTTTGCCCTGGAGCGGCGCATCGTGGTCCCCTATGAAGCGCTTCCTCCCGTGCTGCGCCAGGCCGTGATATCGATCGAAGATAAGAACTTCGAGAGCCATTGGGGAGTCAACATCTTCCGCGTGGCGGGCGCGGCCTATCACGATCTGACCTCGAATGGCCGCACCCAGGGCGCCTCCACCCTGACCATGCAACTGGCGAAAAATCTTTTTCTCTCCAGCCAGCAAACCTTCGGTCGCAAGCTGCAGGAGATTTTTCTCTCCATTCAAATCGAGCATGCGTTCACCAAGGAGCAGATTTTTACCCTGTACGCCAACCAGATCTATCTGGGCCAGGGTGTTTATGGATTCGAGGCTGGATCGGAATACTACTTCAGCAAGCACGCGCGTGACCTCACGCTGCCGGAAGCGGCGTTGCTGGCCGCTTTGCCCAAGAGTCCGACGGCGTATTCTCCCATCGCGAATCCGGACCGCGCCTTCCGCCGCCGGAACATGGTCATCAACTCCATGCTGGAAGACGGAGTGATCACCAACGCGCAGGCCAACGCCGCCAAGGCCGCGCCGCTGGGTTTGCATATCGAGCCTCCGTCGAACAGCGTTGCTCCCTGGTTCGTGGAAGACGTGCGCCGCGAACTGGAACGTCAGTTTGGCAGCGAGCAGGTACATGAGGAAGGGCTACGGGTTTACACCACTCTGGATCTGGATTTGCAGCAGGCAGCCAATTCCGCTGTGCTCGATGGACTAGCCGCCCTGGAACGGCGCCATGGATGGAAGGGCAACCTGCTCAATGTGGTCGCGGCCGGCGCGTCGCTGGACGATTTCCGTCATCCGGACTGGCGTCAGCCGACCACGCCGGGATCGTACATGCATGCCCTGGTGACGAATGTGTTGCCATACCAGGTGACGGCGCGCATCGGGCAGCAGCAAGTGATTCTTAGGCCCGGATGATTTTGCCTGGACCAAGCAGCGCGGATGCGGAGAACTTTCTTAAACCGGGCGACATTATCTACGTACATATCGTGCCCTCGACCGATTCCAACCTGGTGCTGCATGCAGTGCTGGAGCAGGATTCCGGCATCCAGGGATCGCTGATGGCGGTGGATAATACCTCCGGCGAAGTATTAGCGATGGTCGGCGGCCGCGACTTCAACCTGTCGCAGTTCAACCGCGCCACGCAGGCCGAGCGGCAGACCGGGTCTTCCTTCAAGCCCTACGTCTATACCGCTGCGGTGGATGCAGGCGCACGTCCGGAGGAGAGTATTGTCGATGCGCCGGTTACATTTTCGACCGCCGTTGGCCCTTACACGCCGCACAACTACGACGACACCTTCGAGGGTCCGGTCTCGCTGGTGCATGCCTTTGCCGATTCGCGAAACATCCCGGCGGTCAAGCTTGCGGAACGTGTCGGTATACGCAAGGTGATCGCTACGGCACACCAGTTTGGCCTGACCAGCAATATTCCGCCGTTTCTCCCCGTGGCGCTGGGCTCGGTTGAGGCTACGCTGCAGGAGCAGGTGGCGGCTTACAGCAGCTTTCCCAATGACGGGGTGCGCCTTGGGCCGCATCTCATTCGCAAGGTAACCAACGCGGATGGGCTCACGCTTTCGGAGAGCCCGGCGAATGTGACCGAGTCCACCAGCATGAAGACAGCGCGCATCATGATGACCCTTTTCAAGTCGGTCATGCAACCGGGCGGCACAGCCGCCGCGGCCGCGGCGCTCAATCATCCGCTGGGTGGCAAGACAGGGACGACCAGCGACTTCAACGATGCCTGGTTCATCGGCTTCTCTCCCTCCATCACCTGCGGGGTTTGGGTTGGCTATGACAGCCGGCAATCGATTGGCGATAAAGAGAGCGGCGGCCACGCGGCGCTGCCGCTATGGATGGACTTCATGAAGGTGGCCATCGCCGACCGCCCCAACGAACACTTTGCCGGAGATCTACGGCCGCTCCCATCGACCAATGTAGCCCTGAAGACGGCAACCACCCGGCCGGCCAGCAAGCCCGCGGCAGTACCCATCCCGCAGTAGAACTTGCCGTTTAAAACCCATCCCTTCCACTGAACCCCGGGTTCATTGGAAGGGACAGAGGAGCAAGGTCCTATTCTTTCCCCAGCAGGCGCATCAGGTGCAGGTAACGCTTCGCCTGGGCGACATCGCGCATGATCTGCTCTTTCAACGCCTCGGGAGAGGGCCATCGCCGTTCCTCGCGAAGCCGGCGGTGGAAGAGAAGCCTTAAGGGTGTCTGCTCCGATAATGCAAGCGGGTGAAAATTCAGCAGGTGCGATTCCACCGCAAAGGAATCTGCGCCGAAGGTTGGACGGTTGCCCACGTTGGTCACTGCATCGAACCATTCTCCATCGACACGTAGCTGCGTGACGTAAACACCGTTGGGCGGCAGCAGTTCTTGGTAGGGCGCCAGGTTGATGGTGGGGACCGTCAGCGTCCCACCGATCCCGCGTCCACGGGCCGGCGTGGAATCGATAAAGAAACCATGCCCCAGCAGCGTACGCGCAGTGCGCAGCTCGCCCCGGGAAAGCAATTGCCGGATCTTGCTGCTGGAAACGGTCAATCCCCTCACCTGGCACGCGCCATGGATCACTACCTCGAAACCAAGCGCGCGGCCCAGTTCGCTCAACTCGGCGGTGCCGCCTTCGGCGCGGTAGCCAAAACGAAAGTTGGTTCCTTCATGGATCTCGACCGCCCGCAGCGCGTTACGCACGATGGTTGTGACGAATTCCGCGGCCCGCATGCGCGAGAGCTCAGCGGTGAAATCCAGCACCAGCACAGCGTCCACACCGGCGTCTCCCAACAGCTCGAGCCGCGTCTCCAGCGGGGTAATGAGCTTAGGGCAGGTCTCCGGCCGCAGAAAACGCAACGGATGGGGATCAAATGTAACCGCTACCGAACGCGCTGATCGCGCCGCAGCGCTTTGCCTGAGCTGCTCCAGAATGAACTGATGGCCAAGATGAACGCCGTCGAAATTCCCAATGCTTACCACCGTGCTCCCGAAGTCTTGGGGAATCTCGCCGAGGTTGCGGAAGACGTGCATGGTCAGATCTCGAAAGGAATGCGCAACCCGTCGTAAGCGAGTTGGATATGCTCTGGAAGCTCGTTGTTGGTTTCGGCGTGCAGCAGATCGTGAGACATGTGGGTAAAGAACGCGCGCCGTGGTTGCATGCGGGCCACGAATCCAACCGCCTGTTCCAGGGTTGCATGGCTGGAGTGCGGCGTCTTGCGCAGAGCATCGAGAATGACCACATCCAGGTTTTCAAGCAGCGCCATGCTGCTTTCCGGGATGTCGTTCATGTCGGTTAGGTAGGCGGCGTTGCCAAAGCGGAAGCCCGCCACTTCAAGCCTGCCGTGGGTAAGCGGAACGCGTTGGAAGACCGCGCCCTCGACCTCCACCGAAGTCCCCAGTCGATGCATTTCCACCCGGGCCCGGGTGGGATATTGGGAATTGGGGTCGAAGGTGTAATCAAATATGCGTTCAATCACTTTGGCTGCGTCGTCATCGGCATACAGTGGGATTTTGCTCCTGTGCTTGAAGCTGAGTGGCCGCAAATCGTCCAGGCCGAGAACGTGGTCGGCATGGGAATGGGTATACAGCACTGCATCGACATGATCGATGCCCTCACGCAGGGCCTGCATACGAAAGTCCGGTCCAGTATCGATCACCACCCGATGTCCAGCCCATGCGACCGCGATGGAGGGCCGTGTGCGGCGATCCCGCGGGTCTGTAGAGGTGCAGACCCGGCAAGTGCAGCCGAGGGTCGGCACACCCATCGAGGTGCCACTGCCAAGAATAGTGATCTCTGCCGGCTGGATGAGACACTCCCAGGAAAATTCTAAGCATTTTTGCTAACGGTTTAGACCAGGAAGCTGAACTCGACGCGGTCGTTCCGTTAAGAATGGCCGCACATCACGGATTCCACCGGAGCACAGTATTAGCAAAAATGCGTTAATGGGGTTTGCCTGCTTGCGGAGGCCGCTGGGCAGAACTGGCGATGGCATTCGTGATCTCGAGAAACGACATGCGTAGATCGAAGAGCGCATTCTGTAACAGCCCCTTCTCCTGCGCAGTAAGATTGCCCTTCGTCTTCTCATCCAGCACGCTGAGCATGTCAATACTTTGCCGTGCTCCCAGGATGTCGATGCGAGGCTGCTCGTTGGGTGCGGAACCGGCGCCCATCTGCATCGCCGCGGTCATGTAGAGCGACTGCACCAGGCGATCGAAGTTCATTGCGGGCATGGCAGGTTGACCTGGATTGGCCTTGAGAAACATATCGTCCAGGCGGCGTGCCGAGGCATGGTAATCCTGGCGCTGCTGGGCCGATTCTGCCGCGGTGGGTTCCGGGATTTCCTCTTCATCCGACGCCAGTGCATCCGGCTCATCCAAACCCGCATGTACCGCCTGGGTGGTGGCTGCCTGAGGGCTCGCGGATGGCTTGGCTCGCTCAGCTACGGCTGGCGGCGCGCTGCTCTCGCTGGCCGTTCCATCGCGCAGTTCGCCTTCGGCGGTGAACTTGCGGCGATCGGTTACGGTGAATTGAGGTTCTTTCTCGCGCATAATCTCTTCCAATCGTCTTTTGTAACGCTGCCTGATACTGATGGACATTGGCTCTTGTCCGGCAGGCTCGAGTTCGGTTCAGTTAGCTGGGTGGGCCCCCGGGATCACGGGCGGCGCGGCCAGAGCGGTTGCCATCCCTCCGTCATAAGTGATCTCGGCATTCCGTTCCACTACTTCGATGCGGATAAAACCCAGCGCCACCCGGATTTCCTGTACGCTGCCCTGGACAAGACCGTCTGTGCGGCTTTCAGTACGGAAAGCCGCATGATGCTCGACAACGCCACGAAGCTCCGCAGGAAATCCGGGGAGCATTTGCGGCAGGCCGGCACTTGATAACGATGCGGTGCTGGTGATCCGTCCTACGGATTGTTCACCACTCCTCAATTCCATTGGCAGCTGGGAAGGCCGGCTGCCGTGCAGTGCAAATTGCCGGAATTGCCGGTTTACTTTCCCCCGGGAACGAATGCGTTCCACAATTTCCTGGCCCAGGTAGCAACCCTTGCTGAAGTTGAGTGCGCGGGCCTGGGCCGTTTCCTGCGGCAGGTCGCGATCATTCAGGTCGATACCGTAGAGCGGAGTGGCCTCCAGCACGCGCAGGGTCTCCATCGCTTCGAGCCCGCATGGCGTGGCGCCGGCGGCCTGCAGCGTCTCCCATACGGCAAGCACATGCTCAGGGGCAAACCAGATCTCGAAGCGGGGAACAGTCAACTGATAAGCCTCGATGACGGTGCAGGACACCTCACCGATGCGGGCCGTGTTCATGCGCGCATTTTCTACACCGGGAGCGGCAGGCGAGAAGCCCAGCGTCGCCAGCACCCGGGACGAACCCGGTCCGGCCAGCGACAAGGCGGTCCATTGCCGGCTAACATCTGCCAGCTCAACATCGTCCATGATGATGAAGTGATCGAGATGACGCAGCAGGGCCGGGATCTGGTCAAAGCCTGTATCCAGCAGCAGATCGCCGGAGCGGCGGTAAACATAACAGTCTCCCTGGATACGCCCTTGAACGCTCAACAGAAAGCTGTAATTGCCCTGTCCTTCGGGGAGCGATTGCACTGTATTTGAAACCATGCCATTAAGCCAGCGCAGGCGGTCGCTGCCCGTTACCAGAATCTTGCCCCGCCAACCCAGGTCGCTGACCCCGGCGGAATGCAGTAGGGAATCCATCTCGCCTGCCAGACCGTCAAAGACTCGGGGCGTCAACGCGCCGCAATGCAAGGCGGATTCGAGCGACGCCTCTTGTGGTCGAAGTACGGACAACAAAGCCGTGTCGACAGGGCTGGGGCCGGGCTCCTGGACTGGCCCGGGGGCGGTCAGCGGGTCGGCTACTGGATTGGGTTGGGGCTGGTTCATGGCAGAAAGCACAATAAAATTATAGCCTTGCAGCAGAGCGAGTGCGGCGCATGAACTTCGCCAACGCCAACCAGCTACACAGAAAATCCGGGGGAAGCCGGAAAAGGACGAAGAATGAAGCTTATCTGCAGGAAGTCGTGCGTTCCCCTCGCGGCGGTGTTGGTCGTAGCCTCCTTGACCGTTTATGCCTTTTCCCAGGACACCTCGCCTGGCTCGCAGCCACCGGCGCCCCAGGCGCAGAAGCAAACCCGCATCACGCCGGAGCAGACCAAGGAGCTCTTTCGTTCCCTAAGTCAAATCCTTACCTTCGCCAGTGATGACACCCAACTGCAGGTCCACCATGAGGTAAAGAAACGGCTCATCACCCGGGAGCAGGTAGAAAAGTACATCGTGGACAAGTTTAACGACGATAAGGACGCCAAACGCATGCAGCGCGAAGAGATCGTGCTCAAGAAGTTTGGCCTGCTTGACCGGGATTTCCAGCTGCAGCCTTTCCTGGTGAGCCTGCTGAAGGAACAGATCGCCGGCTATTACGACAACAAGACCAAGACGGTGAACCTGCTGGACTGGGTTTCGCCCGACGAGCAGAAGCCGGTCATGGCGCATGAGCTGACCCATGCGTTGCAGGATCAGCATACGGATCTGGAAAAATGGGAGCCGGAAGATCCGGATACGATTCCCAAGGACGTTACCGAAGACAATCAGCGCCTGGAAATCGACGAGCGGGATACAGCCCGCGACGCAGTCCTTGAAGGGCAGGCCATGGCCGTCTATATGGACTACACGCTGAAGCCTACGGGCAAGAGCCTGCTGACCTTGCCGGACGTGATGCGCACACCAAAAGACGACACCGACACGTCCGACAGTTCGCCGGTCATGGCTCGGGCGCCGCTGCTGTTGCAGCAATCACTTCTTTTTCCCTATCGCGACGGTCTGGGATTTGAGCAACGGCTGTTGAAGGACAAAGGCGCGCAATATGCTTTTGCCGGCGTCTTGGACCGGCCGCCCTCAACCAGCTACGAGATCATGAACCCGCGCGCCTACGAACGTAAGGTAACGGTTCCTCTGCTGCGCATGCCCGACGTGCACGGATTGCTGGAAGCCGACTACCAGCCCTACGACATCGGCGTGATGGGCGAGCTCGATGTGCGCATTTTGACCGAGCTTTTCGGTGGTCCGGAGGAAGCTGCGATGCTCACGCCGCAATGGAAGGGGGGCCTCTACTACGCAGTGCAAAGCCGCAAGGCGCGT
The DNA here is from genome assembly GCA_963815175.1 of uncultured Acidobacteriaceae bacterium. Classification (GTDB taxonomy): domain Bacteria; phylum Acidobacteriota; class Terriglobia; order Terriglobales; family Acidobacteriaceae; genus PALSA-350. Next base: position 83,363 of record CAWFGM010000058.1, read on the forward strand.
ACGCCGGAGCAGCAGGCAGCGACTTCTTCGGTGGCGCTGCTCTATCTTTCCGCGTGGCGAAGCGATGCCGCGGCGACGGAATTCGCCAAGCTTTACGGGCGTGAATTGAGCAAGAAATATTCCGGCGTAGTGCGCGATCCTGCATCGGAATCCACCTCGACCGAGCAGGTTTACAACGCGAGTGAAGGGCCGGTGTTGATCGTGCGCCAAGGCAACCAGGTGTTCATGAGCGAAAGTTTTGACCTCACCACGGCGCGCAAGCTGCAGTTCCTCTTCTTCGGGGCCCAGCAGAGCGGAGAAACACAGGAAGCAGCGCACGCCTCTCCGCCGGCCGACGAACTGACCACACATCTAACGAGGATGATGGCCGGCTGCGGCCTGATGAAGGCGTCTCTGCTGCACTAGTTGGTAGTTGTGATCAGAAGAGAAACCTGCGGTTTCTCCGCCCCCTGTATACTTGAGGGGATCTAATCACTTCCCAAAAGCGCGAACCGGGTCAGGGCGCGTGCGGAGCCGGGTTTGCAGCAGGCGGAAATCGGAATCATAGGCGGCAGCGGGCTCTACACCATGCCCGGCCTGAGCAATCCTCATCAGATCGAAGTAACCACCCCATTTGGCGATCCCTCAGATGCATTCTTAGCCGGCGAGCTGGAAGGCCGGAAAGTGGTCTTTCTGGCCCGTCACGGCCGGGGCCATCGCATCCTGCCCACGGAGCTGAACTTCCGCGCCAATATCTTCGCCATGAAAAAGCTCGGCGTGGAACGGATCATCTCCGTCTCCGCGGTCGGTTCGCTCAAGCTGGAGCATAAGCCGACCGAGTTCGTGGTTCCCGATCAGTTCATCGATCGCACCTCTCTGCGCCCTTCCACCTTTTTCGGCGAGGGAATCGTAGGCCATGTAGCGTTTGGCGATCCCGTCTGCGCGACGGTCTCGAAAGCGATCCATCAGGGTGCGGAAAGCGCCGGCGTGGTCGCCAAACGAGGCGGCGTTTATGTGTGCATGGAAGGCCCGCAGTTTTCCACCCGCGCCGAATCGAATCTCTATCGCAGCTGGGGCGCCGATATTATCGGCATGACCAATCTGCAGGAGGCCAAGCTGGCCCGTGAAGCAGAGATCTGCTATGCGACCATGGCCATGGTCACCGACTACGACTGCTGGCACGATGGCCACGATGCCGTCACCGTCGATCAGGTAGTCGCCGTGCTGCATCAGAATTCGGCCAACGCAGCCAAGGCGGTACGCGCCGCGGTTGCAGCTATGCCTCGGGAGCGCACTTGCGCCTGCGCAACCGCACTGCAGTTCGCCATCCTCACCAGTCCGGAAGCTATTCCAGCAGCAACCCGCGAGAAGCTGGCTCCGTTGTTAGCCAAATACAGTCGTAAAACATAGCCGGTCGAGTCTTCCGGGTAAGACTCTGAAGCAGAAAGAACCCATGTCCATTCTTGTTGTAGGCAGTGTTGCATTCGACAGCATCGAGACCCCGGAGGGCCGGCGCGACCGGTGCCTGGGCGGCGCGGCAACTTATTTCGCGCTGGCCGCGAGCTACTTCACCGACGTGCGCGTGATCGCCGTAGTGGGCGAAGACTTCACCGCCGAAAACGAGGCCGTGCTCACCAGCCGCGGAGTCGATACGCAGGGCCTGGAGCACACCGCGGGCAAGAGCTTCCACTGGACCGGCTCTTACATGAAGAACCTGAACGAGGCGCAGACTCTCAAGACCGACCTCAATGTCTTCGAGACCTTCTCCCCCAAAGTGCCGGCTGCTTACCAGGACAGTGACTTCCTCTTTCTGGCCAATATCGATCCCGTGCTGCAAAGCAGCGTTCGCAAGCAAATGCCAAAGGTACGCATGGTGGGCGGCGACACCATGAACTACTGGATTACCGGCCACCGCGAGAACCTGGCCAAAGTCCTCACCGGGCTCGATGCGCTGCTGATCAACGACGGAGAGGCCAAGCTGCTGGCCGATAACAGCAACCTGGTGCTCGCTGCGCGCAAGATTCTCGCCATGGGCCCAAAGGCTCTCATCGTCAAGCACGGTGAGTATGGCTCCACGGCGTTCTTCGGCGACCGATCCCTGGACGGCGCCAGCAAAAAGGGTTCGGTTCTGCCTTTCCGTGCCCCCGCCCTGCCGCTGGATAAGGTCGTGGATCCCACCGGTGCAGGTGATTCCTTTGCCGGCGGGTTCTTCGGGTATCTTGCCTCGCAGCCGAAGGTGACACTGCAGACTTTTAAACACGCCATGTTTTATGGCGGCGTGATGGGCTCGTTTGCGGTGGAGCGTTTCGGTACAGAGCGTGTGCAAGCGCTCACGCGAGAGGAGATCGATCAACGCTTCGCTCTCTTCCGCGAGCTATCTCACCTTGACTGAGTTGCGAGCCTGTCCCATCGATTGCCGCGGGCGATGCCGCGGAGGCCATCCGCCGCGAAACGATGTTCGTGGCATGGACGCGCCTTGGCCTTGGGCCTCGTGGCCCTCGCCTATTGCGTCCGTCATGGCACGCTTCTTCTCTACGGCGACGCGGTTGCGCATCTGCACATTGCCCGCCGGGTCTTCGATTCCATTACCCCCGGCTTCCGCCAGCTAGGGTCTGTCTGGCTGCCGCTGCCGCACATTCTCCTTTTGCCTTTCGTCTGGAATATGGGTTGGTGGCATAGCGGCCTGGCCGGAGCCTGCCTTTCCATACCCAGTTATGTGTTGGGATGTGCTGGGATTTACCGGCTGGCTCGCATGTGGCTGGATATGCCCGCCGCAGTCGTGGCTGTGGCCTTCTATGGCCTGAACCCCGGCCTGCTCTATATGGCCACCACGGCCATGACCGAGCCGTCTCTTCCTGGCCGAGATGATCTGGGCGGTGCTGCTGATCGTGCAGTATCAACGTGCACTCCGGGATACTGAGTCGTCCGGCGGAGCTTCAGCGAGCCGGCTTCTCATCCGCGCCGGGCTGGTATTGGTGGGCGCGATCTTTACCCGTTACGACGGATGGGTGTATGCGGCCGCTGCGTGGCTTTTTGCCACCTGGGCGCTGCTGGCTGCCCGCCGCCGATGGAGCTTGGAGAGGACCGGAGGCGGGCGCCTGGGTGTTGTTTACCGCCCTGCTGATTGCCGCTCCCTCGTTGTGGCTGGCTTACAACGCCAAGCAATTCGGTGATCCGCTGGACTTTATCCGTGGTCCTTACTCGGCCCGCGCCATCGAGGCCAGAACCACGCCGCCCGGTTCGTCGCCCCATCCGGGCGTTCACAACCTGCGCGTCTCGGCGCTGTATTTTCTTAAGGCGGCGCAGCTGGGCGCGGCGCCCCTGCGCTTTGGACGCCAGCTGTGCTGGCTGAGCGCCGCGGGCACGCTGGCGGCATTGTGGGCCTTCCGCCGGCGGCAGATCTGGCCGGTGCTGTTGTTGTGGTTGCCGCTACCCTTCTATGCCTATTCGGTGGCTTATGGATCGGTGCCCATCTTCATTCCCATCTGGCGGCCGTTTTCCTGGTACAACACGCGCTATGGCATGGAACTGCTGCCCGCCTTTGCCCTGTTTACCGGTTGTCTGATCCCTGTGGTGCTCTCACGTCTGCACCGGGTGCGGCGCTACGCGTTGCTGGCGAGTTTCTTATTGGTGGTAGCAAACAGCGTGGTGCTGCTGCGAGCGCGGCCTTTGGTCTTTCAGGAGGCAGTCGTTAATTCGCGCAGCCGCCTCGCGTTTGAAACTGCGTTGGCGAATGCTCTCCTCGGCATCCCCGGCAACGGGTTGATTCTGATGCGTGTCTCCAGCGATGTCGGGGCAGTGCAGCAAGCGGCCATTCCGTTGCGCCGCATCGTGAATGAAGGCGATTACCTGACCTGGCAGCGCGCCCTGGAAGCTCCGGCGCGGAGCGTCTCCACCGTGGTCGCATTCGACGGGGATGTCGTCTCCCAAGCCGTTCAGCGCCATCCTGAAGGCCTGCAGATGAGCAACGTGATCTGCTCCACCGGCCAGCCTTGCGCCCGCATCTACCGTTCGCAGTTTGCGCAATAGAACTGAGCGGTCAGCATGACCAGAGAAAGCGGTTACTCGGACCTGCGGTTTCTCTCTCTACCCCACGAACAAAACTGGTTACACCGGGTCGTTGCCGCGCGATGGTAGCATCACGCTCAAGCAATGTACCTGAACATATTGAACTTCTAATCAGCATGCTTCTGCGGTCATCGGCCGCCTACTCACCTTTCATGATGCGGAGGACGAGTGATTCCGTTTGTGAAGGCCCACGCCTGCGGAAACGACTTTCTGGTGGTTCAGGAGGCTCTCGCAGGCACCGAGCCCAGGGATGAGCTGACGCGGCGGCTCTGCCACCGCAACCAGGGCATTGGCGCGGATGGGGTGGAGTTCTTGACCTGGGACGGCGATCGCCAGGGCAAAATCCGCCTGCATAATGCCGACGGCTCGATCGCGGAAATCTCAGGCAATGGAACTCGTTGTGTCGCCGCCTGGATCGCCTACGAGACCAAGGCCGGGCCGGGTGATGAAATCGTCCTCGAAACCGATGCCGGCCGCCGTGTCTGCCGCATCGATGCCTGCACCGGGCCGGATTTTCGCATCGCTTCCTCGATGGGCGTCCCTGAAGTCCATGCGGGACATGTGCAGCTTGCCGGCGGCGCACGGATCGAGGGCGCAGTGGTCTCAACCGGCAACCCCCACTTCGTCATTTTCGTCGATGCGCCGGACTTCGGTGTGCAGGGCCACACCTGGCAGGCGATCGGAGCAGAGATCTGCAGCCACCCGCAGTTTCCCTATCAGACCAATGTGGAATTCGTGCGCATGACCGGACGTGATGAAATCGAAATACGCATCTATGAGCGCGGCGTTGGCCCCACCTCCTCTTCCGGTACCGGCACCTGCGCTGCGGGCAGCGCCGCCATCGCCCTGCGCTCCGCCGCCGCCGGTGTTGCGCGTGATCGCGCCCGGGGGAGCGCAAACCGTGGAATGGCATGAGCGAGGCTCCGAAATCCTGTTGACCGGTCCGGCGCAGCTGGTCTGCTTTGGAGAGGCATGGTGAAAGTTCCTGGCCTTGAGGTTCGCAATCTGAGGTTCGCAATCTCACGATTCCCGCTGTGCGCCGCGGCTCGAGAGTGTCGGTGATCTCGCCCGCCAGTTATCCCCAGCCGGACAGACTGGCCAAGGGAGTCGAAAGCCTGGGCCGTCTCGGCTTTGTGCCCTCGGTGGGCCGGCAAGCGCTCTCCAAGGCCCATCATTACTTTGCCGGCAGCGCGCAGGCCAGGCTCGACGATCTGCATGCCGCCTTCCTCGATCCTGCCGCTCGCCGCGATCTTTTGTAGCCGTGGAGGTTACGGTTCCAATTACCTGCTGGCAAGCCTCGACCTGGGGCTGGTGCGGGAGCATCCCAAGCCATTCATCGCCCATTCCGACATGACCTGCATGCAGACCTGGCTGTTGGACCAGATCGGGCTGGTGTCTTTCCACGGGCCCATGGTCGCCGGCGATTTCTCCGTTCCCGACGGAGTCGATGAACCCAGCCTGCTGGCCGCGCTGGGCGGCGAGCGCTGGTTCGTGGGCGAGGCTTCGGGCCTGCGCACACTGATTCCGGGAAAGGCCACCGGAGTCCTCTACGGCGGCTGTCTCACGCTGCTGGCGGCCTCGCTGGGCACTCCCTACGCGCCGCGGACAGAAGGCAAGCTCCTCTTCCTGGAGGACCGCGACGTGAAGCCTTATCAATTAGATCGACTACTGCGGCAAATGATTCTGGCGGGAAAATTCGCCGGGGTCACCGGAATCATTTTTGGCGAGATGTTGGACTGTTTGGCTCCCGGGCAGAAAACCAGCATATTAGACGATGTCATCCTGCGGGTGTTGGACTGGTTTCAGGGACCGATCGCGATTGGTCTCCGCTCCGGCCACGTGTCGCGCCGCAATGTGACCCTCGCCTTCGGGATTCAAGCCGAGTTGGACCTGGTGCGCGCACCGCTGCTGAGCTTTCTCGAACGGGCGACTGAGAAATAATCCTATGGCACAAGAGAAGCACATTCACCTGATCGGGATCTGCGGCTCGGCGATGGCGTCGCTGGCCGGCATGCTGCAGACAAGGGGCTATCGCGTAACCGGCTCGGACGCCGCGGCCTATCCGCCCATGTCGGACCTCCTTCATGCCCTGGGCATAACGATCAAAGAGCCCTACGGCGAAGCCAACCTCGCGCCTCGTCCGGACCTGGTGATCGTCGGCAACGCGATCTCCCGTGGCAACTTGGAACTGGAATACGTGCTCGATCAACGCATTCCTTTTCGCTCTCTGGCCGAGACCATCCAGCATGAGTTTCTTCCTGGCAGCGAGTCGCTCGTGGTTGCGGGAACCCACGGGAAAACCACCACCACCAGCATGTTGGCCTGGATCTATGAAGTCGCTTCGCGGAGCCAGAAGGAGATGACGCCATCCTTCCTGATCGGCGGCATCGCAGAAAATTTCGGCACCAGTTTTTGCGTGCGCGACGGCAAGGCGTTCATCCTCGAAGGCGACGAATACGATACCGCTTTCTTCGATAAAGGGCCGAAGTTCATGCACTATTTTCCCGATGCACTGATCCTGACCCATGTGGAGTTCGACCACGCCGACATCTACGAAAATCTCAATGCGGTCAAGACGGCATTCCGCCGGCTAGTAAACCTGGTTCCGCGCCGCGGCCGGGTGGTGGCCTTCGACGGCAGCGCTAACGTGGATGAGTGTGTTGCGCGCGCATTTTGTTCTGTCGAGCGCTACGGGTTCAAGCCCGGCTCTACCTGGCGGATCGAGCATCTCACCCACGACAGCCGCAACTCGAGATGGAAGATTTTCCGCTTCGGGCAAGAGTGGCTGCAGGTAACCTTACCCATGCCTGGCGAGCACAACGCGCTCAACGCCACCGCGGCTGCTGCGCTGGCCGCGGGGCAGGGAATCGAACCGGCTGCGATCGCCGAGGCCCTGGCCACCTTCCGCAGCGTGAAGCGCAGGCTCGAGGTGCGCGCGGTCGTGGACGGGGTTACCATCGTCGATGATTTCGCCCACCACCCAACCGCCATACGCGAGACGTTGAAAGCCTTGCGCGCTGCGTACCCCGGCCAGAGATTGTGGGCAGTCCTTGAGCCACGCTCCAATACCCTGCGCAGAAATGTCTTTGAGCGCGAGCTGGTGGAGAGCCTCGCCCTCGCCGATGGTATTGTCGTGGCCGGAGTCTTCAAGCAGGAGAGCATTCCCGAGCCGGAGAGAATGCATCCGGAGAAAGTAGTCGCAGCTCTGGCCAACGCCGGGCACGACGCCACCTTCTATGCCACCGCGGACGCCATCGTACAGGGGCTTACAACACGGTTGGAGCCGGGTGACGTGGTGGCGATTCTTTCCAACGGCGGCTTTGATGGCATTTACGAGAAGCTGCCTATGTCTCTTGAGCAGCGGAGCCGGGTTTGAGGATGTTTTACGGCGTCCCTCTAAAGTGGTAGCAGAAACGCTTCATCTCTCTGAACCGCTTCCGCCTCCCAGCCGATAGGGGCCTTATCTCCGGCTGTTCGAAGATAATACCGCTCTGGGAGGTTGACCTTGTCCACATCAGCCGTTTCTTTATCGCCTTCCTCAATACTCGAGAGTGCCCTCGATGCTGCTTTGGCTCCGAGCGCCAAGCAGACCACGGCAATCACAGCAATCACAGCAACCACCGCAACCACCCTTACGCCCGATACCGCCGGCAGCACCTCCGGTAGCTCAACCAATCCCCTTGTCCAGGACATGGTTGCGCTGCTCAAAGCCCTGGTATCTGGGGACACAACCGGAGCAAAGGACGACCTGGCTAAGTTAAAGGCGGATCTGAAGGCTCAACAAGCTGCGGATACTTCGGGCGCCAACCTTACCAAAGATGTGACATCCCTGCTCAAGGACCTGACCTCCGGTAACATCTCTGCCGCAAAGACGGACGCCACTAACCTTCAGGCAGACTTGCAGCCTGAGGGCGCCTCCACTTCTTCCACTACTCAGAATGCCAGCTCGCTGAACAACCTGGTCAGCCAAATATCAGACTCGCTCAGTTCAGGAAGCCTGCAGGGCGCCCTGCAGGATCTGGCCACTTACCTGGTGCAGAACGGACAGTCTACGGGAAGTCTGGTCGACACGACCGCTTAACGCATTTTTGCTAATACCGGGGTCTGGTGTGATCAGCGATGTGCGGCCATTCTTTTGCGGAATGGCCGCGTACAGTTCCGTTTCCTGTTCTACTCCATCAGCAAAAATGCCTTAGCGAATTTCCCTTCGGGTCTATACAGTGCAACTACTACCTGCGAAGCGATTGCTAAAGTCAAGCTTGGCGTCGCTACACTTGACTGTGTGGGGTAGATGTGAAAATGATCTAGCCTCCGAACCTGATGCTCAGTGCTCTCACCATGCTTGTTACGTATGTGGTTCTTGGTCTGCCCGTGGGCGCTATCGGCATTCCCTGGGCGTTGCTGACCGGGGATATCGGTCCGCTTTATCGTTGGAGCATGAGGGTGGTGCGCGCCGGCGTGACGCTGGCGCGCATTCGTGTGCAGGTAGAGGGCCGCGAGCATATTCCCGCCCAACCTTCTATTTTCATGTCCAATCACGTCTCTAATCTTGATCCGCCGATCATTCTGCCGTTTCTTCCCTTTCGCACTGCATTCTTCATCAAGCGGTCGCTGCTCAAGATTCCCCTGGTGGGTTACGGGATGCGGCTGGCCGGTTTTATCCCGGTGGACCGCGATGGACGCTTGGAGTCGGCGCGGGAAAGCGTTCAATTCGCCAACAAGGTGCTGACTTCCGGGGTCAACATCTCTACTTTTCCCGAGGGCACGCGCTCGCGCGACGGCAGATTGCTGCCTTTTAAGAAGGGGCCGTTTTATCTCGCCATGGAGTCGGGCGCACCGATCATCCCTATTTCCATCTGGGGATCGGAGCAGATGATGACCAAGGGCAGCCTGCGCATCAAGCCCGGAACAGCGCATCTGACGTTTCACCCGCCGGTGAATCCCCATCAATTTGCCACTCGCGAGCAGCTTGCGGCAGCCGTTCGGGCGGCCATCACCTCAGCCCTGCCGCAATCCATGTGGGGGGACGACTAAAAACGAACAACCAGCAGTGATCGAAAGGCGACTTCAGCGCCTACTGCTTGATGATGGCGTTGTATCCGTCGGAGAGCAGCTTCTGCTTGATCGCCGTAGCCTGCGTGCGGTCTGCAAACGGCCCCACCTGGACGTGCAAGAGCTTGTCCTGAGGCTCGTTGCGCACCACTACTCCATAGCCCCGCTGACGCAGAGCAGAAACCAGGACATCGGCATCTTCCTGGCGGGCGACCGCCGCGATCTGCACCATCGGCTTACCACTACCGGGGGCCGGAGCGGCGCTAAGGGCAGGGGGCGCGGCTACCGTAACCGGGGGCGCTATTCTTGCTGAAGGCTTGGGCTGGGCTACAGCCGACTCGGCGGCTACCAGCGCCTGGCTCACGTGCTTGGGCGGTGCCGGGGCTGCGTCCTCTCCGGACGCCTCTTCGGCATCATCGGCTTTTGCATGCTTGACGACAACTGGCACGTCGGCTTTTTGAGGAGCGTGATCCTGCGCTTGCGCCGCCGGCGCCACGGGCTGTTGGGTCGCAGCGGTCGTCGCGTCGTCCGATTCGCCGGTGCTTCCCGCGGACCCGGTGCGCAAGCTAGCCGCTTGCGCTCCCTGTTCCGTTCCCCGGCCCAGGGAGTAGCCAAAGCCAAAGAACACGCCACATATCAACACCAGGCCAAAGAAAATACCCAGCAGGGACGCCGTGCTCAGCGTAATCTCCCGCGCTGTGGTTTCTTCTTCCTCTTCTGTATCGAGCAGGGATCTCATAGCGATTTCTCCGGCTTGATTTCGGGAGCGCCCGCAACCGTCGCGGGCACCCGCATGTCTCCCATTTTATTGAACAAAGTCATCATCTCCAATGGCAGCGGGAAGACGATGGTCGTATTTTTTTCCACGCCAATATCCTGGCAGCGTCTGCAGGTAACGCAACTGCAGCGTCATGGGCTGGGTGGCGAGCAGGGCAGCGGCATCCACCAGGCGTTGTGCGGCGCTGAACTCACCCTCGGCATGGATCACCTTGGCGCGCTTTTCGCGCTCGGCTTCGGCCTGTTTGGCTATGGCGCGCAGCATCGATTCCGGCAAGTCCACCTGCTTTACCTCGACGCTGACTACCTTTACTCCCCAGGGCGCGGTGTGCTGGTCGATGATGGTCTGGATCCTCTGGTTAAGTGCTTCCCGGTGCGAGAGCAGTTCATCCAGCTCCACTTCACCCAGCACCGAGCGCAGGGTCGTCTGGGCAAACTGCGAGGTCTGGTAGACGTAGTTCATCACCTCGATCACGGCCCGCGATGGGTCGACCACCTTTAGGGTAATGACCGCGTTCACCTTCAGGGTCACGTTGTCGCGGGTAATAATGTCCTGCGGCGGCACTTCGAGCACTTCCTGGCGCAGAGAGACACGCACTATCTGATCGAAAGGACGAAAGATGAAAATGACACCCGGACCCTTGGGCGCGGGCAAAATGCGTCCCAGGCGGAAAACTACGCCGCGCTCATACTCTCTGAGAATCTTGATGGAATTGATCAGATAGATGGCAACAACAAAAATGATAATCAGGCCTGGAATGCCAATACCCATCATATGTGGGGGCCTCGCTCAACCTAAATTGTACAGGAGCCGCTGCGGCTGCCGTTCCGGTGAAGGTTTAGGGAACCCGCTCCACTAATAACGTAAGATCGCGCAACCCGCGCACCCGCACCTGTTCGCCCGCTGCTGCGGGGGTGGCGGACTCTGCCTGCCAGAGCTCACCATTCACCATCACCTGGCCGCTGGGCGCAAGCGGCTGGGTGACCACCGCGATCTGTCCAATCATGGCGTCCGCTCCCATGCGCGACTTGTTTCGCCGCGCCTTGAGGGCTAGACGCAAGAGAAAGACGGTGATTAGACCGAAGGCGAGGCCGGTGCTCAGGGCAGTGGCAAGATGCACTCGCAGCTCGGGTATCGGGCGCATCTACCAAGGTAAGAGCCCCAATCACCAGGGCGAGGATGCCTGCTGCAGCCAGAACCCCATGGGTGGCGAAATGAGCTTCCAGGATCAACAATACAAAAGCGGCGGCCAGCAGCATCACCGAGGTGTAGCGAACCGGGAGCAGGTTCAGGGAAAAGATCGCGAGCAGCACCAGGATTGTGCCCAGGGTTCCGGGAATGATGGTGCCGGGGGTATTGAACTCCACATAGATGAGCAATCCGCCGATCACCAGCACCAGCACAGCGAGGTTGGGATCGGTGAGCCGGTCCAGAATCTTTTCCCGCAGGGTTGGCTCAACCGCAACCAGCCGCGCGTCGCGGGTGTGCAACACCATCTTGGAACCGTCGAAGCGAGTGATGGTGCGGCCGTCGATGGTATTGAGCAGGTCGGCGTCATCGGGCGCAACCAAATCGATCAGTTTCAGTTGCAGAGCCTCCTGGTCGCTGTAGGACTTGGAAGCGCGGACTGCGTCTTCGGCCGCCGCCACATTGCGTCCCCGGCGAGCGACATAGGAGCGCAGAAATGCGGCCGTATCGTTCTCCAGCTTCTGCTTCATGATGTCGTCGAGCTTGGCTCCTCCCTCGACCACGGGATGCGCCGCTCCGGCGTTGCTGCCGGGGGCCATCGCGGCTACATCCGCAGCTTCCAGCAGGAAAAATCCCGCCGATCCGGCCCGGCTTCCGGAGGGTGCGACATAGACGATGATGGGCACCGGCGAGGCGAGGATCCTGCTTACCATCTGGCGCGTGGAATCGAGCAGGCCGCCCGGTGTATTGATCTCGATGAGCACTGCACTGGCGTGCTGGGCCGCGGCAAAGTCCAGCCCTCGCGCCATGTAGTCCGCGCTGATGGGCTGAATGGTGTCGTCGAGGTGGATCACCACCACTTCCGGTTTCTGTTGGGTTTGTTGGGCCACGCAGGCGAGTGTTCCGCAGCAGCTCAGAATGAGTGCCGAACACGCCAGCAGGAGGCGGTTCATGGAACCGGCTGCCCCTTGCTTTCGATCTGTTGCCGCAATGCATGTGCGGCCGAATTCTGCGGTTCCAGCTTGAGTGCCTCGCTCACGTCCGCGGCCGCCGCGGTTTTTTGGTTGGCCTGCAAGTCGAGCCGGGCTAAGACCAGATAAGCGGTCACGTTCGGCTTCATTTTGACCGACTCGTCTGCCTGCGCGTGCGCTTCCTGGATGTCGCCCTCCTCGCTCCCTTACCAACGCCAGCCCGGCATGGGCGTCCGCGTTGCCGCCGTCGGCCACCAGCGCAGCCTGAAATTCGCGCTCCGCCTCCAGGATCAGCCCCTGGTTGAAGAAACGCATTCCTGCTTCGGTAAGCGCGGCTGCGTGCTTCTTGCGGCGGCAGGGTGGCCAGGCGAGCCTCGTCCATCTGCTCCATTTCCAGGGCAGCCTGGCGGAAGGAGGCCTCGTTGAAGCTCCGTTTGATCCGCTCCAGGGGCAGGTTCTCGGCCTGCGCGGTTGGATCAAAGGCTGCATTGACCCGATTGCTTGCCGCGGCGGCAGGGGCCGAAGGATGCTGCGGCTCAGCGCGAAGGGTGGCCTGGAAGGCTTCGGCCTCGGTATCGGAGGGACGAAGCTTCAGCGTTTGCGCGATCGCCCGCTGGGCTCCTGCTACGTCTTTCTTGCGGCTCAAGGCTACGGCGAGGTTGAACTGATAGTCCGGATCATTGGGATCCGCCGCCACCGCCTGTTGGAAAAAGGAGGTGGCGTCCAGACCCCGGCGGCTGGCGGTCACACCCTGGTTGTTGACTACTTCCGGCAGCGGCAGCTGCTTGCTTACAAAAGCGAAAGCGTCTTCCGCCTTGACGTAACTGCCCAGATAGAAATAAGCCAGGCCGCGATCGAAGTCGGCCTCGCGAGCGTTGGGGTCATTGCGCGGCAGGCGTCCCAGGGTGGTGGCCGCCAGCTCGAATTGCTGATTAGCGAAATAGGCCTTGCCCAGCGCCAGCAGCGCGGGAGAGAAGGTGGGGTCAAGCCGCACCGCCTCTTTCAGGTGCCGGATCTGTTCGTCGGGATCGGGCTCCACCAGCCCGCGGGTATAGTTCTCAAAGGCGTCCACCCGCAGCCCGGCGCCGGCGGCGACAAAGGTGTTGCGGGCCACCGCGAATTGCGGATCCAGTTGCTTCGCCAGTCCCCACGCAAGGCTGTTCAGCACATCGAGCAAGTGGGGCATATCCGCCTCTTCCTGAATCGGGGCGGACATGTGCAGCGACTCCACCTTCAGGACCTGGGCCTTGGCTTGAAAGCGGGCGCCGGTGGTCGAAAATGATCCCACGATGATGTAGTCCGCATCCAGCGTCTGCGCCAGGCGAATGGCGCTGGCGCGCGAGGGCTGAAAGGTGGAGGGCAGCCCCAGGTGGTCGAGTGCATAGAGCCGGTCATCGCGGCTGATGGGCAGAAATCCGGCCGAGGCAAGACGCCGGTTCAGCACTTCCGGGATAGCTTCGCTAATCCAGTCCAGGTTCGGCTGGTCGCTGCGATTGTCGAAGGGCAGCACCAGGATGAGCCGTCCAGGCGAAGGTTCCGGCGCGGGGCTCTGCGCCATCATCCCAAAGGGCGAGAAAACAGCCAAACCACCAGAATGGTGCGCATGAGAGCCCTTCTACCTGCCCGGGACGGCGCAGTGAAGTGCGTCTTTTCTGAGGAAAAGACGCCAAGGCTTTCGTTCCTTCTTAAACAGCAGAAGGGAAAATGCTGGATGCCGGGGGAGCACCCTATCAGTATAGTTCCGGGGGTACGGTTCCGGGGATTATCGTTCTCTGCTCGTAACCAGATCTGTATGCAAGCTCGCTACCTGGGGCGATTGAAGTGCAGGACAGCGGCCCATTCGCCCTGGCGGTCGTCGCGCCAGACGATGCGGCCGCCCAGAAGGTGAGCGATCGCACCCGGCGCCAGATCGCGATGGAAATCGAAGAAACGGGTGTCCAGGGCCTCGTTGCGTGCTCCCAGGTCGAGCATCAGCCGCGGAGGGTCGTATTTGGTCGAAAAAGCGAAGCCGACGCTGAAGTCCTGAGGGGAGGCAGCCGCCTTCTCTATCTCGGGGAGGGAGAAATTCGCCACGGTAACCACCGCCAGCGGCTTTTTCACGTAGCCCAGCTCCGGTTTGGTGAGCTCATCGCTGGCCGGCCAGGCGGTCAAGATGGTGCTCCCGGGAAAGTGGGTCACAATCTGCCGGATCGCCTGTTGATGCAGGCGGATCACATCGGCGTAGTTCAGGTTGTCTTCGGGAGCGAACTTGTAGGGCGGGTTGACGAACAGCCCAATCAGAAAGGCGGCCGCGGTCAGCAGGCTCAGTCCCCACCAGTAGGGCACACGGCGGTAAAAGGTGGAAACGCACAGCAGCAGAATCAGCGGATACAGGGGAAGCAGATAGCGCGTCAGCAGAGCCCCCCCGATCACGGAGTAGAAGAGGATATTGGCCGCCATGACGACATAAAGAATGGCCTGGTCCGGCGGCGAGATGCGCGGCCGCTGGGTTCCGTCGCGTTCCCGCAAGGGCAGCAGGAGCATCGCCCCCAGCATGCACAGCACGGGCACGAACATGTTCATGTGCGCGGTGAGTTGCAGGATGCGATGCGCCAGGGCCAACAGGATGCGCAGCGGCGAGAGCGTAGAGGTCGCGTTGTAACGCAGGAATTCCGGATTGCCCAGGAGATACCCGGTGCGGTGGCGATAGTAGGCAAACCAGCCCAGCAAGGGGATGATCGGGGTAAGCAAGACCAGTCCAGCGCGGAGGTGGGCGCGTCGATCTAGTTGGCTGTGCACCGGCTTTCCGCGCGCGCCAAGCCAGGCATAGCTCCCACAGCGCGATCGCCAGGGGTGTAATGATCGCCGTCTCTTTACACCATGCGGCCACGGCAAAGCAGGCGGCTGCGCCCATAGGGCCGTGTCCCGGATTTCCTGTCGAGGTTCGTGGCTGACGAACTTCAGCGCGCGCGGTTGTATCCGGCAGCGTACGGAAATCCGGGGTGGCGTCAAAGACAAAGACCAGTCCCCACAGGGTTGCGGCGGCGGCGAACATATCCGCGTGCGCCAGGGTGCTCTGGGCAAACCAGACGGGGTAGATCGCGGTCAGCACAGTGGTCGTAGCCGCCACCCATGGGCGGCCATTGAGCAGGATTGCGAGGCGGTAGACGGCGAGCAGCGCGATGGCCGTAATCAGGCACATGGCGGTGCGGGTGACGGTTGGCGTAAATCCGGACTTCCACCACAGGGCAAGGTAAAGGGAGGGAAGCGGAGGATGAGCGTTGGCCAGGGTGGTCGACGGAATCACGTCGCCGGTGCGAAAGAAGTCATAGGCAGCGGGGATGTAATAACCCGCCTCGTCCCAGTAGTAAGGCAGGCGCAGCAGGGTCAGGTGCGCGAGGTAGACGCCAACGAAGAGCAGGGGAAAGATGAACCTGAGGGGCAGTGGACGGTCGAGCGGTATTGGCTGTCGGGGAAGTACGGCCACAAGTCCCTCCTCCTCTTCCCGGCAAACATAATTTAGTGGACTGGGCCTTGAGGCATGATCGGGGGCCGTGGTTCGAGGGAGATGGCGCCAAAGGTGTGCTCATATTGGATCAGGTTCTGCTCCAGCACATTGCACAGTGCCTTGGCCTGTTGTGGGCTGAGGTAAACGGTTTGGAAGGTATTGATGGTGATCTGCTCGGCCGTTTCCTGATAAGCGGTGCCGAAGGTGAGTCGGAAGTCCCAGACGCTCTTCTGCACCTGAACGCTGTTGGCATAGCCCTCGCGGTACTCGGGCGTGCGCTCCAGAATGACGTTCGGCTGTGAAATCTCTTGGCTCATGAGCTATAGACTAGAACATTTCGCTTCGGGACAGTTAAGACCGTCAGATCTCGATGCCAGCAGCTTCTGCCAGCCCGCTTGCCAATTCCCGATCTGAGAGCGAAGCCGGAGGGACCTGCGGTTGCAGCCGTTCCCCGTACAAAGCTCGCCCCGGGACAGAATAGGGTTGGACAGCGCAAGCTCATGAGAACGATCCCTTAACCGCTCCGGCGGAAAATGAGCGAGGCGTTGGTGCCCCCGAAGCCGAAGGAGTTGGTCATGGCATACTCCATCGTTGCCGCGAGCCCCTTGTCCTTGACCAGGCAAAAGCCGCAAGCCTCATCGACATTCTGCAGATTTGTCATGGGTGGAGCAATCTGATCCCGGAGCGCCAGCACCGTAATCCCTGCTTCCAGACTGCCCGCCCCGCCCAGCAGATGGCCGGTCATCGACTTGGTCGAACTCACCAGCAGGCTCTTCGCTGACTCGCCGAAGGTATCGCAGATCGCTCTGGCTTCGGCGCGATCGCCCAGGGGCGTGGAAGTAGCATGCGCGTTCAGATACTTGATTTCGCTCGGGTCGACCTCTGCATCCAGCAGGGCTAATTGCATCACCCGGCGGACACCCCGGCCATCCTCAGGCGGAGCATTGGTGTGATAGGCATCGCTGTTGGCGGCGTAGCCCACGAGCTCGGAGAGGATGGTCGCCCCCCGTTTTACCGCATGCTCGTATTCTTCCAGGATCAATACCCCGGCGCCTTCACCTACCACGAACCCGTCGCGGCCTTCATCCCATGGACGCGAGGCGGTAGCTGGATCATCATTGCGCGTGGACAGGGCACGCATGGAGGCGAAACCGGCAACCGAAAGCGGGGTGACCGCGGCTTCGCTTCCACCGCAGATCATCACGTCCGCGTCGCCCCGTTGAATCACCCGGAAAGACTCGCCGATAGCGTGCGCGCCCGTGGTGCATGCCGTGGCGCAAGTGAGATTGGGGCCGGTCGCGCCATAGCGAATCGAGATCTGGCCGGCAGCCAGATTGGCGATGGTCGCGGTAATGAAAAAGGGCGATACCCGGTGGGGACCGGCGGCCAGCAACTTGCTGTGCTCCCGCTCAATGACTTCGAAAGCGCCGATGCCGCTGCCTACATACACCCCGACCTTGCCGGGATCTTCCGCCGCCATATCCAGGCCGGCCTGCTTCACGGCGAACTCCGAGGCCGCCAGGGCAAACTGGATAAACCGGCCCATCTTCTTGATTTCTTTGCGCTCGATGTACTCTTCGGGGCTGAAATCCTTGACTTCGCCGGCAATTCTGCAGCTGAACCCCGAGGCATCAAAAAGCGTGATCACACCGATGCCCGACTCACCCTGCAGTAGAGCGTTCCAGGTAGCTTCCGTTCCTATGCCCACGGGGCTTACCAAGCCCAACCCCGGTTACGACTACGCGACGCTGCTGAATGATCATCCTAATAAGGGCGCAGCTTTCTGTCCCTGATTCTTCATCCTTTTATGGTATTACATGTTTACTTCCTGGCCACGGCCCCACCCATCCAGACGGAAGGCGGGCGAGTCAAACCCCGCCCGCCCCGCTGTCCGCAAACTGCTCGCCTCACATCAGATCTTCGATCGTGGTACTCGTCGTGATCCGTGTTCCCTTGACCACGCCGACGATATGCTGTGGCGTAGGGGTTAAGGAGGGGGAACTCGTCACGCGCGCTGAAATTGCCCAGCGCCTTTGGTCGAGCGAAGTCTTTGTCGATACCGAACACGGCATCAACACCGCCATCCGCAAGATCCGTA
Organism: uncultured Acidobacteriaceae bacterium; assembly: GCA_963815175.1. Lineage (GTDB taxonomy): Bacteria > Acidobacteriota > Terriglobia > Terriglobales > Acidobacteriaceae > PALSA-350. The sequence goes on from CAWFGM010000058.1 coordinate 100,984, forward strand.
ATCTCCTCCGTGACAGCCCTGACAACCCGCGCTTTGTTCAGACCGTCACCGGCATGGGTTACCGCTTCATTGCTTCCGTCGCGAGCATCGGTCCGCCGCCTGGCTCTTTAACGGTGGCCCCCGGGCCCGTTGCCGTCCCGGCCATGACAACCGTGACTCCGCTTCCAAGGGCTCACCACAGACGGTGGCTTGCCTTTGGTACGGCGGCAACCCTCGCCATCGTCCTTCTCGCGCTCATCCCGGGCACTCACCGCCTCGCCGCCCTGCTGCTCCACCGTGACGCCGCACCCGCCATCACTTCGCTCGCTGTCACCCGCTGGACAATCTCTCCGGTGACCCCGCCCAGGAGTACTTCGCCGATGGTATGACCGACGAACTCACCACCATGCTCGCCAGGAACTCGACCCTCAACATTACCTCCCGCACTTCGGCCATGCAGTTCAAAGGCGCCCGTCAATCCCTACCCGCGATCGCGCGATCTCTCCACGTCGATGGCATCCTGGAGGGTTCGGTCTCCCGCACCGGCAACCGGGTGCACATGACCCTTCAGCTCATCCGAGCCGATACCGACACTCACCTTTGGGCGGAAAGCTACGACCGCAGCCCCAACGACCTGGCTACCCTGCCGGCGGAAGCCGCAAAAGACATTGCCGACCACTTGCACAGCGCCGTTCCCGCCCCCGCTGCCACGCGCTATGTCAACCCCGAGGCCCACGATGCTTACCTGCGTGGCCGTTATTTCTGGTTCCGGGGCCAGCGTGATGAAGCCGCCCAGAACTTCAGGAAGGCGGTTGAGTTGCAGCCAGACTACGCCCTTGGCTGGACTGGATTGGCCGGCTATTACGACGAAGCTGTCCTCGCTGGTCAAATGAACCCTCTGCAAGCACTTCCCCAATCGGAAGCGCTATCCCGGAAGGCCGTCGCTCTCGATGACCAGCTCCCCGAAGCGCATCTCACCTGGGGCGTGCACATCTTGATCAGCCGATGGGACTGGGGACACGGCATGGAGGAAATATCCCGCGCGCTGGAACTTAATCCCAGGTTCGTGCAAGCCATTCATTTCCGCGCCAGGATGCTTAGCCTGGTCGGCCGTTATCAAGAGGCCATCGAGGCACAAAAGGCCGCCAATGAACTCGCTCCTTTCGAGAGGCCCTGGGCGATGACCGACCCGCTCAACGAGGCCCGCCAATACGATGCTGCTATCGAGGAAGCGCGGCTGCGTTCGCAAGGGGAGGCCGCTCCGGGCTTCTACTACCTCATGGCCATCGCTTATCGCGGCAAAGGCATGGATAAGGAATGGGCAGATGCCTCGGAAAAATACCTGCAGCTCTCCGGCGATGCCGCTTCAGCGGCAGCCTTCCAGCACGCCTATCGTCTTGGCGGCAGAAAAGCGGCTCTCCACTGGCAGTTGGATCAGCTTGACCGTAAGGCCAAGACCACCTATGTTTCCCTTGTTGACCTCGCCCTGCTCCATGCCCAGCTTGGCGACCGCGAGAAGACGATTTCTCTGCTCGAGCAGGGCGTTCGTGAGCACTCCCCAATGCTGGTGTGGATTCACTGTGATCCGGCTTATGACTTCCTTAATAACGACGAACGATACCAGTCGATTCTTAAGAGGGTAGGAATTGCGACCCTCTCTTGAACCGAACGCGGCGACAGCATCCCTGAGTGGCTGCGAAGTGAACTCTACCACTCCCTGAGAAGCCGTTATTTCGTCCGTTATTCACATGTCAAAAATAGCTCTCGAGGCGACTGGAATCCTTAAGTTCGCGGCCGTAAAACTTCGTCCACAAACGCAAGCGTGGCCGCATCGAACTGCTGGGGACGCTGCTAGGAGCGAAGTGGCTCACCGCTTCAATAAGAATTGGGCTAACGCCGTAAGCGCTATCTAGGTACGGTCTCCGTCGTTTTCGATATGACCTAGATCGTCCGTGACCGGGCAGTGGCGCGGCGCCGGTTGCTTCGAATCGCCTTAAGTCCTCATCGGGAGCTTCCATGTAGGGGTGTTAAGCGACTCTGGCCAGTGATCCCGCTCAACATCGATTTTGCACCATTTGGGCGAGTTTGCAGCGAGGTTGTTTCCAATCGGCATCTGACGAAGAGTGTCTGCAATAAGACTACTATTCGTTGACGATGATGCCGCTATACGGACCACGCTTACGGCCGTACTGCAACACCACGGGTTCACCGTCACAGCGGTTGGTACTGTTCGTGAGGCTCTGGAGCTGATCACCACAAAACATTACGATGTCTTACTTTCTGACTTGAACATCGGTGAACCGGGGGATGGCTTTACCGTTGTCAGCGCGATGCGCCGCGTGCAGCCAGCGGCATACGCGTTCATTCTCACTGGATATCCCGATCTGGAGACGGCAATTCAAGCAGTGAGAAGCCAGGTTGACGACTATTTCCCCAAACCCCTCCAGGTAACCCGCTTATTGCAGGCGATTTCGGCCCGGCGAAATGATGGCAGGTCTTACGGGAAAACGGCGCCGGTGCGAAAGGTTTCTGAGATTGTGCGGGAGCTGTCGGACGGCATTTGCAATCGATGGTTACAGCTGACTCTAAAAGATCCAGATTTGGCAGCCCTGCCCCTGAGCGATGCGGAAAGGACCGACCACGTTCCGGAAATTCTTAGCGAGCTGATCGTTCGTTTGGATGGCCCCCAGGACGAACTGAGCCCGCAGGCAGCGGACGCGGCGCGCAAGCACGGGAAAATACGCTATATGCAGGGCTACACAATCCCGCAAATGTTGTTCGAGTCCCGAGTGCTTCAGCAAGTATTGCGTTCTACCATTCACGAGAACCTCTTCGGCGTGGACCTAAGTACGCTTGTGGGCGACGTCCTTCAGGTTGGGGAAACGATGCAAGCAATGGTGGAAATCTCTATCCGTGTCTATCAATCGCAGATTCCCCGCTCGCTCCAGACATCCTTTTCTTTCCTCTTTCGATCGCCATATCTGGGGGTGGCGATCTCAGAGGAAGACCGCATCGTGGACGCCAATCAGTCATTTTTGAGCATGGTCGGCCTTAGCCGGGAGCACCTGTTAGCAGGCGAGATCAATTGGCGAAAAATTACCCCCGAGAAGTACCACTCAATCGACGACGCCGCGGTTGAGCAGCTCCGCGAATTTGGCACCTGTGTTCCGTACGAGAAAGAATTTCTCTTGCCGGATGGGTCTTTCCTGCCGCTACTGATTGGCGCTGTCCGACTTGGTTCTGAGCCGTTACAGTGGTCGTCCTACGTGATCAATCTGACGGAACAACGGGCACTCCACCTGGCGGAACAGAAAGTAAAGATCTGGGAAACGAAATATTCGCTCATCAATCATCTCGCGCACGAGCTGAACAATCCCCTGGCGGCCATGACATTTACCGTGCACCTTCTTTGTACGCATCCAGGCCTCACAGCGGACACGCGACAGCTAGTCGACGATGCAAGTAGGATGCTCGACCGTATCGCGACTACGGTGCGGCGGGTTTTGGAGGAGGTTCAGGCGTAGTGCTTTGCGGGCCCGATAGAGGCCCGTAGGCGCTCGAAACCGAAAAGCGGGCAGGCGCCGGAGCTATTTGGTATTCGGTTCCTGCGGAATCGCCTCGCCGTCCGAGCGAGGATCTGCTCCGGCGAAGTTGACCTTGCGTCCGCTGTCCCTCACCACGGCTTCCCCCTGACCGACGGAGAAGGAGAACGGCTCCAGTAATTGAATCTCGTGACCCCGCTTGGTAAGTTCTGCTCGCACCGGCTCGGGAATAGTCTCTTCCATCTCCACATCGCACCCCTGGAAGGTCCCCTTGGTAAATCTCGGCTGCTCCAGAGCCGCCTGCACATTCATCCCGTAGTCGACTACGTTGGCGACAAACTGTGCGTGCGCCTGCGCCTGGTTCCAACCGCCCATGATGCCGAATCCGATATGAATATCACCCTTTTCCATGAAGGCCGGAATGATGGTGTGAAGCGGCCGCTTGTGGCCGGCGAGTGAGTTAGGAAGGCCCGGCGTCAGCTCGAAGCCCGCGCCTCGGTTATGAAACGAGAAGCCCAGGCCCGGCGCAACCATGCCCGTCCCATAGCCCGCGTAGTTGCTCTGGATCAACGAGACGATATTTCCGTCCTTGTCGATCGTAGACATATAGATGGTCGAGGTGCCGTGGGCATCGAGCATCTTCTCTATGTCGGAAGGAACCACCTGGCACGCAGCCTTGTCCATCTGGATCAGCTTCGCCCGCTGTCACCGCCAGATCTTTCGAGATCATCTCCTTCACCGGTACCGGGGTGAACCGCGGGTCACCCACATACTGGTGCATATCCGCATAAGCCAGCTTCTTGGCCTCAATCATCACTTGCAGCGCGTCCGCGGAGTTATGCCCGTACTGCCCCATGGGAAATTGCTCCATGATGTTCAACATCGAGAGCGCCGCGATGCCCTGTCCATTTGGCGGCAGTTCGTATACCGTCCATCCGCGATAGGTAGTGGAGACCGGCTCGACCCACTCCGGTTGAAAATCTTTGAAGTCCTCCAGCGTGTGCGTGCCTCCCTGGGCTTGCAGGAACTTCACCATGATCTCCGTCATTGGCCCGTTGTAATACGCATCCCTTCCGTGCTCGGCAATTTCCCGCAGCGAGTGTGCCAGGGCCGGATTCTTGAATTCATCCCCAACCTTGGGCGCCACGCCGTTGGGCAGGTAGGTCTCCTTGTATCCAGGCTGTTGGAACAGACTCTTGGCCACCCAGTAACGCGCATTTCGTTCAGCCAGAGGGAATCCATTCTCGGCGTAGTAGATCGCGGGAGCCAGGGTCTGGGAGAAGGGAAGCGTGCCAAACCGCGTTCTCATCGCATCCCACCCGGCCACGGCGCCCGGAATATCGATGGTCTCAACGCCAATCGGATTGATGTGGTCGATGTGGTGCGCCTTCATGTAGTCGATGGTCAGCGCCTTCGGCGTCCATCCGCTTGAGTTAAGGCCGTAAAGCTTGCCCGTCTTGGCCTCGTAGTAGATCGCGAACAAATCGCCGCCTATGCCATTGACGTACGGCTGGACCACGCCCATGACGGCATTGGCCGCGATAGCGGCGTCGATGGCGTTTCCACCCTCTTCCAGAATGTGCGCACCGGCTTGAGAGGCGAGAAATTGCGGGGCTGCCACAATTCCGAAGTTCGTCACGACCATGGAGCGGCCCTGGCCTGGCTGGGAAGACATTTGCTGCGCCACGATTACCGGTGAGATGGAGAGAACCAGTGCAGCCGCAAGAGAGCGGAGTGTCATAACAGTTTCCTCTGCGTTCACGAAATGAGACGGTGTAACCAAAACCAGGACGTCTTCACGCTAACCCAATTTGTTCGGTGCTATCAGATCGTACCGCGGGGAAAAGCTGGTATCGAATAATTTCGGCACTCCATTCACATTGATAATTTGCGGAGAGGAGACGTCATGGCGCACCTCGCACCAGCGACGCAAAGGCGCCGCCGGCACGCGGTCGGTTCAGGATGCAAAATACTGCATGCGGTTGAGATCAGAAATAAGCCCAGGACCCGTCGGGCGCCACCCCAACCGTTTCTGCGTGAGTGCGCTCGACGCTGGAAGGTCGAGGCCCGCAAACATGCCCAGCCACCCGAAATGGACGGACGCCTCTTCCGGAGGTATGGAAACCACCGGCACCTTCAATCCTCGACCGAGCACTTCAGCAATTTCCCGCACCGTTACGCCCTCTTCAGCGACCGCGTGGTATCTGCTGCCCGCCTTTCGCTTCTCCAAGGCCAGCCGGTAGAGAACGGCAACATCGAGAACGTGCGCCGCCGGCCAACGATTCAGTCCATCACCCACGTAAGCAGAGACTCCCTTCTCACGAGCCACCTGGACCGCATAGGTGATCAGCCCTTGCTTGACCGTGTCGTGGACCTGAGGAAGGCGCACTACCGACACGTTCACACCGCGGTCTGCTACTGAAACACCTGCTAATTCCGAAGATTTGCGGGGATTCGGGTGGTTGAGATCGAAGTGGTCCTCGGTCGCGGGTTGGCCTGGCGAAGCGTTCCCCATTCCAGTCCCGGAGGTGATGACCAACGGGCGGTCAGAGCCGGCAAGCACGGAGCCTATCGCCTCGATGGCCTGCCGATCGAGCTCGCAATTCGCCAGGAAATTCGAAAAGTCGTGATTGAAGGCAAGGTGAATCACGCCATCCGACAACTCTGCTCCGCGGCGCAGACTTTCCAGGTCATTGAGATCACCTCGATGCACCTCGGCGCCGGCGGCCCTGAGAAACTCGGCGCCCGCGTCTGACCGCGTCAATCCAAGTACCTGGTGACCCGCGTTGATGAGTTCCGGAACAATGGCCGAGCCGATAAAACCGGTAGCGCCTGTGACAAAAACACGCATGATGACTTCTCCTTTACTTCAGTTGAGGAACCGCACCAACTAGATGGGGCATGGAGTTGATACGATCTATACTGAAAGTCCGTATTATTGGTTCGATCGTCCGGAGGCTGCATGGACCCTCTCTCCGATGTGCTGTCGTTGCTGAAACCACGCAGCTATATATCGGGCGGCTTTGAGGTGGGTGGCGACATGGCCATCCAATTCCCAAAACATCAAGGCATCAAGTGTTATGCCGTGCTCGCAGGCCAGTGCTGGCTGTCGGTGGAGAGCGTTCCCGACCCGGTGCTCCTCACGGCGGGGGACTGTTTTCTTTTGCCGCGTGGGCTGCCCTTCTGCCTGGCAACCGATCTCTCACTCAAGCCTGTCGACTTCCACACGCTTCTCTCAGCCCGGAAGGCGGCTGGCGCCGTCTCCAACATGAAGGTGCGGGGCGCTATATTGTCGGCGGCCATTTCCTTCTGAGCGGGCAGTCATGCCGAGATGCTGCTGGGGGCTTTGCCGCCCATCGTGCATATCCGTAAAGAGTCGGATAAGGCGGCGATGCGCTGGTCACTGGAACGAATGAGGGAAGAGCTGCGCGATCCGCAGCCGGGCGGCTCTCTGATCGCGCAGCAACTCGCCTACATGATGCTCATACAAGCTCTTCGACTGCATTTGGCGGATGAGGCGAGAGGCGGCGTCGGTTGGCTCTTCGCCCTGGCCGATAAACAGATGAGAGAGGCGATCACCTGTATGCACGACGATCCAGGGCATCGCTGGACATTACAGGAACTCGCCGGACGCGTCGGCATGTCGCGATCGATCTTCGCTCTAAGATTCAAAGAGACGGTGGGCGAGACGCCGATGGAGTACCTGACACGCTGGCGAATGCTGCTGGCAGGCGACAGGCTGAAGACTCTCGACGAGCCTATCTCGATATTGCCTCATCACTCGGCTATGAGTCCGAAAGCGCCTTCGGCAAAGCCTTCAAAAGGGTCATGGGCTGTTCGCCAGGGCAATACAGCCGTAGGGGCCATCCAGAACCGGCTTCTTCATCCGCAATAGAACCCAGCTACGACGACCGCAGGGAAGTGGCTGCGGTCGGTTAGAGAGTTTGCTTTCCCACGCGGGATCCTATCCATGCACGACAATGTGCGAGTTCTGTCGGGGCCTATACTCCCTCGACGATGCGGAAGTCACGCTCTGCGCCCGATCCCAGTGCCTGAAGCGCCTTTTGGTAAGCCTCACTATCGTGAGCTGCCAGGGCGGTCTCGATAGCTGTCGAACTCGACAACGATCGTCCGTAGCGGCAACCCGGCTTCGTGAGTGCTGGATCTGGCTCGTGGAACTGGTCAACAAACGTGCGCCGAATGATTCAAGCGCCGGTCGTGCTAGTGCGGCATAGCTCTTTACCGCAGACTCATCCGAAATCGATTGATACGCAACGACCCAGTAACCCTTCTTCATGGCGTCTCCTTGGCAATTGCGAATGTAAAGCAGAACCTTGCACGACCGCTAGCGCTTTACCTCATGGGAGACGATGAACACACCGATTCTCGGGCTCGACCCCGCTTCAACCGGTCGAGCCGGCCCGACAATCGGCGGTAGATAGATTCGTGGTGCCGGACAGTAGAAATGGAACGTTAAAAACATTATGGTTGGAGACGTGTCACCGCCCACGTGGTTTGTGGCATCGCAAGGAGCGGGATGACGCTTTTCACGTCGCTTATGCCACCTGATCATCAAACGAGGAGAAACAATGACAGCAGCCATTCGTTCCACGCTGGTTCTCACTCTGCTTTGCAGTGCAGCGGCAGCCGGCGCGCAAACCACGCAGTCCGCGCCAATGAAGATTGGCGGCGATCAGATGGGGCATGGCTTTCAGGCGCCGGCCGTGGAACGCAACTACGATCGCCGCGTCGTCATGTTGCCCATGCGCGACGGCGTCAAGCTTTTCACCGTCATCTTTGTTCCCAAAGGAGCGCACGACGCGCCGATCATGCTCACGCGCACGCCGTACAACGCCGCGGATCACGTGCGCAACCCATCTGCGCGCGCCCGCGCGAAGACGCTGATCGATGAGCTCTCGCTTGCCGATGAAGGCTTTGTGGAAAACGGCTATATCCGCGTTTACCAGGATGTGCGCGGCAAGTACGGCTCCGAGGGGCCGTATCTGATGACGCCGCTGCCCGTGGACTCAGGCTTCAACAGCACCGGCGCCGATGACACTACCGATGCATGGGACACCATCGAGTGGCTGACCAAAAATGTGCCGGAGACCAACGGCCGTGTCGGTATGATCGGCTCTTCCTACGAAGGATTCACCGTGGTGATGGCACTGTTGCACCCGCACCCGGCCCTGAAGGCTGCTGTGCCCGAGAGCCCGATGGTGGACGGCTGGATGGGCGATGACTGGTTTCACTACGGTGCGTTCCGCCAGCCCAACATAGACTATGTCATCGGGCAGATGACCGCGCGCGGCAACGGTATCGGAGCGCCGCGCATCGGTGACGACTACACCAACTACCTCATGGCTGGCTCGGCAGGCGACATGGCGCGAAAAGAAGGAGGCGCCGATCTGCCGTTCATGCGCATCCTCGAAGAGCATCAGGCCTACGATGCCTTCTGGCAGGCCGGCGCGCTCGACAAGCTGGTTGCAAAGCTTCCGCTCACCGTGCCCACCATGTGGGTGCAGGGTCTCTACGACCAGGAAGACATGTGGGGTGCGATCCATTCGTATCGAGCGCTCCAGGGCAAGCCGAACGCGAGCGGCATGAACTTCCTGGTCATGGGACCGTGGTTCCACTCGCAGATCAATCGCCAGGGCCGCGCAATGGGGCCGTTCATCTGGGCGACGGACACGGCAAACCAGTGGCGCCGCGACGTGATGGTGCCCTTCTTCAACCAATATCTAAAGGCCGATGCGCCGAAAGCCGACACGCCTCCAGTGTGGGTATATGACACCGGCGCCGACCACTGGGACCGTTTCGCCACCTTCCCCACCAGCTGCGAGCAGGGCTGCAGCGTCCCTTCGAAGCCACTCTATCTCGCATCCAGCGGTAAGCTCTCGTTCAGTGCCCCGGAACGCGAAGAAAGGAGCCGAGCGCTACACGGAATTTGTTTCCGATCCTGCCAAGCCCGTACCGTATAGTCCGCGGCCCATCCTGGAAAAAGACGGAACCGGCTGGCGCACCTGGCTGGTGACCGACCAGCGATTCGTGGACGGCCGCCCCGACGTGTTGACCTTCGTAAGCGACCCGCTCAGGGCGCCGATGAAGCTGTCCGGCGAGCCGGTCGTTCACCTGATCGCTTCCACCAGTGGCACCGACTCCGACTGGGTGGTCAAGCTGATTGACGTGTACCCGAACCGCGAGCTCGGCAGCATCGACCTCAGCGGCACCTTTCCCGGTCTCATCGCAGCAGCCTTGGGATATGAACGGTTACGAACTGCCTATGGCGACCGACATCTTCCGTGGCCGCTATCGCACCAGCTTCGAGCACCCTTCTGCCATCGAGCCCGACAAGCCGCTCGAATACACGTTCGCGTTGCCGATGGTCGAGCGCACCATTCCAGCCGGTCACCGCATCATGGTGCAGGTGCAGTCCACGCTCTTTCCGCTCTACGATCGCAACCCGCAGACATTTGTCCCCAACATCTTTGAGGCCAAATCCGCAAACTACCAGAAAGCGACGCAGCGTATCTGGCACACGAGCGGCCAAGCCAGCTACATCAGCCTGCCTATCGTGCCCGTCGCCAACGAGCAGTGAGACCGCACCAGCATGAAGATTATGCAAATCATCAAAATCGCGCTGGAACTTTGGCAGGATTGATAGCGCCGCAGGCTTACCGTCCGTGGTGTGAAAAGCATGTTGAATCGAAGTCTGCTTGCCTGGGTATTTCGCTAGAATGAGTTGCTCCGATTCGCGGAGACGCAGTTCTGCGAAAAACTTGTCCATGAGGTAAGGTCCATGCGCAATCGCAAGAAGCCAGTTCGCCTTTCCACCTTCCTGATGGCCATCGCTTGTTGCTTGCCGATCACTCAAATGTCAGATGCCTGTACGCGGGTCGTTTATCTCGGGCCGGATGGAAACGTGATCACGGCACGGTCTATGGATTGGAAAGTCGATGTCGGCACGAACCTCTGGATATTTCCCCGTGGAATGACGCGTACCGGAGAGGCTGGCCCGAATTCTGCTCATTGGACCTCGAAATATGGCAGCGTGATTGCGACCGGTTACGACATTTCAACAACAGATGGAATGAACGAAAAAGGGTTGGTTGCAAATCTCCTATGGCTGGTTGAATCGCAATATCCAAAACCCGAATCGTCCAAGCCGATGCTTGCGATTTCCCTGTGGGCGCAGTATGTTCTCGATAATTTTGCCACCGTCGCGGAGGCAATTGATGCTCTGCAGACGGAGCCGTTTACCGTGGTAACTGCGAGTGTGCCTGGCGAAGAACGCCTGGCCACGCTGCATCTTTCCATGTCAGACGCCACAGGAGACAGCGCCATCATCGAATACATCGACGGCAAACAGGTCATCCATCATGATCGCAAGTATCAGGTTATGACCAACTCGCCGGCCTTCGAAAAGCAGCTTGCACTCGATGAGTACTGGAAAAGCATTGGAGGGGCGGTGATGCTGCCGGGCACGAATCGAGCGGCAGATCGTTTTGCCCGCGCCTCTTTCTACATCAACGCCATTCCCAAAGATGAGAGCCCGGATATTACCGTCGCCAGTGTGTTCAGCGTCATCCGAAATGTTTCCGTGCCTTATGGGATTTCGACCCCCGACCAGCCCAATATCTCTTCGACACGCTGGCGCA
>CAWFGM010000059.1:0-93756 GCA_963815175.1 uncultured Acidobacteriaceae bacterium
CTCTGCGGAGACGTCTAAACCCCTAACAAAGGACGGACGAACGTGGAAGGTTAACAGACGCGCACAAAAGGAAACTGCAACAGTTGCGCTACTTTCTCAAGCTGGCTGGACACGTGTCCAATGCCGATGGCGCAATGATGAGCTGGGCCGTTTGAGTTCCAGGTCTCGACGAATTTGCGCGCGCCCAGGGGGAAGCGGTACCGGCTGTTGGTGTTGCCGATGGCAAGGTTGGCGCCAGGCACGCTTTCGCCTTCGGCCACCAGGAGCATGAAGCCCGCATTCTTATCCTCAACCACGCTGAGCAGCGTTACGGGCCCGTGCTTCACCGACATCTCGACCGAAAGCCCCGACCCACTTTGCCGTGATACACGCGCAACGGGCGAACCTTGATCTTGTCCTGGGCGATACCGATGTGACCCGGTCCGTCGTGCCCCATCAGACCAGGTCGTCCGCGAAATCCATCGCGTAGTACTCGGTAAACGATCCGCCGAACCCGAGCAGATCCATGATCTTCATCGCCATCACATTCTTCACTTCATACTCACCCGCGACGGGCATGCCGTGCCCGTAAGCATGGAAGTCCCCAAAATGATGGAGCTCATCGTGTCTTCGTTTTCCGCTACCCCAGTTCCCTTCTGGTAGTAGGCGAGCAGGTTGATATCCCGCTCCTCCAGCAACTGATCGAGCGCGACCGAGGTTCGTGCGGCGCGCGCCAACTCCGCTTCAGAGCAGTCTTCGCCTACTTCGAAGAACTCGCGGAAGACCTTGATCCTGGCGTTCGCCGATTCATCCGACAGCCCACGGCGCAGCGCCGTCAACTCGTCCACTTCCAGCATCTCGATATGCAGATCGAAGCGGCCGCTCACCTGGGTGACATCAGTCGCGATATCGAGCATGCCACTGTAGTAGTGCCCCATCAGCCCAAGCCGGCTGTGGGCCAGGGTGTTTACCGCCTCGGCCGCACGCAGCCACTGATCTATCTCATCCCAGCACTGCGGATCATCATGGAGCATACCGGTCACCTGGTGGAATGGAATCTCCAGCCGGCGCAAAACATTGGCAATCTCCGGCACCGGGCAGGCGCTGCAATAGGCTAGCCATTCACCGGTCATCGCCGTGCGGTCGTCCATAGCGTTGAATTGCTCGTAATCAATGGCTGCAGCGGGCTGCAGGTTCAGAAGAATCACCGGCAACTTCGCGCGCTTAATGATGGGGAGGACCGTCGAGGAAAGAGCATAGGTAGTGACATAAACCAGCAGCAGGTCGAGATCCTGCGTCCGGCATAGGTGGCCGGCTTCTACAGACTTCACCGGCGTGTCTACGAGGCCGAGATTGATAATCGTCCGCTTGTCGCCCGCTATCTTACTCTCGAGCGTCCGCAGGTAGCCGATGAGCCGCTCTTCGAGTCCTGCGAATTGGGGCCAATAAGCATCGAGGCCTATTCCCGCGACGCCCACGCGAAGCCGCCTGCCCGTACTGTTCATGCGATCTGCCATTTGTTGCCACCAGCTTACAGCACCCAACCCGTCACGGCCGATGCTTGACAGGCGTTTTCGTCTGACCGATTATCGGATGGCTTAACAAACGAGCATTGGGAGAGATCCGTGCTGAACGGGATGTCAAGAAGATCATTTTGCAAGGCATTGGCCATCAGCGCTGTAACCAGTTCTGCGCTAGGACAGGATAAGGTGGCCACTACCGGCACTGCAGCGGAGTGGTCTTACGTGAGCGGGAAGCAATATTCTGACCCGTTCAATCAAGTGGACGTGGATGTGATCGTGACCACTCCCGAAGGCCACGAGGAACGCGTGCCCGCCTTTTGGGCGGGCGGATCCGTCTGGCGAGTGCGCTACGCTCCCCCGGCGCCAGGAACGTACCGGCTCCGTTCGGTATGCAGCGACGCCGCCAACAAGGATCTGCACAACGTTACCTCAGCACTGCATGCCGAAGCGTACACCGGCGAGAACCCGCACTATAAAAATGGCGTGCTCAAGATTGCGCAGGACCGCCGTCACTTCGAGTACGCCAACGGCACTCCTTTTTTCTGGCTGGGGGACACATGGTGGATGGGCCTGTGTAAGCGCCTGCGTTGGCCAGATGACTTTGAAACGTTAACCGCTGATCGCCTGCAGAAGGGCTTTACGGTAGTCCAAATCGTGGCCGGACTCTACCCGGACATGGAGCCCTACGATCCACGCGGAGCGAACGAGGCGGGCTATCCGTGGGAACCCGATTTCGCGCGCATCAACCCGGCTTACTTCGACATGGCCGACGTGCGCATGCAGTACCTGGCGGACCATGGGCTCGCCGCATGCGTCGTAGGATTCTGGGGCTATTTTATCCCCCGCATGGGCATGGCCAAAGTTAAGCAACATTGGCGTTACCTGGTGGCTCGTTGGGGCGCCTACCCTGTCTTCTGGTGTCTTGCCGGCGAAGGCACCATGCCCTATTACCTCTCCAAGACCAAGGAGCAGGATGCGGAGACACAGAAGCAGGGCCTGACCGAACTCGCGCGCTATGTGCGCACCATCGATCCACATCATCACCCCATCACCATCCATCCTTCCAGCAGCGCGCGCCTATGCGTGACTGATCCTTCGCTGCTCGATTTCGACATGCTGCAGACGGGTCATGACGACCGGCAGAGCGTGCCCAACACCATCGAAAGGGTCCAAGCCTCGCTCGCAGCGAGTCCGAAGATGCCAGTGCTGATCGGGGAAGTCTGTTATGAGGGCATTCAGCAGGCAAGCCGCCAGGAGGTTCAGCGCTTCATGTTCTGGACGGCTATCCTGAGCGGCAACGGTGGACACACTTACGGGGCCAACGGCATCTGGCAAGTGAATACTCCGCAGCAACCCTACGGACTTTCTCCGCACGGCCATTCCTGGGGCGGCCCTCCTTGGAATGTAGCGGCGCAGCTGCCCGGTTCCGGCCAACTGGGGATGGCAAAGAAGCTGCTCATGCGCTATTCCTGGTGGAAACTCGAAGCCAAGCCGGAGATCGTCGAGCCTCATTGGACCAAAGGAGATTACTGGCAACCCTTCGCCGCTCAAATTCCCGGCGAAGTCGCCATCGCGTTCTGTCCCGCATTCACCAAACCTGCGGTCTTCCATCAACTCGAAAGCGGTACGCATAAGGCGTTCTTCTTTAATCCGGCTGATGGGAACGAGTTGCCGATCGGTGAAATAACGCCGGATGCTGATGGCACATGGAAAGTCCCGGAAATCCCCATCTTTCAGGACTGGGTGATCGTGGTTGAGCGCAAAGCATGAGCGAAGAAAACTCCGCGCATTCCTTTCGAGTCGCACACTCCGCCGACTTTTGTGACCAGCAAGGGAAGCCCATATTCCCAGATCTAGGCTTGTCGCTATTGGACGCCGTTCCCGCGATCTCGCATGAGTTTCTACGCGAATATCGTGCCGAATACGCACCCGAGCAGCTGGAGAACTACGACGTTGTCATCTCCCTGAAACCAAAGGTGACGGCCGAGTCTCTCAAGAAAGCCTCGCGGTTATGCGCCATCGGCCGCTGCGGTGTCGGCTACGACAACGTCGATCTGGAAGCCTGCACAGAAAACGGTGTCGCGGTCTACATCACACCCGGCGGTGTGATCCGTCCGGTGGGTGAGTCCATCGTGCTCCTCATGCTGGCGCTCTCGCACAATCTGGTCGCGAAAGACCGGCTGGTGCGCCAGGGTCAATGGGCGCAAAGTACGATTCGCCTGGGCCGCGAGCCACGTCAGCGCGTAGTCGGCACCATCGGCCTAGGCAACATTGCAGCAGAAGCTGTCCGATTGCTGAAGATGTTCGATGTAGCCAGGTTTCTTGCCTTTGATCCCTACGCATCGGGCGAGCGGGCTTCGCAGCTCGGAGCGGAATTGGTTTCGCTCGAGGAACTCCTGCGGGCTTCTGACTACGTCCTGGTCAATTGCCCGCTCACTCCCGAAACCCGTGGATTGATTGGCTATTCACAATTCGCTCTCATGAAACCAGATGCGGTGATCATCAACACAGCGCGCGGGCCGATCATCCACGAGGCCGCCCTGATCGATGCGCTGCAGAGCGGTCGAATCCGAGGCGCGGCCCTCGATGTCTTCGAGAAAGAACCACTCAGCGCCGATTCGCCGCTGATTGGCATGGACAATGTCATCCTGACGTCGCACTCCATTGCCTGGACGGAGGAACTTTTCCGCGATATGGGTCGCATCGATTGCGAGGGCGCGCTCGCTGTCTATCGTGGTGAGGCGCCGCAGCATGTGGTCAACCCTCAAGTGCTCACGCGTCCTGCCTTTCTGCAGAAACTTGAAAAATACAAAGCTGCTTCAGCAGCACGAGAGGGCAATCGATGATCCGCTTCCGCCAGCGGCTGCAGCAAGGGGACGTCCTCATGGGCCAGATGGTGCTGGAGTTATTTACTCCCGGCATCGGTCCTATGCTCGCCGCGTGCGGGATGGACTTCGTGATCTTCGACATGGAGCATGGGCGTTGCGATATCACCCTGCTCGCGGAGATGGTTGCGTCCTGCCGGGGCAGCGAAATCTTTCCCATCGCGCGTGTCCCCGATGTGGGGTACGCCCCTCTTTCACGCGTTCTGGATGTCGGCGCCCGCGGCGCGATGGTGCCGCGCGTGGAAACGAAACAGCAAGCAGAGGATATCGTCAGCCAGCTCAAATATGCGCCCATGGGCAGGCGCGGCGTTGCGCTGGGCATCGCGCACGATCTCTACCGGGCGGGCACAGCGGAGTTCTTTGCCCAAGCCAATGAAGAAATTGCCGTGATCCTGCTGTTGGAAACGGAAACTGCTTTTCAAAACCTGGACGAGATCGTAAGCGTTCCCGGCATCGACGTTGCCTGGGTGGGGCATTACGACCTGACCGTCTCTTTGGGGATTCCTGCGCAATTTGAGCATCCGCGTTTTCTCGCCGCCATGGATGCGTTGGTTGCTGCATGCCGGCGGCATGGAGTTGCTCCCGGCTTTCTTCCCTCTTCACCTGAGTTAGCCGTGCATTGGATCGCGCAAGGCTTCCGTGCCATTAGCCTGGGCAGTGACATTGGCGTGTACCTCGATGGCATGCGCAGGTTTCGTGATCATGTGACCGCGAAGAAGGGTTGAATGGTGGGATTGCCGGCATGAGCACGTTCTCATTTCATGGACAGGTTGCGGTAGTTACGGGGGCTGCCTCAGGCATCGGCCGCAGCGTGGCCGAATGTTTTGCCCGGGCAGGCGCCAGCGTAGGCATGATGGATCGCGATGAGACCCAGGGTCGAGCGGTCTGTTCACAAGTTCAGGCCGCTGGTCAAACCTGCGAGTTCTTCCCCGCGGATGTGAAGAGCGAAGCGGATGTGGCCAGGGCCATTGCACTGATTACGGCCCGCTTTCACCGCATCGACCACGTCGTCAACAACGCCGGAATCAACCTGATGAAAGGCGTGGAGGATTGTTCCACCGCCGAGTGGGACAACGTCTTCGATGTAAATGTGAAGTCGGTGTTCCTCATGGTTAAGCATTCTCTTCCTTGGCTGCGTAAGTCGCACAGCGCCAGCATCGTGAATGTCAGCTCGGTATCGGGAATCGTCGCTCAGAGGGGTACTCCTGCGTATGTTGCCTCGAAGGGCGCGGTTCTGATGCTCTCCAAGGCGCTCGCACTCGATCTTGCCGCATCCGGCATCCGCGTGAATTGCGTCTGCCCTGGCATCACTGACACTCCGCTCTTTCATTCCCACGTGCAGTCTACGAGCGACCCCGCGCGTACGCTGCTAGAGAGAACACGCCGGGTTCCAATAGCAAGGATGCTTTCGCCGTATGAGATCGCGGATGCCATTCTCTACCTGGCGAGCGACCGCGCATCAGGGATTACAGGAACAGAACTGATTGTCGATGGCGGTTATCTGGCTGCAGCTGAAGGACCAGAGGATTAGGAAGACCATTTCACTGCGGTCCAGGTTCACCCGGGACTGACATCCTGGGGCATTCTCAGCCGTTCCTTCGACAAGCTCAGGGCAGGCTCTTCGGGACTGGTTCCGATAACCGCCGACGATCCGCTAATCGCTTCGCGTCGCTCGGATCACGATGTCTTCTTTGAATGCAGGCAGCACCAGCGTGCTCTTACCGCCGCCCTTGAGCTCGATCGCCGGCGAATATTGACCTGTAACGGGAGAATAGAGCTGCACATCGTAACTGCCCGGCGGCAACGAGAGTGAGACACTTCCGCCGATCGGTTCGCCTGCTGCGGGGTCGGTTACCTCGCGTGAGTCGGCCAGATAAGCAACGTAGTCGCGCTCGCCGGTAGACAAGCTCGAAACGGTCAGATGCTGGGGATAGGTCGCGATCCAGTCCGGCGCAAGCTTGGCATGGATGTAATCAAACGAGGACATGAATTCCGACAGGTGCTGCATCCAGGTGCGGATCCCGCGCTGGGACGCCGCGGTCCCACGCTCACTGCCTACGGTGATCGAGAAATCGATGTAGTCATAATGGCAGCGGCTCAGAAGGGCGGTCCAGGCACGCTTGCGGTGGATCGTCCATCCGGTCGTGTCGCGATACAGGCTCGCGGTATTGTCTTCATCGAGCACCGTGGGCTTCGGACGTGCATCGGCGTCCCGGCAAAAACTCGCCACCTGGTCCAGCATCAACTCCTTCGACATGAAATTGCCCATCTCATAAACCTTGCCGTCGAAGAGCGTGTTGGGCAACGGATGGTCATTCACGATGTCAAAGGTTTTGCCGGCAAAGGTGGCGTCCATGGGAAAAGCATTTTTCGCGCCATAGGTGAAGGCTTGCTGACCCGAGAGCAGGTGCGGACGGTTGAGCCGCCGCATCTCATCGCGCAGAACATGGGCCATGTTCTCCTGCCATGCGTCCACATCCGCCGGAGAGGCATGTCCGGCAAAGCCTCCACCCGGCTCATTGCAAATTTCGTAGTACACGTTGTCGTAGCCTGCGGTCTCCTGAATGATCTTGCGCGCGTACTCACTCTGCCTGCGCACTAACTCAGGGTCCTTAAGCGAGATATAGTCCTGCCAGGCGATGGCCCCAACGTGCTGTTGGTTGTTCTCCGCGCGAAGCGGGTTGAGCGCCCAGGTTTCGTTGGAATAGGTGTTGCTGAACACCGTTAGCTCGACCACAATCCCTTTCTGCGATGCGAGATCCAAAAAGCGATGGAGCCGGTCAAAATACTCCGGATTCCACTTGTCGAGATCGTAAGCCGGCTCACCATCCAGGGCCTTGCCGGGACCGCTGCGCACAAAGGGCGAAATGAAGTCGGGCGATTCCGGCTTGGCAGGAGACGAGGGATTGCGCGCGCTTTGCAGCTCGCGATAGAGCAGAAACGTCCGGGTCATGGTCATCTTATGCTCGGCGGCGTCGGCGAGATACTTCTCGTAGTCGAAGGGTCGATTGATGACCGAGCCGTAGTGCTCGGACGCTGAAATCAGCACCAGGGGCTTGCCCCGGAACCATAGATATTTAGGGTTATCCGGTGCGATTTTGACCGCATCCTGAGCGTGCGCCACGCTCAACGCGGCCACCCCGAACAGAACCATCTTCATGCAAAGATTTAGGCCGATCATGCCATCCCCAAACTGAAACTGTTTTCCCATTGATAAGGCGGTTGGCACAGATTGTGCACTAAACTGCATGCGGACCTGCAAACAACCGTGGAGCCGGACCCTGGCAATGATACGCAAAGTTCTGCCGGCCACAACCCCAACTCACGGCGCCCTTTCCCGGCTAGCAATGCGCTGCCGTTCTGAGCGCCTCACCCTCGGCGCCTGACGGCCCAAAATCCGCAGCTCTCGAGAACGTTCCGAGCGTTCTCGCGCACCTGGCCAGCCGCGCTCTCGAATAAAACCAGCCACTCGGCCCGGGTCTGAACCGAAGCCTTCATCACTCCACTAGGTTGCCGGCCGGCGGAATGGATCGCTGCCCGGCCTGGCTCCCCCGGCGTCGCTAATCCCCCGAAGGCAATGTCCCTTTTCCGCCACACCGCAACCGTTGCGCCCCAGCCTGTGCAGGCGATCCGAGCCCCCACTACTGACCCGTCAGCTCCTGCACCACCCTAACGCCTCACCACGGCATCTCGTACAGAAGCTGGAAGGAACCAGGCTTGTCACTCATCAACGCTGCAGGTATCAAGCGGCGGATCCGCCAGAGACCGTCTGGAGTCAGGCAGTTATCGCTTAGCCGGTACCCGCTGAAAACCGGCTGGCCGCCTCTGTACGGCTTGAAATCTACAATTCCAATGAGAAATATCTTTTCTCTTGACATTGCCAATTTCGGCCCTATATCTTCCGGCGCGTAATTAGATATGACACTTTGCTGTGTTGCTATGGAAGAGTCTTCCCGGGGACGCGCATCTTCCCGGCTTCTAAGCAGCGCAAGACAAACGGGAAAAAGTGGGAGGGTACATATCCAGCCCACGCAGGCCGCGATAGCCACTTTTGGAGGAGGACGTAATGTTATTGAGAAGGGTTTGTCTCTTCTGTGTTTTCGCCGTTGCAACCGTGAATATGGCTTTCGGGCAAACGGGAGCGAGCGGTACCGTCCTCGGAACAATCACTGACACTACCGGCGCCATCCTTCCTAACGTCAAAATTGCTGTCACCAACACGGCAACCAACGCGACCTTCAACACCGTGTCCAATTCTGCGGGAGACTTCAACGCTCCATCGTTGCCCCCGGGCACTTATACGGTTTCAGCGCAGATCGCCGGCTTTGGAAAACAAGTGACCGCTCCGTTCACACTGACGGTTGACCAGAAGGCTCGCATCAATTTGTCCTTGAAGCCTGGAGCGGTGACGGAAACGCTGGAGGTAACTGCGCAGGCGGTAACCCTGGACACGGATACGTGCCGCATTGTCCCAGGAAATGACCGGAGAGCAGGTGGCTGACCTTCCGTTGAACGGGCGCAACTTTATGCAGTTGCTGTTGGTCGGCGCCGGCGCGGTTACCGTGGGCGGCGAGCAAGGCACCATGCGCCAGGGTGAAGGCAACGCCGTCAGCATCAATGGCGGCCGCCCCGAGGGAAACAACTACACCCTGGACGGACTGGTAAATACCGACCAGGCGATGATGACGCCGGCCGTGATTCTTTCCCAGGACGCGATCGGGGAATTCAAGGTGCAGAGCGGCATCTACCCCGCCGAGAATGGGTTCGGCGCCAGCCAGATCAACATCGTCAGCAAGGGCGGCACCAACTCGCTCCACGGGTCGATCTACGAGTCAAACCGCAACAATGCCTTTGACACCTCGCCGTTCCCCACTGCGACCGACGTCATCGCCGGGGTAAAAACCGAAAATCCGATTCTGCATCTGAACCAGTTCGGGTTTGTTGCCTCTGGTCCCGTGTATATTCCGAAAATTTACAACGGCCGCAACAAGACCTTCTGGATGGCCAATTACGAAGGCTGGCGCATGAATAACGGGGCCCGGGTAGAAAACGTCGTCCCCACCCCGGCGGAATTGTCAGGCGATTTTTCGCAAGCGACCTATCCGGCGGTGAATGGCCTGCCTGGAGGTCCGCTGCCTGCGTACGGAACCCCCACCTGCACCGCGGTGCTGAACGCGGGCTACGACTGCTTGCCGGCGGACCCAACGACCGGGTTGAATGACTGGGGAACCCAGGTTCCGACAAGTGCGCAAACAGCTCGGATCGGGCTGGTGGCAGTTGCCAACAATTTCTGGTCCACACCGAACGTTCCCGGCAACCAAGCCGAGGGCGTAACCAACTTCATCACCAATATTCCCGGCCCACTCACCATGAACCAGCAGACCTACCGGGGAGATCAGATCCTGGGCAAATGGGGCAATGTCTTCGGCCGCTACACCCACGCCAAATACGTCAACAGCACGCAATACAACTCCGGATCGATCGACTACGGTATCGAGCAATACTTCCAAACCGAAGACGCCTGGGAGATATCTCACACCATCAGCCTCGGCGCCAAGAACGTAAACAACTTCCGCTTCGGCAAGCTGACTGCTGACGCCCCGGAGGGTTCGGCTGCTCCACCCGCCTCGGTGGTCAGCGCGCTGGGCGAAACGGGCGTCTTTACCACCTTCGGGCCCCTGCAGCAGACGTGGCCCAATGTTGGCTTTGGGACTGGCAGCTTCGCGAGCGGCGGCGGCCCCGTCAACTCCTACAGCGGATCGGATAATCCCAACTGGGAGTTTGCCGATTCGTTCACCACTGTTCACGGAAAGCACACCATTGGGTTGGGCATCGACTATCGCCACTGGCACCTGATTCGCAACCTCGACGATGACTTCTACGGCGACTGGACGTTCAGCGGCAAATCCGCCCCCATCAACACCATCACTTGCACCAACCCTGCATCGCCCATCAACGGCGGGCAGCCGCTGTGCGGCACCGGCAACGCCGTCGCCGACATGCTGACCGGCTACTACAGCTCCGTCGGTGGATTCGTGCCCGGTCCCTTGAGCCCGACCACCCAGGCCGGCAACCCACAGGACCACGTCTTCAGCTATCTTGGGCCCTACGCGGAAGACGACTGGAAGGTAACCCAGAAGCTTTCCATCAACTACGGCCTGCGCTGGGACTTCCGTGCCGCAGCCTATGAAGCGCAGAACCACTTCTTCTGGCTCGACACCACCAACCCAGCCGGCGGCCTGTGCTATGCCGATCCGAATTTGACCACGGACGGAGTGGCTCCCGGGGTTGGCATCAATGGCGGCCCCATCCTGCGCTACTGCGGCAAGGTTCCCCATCCCGGCCCGAAGACGCCCTTTGCCCCTCGGTTCG
Organism: uncultured Acidobacteriaceae bacterium; assembly: GCA_963815175.1. GTDB lineage: Bacteria > Acidobacteriota > Terriglobia > Terriglobales > Acidobacteriaceae > PALSA-350. The sequence goes on from CAWFGM010000059.1 coordinate 10,760, forward strand.
GCGTCAACTACCGGCTCAATGACAAGACCGTTGTCCGCGGCGGCTACGGCATCTTCTTCGACTCCTTTGAAGGACGCGAGATCGATGACTCGGCGGATATCTATCCCTACAGCATCCGCAACAACCTGACCCCCACGACGGTTGCCGGCACTCCCAAGTTGAGCAATCAACTGTTCCCAAGCTTCACCAAACTCGGGCCGTTCCCTGAATCGACGCTGTCGTTCATCGCGGTCATCGAGTCGGAGAATCCGCTCGATCCCTACGTCCAGTCCTGGACCCTCTCGGTGGAGCGCGAGCTGGCAAGGAACACGACCCTGGAAGTGAACTACATCGGCACCCACGGAGTTCATCTGCTCGACCGGCACAATATCGCGCAGCCTTACCCAATCCCAAATTCGAGCCTGGCGTTCTGCCAGGCGCAAGACCCCGTCACCGGCAGCTACATCAACATCACCCAGGCGCCCTGCACCGTGGTGAGCCGGTTGCCGTATCCGAATTTCAACGGGTTCTACATCGACAGCGACTTCCACGGCTACTCCAACTACAACGCGGGCAACGTCAAGTTCGAGCATCGCGCCGGCAATACGGCCATAACCGCGATCTACACCTGGGCCAAGAGCATGGACGACAAGTCGGCGGCAGCCGGCGTCGGTGCGACCGGATCGGGCTACCAGGGCTTCGAGAACAACCATGACCCGAACCTGGACTACGGCCCTTCGGACTTCGATGTGGATCACAGGTTCGTGGCCAGCTATATCTACCAACTGCCGTTCGGCCGCGGAAAGAAGTTCGGCGGCGGAGTCAACCGGGCGGACAGACCTGGCGATTGGCGGCTGGCAGATGACCGGCATCACCACCTTCCAGACCGGCTTCCCCTACAGCATTACGGCGAACGATATTCAAGGCCTGAACGACACCCAGTTCGAGCACGCGAATATTGTGCCGGGCTGCAAGATTCATGGCAATCTGACGGCGCAGTTCCAGCGCCTCAATACGGCCTGCTTCACCCAGCCGGCGCTTGGGACCTATGGAAACACGACGCGGAACTTCCTGCGCCAGCCGGGCATCAACAACTTGGATATGGGTTTCGGCAAGGACTTCGACATTTGCGAGCGCCTGAGGTTCTCGTTAAAAATGGATGCCTTCAACATCTTCAACCATCACCAATACAGCGGCGACGTGGGTGGCTTGCTGGTCGCTGGATCGGGCGGTAACAACGCCATCGACAGCGGCGTGGGTGATTCGAAGTTCGGCCTTATCACTCAATCCTCGACGGCCCGCGTCATCCAGTTCAGCGGCAAGATTACTTTCTGAGCCGCAGACACCAACGAGTACCTTACCTCCGCCACGCCTCAAGGGCGTGGCGGAGTTTTCTGGGGCAGCATATACACTGGAAGCGTTCTCACGCCTTTTCTCATTCTGGACAGATGAGAACGGTTCTACGACGATGATTGGCTCACCATTGAAACGCTGGCGATTACAACTGGGTTCGGTGTTGATCTTCTGGTGCGTTCTTCCCTCGGCGGTTTGGGCACAGGGGGCAAATCAGGACGCAGAAGAACAACTTGCGGAAGCGGGCCAGCAAGCACTTGCCGCGGGGCAATATGCGGTTGCGCGCACGAACTTCGAGAAGCTGGCAAAGCTGCAGCCTGGCATCGCCGAAGTGCACGCCACCCTCGCGGTCATCGACTTCAAGCTTCGCGACTACGGCCAGGCAGTCAGTGAGATTCGAACAGCAAAAAGGCTGAAGCCTGGCCTGCCCAAACTGGACAGCCTGCTGGGCATGTCGCTCGCGGAACTGGGTCAGTTCAAGGAAGCACTTCCTGGCCTGGAGGAAGGATTCAAGAAGCCGCCCGATCCGTATACGAAACGCATGTGCGGGCTGCAATTGATGCGGGCTTACACCGGGCTCCAGCGGGACAGCGACGCGGTGAACGTGGCGCTGGAGTTGAACCGCCTGTATCCGGATGATCCGGAGATTCTCTACCACACCGGCCGTGTCTATGGAAACTTCGCCTACCTTACCATGCACAAGTTGGAAGTGGTGGCACCGACTTCTGTGTGGCGGCACCAGGCGGCGGCGGAAGCCTTCGAGAGCCAGGGATCGACTAACGCCGCCATCGGCGAATATCGCGAGGTACTTAAACTCGATCCCAATCGTCCCAAGATCCATTACCGTATCGGGCGGACGTTACTGGCGCGCTGGCAGCTTAACCACGCAGCCCGAAGACCGCACGGAAGCAGCTCGAGAGTTTGAGCAGGAACTGCAGTTGGATCCCTCCGATGCTAACGCCATGTATGAACTCGCTGAGATTCACCGTCAACTCAATCAGCTCGACCAGGCGCAACAACTCTTCGAAGCCGCGCTCAAGGAGTACCCTGACTTTCAGGAGGCCGAGGTGGGCCTGGCAGCAACGCTGATGGCGCAGCAAAAGCCTGGTCTCGCTCTGCCTCATTTGCAGCGAGCGGTCGTGCTCAACGCCGATGACGAGGTGGCGTGGTATCGCCTGGCACAGGCAGACCGGGCTGTCGGCCACACGGAGGAGCAAAAAAAGGCTCTCGCCGAATTCCAGCGTCTGCGCAGCCAGATCGGGCTCCAACAAGGGACCGGTACAGCAGAAGAAATAACCAAGCAGACATTGCAACCCGGAGAAGTCCAGTAAGCTGGGTTAGCTGTCGACGAGATTCGGCTGCATGGCGCGGGAGCTCCTGATGCACCATCCGCATCGCTCAAGAATCAGCGTAGCTTGCTCGGGAATTGTCTTCGCCTTGATTGGCTGCGGGAGCGGGGCGGCCTTTTCGCCTCCGCCAATCAACCTTTCCGTCTCCATCAACAACACCACCGTCATCGTGCCTCCGAACGGTATGCCGGTGAATGTACCGGTAACTATCGTCGCCCCCACCGAAACAGCGACATTCAGCATCAGCGGATTGCCTGCGGGAGTTATGGAGAGTTACAAGGAATCGGAATCCAATCCTTCGGGATTACTCACCCTGGTGGCGAACACTACAACCGTGCCGGGCACTTACATGCCGACAATCACAGTTGGCACGTTGGGCCAAACTGCATCGGTCGTTTTCAGGCTGGTCATCAGTGCGCCGTCCAAGCCTGCCGACGTGCGAGCGACGTTAGGCATGGCCCGCGTTAGCGAATAAATAGGACTGTGCCTGCGGGTTCCGTTGATTGCATGGACAGCCTGGGTTTCAAAGAGAGTCGGGATGGGTTGTCGGCATTTGCGTGCGGTCCAAGTGAAACTGCAGGTCCCTCCCTTGCGCTCCCCCGGATTTCCTGGCCAGCTTAGTGGCGTTGGCGAAATTCGTGCGGCTTTCCTTACGAAAGCCGCATACGTCGCCTTGGACGGTACCGCGATGTAGGAAATCCAGGTCCGCTCCAGTTGATGGGATAAACCGAAAGGCCCCAGTGGCCCCGGCGATAGACTTTGGTTGGAGACCTGGTCGGGCGCGGGAGCAAAGGAGCCTTATGAAGATTGTAGGCTGTGATTTTCACCCGAGCTACCAGCAAATTGCGATTTTGGATACAGAGACAGAGGAGGTGGAGGAGAAGAAGCTGATGCATGCCAGCGGGGAGGCGGAGAAGTTTTACCGAGAGCTCCAAGGGCCGGCGCTGATTGGCATGGAAGCGACGGGGAATGCCCGCTGGTTTGAGCTGTTGGTGGACAAGTGCGGCCACACCCTGTGGGTTGGGGATGCGGCCAAGATTCGTGCCAGTTACGTTCGCAAGCAGAAGACGGATAAGCGAGACGCGGGCCATATTCTGACCTTGCTGGTGGAGCAGCGCTTTCCCCGCCTGTGGCTGCCAGATGCGCAGCAACGCGATATCCGCCAGCTGCTCACCCATCGCCATAAACTGGTCGGTGTGCGCACCCGGTTGAAGACAGAGCTTCAACATCTGGCCTTGAATCAGGGCGTACAGAAAAAACGCCAGCTATGGAATGAGAAGGGTCGGGTTCTGTTGCAAAGCCTTCCACTGCAGGGGTGGACACAGCAGCGGCGCAAGGACTTGCTGCAACTGCTGGCGGTCGTCGAGCCTCAGATCGAGCAGCTGGACAAGGCCGTCGCTCAAGCCGCTAAGGCCAATCCCCAGGCTGTGCTGCTGATGAGCCAGCCAGGGGTTGGGCCCGTCACTGCACTCGCCTTTGCCGTCACCATCGGCGAGGTATCTCGATTTGAGCGCAGCAAACAGGTGAGCAGCTATCTCGGGCTGATCCCCTCAGAACACAGCTCGGGCAACAAACGAAGATTGGGAAGCATTTCCAAACAAGGCAATGTCTTGCTGCGCACCCTGCTGGTGGAGGCGGCGCAGTCTGCCGTACGCCACGATCCGGGATTTCGCAAAGAGTATCAACACCGCTGCCACCACAAGCTAAAGGGCATCGCCAAGGTCGCAGCAGCACGCAAATTAGCCGTACGGCTTTACTGGATGCTGAAGTCCAATAAGCCCTATCCGGAGGTTCTTCTCAACGGGGGCAGCCCGCGTCATCCCGTGGCGGCGAAAGCGAAAGCCGTTCAGTTGAATGGGCACCCCCGCATCTCGCACTAGGCGCGATGTTCGAAAAGTTAATCATGGACGCTCCGTTCGTCCGTATCGATGGCTGGTGGAAGATCCTTTTCCACTGAAAATGATTCCCTCAGAGGGCTCGCGTGGCGCCAGGTCTCCAAACTCATGGCCAACGAGTTGCTCATCGCAACTCTACGCATTTCTACGCCCTTGACAACACCTTTCGGTTTATCGACGGGATGACAAAGTTGAGGGCGGTGGCTCACTTTGGCATCAGTGGAGGTGGATGGACAGAGTTGAAAAAAAACTGATTTTGAGAAGAGAACCCACAGCCGTTCTGTTGAACCTGGAGTTCACGTGAATGCGGACGATCACTTCGCCGGCACAGAATAGATTTCCAGCTGGTCGCGGGTCAGGACTGCCAGTTGTGATGCATCCGGCGACAGCGCGTAACCGTCACGGCTCAATGATGGCGGACCGGCACGCACGCTTAGCAGCCGCTTACTATCCGCAGCTCGATAGACTCGCAGTTCCTCGGTAGAGAATTGCGATGCGCTCATCGGCGCTCCTGGAGGAACGGGCAGAGTGGATTGCACGATCTTTACTACGAACGCCTGCTGATTGGCACTGCCTTCGGCGGCATGTCCACAGTCATTGGGCGTCGAGTCGCCTTTTAACACCAGCTTGCCGTTCGCATGCAGCACCCGGTACTCGCGGCCTCCGTTTTGCTTATCGCAGTTCACCAGGAAGATAAGGTCTGGTTCGATGCTGGAAAGCTGCGGTGTGCAGCTGGAGGTGAACCGGGCCACGACCGAAGCATGATCGTCCCAGGTGAGCATGGAGATGCGGTAGCGCATGTTCGACTGCGCCGATAACGTTACCTGACCCTCGTTCAGCAGGGTGGGCGGCATCAGGTTCGACTGCACAGTTGACTTCGCGACGGTCTCAAGGTCGCGATTCAAAACCAGGATGTTGACATCTTCTTCCGGGTCGCCATTGAGGCTCTCGCGAAGCTGGGCATGCAGCTGGGGCGTATGCCGCTCATGGAGTACGCCTACAGCCATAAAGGTGCCGTCGGGCGTCACGCGCACGAAGGCCAGCGGGCCGTCCAAGGGAACTCGATTCAGAATCTGCAAACCCTGGCCATAGACTCGCAGCTCCGAGCCGACGTGCACCAGCACGCGGTCGCCCGCGAGCGGCCAGAGGTATTGCCGCCTGTCGAACATCTCCCAATCAATGGTGTGCGTGACGCGGTGTGTCTCCGTATCCACCAGAGCGGCTCTGATGATGCGAACCGTCGGCCCGAGCACATCCCTTGACACGAGTTCGTGGGGGTTGAAGGCGAGCAAAAGTTCCCTTGGGCCGAGATAGGCCAGCACCTCATCGTGGATAAAGTCGAACGCGTCTCTTTGCGGGCGCGGAGAATAGCCTAACTCGCGGATAGAGATGCTGGCTGCTGCGTGGCCTGCATCATTTGCATTGCCCGAAGGCAACGCTACATTGCACTGCGGCGGCACGCAAAGATCGATGTCGTTGGCGGGTGGAGGAGGTGGCAGCGCCGCAGCCCTGGCTACGGCGGGAATACGAGCAGCGGGTTCGCTTGATTCTGCCGGGGCGTTGCCCGGTTCGTTCGACGGCTGGGAAATTGTCCACCGCGCCGGCAGCAGCAGCAGCAGCGAGTGCTTCTCCAGCGACACGTCGTGGCTCTTCGATGTCAGGATGGAGCTGTTCTCCGGACCCGTGCCCACGCTCAACTTCAAGCCTCTGACGTGATAGACATCCCCCATCTCCATACGGGGAATCAGCGGTTCCAGAAAGATCTCGGGGGACGCCGTATTCAAAGTACTGTCATTGCTGATACGCATACTATTAAGAATGATGCTTCCCTTTATCCCCGACATGGCCTGAACGGGCAAGCTGTAGCTTAATACGCCGAGATCGCTATCCTCGGGCGGCGCCGCGATCGCGGAAAGCAGCAGATTGAAGGGGCCCATCTTCATATTTCCGCACTGCGCCCTGGTAAAGGCCAGGCCCACTTCGGAAGCTTTGACCGGCTTGATACTGGGAACCACGGAGACCACATGCGCCTCCAGGACTGCACCGTTCTTGAGGTCGCAACTAGGGCTTCGCCATTCGACTTTGACCCGGGCGTAGACGGTTTCGCCCACTTTCAAGAGGCGGGCGTGCAGGTCTGCCATCAGCTCCGCTTCGACGGGATCGGCGCCCTTTTTAGCAAGCTTCTCCGCGGAGGCGGTTGTCACACAAAGCAGAAGAGCAGCTATGAGTCCAAGAATCCGCATCTTCTTACCGCCCCTCGATGCCAGCAATTTTACAGGGGCAAGCTGTCTCCGCACCATGCAAACGAAGTTCTTACGAAAAGCAGGACGAAGGTGATCAAATACAGCAGCAAGGTGATCAAATATCCCGGCTAAGTCCTTTGTTTCACGAAGATGATCAAGATGATCAAGTAATAATTGATCATCTTGATCATCTTCCTGGGCAAATGGAGGTCGCATTCCACTGTGCGGTAACTACTGTATTAGATGCAATTGCGCGGAGTTTCGGTTATTTTTTGGGCTTTTTTCAGTATCGCTTCACTGAACCTGATCTAACGAGCGCATAAGCCGGCGTTCCATGCGGGACGCCGCCCTACTTCAGGCTGGCCGGGGTTACCAGCTTGTGGTGGACAAAGTTGTACGGCGGAACGGCACTTCCTCTTAACATTGCCAGCCCCAACTGGATCAGGCGTGGACCATAGGTGTGAGCCTCGTGGGAAACGGAACCGATGAGAAGGTCGGCCCCCGAACGCATCTCTTCCAACACTTCGGGAATACAGTCCTGACCGACGGCGGCAACATTCTTTTCGGCGCCGGCTTCGCGTACTGCCTGGAGGGCTCCTAACACGCTGGTATCGGTGGCAGCGGCAATCAGGATGCGCTGCTTCTTATGATCGCGCAGAAACGCTGCCGTCACCTGGTAGCTGCGCTGTCTCAATCCGCCGCCCTCCAGGCGCATGAAGCGATCGGAGGAAAACTGCGGCAGGCGTGAACGAATGCCTTGGAACGCTCCCGTGATCCTGCTCTGCACGAACGATCCGGCCTCGGCGATGTCCAAGCCGATCACCCAGTCCGGCTTGCCTTTCCACTGATCGATGGCATGTTGCGCGAGAAGTTCGCCGGCCTCGAAACCAACCTGGAAGTTATCCACTCCAAAATAGGTTGCGTGCGGGTGAGGTATGTCGATAGCAATAACAGGGATTCCTGCGCTCGAGAGGGTATGTCCGATTAGGGGCGCGATATGTTCGTCGATCTGAAACTCAATTACCAGATCCACGCCTTTGCCGACGAATTCCTCGGCATTACGCAAAGCCACTTCGGGATCATATTTGTTGTCGATCACCACCAGGTCTATGCCCGAATTGGTTGCCGCAGCACGCAGGCTGGCAGTGACGGCTTCCGAAAAAGGCATAGTTACACTCTGGCTGGCGAAGCCGAAGCGAACTTTTTTGGGACGTGCGGCAGCGCGATAACGTCCGTCCTGAGATTGAGCGAGATAGCCACGATGGACGAAGGTCTTGAGAATGCGATAAACGCTGGTCTTGGAAATATGAACTCTTTGGAAAATGTCCTCCAGACTAAGGGGTTTCTTCTCCGTTTCCAGCAACTCCAGAATGTCCATGGCCTTGGAAAGTATAGGGATCAGATAGAGGCGGCTAATTTTTGCTTTGGTCAAAATGAAAATCCTCTATAGAAATGTAACCAATAGCATTGTTGCAGAAGAGGACTAGGGCATGAAAAATATTTCCTGCATCATGGGGAAGCGCTCGCCCGGCCGCAGTGGATCAAGTGGGGCAAAGTAGGGGGCCATGGCCTGCTGCCAGCGCGTATTGACGGGATCGGCTTCGATCCGCGCCCATGTCTCCTCAAAGTTCTCGACGTGCATGGTGAGGAAGAGCAGTTGATCCCGGCGAAAGATGGAATACTCCGAGATTCCCGAGCGTTTCAGGAGCGCCAGCATCTCCGGCCAAACGTTGGCATGCGCCTCGTCGTACGCGGCTTCAGTCCCCTCGCGCAAGCGCAAAAGAAAAGCAATTCTTTGCATAAAGTCTCCCTGTCAAGCCTACTTATCGGGGGAACGTTTCTCTATCGAAAGCTGAGGACAACCACTGCAAACGGTGCAAGATTCAGATGAGTTCCCTCCTGTTCCGAGGTGCGAGCCGCGCCCTCTCCGCTAGCCTCGTCGACGATGGAGAGATTGGCCTTTTGGGCGCCGTCCGGCAAGGTAACGTCGATAGCCCGTTTTCTCTTGTTGACCAGCAACAACTTCTTGCCTGAGGGTGTGATAAATCCCTGGGCCTCAATGTCGCTATCGGAAGAGAGCTTGGTCTCGACCAGTTGATCTCCGGGATGAAAGTTATCCTTCAACAGGCTTAATACCCAGAAGCGGGCGTTGGGCTTGCTGTTCTTCCAATCGATCATCGAGACGCTCGGAAACTGCGAAGGATAGCCCACCAATTGCGACTCTCCAATGACGTCGATTCCCTGCTTTGCTAATCCGCAGAAGAGGTAGGCGTAGAGGGCGCCGGCCGCATTCCAATAGAGGTTTGGGATGGTGTTCGGGTGCGCTTTGCCATCCCTTATTTCCACTCCGTCGGAAGGAAGTATCACCCCAAGCTCGTCTGTATCGGTTTTGGTTTGAGGAGATAGCCGCTGGCGAATGGCATCGATGTATCTGACCGTAGTAAGGAACCGGTCCGCCTGATCAAAGAAGGTGAACTGCCAGTTATTGATGTCCTGGCCGGGCGACGGGCTGGCATAAAAATGATAGGAGATGTAGTCGAGAGGGATGCCCTGCTTGTGATTGGCGGGGTTGAGAAAGTATTCGAAATAACGAGGATCGGCCCCCGGATCAGCCAGGGCCAGGCCCATGAACTTTGTGTTCGGACTTACTTTGTGGATGGCGCTGACGATCGCGTCGTATCGCGCGGTGTACTGCTCCGGAGTCGTCTTATGCTCAAAGTCCACCTCGTTGAGCACCTCCCAGATGGGAAAGCTGTAGTGAAAGCCCGAAGTGTGCTGCTTTCCGTTCTCATCGGTGAAGCCACCCTTGGTGTACCAACTCACTAGCCGCGCGTAGTAGTCGCCCAGTTCCCCACCCGTGGGGTCTTTCAGTTCCGTACCCTGGGTGTAGTCCCAGTAAACCTGGTTAGGGTCGGCCGGATAAGAGACGGGCTTGTCCGTCTTGAATAGCCACGCCGGAATGGTACTAAAGTTCATCACGGTACTGTGGCCTTCGGTCGCAGCGAGAAAGTCTTTCGTCATGGGATCGATAAGGGAGAAATCCCATGAGGTCTTTTCCTTGGTTGGTGGTTCCAGTTCAGCGACCGCAAGCCTGGGATATGGCAGCCACGGAACATAGCGAACGTAGTCCGCACCCAATTGCTTAAGCGCCTGGAAAGCGCCGTCGTGCATGGGCGCTCCGGACCGCAACATGGGGTTAACGACAACCTGCAGTGTCGGCGTGGATTTGGAGACGAGAATGGTCTTGTTCCAATCGAGCGTGACTGCATTCGGGGGGCTCTTGGATTGCGCCAAGGCCAGTGAGCTCGCGCAAAGTATCGCTATCAGGAAGGCTCCGCCGCTGTGGAAGTATGCCGCACGGAAGCGAGGGTGTGGAGTGATCAAAGTGTTTCTCCGATCGGACTCACGAGAGTTGCGTTGCCGTGGTTCCCTAATTCGGCCTGCCGGGCCGCACCCATCATACCTAAACATCGCAATAGGGCAACAGTTTCCGATTAGACATTATGGCTTTGGGAGGGGAGAGATTTAACCGTTCAAGATCTGGCGCCAGTGAGCCAAATGCCACATACCTGAACGATCCGTACGCGGGCCCTAAGAGACGGCGCATGTGCGGCCTTTCCGGCTTGTTCCCTGACGAAGGAGGGGGGGCATATCTCGCTCGTTTTTCGCGAGAGGTGGGAGACCACCCATGTTGACCGCTAAGCGTTTCGGAGGGATCGAGAGTCAGAAGGAAAGAGCATTGGTATCCCACATCTCGCGAAAAACGAGCGAGATACCCGGATTTCCTGTACGCGGCGCCAAGCAACAGCCACGTGTGCGGCTTTCATCAAGGAAAGCCGCATGAAGTGCATCATCGCCAACAATCTTCACAGGAAATCCGGGTGTGGGGCACCCGTCCTTCGTCTGGGAAACAGAGCTAGCCGCGAGCTTCAATGGATATGGTTTTGAAAACCTGATCCCGATTCGAGGGGGATAGCTCTTTCCTATTGACACCGCCGGGTTGACGACCGGATAGTTTAAGCCGCATGAATACCTGGCCGCAATGCTCCGCTAACCTCGAAGGCGTTGCTCGCACTCACCCAACCCATGCAGCCACCACGAGCCGGCGTGGGCTTAGGATCATTGCTGTCATCGCCGGGCTTGCCCTAACAGCTTGCGCTGCGTCCGCCTCGGCGGGTAAGCCGCAGCATCTTACCTGCGACTCGCTCGTGCATCCTCTCGGTATCGATTCTGCCCAGCCGCTGTTCGCGTGGCAGCTCCAGGATGATGGCTTCGGCGCACGGCAGACGGCTTACAGAATAAAGGTCGCGAGCAAGCCCGCATTGCTGAGCGGCAAGCCGGATGTGTGGGACAGCGGCCGCATCTCCTCAGACAAATCTTTTGCCGTGGCGTATGGCGGACCGGATTTGGCAGCTTCGACCCGGTACTACTGGCAGGTCGAAGTCTGGAACAAGGATGAAAAGCCCTACCCGGCGAGCGACGCAAGCTGGTGGGAGACTGGGTTGCTCAAGGAACCCTGGAAAGCGCAGTGGATCGGATATGAGGACACGGAGCACCGCGCGGTCCGCAAATCCGGCGCAACGTGGATCACCAATGCGGACAGCTCCCAGCAGGGCGCCCCGGCAAGCCGCGATACACAGCACGATTTTCGCTTCCCATTTGAGCTCTCAGGGCAGGTGAAACGTGCGGACCTCTTCGTGACCGGAGAGGATTCGGCCGCGGCATGGGTAAACGGCAAGCAGGTCCTCGAGACCCTACCGCTGCCGCCCTGGAAACAGGCGCCATGGAAGACCTACTTGCGCCAGGATGTCACCGCGGAGCTGCGCGCCGGCCAGAACCTGCTAGCCGTAGGGGTCACTTTGTACGGAACGCCCTCTGCGAATGGCATGGGGCCATCACAGAGCGACCAGACGCCGATGAGCGCTTGTCTCTACGTGGAGATGATGGATGGGACCACTCACGTCTGGGCGAGCGGCAAGGAATGGAAGGCTGCCCTCGATGCGAAGGGGAGCTGGTATGCGCCGGAGTACGACGACTCTACCTGGCAGCATGCGATTGCTTATGTGCCCCCGCCTTCGCCCATGAGCACGGCATCGATGGGGAATCCATGGCAAACGGGGCCGGTGAAGCTGCTGCGCCACAGTTTCGCAATAAGCAAGCCGGTGACGTCTGCGCGACTTTATGTCACCGCGCTCGGCGCCTATCGTTTCCAAATCAACGGCGCGCGGGTCGGCGACCAGGTTCTGTCTCCGGGATGGGACGATTTCCGGACGCACGTTCCCTACCAGGCGTATGACGTCACGCAACAACTGAAGACCGGGCAAAATGCGCTCGGTGCGTGGCTTGCTCCGGGCTGGTATACCACTCCGCTGATGTGGTTCCGCCAAGGATACAATTACGGAGATACTCCCCCGGCGCTGAAAGCGCAACTTCGCATCGAGCATGCTGACGGCTCGATCGAGTGGATCAACACCGACGAATCATGGCGAGCGGATATCTCTCCCATTTCTCAAGCGGAGATCTACGACGGCGAGAACTACGACGCCACCAAGGAACAACCGGGTTGGGATACGGCTGCATTTTCTGATGCCAATTGGAAGCCTGTCGACCTGGTGAAGCCGTTAGAGCCGGAGATCGTGGCCCAGTCCTTCCAGCCCATCCGTCCGCAGCAGACTTTCACGGCGGATGCCATCACCAGCCCCAAGCCGGGAATCTACATCTACGACTTCCATCAGAACATGGCTGGGGTGGCGCGACTGCAGGTGCGCGGCCCAGCGGGCACCGACATTCAGTTGCGTTTCGGTGAAGTGCTCAATCCTGACGGCACCCTGTATGTGGAAAATCTGCGCACGGCAAAAGCAACGGATCACTATATTCTTTCCGGCAAAGGACTGGAGGAGTTCCAGCCTGACTTTACCTTTCACGGCTTCCGCTATGTGGAGCTAAGCGGCATGGCTGCCAAGCCAGACCTTACTACCGTCAAAGCAGTGGCGATTTACACCGACGCGCCGATTACGGCACAACTGCACTCCGGCAGCCCGATGATCAATCAGCTATGGAGCAACATCCTCTGGGGGCAGCGGTCCAACTTCGTTGGAGTACCTACGGACTGCCCGCAGCGCGATGAGCGCCTGGGCTGGACCGCGGACGCACAGGTCTTCTGGCGGACGGCGTCCTACAACATGGGACTGACGCAGTTTTCCAAGAAATTTGCCCGCGACATGAGAGGCACACAAGTGGGCACGCCGATGTACGGCATCTTCGCTCCGGGCACAGATACACCGAATCCCGGCTACGGCGCAGGGTGGAGCGATGCGGGCGTGATCATTCCCTGGACGACATGGCTGCAGTCAGGAGACACGCGCGTACTGGAGCAGAATTGGGACGCCATGGAGAAGTATCTGTCGGCGATCCAGGCGGCTAATCCGGACTACCTATGGAGCAAGGACTACGGAATTCCGTTTGGCGATTGGCTCTCACCGGAAGGGCCGACCCTCGAGCCCCTGGTGGCCACGGCCTATTGGGCCTACGATGTCACGCTAATGAAGCAGATGGCACATGCCCTGGGCAAGACCGAAGATGAGGCAAAGTACGATGCCCTGTTTGGCAAGATCAAGACCGCCTTCGCTAAAGAGTTTGTTCATTCCGATGGATTTATCGCCGGAGCAGATAACGGTCGTTCGCCCTTCGGGCAGATCAACAATCCGGAAGCCAAGGCCAAAGGGGGCGATACACAGACCAGCTATGTGTTGGCGCTGAATATGAACTTGGTGCCCGATTCGCTGCGCGATGCAGCCGGCAAAAAGCTTGTCGCCAAGATAGAGGCCAACGGTGGCCGGCTGGCGACTGGTTTTCTGGGCACTCCTTATCTTTTGGCAGTGTTGGTGGATACGGGTCACAGTGATGTCGCCTATCACCTGCTGCTCAACACCGAGTATCCCTCATGGGGATACCTGGTAGGGCATGGCGCCACCACCATGTGGGAGAGGTGGAATGGAGACAAGATGCGGGGCGACCCGAGCATGAATTCTTACAATCACTATGCTTATGGCGCGGTGGCTGATTGGATATACCGCTACGCCGCAGGTATCGACGCCCTGCCCTCGGATCCGGGCTTCCACACCATCTATCTCCACCCCAACTTCGATCCCCGCCTGGGGAGTCTCGACTTCCGCTATCAGTCTTCTTACGGCGAGATAAGGTCTTCCTGGTCCATGGACGGAACGGCGGTTAGCTGGCTGGTCACGATTCCGCCCAACACAACCGGGCGCCTACCGCTGACGGCGACGCAAAAAGGCAAGTTCACGCTCGACGGACAGGCGTTAGGCGGAAATAAGAAGGTTGGTTTGGTAAGTAGCGCGGATGGAAGTTCCACCTTGGAATTGCCCGCCGGCACCTATTCGTTTCGAGTCACTACGAACTAGCGGCGGTGGGTCAACCTCCGCTTTGCAATCCTTTGAGGGCGGCGGCCGACCTTGACATGAGTGGAGATGGATGGAAGAAAGCTAATTTGGACAAGTCTGGCTGAAAGTAGCGGGATGTTGCCAGCGCTAAAGCGCGTGATTTGAGGCTCTTTCACCGAGCGCTAAAGCGCTCGTCCCCCCGCATAAATGCGGGGGCTCCCACCCGGATTTGGACAAGATTGAATCTCCGCCGTCAGTTCAGGACTTGACTGGATGTTGCCAGCGCTAAAGCGCGTGATTTGAGGCTCTTTCACCGAGCGCTAAAGCGCTCGTCCCCCCGCATAAATGCGGGGGCTCCCACCTCGATTTGGACAAGATTGATTCTCCGCCGGTCAGTTCAGGACTTGACTGGATGTTGCCAGCGCTAAAGCGCGTGAGTCCAGACTCTTTCACCGAGCGCTAAAGCGCTCGTCCCCCCGCATAAATGCGGGGGCTCCCACCCGGATTTGGAAAGATTGATTCTCCGCCGTCGGTTCAGGACTGACGGGATGTTGCCAGCGCTAAAGCGCGTGATTCCAGGCTCTTTCACCGAGCGCTAAAGCGCTCGTCCCCGCATAAATGCGGGGGCTCCCACCCCGATTTGGACAAGATTGATTCTCCGCCGGTCAGTTCAGGACTGACTGGATGTTGCCAGCGCTAAAGCGCGTGATTTGAGTCCAGACTCTTTCACCGAGCGCTAAACGCTCGTCCCCCGGCGTAAATGCGGGGGCTCCCACCTCGATTTGGACAAGATTGATTCTCCGCCGTCAGTTCAGGACTTGACTGGATGTTGCCAGCGCTAAAGCGCGTGATTCCAGGCTCTTTCACCGAGCGCTAAAGCGCTCGTCCCCCCGCATAAATGCGGGGGCTCCCACCTCGAGCGTGTGCCGGATATGCTCAACTCAACGAATTGTGGAGGGTAGCATGATGAACTTTTTGAAGACCTTTCTAGCAGTTCTGGTGGGGTTCCTTCTGGGGGCTGGCCTGTTTCACCCAAGAACAGCCAAAGCCGCCGGCAATGTTTACGTTAAGCAGGTGGAGGCCGGCGTGTATAACCCCATCCAAGGATCGAGTGTGGTTGGGTTCTCCTGCACCGGTTCAGGCGCTGGCGCGGAATGCTTCATTGCCAGCCAGTGAAGCAAGCTGGTCAGGAGTGCATCACTTGACCGCCATCGACATTGACGGTCTGGCCGGTTACCTGTGCGGCCCTTGCAGAGGACAGAAACGTCACCATGTCAGCTATGTCTTCGGGTTCCTGCCAACGGCCCAGCGGGGTGATGGCCCGCACCTTGTCGCCCGCCCACTCTTCGTACGTTCGTCGCTTGTCCTCCGGTTGTTGATCATGCCAGGCCTTCCAGACGCGCTGGTTGAGAGCGGTGCGTACCATACCGGGACTCACGACATTGACACGAATCCCATGCGGACCCAGATCCTTTGCCATACACTGCGCGAAGTTGATGTTAGCCGCTTTGCTCGCGCTGTACGGAGGGTCGGTCTGGGAACCAATTTGCCCGGCGACCGAGGCCAGAAAGACGAACGTTCCATCTTTACGCGAGATCATACCGGGGGCAATGGCGTGGGCGACATGTGTCATTCCCATTATGTTTACTTCCAATACCCGCGACCAGTCCGCAGGTTCGAGATTGGTGAACGGATAGCCGAATTTCCCCGAGCCCACCGCTGCAGCGTGAACCAGGTGGGAGATGGGTCCCAGCCCGGCTTCGGTTTGGCGAACGGCCTGCTGCACGGCGGCAAAATCGCCGACGTCCACCGAGACACCCAGCGACGACCCGCCAAAGTCTCGCCCGAGCGCCTCCGCTGCCTTTTTGACCTGAGCCGACGAATCCCATAATGCGACGCGACAGCCCTCACGCGACAAAGCGCGGGCACACGCCAAGCCGATGCCGCTCGCCCCTCCCGTGACAACCGCTACTCTCCCAGCAAGTTCCAGTTCCATTTCCGACTCCCCTGCACACTGTGAACACGACCGATTCATAGTACATTGGGGCACGATTAGGCCATCGGCAGGCAGCTTGGGCCGGTTGGCTCAAAGTATTTGTAGGTTAAGACGAACTCCTGATGGCCAAGAGATTCCGAGGCGGTTTGCCGGCCTCGCGCTGTGGCCATCGTTACGTCATAGACCTCATCGCCTAGCTGGTCGAGGGTCGCCGAACCTTCTAGGATGCGCCCTGCGTTGATATCCATGTCGTCGCTCATGCGGCGGAATGTTTGCGGATTGGCGCAGACTTTGACCACCGGAGAGAGGGCGGAGCCAACTACCGAGCCACGCCCGGTTGAAAATAGGATCAAGTGCGAACCACAGGCGATGAGTTCTGCAATCTCCGCGTTGTCGTTGATGTTGGGAAATCCAAACCTCACCGGACCATCCGGAACTACGTCGAGCAAATAAAGGCCACCGCGGGGAGGAACGTCTCCGGGCTTGATGATGCCGCAAATCTTGGAGCTGCCGCTCTTGCTATAAGCGCCCATGGATTTCTCCTCCAAAGTGGTGAGGCCGCCGTCTGCATTTCCGGGCGCAAAGCTACCATGCCCCATGGTGGAATAGTATTTGGCCGCCTTGCCTACCACGGCAACGAGTTCATCCGCGAGCTGGGGCGTGAGCGCACGCCGGGCCATGATGTGTTCACAGCCGATCAGTTCCCCCGTTTCTTCAAAGATAGCGGTGGCTTGCTGCGCAGTGAGCTGGTCGAAGGCCAAGCCGATAGCGGGGTTCGCCGTGATGCCGCTGGTGGTGTCAGACCCTCCACAGACGGTACCGACAACCAGCTCCGTGACACTCATTGGAGTCATGACATCGGACTGCATTGCAGCAAGGGTGGCTTCGACCCAGGCGCGGCCCTTTTCTACCGTCTTGCGCGTGCCGCCCGTCTGCTGAATGATCAAAGTGTCCACAGGCCGGCCGCTTTGCCGAACTGCCTCTTCAAGGCTGTGGCGATCGAAGCTTTCGCAGCCTAATGACACCAGCAGGACCGCTCCTACATTGGGATGGGTGCAAAGGCTCTTCATCATGCGAGCGGAATAGGCATTGGGATAACATCCGCCAAAACCGATCAGGTGCACACCGCGCTCCTGGAAAGGATTGGCAATGGCGCGGGCCACATGGTGGGCGCATTCCACGAGATAACAGACGGCAACATAATTCCGTATGCCTTTGCGTCCGTCCTGGCGTAAGTATCCTTGTAACTCAGTGGTTCCAGACATGGCCATCTTCCTTATCGAGAGTATAAGTCGGTAGATAATCGCTCTTCATGTTGTGGACATGCACCAGCTCACCCAGTGCGATATCCCGCGTTGCTGAACCAATCGGAACGCCATATTTGACAATGGTTTCGTTCATAGCAATGTTGCAGGCAGCTATCTTGAAGCCAAGGGGGATGGTTTTTTCGACCACTACTTCATTTCCACTAATCTGCAGGCTTGCGCCGCTTGCTATGGGAGAAATCGCGGTGCAGACATTGTCTTTGGGATTGAGAAATAAAAGACGGCCGTCGGTCATGCTTACCCTCCACGGTTTGTCGAGCGTGAACTTGTTTCAGAGGATTCCATACTTGCGGAATGCCTCGGTACTCGACAGACCTGCCTCGATTTCCTTGCGGACTACTTTCTCTGCGCGAGCTTTTTCGAGCGCGCGAGCGATGACATCTTCTTCAACCGCACGGGGCACGACCAAAACCCCGTCCATATCGCCAAAGATCAGGTCGCCGGGCTCGATATGGACTGCCCCGATTTCGACCGGGCATCGGTAGTCCACTATCTTGGAGCGGACGCCTGCGTCTTGCGCATACCGCCCGCGGCTGAAGACCGGCCACTGCTGGGCCAGTATCTGGGGCGTGTCACGATGGAATCCATCAATGACCGCGCCAAGACCACCGCGCGTCCGGGCTGTTGCGGTGAGAATTTCGCCCCAGGCAGCACAGTTGTGACAGCCTCCAGTGGCCACGTAGATCTCACCGGGAAGTATCTGGTCCAAGGCTTCCGTCATAAGGCCGAAGGGGTCTTCCTGCTGTCCCCAGGCATCGGCAATCTGAACGGGCATGGCGCGTCCCACTATGCGCATGCTCTCTTTCAAGGGCTGAATGGGCTGGGGCAGGAATTGATGAGTGTAGCCCAACACATCCAACACGTCGCCCAGTACCGGCGTGTAGAGCGTCTCGAGGATGGTTTGAAATAGCGCAGCTTCGCTCGATGTTTCCACGTGGATCATCCCTCCATCATATTGCCGCTGCCAAGAACCATGCCCAGGAACGGTCCGGAAAGCTAAAGTCGTCCCATCGGAGATCGCATATATAAGGATGCGTATCCCCTGAGTGTTTTTGCGCCGGCCCGGTGGGCCGAGGGCACACCCCGGATAAAGGTGAAGAAGCGGAATGCGCAGAAAACTCAGCCCGGCGCCGGCCTCCAGCGCCACCCAGAAGACGTAAGGTCAATGTTAACAGCAATTTGCGGGCGTCTCTTGGGACTGTTTTCTTGACACTGCCAATTTGCAACGCGGATAATCGACTTATTTCCAACTCAGCGTGTCTGGCGGTCGGCAATTCATGGCTTTATCTCGATTAGATGTCTCGCGAACGAGAGCGGCCTCTGCCGCCCTCTTAGCCGCGCTCTGCTTCGTTGTAGTCTCCCGGGCGAACTCCCAGGCGCCGCAGACAGAACAGTCGACAGCTCCCATTTACGGTGGCAACGCCACGTCTCAGCAACAATCAGGCTCAGCGACGGGGGGCACGTTTGCGCCCGTACTGGACTCGGAAAAAAGACCCATCACCGCAGGCGGGTTTGTTAAGACGGGCCCGATTATCTACCAGGACGTCTCCAAAGAGGCCGGCTTGACCGTCTGGAAACACAAGATGGGAACTCCGCAGAAGAACTACATTATCGAGACAACCGGCTCCGGTGTGGCCCTGCTGGACTACGATCACGATGGTTGGATCGACATCTACCTGGTGAACGGCTCAACGTATGAGGCGGAAGACGGCAAAGCGGAGCCACCGCACGCGGCTCTCTTCCACAATAATCATGACGGAACGTTTACCGATGTTGCCGCCAAAGCCGGCGTGACCAATGGCCGCTGGGGCTATGGGGTGGCTGTCGGCGATTACGACAACGACGGCTGGCCGGATCTCTATGTCACCAACTTTGGAAAGAACCGTCTCTATCACAATAATCATGACGGGACATTTACCGATGTTGCCGAAAAAGCTGGAGTGACCCTGGGCAACTGGTCAAACGGGGCAAGCTTTGGAGACTACGACGGAGACGGAAAGCTCGATCTGTTTGTCCCTGGGTATGTGCATTACGACTTTAAGAATCCGCCTCCGTCCGGTGGCGGAGACGCGGCTCATTCCTTCTGCCAGTATCGCGGCGTGACTGTTATGTGCGGGCCCCGCGGTCTTCCCGGAGAACCCGATCATTTATTCCATAACAACGGCGACGGGACGTTCACCGACGTCAGCGAGAAGGCCGGCGTAAGCGATAAGCGCCACTACTACGGATTCTCGTCCACCTTCGTCGATGTGAACAACGATGGCAAGGTCGATCTGATCGTCGCCAATGATTCGACGCCGAACTACCTCTACATCAATAAGGGGGATGGCACGTTCCAGGATGCGAGCTTCTACTCTGGTTTTGCCTTGAACCAGGAAGCGCGAGAAACCGCCTCCATGGGGCTGGCCGTCGGAGACTACCTGAACAACGGCCGGGTTGACCTGTACACGACAACGTTCTCAGACGACTACAAAACGCTTTTCCGCAATGAGGGCGGCGGCAACTTCTCTGAGATCACGGAACAGATGGGGATCGCGCAGATCACCTATCCGTTCCTGAGTTGGGGTACAGAGTTCATCGACTACGACAATGACGGATGGAAAGACATCATGTCAGTCAGCGGCCACGTTTATCCGCAAGTCGACAAGCATCCTTACGACTGGGGTATGACTTTTGCGGAACGTCCTCTTCTGTTTCACAACCTCGACAAGGGAAAGCGATTCGAACTTGTTCCGGCTGTGGAGGGCACCGGATTGGCGGATGTCATTCCCGGCCGAGGCGCCGCCTTTGGCGACTTGTTTAATGACGGCAAGATCGACGTGGTGGTCAACTGCATCGACCATACCCCGGTCCTGCTTCGCAATGTGAATCCCGATAAAAATCATTGGGTGGGGATCGCGCTTATCGGGGGACCTAAGAGCCCGCGCGACGCAGTAGGAGCCACTGTTTATGTAACTGCAGGAGGGATCCGGCAGCGCGGCGACGTAATGAGCGGCGGCAGCTATGAATCGTCGAACGACCAGCGCCTTCATTTCGGCCTGGGTCAAGCGGCCACGATCGATGCGGTAGAAGTTCATTGGCCGAGCGGGTCTGTAGAGAAGGTCGCTCTGCCCAGCGTCGATCGCTTCTTTGTGATTGAAGAGGGCAAGGGCGTGGTGCCCAGCGTCTACGATGCCATGGCGAAGAGCCCGGCCGCCGCTAAATGACTTTGCAGAATGGCTTATGAAGATTCTTTTCCTGCGTGTGTTTCTTGCCCTGATGGTGTGCGCCGCAGGTCTGTGTTTTTTTATGGGCACAATCGAGGCCGGCTCCAGCCAGGACACCTCGCGCAAGGAATACGCCGACAAGGTTCGTGCTACCTACAACTACCGGTTCGGCAAGGACCAGCTTGCGGCGCCCGGGAATGCGTCTATGGCGGGAAACGATTTTGTTCAGCCCGGAGCCTTTCCTAACGCAGAATACTGTGCGCATTGCCATCAGGAGGCCTACCACCAATGGCGGCAGTCGCTGCATTCCAATTCCTTTCGCACGCCGTTCTATCGAACCAGCGTCAATATTCTTATCAGGACGAAAGGCATCGAATTTTCGCGCCACTGCGATAGCTGCCATAACCCGGTGGCCGTATTAGCGGGCGGCCTGACGCAAAACTCGCAGGTTGACCGGAGCATGGATCAGGACGGTATTTCCTGCACCACGTGCCACTCGATCCAGAGTCTCAAATCGACCCAAGGCAATGGTGGTTTTGTCATGGGGGTCCCTTCGGTGATCGTGGATGAGAAGGGAAACCGGATTCCGGGCGAGGTTCCGTATGACGAAATTATGAAGCATCCTTTGCGCCATTCGCAGGCGGTCATGAAGAGCTTCTATCGGACGCCGGAGTTCTGCGCAACGTGCCACAAGGCGAATCTGCCGGATGCTTTGAACGACTACAAATTCATTCGTGCATTTACGACCTACGATGAATGGCAGCAATCGAAGTTCTCGCAGCAGAATCCGCTGACCTTCTACACCGCGGATTTCAGCAGCTGCCAGGGATGCCACATGAAGCGCGCGCCCAACACGCTTCGAGAGGACGGGGCGAAAAAAGGCACCTTCGCTTCACATAGCTGGCCTGCGGGAAATACGGCGGTGCCCTTTTACTACGGCTTTGATGAACAGCTGCGCAAGACAATTGACTTCCTCAAAACCGGAAATTACCTGAACGTAGATATTTTTGCCCTGCAGACGCCGGATGGCAAGATCATCGCTCCTCTTGGTTCTGTGCCGTTCAGCCTCAAGCCAAGTGATGTGGTGGAGGCCCTGGTGGTGATTCAGAATAAGAACATCGGGCATTCGCTGATCCCCGAGGTGCGCGATCTTTACGAGGCGTGGGTTGAGTTCACCGCCAAGGATGCTTCGGGACAGGAAATCTATCATAGCGGCTTCCTTAAGCCGGATGGAAGGCTGGATGAGCGCGCGCACAGTTTCACTAATCGCCCCGTCGACGTTGACGGTGGGTTCGTCGATAACCACAAAGTTTGGACCATCCATTCCGTCGCCTATGACAACTCCATCCAGGCCGGCAGGTCGGCATTGGTTCGGTATCAATTCCGCATTCCGTCAGGATTGAAGGGCCCAATCACGATCACGGCGAAAGTGAATTACCGGCACTTCCGCGAAAGCTACCTGAACAACGTGTTTGGCAAGGATCATCCAGCGTATCCGGTGGTAGAGATTGCATCGCGCAGCCGGACGTTAAACATTGGTGAAAATGCAGTCACCCAGCCCGAGCCCGGCGATAACCCGGACTGGATGCGCTGGAATAATCTGGGCATTGCTTACCTCGATCAGCAGCAATACTCAGATGCGGTGCGCGCATTTAGCGAAGTAACGAGGCTGAGACCCGATTATGCCGACGCGTATACCAATATCGGATTGACCGAAATTCAATGGGAAAAGTACGAGTCTGCCCGGGGCAGCATACAGAAGGCACTGTCTCTGAACCGGAATAGTGCGCGCGCCCTGTACTATCTCGCGCTGCTGGAAAGAAGGGCAAGCAACTACGAGGCAGAGACCGCAGATCTGAAAAAAGTGGTTGAGCTATTCCCCCGGTCGCGCGATGCGAGGCGCGATCTTGGCATCGCCTTTTATCGCCAGCAGAATTACCCTGCGGCGAGAGAGCAGTTCGAGGCCTTGCAGCAGATCGACCCAGATGATCTAGCCGCGCACTACAACTTGTCGATCATCTACCGCCGCATGGGCATGGATCAAAAGGCTGCGGAACAACAAGCGCAGTTCATTGACAAGAAGTTCGATCCTGGCGCGCCTACCTATTCTTTTGATTTCCTTCGCCAGCATCCCGAGATATCGATCGAGAGCATTCCGCAGCATGTGCATACCGACCTTCCGTACGAGGGAAAGCCCGTTGCAGGAGCTCAGTAGTTTCTCAGAGCGTACATGAGATATCTAGCGCTGTTGTTGGTACTCGCACCTCTGGCCGGCGGTTTGCCAGATGCATACATTGTCCGTGGCTCAACGTGGCGACAGCGACGGGGGTGCTCGGAGCGCGGAGAACTCGCCCATGGCGACTCTTGCCAAGGGTGGCAAGCCGGCCTGCGACTTCACCTACCATGATGCAATTGCGTCTCGTGAGCTAAAGATCACGGTTGAAGAGATGAAAGATGCGGGCCAGGCAATGAATGCGTACAGGGCTCAATGCGGCTCTTCCGTAACGCCTGTCCGCGCCATCGGGAATGAGGCCGTGACTTGTGCCGTGGGCAGCAAAGGCAAGAGCTATGGACAGCGGGTTATTGGCGTCGTTCGAGACCGCATTTTCACGGTAACACTGAGCACCAGCGCCAGGAAAGATCCCGCCATGTCGGCGGGAAGCGCTGGAAGAGAAGACCCGAAATATATCTGAGCAGGTGGCGGGGGCACTCTTCTAAGCTTAGAGTCCCGGCGCCATAAGCGGGACGTTGCGTCTCGGGCCGTTGCTAGTACCGCTTGGCGCGGAAACAAGGGGTCGACCGTCACCAAACGGTTTTGGAATGTCGGAGCGTCAACCATGGACCTAATGCGACAGCGCCGTAACCTTCTCAAGACCGCCGCCCTTGGCTTGGGCGCTTTGGCCTTCCCCCGTTACAGGCATTCGCTAAAAAGCCACCCGCTCGAAAGCTGAAGATTGGCCATACCTGTATCACCTGGGGCACATTCCCGCGCCCGGGCGACGACGCGACTCTGGAGCCGGCATTAAAAGACATCTCGGCCGAAGGCTTCTGGTCCTTTGAGACATTCCCCGAGGTGCTGGATAACTGGGACAAACGCGGCCTGTTGGCCCCCATGATCGCGAAATATGGAGTGCCGCTCAGGTCTGGGTTACATCACCGGCAACCTGATCGACCCGTCAAAAAGAAAAGACGAAATTGCCCGTATTACTGCATTGTCCAAGGTTGTCCAGAAGTTCAACGGAACGTTTGTTGTGCTGGCTCCCAATAGCGTCAAACGCGATTCCTACAACTTTCAGGAACACCGGGCCGACATCATCTCCGCACTCAATGATTATGCTGCGGCAGTTACCGACCTGGGCCTGGAAACGGGACTCCATCAACACACGGGTACCTGCATCGAATCGCGCGATGAAGTTTATGCGGTCATGGAATCCGTGAACACCAAGGAATCTGAAGTTCGCTCCTGATGTTGGCCAGCTTCAGAAGGGTGGGGCGGATGCTGCTAAGGTGGTAAAGGATTTTCTACCCGCTGGTGAAGCACATGCATTTGAAGGACTACAAGGGTTGGGAGTGGTACCAGGGATACTGCCCGCTGGGCATGGGCACGGTGGATATTCCAACGATTCTGGAGATGGTGGAGAGCGTGGATTTGATGAACGACGTCATGGTCGAGTTGGATCCCTCCCCGGATGGGCCGATGACGCCTCTCCAGACGGTGCAAACGACCAAGGCCTATTTAGAGAAGCTGGGATATAAGTTTCGCAGCTAGCCAACCAATCGCAGAGTTTGCCACTAGGAGAATCACCTTGAGCCTGATAAAGAATATCCTCTCCAGCATCTCGGTCTTTGCGGCCGTTTCTCTCAGCTATGCACAATTAGCGGGCAGCAAGGCGGATACTCAGCCCGTCCATCATCCCGTCCCTTCTATTCAGGACACCGAGACGCCTGCGCAAAAAGATGCCCGCATGCAATGGTGGCGCGAGGCACGCTTTGGGATGTTCATTCATTGGGGAATCTACTCCATTCCAGCGGGAATCTGGGATGGTAAGCAGATTCCGGGCGGCGGTGAGTGGATCATGAACACCGCCTCGATCCCGGTGGCGGATTACAAGGCTCTTGCCTCGCAGTTCAACCCCACCAGCTTCAGCGCGCACGATATTGTCGCCCTGGCAAAATCCGCCGGCATGAAGTACATCGTGATCACGGCCAAGCATCATGACGGCTTTGCCATGTTCGACTCCAAAGCCAACTCCTTTAACATCGTCGCGGCAACGCCCTTCAAGCGCGATCCGCTTCGCGAGTTGGCTGAAGAGTGCCGGAAACAGGGGATGAAGCTGGGTTTCTATTATTCTCAGGATCAGGATTGGACCGCGCCAGGAGGGGGCGCGATCATGAAAGACCATCATGATCCTGTCACGCATCACTGGGATAAGGCGCAGGACGGTGACTTCGACACCTATCTCCATACCAAGTCGATCCCGCAGATCAAAGAGCTGCTTACCAACTATGCGGAGTTTCCAGTGGTCGTGTGGTTCGATACGCCTACCGCTGATATGACGCCGGAGCGCGCGGCCGAGATCGTCACACTCCTCAATCAGCACCCCAACCTGATCTGGAACAATCGGCTCGGAGGAGGGTACAAGGGAGACACGGAAACGCCGGAGCAGCACATCCCTGGCCAGGGTTATCCAGGCCGCGACTGGGAAGCCTGCATGACCATGAACGACACCTGGGGCTACAAGTCGTGGGACACGAATTTCAAGTCGACCGAAACTTTGCTGCGCAATCTGATCGATATCGCCAGCAAGGGCGGCAACTATCTGCTCAACATCGGGCCTGATTCCAAAGGTGTCGTCCCGGCCCCTGAGGTCGAGCGTCTGCACCAGATGGGCCAGTGGCTGGCCGTGAACGGCGAGGCCATCTACGACACCAAGCCCACGCTCTTTGGCGCCGAGGCGGGATCATTCAGCCCCACGGAGAAGGATAAGAGAGGCGATCCCAAGTTCATTCCTACATGGGATTGGCGATCGACCACCACTCCCGACAAAATCTACATTGAGATCTTCAACTGGACCGACTTCTTCCGGTTGGACAAGATGCCGCGTAAGGTCACCAGTGCTTACCTGCTTGCGGACCCCGCGCATACGCCTTTAAAGTTTACGCAAACCGGCGATAGCCTCGAGGTTCACCTCCCGGCAAAAGCGTTGGACCCAATTGCCACCGTGCTCGTCCTGAACACCGCAACGGGGCCTGCATAACGCTTATGACGCTACAAGATTTGCTTGGCGGCCGACCGGTGGCGGTGATCGGCGCAGGTCTGGTTGGCGCTGGGTGGGCAATCGTCTTTGCTCGGGCGGGAATGGATGTTCGTGTATACGATGCCAATCGCAGTGCCACGGATAACGCACTGTCACTGATATCGGAGCAGTTGAAAGAATTAAGCTCCTTTGGCCTGGCCGACCATCCCGAGGAAGTGGCTGCACATGTGACGCCGGCATATAGCTTGGCAGACGCAGTGGACGGGGCCGCTTATGCGCAGGAGTCCGTGCTGGAGCTGGTCGATGTGAAGCGCCGTCTGATGCAGGATCTCGAGCACGCTGCTGCTCCGGATCTGGTGATCGGCAGTTCCAGCTCCGGCATTCCGGCGTCCGCGTTTACGCACGGCTTGAAGATCGCATCCCGCGTGCTGATCGTTCACCCTGTGAATCCGCCTTATCTGGTGCCTGTGGTGGAACTTGTTCCATCCCCGGAAACCTCTCCCGCAACCGTTGAGTTTGTCGACTCCCTCATGCGCGCGCTCAAGCGCAGTGTTGTTCACGTGCGCAAAGAGGTGCAGGGTTTTGTGCTGAACCGTCTTCAGGCTGCCCTTCTGCGCGAAGCATGGGCGTTAGTGGAGGACGGTGTTGCCAGCTGCGAGGACATCGATCGAACTGTCCGCGATGGTCTAGGCTGGCGTTGGTCTTTCATGGGCCCCTTCGAGACGATTGACCTTAATGCAGCCGGGGGCATCGCGGATTACGCTGTCCGATTAGGGCCGCTTATGCATGAAATCGCGAGGTCACGTAATCACGAGGAACCCTGGTCGCAAGGAGTTGATCCGCAAAGTGGAGGCTGAACGAAGACAGTTGCTCAGCGAGGATGCCTTACCCGTCCGCCGTGCCTGGCGGGATCGTCTTTTGATGGCGTTGGCCGCGGAGCGCGAAAAGAAATCAGAATAACCAAAAGCCGATTCCACCTCTCGTTCCCAGACTAAGGACGGAACCCGCTGCTCTTTACTTCTGACTCTCGATTCATCCGACATACTCAGCGGTCAACCTCGGTGGTATCCCACATCTCGCGAAAAACGAGCGAGATGTGGGGCACCCGTCCTTTGCTATGAAACGAGGTTGTTAGTTCGGCTGCGCACCTTCCAGCATCATCAGGCCCATTTGCGGATTGAGGCCATTCTGGCCCCCACGCATCCGATGCCACCGTTACAGGACCCGTTGAGAGCATAGTTCCCTTCGAACTCGGCCGACTCAACCCATCTGCCCCGTGTTCGATGGAGCAAGAGTACAAAAGCTCTCGCGAGGTAGAAATAGAGGACGCTACACGGCGAGCCCATGTGGTTCCACACAGGGGAGATTTGCAGGAATTTCGGGGGGATTACGAGAAGGTTCTTGTTTTGCAGCGCGAACCGCAGCAGCGCGTTGGCGCCCTCGCCCTCGAGTTCAAGCTTGCGGCACATGCTGGTGCGGTGGTTCTCGACGGTTCTGTAGTGGATGGAAAGCTCGGCGCCGATTTCTTTGCTGGTTTTGCCTTGCGCAATCAGACGCATGATGCGGAGCTCGGTAGGGGTGAGATTGCTGGTCAAGGAATGGCTTGACTTGCGGCTCGGGTTGATTGCGGCTCTGCAGCAGGTCAGTGGTAATCGCGGAACTGATATAGGGTCGTCCCGACGCCACGGCATGAATGCCGGCCACCACCTCCTGGACCGCGCTGTCCTTGAGAATATAGCCTTTGCATCCCAGGTCCATTGCGCTGCGGAAGAGATCCTGATTCGAATGCAAAGTGAGAAAGATGATCTCTGTCTTCAGCCCGCGCTTGACCACTTCCCGGGCGACGCCGAGCCCGTCGAGCTTCGGCATCTCAATATCGAGCAGCGCGACGTGGGGATGGAGCTTCTGTAATGAGCGACAAAGCCGCTTCTCCATCAGAGGCTTCGCCCACTACTTTCAAGCCGGGATCCTCTTCGACACTGAGCCGCAACCCCTTCCGCATCAGCGGATGGTCGTCTGCAATCAGAATGCGAATCCCGTCATCCACGGCTCGGATCCCTCAATCGAGAATCTACCATCCCACCGTACCACGACGCGCCCCAGGTTCCCGGTGCCTGGGTATGCAGATTCAGGCTCCAGCGTGCGAGCGACCAAGGTAACTGGGCTTGGAACCTCGGGCCCCATGTGGAACCACACGGTTCGCATGTAGTAGCCTCTATGTCTCTCTTCCTCAGAGTTCTATAGGCTTGACTCAGGTTTTTGATTACGGACATTGCATCACAGGCGCCGGGACCGAAAACGATCGTAAAGAGAATACATGACGCTTTTAATTGTTGAAGACAATGCCGGAATCCGGCGGGTGCTGCGGCGCATTTTAGTCGACACGGCCAGCGCGATCTGGGAATGCGCCGACGGCTCAGAAGCGCTGGCAGCTTATGAAGAACATCGGCCGGACATCGTTCTGATGGATCTCAGGATGCCCCATGTCGATGGCTTGACGGCCACCAGGCAGATTCGAGGTTACGATCCTTCAGCCCGCATTATTGTCGTGACGGATTACCAGGACGAGGATATGAAAACTGCCGCGCTCGAGGCTGGAGCTCGCGAGTATGTGCTTAAGCACGAGATTTCGGGTTTGCCCGAGATTGTTTCATCTCTCGCGGCGCCGGACGGCGGGAATCACTGAACCTGTGCAGACTGGCAGGCGAATGCCGTCATCCACTGTGCTTTTGTCTCAATGGAATTTCGAACAGGACCGTTGTGCCCTTGCCTTGGGTGGACCGCACCTTGAGCTCACCGCCAAGCAGCCTCGCCCGCTCGCCCATGCCCGTCAACCCGAAGCCGCTGCGCGAGGGCAGAGGGCTTCGCTCATCGGGCGTGAATCCACGGCCGTTGTCTTCGATGGTCAGGATTACGTTCTCGATGCGCCGCTTCACGCGGACGTTCACCTCAGTTGCCTGCGCGTGCTTCATGATGTTGCCCAGGGATTCCTGAACGATGCGGTAGAAATTGATGCGCAGATCCTCGGGAAAAACGTCATCGATATTATCCAGCTCTGAAGTAAAGCGGATTGCGGATGCGATGCCCGTCGTGCGGATCATTGCTTCGATCGCCTTGGTTAATCCCAGCCTGTCGAGCTGAAACGGGCGAAGGTTGTAGGAAATCTCACGAGTTTCCGCGATCGCGGAGGAAGCCTCATCGCTGATCTCCGCGATGGTCTGCGCATCAGAGTCATCGGCAGGGGCGCCCTTCTTTGAGCGGAGCAGGAGATAGGCAAGATTTTTAATCACCACAAGCCGCTGGCCCAGGCTGTCGTGCATCTCGGCGGCGATACGCTTGCGTTCGGCCTCCTGGGAGGCGATCAACTGCCGGGAAAAGGCCTGCTGGGCAGCCTGTGCCCGCTGAAGCTGCGACACGCGATATCTCCATGACATCGCGACAAGAGCACCCAAAGTGAGCAGCACAAGCATCTTGAAACCACCGGGTCTCATAAAAGGGAGCGAGCACCGTGATGGCGAGGGTCTTGCCTTCCTGGTTCCACACGCCATCACTGTTGCCCGCGATCACGTGAAAAACATATTCTCCCGGTGGCAGGTGCGAGTAATAGGCTATGCGCCGTCCTCCGGCGTCGACCCAGTCTGAGTCCAGGCCCTCGAGCCTGTACTTGAAGTGCGTCTGCGTAGCGTTAATAAAGTTTGGAGCCGTGTAGCTGATTTCCACGTTGGGCCTGCCGGGCGGAATGCGCAGCGGAGCATTCACGGGTGTGGCTACGTTGTCCACCAGAGAGGATTCAATCATCACCAATGGTGGAACGGAATCGTGGACGACAGATTCCGGATCGATGACCGCTACGCCG
Organism: uncultured Acidobacteriaceae bacterium; assembly: GCA_963815175.1. Taxonomy (GTDB): domain Bacteria; phylum Acidobacteriota; class Terriglobia; order Terriglobales; family Acidobacteriaceae; genus PALSA-350. The sequence goes on from CAWFGM010000059.1 coordinate 40,623, forward strand.
TTGCGGGTGGGAAACCAGAGTTTGCCATCGCGTGTCTTGATGCCCGACGGCTCCACTCCCCCATTGCATTCGATATCCAACATGCCGTCGATCTTTCCGTAGGCCGTGGAGGTAACCTTCTTCAGATCGCCCGAGGCAAATGCATTCAAATCGCGTTTGCTTACCCGGTACACACCTCGACTGCAGCTTATCCAGAAGTAGCCATGTGCATCTTCAAGAATGCGAAATACGCCGTCATCAAAGAGACCGTCCTTGACCGAATAGCTGGTAAGCTTCCCGTCCTTGAAGCGCACGAGACCACCGTCATAGGTTCCAATCCACAGCGCGCCGTCGTTGTCTTCGTAAAACGACCAGATGTTGGCGCTCGGCAAACCATCCTTCTCCGTCCAGCGGGTAAACTCCCCGTTGCGAATCCGCGTCAGACCGCCATAACCGCCCACCCATAAATCTCCGTTGGCCGCCTCGAGGATGCGCATGGGTGTCGTCTGCCGCCAGCCCGTCCTTCTCGGTAAGGAACCGGGTTACACCATTCTCATAGCGGGCCAGCCCCTGCCTGGTTCCGAACCACAGCGTCCCTTGCCGGTCCTGGCAGATCGCTTGAACCACCGCTTCATCGGGAAGAGTCGGGCCGCTTGGAATACGAAAACGCCCGTGGTCGAAGATGCTGAGGCCGCCATGCGTGCCCACCCAGAAACGACCCTCACGGTCCTCGAACAGCGCCGTCACCAGTTCGTTCGGCAGCCCGTCAGCCATGGTGTAGCTGGTAAATTTTCCATCTGCGAAACGGCTGAGCCCCGAATGCCATGCCCCGATCCAGAGGGCGCCCGACCGGTCCTGATACGTTGCGTAGGTATCGCGATCGATCAGGCCCTGCTCTCTCGAGTAGCTGCGGATCAATTGTTTCTGCAGCCGGTAGAGTCCTTCTTCCAGGGTGCCGATCCAGAGGTTTCCCTGCCTGTCTTCATAGAAATGCCAGGGTGTGACGGAAACAGCCCGGTTGGAGCTGACGAACTCAAAGGTTCGCTGCAAGGCGCGGACCAACGTGCATTGCCAGGGACTTGTTATAGGTAGTGCCGACCGTCACTTCCCGGGTAGAGCCGGCGGGAATCATTTGGCTCACGTTGTCCGCGGTGATCCGAACCCGCTTTCCGTCGACGGTCTCAAGCCAGAGTGTTCCACTCTGATCGAGCGCCGCGCCCCAGAGATCATCTTTCAGGATTTGCCTGGGCAGCGTAAAGTCGACGAAGCTCCCATGGGTAAAGCAGCGGACCGTTTCATGCTGGCGGACCCAGAATCCTGCTGAGTCCCACAGCAGAGACCGATACCGAGCGCTCGGGCTCTGCGGCGCGACGTCGACGAAATGGTTTGATGCTTCATCCCATCGAACAATTCGCCCTCCGCTAAGCACCCATACGTCACCATGGTCGTCCCCGGTCAGTCCATTGATGATGTCCGCCGGCACTCCGTATTGCCTTCCATAGGCGCGGAACACGCCATTGTGGTAGCGCACCACGCCACGATCAACGCTGTCGAGCCACAGGTCTCCGCCCCGCCCCTGCAACATTGTGCCGAATTGGTTCGAAAGGAGGCCGGGGGTCTCTCTGTTGAAGACAGTCAGATGGACGCCGTCGAAACGTGCCAGTCCGTTAAACGTAGCAATCCAGAGATATCCGTCAGGTGTCTGCGTAATGCCGCGAATCTCGTTCTCGGGCATGCCATTGTCTACGTGTCCAGACCTCAAAGCCGTACTGAGCACGCGCCGACTCGACCAGGCAGAAGAGAATTGTCAGGCTGGCAAGAAGACGTAGGATGCGGCGCGGAATGTTCAAACCGCGATGGACGCTGCATGCGGAGATCCGGTTCGTGCTGCCAGCCTAACCCCGATATCAACGCCTGCTCTCCTTCCTGACAACGCCAATTGCCGTGAGTCATGAAACAGGCTGCCTGTAAGGTTCACGTTCACGAGAAGCGCATACGATTGGGAGGCATGGGACGAGAGCATCGAGATCGATTGCCGGACATGCAATCGCCTTGTCCGCGGGCTTGGTCAGCGCAGAAAGAGGAGCGGATGGGTAGGCGAGGTTACAAAATAATCGGCTGGTCAGTCGTGAATCGGGTGTGCCTATGGCGATACCTTGTGCCAATACGTTTGTCTGGTAACCCTGAGCATCGATTTGCGCGGAATGGATCACCGCCGGTGTCGAGCCGTGGCACGCCCACGACACCGTGGTGTCGTGGCCGGTGACTACCATGGGCACGAAGTCCGAGCCAGGATTCTGCTTGCAATAATCGAGGATCGGCTGGGTCGGCTTCTGGCTGGTGACGGCCTTCGAATCGCACGGAATATTTGCGCCGTACTGGCAGGCGAGCACGGCTCCCCCGGCGCAGCGCCATTCCATGAGCTTGCCTGATCGGGCTGCATGTTCAGTTGTTTCGCCATCCACGCGGGGAGCTTCGGACCGGCGTATCGCGCATCTGGTTTGTCGATGGTTCCGACAGCCTTGCAATAGGCCACCGGATCGGAGTATGTCTTCTGTGCAAACACGGGTGAAGCCCAGAGAAGCAGGATCACCGCCGGTAAGAGACATTTTTTTCGTTGCCATAAATCGCTCCACGCTCAAATGCATAAATTAGGCCCGAACTTCCCGTCCGTCTTTCCGGAGAAATTTTAAAGGCTTCACCAGTCCCGCCGCCGATGCGTTCACGCCTTCGAGATCACAATGTCCCAACAGCTCAGGCATTCCACTCGGGCACGCTGCGGACCATGTTCCACATCATTCCATCGAGTGCAGTGTCCATCTCATCGTGCGGTTCGGTGCGGGTATTCGTGAGGGCGGCCCAGCACATTCCGGTCGCCGTTCGCACCATGATCGTGGTCGAACCTGGAAAGCTGCCGTTATGCCATAGGTTGCCCGAACCCACCATCCAGCCCCGGGCATACTTAGCCGCGGACGTACTGGGAAAGGCCGGACAGGGCGTCGTCATGACCTGGATGGTTTCCGCTTTCAAGATGCTGGGGATCGGTCCCGAGCCGCCCACGTGGTTGAGAAACTGGACCAGGGCGGAGGGAGTTGCCAGCCAGCCACCGTTTGCATCCATGCGGGCAACGTTTATTTTGTAAGGCTCCTCATTGTATTGCCCAAAGTACACCACTTCGTTGGGTGCGCGCTCCTTCAAGGCTGTTCCCCGCAATGCGCATGCCGCTGATGCCGCAAGGCGCCAGGACCGCGCTTTGCACGTAGCCGGCATAGGGTTGGCCAGTGATCTGTTCGATGACCCGTCCCAGAAGGCAGTAGCCGAAGTTCGAGAAAGCCCAGTGCTCTCCAGGTGGATTGGCGAGCGGCAGGTTCTCCAGCGTCCAGCCGATCAGCTTGGCCTGGTCCCAGGAATTGTCTTTGTACATCGGATCGGTCGAATCGGCCGGCCAGCCGCCACAGGTGTGGGTCAGAAGGTGGTCCACCGTGATATCGGTCACGTATTGCCCGTAAGGACTCTTGCCATACTTGGTCCCGAGAATGCCGGATGCACCGAAGACCTTGTCGGTAAGATTCAATTTGCCCTGTTCGATCAGCGTGAAGATGGCCACGGATGTGATGGGCATGGTCACATCTGCGATGCGGAAGAGGCTCGACATGTCGGTCGGGCCCATGTCTTTCACGTTGCCGAAGCGAAATCCCTGGTTGAAGCCGAATCCCTGATCGAAGACAAATGACCGTTGCGTGAGATCGCGATGGACAGCGAGGGTACGCTGAAGCTCCTTTTGAAGGCGGCAGCAAGGCGTCCGATCTCGCCGCGCTCCATTCCTGTGGATTGTCTCGCCCTGCGGGAGCCAAAGCCCCTGCATTGGCAGGCGAACCATCGCCTGCCACGGCAGCGCCGGTCAGACACTTGAGCAGGCGACGTCTACTGAATAGGTTCGGCATGACTGCGCTCCTTTCTTTTCTTTGACGGCAGTCAGTCTGCGCGTCTTCCTTGCCAGGTTCCGTGGTGTCCGCGGATGCCAAAGTTTCCTTCCATGGTGTTCCCGTCGACCATGCCGCGGAAGGTGAGCACGTTCCGCGTCTTGGTGCGAAACACGATGTGGCGTGCGTTCATCGTGCCTTCGATTCCTCCCGATTGGTATCGGTCCCTTAAAGTGCCCGGTCAAGGTATTGCCGTTTTGCACGATCTGGACCGTGTGCGTGCCGGTCTTGCCGTCGTCGCCGTGGGTGTAGATCATCCAGGTGCCGGCGACATCGGCCGCGGACATGATCCTCCTGCGGCAGCTGCTGGGCAAAAGCTATATGGCCCAGCGCCAGCAACAAGAGGGCCAGCAAAGTGAAAGGTAACTGATAGCGTTTCATAAAACTCCTCCAGCGGGTGAACGTACTGGACGCAAGCTACTCCGCTTGCGTCCATCCGTCGGTTGGGTTGTATTGTTCGATGGCTGCTAATGTATCTGCTGTTGCGGGCCGAGATCCTGTTGGTAGATAACGCCGTCACGACCCAGGCTGAAGGTCATGATGCCGGAATGTTGATAATTGACGGGGCTGGTAAAGATCGTAAATCCCCCTGGCGTGGTCACGATACGGAAGGAGTATCCATGAGATACCACCTCCTTACTGGGTGCGGAAGCGTTGAAGATGCCTTTCGCAAACTGGTTGAGTCGCCCCAACGGGCTGGGCGTCTGGCCTTCGGAGACCTCCCAGTAAAGGCCGTCCTGCTTGCCCGGGGTGCTCACAATCGTGCCGGTGTACTGGTGGGTGCTCTGGTGGTAGAGTTCCTCGGCGTTCGCAATCAGCCGGCATGCATCCATGGCGGAGAGTTCATTGCCGCCGATCCGCCGTGCGCGCAATTCCTCGTCCGCGGCGGCAGCGTCAAAGTACCACCTCGACGAGCTGTCCTGGGCCAAGGGGACAGGGAAAGGATAGTTGTCGGCCCCGACGTAGAGCACCTGGCTGCCATCGGTCATCGCCACCAAACGATTCATCTGGTCATATTTTTTGGCGAACGAATCGGCCGCGGACTTATCTTCTGCCGGATCTCCTGAACTTACTAACTTCTGTGCCTTCGCGCCCAATACCTGGGTAAGTGCTTTGTCATCCTTAGCCTGGACTGCCGCATGCAATGCCTGGCTTGCTTCCGCCGGTGTGGCGAAGGTTTTCTGGGGTGCTTCCGCCGCGGCGTTGTCTTGTTTCTTCGAGCAGCCGAGAACGAAAACGGCCGCAATCATGATGAGAGCAGCGATCCATTGCATCCGCTGCGTGGTCAAGCTTTTCCGTTGCAAACTCACGTTTCTACCTTCCTTTCGATAGACCAATTGATTTGTGGTGGGTCAAGGATTCTGGGGGTGCGGCATTAACGCCGCCCCCCACCGCGCTCACCACCGCCACCGCGCTGCTGCGGCTGCTGACGTGGCTGCTGGAAGTGCTGCTGGCGCTGCTGGACCTGCCGCTGGCGTTGATAGGCGGCGGGATGCATGCTGGCGCGACCGCGATTCGACGTCGGCACGGGCCTGGTTGCCGTTGCCACTCATGGCGGAGCGGGGCTGGTCGCTTCCGAACCTGCCGGCGCGTTCGTTGTCACCGGTCTGGTGCTGGACTCCTCCGTTGCCGCCGATCAGGCCGTGATCGCCGTTGCGGCCTCCGTTCGGCACATCCGGCCGGTTGCCGTTGTTCCGGTTGTTGGCCTCATTGGTGTTGTACCGGTTGTTGTTGAAGCGGTTGCCGTTGTTGTTGTTCCGGTTTCCATTGTTATTGTTGTTATTGCTGTTCCTGTTGATGTTGTTCCTGGTGATGTAAGTGTTGTTGTTGTAGTTGATGGTTCCCCCACCGCCTCCACCACCCCAGTTCATTCCCCATGCTCCGAAGCCCCAGCCGCCGCCGAAGCCACCGGCAACGAAGCCGCCACCCCCGCCAATGGCGGCGCCAATCGCTACCCCGGCGCCAAAGGACAACACCGGCTGCAACGGCGACAGGCGGTGTATAGGCCGGCACCACCAGGGGCGCGCCATACACAACTGCCGGGTTGTATTGCGGAACGTAAACCACGTTACTGGTGGCGGGTTCGATGATGATGGTTTGCGGGCTCTGCTGCACTACCTTGATCTGCGACGAAGACTGTAACGTTCCCGCGGCCTGCGCCTTGGCGCGCATGTCCTGTACCGCGGCCATCACGTCTGATTGCTGATTTTCAAAGGCCTGGCCCAGGCTCGATGTCCAGGAAAGGTTTTTGGCCAGATTGTGGAGTACTGACGGGAACTGCGTCAGCGCTTTTACGCTGGGATCCCAGGATTGTTGATCCACTGCCTGGGTGAGCGCGGTCTCCCTGCAGATTTTGATTCTGCGCGAGCCAGAGGTCTGCAAAAGCCACTTCATCCGCATAACTGGCGGCAGCCAGCACCTGCGCGACCAGTGCGTCCGGATAAAGCGCGATGGGGGCAACCAACGCGTCGAGCTGGCTGCTGGTCAGCGGCGCGACCGCCGGCGGTGTCAGACGCCGGGGCCGGTTGGGAGGCATCCTGTGCCTGAAGAAGCTCGGTGGGTGCGCCCGCAATGATCAGGGTCGAGCAGACCACCATCGACATTGTCTGTTTCATCCATTTCGTAATCATGAAATCCTCCGGTTGGCCATGATCCGCGGGGCCAATCCTCAGCGTTCGTTGCGCCGCTTTGAACCTTCAACCTAGGAATGAAGCGGAGAAGCGCAATCGCTAGAAGGACAATAAGTCTGCTACCGGGGAAACAAAATAGAGGGTACTACACGTAGGACCATGTGGTTCTACACGAATCTTGTTGTCGTTAGACGGAAGGAGATGGAGCTTCGCGTGCGGGTAATCCATGGTATGGAACCGGGTTAATCTCGACGAGAATCGGGTTGGGTTTGCCAGTCAGCAGTCGCGTGCGGGACTGGTTCACCCAGGACTACGGCCTGGGATATGCTGATTTGTCCTTTCGGGACTGATCCGCACTATCGAATCTCAACCGATGGACGACTCCGGATAAGAGTGCACAATGTTCCGAGAAGGTCTGCGTACTGCATGCTTACGCCATGGAAAGCCGCGTGAGGCAAATGATGCGAACTAAGCTGAACTATGGAAATCTGGGTACGTCCTGGGCTACATCGCAGTTGATTCCTGCATTGATTATTCGCGATACGGCGAGGAGATGTGCAGCACGAGAGTAAGACTGAGGGTAAAGGTCCGCGCGGTCAAGAAGATCTCGTAGAACCGATGAGCAGTAAAATAGCTTCGGTAGCAAGGTCATTCAGTGGCGCGGTTGAATAGAGGTAGTGATGTTGTACGGGGATTCAGCACTAGGATGCAGGTGGGGAATTACCTTTTTGGTCTGCTGCTGGGCCATGGTCTCCTGGTCCCAGGAGCCTTGCACCGTGGCGCACGATAGCGGATGCGACTGCCCACCAAACGCCGGGGGAAGCGGCGGACGCGCAAGGCGTCACGTTCCTACGCGACAAGAACACTCGTTGCGCTCTCGCCAGTTTTATTGAAGAGATTCGAACCAACCCGGAGGCGTGGCAAGGGCATTATCATGCGGGCTTGGCTTACCTTGATCTTTCGGATGCACAGCATGCGGTCGCGGAACTTCAACTCGCCGCCGGCAAAGCGCCTGGGAGAGCTGAGATTCGGCTTGCACTGGGCATTGCCCAGGAAGCACTGGGAGAGAACGGACAGGCAGAAATGTCATACCGGGCTGCTTATGCGTTGGACCCTAAGTCGCCTGAAATCGTTCGGCACCTGGCCTCCGTGCTGGGAAAGGAGAAGCAGAGCGGCGCGGCAATTACTTATTGGCGGGACGCTGTCGCGCTGGCTCCTTACGATCCCGAGCTCAGTTTGTCACTGGCGACAGCGTTGATGGATGACGGCCAAAACGACGCCGCTGCGGTACTGCTGCATGAGATGGTGCAGCAGAACCCGAAGTCCGGCTTGGCGCTTCTGAACCTGGGAGCGGTTCTTTACCGTGAGCAGAAGTATGCGGAAGCGGCGGATGCTTACCGGCAGGCTTCGCAGATTGATGCGGTGGCGGAGGCGGCAAGATTTTCTCTCTCCAAAGTCCTGATTACCCTGGTGCGTTTCGAGGAAGCGAAACCCCTCCTGGAAGCGTATGTGCGGGATCATCCGGCAAACATGGAGGGGCATTACCTGCTTGGTATTACCTATCAAGCGCTGGGAATGCTGCCGCAAGCGCACTCGGAATTGGAACGGGCGGTTCAGTTGAACGAAGCCGATTTCGACAGCCAGTACAAGCTGGGTTCAGTGCTGCGGGAAGAAGGAAAGTACGAAGAAGCGATTTCACATCTAAAGCGCGCGGTCACGCTAAAACCGGACTCTCAGGAGGCGCACTTCCAACTGGACCGCGCCTATCACCAGAGCAATCAGCCAGAATTAGCTGACCAGGAGAATTTGGTATTTCAGAGACTGCAGAAGACCGTCGTGGACCAGCGGCGGGCGACAACGCTCGAGAATGAGGGTGCACAGGCAGTCAAGGACGGCGACCTTCAGAAAGCAGTAGCCGCTTACAAGGAGGCGCTTCCGTTGGTTCCCCAGGACGCAAAGGTCCGCTACGACCTGGCTCTGGTGTTTGAAAAATTGAAGGACCGTGGTTCGGAACACGCACTGCTGCTTGAGGCCGTGGCCTTAAATCCCGGGATCGCCGATGTGCACAACCAGCTTGGTTTTTTGGACTTGACCACCGGCGATGCAAAGGCGGCAGAGGAGCAGTTTCAAGCTGCGCTGCGAGCGGATCCAGGGATGACCGATGCACTGGGAAATCTCGGAGTGCTGTACGGACAGCAAGGCAAGCTGGCTGCGGCGGAACATCTGTTGCGCCTGGCCGTGGAGGGCGACCCCAATTACGAAAAGGGTTTCATGAATCTGGGACTGATTCTTGCGGCGGAGGGCCACTTGGAGGAAGCGCACGCGCAGATGCAAAAAGCTTTGGCGCTTTCCGCAACCGACGCAGTTGCTTTACATGCGATGAGCGCGATCGAAGCGCAGCTGGCGAAACCGACCAAACCCTAGCTTGATTTCGCGGTCAGCAGGAGTGCTCAGTCAAGCTTGCCTTGATGGGGAAGCACCACGGCCAATGCCTGCTTTATCTCGGGGTCCGCCGGATTCAACGATGCGGCTGCCTTCAGCGCCTGAGCCGCGGCGGTCAGGTCGCCGGATCGCGCTTCGATCAGGCCCAGATCTTTTTTGAGTGTCGCCTGGTCACGGCATTCGCCACAAACTTCAATCGCCTTTTGCAGCTCGTTAATGGCTTGAGCATAATCGTGGTTGTTTGCGGCGGCGAGGGCGAGGTTTCCTGTGATATCCGCCTGGCTTGTCGCTTGTTGTTCCGCCAGCCGGGCCTTCAAGAGCGCTGCATACTTGGCGGCTTCCGACGGGTCGGTTCCATGAAGAACCTGGGATAGCCGGTAGAGCACCTCGGTGCTATTGGGGTCGAGTTGAGCTGCATGCTTCCAGGCGGTAATCGCTTCCTGCTCACGTTTTGCTGATGACAGATTTTGTCCGAGCAGGTAATAGGCCCGAGGGTTGTTGGGAGCCAGCTGGACGCTTTTCTCAGAAAGCTCCAGCGACTTCGCGGTTTCGCCCAGTTGACGCTCGGTCACGGCCAACAGATACACGGCGTCGCCGAAATGCTCATCGAGGCTTAGCGCCTTCTCCAGTTCGGGCTTTGCGTCCTCGAAATGTCTTTCATCCAGCAGCAGACGGCCACGATTGTAATGAGCGACTGCCGACCCCGGGTTGAGCGCGACCGCCCTGGTAAATTCAGCCAGGGCCGCCTCAACTTCAAGGTGGTCCGCGAGCGCTATGCCCAGGTTCAGATGGTCCTGAAAGCTGTCGGGCCTGGCTGCCACCACCTTGCGAAGCATCTCAATACTGCTTTCGCTTTTGCCCTCGCGCGCCCGAACCTCGGCCAAGGCGGTCTGCGCATTGAGATTGGTGCCGTCGAGGGACACGGCTGTCTCGAGCTCAGCCTCTGCTTCCGGGAAGCGTCCTTGTTGAGCCAAGACCATGCCAAGGTTGAACCGGGCCTGCGCGTATTTCGGGTCCTCTTCGATAGCCTGCCTAAGCAGGGCTTCCGCCTCCTTAACCTGGCCCCTTCCATCATAGATAGTAGCCAGATTCAGCTGGGCTTCGGTCAGCTGAGGATCGAGTTCGATGGCCTTCTTGAAGTTCTGGATTGCATCGTCGGGATGTCCTTGTGACATGTCCAAGACGCCCAACTTGCTGCGCGCTTGAGCGAGGGTTGGGTCAAGCTTAATCGCTGTTTCCAGAGCCTGTCGTTCGGCGGGGAATTTGCCGTCCATGTCGAGGGCCAGGGAAAGGTTGTAATACGTGTGCGCGTCACGCGGCTGTATCTGGAGCATTTGCCGGTAGACTTCGGCTGCCTGGGCGGCCTGACCGGAGGCCAAAAGCTGATTCGCCTTCGCTCCTTCGGTGGTGAATTGGTTTTTAAGCAGGTTGGCCTGTTCTGTTTGGCGGACGTCCTGATAGACCTTGGCCGATTGCTGGGTTTGATTGAGGCCTTTGAGGGCAATCGCCAGTTGTAAACGCGGTCCTTCCGCGGCCGGATCCAACTGGATGGCTTTCTGCAGATGAGGCACAGCCTCTTTGGCTCGCCCACTGCGAAGGATGACGAGCCCTAAATTGTATTGCAGGTCGGCGTGGTCGGGCTCAATGGCCGCGGCGGAACGCAGTTGCTCCTCCGCTTGAGGATACTGCTCCAGGCCGCGGTAAGAAAGGCCCAACAGGTAGTGCGGCTCGAAGGCTTTCGGATGATTAGCGAGATAAGCCTTGAGGATTGGTATAGCCTCTGAATACTCGGCCAGAAAGACCAGGCACTTGGCCAACGCGAAGCGCGCCTCCGGATCGGCTGGGCTAAGCCGTGACGCCTCCCGGAATTCGTCTGCGGCCTGGCGAAATGATTTTTGGTTGGCATAGACCGTTCCCAGGTTGAAATGGGCGACGGGAAGATCGGGGTGCATCTTTACAATCTGCTGCAACGAGGCAGTGGCCGCGTCCTGGTCGCCATTCTCGCTGAGGGCGATGGCTCGGGCGATTCCGGAGTCCACATTTCCCGGTTCCAGTGAAAGAGCCTTATCCCAAAAGCCGATGGCGGCGGAATAGAGCTTTTGGGCGGCGAGAACCTCCGCCAAATGGTTCAACGCTTCGACGGAGTTCGGATCGGCCTTCAAGATCTCCCGAAACTGCTTTTCCGCTTCGGCAGGCTGCCCGGAGTCCTTCAAGACCATGCCCAGGGCATTGCGCGCCTCCACTGAATCCGGTTTCAGGTCAACCGCCCGGCGGAAATGAAGGATCGCAGACGTGGGCTTCTTCTGGGCGACCTCAACTACTCCGAGATCGTAGAGTGTTCTCCAGGACTGGGGGCGTTGTTGCAAGGCCCGGTTATAGGCGACGGATGCGCAGCGCAGGTCCTTCCGCTGGGCATACCAGGTACCTGCGGAGTCCCAGGCGGTGAAGGGGTCGGCGCTTGCGCGGGATTGAAAACCTTGCGGGAGTGGGCAATCGGACGCCGCTTGGGCGTGGCAAGGCAAAATCGCTGCCGCGAACAGTAGAACGGAACCGACTCCGAGTTCGCTCGCTCGTCGCATAATCCTGGGCCGTCGACCCCGTGCCCAGCCGGTAAAGGCACGCGAAGTTCCCCTGCAAATGACTGAGCCATAGTGTACTCCCAATCCCATAAGTTGCTGCGTGGAATTCCTGGTTCATCTATGCAAATGGCTGGACGCAGGAGTCGAAATAACCCGTGCGGATACCGCCGAAGGCTCCCGGAGTGGCATCGCGCCTAAAAAAACTTATTGACAAACGTGTTTTCGCGCCACTATAAGGGCTGGGTCTATTGGATGAGCCAATGATCGTTCTTGGATGAACGAGTGCCTGTGCTCAGTCTGCCGTACACGCTGTAAAGAGCATCCATACCAGAGTTGATCTGGCCCGGTAAGTGTTTCAGAAACTCAAAGCAATTGTGTTACTTGCAGGTTATTTGGAGGAGTCAGCAGTGGAGAAGAAACATTCAGCAAAGACTTCAGCGTCGTGGGTAGTGCAGCTCGCACTGTTCATTGCCATCATTCTGCAACTTTCTCCCACGAGGGCTCTCGGGCAAGGCGCAACAGGGGCTCTGAATGGCGCGGTCACGGATCCGACATCAGCCGTGATTCCCGGCGCAAAAGTCACGCTGAAGAATCTCGACACCCAGGTTTCGCAGGAAGCTGTTACCAACAGTGCAGGACGCTACGTGTTCGTTGCCATTCCGCCAGGGCGATACACGATTGAAGTCACCAAGGAGGGGTTCAAAGTATCGACCACCTCGGAATTCACACTGGCGGTGAACCAGACGCTGACGCAAGACGTCCAGCTCTTTGTCGGCACGGCAACACAGCAGGTTACGGTGCAAACGACCGAGGCCAGCGTGGAGACGACAACCACGGAGCTAGGCACAGCGATTGAGCAGAACGAGGTCAACAGCCTGCCGCTCAACGGTCGCAACTTTACCCAACTACTGGCTTTGACGCCAGGTGTTTCGCCGATCAGCACGGGTCAAAATAGTGGCGGCGGCAATAGTTTCGCGGGCAGCGCGATTGGTTCGTTCACTTTCCCATCGGTGAACGGGCAAGGAAATCGCAGCAACATGTTTTTGCTCGACGGCTTTACGGATTACGGGTTTATCGGCAACTACGCAGTTGCGCCGATTATCGACGACATCCAGGAATTCAAGGTTCAGTCCCACAACGACAGCTCAGCATTCGGTGGCTCGCTTGGCGGCATTATCAACGTCGTGACCAAAGGAGGCACGCAGGAGTATCACGGGGATGTGTGGGAATTCTTCCGCAATAGCGCCCTGGACGCCAGGAACTACTTCCAAACGGCTGTGACTCCCTACAAGCAAAACCAATTCGGTGGCGCCGCCGGCGGACCGGTACTTCCCGGCCGTTGGAGAAAAGCCAACCCAATGCTGGAGAAGCTCTACTTCTTCGCAGCCTATGAAGGCTTCCGGTCGACCAGAGCTGCGAACACGCTGGATATCATTCCTACGCAGGCGCAGTTAGGGGGCGATTTCAGCGGCGGGAATCAGAATCCAATCTTCAACCCGTACACCACCCGGGCGGACCCGAACAACCCAGGCCAGTTGCTACGGGATCCTTTTCCCAACAACATTATTCCCACAGCGCTGGTGAACCAACCCCTGGAGGCTTATCGCAAGGCGATCTATCCCGTGGTGAATCAGCTTCCAGCCAATGGATACAACTTCGTAGACCCCACGCCGAATATCCTGGACAGCGACACGGGGTCGATGAGAGTGGACGAGCAGTTCACAGACCAGATCACTTCGTATTTTCGATTCTCGAAGTTCTATTCGCCTTCGACAAGCGCAACCGGAATCCCCGGCATTCTTAGTGCCGCCAACACCAGTGGGTATAACTACGGCGGGTCGGGTACCTGGACTTCGAAGTCCGGAACCAAAATCCTAACGGCGCGCTTTGGCAAGACCATTGCCTACTCCGTTACCGACACCCAATTCCCGGCCAGTCTTGCAAATGCCTACACCATAGGACAATTCAACCTACAGACGGTGACTGGCTTTGTCGGTGGCAGAAATTTCAACATGGGCGAGGGATTCAGCGGCTATCAAAGTGTTCCGGGAGGTTCGTACCAGGGCAACCAAATAGCTGATATCTATGAGGGCGCGGCCGACTTCACGCGGGTGTCCGGAAGACACACGTTGCAAATGGGCGTGGACATCAACACGAACGACAACAGCCAGCCGATCCTGTTCATCAACGATAGCTATAGCGCCACCCCCACATCTAATCTGGAAAGTGCCTTGCCGACCGGAGATGCGCTTGCGTCAGGCGTTCTGGGCCTGCCATCGAGCGTGAATCGCCGTAACGTGAACATCACCACACACGGTGGTTGGGAGGATGGGTTCTACATCCAGGATCAGTGGAAAGCCAGCCCGAAGCTGCAAATCAACGTCGGTTTCCGGTATGACATCACCCTCTGGCCAATCTATGGCAGCCATGCCCTAGGCAACAACTATGTGGGCGATACCGATCTGGACACAGGCCAATACATCATGGCTGCTGTTCCCCCGGGATGCTATACGGGTGCGACTCCGTGCATACCTACGGCTGATGGCTCACTACCGGCTAATGTCATTGTGACTCCGAAGAGCAACCAATCCATCATTCATAACTCATTTGATAATTGGCAGCCACGGTTCGGCTTCAGCTACCAAGCTATACCCGGTACTGTAGTGAAAGCCGGCATTGGGCGGTTTTTCGATAACTGGGCCGCGGTTCAGCAGCTATCGACTAACTATCAGGGAAACTGGCCAGATACCACGTTTCTGCTAGCGAATAATCTCAACGCAACGACCCCTGACCCGACCACCGGCCAGAATCCCCTTGCTTTGGGGACCAACGGAGCGCAGATTCTTCCTGCGGCGACTCCCTTCAACCAAGTCAACTGGATGATCGACCCGTACTATAAGAACGCCTACTCGATACAGTACAACTTTGGGATTGAGCAGCAGGTCAAGAACAATACTGTATTGCAGGCCAACTATGTAGGCGCGCACAGCCTCCGCACCGATTCCGGTTCTTATCGGAATACTGCGCTATATCCGGCTCCTGGTCCGATCGCCGACCGTCAACCATTCTCGTATATCACCCCTACTTACTACGACAAGAGCGTAGCTAACTCTAACTACAATGCATTTCAGTTCCAGGCTCGAACGATCGTGGGGAAGAAGCTCACCCTCCTAGGGTCGTATACGTGGTCAAAGACGATTACGCTGGGATGCGATGGATTCTTCGGCTCAGAAGGATGCAGCGTGCAGGATCCCTATAACCTGAAGGCTGACAGGAGCGTTGCGGGATACGATCTTCCGCAGAACTTCAGCTTCAGCTGGGTTTATCAATTGCCCTTTGGTCGAGGTCAGCATTTCGACGTCGAAAATTCCCTGCTCAATGAAGCCATTGGGGGATGGAGTTTCCAGGGCATTTACACGGCCCACTCCGGGATCGTGTTTAACAACAATGCCGGCAACGACGATTTGGAGAATACGGGCAACGTGGTGGAGAGAGCGGACCGCTTGTGCAAGAATCCCTATAATGGCGGCAGGAACGTGCAGTACCTGAACCAGACATGCTTCGCCAACCCCGCCGCCTACACATTTGGAAGTGAGCCCAGGAACGATCTCCGAACGCCTCACGTAACCAATACGGACTTAACGCTCGAAAAGGTGTTTCCACTCGGCAAAGAACAACGAAGTATCGTGTTTCGAACGGACTTCTTCAACGCCTGGAATCAGGCAGCCTTTGGTCCGTTCCAAGGTGGGACGCAACCCGACAACACGGTAACGGATGCCAACTTCGGTCTCTTCACCGGCACTGCCCAAACGGAACGTGAGATCCAATTTGCTCTCAAAATAACGTTCTAACAGAACCGCCAAAAGCGAGAGAGCGGACGACTGACAGTCGTCCGCTCTTCTTTTTTGTATTCCACTCTCAGCTGCTTTTCATCCGCTTTTCCCTCTCTTACCGCGAAGGGGTAGAAATGGTCCCCACGACTGTCCAAATTGAGCCTCGTAGGAACGGGTTGGCATTGGGAGATTGCCTATCGCTTCCGCGCGCTGTCCAGGTCCACCCCGGACTGACCCCGGATTTCCTGCACGCTGCTCTAGACAGATCTGCGTATGCGGCTTTCTTCACGGAAAGCCGCCAGGGCTCCTTGGTCCCACCAAACTGCACAGGAAATCCGGGACCGTCCTGGGACATTCTCAGTCAGAGCTGTGCAAATTAACGCGCAAACGGCCCTCTGGACGGCGCAACTTGTTGAATGTGTGGAGGAGAACGTAGACAAGCGAAATCGATTTTGCCGTGTCATTTCTTTCTCAACCTGCCACAGGCAAGTTGGCTGCTCGGGATGACAAAGTTGAGGGCAGTGCCCACCTTGGCATGAGTGGAGGTGGATGGACAGAACCGAAAAAAACTAATTTGGACAAGTCTGACTCTCAGCCGTCCCCTTCGACAGTCTGCCCACCGTCCCCTTCGACAGGCAGGGCAGGCTCTGCGGGACTGAATTTGGACAAGGTAGTTCTCTCGCGGACTTAACGCCCGCAGCCTTGAAAACCAGAATTTTTGCAGCCTGTGAAGCCTGCCCCGATTGAGACCATGGGGGCTGGCAAAGCGGTGAGGGTCTCGGGTAGGCTACGATGGAAGACGGTTGCCAATTGATGAGGTGCGTTGCTCCTGAATGGTTCGGCCAAATATTTGTGATGATGGACGATCCGGCAACGGGGCCCTGCCGATGAGACCGCTCGCCGCCATCGATGCCCTGTTGTCATTGCCAGATAGAGATGTCGAGTTGAGCCGGCGTGGCTTCTTTCGTCAGGCCCTGGGTTTTTACCTTGCCGGCCTGGCAGCCGGTAAGATGGCCGTCGCCCAGGAGGGGAGTTCTTCTCGCAATTTGAAACCCCAACCCCGGGGGAAACCCTCCGGCATCCCCTTTGACGCAATATTTACCGATGTTGCGCTGCAGGCCGGATTGACTCAGCCTGTGATATACGGAGAGACCGATAAAAAGAGGGTGATCTTTGAAACGGTAGGCTGTGGAGCTGCATTCCTTGATTACGACAATGATGGATGGCTCGATATCTTTTTGTTGAGTGGAACCCGGCTCGGCGGGCCGCCGGCGGGGACCACGAACCGTCTCTATAAGAACAACCGCGACGGCACATTCAAAGATGTGACTGCCGAGGCAGGTCTGGTTCGCACCGGGTGGGCCTGCTCAGTGACCGTGGGAGATTACAACAATGACGGTTATGAAGATATCTTCGTTACGTACTATGGGCAGAACGTTCTCTATCGCAACAACGGGAATGGAACCTTCACCGATGTGACGGCCGCCGCGGGCCTGATGCACCAGGGAAAAACCCGTTGGGGCGCCGGATGTACTTTTTTGGACTATGATCGCGATGGCAATCTCGACCTCTTTATCACCCATTATGTTGACCTGGATGCCGACGAAGACCTTCCCAAGGCTGGCTCGCGACCGAGCTGCACATTCAAGGGAGTGCCTGTCCATTGCGGGCCTAGGGGACTAAAGCCGACAACAAACTCGCTTTTCCGCAACCAGGGGAACGGCGTTTTTCGCGAGGTGAGCCAGGAGTCTGGAATCTCCAGTGCAACCCCCACGTATGGCATGACCGCCGTGGCCGCTGACTTCGACGGCGATGGCTGGCAAGATATCTATGTAGCTTCGGATTCCACGCCGAGCCTGATGTTTATGAACCAACGCAATGGAACCTTCAAAGAACAAGGAATAGAACGCGGGGTCGCCCTGAGCGACGATGGCGTGGAACAAGCAGGAATGGGCGTCGCCGTGGGTGATTACAACCTCAAGGGCAACCTCGACATTTTCCGGACAAATTTTTCCGATGACACCGACTCGCTCTATAGCAATGACGGCACCGGTAACTTCACCGATGTGACGATTGGGGCGGGCTTTGGAGTCGAGACACGTTACGTCAGTTGGGGAACGGGGTTTGCGGATTTTGACAATGATGGTTGGCCTGACTTATTTGTGGCCGCGGGTGCAGTTTATCCGGAGGTAGAGCAGAGGTTTCCGCAATATCCAATGAAGTGTCCCCGGCTTATCTTTCATAATCTGCGGAATGGAAAGTTCGAGGAGCTGATCGATGAAGCTGGGCCGGGGATCGCCACTCCCCATTGCAGCCGGGGAGCGGCGTTCGGCGATTTTGACAATGACGGCGATATCGACATCCTGGTGGTTAACCTGAATGAACCCCCTTCCCTTCTCCGCAATGACCTCAAAGGCCAACGTAATTGGATCAAGGTATTTCTCGTGGGCACAAAGTCGAACCGGAGCGCGATCGGATCGCGGGTGATCGCACGTTATGGCGGGAAGTCGCAAGCTCAAACGGTGATGGCTCAATCCAGCTTTTATTCCGTGAGTGATCGACGGCTCCACTTTGGAATCGGGGAAAGCACCTCCGCGGAGTTGGAGATCCACTGGACAAACGGGCTTAAGGAGAAGATTCCGGCAGTGAATTGCGGCCATCTGACCGTTATCAAAGAGGGGCAAGGAATCGTCAAATCCGAACAGATGGGCGCGACCAGGAAGAAGAGCCCGTAGCCATGCCTTCGTGGACGCAGAAACGTAAACACCACCGGGATAGGTCTTCGGCAAAAGACCGCGCTGTTTTGCTGGCGAGCGCTCTTAGCTGCGTCACGATCATTCTCCTGGGACTTTATTCTGCGTACCGGCCGCAGGTGATGGTTCACGCCAGGAGTGTGCCGTCAGCATCGGCCGCGAAGGCGGAATATGTGGGCGCAGAGGCGTGCGCCAATTGCCATCGCTCCATCTATGACTCGTTCAAGAAGACCGACATGGGTCGTTCGATGTCGATCGTGCCCGGCGAGCTACCCTCCGTTCCAGCAGGGCATACGATCACGGTATGGAACGAGCGCCTGAAGCGCTACTACGATGTGCAGTCGACGCCAAGCGGTGTGTACCAATCGGAATATCAAAAAGCCGAGGACGGCTCAGAGGTGTTTCGCAATACACAAAAGCTGGCATACGCGATCGGTTCTGGAAGGAATGGCACATCCTACCTGGTGGCACGCGATGGTTATCTCTACGAGGCGCCGCTGTCGTTCTATACAAAAAGCAGCACGTGGGAATTGTCTCCCGGTTTTGAGGTCGCGGATCTGGCGTTTAATCGACCTGCCCTTGCAGGGTGCCTGGCCTGCCACAGCGGGCTCTCGCGCCCCACTGGTCTCGGACTGGGATCCTATGCAGATCCGCCATTTGAACAACTGGCTATCGGTTGCGAGAACTGCCATGGACCGGGAAGCCTGCACATAGCCCAACATAAAGGCCAGATGAAAGCTGGTGCTAGTAGTATCGTCAACCCGGCAAGGCTCGACCCTTGGCTGGCAGATAACATCTGCATGAGCTGTCATCAGGGCCGTGCGATGAGAGTTCTACAACCACGAAAGAGCTATGCGGACTTTCACCCGGGAACTCCTCTCGATGAGGTGATGGCCATCTTTGCCGCGCCTCTGGATCCGAAAGGAGGATCGGCTCCCTTAACGCCTCTGCTCGAGCATTTCAGCTTGATGAGCATGAGCAAATGCTACACGGCCACCAAGGGACGGCTGAGCTGCCTTACCTGCCATGATCCGCACGTGCAGCCAACGACCAATGCGGTCGAATACTACAGGCAGAAGTGCCTGACTTGTCATAACGAGCAGAGCTGCCGGCTTCCGCTGCATGACCGCCAATCACGGGAGCCTGCCGATGACTGCCAGGGCTGCCATATGCCGAAGCAAGCGCTCACCGGCATTGCGCATTCGATCCTCACCAATCATCGGATTGTCAAAACCCCGGACGAACCGTTCCCCACTGAGAGCTTCATTGCCAACAAAGCGGAGCTAGGGGGATTGATTCATTTGGATGCGATTCCTGGGCGGCCAGACCAGGTTCCCTCACTCACGCTTTTTCATGCGCTGAGCGAGATAGGCGCGACCGACCCGTCGTACGTGCCGCCCTACCTGCAGGAGCTGCATGCATTGGAAAAGCAGAACTCCACCGACCCCTTGGTGCTCTCCGGGCTGGGTTTTCTCCACCTGGCGAAGGGACCGGACTACGATGAGAATCAAGCAAAGGGCTATTTTTCGAGAGCAATCGAAATGGGAAGCACGCGCTCGGACGACTTTCTTGTACTGTCTGAAATTCTGCTGAAGCAAGGGCAACAGGCTGAGGCAGAGAAGGTACTCCTGCAAGGGAAATCCCTATTTCCCTATGATGAGCGCTTCTATCAGAAGCTGTGCCGTCTCTACATATCTACCAATCAATACGAAAAAGCGTTGAACATGCTTCGGAGTTCCAACCAGTTGTTTCCCGAGGATTCGTTCCTGAGGCTGCTTTTGCAAAAGGCGGAGCAAGCAATCCAACCCGCCGGCCCATAAGGTCGGGCGGGCCCGGGATAGCGGATAGTTATCGGCTGCTGGAGCGGTTTAGAAGTGCCCCGGCTTCGGTAATATGCTGCAGCATCTGGCGACGGGCGTCATCCGCATTTCGATCGCGAATGGCCGAATAGATTTTTCTATGAAAGGCCAGCGGCTTTTCAATTTGCACCCGATCGACCACTTGCGCCATGCTCTTTGAGACTGTTTTGTGAATCAGCCTGAATAAGAGGTGGCAGATGCGGTTGCCGCTGGCACTGAAAATCCACTCATGGAAAGCCATGTCCGCATCGAGTCTCTCCTGGATGGTACGGCTCCGCTCCATATCAATGATCGACTGGCGGAGTTTAGCAAGATCCTCTGAGGTAGAGCGAAGGGCAGCGCGCGCAGCCAACTCGGGCTCGACAATAGCGCGGGTTTCAAACAATTCGCTGGGAGAAATATCATCGATGAGAACCATGAATTCCAACGGTTCCTTCAAGATCAATTCCGAGCTTGCACTCAAGTAAGTGCCGTCACCGACCCGCTGGGTCAGGACACCCATAATCTCCAGAACCTTCATCACCTGTCGGAGAGAAGCCCGATTGACCTTGAGCTCTTTGGCCAGCTCTCGTTCGGGGGGAAATTTGCCGCCCGGCGGAATGGTGCCGCTGGAGATGAGCTCTTTGATGGTGGTAATGAGCCTGGCTGTGACCCTGCTGTCCTGTTGAGGAGCGCGAGACGCGTCTTTGGTTCGAGGCATGAGTGATCCGATTGGTAGAGCGCTACTATTGTAAGGATATCCGCGCTCTTTTTCGATGTTTTCTTTATCCCGGCAGGCGGGACGGCCGATCGGGCTGCATCAAAAGGCAGCTTGACCAAGGAAGAAAATACCCGCTATTATGCTCTAATTATTGGTTCGTCCATTTTTACTATAAGACTGAAGGGGCGATGCTTTTACGCCAAGGAAAGCATGAGACAGATCGTTTTACAGGCTCCAGGTGAATTCATAGAGCGCCAAGTTCCTGAGCCCTCGCCAGAACCCGGCCACGCCCTGCTCCGGATGAAGCGCGTAGGCGTTTGTGGGAGCGATTTTCATGCTTACCGCGGTACCCACCCGGCCTATACTTATCCGCGGATATTAGGTCATGAACTTGCGGGCGAGGTGTTGCAGGCACCCGCGGATCAGAACTCCATCAAGCAGGGTGACCGGTGTGCCATCGAGCCGTACTGGGCCTGCGGCCATTGCCCCCCCTGCCTGAAAGGACGAACCAACTGTTGCGATAATATCCGCGTCTTCGGGATACACATCGACGGCGGCCTGCAGGGTGTCTTGTCGGTGCCCGTGCACCTATTGCATAAGTCGGCTTCGCTCAACTTTGAACAGCTCGCCCTGGTGGAGACGTTGGGCATTGGCGCGCATGCCGTACATCGGAGTGGTTTGGAGAAGGGTGAATCAGCCCTGGTGATTGGCGCAGGGCCGATAGGTCTGGCGGTCATGCAGTTTGCGCAGGCGGCGGGAGCAGATGTGGTGGTGGTGGAAAAGAACAAACGCCGTAGAGAATTTGCGGCAAGCTTTGGTGTGGAAGCGATCGCCGGCGCCGAAGACCGCACGGCGAACGTGGTATTCGACGCTACCGGCAGCGCGGCGGCGATGAGTGCGAGTCTGGAGCACGTCTCGTCCACCGGCAGACTGGTTTTTGCCGGGCTCACTAAGGAACGGGTTTGCCTGGATGACCCTCTCCTGCACAAACGTGAGATCACGGTGTTCGCCAGCCGCAATAGCAAGGCTCAATTCCCGCGAATCATTAAGATGATCGAGAAATGCGAAATTGATATCTCCCGCTGGATAAACGAGCGCATGTCCTTAGCGGAGGTTCCGGAACGCTTTAAGGGGCTTATTGGGAATTCGTCATTGATCAAAGCGATGATTGAGGTTGAGGCGGTCGATGTCTAGAGAGACCTAAGGTGAGCTATTGGCTTTGGGATGAAGGCTGCGGAAAAAGTCTGCACCGGTCCGGAAAGAAACACCTCAGGGGCTAAAGCCCGTCGTATTCGCCGTTTGTACGGCCCGACTAAAGTCGTGTCGCACAACAAAGCATGAGTTCTTCTGCAACCTGTAAAGTCGCTCAGGACGCTAATACTTCCATTCCTTGTCTCGCACGGGTGCGAGGATCTTTTGGACTTCTGTGACCAGTTCCCTCTCGTACGGTTGATCGTGCCAGGCAACGTTTCGTTTTACGGATTCAGGATCTGCAGAGCTGAAGAGAGTGGTTGGAATAGCATCGTTTTGGCTTGAGAACTGCAGCGCGAGCTTTGCGATCGGTGTACCTTGCCTGCTGCAAAACTCGGCGGCGGTTCGGAAGAGGGCCTGATCCTGGTGCGATGCAGGATGCCAGGCGGCGGCTCCGCGATCAGTCAGAAGGCCGGAAGCAAAAGGCGACGCGTTGATGATACCCACGCTTCCCTTCTCAGCAAGAGGCAGTAACCGCAGGAGCTGCGTGTCGTTCAGGCAATAATGGTTGTGCACCAGCGCAGCGTCTATCTGCAGAGACGAGAGAATGCGCTCCCAAAGATCCATGGGATAAATGCCGAAGCTTACGCCCCCGATGCGTCCTTCCCTCTTCAACTCCTGTACTGCCTCGTATCCCTCGGTAAGCGCCCACTCGGTGTGCCTACGATTCTGATATTCGATGTCGTGGATATGAATGAGATCGAAGTAGTCGACACCCAGGCGAGCGGCACTCTCGTCGAGCGAAGCCCGAATGCGGGCGCGGGAATAGTCTAAAGTGTCTTCGCCGTAGCTTCCCGGCTTGGTGTACTTACCCACCTTGGTAGAAAGATAATATTTTGTGCGCGGAATGCCGTGCAGTGCCTTGCCAAGGACAGTCTCCGAGACTGTGCCCCCGTAAGCGGGCGCCACATCGAAATAATTGATCCCACAATCGAGCGCGGCATGGACGGCCTTGATCGCAGTGGATTCGTCGACGGAGCGGAAAACGCCGCCGAGTGCTGAGGCCCCGAAGCTCAACCGCGAGACCGTAAGACCCGTGTTTCCTAAAGCACAATATTTCATATGTTTTTTTTATCCGTGCGGGTTGGTAGTTGGTTCGGAAGTCAACCAGTGTTTCGGAAAATCAGGTAACAAACCCACCGAACTTAGATCGATGTTTTTGAAACCGAGTTGAACTGCGGGTGATGTGGCTTTGAGGTTGTAATTGCCGCGTTCCGGATCAACGAACTCAGGATCGGCAAAGACGGAATGCTTGTCGAAGCCCAGATCCCGCCACTGGTCGAGCGTCAAATGAATCCTGGCCTTACCCCGCGGCGTCATGGATGCGAAGAATTTGCCCATATCGTTAAAGAAGAGGTTGTGGTCGATCTCCGCGACAACGGGTCCAACCAGCGGGGGCAAAACGACCTTGAAGGAATCGCCAGGGACGCTGGATTTCCCAAACGCAGCGTTCACGGCAGAACTGGTAACGACAATGTTGCGCAAGAACCGGTCGTGATTTCCCTCGTAGCCTTGTTCAATCGCGAGGGGGTTGCCGGGCCGGATAAAGATGTTGTTCTCGACCAGCCGCCAGTCTCCTTCACGCAGCTTGACGCTAATGCCAATGCAAATATTGTTGTAGATGTGGTAATGCGATGATCCGTCGTCAAGGTCTATGCCTAACTGGTGGACAGACAGTGGCTCGCGAAAGAGATTGTTACGGATGATACTTACGTTGCCGTCTGCTTCGGGATAGAAGAATACGTAGTCCTGGTCACCGTCGTGGAAGCCGGACTTGTGGGACGCGTCACCGTGCGATTGCTCCATGCACCAAAACCTGCCGCGGCCCCAGGAGTTGAAGGGTCCGTGATCATGGGTCTCCCGAACCGTATCGTGGATATCATTGAACTCGATGACGTGGCCGCCTCCCCAACCGTCGTTCACACAAATGGCGGCACGCGGCAGGTTGTACATCACGTTATGGCTGATCAGGTTTTTTTCGCTGATGGAGACAAAGACACCTGCGATTTGCTTGCCAAAGATTCCGCAGTCATAGATCAGATTGTTGGAGATGGTGTTTTCTGTGGGCAGGGGGCGGTTGGTACCCTGGATCCGGTGTTCCGAGCCAACCAGGCAGATGGCGCTATCGCCGGCTTCAGTAATCCGGTTGCCATAAACGCGAATCTGCCGGTTGTAATCATTCACGAAGACGGCGTTGCCACCCACAGCGTCGAAGAAGCACTGATCGAGCGAGCAGTGCTCCGCACCCTCGATAAATATCGCCCCGCCTCGATGGATGGTCCAATCTCCCATAGACGGAGCTTCATACGTGCTGAGAAAAGTGCTGGCCGTGTGGGCAATGCGAAAGCCGGAGAACCGGATGTATCGCACCGGCCGGCGCTGCGACCCACGAAACTCCACTACCTGCTCCAACACCGGGACCTCGACTGCTGCTTTCGCCAAGTCGACATCCTGGCCAGGCATGAAATAAAGCTCACCCTGCTGGAGGTCGAGGTACCACTCCCCGGGAGCATCCAATTCCTCAAAGACGTTTTCGACGAAAAATCGCGATTGGTAGCGTTGGTGATAGAGCTGGCTTTGCCCGATGCCGGTTGAGGCTTTGCCAAATAGCTGTTCGTTCAGTTGAAACCCGCCCCAGCCTAATTTGATGACGCTCTCATTCCAGTCGACGTCCCGCACCTCCCATTGGAGGTTGCCCCAGTAGTCGGGTGGAAATAGGTGGACAACCGCCTGCCGTGGATGGTTCCACCGGGTCTTGGTAAAAGTGGCCGGGTCGAAATGAAATTCTGTTGCAGGCCACGGCTCACTCGCCTGGCGCACGTCTATATAGCCGGTACCGGATACCAGAGGGTTTTTGGGGTCGTAGTTTGGATAGCGTGCTCGAATTTGCCGCTTACCATCGACGAAGAGCTGTGTGAAGTTAAGAGGCTTCTGCTTCCCGTCAGAGACCGAACACTGCATGATTCCGTTCTTAAAAGGTTTCCAGCGGCAATTCAGCTTACGGCCGCCGCTGATGGTGACAATCTCTTGCGGATAGGCCATGTAGCTGACCGGTGCTTCGGAGGTCCCGGAATCTTCGGGGGTAAACACCAGGGGAGCCTCGAGATAGTAAGTTCCTCCACGGACCCAGACGGTGACCGGTTGAGTTGTGTGCTGCTTTAGGGCGCGAGCTTCATGCTGGGCACGCTGAAGAGAGGCGAAGGGCTGTTGCCTGGTGCCTGGATTTGAATCGCTTCCGTGAGGCGCCACAAAGATCGACGTTTCGGAATTCCCTGTATCGGCCGTGGCGCCGGCCTGGGAAGCCGGCATCCACATGTCTGCAACCGTAAGCGCACTTGCCTGGAGAAACTCTCGTCGATCCATCGGCTTCGCTTATTCCTCTGATTTTTTGTGCCCTCTCAGACGAGCGCGGGAGGTGATGGGTCTGAACTCTCGATCACGAGCCCGTCTTAGAACGGATCAATCTCCACTGTTGTGACAGAGGTAGCTTTCATGCGGAGCCAGACGACGAGCTTATCCGCAGCGAGTGAGTTCACCCGCCCATATCGATAGTCCTGACCCCATTGCACCAATTTGCCATTCACTTTGAGTCTGGGCGTCGCATCTCCCCATCCATTCACCACGAACGCAGGATTCAACAGCGGAGCTTCATCCTTTGCGCTCAGGCTGATGCGTAAGGGAGTTTTAGAAGGCGCCGCGGTGCGCTCGAGAACAAAGGCGCGCTGAGTGGGATCGTAGCCGCTGCTTTTGAACTCGCTGCCGGTGACCACGAGTTCCGGAGGCGAGAGCCAGGATTTAGCCAGCACAGCCAACTCGCTCGGCGGCTGATCGGTTAAACCATCCAGCATGATCTTGGTGATTGAGTCTGAGGTCTGTGCGTAAGGCTGGCCCTCGATGTGCGACAACGATGTGTGCGAAGGGCGGTCAGGGGCGACTGCGGAAATGCCGCTGGACTTCACCTGGGCGACTGGCCAGTGATTCCACCACTCAAAGAGCGAATACGATTTTTCGCCGGTATAGGTTGATAGCATCGGATGCACCGATGAAACGATCTGGAACGGCTTCCATTTGGATTTGAGGTTGACCACCTGAATGTTGGCATCCGCCGGTAGAGAAACAGTGCCTGGCGGATTCTCCCAGGAGTAGGTGTGGGTCTCGCCCTTCATGTTGACATAGGTGAGAGCGTCGGTTTGAATGTTGTCTTCCGGCCGTGTACCTGGGGCATTGATAATGATGGTTTCCTGGAATTCATGCCAGGTCTTGAAGTTGGAAGTCCAGGCGACGGTGTTCCTGGCCGCCACACCGTCTGGATAGACGGTGTAGTAATCGTCCGCCCAGTCTGTCCAACCGGTAAAAGGGTCAGGATTGGCGCAGATGTTGTGCTCCACTTCACATTGTCCGTAGCGAACGTGGATCACCGCGCGCGCCGGCGTGCTCTCCAGCACGCGCACGTGAGCGTAGATGTTCTGCTTGTCGGACATCGGCTCACAATCTTTACCGTCCGGGCAGCCGGGCAAACCTCCGGTCTCAACAAATTCGTCGGAATACCATTTGCCATTTTCGGTGACCCAGGCCGGTATGTAGTTGGTCCCCTGCCAAGAGACCAGGCGTATGGGCGACTCGATCGAAGCGGACCACTACGTCCGAGTTCGGCCCCACGCGGCGCGGCGCATCCCACAGTTCGTCGTACTTCAAGGTGGCGTAGAACGCTCCAAAGGGTCCGGCTCCCGGCGGCCCGGAAGGCAGCGCGGGGTACGGGAGGGCGTCGCCCGCCGGGGGATGAATCTGCGCATATTCGCCGGCAATCTCGTCGGGGGAAAGGGCACCCTCAGTAATTTTTATTTCGTCGAGAATGCCGTCGAAGGAGTACCACACCGCGTACTCGGGATGGATCCATTGCGCGGGAAGAAGCGGTTGCCTCACACGGCCTATGAGCAGGTCCGCGTTCTCGGCAAAAGCGAAGGGAGGCTGCACTTTAAGTTCGCCCGCAACTTTCCCATCGATATAAAGGGTCATCCCTTTCGACTCATCGAAGGTGGCAGCAATGTGCGACCATCGTTTGAGCGGCAGGCGCTCCTGTGAAATCAGGGATTGCCACACTCCGTTGGCGGAAAGCTGAAGGCCGAGATGGCCGAAGGAATCGATGCCAAACAGGTAGCCGGCCTGTTCCTCGCGGCGATTGTCGACAATTGGAACCCAATTCCAGGGATAGGCATTGATTGCGATCCAGGCGTCGATGGTGAACGAATCCTTCAGATGCGGGGCATCCGCAGCTGCAACCGTTACTCCAGAGGTTTCGCCGTCAAGGCGCAGTCCATTGCTCAATACGCCGCTGACGTGTTTATAGACGCCCGTGATCTTTCCGTTTGCATGCCCGATCGAATCATGGGCTGTATCGCCGTCGGCTTCGTCGAAGCTCCAATGGGCCACTGGCTTTGTAGTTTGCGCCGAGACCGTGCACGCAAAGAGGAGAACGGAGAGCAAGCATGCCGGGGTGATGGGCGCAAACCTTGCCGTGCTGCAACGCGATGTGCGGGATAGGATTTGACGGCGCATTGGACGAGCCAAATTTACCGACGTAGACTATGATGACTGACGGGGTGTTGTCAAGGTAAAGCACTGGGCCGCGGAGTGGGTTGCCGTGTTGGTAGAGGGTAGCAGCTGCGAACAGCGAAGCTTCCCGGCGCGCAGCACATCTATTGGTCCATCCACTGGAGCGGGAATTTCACCGATTCCCCTATGAGCGCAGACTTCGATGTTCTCCGAGACAAGGTTGCGATTGTCACTGGGCCCGTCAGGGGCTCGGTCGAGCAACGGCCCTCGGATTTGGCCGACGGGGCGCCAAAGTGGCTTTGGTGAATAAGAGCCGATGCTGTCGCGGGGGCCGCAGGCCCGCTCTTTATTCTTACTTTTTGGTGGTGAGGGAAACTTGAACGGGACTTGTCGCGGTTTCGCGAAGCCACAGCACTAGATCGGTTTCGGTCAGGGTTTCGATGAAACCTGTCTCGACATCCCCTTCGCCGGGTGAGGCACCATCGACACGAATTTCCGGCGGGAGTTGACCCCAGCCTTTGATGACAAAGGCGGGATTGACGATGGGAGAGGATTCACTCGCGTCGATGGTGAACTTGAGTTGCGTTCCTTTGCTGGCTACGGGAACACCTGTCAACACATACGCGCGCTGCCCCGGATCATAGGTCGCTGTGATTTTGTCGTCCTCCATCTTGAGACTTGGTGGATGCAACCATGATCGATCCAGCTTGGCCAGCTGTTCGAGCGAACCATCGCTTAAACCGAAGAGAAAGTAGGTGGTCTTGGTTGGACCCGGGCCCTCGATCCACACGGCGTTCGGATTCGGCGACATGATGGCTGCGCTGGCGTAATGGTCGGGAAAAAGCTCAAATCTTCCATCGGACGGAATCTGGTTGACCGGCCAATGATCCCATACCGGGAAATGCGAATACTGGAGCCGCAACTCCGGCGGCCAGCCATAGGGACCCAGTTCTGTACCCTCTTTATAGATATAGAACGGCTTGTATTTCGAATGCAGATTAACGACCGCAATGTTGGCATTGGGTGGCTGGTCAGGAAAGGGGAATGGAGGAGAGTCCGGAGTCCAGGAGTAAGTGCGGTTCTCACCTTTACTGTTAACTACGGTCGCAGCCTGCAAGGAGACGTAGTCTTCGGGCTTCTTGCCGGGCTCCAGAAGCAGAGTCGGCTCAGTGAAGCTATATTTCTTGCGCTTGCCGTGAATGGTGCCATGCCTGACCGCGACACCATCGGGGTAGATGTAGAAAAGTTCGTCAACCCAATCTGCCCAACCGGTCTCCGGATCGATACCCGCAAATCCACCGGTCACGTCGACCAAAGCATAGCGCCAATGAAGCACGACCCTGGCATTCGTCGTCTCGAGAATGCTGATGCTCGCGTGCATATTGTGCTTGTCGTTCATATGCTCCGCGGTACCGATTTTTGTGCCGGACTCGAAGCTTTGATCACTCATCCAAATGCCGTTTTCCGTAACCATGTTTGGCCCATAGTTCGCGCCGCGCCAGAACACATAATGGAACGGAAGCTTTTTAAAGCTGACCACGACATCGCTGGCAGGTCCGGTGCGCCACAGCGCATCCCATTCGGGATAAAGATGCAGATCGGTGTACACGGCTTTGAGGTGAGACGCTTCGCCGGGTAATACCGGCCAGCGCCGCTCGGTCAGCTCAGGCCGATCGCTTGCAAACGTTGGGTTGTAGGCGGAGGCGATTTCTGCTGAGGAAAGCGGACGGTCGTAGATACGCAAATCGTCGAGGATACCGTCGAAGGAGTAGAGCGCGGGAAAAGACGCTTTGGGGCGAACCAGGGCCACCGGTGGCAGATCCTTTATATTCCTTCCAATGCGGAAAGGCGTGTCTCTTGGCGAAGCGAAGTCGCCGACGACGGCCAGCTTCCCTGCCGGCTGGCCATCGATATAGAGACTGATTCCCGTCGCTGGATTGTAGACGGCGGCCACATGCGTCCAGCGTTTCAACGGTACGCGCACGTCTGACCGGCAGATATGCCAGACGCCCCACACAGAAAGCTGGAGCCCCAGCCTTCCTTCCGCGTCGATTCCGAAGAAGTAGCCAGACGCCTCATCCTGGTGCTGGTCAACAATGGGCACCCAGTTCCAGGGATAGGACTGCATGGCGATCCAGGACTCCACCGTGAAGCCCGGCCCAACCTTCGGAGCATCCTTGGGAGCCAGTTCGATCACTGTGGTAAAGCCGTCGAACTTCAAACCATCGCCGGAAACCCCTTTTACCCACTGATAGTTATTCAGTATTGGAGTGTCGTGACCGCTCACGCTGTCGTGAACGGTGTTTCCGCGCTGGTCATCAAAAGCCCATTGCGCCGCCAGACCTGCAGTCGTCTGGGCTCCAGCAGGTATAAAAGCCATGAATAATGCTGCGAAGAGAAACCAGCGGCCCATTGAGTGACCGGGCACTCCTACCCATCCGTCCATTGTTGTTCCCCGTCGTCTGCAGGCTCAGAAGTAGAATTTTAGAGCCATCTGCAACTGACGCGCTGTGTTTGCGGTGGATGACACTACGCCGAAATAGCCTGGGCCATCGGGCAGAAAGGTGTCGGGAGTTGCGAAGACCGGGGTGTTGGTAAAGTTAAACGCTTCGGCCCGGAATTCGAACCTCTTGGTTTCGGTAACCCTGAAGCTGCGGAACAACGAAAGATCAAGATTCCGCCCCCAATCGGCATGCAGACTGTTTCGCCCCATGGTGCCGAAAGTTCCAGCGGGCGGATCAGCGAAGGCATTAATGTTAATTGGCTGGATTTTGCTCAGCGGATAGCCGGCGGTGCTCTCGCGAGGATTTCCCACTTGGTTCGCGCGTTCTACTCCATAAAAGTTATTGATATTGGAAATCCCGTTATCGTCCTGGATATCATAGCGCGGCCCACTATTGAGAGACACGATTCCATTTAACTGCCAACCACCGATCACATAATTGAGAGCACCGTTACTCGCGTTGAACCGTCTTCCTGTTCCGAACGGCAGCGGTAATACGAAGCTGCCGGCAAAGATCTGGGGAAGATCATAGGCCGCCGGGCCGCGATCCATTTTTAGGTCGTATGGGTTTTGTATCTCACAGCCGGAGTCGTAGCCGTCGCAACCGGTGGTCATCGCCTTTGACCAGGTATAAGCAAGCGTGGAAGTAATACCGGAATGCAGGCGGATTTGCGCCGAAGCCTGCAGTGAGTTGTAGTCCGTCGAGGATAGGGTGGTGGTGTATGGAGTGGGCGGAATGTAGGAATAAGGCGCGTCGCCGCCCGGAGTAGTCAAGGCGTTGGCGGTGAGGCTGGTTGCGATATCCGCGTTGCGAGAACCCACATAGTTGAGGGTGGCAACAACACCGGTAGCCAGTTCCTGCTGAAATCCGAAATTCCACTGATCGGAATACCCATTCTTGAGGTTGGGGTCGGTATAAGAATTGGTGTTGAGGGGCGAGAACGGCGACGATGCCGGCTGGAGCGGAGCGTTTCCGAAGTTGAACGGATCCTGGGCCAGCCCGGTAGGCGGTCCGTAGAGATTGAAGCCGCCTGGGGCTCCCACGAAGGCGATGTTCGGCCAGGTTTGCGTGTAGTTGGATTGATTTTCTGTCAGACCCGCCCAATTGTCGTAAAACCTGCCGTAGCCGCCGTGCATAACGATTTGCGGCGTGAGCCGATAGGCAAAGCCGATCCTGGGCTGAAAATTGTTGTAGTTATCGTGGATGATTTTCCCATTGCTCGCGATGGTCACATTTGCGGGTAGAACTCCCCCGGGAATGCAAGGGGCGCCTTGTGTTGCCGAGCAGGCCGGGGCCGGATTTTGGAGAATGTAGGTTCCGTTGCTGAAGTTGAAATCTCCGGTGATGTTGCTGCCATTCGATGCTTTGCCTTGACGCGGATTGATCGTGACGTCATAACGGACGCCCCAGTTGATGGTGAGCCTATCGGTGGCTCTCCACTGATCCTGCACGTAGGCTCCGATGATTTTGCCACCATGGAGCAGCGAATACACGTTATCGACTTCAGAGTAATCCGGGACACCCAGCACCATCGATGCCAGCGGATCGCCGGTACTGGAGTCGAGATTACCGTCCTGGGTTTGCGACTGCGCAAAGTCATCCTCAGACCCATAGAACGGCTGCTCCCATCCATCGGTGGCGAGACTCGCGCCTGTGCGGAGGCTGTGGCGTCCGATAGTCTTCGAGAAATCGCCCCGGTATTCCCAAATATTTGAGTAGTGGAGCCTGCCGACATAGTTGGTGCCGCCGAGGTAGTTAGCAATTTGAATGGATGGAACCTGGTTTCCGCCGAAATGCCCCATGGTCGTAGAAGTAGCTGGCGAATCCGGATTGTTGATAGAAATCTGAGGGAATGCTCGTAAAATTCGGGGTTCGATTATTCTGTGCGGACACTCGGCCAAAGGTCAGTTCGAGGATAGAGCTTGCACCGAAGGTATGGGTCCAGTTGACAGCGACGTTGTAGTTCGAATCGTTGGTATGGTTCATCAGTCCGGGAAAGCCGGCGGAGCCGGTAATCGGTTCCCACGCTGCCGTCCAGCGCACGAAAATGCGATCGTTGGTTCCAATCTGTTGGTCCAAACGAACAGAACCCTGGTCCTGATGAGTGATGTTTGGAGTGGTATCACGCCCGTTGTACTGCGGGTAGCCCGGTAAAGTGACCGGAGCCGGGAAGAACGTCTTGGCAAAGTAAACCATTGAAGGGTTGATCATGCTGGATGGGATCTGATTGCATGGCGTGCCGGGCGGTTGGATGTTTCCCGGGGCGGGCAGCGGCGCGCCGCCGGCATCGCACATGAACGGCTGTAGAGAAAATCCCGTTGCGGTGGTGGGGTCAGGTACCGAACTGTAGGGGTTGTATAACTGAATTCCCTGGCTGTCTAGATTGCTGAAGTCGCCGCTCAATTGTGCCGTGGTTGGAGTTCGAAAAAAGTTACTCGACGCGGTGTTGTTGCGGTAGCCCTCATAGGAGGCGTAAAAGAAGGTCTTGTTGCGGCCGTTGTAGTGGGGTAGCAGGACTGGACCGCCGACTCCGACGCCGAATTGATTTTGCTTGAGAGGCGTCTTGACTGGGTTGAAATAGTTTGCCGCGTCCAATGCGTCATTGCGAAAGTATTCCCAGGCATCCCCATGGAATTCGTTGGTTCCTGCTTTGGTGACTACGTTCACGATTCCGCCCAAGACCTGTCCGAACTGGGCTTCATCGTTATGCGACTGGACCTTGAATTCCTCAATGTCATCCAGTGTCGGTTGCACCGCATAGGTATCGCGAATGGAACCATAGTTGTTAATGCCGTCCAACAAATACATATTGCTGCGGTTGTTTTGGCCATTGACTGAAGGCAGGACGACGGTTCCGACTGGGTTCCCAATGCCGCCGAAGCCCGAGTTCCCCGTAGCATTTACCGGGCTAACTCCTGGGGATAGCAGTAACAGTTCTGTGAAATTCCTCCCGTTCAGGGGCAAGGCATTCACCTCGGTGCTTCCGATCACTGTGCCCAGCTCGGCGGTAGAGGTTTGCAACTGGACACCGCTCGCAGATACGGAAACTGTGCTGGTGACAGATCCGATTTGCAGGGAGAAGTTAATGGTGGCGGTTTGATTTACCGAGAGCTCGAACTCGGGTGACTTGCCAATCGAAAAGCCGGTTCCTGAAGCCGTTGCTACGTAGGTTCCGGGGACGATGTTCACCAGAGAGTAGTTTCCCGTGTGATTGCTCTTGGTGTTTTGCTCAACGCCGGTTTTAGTGTTGGTTAACGTGACAACGGCGTCCGGCACTACCGCTCCGGAGGTATCGCGAACGGTTCCGTTCAGGGCTGCGTCTGCGCTGCTGACCTGAGCAATCGCCTGACCCGGGATGGAGAAGTAAATAGCTGCCGAAATTGTTACGCAAGCCAGCATCCGGAAGGTGCCGCGAGTCCGAGAGTTCATTGAGTTATCCTTCACTCTTCTCAGAGTTTGATTTCGCAGTGGCCAAAATTGAGCGAACCAATTGTGAGAAGGAACGCTATCACTGCTTTCTTTGCATTGTCAAGGCGTGCTGAACATTTTGATTGATCCGAGAATGGTGCCATTAAAGGCATTTAGATCAGCTATTTGCATGGGTGTAAACAAGGAGCCGGCATCGCGCAGAAGCTACGCCTTGGCGGGGCAAACGGGGTTTTGCAAACAGCCGGATCAAGCCCCTCTTGCTTGACGGTGAGCCTCTCTGATGTAAAGCTTGGTACGTCCATTGAGCAAGCCATGCGCAAAAAACGGACTGGAGCCTGAACGACGGGCATCGAATTACAAAAATCTGTAACAACCCATCTATCGCGGGCGCCAGCATGACGGGGGAATGCGCCTACTGCGCTGTCGCGGCGGAGTGAGCGTGAGGGGGAAGAGCGGATATTGCTCTATGATGAAGGGTGCCAAATGAATAGAGTCGCATGGATCTGCTTGCTTGCCGGAACGGCGCTGTGCACGCGCGTTGCGCCCGCACAAACATCTGCGCCGCAAAGCTTCGGTGATGCGGTGCAAGAGGTAGTCAGCCGGCCAGTGTACCGGCATGCTATTTTCGGCATCGAAGTCTACTCCCTCGATACCCATAAGATGCTCTTCGCGCTGAACGGCGATAAGTTGTTCACGCCGGGATCGACGACCAAGCTCCTGACCGAGGGAACGGCGCTGCACTTGCTTGGGCCGGACTACCGTTTCCACACCTTCATCTACCGCACCGGCGATGTCGATAAAAAAGGAAAACTGAAGGGCGACCTGGTTCTGGTTGCCAGCGGGGATCCAAACCTGTCGAACCGCATGCAGCCCGACGGCACGCTGGCATTCGCGGATGAGGACCATTCCTACGGTGGCGTTGATTCCCGCCTGATCCCAGGCGATCCTTTGATTGCGGTGCAGGATTTTGCCCAGCAGGTCGTGGCGGCGGGGATAAAGCGCATCGAGGGCAGAGTTGTTGTTGATGTCAGCCTCTTTCCGGAAGGCGACCGCGAGTTGGGCACGGGCGTCGTAATCTCGCCGATTGTGGTGAACGACAATGTGATCGATGTGACCATCGAGCCCGGCCCCACCGCAGGCGGACCGGCCAAGCTCACCTATTCACTGCAGGTACCCTACATTCATTTCGAAAACAAGATTGTGACTGCGGCCGGCAGCAAGACCTCACTCGAGGATCCGCAGACGATCGATAACGCGGATGGCACGCAGACGGTAGTGCTGAGTGGATCCATCGCGCAGACAAGTAAGCCCCGGATCTATGGTTACCCGGTGTCGAGCCCGTCGCGGTTTGCCGCCGAGGCTTTGACGGCGGCCCTCACTGCCCACGGAGTAAAGGTCGCGGGCAAGCCGGCCAGTACAGCCGACGCCGCCCGGTATAAGAGCTTCTACAACAGCCAGCACCAAGTCGCCGAACATGTGTCGGCTCCGCTGGCAGAGGAAGCAAAAGTCACGCTGAAGGTAAGTCAAAACCTGCACGCCAGCATGACGCCATTCATCCTGGGGGCAATTGTGGGCAAGGCTACGACCAAGATCGATCAGAAGGGGTTCGCGCTGGAGCACGATTTTCTGAAAGCGGCCGGTCTGGATCTCTCGGGCGCATCGCAGGCCGACGGAGCGGGCGGGGCGGCCTCGGCTTACTACACGCCGGACTTCATGGTGCACTACCTGGCCTACATGGCAAGTCAGCCCATCTACCCGATTTTCCTGAAGGCGCTCCCAGTCCTGGGGCGCGACGGCACGCTGGCAAGCATCCAACGGGATTCACCCGCTGCCGGTCATGTATTCGCAAAGACAGGCACCTTTGACTCCTTCGACCTGCTGAACATGCAGATCATGCTGGTGGGCAAGGGGCTCGCCGGTTATACCACTACGCCGGGCGGAGGGCACCTGGCATTTGCCATCTACGTGAACCACGTGGCGCTGCCGGACGATCCGGACACCTTGCAGACCGTCGCCGGTGAGGCTTTGGGAGCCATCGCCTCCGCCGTCTATTCCCTCCCCATCGACAAAACGTCGCTCGATGGGCGTTAAATTCGTAAACTCCTGCATCATGAGGCGTAGTTACTCGCCGCTGGCTTGGTAATGGATGATCCAAAGGATCACGGCCGCGCAAAAAGCGTGGAAACGGAGAGCCGTTGACACTATGATTGTCGGGTCTATATATTCGGCGGGGAGCGGTTAGCCTCAGCTGGAGCGCGCGATTCCAGGGACTCGAGGGCCGACGCGGACGCTAGGAGAAGCCGCAAAAGTGGACGAACCTTTCAATGGTTCAGGACGGTAAACATGCAACGAAGAGACTTTTGCAAACTGATCGCGTCCGCAGCAGCGGCGGCGGCTGTGCCCGCAATAGGGCAAACCAGCGATGCCACGCAGCCTCTGAACGGCTTCGGCACGATTACGGAAGATTACGCTCAGTTTTGCGCCACGCCGGCAGACCAAAGAGTTTTTTATGCGCTCGAAGGCGGCAAGTTTGTAAAGGTGAAGCTCGACGACAAAAATTGGAAACCGACTGCCTGGGGCAAAGCGCCCGACTTGCCCGTGCCCGGGGGTTCGTGGGATGGCGTTCCGATGAACTCGCCCATCTCCGGGTTAAGCGGCGAAGGTCCCTACCAGCCAACATGGGATTCCCTGCTGCAATATGAGGCCCCGGAATGGTACCGCGATGCGAAGTTCGGAGTCTGGGCGCACTGGAGTCCTCAGTGCGTTCCGGAAGCCGGCGACTGGTATGCGCGCAGGATGTACATGGAAGGATCCGACGAATATAAGTTTCAGCTGGAGCATTACGGCCCTCCTTCCACATTTGGATACAAGGATCTTTGTCCACAGTGGACGCTGCTCAACTGGGAGCCGGAAGAGCTGATTCAACGCTATAAGAACGCTGGGGCGAAGCTTTTTATTGCGCTCGCCAACCATCACGATGGTTTGGATACCTGGAACTCCAAACATCAACCATGGAATTCAATCAGTATTGGTCCCCATCGCGACGTAATCGGCACCTGGGCCGCGGCGGCCCGGAAGCAGGACATGCGATTTGGGGTGACGGTACACCAGGCGCGCAATTGGTGGTGGTTTCAAACCTCGCACGATGCAAGCAAGGCTGGGCCAGCGGCGGGCATACCTTACGACGGCGACCTTACCTCGGCGCAGGGCAAAAACCAATGGTGGGAAGGGTTTGATCCGCAACGCCTCTATGGACCGAAGCACCCCTTCGATGCCCTGCCCGATGTTTCCTACGTGAAGAACTTCTACGATCGCACCCGCGATCTAATCGATCAGCACGATCCTGACCTGCTCTATTTCGACAATTCGCTCCTGCCGCTCGGCTGGGGTGGGATGAACATCGGCGCGTATTTCTATAACCACAATTTGAAAACCCATGGCGGGAAGATGGAGGCCATTCTCAACGTCAAGCAGGTGCCCGATCGCTTGGCAAAGGCTTTGGTCGCCGACTATGAGCGTGGGCTGACCAGCCGGATCATGCCCTACACGTGGCAGTCTGAAACCTGCATTGGAGATTGGCATTACAAGCGCAGCTTGTTCGATCAACCGGGAGAATACGGCGGATATTTGCCGCCGCGGGATGTGATCCATTGGCTCATCGATACGGTCAGCAAGAATGGCACCTTCATCCTTAATCTTCCCGGTAAGCCGGACGGGACCATCGACAGCAAGGAAATCGCTGTCCTTGATCAGGTTGCGGCGTGGATGA
This sequence comes from uncultured Acidobacteriaceae bacterium, assembly GCA_963815175.1. Taxonomy (GTDB): domain Bacteria; phylum Acidobacteriota; class Terriglobia; order Terriglobales; family Acidobacteriaceae; genus PALSA-350. Next base: position 77,887 of record CAWFGM010000059.1, read on the forward strand.
AGGTCAACGGCGAGGCCATCTACGAGACGCGGCCGTGGAAGATCTACGGCGAAGGTCCCGACATGGTGAAGAGCGGGGAAATGGAAGGCACCAGCGTAAACAAGCTTGGAGTCAAGGACATCCGGTTTACGCGCAACAAGGCCAACACCGTTGTCTACGCGATGGTCCTGGGCTGGCCGGCGGATGCGTTTGTCGTTAACGCGCTTGGCACCGCCAGTGCTACCCAACCCGGACGAGTGGGAAACGTCCAGTTACTGGGCACCGATGAGAAGCTCAAGTGGAACCAAGGCGCCGATGGCTTGCGGGTGGAGTTGCCGAAGCGTTATCGCCCCACGAACGACTACGCAGCGGCACTTAAGATTTCATTGTCATGAAACCAGGTGGAGTCTTGAACGACAAAGGAACCTATCGCGAAGGGCTGAGCCGGCGAACTGGGCGGAGATGTAAGCGTGCCAGACAAAGAAGAAGTGATTTTGGATGGGGAGAATCCCCTGAGCAGAAGAGTGGCGGCGGATCCTGCCATGGATAGCGTGCAGCGGGCGGTCAAGTACGGGCGCATCCGGCAGTCACTCACGTATTGGTGCCTGAACACAGACTGGAACTGGGACATCGATCGGATTTGTACGACGGCCAGGGACCTCGGTTGCCAGGGCGTGGAGCTGGTTTCGCCGGAGATGTGGCCGACCCTACGCAAGCATGGCCTGCAGTGTGCGCTGGCGCCGAATGGTATGCCTGATCCACCGTTCCAGAAAGGTGTAAACAACCCGAAGTATCACGACGAGGTAATCACCACCACGAAACACGCGATTGACCAGGCGTCCGACTTTGGGGCTCCGAACGTAATTGCCTTTACGGGCTATAAGTGGCGTGATTCCGAAGATCCGGAGAGTGGAGAAATTTCGTTGGCCGAAGGCGCGGCCAACTCGGTAAAGGCTCTTTCGGAACTGGGGAAATATGCGGCCGGGAAAAATGTGACTCTGTGCCTTGAGCAGTTGAGCACGCGTGACCATACGCACCCGATGAAAAGCCATCCTGGCTATCAGGGCGACAATATCGACTACGTTGCGGACATAGTCAGACGGATCGATTCCCCCCATGTGAAGCTTTTGTTTGACATCTATCACGTGGGAATGATGAATGGCGACGTGATCCGGCGTATACGCCAGTATCACGACATGATCGGGCATGTACACACGGCGGGCAACCCGGGGCGCAACGAGCTCGACGACCGTCAGGAGATCAATTATCCGGCCGTCATGAGGGCGCTGTTGGAAGTTGGCTATACGGGATATGTCGGGCAGGAATTTATTCCCACCCGCGATCCCATTGTGGGGCTTACGCAAGCAGTTTCGCTGTGCGATATCGCTTAACGCATTTTTGCTAATACTGTGGGTCCGGTCGGATCAGTTATGTGCGGCGATTCTTCGGCGGAATGGCCGCGTTGGGTTCGGTTTCCTGGTCCACACCATTAGCAAAAATACTCTAGCCGGGGCGCGTTCGGATCTTGCGGGTTGAAGGCATAGGAAATCGAGGGGCAATCGTTTATGCGCCGTATCACCTGGTGGTTCACACTGTTTACATTCCTTTGCGGCCCAACACTGCTTGTGCATGCGGCTGAACCGTTTCTGGTTTTTCAGCCTCATGGGCACGCCAAGGGAAAGAACATCGTTTTGATCAGCGGCGACGAAGAGTACCGGTCCGAGGAGTCGATGCCTCAACTGGCCAAGATCCTCTCCACCCATCATGGGTTCCACTGCACGGTTCTGTTCGCCATCAATCCCAAGGATGGCACCATCGACCCCAATTATCTAAGCAATATCCCTGGATTGGAGGCGCTCGATTCTGCCGATCTGATGGTCATCCTGACTCGTTTTCGTGACCTGCCGGACGATCAGATGAAGCACATCGTGGACTATGTGGAATCGGGCAGGCCGATTGTGGGCATCCGGACAGCGACGCATGCGTTTCAACTCAAATCCAGTACGACCTATGCCAAGTACAGCTGGAATAGCCCGGATGGCGGCTTTGGCCAGATGGTGCTGGGCGAAACCTGGGTCAAGCATCATGGACACCACGGGAAACAAAGCACCATGGGTGTACTCAATCCGCAAGAGCTGAAGAACCCTATTCTGAGGGGAATTAAAGACGGCGAATTGTGGAGCACGACGGACGTTTATGAAGTCCACCTGCCCCTTCCCGGGGATAGCAAGCCGCTGGTGTTTGGAGAGGTGCTCTCCGGGATGAGCCCGAAAGATCCGCCGGTCGCGGGCGCGATAAATAACCCCATGATGCCGATTGCATGGACCAAGACCTACACCGGAAGCGCCGGCAAAACGGCCCGGGTCTTCGCCACGACGCTTGGAACTTCAGAGGATTTACTCACCGAAGCGAACCGCCGGCTGCTGGTGAATGCTTGCTATTGGGCGCTCGGACTGGAGCGGCAAATCAAGCCCAACGCAAACGTGGGGCTGGTGGGTGAGTATCATCCGCATCCGTTCGATTTTGACGGTTATGTCAAAGGGCTTACCCCGGCGGATATGCGCTGAACGGAAGCCGCGAGTCGAACGGTGCTGAACGATCTTCAAGCAAACGGGGGTAAGATCCATGGCGCAAGCTCCTTCATCGGGTCTTGAGTTCGGAAGCGAAGTCTACACGTGGTTCATGAAGGAAAATGGCCGCGCAAATGCGAACCGGCTTGACCACATGATTGACGTGATCGCCCGGGCCGGTTTCGCCGGTGTGCAGCCAATCTTTTCCTGGATGGGCGATCTGAGCGACCCTGCGCGGCTTGCGGATAGCCTCGCTTCGCACGGTAATCTCAGGCTATCTGCCATGTCTTTTGTGCTGGATTGGAATCACGAAGGGGAAACGGAAGATGAGTTGCGCGAAGCCGAGTCGGTGATGAACTTCCTGGGTAACTTTCCTGGCGCGCTGCTTTGCGTAGTGCAAATGCCTAGGGGACGTTTCGATCTCGAAGTCCGGCGAAAACGGCTTACCGGTAACCTCAATGCGCTCGCACGCCGTGCGGCTGACCGGGGTATCGTCACCAGCTTCCATCCCAATTCTCCGGAAGCTTCCATTGCGCGGACGCGCGAGGACTACGAAATCCTGTTGAACGGGTTGGATTCGAAGGTGATCGGCTGGACGCCCGACGTCGGGCACATCATCAACGGCGGCATGAAGCCGCTGGAAACGATGAAGCAGTACCGCAGCCTCATTAACCACGTGCACTACAAAGACTGGGACGGCGATCCGGAGTTTGCCGTGATGGGCGAGGGCAAGGTGGATTTCGCCGGCATCACGACCTGGTTATGCGATACCGGCTTCAAGGGGTGGATTGTCTGCGAGGACGAGGGACATCGCGCGGTGGATGATCCCGATGGCGTAACGCTGCAGGACGGGGCCTGGGTGAAGGCGCATCTTGAGCCGCTGGTAAAAGGAAAGAACACATGCCGTTCGTAGAGAGCAACGGGATAAGGCTTTATTACGAGGAGCGCGGCACGGGTGAACCGGTCCTACTGCTGATGGGGATCACCGCGCCAGGGTCGGTGTGGCAGAAGCACGCCGACGATTGGAGCAAGGAGTTTCGCTGCATCATTCCCGACAATCGTGGAGTCGGGCTGAGCGATAAGCCGGCGGGAGTGTACTCCACGGAGCAGATGGCCGACGATCACGCCGGTCTACTTGGGGCGCTGGGAATCGAAAGCGCGCGCGTGGTGGGCTGCTCGATGGGGAGCACGATCGCCCAACAACTCGCGTTGCGTCATCCGCGGTTGGTGCGCAGCATGATTCTGATGTGCACCTGGGCACGGTGTGACCGGTATGCGCGCGATGTATTCCGCCACATGAGTGACATCAAAAGCCGGCTCCGGCCAGAAGAGTTCGCGACTTATATTCAGCTGCTGATCTTTGCCAAACCATACTGGGACCGGGACGCGAGCTTTGCGGAGTTGTTGCAGGGGCGAAAGGGGGCGGCGAGCGATTCAATGCCGCAACCCCTGCACGGGTTCGAGGGACAAGCATCGGCCTGCGTTACCCACGATACGCTGAACCAATTGCAAAGCATCCGCTGCCCTTGCCTGGTAATCGGTGGACGCAGCGACATCTTCACGCCGGTATGGATGGCAGAAGAGGTGGCTGCGGGAATTCCGCACAGCGATTTGCATTTATATGAAGGGGCGGGGCACGCGTTTCACTGGGAGTGCATAGAAGACTTTAACCCGAGGGTGCGAACATGGCTCCGCACGCATTGAGCTGTTACGCATTTCCCCGCTGGAAGCTGGCGTGGTGTTTTGGGGCTCTTCTCCCTTTGCTTTCACCTCAGCATTTGCTTTCCCAGCAATCATTGTCACAGACATTGTTTCAGAAGAACTGTGCGGGCTGCCACGGTGAGGATGCTCGTGGTACGGCGAAAGCGCCGGGCCTCGCCATGAATCAGCGGGTAGCGGGGCAAACACCGGAGCAGTTGAGCGCATTCCTCGTACAGGGCAATATCGCCGGCGGCATGCCTTCTTTCGCCGACCTCTCCGCCGCCGATCGAGTGGCGCTTGCCAAGTACCTTCGCCACCTGAATCTGGGGATTATTGTCAGGCCGCCCGTCCCCACACAGCCGACGCGAAAAATTACGTGGGGACCGCCGAAGCCCGGTGACTGGCTGACTTATAACGGAAATGTTTCAGCCAATCGGTACAGTCCGTTAAAAGAGATCAACACCACCAATGTTTCCTCATTGAAGTTGAAGTGGATTTTTCCCATCCAGTACTTCGGCCTCGAAACCACGCCGCTGGAAGCCGACGGGGTTTTGTATGTAACCGGGCCGAACCAGGTATTCGCCATTGACGCGCTCTCGGGCAATACGATTTGGCAGTATTCTCGGCCTGCCAGCGCAGGGATGGTGGGTGATGCAAAGCTTGGCACCAACCGCGGAGTGGCCATTTTTCGCGATAAGGTTTTTTTTGTAACCGACAATGGCCACTTATTGGCGCTGGATCGCGCCAATGGAAACTTGCTCTGGGAAAAGCCGATCGCATCGGACAGCGAAGGTCAACACTATGGCGGGACGATTGCCCCGCTGATCGTCGACGATATGATCATCACGGGTGTTTCCGGCGCGGATGAAGGCATACGTGGTTTCGTCGCGGCCTTTAAGCCGGATGACGGCTCTCTTATTTGGCGGCATTGGACCGTGCCGAACAAAGGAGAACCCGGCATAGAGAGTTGGGGCGGCAAAGAACCGGTCACGGGCGGCGGTTCCACCTGGGGCACAGGTTCTTATGATCCGTCGTCTGACACGCTCTACTGGTCCGTGGGCAATCCCTTTCCTGATGGCGACGATCGCGACCGGCCGGGCGACAATTTATATACCGACAGCGTTCTCGCTCTGAACCCAAAGACCGGTGCGTTGAAATGGTACTACCAGTTCACGCCGCACGACGTGGAGGATCGAGACGCCGCCGAGCCTGATGTGCTGGTGGATACTGTCTACCGAGGCAAGCCGGCCAAGCTATTACTTCACGCGGATCGCAATGGTTTTTTTTATGTGCTTGATCGCACCAATGGTGAGTTGCTGCTGGCCAAGCCTTTCCTGCACCGCATTGACTGGGCTTCGAGCATCGGACCCGATGGCAGGCCGGTGGTGAAAGATCCGCGCGGCTGTCCCAATGATGCAGCCAATTGGGACTCCACCGCTTTCTCTCCGGAGACGCGGCTTTACTATCTTCTGGCTCTGGAACAGTGCGTGACCGACCGAAATAACGGCTACCCCGATGAGCAGGGCCAGCGCTTTCTCCGTGCCCTCAATATTGATACGGGGGAGATCGCCTGGGAGGTTCCGCAGCCTGGGGCGGCACGCGCTAAGACCTGGTCGGGGGTTCTAGCCACGGCTGGAGGCCTGATTTTCTACGGCCACCCAAACGGAGGCTTCGCGGCCGTGGATCAACGGAGCGGCAAAACGCTTTGGCAATTCCCGACCAACATCTTCATGAAGGCCTCCCCCATGACTTTTATGCTCAACGGGAAGCAGTATATTGTCGTGGCGGCGGGACCCAACATCCTTTGCTTTGGCCTCTAGCCAGCGTCAGGGTGTCGTGTACGCCGGTCGATGCGTGACGTATCAATGCTTCTTGAAGTATGCGGCGCAGGGTCATGTTGCTGCCTGCATGATTCAGGCTTGGACTGACCGTCTCGATTTTTCAGAGATACATCACTCCATCGCAAATTGCGCTTTTGGCAAGGTGATCAAATAAGTCCTTTGTTTTATGAAGATGCTCAAGATGCGCAACTATTCATTGATCATCTTGCCTAGGTGAGGGCAGGGTGCTGTTCGGCGGGAGAAGGCAAAGCCCACCACCAGGCACCCGACTTTCCGTCTTTGGAGCTGCGAACGCCGAGATCGAATTTGGCGCGGCGGAGAGTGCCTATGCAGACACCATCACGCTGGGCGGCTATCTCGACGGTGCCCTGGGTCTGGCTACCATCGCGCAGATAGTCACGCAGCCATTGGGCGGCAAACTTGCGCGGGGGCAGACCGGCGCCGGTAGGACGGACGGCGAGGAGATCCTCCGGGGTGAGATTGCTAAGGCCCGTCCAGTGGAAGTTTCCGGCTTTACCAATCCTGTAATCGAGCGAGTGAGCCAGCGGCCCGAGGTTTGATTTGACGTGCAGTAGAGCGGTCTGGGCGGGTGCGTCGGGCGAGCTGCCAGCGAGGAACTCGGAGCGGAAAGCGGCGGAGACCTCGAGGGATGCCCGGCCTCGACCGACGGGCCTGCCGTAGTTACGTTTGCCGAGGTGGCGGATGAGGAGAACGCAGCAACCTTGCATCTCCGCCAGGCGGGCGAGGCGATCGAGAAGGGGCCGCATTTCCGAAGCACGATCGGGATCGACCTTGGGACCGACGAGGCCGTCCCAGGGATCGAGGATTACAAGACGGGCCTGGGTTTTCTGGAGCGCATCTTCGAGATCACGGAGAGTGTAGGCGGCCGAAGACATGGAGCAAGCGGAGGCGGCTCTACGCAGGACAACCAGTCGCGCGGGATCGCCTTTGAGGGCGGCGAAGCGAGGTTGAATAATTTGCGAGGCGGAGTGTTCCGCGGAGGCGTAAAGGACGGTGCATGGTTTGAGCTTATCGCCGGTGTATGGCGCGCGGCCGGTGGTCATCGCCGCCGCGATGGCAAGGGCGACCCAGGTCTTTCCCGAGCCGGGCTCGCCGGAGAGCATCGCCAAGGTACCGGCGGCGAGGCGGTGTTGCCAGAGCCATTCCACGGGTTGTGGCTGGAGGTCGGCGAGGGTTACAGTATCCGTAGTAGTTACGATTGCGTCTGATTCGGCAGCCAACGGCGGCGGGATGTGAGTGGAAATGGTGTCTTCGATCATGGCTTGCTCCTTCGATGCAACGGCTGGAGATTTCCGCGGTGCATGCTGTGGCGGGATTCGGCCGGGGAAGGGAGAGATGCTCGATCACGATGGAGTTGAGGATAGGAGGCGTGTCGATAAGAGAAACAGTCACTGGGCCGGTTGATGGTCATGCCGTCATCACTCCGTTGGGCAGCTCCGCTTCTGGTCGAATACGCGCGGGCGGGATACAAACCAGGTTGCATGCGTGCAGCCGGGTTGGGCAAAAAGTCTTGCCTACTGCAGACAGTAATACGGACGGGAGCAGCCGTCCATGATGCTGAGAAATAATCATGTGGAAGAGCGGGTAGTAAACTCGCAGTTACCCCTAGTCTGTAAGAGGTAATGAAGCAGTTATCCCCGATTCTCGGCGGGTTGCCGGGCCGGGGGCCGTGCGTGCCAAGCCCTGACCCGGGGGTTCCACCCGCTGGAGGCCTGATTCTCTTTGGTCAATTCCCCATCAACCCCTTCATGAAGGCCTCCCCATGACTTTTATGCTTAATGGGAAGCAGTATATTGTCGTGGCGGCAGGACCCAAGATCCTTTGCTTTGGCCTCTCGGCAACATCGACGCTTCAGGGCATCGGTTGTGAGACAATCGCGTTGCTTCATCTCACAGCGACGGCCGGATCCGTCCTGGGCATGAACCTCTGGAAGTTGCACCTGCTTATCCGCCTTCTGAGACGACTGCAGGCACTCTGACCATGAAACTTACGCGGCGACAAACACTCAAATTGCTCAGTTATGCCGGGGCCGCAATTTTTAGACCCGCTGCGTTCGCGGCCGCGGAAGCGTCTCTCGATTTGGTGGTGTACGGCGCTACTGCTTCGGGGGTTATGAGCGCGTATTCGGCAGCGCGTGAGGGTTTACGCGTCGTCCTGTTAGAGCCAAAAGCGCATGTGGGTGGAATGGTCACCGGCGGGCTTTCCGCCACAGACCTAGGCCACTTCCCTATCATCGGCGGGTATGCTCGCGATTTTTACATGAAGGCGGCCGCTCAGTATGGAGTCCACGATTTAGACCGGCCGGCAAACTGGCTCTCTGAACCACATGTCGATGAGGAGATCTTCCGCAGCTTGTTGCGGGACGCCGGCGTGACGGTTCACTTCCACGAAAAGTTGATGGAGCAGGGCGGAGTAGAGCTGGATGGAAAGAGGATCGTCTCGATAACGACCTCAGGTGGAAAGCGATGGCCGGCGAAGATTTTTGCGGATTGCTCCTATGAGGGCGACCTGATGGCCCAGGCAAAGATCAGCTACACCTGGGGGCGCGAAGCGGCCTCAGAGTATGACGAGAGCCTGGCGGGAGTGCGCGGAGACACGCCCAAGCACCAATTCCTCTGGCCGGTACCGGCCTATGATGATGCTCACCATCTTCTTCCTGAGATTGACCCCGGACCGCTGGCTCTCGCGGGTTCGGGGGACAAGAAAGTGCAGGCCTATAATTTTCGACTTATTCTGACCAGCGATCCGGCTAACCGGCTTCCCTTTACTCGTCCCGACGGATACGACCGTTCGCGCTTCGCACTGCTGGAGCGATATCTGGGCTCGTTCGAACAGCACATGGGGCGTCCTGCCGGATTCAGAGATGTGACCAACCCGGTGTTGATCCCCAATCACAAAGCCGACTTCAACAACAATGGCCCGTTTTCGACGGACTACATTGGCCATAGCTGGAAGTATCCCGAGGCTAGCTACAAGGAAAAAGACGCGATCTGGCAAGATCATCTGCTCTACACAAAGTCTTTCTTCTATTTCATCTCTCAAGATCCCAAGGCACCCGCCTTGCTGCGGAAGGAGGTCAGTCAATGGGGTCTACCCGCGGATGAGTTCGCCGATACCGATCACTGGCCGAACCAACTCTATATCCGCGAAGGCCGGCGAATGGTGGGGGAATACGTCATGCGTCAGTCGGACCTGCAAACCGAACGCACGAAGGAGGACTCGATCGGGATGGGATCGTACAACAGCGACTCCCATAACATACAGCGTGTGGCGATGCCCGATGGAAACGTGAAGAATGAGGGAGACGTGCAGGTGCCGGTGCAACCCTATGAGATCACTTATCGCACCATCACCCCAAAGCGTACTGAGTCGGAAAATCTTCTAGTGCCGGTCTGCCTCTCGGCGACCCACGCAGCGTACTCCTCGGTGCGCATGGAACCGCAGTACATGATCATTGGGCAGGCAGCTGGAGTGGCCGCGAGCCTTGCCATCGAAAGCGGTAAGGCGGTTCAGGATATCTCGATCCCAACGCTTCAGCAAAAGCTGCGGCAGCACAATGCGGTGCTTCACCTCAGCGAGGAGTCTCAGCCTGCTGCGCCGAAGTGAGCATTCCCAGTTCCGTCTTGCGCCGAAACAAAGCACTTCGACGTGGCTGCGTGATGGCGGCGTATTTTGGCGGTCAATAAGGACGAACCTCCACGGTTCGCATCAGCAGACGCTCCGTCTCCTCCCCGGTCTTCCGAAGCTGCTGGACTCGAATTGCCTGCGCGTTTGCCCTGGGATCCTTGGTTCGCTGGAATAGAATCAGCAAACGCTGGTTGCTCAGGTAATCGTTAGGAGACATCTGTATTGCATGGGCCAAGGTCTTCTCCGCCAGAGCGTACTCCTTCTTGTCTATGTAAACCATGCCGAGGTCTGTATACGGCTCGATCACAGACGGGTCAGCCTGGATCGACCGTTGCAGGTGATCCATTGCCTCGCCGAGATTTCCATCCCGCATGGCCATGCGCCCGAGAAAAAGTTGTGCAGCCGTCCGCGTCTCGGGATGATCGGCTATCGATTGGAGCTCGTGACGGGCATCGTCGTACCGATCACTGTAGAAATAGGCGATGGCGACAGCGAGTGTGGCACGCGCGTCTCCAGGCCGCAATGCTCGGAACTGTTGAAAGTAGTGAATCGCCTCATCCGGATTTTTTCCCTGTATCAAGACGGCGCCCAACGCGTAGTTGTAGTAGGCATTGCGTGGGTCCAGCCGCACGGCCTGCCGGAGCGACTTGGTCGCGTCCCCCGGCACATTCAGCTCCACACACACCATTCCGAAAAAGAAGTGCACGGCTGCATTGTCTGGTTCCAGGTCCCGGGCATGAGCCAGGTAGCCGAGCGCTCCTTCAAGATCTCCTGACCGGTAAGAAACCCGCGCCATCCAGAAAAGTAACTGAGCGGAGGGAGCATCGATCTGTATGGCCTGTTCCAGCATTGCTCGCGCATCCTTGTATCGCCCCCGGGCTTCGAAGAGGCGGGCAAGTTCCTTGAGTGCATCAGCGGAGGCCAGACCTCGCGCAGCGATGCCCTGCAGAAATTTCATCTCGAAGTCGTCTGCGGGATGCCCCGCCAACGCCGTCAGGACGGGAGAGATGTCGGCTTTTGTCAGGTCGTCATGTGCTAATAGCTGTTGCGCGGTCAGATCGGCTTGCCGGAGTTGGCCAAGCGCGACGTAATTTGCACAATGGAGAGCCAAAGCCTGGGTCTGTTTCTGGACTTGCGCCGGCAAGCGATCGAGATACCGTTGCGACTCGACAAAAGCGCCAAGCCGGTTCGACAGGGACGCCGCCTGAAAGTTTCCCTCCATGTTGTCCGGGTCGAATTTGACGAGTTCTCCGTATACTCGTAATGCCTGTTCCTCTGCGCGAGGGTCGACGGCCGCGTTCTCCTGGTAGAGGCGCCCGAGATTTAGATAGGTGGGGGAGAAGCGTGGGGCAATTTGGATGGCTCGACGAAAGTTTGTTTCCGCATCCGTAAAGTCTTTCTCCTGCGCATAGATGACTCCGAGAAAGTTGTAGAGCCTCGCATCAGCGGAATGGTTTTTGAGCGTTTCTTCCACTTGTCCACGGGCTTCATTAAGCCGACCCGACAGGATTAACTGTTGGATCTGGCGCAGCCGCGCTTCTTCGGAGTCAGCAGGCTGCTGGCCGGCCAGCCGGGCGGAAAGGGTACCGCCCAGGCCAAATAGCAGAAGCACAAGGATGCCGAGGATGTGAAGCTTTTTCATGACTTCCGGCAACTTCTCATGCCCCCATCTATCTGCGATGTATTAAATAACAGAAGGCCGACATGTTATGGAACTATGTCCGCCTTTTGGTAGGCGAAGAATACACTATGGGGTTGCACGCATCAACGACTCGGTAGGTTCAGCACCGCAGATACTTAGGCCGCCGATAAGGAGGGGAAGAATCGGTAAGCGTTTGCTGAAGATCGAAGCCATCTGGCCCTCCTTGCTGCTCCATCTCTGAGAGGTGTTGAGAGGGATATCTAGAGATTTTCCCCTGCTCTTAGACTTCCCGCGCTGCGATCTTCCGCACTATCAAGCCAGACTGCGTCTTCCACCGAATCTCCGAAGCGCTTCATTCCCGCTTTGCGCACTTCCTCGTCAGAAACTATTGTCAACGGGGTATAGCGCGGGTGATGAGACTCCTTGTAGGGATTGTTCCGGGCGGCATTGTAGCAACAGATCATTGACCAACGAGGATGGTCGGAGCGGTTCTGATCGGAACGGTGCAGTAGATTGGCGTGGAAGAACAAGGTATCCCCTACTTCCATTTCGATGTAAACCCGGTCAAGCCTTTTCATCAGCTCATTTACGCGCTCGTTATCTGCGCCTGCCTGTTCGCCGGTAAGCACGTGGTCGATGCGCCCAGCGTGGTGTGAACCTCTGATCACCTGCAAGCATCCGTTTTCTTTTGTCGCGCGATCCAGGGCGATATACGCACTGGTGAGGAGAGGAAAGAGAACGCCATTCTGGTACCAGTAGCCATAGTCCTGATGCCAAGTCCAAGCTCCGCCAACTCTGGCGTCTTTCATGATCATCTTGGAGTGATAGTGGTACACCTCGCCATCAAGCAGCTTTTCGGCGGATGCGACGATTGACTTGCTTCGGGCTACCATACCGTAGATGGTATCGGTGGGGTGATTCCATAGGGATAACCTGACTGTTCCCCCTTCCCCGTCATTCTTCCCATAAGAATGCTGATCCAATTCACGATCGTGGCGGGCTGCTGCCGCGAGAAGCCCGCTTTCCACTTCATCGAACATGCCGGGAACCAGCACGTATCCATCTTGATGGTATGCAGAAACATCCTGATCGCTGATGACGCCCTTAGGCATACCCCCTCCTGTGTGCAAATAAACGGGCGCGGGGACCCCGCGAACTGCAGCAACAGTATCGCCGTTTTCGGTCTATTTTGCAAACGTTTTCTCAGCGGCGAAGATCCAATTCTTTTTTTCGCAGCCGCCTCGCGCAGCATCTACGCATTTGATGGTGTCGAAAACTGAGCGGACAAGCCGGCGCGTAATTCGGTCTCAATTCGCAGTACTACTGCAAACGTTTGCACTACCCATTCAAGCGCGGGCCTGCAAAGGCTGTATACCGTTGGTGAAAGCACAATGGAGCAGAGCGCGGCGACCTTACGGTCTAATCCTGCCAGGCACGGCCTTGGAGCGAGTGCGACGGGAATCGTTCGAAGCCCGCGCCACGCCGGTGGACTCACGTACTACGAGTTCGGGGCTGAACATGTACTCTTCCCCGGAATTGGTCCGATTCTTCGCGCCGGCAAGAATCGCCTCGAACATTCTGTGACCTACCTTGTCCCTGGGGATTTGGATGGTGGTCAGGGATGGCGCAGTAAATTCCGAAAACTCGATGTTATCGAAGCCAGTGACGGATACATGCCCTGGAACGTCGATGCCGTGGTCTCGCAGCTCACGGAGAGCGCCGATGGCGATCATGTCGTTCACGCAAATGATCGCCGTTGGATCGAATCCGGACTTTACAATGTCGCGGACAGCCGCGCGCGCCCCTTCGAAGCCTTCCTGAAACGAAGTCTTGAAATCTCTGGTTTCCATTGAATTGCGAGCAGCAATCTCCAGGAAAGCGGCCCTGCGAACGTCTGTGGGTAGCAGCGCGGAAGAAAGACCGATATAGGCTATCCGGCGATGCCCCAAGGAGTAGAGATGTTCGACAATCTGCATCATACCTTTGCGGTTGTCGAATCGTATGTTGGCAATACCCTTACCCTGTGTTCCTACGTCATAGATCGCGATAGGAATGCCGGCGCCTACTAAGTCACTCAAGGCAGGAGGTAAATCTTCAGAGATAACCAGGGCAATACCTGCTACCCTTCGGCCGATCATCATGCGGATGTTGGCCGATAGTTGATCTGCGTCGTAATTAGTATTTCCAACCAGAACCTCAAAGCCATTCGCCCGGGCGTCTCCCTCTATAGCGTGAAACACATCGACAAAGAAAGGATTAAGGAGGTTAGAAACGATGATGCCGATGGTACTGGAGCGGCCAACCACGAGGGAACGCGCTTGCAAATTCGGGTGGTAGTTTGATTTCTCCAGGACCTTCAGCACTCGCTTTCGGGTGAAGGCATTCACGGTGTCAACACCGTTTACCACGCGAGATACTGTCGAGACGGATACATTAGCCAACTTTGCAACGTCTTCCAATCGCAAGCGCCTGGTCCTCTCCTCCAGCATAATGCGCATTTTCAAGGATTTGCAAATTTACTGGATTCGCAGTTGCAGGCGCCATGGCCGGGTAAGCCACGCAATTAACCATCAGACCGGGTCGAGGTAACAGGCCCTCCAGACCTCAGATGCTGCCCCTAACTTAATGAACTCGCAGAACGGTATGACCCGACGATTCGTCTGAGCAAAAAGACCTATTTGCTCGATGGATTCCTTTTGAGGACAGTTGCGCTCATATCCTTTCCTGGATCCAGCCACTCTGCATCTGTAGTGGAATCCGCGAACCGTTTCATGCCTGCGTTCTTGATCTCCGCGTTGGGAACTTTGACCAGGGGTGTATAGCGAGGCTGGTGTGATTCCTTATAGGGGTCATTGCGGGCAGCGTTATAGCAGCAGATCATTGACCAGCGGGGATCCGACGAGCGGTTTTGATCGGAACGGTGCAGAAGGTTTGCATCAAAGAAGAGGGTGTCTCCAGGCTCCATTTCGACGTAGACCAAGTCGAGCCGCTTCAGGATCTCGTCGACGCGATCAGGATCAGCTCCCGCCTGATCGCCAGTGAGTACGTGCTCAATGCGGCCTAATTGGTGAGAGCCCCGGATCACCTGCAAACACCCGTTCTGCTTGGTGGCGGGGTCGATCGCGATGTACGCACTGGTAAGCAGCGGAAACAGGACTCCATTCTGGTACCAGTAACCGTAGTCCTGATGCCACGTCCAGGCACCGCCGACCTTGGCATCCTTCATAATCATCTTTGAGTGATAGTGATACACCTCTCCATCCAGCAATTTTTCCGCCGAGTTAACGATGGCTTCGCTTCGAGCGACCATGCCATAGATTGTGTCGGTCGGATGGTTCCAGAGTGAGAGGCGAACAGTTCCCCCCTCCCCATCTCTTCTAGAGAACGAATGTTGGTCGAGAATGCGGTCTTGCCGCGCCGCGTGGCCGAGAAGGCTGGTTTCTTCCTCATCGAGCATGCTCCTCACCAGTACATAACCGTTGGTGCGGTATTCAAGAAGTTCTTTGTCTGTAATTGCTGCTCTAGCCAAATACATGCTCCTTCAGTACGAGACATCATCGAACCCTAAGAGGTGCCAGAAACGACCGTCTCGCGCCCTCCGGATCGTTTGCCGACGGACGATTCGATGCCTCGGAAGGATCGCAGATAAATATGCACGTGACAATACATAAAATTGTTGTATATGAACCAATCCGTCGACAGGATGCTTAAGCTCGAGGATTTATCCGCTTATGTGGGACTCTCTCCTTTCCATTTCTCGCGGAGCTTCAAGCGCATAGTTGGTACTCCGCCCATGAAGTATTTCATGCGCCTTAAAATGAAGAAGGCCAGCTTTCTCTTGGAATCTTCTTCATTGAAAGTAAAGGAGATAAGCAAGCAGCTTGGCTTCGAAAGCGAGTATTACTTTTCCCGATGCTTCAAGATGTGCGTCGGCACTTCGCCGCGGAATTATGCGAATGGTACGTGAAGCACCTCGGTCAGAGGACGGCGAGGCGGCCGAGTTGAAGCGGCCTGACGATGCTCCAACTTGTGTGACAGAAGTCAGGTTCAAAATCAGTGGGCGCTCCATCTCCGCCAACGGTTTTTGTTGAGAGATGCCGAAACGACGCCCACGACGAATGTGCTCCCTTTTCCTCGTGTTAAGCGACGCCATACCAGCCGCGGTATTAGGGAACGCTTGCAAGGGCGGTGCGCCATCATCTACGCCACTGCTTTGAAAACCCCGGGTGTCGACGCTCATTAAAACTCTCTTACCCAGCAATCACTGGGCTAAATAGCCAGCGATACCCTTGCCCGGGGCGGCCAGAACACGAGAATAAAACGTTGCAAACGATTGCAAAAAATTCCTTGACTTTTGCAAATGCAGAGGAATAAATTGGCGATCGTCCTAAACGGCCCGCAACCAAGCAAACCCAAGTTCAAACGCCCAGGTTCAAGAAACGAGTGG
The DNA here is from genome assembly GCA_963815175.1 of uncultured Acidobacteriaceae bacterium. Lineage (GTDB taxonomy): Bacteria > Acidobacteriota > Terriglobia > Terriglobales > Acidobacteriaceae > PALSA-350. Next base: position 93,715 of record CAWFGM010000059.1, read on the forward strand.
GAGGATCGGCGTGAGGCATCATCGGCAGCCCTGGAGCCCTCT
>CAWFGM010000060.1:0-46652 GCA_963815175.1 uncultured Acidobacteriaceae bacterium
TCCGCGGATTCCTCCGTTTGCCGCGGCGCGAACTTGGTCAACATGGTAAGCGGCCGCGCCCGGCGCAGCGCCTCCCGGGCGGCCCATTGCACAAAGGTAGTGCTGTAGATCTGCGTCCCCGAGCCTTCTGTAAGTACGCTGATGGCGAAACGGTTCAGGACCGGATCGTCTGGGCGATGCTTCAGCCCCACTTCCGAAGGGTCCGTTTCCGCGAGCCGGTACGCAGGGCTTCCGGGCCAGCCTGGGATGCGGAGACTTGCTGCATTTTGCGGATGAGCGCCTTGCGCACAGGTTTCAGCGAGCCATAGGCCACCGAGGTGATCTGGTTGTTAAGCTGCAGTTGGCGGCTCTGCGCCGTCAATGCACCAGTGGGCATAAGGGGAAGGATGCGCCTGGGTGCGTGCCGCGACTGTCGTCCAGCAAGAGCTCATAACTACTCGCGGCGTCAACATGACCGAAGTAGATGCCGTGCGGACGTAATTTGCGAAAGAGCGGATAGTCTGTCTGGCTGATCTCTCGTGCGATGACTGCGATGCCCAGCCGCGGAGCGGGCGCGGCCGCCTCCGGCACCGCGGTATTGAAAGCTTTTATGTAGTCCTCTGCGGCTCTGCTGAAGTCGTCGATCTGGTGAGTTGCCCATAGATAGGCGGATAGCTTCTCCGAGAAGCGGAAGGGCGCGCCGATCCAATCCATGGCTTCCAGTTCCGGCGACAGTTTCACCTTGGCAAATGAGCTCATGGCGCTCGACAACTGTTCTGCTGTCAGGCTTCCGAGATAACGGAACTGGCGGTCGATTTCATCTCGCTCTGCTGGAAATTTCCAGTCGTAGACGATGACCTCTCGCAACAACAGCGGCAGAAATGCCAGTGGCAGCTGCTGCAGCAACACGATATTGCTGGTCGCGACCTTCTTCGCCTGGGGAGGATAGCTTTGAAACTGTTGCTCACGTAAGCTGTTGGGCAGGCATGGGCTACACCACCTCCGGCAGAGCTTTGCCACGAGACAATCTGGCGAAAAGCCGAAGAGCGATCCAAGCGTGGGAACCAGGTCGATCGATTCCACCGGACGATCGACGAGCACATTTTCCCTGACGCCTGCGCCTCTCACCATCATCCACGTGGTTCTCGAATACGCGTCGCCGGTGCGGTGATGTTGAAAGCCATTGCCGCCGGCAGTGAAATCCGAGTCGCGGCCGAAGTCCGGCAGAATGAACATGGTCGTCTTCCCGGCATATTCCGGTTCGCTTTGAATCATCTGCCAGATCTCCGCGCAGAGCCGATCGGAGCGCTTGATGGCATCGACGTAGAGCGAATAGGTGCCGGCATGCGCGACATCAATATCGTGAAGGGTGATCCACAACAGGCTGGGCGCCAGCTGACGCATCAGTTGCCTGGCAACATAGACAGAGAGCTCGTCCGGACTACGGAGGCTGCGCGCGTGAGCGGCAAAATCGCGTCACCGAGATTTTCAGCATCTGCGCCATCTGGTGCAACTGCTCGTCGCTCACGCCCAACGCCGGCGCATAGACCGGGCTCTCATAGTTGTCGCGCAACAGGTGGTCGTAGCCGGAGGAATCATTCGCCGGCATGGCTGCGGCCAGCAAGCGCTTGGGCAGAATGACGCCCGCGCCCAATCCGGCTCCATGCGAGGAGTGGCTGCTCTCGCCGATGAGGCTGAAACCATTGCTGGGAGCGATTACCCAGGCATCGGATGCAGGGCGATGCAGCGCCTTCCGAAAATACTCGAAGACCGTTGGATTGTCCGGCGCGACCGCGGCGAAGTTGTTGAACGTCTCGTACGCGCCCGTTACCAGGCTTGAAGTCGCAACATAGTGGCCCAGGATTCCTCGATTCACTACCTGGGTGAAGAAGGTTCCCTGGGGGATGAAGTCTTTCAAGAGGTGGGGGATATTTTCCTGCCCCTCGGGCATGAAGGTCTCTTCATCGCGTGTACCTCCTCCAAACGTAACCACCACTGCCTTCTGACCTGTGCGCATCGCCATGGCGCGCAGTGGAGAGAACGCCGACAACATGGCCGCCGCCGTTGCTCCGCCCGTCATGCGCAGAAATTCGCGCCGGCTCCATGAAATCGCATGCTCGATGTCGCGGGAAGATCCTGAACTGCGAACCAGCGAGAGCTTTGACCTCTGACGTCTGCGATCGTTCTGTGTGCCAAAGGGATTCATATACTGCTATCTTTCCGACGGAAACTAGTGAGGCCTCTCCGTGGTTTGCTTTGCCTGGGCGTCTCCTGGTTCGTGGCCTATTTCTTCCGCTTCTGCGTCCTCTTGCTTTATCTGCTTGAGTATCGCGAGGTGTTCATCGGCTAGCTGCTTCTGGTGGGTGCGGCTGTACAAGAGAAACAGACGATAATGCGCACGATTGAAGTCCGGGCGAAGCTTAACCGTCTGGTTGAACTGCCGATGGCATCCTGGTATTTCTGCTGGTCCTGATAGAGGATGCCGAGCTGATAGTGGGCTTCGTAGAAATTCGGGGCGGCCGCGATCGCTTGCTTGAGCAGAGTCTCGATCGTGCCCAGATCGGCGGCAGGTTCGCCCTCTGTGCGCTGCCACAAACTCATGGCGTAGTAGTAGATGGCCGGTCCATTGTTGGGGTAGAGCTGCACGAACTTTTCCAGCCGCTTGCGTATGTCGGGGATAAGCGCTGGTGAGACCGTACTCACTTTGCCCAGGAACTGAAACGGCTTTGGGTCCGTCGGATCGAGGTCGACTGCCGCGCAAAGGGTTTCGACGGCATCGTCATATTTGTTTTCCGCATACAGAGTTACCCCTAGTCCAACCATCAACTTCGCCGAGCGAGGATACTTCTGTACTCCATAGCGGAAGAAAGTATAAGCATTGCCCAGAAAGCCCTCGTAATTCTTATGCTGCAGCAGGAACGAGGCCAGGTCGAAGATGTTTTCCTCGCTCGGGTCCAGCTGAGCGGCGCGATAGTACTCGGTTGCGGCGCTCTTGTAATCGCCGGACCTCTCATTCGCTTCCGCGAGCAGATCATCCAGTTCCGCGGTCTCGTGTTGCGCGATCATCTGGTGAAGTTGCGCTGAGGCCTTCACCGTATCCCCGGAATTCAGATAGGCCAGGGACAAATCGTAGCCGGTGTTGTAGTCCTGGGGATTGAGATGCTGAGCTTTTTCCAGATACAGGATGCCGTCCGGCAAGCGGTTCTGCTGCAGATAAAATTCGCCCAGGCGTTGCTGCGCGCTGAAGTCGTTGGGGTTTTGCTTTGCTGTTTTCAGCAGGGCCTGCTCCGCTTCCTGGAGGGGAGGCGAACCAGCCAGCGGGGCAGCTCCCGGGCCGGATTGGAGACCGAGAGCTGCCATGGCGGCGAAGTGAGTGACCAGAAACACCATCCCGACCACGCGCAACCAGCATGGAGCCTTTAGATACATCGGGATGAGTATAGCTCCTGGGGCCTACCAGTAGTACTTCAAGGCGAATTGAATCTCACGCGGGTTGCTGCGCGTCGTCGTGGACTGGCCAAAATTCAGCGTATCCCGGTAATTGTTGTTCGAGGGCAAGTTAAAGCTTGGCGTGTTGGTCAGGTTGAAGGCCTCGGCCCGGAACTGCAAGCGCGTCGTCTCCGTCACCCCAAATTCCTTGAAGATGGAAAAATCAAGATCACGGAAGCCGGGACCGTTGACCTGGGTGTTCGATCCGCCCAGGGGAGCAAGATCGCTGTTACCGATGGTGGTTGCCACCGGCGGATCAGTGAACGCCGCCGGGTTGTAATAGTGCGCGGGTCCGCCCGAACGATACTTGGTGACACCAGGGTTGACGTCGGCGTAGCAAGTACCCGTAGTGGCTGTGGTTGTGGTTTGGCAGGGAATATATTGTGGAGGACCACTGTTGAGCGTCAGGATCCCATTGGCTATCCAGCCTCCAAGCAGCAACTGAGCAGGTCCGTGAAGATCGCTCAGGAAGGCTTTGCCCGAGCCAATCGGTAGTTGATAAGTGCCGCTGGCCACGAACGAATGATTGATGTTGAAGGAGGCCAGACCACGGTCATACGAGATCCCAGTAATTTGTGGAGCACGGTAGCCGCCCACACCACCGTCACTCAATAGGTCTCCAGCATCGGTCAACGTCCGGGCCCAGGTATAGCCGGCCAGCATGTTAAAGCCATGGCTGAAACGGCGTTCATACTTGGTTTGCAGGGAGTTGTAACTGCTGGATCCGGCGGTCTCGTCGTAAGACGCGCCGTTGGCAAAGTCAGGAAACGCAAGGTACGGAGTGATGGGCGTACCCGGTGGCAGAATCTGCGATGGATTGTTGGTGCCGGAAAACGCCTCGATATGCCGTCCAACGGAACCAACGTAACCCGCCTGGATTGAGTCCTGGGAAGTCAACGCGTATTGCAGCATCAGGTTGAATCCCTGGGTGTAGGGCGTCTGGTAGTGGAGTTGTACTCCTCTAAATTGCAATCCATTGCCGCTTACGTTCGCCGGATTGAGGCTGATGCCGCTCAATCCGTTTTCCAATGTGCCGTAGGAGCCATCGGGGAAGATGGTAGGAGTTACGCTGCCAACTCCTCCATTGGAAGAATCCTGAAACGGCCAACACGTATTCAAAGGGATAGTTGTAACCAAGACTCGGATCGCCGCCGCGGTTTTCGAAGGCCCCGTAGAAGATCCCATAACCCGCGCGAGCAACGAGTTTCTGGGTCACCTGGTACGAAACACCAAATCTCGGGCCAAAATTGGTCTTTTGCGATATGCCTAGGCCGGTGCCGTATTGATTCGTGTACACCAACTGAATTCCGTCCTTCGCCAGGTCTTGCGTAAAGCTGGTGGAGAGCGGGGTCTTGGTCTTGTTCGCGGAAGTCATGATGAATTGCGCAGTCGAGCCTGGGATTCCAGGTACGAAGTTGGCCTGGGCGCCATTGGTATCGCCTACTTGCCCAAAGTATTCCCAGCGCAAGCCGAGATTCAATGTCAGGCGAGGCGTGACCTTCCAATCATCCTGAAAATAGACTCCGTAGTAGTTACGATTGCTGTGCAGGTAGCCATAGTTGGAGGCCTGTACCTGGTCGGATCCGCCCGAGTTGTTGACGCCGTTGGGAACCGTCGCTGCCATCGGCGAGAGCAGGTATTGGGCGGTGCCGGTAAGGTTGTCCGTTTGATTCGGAATGGACGCATATCTGCCGTCGAAGTCGAAGGCGCCCTTGGATTCCGGCGGCGCGAGCCACGGGAAGTACAGGTACTGGAACTCAACGCCGCCTTTGAAGCTGTGCGACTTGTAGACTTTGGTCAGGTTCTCGGTAAGTTGGGTAGTGTCACTGTAGCGATCGCCCGGGAGCCACTCCGAACCGCCCAGGTTGTGGACGTTCCCCAAACTCATATAGGGAAGGCCGCCGTTGCCGGCAAACTGGGGAACACCAGTGATTCCAAATTGGGCGGGAATGCCCAAGGTGTTTGCGGTCGTCGGCGTGCGGGTGGTATGTTCCTGGCCGTAGCCGAAGCGTACTTCGTTGATCAGTGTCGGCGTGAAGACGTGGGTGTAGCTGACGGCTACCCCGTATACATCCCACTTCTGTGTGCCGTCGCCATAGCTGCCGCCGTCGGCGACTCCTCCAAATGGAGGGGGCACGTGTTGCGTGTTGTTGATATAGCTGTAGCGTCCGAACATCTGGTTCTTTTCGTTGAAATGCTGGTCGACGCGGATGTCGAAGGTAGTTTGCCCGGTGGTGTTGACGGTCGTGGTCTGGTAGTTGTTTTGCACCCCGGCTAGGTTTTGTGCCGGAAAGAGCTGGAGAAGCTTGATGGCGTTGGGGTCCAGACGGCCGGCGGGGAGTTGATTGTTGGGAAAAGCTTCTCTGACATAGCCGTTCTTGGTGGCCATGATTCCGGTCACAGGGTCCACTTGGCCGGCAGTAACCGCGCGTGTCGTTGCCGGATCAAAAATCTGTCCATTGCTGAAGGAGCGCCCCAGGGCGTCCGTGCGTTGGAAGTTTCCCGTTGCGTTCAATAGATCGGCGAAGTTGGTGAAGCCGCTGCTTGCCTGAGCCGCGGTTGGAACCCAGATGCCGCTCTGCAGCACTCCCTGGTGGATTTGCGTGCCCTCGTAGTCCGCGAACCAGAATGTCTTGTCCTTGATGATTCGGCCGCCGGCAACCGCCCCGAACTGGTTTTGCCTTAGTTCCGGTTTGCGTTGGGTGGCAGGGTCTGAAAAATAGGCGTTGGCATCGAGGGCATCATTGCGGAAAAACTCCCATACCGTGCCGTGAAAGCCGTTGGTGCCGGATTTGATCGTGGCATTCACGATCGCGCCGCCGGCGCGTCCAAATTCCGCGCTGAAGTTGTTGGTCTGGATATTGAATTCCTGGATGGCGTCGACCGGGGGCTTGACCACGTCGGCCTCACCGCTGAGAAAATCGACATCGTTGCTGTTGTTGTCGATGCCGTCCAGAAGGTAGTCGTTCTGGGCAGGGCGGGTACCGTTGGCGGCAAACTGGTTGCCCGCCCGGGCCCCTTGCTGGGGCTTGCGTGACCCCGGGGGTAAGGGTGGCCAGCATGGTCCAGTCACGGCCGTTGAGGGGCATGCTCTCCACCGTGGTTGCGCCGATCACCTGGCCCACGACGGCATTTTGCGTCTGCAGTAGGGCAGCCTGCGCGGTTACCTGCACGGTCTGGCTGGTCGACCCGGCTCGCAGCTCAAAATCCACGACAGCCTGTTGTTGGATATTCAGTTCGAACGCGGCATTTTCTGCCGTGCTAAAACCGGCATGTTCGACGCTGATTCGATAGGTGCCGATCTTGAGCGGGCGTCACGATATAGGTGCCGTCCGCTCGTGTCATGGTGGTGAATTGCTCTGACGTCCCCTGATTGGTAATGGTCACACGCGCGTCGGGAATGACCGCACCCGTCTGGTCCTTCACCGTTCCCAGGATGGTGCCGGTATCCACTTGAGCGACTCCCGTACAAGCGCCGAACAGCAGCACACAGGTTGTCAGGAGTATTGCCAGCCAGCTCTTATTTAGTAACTTGCTCATGGTGCCTCCATCCCCCATACGGAGGAAATAGAACCGCAAAGCCCGGCGCTTCAGTTATCTGCCCCTGTGACCGTGTACGATACCACCGTGATGGAATGACTCAGGATTTAAGAGAAACGCAACTATAAGAATGGATTGCAAGAACTGTCAAGGGCTTATTTTCGTGAAGGTCACCGGAAGGCCCAAGTCGCCGGATTGCAAGACTTTCTCCCGAGAAGGGAAGTGGAGGACTGAGCCTTCGGAGGGCGGGTAAGCCAGCCGCAGTCGAGCCCCCCGGCGGTTCGAAGTGGAGGGAGCTTAAAATCGGTGGAATTCGGATAAATGCCATCTTGACAATCAGCATTTCCCGGCAATACCGTTAACGAACACGATCATCCTTTCAGCGGCCCAGGCGTTTCCATAGGGCCGGCGTACCCTTGAACGTGACGACGGAGGCCACGACTTTAGTCGGGCCGCAAAATCGAGATATTTTTGGTTCAAGCCACTGAGGTGTTACGTTTCTGTTCGGTATGGGGTTCCGCAGCATGCTCAGTCGTATCGCAAAGAGGCCAACGACGGCGGGATGAGTTTTGCGGTTCCAAAAAGCGTCCCCAGCGGCTAAAGCCGTCTCCCAAGTATGGCTTTTTACGGCACGACTGAAGCCGTGCCCTTCGTTCAGCAAGTTCTTCCGCGGACGAAAGCTTCTCCTGTAGCAGTGGTTGTAAACAGGTCCGGCTTTAGTGGACAAGAGGTGGTTTTCAAATGATTCCGGTTCCTATCGCCTCCTCTCCAAGCTCGCCGACAGCCACGCAGGGCCTTCAACCAACTCTATCTTTGGGGTATCTCGCTTGCCGCTGCGCTCGGTGGCTTGTTGTTTGGCTATGACTGGGTGGTAATTGGCGGCGCCAAGCCGTTCTATGAAACCTATTTCCAGATCCACAGTGCGGCCCGGCAGGGCTGGGCGATGAGTTGTGCCCTGGTGGGGTGTTTGTTGGGAAGTATAGTGTCGGGGTATCTGAGCGATCGCTTTGGCCGCAAGCGCATGCTCATCGTTGCCGGCTTTGCCTTTGCCCTTTCATCGTTGGGCACGGGACTGGCTGACAGCTTTCTGCAGTTTGTGCTTTGGCGCATCGCAGGAGGCTTCGCAATCGGCCTGGCGTCCGCTCTCTCCCCGATGTACATTGCCGAGGTCGCGCCGGCAGAATTGCGGGGCAAGTTAGTCGCAACCAATCAATTTGCGATTGTCATCGGTATTGTGATGGCACAGGTGGTGAATTGGCTGATCGCTAGGCCGCTTCCGCCCGGCGCAACCTGGCTTCAGATACGCCAGTCATGGGATGGCCAGCTTGGCTGGCGATGGATGTTTGGTGTCACCGCGATCCCCGCAGTCCTCTTTGTCCTGGCGATGTTCGTTGTGCCGGAGAGTCCACGCTGGCTTGCCAAGAAGGGTCTGCGGGCCCGTTCCGAAAGCATTCTGGCCCGTATTGGCGGAGGCGCCTACAGTGCTCGCGTCTTTGCCGAAGTGGAGGAGTCGCTCGCCCACAGCGCCTCCGAATCGCCTTTGCGCGAGCTGCTCAATCGGCGCTACGCACGGCCTTTACTGTTGGGTATTGGCCTCGCGGTTTTGCAGCAGTGGTGCGGCATCAACGTCATTTTCAATTACGCCCAAGAGATCTTCACCGCAGCTGGCTACAATCTTTCCAGCATGCTGTTCAACATCATGGTGACCGGTATCGTGAATCTGATCTTCACCGTGTTTGCCGTCTTCACCGTTGACCGGCTGGGGAGGCGTGCGCTTATGCTGGCGGGCTCGGGCGGCTTGTCCATCCTTTATCTTTGCCTCGGATCCGCTTACTATTTTCATCTGCGCGGATTCGCCGTCCTCCTCCTGGTTGCGGCGGCAATCGCCTGCTATGCCATGACTCTGGCACCAGTCACGTGGGTACTCCTCTCCGAGATCTTTCCCAACCGGATTCGATCGGCGGGCATGTCGGTCGCCACCACTTCTTTGTGGAGCGCCTGCTTTGTGTTGACTTATACATTTCCCGTGCTCAATCAGCGCCTTGGTGCAGCCAGAATCTTCTGGCTCTACACCGTCATCTGCCTGGCAGGCTTTGTCATGCTGTTCAAGTGGGTGCCGGAGACGAAGGGACGCACACTCGAAGCCATCGAAGATTTCTGGAAATAGAGTTATCTTGTCCGGCTTATGCACGAGTGCGCTCGGCACACGGAGCAAAACGCTCTGGTTTTCTTGAGCCATGCGATCCCCAAATCCCGTATTCTGATCGCGATGTCCCCCCAGATAGTCATCCGCCCTGCCAGGCCGGGCGAGAACGAGCCGGTCCAAGCGCTCGTGCAGACCATCGCAGACGAGACCTTTGCCTACTTATTCGCGCCCCCAGTACCCATCGGGGAGAGCAATTGGTCTTCCTCCTGGCTGGCCATCTCAGGAGAAGAAATTGTGGGCGTGATGATGACGCGAGATGAATGGATTACCGACTTGTGGATTCGCCGCGAAAGCCGCGGGACTGGTATCGGTCGAAAGCTACTGGCGTATGCCGAACGTGAGATACGCGATCGTGGGCATGACACCATCCGTCTTCGGGTGGTCAAGTCGAATACTCGGGCAGTCGATTTTTATCGACACCACGACTGGAGAATTCACCGCGAATTTCCGCACGAGAAGTTCGGTCATGTGATGTTGGAGATGACTAAAATGAGCGCGACGCTACCGGTATCTTGAAAGATTCTGCGTCGTGCTGGAGGCAATCGCCGATCTCTTACCTTGATCCACTGCATGTCCACCTGCAGCTTCGAGAATCGCGGGCTTGATGGTCCAGGCCTGCAGCCGTGCGAGTTCCATCAGGTGGGCGGAGTGGAATCCGGGCGGAAAGATGGGCCACTCCCAAATCGAGGGAGTGTCTTTGGCAACATATTGGTCAGCCGCCAACTCGGCCGGCACGGCGGTCACAAAATCAGGCGGCCGGCCCGCCGAAACAAGAGCTTGGGCCGCCTCGGCCAAGGCCAACAAATAAGCTTGAGGAGTTACGGCTGTGCTGCCGAACCAGACAGCATTCGGAATGGATCGGCGCCTGGTCAGAAATTCGTTCACGTCGATGGAAGTTCGTGAGAATTGGCTCCATCCAATCTTCGTTGCCCCCGCCGGCATTGTCGCACCGTAAGCCTGTGCTGCAGGACCATAAGGAGTGTCCGCGAGCATTACGTCGCCAATGGAACCGCTGCTTACATAGTGGGAGACAAGGCTGTTGAGTAGATAGAATATGTCGCTGGCGGAAAGAGAGTAGTCCTCGTAAGCCTGGAATGTGATACCCGGCTTTACCTGGCTCGCGACCTGGGCGAGTTCCCGGCTACTAAACGTCCGGCCCTGGGCCCTATCCCGGCAAAGTATATAAGCTTCCGATGCCGTCACGAAGCGGACGCCGGGGAACGATTTTGCATAACTGACCAGGCCTTCGAGGTACTGGAAGGCGCGCTCACGCTGCGCAGGGCTGCACTCCGGTTGCGCCTTCCATGCAGAACGAGGCGGATTGGCGCCCTGGGCAAAGTTCACCGCATCCCAGAAGACTTCGGATATTAACTGAGTAGGGTGGAACATGAAGCTGACCACACCGCCCTGTGGCTCAGCGCTGATCTGGGTATATAAAGTCTTGAAATTGGCTTTGGCCTGCTCCAGGTTCGACCAATCGTTGTTCTGCTCAAGTTGCCGGCCGGCGTCGATATGAAAAATATTGAGCAGGCCACCGTACCAAAACGGCTTGCCATTGAGTTGTACTTGGTCGCCGTCGTCGAGGTATACCTGCACCCCCCACTTCTTCAATGCCGGGTAAGCTTGCGGCGCCCAGCTGACGCCCGGCTGCCCATAACAACTGGGTGGTCTGCCGAATATGCGGGTGAGATCGTCGAAACCAGGACGCTCGCGCCGATCGAACTCCTCCGCACCGGATTCCCAATCAAGCACCGACTCATATACAGCAGGGGTTGGCTGCTGGCTGTGGGTGTTCGAGTGGTAGCCGATTTCATGGCGAGCGAGCGCGGCAATCACATCGGTACGCCGCCGCCGTTCGAGCACGCGCGCTTTCTCACCCACGACCTTGAATGTGGCGCGAACCCCTTGCTGGGTGAGGAAGTCCGCGATGCGCATGGCGGCGTCATCGCTCGCAGGCAGCATGTAGTCTTCGGTATCAAACCAAAGCACGATATAGACCGGCGCTCCCGGCTGAACAACCGGGCCAGCCGCCTTATCGTTTGCCGGCAGCCGAGTTTCTTGACCCGAAGCGCCAGCGCCCGCTGCCACCATCGGCGCGCCCACCAGAGCTTCGGCCAACAGGAGCGCCGCCTGCCTTCTGGTCATTTCGATTGCCATCGCTTATCTCCATGGAGCCAACGTTTTGCTGCCTTTGCTCATGACTTCTCTAGCATCTATGATCTGGCTTATGATCGCGTACGGGCTGTGAACAAAGATCGGACGAGGACCTTTCCTGTAGTGTTACAGTTGCTGTTACAATGCCTGCGTCCAACCTGTCACGCCTTCTGTTTGTGAGCGCCAAAATCCACCCCCGATCGCTTCCGGAGTAGACGCATGTCAGATTCACCCACCGTCGGCGCCTTCGCCATTGTGCCATGCAACGATCTGTCCACTGCCATCCCGTTTTGGGAGCGCCTGGGCTTTGCTCGCACGGGTGGCGACGCCAATTATCTGATCATGACCGGCTGGGCCTGTGAGGTGCACCTGACACAAGCGGGGACCGGCCCTTGGCGCGTACCGGAGACCAACCCCTTCGGTGTCTTCATCCGCACACCGAGCGTCGACGCCATCGCCGCGCGGGTGGACGACCTCGTCATCCGCCCCGGCGGCGTCCTGCGTCACCGCGAGTGGGGAATCTATGAGGTTGGCATTGCCGGCCCCGACGGGCTCCTGGTTCGCGTAGGCTGGCCCTCGCGCCTCATCCTTGCGCGATCACAGTCTTGACGCCGGAGTCGATAATGGCGATGGAGCCGGCGGCGGCGATAAGCTGGTACCGCCGGCAAAACCTCAGAAGATTCCAGGAATCTCCAGGTCATCCTTCCTGCTTCGCTTTTTCCGAAGGAGTGCACCGTCATCCGCTGGGGAAGGATGCATCGGAGTTGGAGGACGACCGCCCCGGAAACGATGCGCGAACCATAGCAATAGCCCAAGCACAACCACTACCTTGAACAGCAAAACGATGGTGTTGGTCTGGTCCATTGCTTATGCCGGGACCTTTCTATGGCGGAGAGAGTGGGATTCGAACCCACGGTACCTTGCGGTACACACGCTTTCCAAGCGTGCGCCTTAAGCCACTCGGCCATCTCTCCCGGTCTGTGAGCACTATCGCGCCGCTGCTCAGCCGTGCCTCATTGACTTTACCATCTTGAATTTGCCCACCGCAAAGATCCACACTGGCAAGCCGGCACATTCCCCAAATCAGTTAAGGTGAGTAGGACCATGCTCTCCCGCGCTCCAGTCACTCAGGTGCCCCCCACGGCGCGCTTCCGTAGCGAGTTGGCGGACCTCTTGCGGCTCGCCATCCCGGTTGTGCTTTCCGAACTGGGCTGGAGCGCTATGTCCATAGTGGATACCGTTATGGTCGGGCGCCTGAGCCCGGAGGCCATCGGCGCCGTAGGTATCAGCAGCGCCATCTTCTATGCTCCCGCGCTCTTCGGCATAGGCCTGCTGCTGGGTCTCGATACCTTGGTGTCGCAGTCCTTTGGCCGCGGAGATTTCGATGACTGCCACCGGGCGCTGGCCCAGGGTGTCTACCTGGCCATCGGGTATGCACCGATCGCCATGCTGGTGATCGGCTTCGCGCCCCATCTCTTTCCACTCATCGGCATCACCGAAGCCGTGCGTGGTCCCGCCAGCCAATACCTCAGTTTGCTTAACTGGAGCACCTTTCCTCTGCTGTTGTACGTCGCGTTCCGCCGCTACCTGCAGGGGGTAGGCAAAGTCCGGCCAGTGACGTTTGCCTTGATCTCCGCCAACCTGGTGAATTGGTTTGGCAACTGGGCGCTCATCTACGGCAAGTTGGGGCTCCCGGCAATGGGCGTGCGCGGATCCGCGCTTTCCACCTGCGTGGCCCGCATCTACATGGCCGGCGTGTTGATTTGGTGGGCTTGGCGGCACGAACGAGAGCGCGGACACCCTCTCTTTGCCCATTGGCCGGGAGTGCGGCCGGCCCTCTTCCTGCGGCTCCTGGGACTGGGTTGGCCGGCTGCTTCACAGTTGATTTTTGAAGTGGGCGCCTTCTCCGCCGCCACATTGTTGGCTGGGCGGCTTTCGCCCGACATCCTGGCTGCGCACCAGATTGTCTTGAATTCAGCCAGCCTCACCTATATGGTGCCGCTCGGGGTCGCCTCAGCGGCAGCCATCTCCGTCGGCCATGCCATAGGGGCAGGGAATCGTTCCCTAGCCCGGCGCAAAGGTTCCATGGCCATCAGCATCGGCGCTGTCTGCATGGCTTTCGCGGCTACGGCTTTTCTGACTATTCCGCGCCAGCTGGTTCACATTTACACCCATGACGCTCAGACGGTCGCGGTCGGCGTGCGGCTGCTTGCCGTCGCCGCCGTCTTCCAGGTTTTTGATGGGATTCAAGGCATCAGCACCGGAGCTTTGCGCGGCTTGGGCAAAACACGCGGTCCCATGGTGGTCAATATGGTGGCGTACGGAGTAATCGGTTTGCCCATCGGATATCTGCTGTGTTTCCACACGCGCTGGAGCATTTATGGGCTGTGGACAGGCCTGACACTGGCCCTCATCTTTGCTGCGGGAATGGTAGGGACTCAGTGGCTAAGAGACTCCAAGGCGGCCTGAAGGAAAGTAATACCGGAAGATGGAGTCGTGTCCGATAACATATATTCTGTTAACTAACCCATCGGCCTCGCAACCCATGCCCCTTCAATTCCCTTGGATAGTTCCCTGGTGACGGCAAAACTTGTCGGACCGGACTCTTTACATCTTGTAGCGGCCCAGGTCCTCGTCGTTGAGACCTTCGAGCCAGCGGCGCAGTTCCTCCGGCGTTGTCTCTGCCATGCTGGGCGCCAGCTTGGCAATCCGGATCACTTCTTCGCTCACGTAGATCGGACAGTCGGACCTCAGAGCCAAGGCCAATGCGTCCGATGGCCGCGCATCCAGGCTCACCACTTCGCCGTCCTGCTCCATCCAGATAACGGCATAGAACGTATCGTTCTTAAGCTCCGTGACCACAACCTTTTGCACCGCAGCATTCAAGCCGCGGATAAGGTTTTTCAGCAGGTCGTGAGTCATCGGCCGTGGCGTCGCCGACTTCTCAATTTCCAGCGCAATGGCGTTGGCCTCGTACATGCCAACCCAGATGGGCAGCACTGTGTCGCTTTTGACATCCTTAAGGATCACGATGGGCATATTGCTGGCCGGATCCATGACCAGACCGCGGATTTTCATTTCCACATCCATGGTCAACTCCGTGTCGGCTCAGACGGCCTCGCCGACAAGGCTGTTGGGATAGCTCTGCGTGATCCGCACCGGAACATAGCTGCCCGGCGCGGGGCTGATGGGGTGCGGGGTCGTGAAATTGACAGTCTTGTTCTGCGAGCTGCGGCCGATAACCTGGCCCCTTTGACTGTTATATCCCTCAACGGCTGCCTCCATGACTTGCCCTATGTGACTGGCGTAACGTGACCTTTGGATCTCGCGCTGACGCTCCAGCAGCACTTGCAGCCGCCGGCTCTTCTCTTCTTCCGGGATGGTGTCTGATAACGCGACGGCCGGAGTATTCGGCCGCGGAGAAAATTTGAAGGCAAATACCGCATCGAAGCCCACCTCTGCCAGCAAGCTCAAGGTCTGCTCGAAGTCTTCCTCGGTCTCTCCCGGAAAGCCAACAATGATGTCGGTAGTGATACTGATCGGACGTTGGGCGGACTGGATCCACGCAATCCGCTGGAGGTACTGTTCCCTGCTGTACTCCCGCTGCATGGCTGCCAGCACCCGCGTCGAACCACTCTGCACCGGCAGATGCACGTGATCGCAAAGCGAGGGCACCTCATCGATGGCGGCCACGATGTCGGGGGTAAAGTCGCGCGGATGAGACGTGGTGAAGCGTACCCGGCGAATGCCGGGAATCTGGCCCACTGCGGCCAGTAGTTCGGCGAAGGAGAGCTTGCCTTCGCGGTCACGGTACGAATTGACATTTTGCCCCAGCAGTTGGATCTCGGTGTAGCCGGCTTCGGCCAGCCTGCGAGCCTCGGCAAGCACCGAAGTGGAGGTGCGGCTGCGCTCCTTGCCCCGCGTATACGGAACCACGCAGTAGGCGCAGAACTTGTCGCATCCTTCGATGATGGTGATGTAGCCGCGGTGAGGATTGGTGCGCGCCGTAAACTCGGTCTCGAAGGTCTCTTCGGTCTGGCGGTCGTCCAGGCCGGTAATACGCGACTCCCCTGCCTCCAGTCGCACCAGCATCTCCGGCAATTTGCGGTACGAAGCCGATCCCGAGACCATGGAAACATAAGGGGCGCGCTCGAAGATTTTCTCGCCCTCCTGCTGCGCCACGCACCCCAGCACCACGAAGCGTTTGCCTTGGGCGTGCAGCTTCTTGTAGTCGTTCAGGCGGTTGAAAACCTTCTGTTCGGCTTTGTCGCGGATGGAGCAGGTGTTGTAGAGGATCAGGTCAGCGGCGATCTCGGTATCTACCTGTTGGTAGCCCTCATGGCGAAGCGTGCCGATGACTTTTTCCGAGTCATGCACATTCATCTGGCAACCGAAAGTCTCGAGATAAAACGTTTTTTCAGGCGCCATATTGAGACCGAGTATACCGCAGTAAGAGCGAGCTACGAGTGGCGCGGCGGGCACGCGCGGCTGCGGAGAGCACCGAGTTGACCCACTCAAACAAGGCTGGGGCAATGTTTACGTGCCGCGCCTACGGCGCCACGGCTCATCGCGGTTGCTCCCCTTAGCCCTGCCGAGTCTGCGTGCGTGAGTACAAGAGACACCGCAGTTCCGCCAATTGACAAGGCCCGGAGGGCAGGCGGCTAAACGTCAGCCCAGCCATCCCGACTCCGTGTAAGAACTCGACGGACAAACTCAGTCCCGGCAGCGCTGGGTTATCGATGGTGTCGCCGTAGGCGCGGCACTATGCGTGCTCTCCGATCGCGAAATATGTGGCGGGACGAGACGGGTGCCGCGCCTACAGCGCTCGGATCCTCGTCGGCATCGGTATCCCAGCCCTTCCCGGCTAGGCTGACGGTTTAGCGGCCGACCCTCCGGGCCTTGGTGACCGGAGAACCTGCGGTGTCCCTTCTCGTTCCATCAGTCCTGTGACTGCGGGCCTAGCGGCTGTGGGTACCCACACCGATTCGGTTGGGGTATCAACTCCGGTGATTCAGGTGCCGTAGGCGCGGCGCTCAAACAGTATTACCCTGCTAAACTTGAGGTTCAGAAACAGATGCCAGGCGCACTCGCGGAAGCGAGCCTGTTGGCAACACGTTGGAGGCAGAAACATGGCAGAAACAAACGGAACCTACCCGGGCGGAACAGCATTGCGGCTGAAGCTGGGCCTGGCCGAGATGCTAAAAGGCGGCGTCATCATGGACGTGATGAGCACCGAGCAGGCCGTCATCGCCGAGCGCGCCGGCGCCACCGCGGTCATGGCATTGGAACGGGTGCCGGCGATGATTCGCGCCCAGGGCGGAGTCGCCCGCATGGCCAAGCCCAGCCTGATTAAGCAGATTATTGGCGCGGTCTCCATCCCCGTCATGGCCAAGGCGCGTATCGGGCATTTTGCCGAAGCCCAAATCCTGCAGCATCTCGGCGTCGACTTCATTGACGAGAGCGAAGTTCTCACGCCGGCCGATGAACTCCACCACATCGACAAGCACGCCTTCACCACTCCCTTTGTCTGCGGCGCGCGCGATCTGGGCGAAGCCCTGCGCCGCATCGCCGAAGGCGCGGCCATGATTCGGACCAAGGGCGAAGCCGGTACGGGAGACGTGGTGCACGCCGTAAAACATATGCGCCAAATCGTGAAAGAGATGAAGGCCCTCACCGTGCTCCGCGACGAGGAACTCTACGCCGCCGCCAAGGAGCATCGGGCTCCCTATGAACTGGTGCGCATGGTCGCCAAAACCGGGAAATTACCGGTGCCCAACTTCTCTGCCGGCGGCATCGCCACGCCGGCCGATGCGGCCTTGATGATGCAATTGGGCGCAGAAGCCGTCTTCGTTGGCTCCGGAATCTTCATGAAGGAAGGCGCGACCCCCCTGGATGTGGAGCTGGACGAGAAGACCGGCGCCGTTCGCAATCCTAAGGAGCGCGAGGAAGCGGAATCGCGGGCCAAAGCCATCGTGATTGCCACCGCGCATTACAACGATCCCAAGATCCTGGCCGAGGTGAGCGAGCAGATGACCGGCTCCATGCAAGGCCTTGCTGTGGGTGGGCTTCACGAGGCTGAACTGCTGCAAACCCGCGGCTGGTAGGCATGGGGCAAGAACGTCCGCGCATTGGCGTGCTCGCCATCCAGGGAGATTTTGCTGCGCACGCCCAGGCGCTCGAAGACGCGGGCGCCGATGCGGTAGAAGTCCGAAAACCCGAGCAGCTGGCCGGGCTCGACGGCTTGGTCCTGCCCGGGGGCGAATCAACTACATTCCTAAAGTTTCTCGAGCGTGATGGCTTGCTTGAGTCCCTGCGGCACTTCCTGGCCGAGAAGCCCGCCTTCGGCACCTGTGCCGGTTGTATCTTGCTGGCCGCCCATGTTACCCACCCGCCACAGCAAAGCCTGGCGCTCATGGACATCACCGTGGAGCGGAATGCCTATGGCCGGCAGATCGATAGCGCCATCCAAACGGGTCCCACCAAGCTACCCGGCGGCCCGTTGGAGATGGTCTACATCCGCGCCCCACGCATAGCCAGCGTCGGCCCAGATGTGGAAATCATGGCGGAACGGGACGGGTTTCCGGTGCTGGTGCGGCAAGGCAGGTTGCTAGCGGCCACCTTCCACCCTGAGCTTTCCGCTGATCGCCGGGTCCATCAGCTCTTCGTCGACATGGTGCGTCAGCAGCGCGACCCCTAGAAGAGACCTTTTTCCACGTCTATAAAGACACGGTTGTCCTACTTCAGCATCCAATCCGTCAAAGGGTATGACTACGGAGTTCACCGCAACGAAGCAGATTTCAAATTGCAGTGGGAGCCGGAGGCCAAACAGGAGTAATCTTCGAATGTCGGAGTTGATCTATGCCTGCTACCTTCACTCGCACCCCTGTTGAGACAGAGCGCAAGGATCCTGGATTTGGCGGCAAACCGCCGGTTGCCCGCAGGCCTACTGGCGGGGGTGGAGACGGTGAGAACTGGGACAATCGGCCTCCCGGGCGGCGTGGACCCCGCGATCTGCTGAGCCGCTACCGCATGGTGTTGTTTTTTGCCTTGGCCAGCGACCTGATGTTTTTCGTTGCTTTAGTCAGTGCTTTCTTTGCTCGCCAGAGCAGCGGACATTTCACCGTCAACAATAATTGGGTTCTGGACTGGCATCCGATCGCACTGCCGCCTATTCTGTGGATCAACACCGCGCTGATTTTGCTTAGCAGCCTGACCATGGAGATCGGCCGCAGGCATTTTTTCCTTGAGATTGACGTGATGGAAGAGTGGCTTGGCCTGGGCCGGCCGACCATCCGCCGCGCTGCTCCCTGGCTAGCGGCAACGGTGGTGCTGGGCGGGCTCTTTCTGGCCGGCCAGTGGATTGCCTGGAAACAGCTGGTCGCCCAGCACGTCTTCTTTGCCTCCAACCCCAGCAGCCACTTTTTCTATTTGATCACCGGCACCCACGGCCTGCATTTGCTGATCGGCGTGCTGGGGCTGGCGGGTGCGATGTTGGCGCTTATCTTTCTGCGCCGTGTTGAGCTGCGCCAGGTGGTCGTGGACTGTACCGCGTGGTACTGGCATACCATGGGCATCTTCTGGATCTTCCTCTTCGGCATGCTGGTCTTTTGCCAATAGAGCGGTGGTGTGGACATCTGGCCTCAATTGAAATGGACAGACTGGCAGAAGACTGCGGACACCTTGCACATGTGGACGCAGATTGTGGGCAAGACGCGGCTCGCGCTCAGCCCCCTGCAGGCCCACTGGTGGAATGTCCCCCTCTATGTGAGCGCGCGCGGACTCAACACCTCCGCGATGCCCTATGGATCAGAATTTCTTGAGGTCGCTTTCGACTTCGTCAGCCATGAGCTGAAGTTCATGATGAGCACCGGCGCCAGCCTGTCGACTCCCCTCCGCGCCCAGTCTGTAGCGGAGTTCTACCTCGAGTACCAGCGTAGTCTCTCCGCTCTCGGTGTCAGCGTAGAAATCCATGCGGTGCCGGTTGAAGTACAGCATCCAATTCCCTTCGCTGAGGACTTTGAGCACGCCTCCTACGACCGGGAAGCTGCTCACCGTTTCTGGCGGGTCTTGATGCATGCGGACAAAGTCTTTCAGCAGTTTTCTTCGCGCTTTGTGGGCAAGGTCAGCCCGGTGCATTTCTTCTGGGGAAGCTTCGATTTGGCGGTGACGCGTTTTTCCGGGAGACCGGCGCCCCCTCGCGAGGGTGCCGACGCAATCACCCGCGAGGCCTATTCGCATGAAGTGATCAGCGCAGGCTTCTGGCCGGGCAACGGTGGCTTCGGCGACGCCGCCTTTTATTGTTATTCCGCGCCGGCGCCCAAGGGTCTCGCGGCCGCAGCGATCAAGCCGCCCAAAGCCGGCTACAACAACACGCTGGGTGAGTTCATCTACCTTTATGAAGATCTGCGCCAGGAGCCTGCGCCCGATGAAGCCCTGCTCACTTTCCTCGAAAGCACCTACGAAGCGGGGGCCAAGCTCGCCAACTGGGACCGCGGCGCGCTCGAGCGGGGATAGCAACGCTTCAAGGGCGTCTGCGTGAGAACTAGCCACCTTCACCGGAGTCTCGTAGGGAGTGGGAGACAACGAACCGGTCTAGAGAGCTGAGAGTAGTCCAGGACGTGAAAGTTTGTGTGAGAACTCTACTAACAAACTCAGTCCCGAAGGGACGGCTGAAAGTCAGACTTGTCCAAATCAGCTTTTTTTGATCAGCCGATTTGTACAGCACCCTGCTGAAAACAAATCAACCATCAGGGTGAATCGGAAAAGTCCCGCAGGGACGGCTGAGAATATCCCAGGACACGCGTCCTGGGTGAACCCGGACCGCACCTGAACGGTGACCAGCGGCCATCAAAAGCCAACCCGATTCTCTTTGAGATTCACCCGGTTCCACAGAATCAACGGACTGCCTGCACACGAAGCCCGATCTATTCGTTAATTTGGACAGCTCTGGGTGAAAGTAGCCCAGGACGCTAGTCCTGGGTAAGCAGAAGCGCCATGAGCAGTCCCGAAGGGACGGCTGAAAATATCCCAGGACGTCAGTCCTGGGCTTCCTCAGCCCTCCCTTCGGGATTGATGAATGGGATTTAGCCCCTGAGGTTTTGCTCCCGGCCTTTCCGGAGTCAATTAAGCGAGCTCTCTCAAGATCAGGAAACCCATCCATGTCAGCCACAAAGGTAGTGGATAGGCTGCCAGCCGTTCCACCGTACCTGTACTCCATCCCAGTGCGGCCCACGAAGGAGTTCCACGAAAGGCCAAGGCAAGTGTCGCCAGCAGTCCAACGGATCCGAGCGCGAAGGTGATCCAGCTTTTAAAACGCGACGGCAGCGCTTCGCAGACGGAACGGCGAATCATCACCAGGCCCAGCAGGATCATAGCAAGATTGCCGCCCAGAAAATTGGCGACCGCGCCCAGCAAGTGCAAGCGGAAGTCAACATCCTCCGGTACTAATCCCACCTCCAGCACGCCCAGGCCGGCAATAAAAAACAAGGCCAGCGCGATCCGGTAGACAGGCTTGGCAGGGAAATAACCACGCACCATGACGGTGCCGAAGACGATCAGCAATCCCTGCAGCACGAACGATCCATTCATGACCCAGTGCAGCGAAGAACACGCTGAGGCGCCCGCACAGCGCACTGCGCCCAGGTCGCTGATGTAATTGCGTGCCATGCTGTAATGCCCCAGCCAACCTGATCGGGCAATTTGCTCGCCCACGAAGAACTGAAAGCAGCACAACCACAGACCAGCTCCCAAGCGGCAGATCATCGCGCTCCTCCTGATCCCCTGTGTCGTTTATTCTTGCATTATGGAATTCAGACAGCTTGGACGTTCAGGATTGAAGGTGCCGGTGCTCTGCTTCGGCGCAGCGACTTTTGGCGGTGGCAGCGAATTTTTTAAAGCATGGGGAGCGACCGATGTCGCCGAAGCAACGCGCCTGGTGGACATCTGTCTGGAAGCAGGGGTGAACCTCTTCGATACCGCGGATGTTTATTCGCAGGGGATGTCGGAGGAGATCCTGGGGCAGGCGATCGCCGGCCGCCGCGACAAAGTTTTGATATCGACCAAGGCCACTTTCCCCATGGGCGACGGGCCGAACGATCTGGGCTCCGGGCGGCTCCACCTGGTGCATGCCTGTGAGGCCAGCCTCAAGCGTCTGGGAACGGACCACATAGATATTTACCATCTCCATGGATTTGACGCACTGACACCGGTCGAGGAGACGCTCGACACCTTGAACACGCTGGTGCGCAGCGGCAAGGTTCGCTACATTGCCTGTTCCAATTTCTCCGGCTGGCATCTGATGAAGTCCCTGGCTGTCTCGGAGAAGTATGGATGGTCGCGCTACGTAGGCCATCAGGTCTACTACTCCGTGATTGGCCGTGACTACGAGCAGGAATTGATGCCTTTGGGGATCGATCAGGGAGTGGGGGCCATCATATGGAGTCCTCTGGGCTGGGGACGGCTGACGGGAAAAATTCGCCGCGGACATCCCTTGCCCGCAGAGAGCCGTCTGCACAAAACCGCCGCCCAGGGTCCACAAGTCGACGATGATTATCTTTACAAGGTTGTTGACGCATTGGATGAGGTGGCGAAAGAGACCGGTAAACACGTGCCCCAGGTGGCGCTGAACTGGTTGCTGCAGCGGCCCACGGTCTCAACGGTCATCATCGGCGCACGCAATGAGACCCAACTGCGCCAGAACCTGGCCGCCGCAGGATGGAACCTGACTCCCGCGCAGGTAGCCAAGCTGGATGCCGCCAGCAAGGTGAGTGCTGCTTACCCATACTGGCACCAGCGGCAATTCCCTGCCCTAAACCCAGCTCCCATTCCCCAATAAGGAAAACGCAGGTCCTACTTCGCGTCCAGAGTGAACGTATCCTTCACTTCAACCGACTTCTGTGCCGCATCGGGGTCCACTACGCGGTACATCTTCACATCGGCATGCTTTCCCTGCAGCGTGATTACGACATAGTGAAAGTTGGGATAGGTGCGGGCGCGATAGAGGTCCTGGTCGCCACGGATAAAGATGGGATAAGGTCGCGCGCCGCCTCCGCCGGTGATCACGTGGGTGATGCCATTCGTTTCAAAGCGCTCGTAGTTATGAATATGGCCGTTGAAGACAACAAATTTCGCGTGCGATGCGGCAGCCCGGCCTTCGAGATAATGGCGCAGCTCCAGCGTGTCAGGGTCGGGGATACCAAGCATGAAGGCAGTTTGCAGGTCCGAAATCAGCGGTACGTGAAAGAGGAAGAAAACAAAGTCCACTGACGGCGGAAGATGGGCAAGCTGTGCCTCCAACCAACGACGTTGTGTCCAGCCCGCGCTGAGAAAGTTACTGCTGTCCAGCGTGATGAGATAGATATTTCCCATTTGCACTGAGTACCACCGGTGATGGTCGATCTGCGGATAAGCGGCAAAGTAAGTTCTCAACCCGGCGCGAGGGTCAGGAAGCCCTTCATGGTTGCCGATGGTGGGATAGATCCGCAGCCGTTCCTGAGTCCACAGCGCCGTTTCCTGAAAATAGACTTTCCAGTCGTCTGGATCGCTGCCGTGAAAAGGCATATCGCCGGTAAGCAGCAGGAGGTCGGGCTTCTCTTCGCCGACTTTTTGTGCCAGCCATTTGCGCACTCCTGGCTGGGTGTCGGAAGTATTGGCCGGATCGGTAAAGCGCATATCGCCATAGACGACGATGCGCAGCGGCCGCCCTACCGGCAAGTCAGAGACGGTAAAAGTCGGGCCGCTGTCTTCGCTGTTACCTTGCGGGGTGGCGGCGAAGTTTGCTGCGCCAACGCCGTGCCGGCGATGCAGGCAGCGGCAAGCAGAAGCTCGCTGCTTTGCGCAATCGGCTCATCAGGCGCAGCCGCCGCCAACAAAGTGCACAATCTCCAGGCGATCCCCGTCCTCCAGGCCAGTGTTGGCCCAATCTCCGCGGGGAACGATGTTGCCGTTATGCTCGATAGCCACCCGGTCGCCTTTAAGACCCAGGTCAGTGATCAGGTCCAGCAGATGGGCCGGGGCTGCCAATTGCGGAAACTCCCGCGATTGACCATTAAGGACAAAATGCATACAGGGAGAGTATCACCGGCCCGGCGTTAAGCTCACCCGCTACAGCCCCACATCCGCGAACCCAGCCACCGCTTCATGCGGCTTAAGGCCGGCTCTAGCTCCGTGCCGGAATAATACACAGACCGGTTGAGTCCTTTGAGAATCTGGATGGCTGCGACGCGCGGGTCGGCGTTTCCCAAAGGTCCTTTGCCTGCAAGGTCATTTGCATACTCATCGGCGAGGTATTCAATAGCGTGGCCAAGGATCTCCAGGGCCGGCCAAGCTCCCGGGAGAACCGGCGGCGAACGAATGGGCTGCGGTCGTGTCGGCCCAATCGGGCCGAACAATGGATCGTAGCTGGCGAGGCAAGCAGAGTCCTCCGGCGATGGGGCGCGACGAAACTTGAGCATGTTTCCACCTCATGGCGGACCTATCGGCCAAAAGGCGGGACTCCTGAGAGAACGCAAACATGAAAATCAAAACCAACTTCAAGCAAATCCCTGCCGCAGGGGTAAAGTGTCTGCGGGAGAACTTTGCTCAGCGCGACGGCTGATGTGGCGGAAAGACGCATGTTTCGTGTCAGGGCACGACTTTAGCCGGGCCGTAAAACGTGGAGAGCACGACGGACTTCAGCCCCTGAGGTATTGCTTTTTGCTCCTGGCGACTTTCTCGCAAGTGTTTTGCCGTGCCCTTCATAAAAAATTTTCCGCAGACACTTTAGGCCCTAAGGTGCATCTTTCCATTACCACCTCACAGCAAGCCTTGCTTGACTCGAGAGGGCGAAAACTTACAGTCGAACAGAGCGCTTGAATCCTCGAGCCCCGCGAGTTCAAATGCAGACGCCCGATTACTTTTGGAACTACCTGCCGCTGCTGCTGCAAATCCTGGTCGCCGTGGGTTTTGGGGCCGGAATCGTCACCGCTTCCTGGTTCATCGGGAAGCACCGCAATACCGCCGCCAAGCTCGCCACCTATGAGTGCGGCATCGAGGCGGAAGGCGATGCCCGCGGCCGCTTCTCCGTCCGCTTCTACATGGTCGCCATGCTCTTCATCCTCTTCGACGTGGAAGCCGTCTTCATGCTGCCCTGGGCCGTGGTCTACCGCGATCTGCCCAAGCTGGTCGGCTCGCGCATGTTTGGCTTCTGGGAGATGGTGGTCTACCTCGGCTTCGTGCTGGTCGGGCTCTTCTACGTCCGGAAAAAAGGAGTTCTGGACTGGTCCTCCGATAAGGCGGACCTCTAATGGACGCCGTCAACGAGAAAGACGCTGTTCTCCAGGCTCACGCCGCAGAATCACGCCATCGCTGCCCTGTTGGCCGCCAAGCCCTCCTGCATCACCAATGCCCGCTTCGATCGCGGCGAATTGACTCTGTGGATCGAGCGCGACGACATCCGCCCCGTCTGCCGCACGCTGCAGAAGGCGGGCTACAACTTCCTCGTCGACGTCACCTGCGTGGACTGGTATCCCAGCGAACCGCGCTTTCAAGTCACCTACCACATTCTTTCCCACAGCCTGAAGGAGCGCCTCCGGCTCTGCGTCCTGGTCGATAGCCTGGATCCAGAAGTAGCCAGCATCACTCCGGAATGGCCTTCGGCCAATTTCTACGAGCGCGAGGTCTGGGACCTCTTCGGCGTGCGCTTCGGCGGACACCCCAACCTGCGCCGCATCATGATGCCCGACCAGTGGGAAGGTCATCCCTTACGCAAGGATTACCCGGTGGAGGGCTACCGCTGATGGATGCCGCAGATTATGCCATCGCCCCGCTGATCGAACCGCGCGTCGAGGAGGGCTCCAAGGACCGCACCATGGTCCTGAACATGGGCCCGCAGCATCCTTCGACCCACGGCGTGCTCCGCCTGGTGCTGGAGATCGACGGCGAAACCGTGCTCCGCCTGGTGCCCGACATCGGCTTTCTGCACACCGGCATCGAGAAAACCTGCGAAGCGAAGTTCTACCAGCAGGTGGTTCCGCTCACCGACCGCATCGACTATCTCAGCCCGATGTCCAACAATCTCTGCTACTGCCTGGCGGTCGAGAAGCTGCTGCAGTTGGAGATTCCGCCGCGGGCGCAGTTTCTGCGCGTGCTGCTGAACGAGCTCACCCGCATCCAGTCTCACCTGGTCTGGCTGGGCACCCACGCCATGGACATCGGCGCGCTGACCCTCTTTCTCTACACCTTCCGCGAGCGCGAAGAGATCCTGAAGATCTTTGAGCATGTCAGCGGCCAGCGCATGATGGGTTCGTACTTCCGCGTTGGGGGCATTGCGCTCGAGCCGCCGGTCGACTTCTACCAGCGGGTGCAGGGCCTGCTCAAGATGATGCCGGAAAAGATCGATGAATACGAGAACCTGCTCAACGGCAATCCCATCTGGGTGCGCCGTCTGCAAGGGGGTCGGCTACCTCAGCGCCGCCGACGCCATCGCCCTGGGAGTGACCGGGCCGCCGTTGCGCGCCAGCGGGGTCGATTGGGATCTGCGCCGCGACATGCCCTACTCCGGCTACGAGAAGTTCCAATTCAAGGTGCCGGTTTCCGATGTAGGCGATGTGTGGACGCGCTACACGCTGCGCGTTCAGGAGATGCGGGAGTCGGTCAAGATCTGCCAGCAGGCGCTCGATGGAATGCCTCAAGGACCGTTAAAGGCGGATGCGCCTAAGGTAGTGCTGCCTGACCGGGAAAAGATGAAGACCCAGATGGAGTCGCTCATCTACCACTTCAAGATCGTGACTGAAGGCTTTGCCGTGCCCGCCGGCCAGGTCTACCAGGCAATCGAATCACCGCGCGGCGAGATGGGCTACTTCGTGGTCAGCGACGGCACCGCCAAGCCTTATCGCGTGCACATGCGCAATCCAACGTTTGCTTCCCTGCAGGCCCTGGAAACCATGTGCGTCGGGCGGCTGTTGGCAGACGTGGTTGCGGTGATCGGGTCCATCGACATCGTGCTGGGAGAAATCGACCGGTGAGCGATCCGACCGACGTTCGCGCGCACGTTTGGGAATCGCTGGTCAGCATGTTGCGTGTCTATGCGCATGCAGCCAGCCTTAACGGCGGTCCATACATCGTGACCAATGGCTCGAACGAGGCAACGGTTAAGCATGAGGAGTCAGTACTGAGCATTAGCTTTGGTCCGGACACTGGCGAGGGAAACTGGTGTGTCACCCACCCGGAACGGGAGGAGTGCGGTGCGTTCCGCATTGACGAGCACGGCGAGCTCACCTTCCCGGCGGGCCCCAAGGAAATCGATCAGGCGGCCATCGACTGGATAGGCTATCTAGGGCGAGACAAGGTGATCGCAAACGAATCGGCGAGCCCTTTAGCTCCCACGGTTCATCCATGACATGTGAGGTTGGGCAGCAAATTTGTTTTCGCGCGGGTAAGAAAGCAAGACCTCAGGGGCTAAAGCCCAAAGTATTTTAGATCGTTTACGGCCCGACTAAAGTCGTGCCCCGACACAAAACATGCAATTTTTTGTAGACTGTAGGTTCTTGGCCTGATACAAAGCAGAAGTTTTTCGCAGTCCGTTCGCGCTGGAAAACGGGAGTGGGTACAACAACGACACAGTCCCGTAGGGACGGCTGAGAATATCCCAGGACGTCAGTCCTGGGTGCAGCTGACGGCAACATATGAGCACACAGATAAACACCATCTTCAGTCCCGAACTGGCCGCGCGCTTCGACCGCATGGTGACGCTTTACCCTATGCGCCGGTCAGCCCTGATTCCCATGCTGCTCTATGCCCAGGACGAGGTGGGCTATCTTTCCGAGGCGGTGATCAGCGAAGTGGCTGCGCGCATCGGCATTACCGAGCTGGATGTGCGCGACGTCATCACTTATTACTCCCTGATGCGCACCAAACCGGTGGGCAAGTATCATGTACAGGTATGCACCAACATCAGTTGCATGCTGCGCGGTGGCAACGAGATGTTGGCCCATTGCAAACAGCGCTTAGGCATCGGCAACAAGGAAACCACGCCCGATAAGCTTTTTTCCCTGGAAGAAGTGGAGTGCATCGGCGCCTGCAGTTGGGCTCCCGCCGCGCAGGTGAATTACGACTTTCACGAAAATTTAACCCCGGAATCGATGGACAAGATTCTCGACGACTACCGCTCCAGGACCTAGTCACGCCACTCGGAGAAAGCATGGCCTACCTCGTATCCCATCCAGATGAAGTGAAGGTGATCTCGTTCCGCTTCGGCAAGGGCGCGACCGACATCGACAAGTATCTCGAGTTGGATGGTTACACTGCTGTACGCAAGGCCATCACGCTGGGACCGGAAGGGATCATCGCCGAGATGAAGGCGTCGAACCTGCGCGGCCGCGGCGGCGCCGGCTTCCCTACCGGCATGAAGTGGTCCTTCGTTCCCAAGCAATCCGCCAAACCCAAATACGTCCTGGTCAATGGAGATGAGAGCGAGCCCGGCACCTGCAAAGACCGGCTGATCTTCGAACACGATCCCCACTCGGTCATCGAAGGTGTGATCATCGCCGGCTTGGCCATCGGCGCCAAGATGGGCTTCATCTACCTGCGCGGTGAGTATCGCTACCTGCTCAAGATCATGGAGAAGGCCATCGAAGACGCCTATGCCAAGGGTTTTCTAGGCAAGGGGATCTTTGGCAGCAACGTCGATTTCGACGTGATCTCCCATACCGGAGCGGGCGCCTACGAAGTAGGCGAAGAATCCGCCTTGATGGAATCGCTCGAAGGCAAGCGCGGCATTCCCCGCATTCGTCCACCGTTTCCCGCAGTGGTAGGGCTCTACGGCGGACCAACCGTCATTAATAATGCGGAAACGTTGGCCAGCGTCCCCCACATCTTCCGCATCGGGGGCGCGGAGTACGCCAAGATCGGCACCGAGCGTAACGGCGGCACCCGCCTCTTCTGCCTGAGCGGAAACGTGGCCAAGCCCGGCGTCTACGAATTGCCCATGGGCTACAACCTCAAGAAGATGATCTACGAGGTGGGTGGCGGCATCCCCAACGGCCGCTCGTTGAAAGCTGTGGTACCCGGGGGATCCTCCTGCCCTTCACTTCTCCCCAGCGAGATCGACATCGGCATGGACTTCGACCAGGTCAGTAAGGCAGGCAGCATGCTCGGTTCCGGCGGCGTGGTGGTTCTGGACGACACCGTCTGCATGGTGGAGTTCGCCCTGCGCACCATGAAGTTTTACCAGCACGAGAGCTGTGGATGGTGTATTCCCTGCCGCGAAGGCACCGACTGGCTAAAGAAGACGCTGACGCGCGTTCATGCCGGCGGCGGCGTGGCTAAGGATATCGACAATATCCGCTACCTGGCGCAGAACATGTTGGGCCGTACCTTCTGTCCGTTGGGTGACGCTGCGGCCATGCCCACCATCGCCTTCGTGGACAAATTCCGCAAGGAGTTTGAAGACCACTTGGATGGCAAACCGTGTCCATACGCCCATCAGGCGGAAGCGGCCTTGGCCGGCGTATGACGCTCGCCCACAATAAAGATAGGAACCCATGGCTGACGTAACTTTTACCATCGACGGCAGGAAGGTCACCGCACCCGCAGGCACACTGTTGATTGAGGCCTGCCGTAGCGCGAGTATCGCAATTCCCTCCTTCTGTTATTACCCCGGTCTTTCGCTTTGTGGAGCTTGCCGCATGTGCCTGGTGCGCCTGGAAAAGGTGCCCAAGCTGCAAACCGCCTGCACCACGCCCGTCGCGGAAGGCATGGTGGTCCACACCGATAACGACGAAATCACGCAAGCGCGCAAAGCCACCATCGAGTTGCTGCTCGGCAATCATCCCCTGGATTGCCCGGTGTGCGATGCCGGCGGCGAGTGCGAACTGCAGGATATGACCTTCAAGTACGGGCCGCCCGAGTCGCTCTACACCGAGGTCAAGCAGCACCGTGAAGAACAGCAGTGGTCCCCGGTGGTGTTCTTCGACCGGCCGCGCTGCATCCTTTGCTATCGTTGCGTCCGCACCTGTGGAGAGGGCATGGATGTCTGGGCTCTGGGGGTGCAGAATCGCGGCGTTACCAGCATCATTGCTCCCAACAAGGGTGATCACTTGGACTGCGAAGAATGCGGCATGTGCATCGACGTGTGCCCCGTCGGCGCGCTCACCTCGGGTGCATATCGCTATAAAACCCGCCCCTGGGAAATGAACCACGTCTCTACCGTCTGCACTCACTGCGGCGATGGATGCAAAACCACATTGGGGGTGCGCAGCGTACCGAACGGCTCGGAGATCCTGCGTGGTGACAACCGCGACAAGAGCGGCATCAACGGCGAGTTCTTGTGCATCAAGGGCCGCTACGCTTTCGATTTCGCTAACCATACCGACCGCTTGACCAAGCCGCTGCTGCGCCAGGCAGACGGCAAGTTTGCTGAAGTGAGCTGGGAGCAGGCGTTGGCGCATGCAGGTAACAAGTTGCGCGAGATTCGCGAGAGCCGCGGCGGCAAAGCCATCGGCGTCATCGGCTCCAACCGCACCACTAACGAGGAAAGCTACCTGCTGCAGAAGCTGGCCCGGACGGTGCTGGGAACCAACAATATCGACCATCACCGCACTGCCGACTACACCGCCTTTGCCCGTGCTATTTCCGGTCAGAAGGATCGTGCGGCGTCGCTGCGCGACTCCATGACCGCGCCGGCGATCCTGGTGCTGGGTAACGATCCCACCGAACAGCATCCTCTTTTGGCCTGGAACCTGCGCACCAACCTCCGCCACAACAATGCCCGCATCTACCTCGTGAACCATGCCGGCATCAAGCTGGAGCGGCAAGCGCACCAGTCATTAATCATCCCCCAAGACGGTTACGCCAACGCTGTACGTTTCCTGGCGGGCCAAGACGAAGCTTTTCCCGGCACTCAATTAGGAGACGAAGCGAAAAAGTTCCGCGAGGCGGTGCGGGCCGAGCCCAACCTGCTCATCATCTTTGGTTCTGAGTATCGCGGCCGGGATATCGACGCTTTGGTGAACTTCGGCGTCTGGTTGGCCAATGCCCGCTTCGCCTGCCTGGGCGATTATGTCAACTCCCGCGGCGCCGCGGATATGGGCTTACTCCCCGGCATGCTCCCCGGTTATGTGCCCGTGGAAAACGGTGGCCCTTTCGCAGAGGAGTACGGCGATGTCCTGCCCAAAACTCCGGGTATGGACCTGGTGGAGATGTTCGATGCTGCGGAACGCGGTGACTTGGGCGCGCTCTACGTCGTGGGAGCCAATCCAATCGCGCGCTACGGCATTGACCCTGCCGCGCTCAAGGACACCTTCGTTGTGGTGCAGGACATGTTCCTGACCGAAACAGCCCTGCTGGCGGACGTGGTGCTGCCCACCTCCAATCTTTATGAGAAGTCGGGGACGGTAACCAACACCTACGGCGACCAGCAACTGGTCAAGAAAGCGGGAGACCGCGCGGGAGTGCGAAGCGACTTCGAGTTGATGGTGCGGCTCGCCGACACCATGGGCGCGGACCCCAAAAAGCTGGTTCCCTTCGGCCGCGGAGTCCGCGCCGATATGGGACAGACTCGAGGCGCGCAGTCCGGCGAAGCGGACCGTCACAGCGTCTGGCTGGCGGCCCAGAACCTGGAGCCGAAGCTGAGTCCCTTCGACCCCTTCGCCATCCTCGACGAAATCCAGAGGCTGGTGCCCGGCTACCAGGTCTCGCGTCTGGAGCTGTTGGCCGGCAACGACGTCCATGTGCAATCATCGCTGGTGCAAATCGAGGCAGGGCCCGAGCGCCACGCACTCATACTGCCCGCCGAAGACACTCTGTTCACCTCCGGCACCTTAGGCCGTTACAGCAACGTATTGCATTCGGTCATGGAATCGCACACCACGAAGCCCACAGAAACAGCCGCGGACTAGAGGGGTAACATTGGAGTTGCTGATTAAGCTAATGCACAGCTTCACAGGTTGCAGAAAAACTCATGTTTTGGATCAAGGCACGACGTTGAAGGGCTGCGAAGAAACTCATGCTTTGTGTCAGGGCACGACTTTAGTCGCGCCGTAAACGATGGGCTGATGAGGGCTGCAGCCCCTGGGGCACTAAGGCCAGTAAAGAAAGCGAAAGACACTGTGAGCTTCCTGATCTTTTTTCTTCTGAGTTGTCTAAAGATTGCCGTGGTGCTGGCGATCTTTCTCGGAGCGGTCGCCTACACCGTGCTGCTTGAGCGCAAACTGGTGGGGCGTATTCAAAATCGCTGGGGTCCCAGCCGCGTTGGCCCCTTCGGCATGATGCAGCCCATGGCCGACGGCCTCAAGCTCTTCCTGAAGGAAGATCTTTTGCCCACCAACGTGGATCGCCCGCTGTATATCCTGGCGCCCATGATTGCCCTGGGCTGCGCCTTGATTTCGATTGCTGTGATCCCCTTTGGCCGGCGCATCACCTGGCATGGCGTCGACATGTTCCAGATCGCCGATGTGAATATCGGGTTGCTGGTCATTCTCGGCGTTACCTCAGTCGGCGTTTACGGGATTGCCCTGGCCGGCTGGTCCTCCAACAACAAATACTCCCTCCTCGGAGCCCTGCGCGCCAGTGCCCAGGTGATCAGCTACGAGCTTGCCCTGGGACTTTCCCTGGTGGGCGTGGTGCTCCGGGCCGGGTCGTTGAACTTGCGCACCATCGTGGATAGCCAGTCGGCCCATGGCCTCTGGTCATGGAATGTCTTTGGCGGCTACCAGTTCGTGGCTTTCTTCATCTATTTAATGGCGGCCTATGCCGAAACCAACCGCGCCCCCTTCGATCTGCCTGAGGCGGAGACCGAGCTGACGGCCGGCTATCACACCGAATACAGCTCGATGAAGTTTGCCATGTTCTTCATGGCCGAGTACGCCAACATGATCACCGTGGGCTGCGTAGCGACGCTGCTCTTCTTCGGCGGATGGACCAGTCCCTTCGGGTCGCTGATTCCCGAGTTCGGCGGAGTTTTTCTGCAAGCCATCCTGCCCGTCTTCTGGTTCGTATTCAAGGTCTTCTGTTTCCTATTTCTCTATATCTGGGTGCGCGGAACGCTTCCCCGGTTCCGCTACGACCAACTGATGGGCTTTGGCTGGAGGTTTCTGATGCCCTTGGCCATCGCCAATATTCTCGTCACCAGCCTATGGCTCGCCTAGCGCGCGCCCTGAGACGCGTGATGAGAATTCACTTTGGGATCTATCGCCGCCACGGAAACATGGGTGCACTGAAGGTGTTCTACAATCACCTTCGGGCCCGATCTAGGAGAAAAGCACTAGCATGTATCTGGTTCTCTTCATCTTTTTTGCCGGCCTCTGTGTAGCAGGAGCGCTGAATCTGCTGTTCCAACGCCACCCGATCAACAGCGCCCTGTCGCTGATTGTGGTGATGAGCTCGCTGGCCGTGCTCTATCTCCTGCTCGGTGCGGAGTTCCTGGCTGCTGCCCAGGTCATCGTCTATGCCGGCGCCATCATGGTTCTGTTTACTTTCGTCATCATGTTGCTCAATGCCGGGACGGAGGAGCGTACCCATGGCAGCCATGCCGCCTACATCGTAGGCGTCCCGGGCGTAGCGGTCCTGGTGTGCCTGCTGGGATTCATCTTCCTTTCTCCCCACACCCACCTGGCCAAGGCCCGGCTGGGAGACTACGTGGTCTCGACCAGCGACCTCAGCAAGGTCCTTTTCCGCGACCTGCTCCTGCCCTTCGAAGTAACGTC
Source organism: uncultured Acidobacteriaceae bacterium (assembly GCA_963815175.1). Lineage (GTDB taxonomy): Bacteria > Acidobacteriota > Terriglobia > Terriglobales > Acidobacteriaceae > PALSA-350. Next base: position 33,049 of record CAWFGM010000060.1, read on the forward strand.
GGTTCTGATTCTCATTGCCATCCTGGGCGCGGTTGCGCTGGCCAGCAAGGAGCACTGACATGACTATTCCCATTGCTTACTACCTGGTGCTCAGCGCCATCCTCTTTTCCATCGGGGTCGGCGCCTTCCTCATCAAGCGCAACATCATCACCATCTTCATGTCGATTGAGCTGATGCTGAACGCAGTGAACCTGACCTTTGTCGCCTTCGCCTATCAATGGCACCGGGTGCAAGGCCAGATATTTGTCTTCTTCGTGATGGTCGTCGCTGCCGCCGAGGCCGCGGTGGGCCTGGCCATCATCATCGCCATCTTCCGCTCGCGGAGTACGCTCGACGTCGATCAAATCAACCTGATGAAACTATGAACGGAAATCCATCCCTCCATCTGTGGTTGATCCCGCTGCTGCCGTTCATCGGCTTTCTGCTGAATGGATTGCTGGGCCGTTACTTGCGCAACGCTCTGGTCTCAGCCATTGCCCTGCTCTTTACCGCGGCTCCGCTGGCCATGGTCCTCGGCATCGCCTTCCAGCTTCAGCAGTCTCACCCTGCCTCATGTCGAGCAGTTGGCTTTCCCCTGGATTGAGACCTCGGCCTTCCGCGCCGATTTCGCCTTCCTGCTCGACCCCTTGACGCTGGTCATGCTGCTGATCGTCACCGGCGTGGGTTTCCTCATCCACATCTACTCCGTCGGCTACATGGCGCACGAGGAGGGATACTGGCGCTACTTCGCCTACCTCAACCTCTTCATGTTTTTCATGCTGACGCTGGTACTGGCGGAGAACTTCCTGCTGATGTTCGTCGGCTGGGAAGGCGTAGGTCTCGCCTCCTACCTGTTGATCGGCTTTTACTACCTGCGCGAATCCGCCGTGGATGCCGGCAAGAAGGCGTTCATCCTCAACCGCATCGGCGATTTTGGCTTTCTGCTCGCCATGTTCCTGATGATCGCCCACTTCGGCTCCCTCAGCTTCAGCCAGGTCTTCGCCGCGATCGCGCAACATCCCGAGATGCAAGGCGGCTTTCTCACCGCCATTGCGCTGCTGCTGGTGCTCGGCGCTACCGGCAAGTCGGCGCAGATTCCGCTCTACGTCTGGCTGCCGGACGCCATGGAAGGCCCCACTCCCGTCTCCGCCCTGATCCACGCCGCCACCATGGTGACCGCCGGCGTCTACATGATCGTGCGCTCCCACGTGCTCTTTGACCGCTCGCCCTTCGCCCTCGGCGTGGTCGCCATCATCGGCGCCGCCACCGCCTTGTTCGCGGCCACCGTCGGCATGGTGCAGACGGATATCAAGCGCGTGCTGGCCTACTCCACCATCTCCCAGCTCGGCTACATGTTCCTGGCCTGCGGAGCCGCCGCTTACTCCGCGGCCATCTTCCACCTGGTCACCCATGCCTTCTTCAAGGGCCTGCTCTTCCTCGCCGCCGGCTCCGTCATCCACGGCCTGGGCGGGCAGCAGGATATGCGCGCCATGGGCGGCCTGCGCAAAACCGTGCCCATCACCTTCTGGACCATGAGCGCCGGGGTCTTCGCCATCTCCGGCATCCCGCCGTTCTCCGGCTTCTTCAGCAAAGACGCGATTCTCTACCAGGCCTTTCTTTCCCCGACGGCGGGGCCGATCCTCTGGTTCGTCGGCCTGGTGACCGCTCTGCTCACCGCCTTCTACATGTTCCGGCTGTGGTACCTCACCTTCTTCGGTGAGAGCCGGACGCACGATGCGCATCCCCACGAGAGCCCTGGTCGATGCTGGTGCCGCTGATCCTGCTGGCAGTGCTTGCGGTCGCCGGAGGCTGGATCGGCATTCCCAAAGCACTCGGCGGCGGCGACCAGTTCGCGCACTTCCTCGACCCGGTGATCAACCCCACGCCCAGCTACGAGCAGATCCGCATCGCCATGGACGAGCAGGGCGTCCAGCGCGCTGCCGCGATCTCCACGCCGCAACCGTGCCCCCGAGAGGGTACAGAATCCAGGAGCGCATCTTTAGCCTCCTCTCCGTGGTCATGGCCGTGATCGGCTGGTTTTTTGCCGATCTGCTTTACCGCCGCAAGCCCGGCTTGGCCGATCAGCTGGTCGAGCGCATTCAGCGGTGTTTACGCGTTGCTGGTCCACAAGTACTGGATCGACCAGATCTACACCGCCGTCATCGTGACTCCGCTGCTCTTCGTTACCCGCTACTTGTTGTGGGGCGTGGTCGATCGCGGAGTGGTCAACGGTGGCGGCAGCCTGGCGGCAGGCGGTGTGCGCGGCCTGGGGGCGCTGGTCCAGCGGGTGCAGTCGGGAAACATCCGTTCCTACGCAGGGTGGCTGGCGATTGGCGCCGCGGCTCTGCTCCTGATTACCTATCTTCGGCTTTTCCATGCAACTCTAAAGGCTAGCAAGGACGATCTGTGCTGAACGATTCGATATTGACGCTTACGACCTTTGTGCCCGCTGCAGGAGCGGTGGTCGTGGCATTGCTTCCGCGGCAAGGCCGCATCATTCAATGGTTCACGCTGGCGGTGACGCTGGTCACCTTCGGCCTGACCCTTCATTTGCCCTTCCATTACGTCTATGGTCAATCGGGCTTTCAATTTGAAGTCGACCACGCCTGGATCGCCAGCCCTGCCATTCGCTATCACCTGGGTGTGGACGGCATCTCGCTCTGGCTGGTGGTGCTGACCGGCTTTCTCGCCCCGCTCGGCGTGCTCTCCTCCTGGAAGGCCATCAATCACCGCACCAAGGAGTTCTACTTCTTCTTCCTGCTGCAGCAGACGGCGATGATCGGCGTCTTCGTCTCCCTCGACATGTTCCTCTACTACGCCTTCTGGGAACTGACGCTGGTGCCCATGGCGATCATTATCTCCATGTTCGGCCGGGATCGCGGAACCGAGGCGGCCATCAAGTTTTTCATCTATACCTTTCTGCCCTCGGCGCTGCTGCTGGTAGGGATTGTCTGGCTGTATGCCAAGACCGGCACCTTTGACTTTGTTCGCCTGCAGTCGATCCTGGCGCAGGATACTGCGTAACTTTCCGCCCAAGGCGCTCTTCTGGGCCTCGCTGGCCTTTCTCGTCGCCTTCGCGGTCAAGGTCCCGGTCTTTCCTCTGCACGGCTGGCTGGGGGACGTCTTCAGCGAAGCGCCCGCGGCGATGGCCATGGTGGTCGCGGGCAAGCTGGGTCTCTATTCCATCCTGCGCTTCAATCTCGGCCTCTTCCCTGCCCAGGCCCGCCAGGTGGCGCCGTGGATGATTGCCCTGGCGGTGATCGGCGTTCTCTACGGCGCGCTGGTGGCGCTGGTGCAGAGGGATATGAAGAGGCTGGTCGCCTTCTCCACCGTCAGCTCACTCAGCTTTTGCATACTGGGCATCTTTGGCTTTGCGGTTTCGGGCCTGGACGGCGCGGTCTACCAGACCATCAACGAGGGCATCTCCGTGGGCGCGCTGCTCATTCTGCTTGGCTTCATGTACGAACGTTATGGAACCTACGAGATCGCCCCTTACGGCGGCTTGGCCAAGCGCATGCCCCGCCTGGCCACCTTGTTTGTCGTCACCTCGCTCTCGCTGGTCGGCCTTCCGCTGCTGAACGGATTTGTGGGTGAGTTTCTCATCCTCAGCGGCAGTTTCCCCGGCCATGTTGCCTGGGTCTCGGCGGCCACGGCAGGCGTCATTCTCAGCGCGTCCTATATGCTGTGGATGATCCAGCGCGTCTTCTACGGCGACGTATCAAAGATGGTTACAGAACTGAACGTAGCGGATATGGGCGTCCGCGAACATATAGCCCTTTGGCCTATGGCGGTCCTCATGTTGGTGATGGGCGTCGCTTCCCCCATCTGGATCCGCGCCATCGATGGCGCAGTGGTGAAGCTGGCATCGCCGGCGCAGCGCCCACCCTGGGCATTGCGGTGACACAGTGATGCAAGCACCCAGGTTGTGCCTCAGGCCTATCGCATTCTGCCCGAGCTATGGCTCACCGTCACCGGCGTGCTCATCATGCTGATCGAGCCCTTGATGCCGCCGGGGATGACCCGTAAGCCCATCGGCATACTCGCCCTGGTCGGCGTCATCGGCGCCTTGGTGGCCAGCGTCTGGCAATTGGGACTGCCGCCGGGAACGGCTTACTACGGCACGGTGCAGACCGACGCCTTCAGCGTCTTCTTCCACGTCTTGATCTGCAGCATCGTGCTGGTCGCACTGCTGATCGCTTTCGACGTCTTCGATGGCAGCAAGGAAAGGCCGGCCGAGTATTACTCCCTGGTCCTCTTTGGCGCCATGGGCATGTGCCTGATGTCGAGCGCGGTGGAGTTGCTGCTGGTCTTCATCAGCCTGGAAATCTCTTCCATCGCCACCTACATCCTGGCTGCCATTCGCAAGAAAAGCGGCAAGAGCCCTGAAGCGGGATTGAAATACTTTCTGCTCGGCTCGTTTGCCACCGCTTTCTTCCTCTACGGCATCGCCCTGAGCTTTGGCGCGACGGGAACCACCAACATTGCCGGCATAGCCGCCGGTCTTGCCCAGAGCCCGACGCCGGGCTTCGCTACTCTGGCCGTGGCCATGATCCTGATCGGCATTGGCTTTAAAGTCTCTGCCGCGCCCTTTCAGGTCTGGACCCCCGATGTTTACGAAGGAGCTCCTTCTCCGGTGGTGGCCTTGATGTCCACCGCTCCCAAGGTCGCCGCCTTCGCCGTGCTCTTGCGCATCCTCTACGGCGCTTATCCCGCGCTCCACGCTCATTGGCTGTTGCTTATCTGGATCATGGCTGCCCTCTCCATGACGGTGGGCAATCTGGGCGCGCTGCGCCAGCACAATGTGAAGCGCCTGCTGGCGTATTCCTCCATTGCCCACGCCGGCTACACGCTGGTCGCCTTCACCGCCCTCTCCAGCGAAGGCATCGCTGCCGCAATGTTCTACACCGCGACCTATGCGGCGATGAACATCGGCGCCTTCGCCATCGTCAGCCACGCCGGCGGCTTTGACGACAGGCTGCTCTCCGTCGTGGACTACCGCGGCTTGGCCTACCGGTCGCCGCTGCTGGGCGGCGCGCTGGCCTTCTTTCTGCTTTCGCTGATCGGGATTCCCTTCACCGGCGGCTTCTTCGGCAAGTTCTACGTCTTTACCGCGGCCCTGCACTCCGGCGAAGTATGGCTGGCGATCATCGGCCTGGTGAACAGCGGCGTCGCCTGCTACTACTATCTGCGCCTGCTCACCTCGATCTATGGCAAGCCCGCCGACGATGCGCCGGTGCAGTTGGTGCCGCGGCTAAAGAGCTCGCTTCTCGTTGCCCTGCTGCTCACGGTTTCCGCCACCTTCATCCTGGGCATCTTCCCCGGCAAGATTCTCTCCATGGCCCAAGCCGGAGCCGCCACCTTCGCCAACATACCCGGAACCCCAACCAACCCAACCGCGATGTCCGCAAGCAGCCAACGTTAATGGCGCAGTTGTGAGCAATTGTCCGCTTCGTCCTGACCGCAGTTCTTAATGGCCTGCTGCCCACCGAGGGGATGAAAATCGCCTTCAATCGAGGGAGCAATTCCCCAATCCTTTGCGGTCCAGGTAGGATTCGCCTTCGCCAGGGGATAAATTCTGCGCTGTCCTTGATTAATCTACTTCTGTGGAAGCAAGAAACCCCGTTGCATTCCCTCCCACCCTCATGGAGCGGAATAGGGTACCGAGGCAAAGAATCTTCGCTCCTCCCCACGCGGATCCTCGATCACCCTGGAAACAACATCGAACGCGAGCGTAGCCCGGTGGGCCAAATCATAAGGCGGCCAGTAAGGGAGTTTAGGGTAGTTAGGGTTCCCGCTTCGCGCGAATGCTATGTACGCGTCACTCATCTGTCTAGCCAGCTCAAATGCCTCGGGATCCGTGCCCGTCATGCGGTGAGAAAGCGCAACGTTATCAAACATCAACGCGAGGTCGAGTCCATGACAGGCCTTGTATTTTCCATGATCGACGGGTGAACCCCAGCGAAGTTCGTAAGAATACGTCGGCGCCGATCCAGGAGGCAAGGTCGCGCGACGTTCTATCTCGATGACCGCCGCACGCCAGTCGTGCGAATCTGTCGTGGCGGCGAAAAATATGTCGCTGGCGGAATAATCCGGATGAAGCCGCCGATACATATAGATCATTCGATCGAGGTTACCCATCCTCTCGGAATACGGCGCCAGGTTCTTCTTCAGGCTCTCCCAGGTGAGACTGAATAAGGCCTGGTTGTTCTCCCCGATCAGGGCGCGAGACTCGTCATGGTTCGTGCCCACCATGAAGGGAATATGCGCAGATATCTGGGGAGCATCCGGGCCAAAGGGTATACGCAACAGCGTGTGCCCATCCACAACCGGGCCATAAGAGTCGCTCGCGCGAGAAGCTGAGATCAGGTTGTCAAGAGAGACGGTCCTGATCCGGTCGATCTGATCCAGCGGCAGCCCCAATGCGTTCATCACCGCCTCAGCCTGCCACGTTGCCTGATCTGTGCTCAAGGCCGTAACCGCCTCGCCACTCGAGGTAGCCGCCCGTTGGAAGAGAGGCACCGCTGAAGGCATTGCCATCAGCGTAGCAACTTTGCCGCCTCCGCCGGATTCCCCGAAGATCAGCACCCGGTTCGGATCACCTCCGAATTCCGCGATGTTGTCGCGGACCCACCGCAATGCCAAAATCAAATCCAGTTGACCGAGGTTGCCCGAGTCCGCGAACTCCGGACCGCCAAGCTCAGCAAGATACAAATAGCCGAAAGCATTGAGCCGGTGGTTAAGGGTAACGACTACTACATTCCCGCGGCGGCAGAGATTTACCCCGTCGTAGATAGGAAAATTCGCTGCGTGAGCGACATAGCCACCACCGTGTATGTAGACCATGACCGGCCGCTTGGCGTGGTCGCGCAAGCCGGGCGTCCACACATTGAGGTAGAGACAATCTTCGCTGACCGGGCCTCCGGGATCCGCGACCGATCCGGCCGCGGAGACCCGCGCCGGCGGCCTGATCTGCGGAGCACGCGGGCCAAACTGAGATGCCTGCCGTATTCCAGTCCACGGTTCAGGCGGGATTGGCGGCATAAATCGGCGTGGCCCAGTATCAGCTCCGTAGGGGATGCCCTTGAAGACTTGGATGTCATTGTCAATGAAACCGCGAAGCCGGCCCACGTTGGTTGTGACGATTGGGCCATCCTTTGAGGTCGCAGCCGCAATCCTATTCTCAACCACGGAGGAAAGAAACGGAAAGGCCGCGCCCATTGCGAGGCCTTTGATGGCCGAGCGACGGCTCATCTTTGCGGTTCTTGTTTCTATATCCATGCTAATTTCGAAAACGTGCTCCCGAGTTAGGGTTCTCCATCCCATCATCCTCGCTCGCCGTAGCTCACTGCGGTCGCACCTCGATGCGTTCTCCTGGGCTAGTCTTCAGCTTTACTATCTCGCCGGCCGCGTGCTCGGCTTCGTGACCGTTGCGGTACACCTGCAAAGCTCTGCCCGGCCAGGGGTTCTGGAGCGCCAAGTCGCGGCCCTTTTCACTTTCGATCACCAGATTCTTCACCTCGGCTTGATTCAATTCGCTTGAAACCAGGAACGCGCCGTAAGCACGAAGATTGCCGAAGGATGCGTCATGATCTTTGGGCCATACAGGAAAGAGTCGCAAGACGCCTGAGAAGCTCTGCAGCATCATCTCGTTAATCGTCGCGGGAATAGTGCTCGCGGACTCAACTCCCCCACCGAAGAAGAAGATATACCCGTTTGGATAGCCATTTTCGAGGGCATCTTTTCGCAGGCCGGCCAACAGTTTATTCGGATCGTATCCCACCCTGGCCATGGCCGGCGGAACAAGAGGATGGTCGTTAAACCCGCGCTGATCGATAGTATCGAGGGCGATCTTCAGAAGCTGTGGATCCTCTCCTAGACCAATTTGATTCGCTGGCCAGACTGCCAGAGTGCCCCAGGCGGGAATCGTAGTGGTCGGCTTGCCATCGTCCCCCGCATCGGCCGTCAGGAAGACCTTCTCTCCCTGGCGTACGCCAGTTGGATAGGGCGCCAGGTGATCGATAATGTTCTGCCACACGGGACGGCGCGATGCATCCAGCCCGAGCTCCTCACTTATATCAATGAGGCCTTTGAAAGTCGCCCGAAGGAACGCAAGCTCGTTCATGGGGTTTTGGCTTTCCGCACACTTTGACCAGTTCGGCCCAGAACGCCACGGGCCAACTTCATCTGCGCAGTCCTCGCGAATGATGTATTGACCGTGGTCCTTTATCAAAAAGTCTTCCCAGAAGTCTCCGACTTCTCTGATGAATGGATAGACCTTGACGGCATAGCTGTCGTCGTAAGTGCTATAAAAACGCATGAGCATCGGCATAACCAGAAACCCCGCGTTGCTTTTCATCCCCATGAATGGGTCATAGTCGAATTCGCGCTCAAGACCCCAGGGCCCAATGTGGCCCGGGTAGTAAACGCCCCGAACACCTAACATCGTCCTGGCGTATGCTTTGGCGCGGTTGACGAATGCCAGAACCGGTGGGTCATAAGAATCTGAAGTGGCGATATGGTTTGACGAGTACAAGCCCAGGAATGGAGTCTGATGGTTGTAGTCCAGGGTATAATCCCCATTCCAGGACGGGTGATCTGTGGTGACCCATGGACCATACAGCCCCGGAGCAACCTTGCCGGTTCTGCTGGCGGAGGCGGTGATGTACTGAGACGCATAATAAAATCTCTCAAGAACCGGATCGCCAATCTGAACAAAGGACTGTGACCAATAATTCCGCCACCATTCGCGGTGCAGTCCCAGAACCCGGTTGATTTCGGAAACGGTCATCTCGCCGGCGCGCATCTGCGCCAACGCTCGATGATTGGGTGCGTCTAAATCGCTAAGTATCACTTCAACCAGGTAGACCGGTTTGCCGGGCTCGAGTGTAAAGTGAATGCTGCCATTCTGAATGGAGCTCGGCTCGCCAACCAACCGAGCTGCAAATGATACTTCCCGGCCCTTTGTTGTTACCGTCGTCGTGGGACCGAGGGGGTTAGGCCACGCGTACTGCTGGTCCAGCGGACCGTCTGCATTCCGTGACACCCAAAGAGTATCTGCCATAGTTCCACTGACAAGAAGACGGGCCCCCGGCATCACCTCCCGGCCGTCGACATAAGCGCGAAGCATCGAACCATCAAAAGTGCCGGCAACATGGACCCATTGGTTTGTTGGTAGAGCATCTTTTGAGCGAACAAATAACTCCCCCACGTTAAAGCGCAGTCGTCCATTATCCAGAGCCAGGCTGTAGTTATCGTTCCAATCCCCTTTGCTTAGGATGAAGTTGGCGTCTCCGGCCGAAAAGATGTAGATCCATGCCGCCACACTGACTTGCTTCACGGGTGGAACCTGCCCGGCGTCGAGGTAACTCCAGCCGTGCATAAGTTTGACGGCTCTTCCCCGTATGCCAACCCCGTAAGGCTGATAGTCGAGGTGGTAACCATCTGGCTTGCATCCAGTCTCGTCTACGGGACGCTCGTTGGGCCGGTAGACGGAAGGTGGTAGCGGGCATGCAGGACCGGTCACCAACCTGGCCACGGTGTCTTGGGGAGTGGTTCCTTCCTGCGCGTCAAATGCCCAACGCCGAATCAAACCCTTTGCAGGTTCTTCAAGATTCACTAGTTGAGAAACTTCGTCCGGATCGAGCGCACGATCATACAAGTGAACCTCATCGATCATGCCGCTGAAGTACCAACGTCCCTGGCCATGTTGTTCTCGGCCGATATTCACCGTCTTGTTGTCGTTGCGGATCGCCGCTCCAGCCGGGAACAGCTCCGCGCTTACCTCTACACCGGAACCGTCGTCCGCCTCAAGCTTTGTTACGAACAGGTTTTCGGTGGCCGCCACCCATGAGGTTGTGTGAACGGTTGTTTTCGCATTCTTGAAGACTCCGCGAACCTCGGCATGGAAAAGATCCTCTTCCTGCCGGTAACTTGCGCCGCGAAGACCGGGGATGGTTAGCTGAACACCGCCCACTGTCATCGGAGATGCCTGTTTGCTCCAAAAGTCGTTCTTTCCTATGTAAAACCGTTGTTGTTCGGGAGGACCGCCAATCGCGACACCTACGTCACCGTTGCCCATGATCGGCCCGTCAACGACGGTACCGCTCGGAACATGCTTCGGCGGTTTCGTCATCACCAGCGTCTGCCGAGCCACGATACCTGCGCTCGCCGAATCTGCTTGTTGAGCGAAAGACAGGAAAGAGAAAAAAGGCGCGAGCAACAGGAACCCAAATACTTGATAGGAACTCATGATCCCTCCCCGAGCCCCGTTTGGCTAAACGCGAATAACTTTACCGGCAGCGGGGTCCTGTCTTATAACGAGATTACTCAGAGAAACTCACCTGGTACCGTTGTCCGCTCTGCATCATCACAGAAACGGTACCGTCCTCCGCTCGAGAAAGAGCAATGGCTTTGCCGGCCGACCGAACGGCGGAAATCTTCTGCCCGCGGGGGGCCAGCAGATCCCGCTGGCCTTCGATAGCAGGAAGCAGGATCGCAGAGACCGCCTTCCCTGCCCTCCATTCCAGCTCGACTTCGACCGCTCCACGAGCGCGAAGTCCAGTGACAGTACCTTTCGACCACGAAGCAGGCAGAGCGGGTAGAAACCTGATAACGCCGTCATGACTTTGCAGGAGCATTTCAGCAATGCCGGCGGCTGTGCCAAAGTTACCGTCGATCTGAAACAACTTGTAATCACCATTGAAGAGATTGGGAGTGGCGCTATTGCTCAGCATATTCGAGACTCCTTGGCGAGCCTTTTCGCTTTCTCCCAGTCTCGCCCAGAGGCACACGTACCAGGCGCAAGGCCACGCTGCAGTGCCCGAACCAGCCTGTATCCGCCGGTCAAGAGAGACCCCGGCAGCGGAGGCAAATGTGGGCGATGCTTGGGGAGTGATTTGATGTCCCGGGTAAACGGGAAAGAGGTGCGATACATGGCCGATGCCAGGTGTGGCTTCGGTAAAGTCCTCTGACCACTCCTGCAGTTGACCGTATTTCCCGATCTGAAAGGGAAACAGACGGCCGCGCGCCTCTTCTAACTGCTTGCGAAATGCTGCATCCTCATTCAGGATCGTCGATGCCTCGATACAGTTGGTGAAAAGATCCCAAATGATCGCCATATCCATGGTCGACGCAATGCTGACCGCGATCGGCTTCCCATCTGAGCCGATGAAGTGATTTTCAGGTGAAACGGATGGGGCCGTAACCAGTCTACCCTCGGCTCCGATAAGCCATTCCAGCATGAACCGGGCCGACCCGTTCATGAGCGGGTAAGCAGTTTGGCGCAGCCACGCTTGATCTTGGGAAAATTCGTAGTGCTGCCAGAGATGCTGGCACAGCCAGGCACCGCCCATCGGCCAATTGGCCCAGGTGGGATCTCCAGCGCCTTCGCCTACGGGCGGTGCCTCCGCCCATAAGTCGGTGTTATGGTGGGCTGTCCATCCGTTCAATCCGTAGTAGACCTGCGCAGTCGGCACACCGGTAACTGAGAGATGGCTTATCAGATCGAAGAGCGGGGCATGACAATCGCCCAACGCCGCCGGCTCCGCTAGCCAGTAGTTCATTTGCGCATTGATGTTCAATGTCCAGTTAGAACTCCAGGGAGGGCGGATATCCTGATTCCAGATACCTTGTAGATTGGCCGGTTGTGTGCCTTGGCGCGAGCTGGCAATGAGGAGATAACGCGCGAACTGAAAATAGAGCGCTGCCAGTTGAGGTTCGTCCTGCCCCCGAAACATCAGCAATCTCTCGTCTGTCGGTCGAGCAGACGCCGGCGTAATCTCAAGGTTCAACGAGACACGGCCGAACAGCTGCCGGTGATCCATGACGTGACTTTCCAGCAGGTCATTGAATTGCTTGCCGGCAGCAGCCGCGATCCGCTGCTGGCAAATCGTCGAAATCTCTTCCGGAGTAGCATCGGGCGTTCGCCCGAAGCCTTTGTAGCCAGTACCCGTGGCCAGCAGAAGGGTTACCGAGTCCGCCCCTTTCACGCTGAGACCGTCAACGCTGGTCGTCGTGGCGCCTCCGTCGACGATCACCTTGACTAACGCTTCGAAGTACATCCCTTTGCCCGCGGCATCGTCGTATACCACCGGGTTAAGAGCATGGATCTGGTAGTTCGGTTCCACATGAACAGGGGCCTTCCCGCGGAGCACCACTTGATCAGGCGTGGACGCTTTTGCAGCAGCGCGAAGCAGGCTGTCAAGAGCAACGGTAAAGGTAAGCCTTCCGGGCCGGTCACACGTCAGGCGTATTACGAGAACGCCAGCCGGAGCGCTGGAAAAAATAGTACGGACGAATTGCGCGCCATCGGCCTTATAGGTAACCTTGACCACTCCGGCGGCAAGATCGAGCTCGCGCCGATAAGAGGTGGCCGTGCTCCCGGCTTTTGCGAAATTCAAATGCAAGGTCCCCAATGGTTGATAGGATTCGTTGTAAGGTCCCTGCATTTTTCTGGTAAGCTCATCGGCTGCCGGGTAATTGTGCTCGCTGAGCAGGAGCCGGCGAATCTCCGGAAGATATTGCCGGACTTCAGGATTGTTCCAGTTCCGCTGCGGCGGACCACTCCACAAATTATCATCGTTGAGTAACAGGCGTTCAGACTCAACGCCCCCAAAGACCATCGCACCTAAATTGCCGTTGCCTATAGGAAGAGCCTCCATCCAGTGAGCGGCCGGCTTTTGGTAAAACATTAAGGTGCTCGAGCTTGCGGAGGTGGGTTCGCCTTCCGCGGTCGAACTTGCTGGCAGCGCAGCAACAGCTGCAGCCGTAATGGTCGATTTCAAGAACTCCCGTCTGCTTGTGTCCATAGCTGGAAACGGTCTGGAAAACCTCAAGTGGATGGCGATTGCGAGGCCGGCCAAGGGGTGCAGCCAATGTTGCGCTGGCCGCGCCCCCCTGCAATCTGACGGCTCCGGGGGAAGCAGTGGACCGTTCGACTAGAAGAGCAGCTTGAGTCCCATCCTGAAATACCGCTGATCGATCAGTCGGCTTCCAGGGTTCGTGGAACTGATGAGACCAAACTGCGCATCCGTATCTCCGTTGTCTGGGTTGGAAAAATGCGGCGTATTGGTCAAGTTGAATGCCTCGGCGCGGAACTGCATGTTCAGCGCCTCCATGAGCCTGAAGGTGCGAAAGATGCCGAAATCCATATTTCCAAATCCCGGTCCGCGCAGAGAGTCGAAGCTCGCGGTTCCAAATGTCGCTGTCGTCACCGGCGCGAAGGCGGAAATGTCAAAGTAAGGTGAGGCTAAACCATGTGGGCCGTAGACGGCCACGTGGGGCTTGACCTGGTTTGCCCTTTGCGTGCTTCCCGGCGCGTTCAGAGAGGTGCCTGGGTCGGTGACTGAGAACGGCGTCCCGGAATAGAAGGAAAGGATCGCATTCGCTTGCCAGCCGCCGGCAAGCGCCGCTCCTATCCCGCTGGTCAGAAATTTCGTGTCCTTTCCGAATGGGAGCCGATACACCGAACTCAATTGAAAAACGTTAGTACGATCGTTGGGCATCACGGCATAGTTAAGGTACGAATACTGCGGAATGGGAATTTCCGGCGCCCCATCCCCGCGGTCATCGCAGCACGTTCCCATGAACTTGGACCAGGTGTAGGAGGCGTGGAGTTGTAGACCGTT
>CAWFGM010000061.1:0-28464 GCA_963815175.1 uncultured Acidobacteriaceae bacterium
CAAATAGATAGCGGCTCCCCTGTCGACCAGGAACCGGTGTGTTTTTGACACCGAAACCTCCTGGAATGTTTTGATATCTCTCAAATATCATCTCGTTTTGTTCGCGGCACTTGACAACAGAGCCTTTCGCTTAATTACGAACCCGAGCATGCCAATTCTCGCTTACGGTGGATCACAGGCCACTCTTCATCTGGGCGGACCTGTTCTGGCGCCACTGCCGGCGCCTTAGCTACTAAAGGAGGAACATTCGTATGACTCGCCTCGTTAAAAAAGTGACACATGCAGCACCCATCATTGCCGCTGTCTTTCTGGCTGCAACCACCGGAGCTTTCGCGCAAAAGACCGAAACCATCGAGGGCGGCCGGACAACCGTAACCCTTGCCGAGAGCTTCGTTTCTGCTTTGGGCAGTCTGGGCGTAACCCCCGGAACCGTCAGCCCAACAGAATTGCGTGGAACCAAAGTCAACTTCCCGATCACTGGAGGCGCCATCGATCTAGAAACGGGGAACGGGCAAATCCTGCATTCCGGTGGCCTCACTCTGACAGCGGGAAACAACGAAGTGAAGCTTCAAAGCTTCATCATCGATACGACCAGTTCTCAGCCGGTGATCACTGGACTGGTAGTGGTAAACGGCAAACTTGTGGGACGCCTCCCGCTATTCAATCTGACCCCGCCAAGCGGTATTAACCTGCCGCTTAAGCCTAGCCACGGAGTGCTGGAGACAAAGGCATTGGAGTTACACTCACCGCGACCGCTGCCAGCGCGTTGAACGAGGTTTTCGGGATTAAGGCTCTGGCAGGAGGGCTGGAGATTGGTACTGCGGACGGGGTAGCGATATTAGCCCATTGTGTTTGAAGATAGGCGATCCATGAACTGGATGTGGCCGGTTTAGCAAGAAAACGCGAAACGGTTTGCGCTTTTGCTCCTTCCACAGTGCCCACTCAAGCTAAACCAAGACTTGAGTGGGCGCCAGGTTTGCTCCCTCGCAGCAAACCATCTGCCGGCCCTTTGGAGCGTGAGGGTCCAATCGTTGATTTCGCAGGAAGTGAACCTTACTGGAATTCAATCACTACAATTTCTGACTTCGATCCCAGTCGCAGCGGCGGCCCCAAGTGCTCCTCGTGCGAACGGGCCCATGCCCGGAATCCACGCCGGGCCTCACCGCAGGTGAACGGTATGGACGCGCAATATGAGCGAGCCGGCTGCCAGCACTAGCCACACCGTGGGAAACGCCAGATGCTGGTACCAGCGGACACGTACAGTGAAAACACAGCGCCGACGAAGAACAAAACCAGGCCGATCGCGGCGGCCACCCCGGCCCACGGTGCAGCGAAACCCACCAGAAGCCCTACGCCGCCGAGGACCTTCAGGATGCCAAGCACGGGCGTCCAGGAACGCGGCACTTTTAGTCGATCGAGATTCGCCGTGATCCATTCGAGCCTGCGAAAGTCATTGGTAGCTGCCCAGATGTTGGCGGACGCAGCCAACACCGTCACCGCAACATAAGCTGTAAACATAGTTCATCCTCACGATGACACTCTAGTTTTGCTTGATACCGCATCTTTCAACTAGTCGAGCTCTGCGAAACAGACTTACCCATTCGTTTTCACGATGGTGAGGGCGAGGAGGAGCGTCGAAATCCTCACCCCGCCGTCACTTCGATCCCGTTCCGTTCGTCATAACGATGACGAAGGAAAGCAGGAAAAGGTGACCATGCCCAGGAGCGACTGGTTGACGGAACAATTCGAAGTGAACCGCGGTCATCTTCAAGGAGTGGCCTATCGAATGCTCGGTTCCCTTAGCGAAGCGGACGACGCGGTACAGGAGGCATGGATCCGCATCCATGCTTCCGATGTCAGCGAAGTGCAGAACCTGCGCGCATGGCTCACTACTGTCACGGCCAGAGTGTGCCTGGACATGCTGCGCACACGCCGAGCTCGGGCAGAGGAGGAGTTTGTCCCCGAACTGTCGAAGCTGCGGTCCAATACATCGCGCTGGGCTGATCCGGAAGAGGAGATCATCATGGCCGACTCCGTCGGCCTCGCGCTTCTCGTCATCCTCGATACTCTGGCCCCCGCCGAACGGCTGGCTTTCGTTCTCCACGACATGTTTGGCGTACCGTTCGACGAGATCGCGCAGATTGTAGATCGCTCGCCGGTTGCAGCAAAAAAGATGGCCAGCAGAGCTCGTCGGCGCATTCGTGGCAAAGTTGCCGATCCAGAAAAGAGCCTGATCCGCAATCGGACGGTCGTCGAAGCATATCTAGCCGCGGCGCGCACCGGGGACATGAACGCGCTCCTCGCCGTGCTTGATCCGGATGCGGTGCGCCGGGCAGACCCGGGAACCCTGCCTGAGGGCGCGCAAGTCGTGGTCCGCGGCGCCAGGACGCTTGCCAAAGAGACGCTGACAAACTCCGGTCTCGCCAGACTGGCGCGAATCGCCATGATCAGTGGAGCGCCGGGGCTCATCGTAGCAGTGCGCCGCCGCCTCGTGGTGGCGCTTGAGTTCAAAATTGTGAAGCAGCGTATCGTCGAAATCCAGGTCGTTTCAGACCCCGCTCGCCTTAGCCGCCTGGAACTATCTACCGGCGGCTCGTAACAGGAACGGTGGTTGCCGGAGTGAAACGCCTGGTTGTTGTTGTAAACCCCGATTCGAGAAACCTCTTCGCGTGCGCCTGAAGTACGGTCATCGTAACCGCGAAAATAGACTGAAGCGAATGAAAGATGCCGTCAAGAAAATAGCAAAAGCGCGGCTAAGGCGCAGGTGAAGCAGTTAGTGCCTGAGGTGGAAGGCGTCGAGCAAATGGACCCGAATGTTTGCTGGCGTCTCTCTTGACAAACCATAGCCACACGGTTATGGTTTTGGGTGTGAAGACGGCCAATGCCAATCCCGTGTTCCGTGCTCTTGCCGATCCGACGCGCAGGGCCATTTTCGAGGAGCTGACCCGGCAGGGTGAACAGACCGTCCACGCATTGACTCGCTATGCGCGCGTGTCCCAGCCTGCTGTCTCCAAGCACCTGACGGTACTGAAGCGGGCAAAGCTGGTACGGCATCGCCGCGAGGGACGCGAAACTCACTATCGCGCCCAGCCCGACGCGCTGGCGCCGATGGTGGATTGGCTCAATCTTTACGGCGCCTTCTGGCGCGACCGATTTGATCAGCTCGAAAATCTACTGAAAAGGATGGACCCATGAGCCAGGAATCAAGGACGAATGCAGCAGAATGTCCCCGTAGCCTCGTTGTCGAGAGGGTATTCCCGCACCCGCCGGAGAAGCTGTGGCGAGCGCTTACCGAGAGCCCGCTCCTCGCGCAATGGATGATGAACAACGACTTCGAGCCGGTGGTCGGGCGCAAGTTCCAATTCCGTGCCGAGCCCATGCCGAACTGGAATGGCATCGTCGATTGCGAGGTGCTGGTCGTCGAGCCACTCCAACGCCTGTCTTATCACTGGGGTGTCGGCGATGCCGCCGGCGGCCTGCAATGGGTGGTCCTCTGGACGTTGACTCCAGCGGAGGGTGGCACGCACGTCCGCATGGAGCAGTCCGGCTTCCGTCCCGATCAGCAGGCCGCGTATCAGGGTGCAAACTACGGCTGGCAGAAGTTCTTCGGTGGTCTGGAGCGGGTGCTCGGCGGGATCGCAAGTTGAAGGCCGCGAGAGTTCACGAATCCAAGGGGCTGGTCGCCGGCTTCTGGATCTTCACCGCGCTGTTCTGCCTGGAGATGAGCTTCACCGCGTACTACGAGCTGTTGCGCCTGCCGGAGGCGGCGCAGGCGTTCAGCCGCCTCGGGTTTTCCGCCGCCTCCTTCCGGGTGGAGCTCTCATGGGCCAAGGTGGCGGGCGTGGCCGCACTGCTGATACCCATGGTTCCCGCGCGAGGCGTCATCTACGTAATCAAGGAGTGGGCCTACGCCGGCTTTGCCATCAACCTCATCTCGGCGCTCATCGCCCACTTCTCCATAAGCGATCGCCCCGCGGCCTTAATCCCTTCCTCGGCCACCAGCGTGCTCTGGGGGCTCTCGTACTTCTTCTGGCGCCGGCTGCAATCGCGCTCTTTGGAAGCAACAAATTGAGCTAGGCATTTTCTATGCGAGCCTTTATGTCCGCGTACGCTAGCTCGATGAGCGCGCTGAGCGCTGCGGCGGGTGTGGCTGTTCCCGGTCTCAGCTTCACATGGCGCATGAACTTGCCGCTGCCCTGCAACAAGCGCGCCGGATCCGGAAGCCCTGCTCCCTGAAAGAACCCCACGTTCACGTGCGAAGTGAATACATTGACGTATGCGAAGGGCGCATCTCCCAGACACGCAACCGGACAGCCGTCATGCAGGAGTTCGCGCACCTCGTCCCCGCATTTTCGCATGACCTCAAACCAGTGATGTGCAATGGATCCCAATTCGCCTGGATGTTCTTTCATCCACGCGTCGATGGCGAGATCGCGCTCAACAGCTCCGTTGAATCGCAGCAGTTCCCTTCTCATCGTCGCTCCGTCTTTTGGGCTGCGCTCTTTGTTGTTCGAGATCATGCTAACGTGGCGGCCTTATGCGCGGAAAGGTTTGCCTGGCCCTGGTGAGGCTGGAGCAATATGGCTGGCTCAACGTACCTGGGGAAAGACCAGGAGTACGAGGGCGGACAAACTCTATACGGTTACGCCGACCTCCGGCGTTTCTCGTGCGCAAGGGGGACCGTTGAAGGATTTAAACAAAAAGCATTCGCCTCTTGTTCTTGCTCCTGGTCACAGACGGACTCAGGGAGCGGGACAGTAGCAAGCCTTGTAGCTTGCGGGGTTGAGGGCCGCAATCGCGCATTCCAGGGTACGCGCTCCGCTGGCGGGCACGGGGTGGTACGTGCTGGAGACATTCAAGAGCGTCAGCCATCGTTGGCCGGCGTCAGGATTGCTCCGGATCTCATCGTAGATGGAGTTGAGGCCGGCTGCATCCAGACGCGGGCTATGCCATTCGGCGGCGAAGGTATACTCCGGCATCCAGATTCCTGGAACCGTGGTACTGGCTGTCCCCAGGTTGGTCAGGTACCAGGTGGTTTGATCGGTCAGTGAGCCGCCGGCAGCGAAGGTGACGATACGAAATGCAGGGTTTTGCCCGTAGATCGGGGAAATCGGAGGATCAATGAGGACAAATTGGCGGCCTGCCTGGCCCGCATGAATGACGCGGAAGTCGTCGGTGTGATCGTGACCGGTGAAGATGGCGGTGATCGTGGTTGGGTATTGGGCTATCAGGCGATCAAAGAGTTCTGTCCAGAACGGCTTCCACATGGGAACGATCGCCTGGCTGCACAGATCCCCGGCGCGGAGGATGCGGCCTGGGACAAGGAACGATAGCTGACCATGGTGGAGTAGCCGTCGATCCCCGGAGGGATGTGCATCATGATCCAGACTTTTTCGCGATTCTGCGCCGCGCGGCTCAGCGTGGACTCAAGCCAGCTGAAGGTGCGCGCTGGACCATCCGACTGGACTGCTGCGCAGCCATCGGAAAAACTTACAGATTGATATTTGTTGGAGAAGAAAACTGAATTCACGGAGACAATACGCAGCCCGCGGATACCCCGCGGCTGGAGGGTGTAACTGCCAAGCGACTTCCATTCTTCCGTGAATCGGCCGCTTGCCCGGGCAAGCCTCCGAATCGTCCAGGCGGTATCGCTGAGGAAGGGCCCTCGGGCTTCAATGTTGTAGTCGCCACAGTCATCGTCGTTGTTCCCTGGAGTGAGGAGGATCTGCGATTTGCTGTAGCGTTTGCGTAGCTGAAGGGCGATAAATGACACCGTCTTAGCTACAAAAACACGGTAGTGATCGCGGTTGGTGTCGGGGATGGCTTGCGCGTACTTCTGCGGAAATCCATGAGCCAGCAGGTCGCCGGTGATCATCACCAGGGTGGGATCGGGCTCAGCCTTGCGCATGGCATTCAGAGCGGATTGCAACAGCGCCCAATTGGTGTCCTGTCCGTAAGGACTGTAGGCTGTCGACGAAGGCCGGCTGAGAATCGCCTCCCATTTGTGGACCGGAGCCTTCGCCAGGAGGGCGGCCAGAGCCGGGTCGGCAAATGGGTTGAAGTGGAGGTCCGAGGCGATCAACAGCTGGCGGCTGGTTGGATGAGGCGGATGAGACCTGGGAAAGTGGGGCAGCGATCGTGCCGTCCCGGCCAGCATAACCAGGACAGCCAGGAGAGCGAAGGAATCACGTTTGTGCAAGCTCAGTTCCTTCTTCCTCCGGCCGGTGTTCCAGCTTAAGCGAGAATCGTGACCTCACGCTCAATTTACCTGCATCCGATTCAATCCCACGCGCTGGCGCCCCGTCAATCAGATTTGCTCGGAGTTAATCCCGGCCCGCTTTTTATGAATGGCGTGGTTCGATCTGTTGAGCAGCGACGGAGCGACGGTTTCTTCCCTGCATTCGGCACGTCATGCCAGCGGTCCGGCTACTCCGTACGCAGCGCCTTTACCGGGTCAATAGAAGCCGCTCGCCGCGCTGGGATGATACTGGCAAACAAAGCACACACCGCAAGCGCCACGATCGATCCCCCAAGAACAATCGGATCCCACCCCCGAACCTGATAAAGCTGAGCAGAAATCATGCGCGAGCATCCGATCGAAACGGGAATTCCGATGACCAGCCCAATAAGCACTTGCAGAAACGCTCCGCGAAGAACCAGTCGAATCACGTTGACCCGGTTTGCGCCCAGCGCCATCCGCACTCCAATTTCGCTGGTCCGGCGCTCGACCGTATAAGCAGTTACGCCGTACAGTCCCACAGCAGCCAGAATGAGTGCAAGAATCCCGAACAGCCCGGTCATCTGCGCCACGGTGCGCTGCTGATCGAGCCGGTTCGCCACCTGCTCATCCATCGTCTGGATGCCCAGGATGGTCAAGTTCGGGTCCACATCCCTGAAGACGCGGCGGATTTGCGGCTCCAGGCCCTCCATACTGCCCCGCAGTTGTAAAACCACGCTCTCGATCAGGTGCGTGCGGTCATCGACCGTCTGCAGCATGGCGATCGGATAGTGCACGTGCTGTGCCAGCGGCACGAAGAACAAGGGACGCCTCCAGTGCCCGCTGGGGTCCGTGTAGTTCGCCTCCCGCACCACTCCGACAATCTCAAAGGTGCCGCTGTAATCCACCTTGTTTAAGCCGAAATGCGTGCCGATCGGTTCCTCGCCCTTCTTGAAAAACTTGCGCACGAAGAGTTCATCCACTACAGCAACATTCCTTGTCGCCGCGGTGTCCTGTTCCGTAATACTGCGCCCGCGCACGATGCGTTGGCCCATCAACTCCAGATAGCCGGGCCCGACATGGTCCCACGAGGAACCCTGATCCTCATTCACATTGGGGATCCCGTGGCCTTCACGGATGACCATCTCACCCCAGTTATCGGTAAAGGGGGAATATTGTGCCAGAGCTGCCCGCTGCACCCCGGGAATGGCCGTCAAGCGAGTTTGCAGCTCGTTATAGATGGCATCCAACTTCTCCGCCGAGTAGCCGGAAAACGGAGCATTCACAGCTACGTTGATGCGATGGCCGGTCTCAAAACCGAAATCCTGATGCTCCATCTTCTGCAGACTGCGAATGAGCAACCCAGCTCCCGCAAGCAGAACAATCGAAATCGTGGCCTGCACGACCACCAGAGCTTTCTGTGGCAGCGATGAACTATCGCGCGTGCTGCGATTGGCTCCACGCAGCGCTTCCGCCGGATCGGCACGCGAAGAAAGCCACGCAGGCGCGGTGCCAAACAATGCTCCCGTCAAGAGAGATAACCCAAAAGCGAAAGCAAGAATGGGCAGCGAGGGCCTGGCGTCGATAGGAACAAAGTGGGCGCTGTGGAATGCCAGCATTACGATCGCTTTCACCCCCAGGTAAGCGATGGCCATCCCTGCCATTCCTCCCAGGCAGGAAAGCACAATACTTTCCGTGAGCGACTGGCGCATCAGGCGCTTCCTCGAAGCGCCAAGGGCGAGACGCACCGACGTTTGAGCCCGGCGGGCGGTTCCACGAGCCATCAGCAGGTTGGCGATATTTGCGCACGCGATCAACAACACCAGGCAGCAGACGATAAACAGAATCCGCAGGCTATCTTTGTAGCCTTCCTTCATCGACAGCACGCCTGCGCCTGCGGGGACGATCTTGATCTCTTGCTTGGGCAGCATACCCCGTATCTGCGGCAGATATTCCTTCAAATCCTCGCCGACAAAATCGGTTACCAGCCACTGCCGCATGATCGCCGTAAAGCGAGCGGCGAGCCCATCTGTCGTCGCTCCGGGCCGCAGGCGCCCGATCACGCGCAGCCATGCATTCGTTTGCTTAAGGAGCGAGCTCGGGGCCGCGAGCATGGGCTCCTGCTGAAGCGGAATCCAAATCTCCGGCGGGTCGCTGCGCAATGTTTCACCATAAAAGCCCGGTGGCGTGATGCCGACGATGGTGAACGGATGACTGTTCAGCATGAACGTTGCGCCGACCACCTTAGGGTCAGCGCCATATTCCTGTTGCCAGGCGCGATAGCTGAGCATCGCTGCCGGCGAGGCCGCGGGCTGGTCGTCGGCAGGCACAAGCGCCCTGCCGGCAAACGCCTGAATACCGAAAGTGGCAAAGTAGTTTCCACTGACGAACTCGCCCCGCAGGGGCTTGGCCAGGCGGTCGACCTCACTACGCCGCACGCTGAATTGCGACCCACCGGCCTGGAAAGCAGCCAGTTGTTCGAATTCCGGAGCAGCCTTTTGAAAGCGCTGATACAGCTGGTACGAATACATGCCCCAATTGGTCTGCGGGCCGCCCTCTACACAGCAATCGTTGCCCTCGCCCACGCGATAAAGGCTTGACGGATCAACCACCGGCAACGACTTGAGCATGACCGAATGGATCAGAGAAAAGATAGCCGTGGTTGCGCCAATGCCCAGGGCAAGCGTAAGCATGGCCGTCAGGGTGAAGACCGGAGACAACAGCATCTGTCGCAACGCGTACGAAATATCCTGGCGCAGAGTTTGCATGGCCGCCCTCTGGCGACCTATACGAGCGGCCGAGGACAGATGTTCCCAGGCCCAGCAAGAAATCAAACCAAAAGAAACAACTCGCCGAGAGTGCCGGTAAAGACTTTCGCGCTCGATGCCAGCATCTTTGGCGTCACCCGCTGAAGCTATAACGCTAGTTAAACCAATACTTTAGTTTTTAATTCCTGAATGCTCAGCGAAACTTCCCGGAACCCTTCCCGCACCTAACTGCATCTCTTGTACCGATATAATAGGGAAGCCGTATGTGGCGTAGCGGCCACACGCAGCCACCAGGAAGAAATGACCAAAGCCCAGCAACATCCTTTGCAGAAGATCCTCGAGCAACGCATCGCCATCATCGACGGAGCGATGGGCACCACCATCCGCACCTACGGCATGAAGGAAGCGGACATCCGCGGCTCGCGCTTTGCGGACTCCAAGAAGGATCTGCTGAACAATGGCGACCTCTTCTCCCTGACCCAGCCCAAGATGATCGGCGACATCCATCGCCGCTTTCTGGAGGCCGGGGCCGACATCATCGAGACCAACACCTTCGGCGCCACCAGCATCACGCAGAGCGAGTTCTTCGTCGAAGATCCGCGGGAGCACGGTGGCCGCAAGGACCCCGCCTTCTACCAGAAGGTCATCGAAGATCCGTTCCTCAACAACCTGGCCTGGGAGATCAATGAGACCTCGGCCCGGCAGTGCCGCGAATGGGCCGATCGGATCGCCAATGAAACCGGACGGCCGCGCTTTGTCGCCGGGGCCATCGGGCCGCTCACTGTCTCGCTCTCCAACTCGCCCGATCCCGACGATGCCGGCTTCCGCGTGGTCACTTTCGATCAGGTAAAGACCGCCTACGCACAGGAGGCGCGCGCCCTCATCGCCGGCGGCGTAGACCTGCTGCTGGTCGAGACCATCTTCGACTCCCTCAACGCCAAGGCGGCGCTGGTCGCCATCCGCGAGGTCTTCGATCAGGACGGCACCGAGCTGCCGGTAATGATCTCGGCGGCGGTTGGTCGCGGCGGCGAGACGCTCATCTCCGCGCAGACCACAGAGGCTTTCTGGAACGCGGTGCAGCATGTAAAGCCGCTCTCCGTGGGGCTCAACTGCTCGCTTGGTCCCGATCTCATGTATCCGTTCCTGGAGGAGCTCTCAGAGAAAGCGGACGTGGCCATCTCCTGCTACCCCAATGCCGGACTGCCCAATCCCCTCTCTGAAACCGGCTTCGATCTGGGGCCGCCGGACATGGCCCGTTACCTCGGCGAGTTTGCCCGGGGAGGACTGATCAACATCGCCGGCGGCTGTTGCGGCAACACACCGGAGCACATCGCGGCCATCGCCAAAGCGCTCGAAGGCCTGCCTCCTCGCCCTGTGGGAGCGCACGCGCACCCGATCGAGATATCCGCATGAGCGTAGCCGTGGAGCCCAAGCCGCTCCGTCTCTCCGGATCACAACCCTTCACCCAGCAGCGAAACGTCTTCATCATGATTGGCGAGCGAACCAACGTAGCCGGTTCGCCCCGCTTCGCCAAGCTGGTCAAGGAAGGCAAATTCGAAGAAGCAGTCAGCGTCGCGCGGCAACAAGTCGACAACGGAGCCAACGTCCTCGACATCTGCATGGACGAGGGCATGATCGACGGCGTCGCCGCCATGAGCCGCTACCTGCAGCTACTGGCCAGCGAGCCGGAAGTCGCCAAGGTCCCTTTCATGGTGGACTCCTCCAAATGGGAGGTCATCGAAGCCGGGCTCAAGTGCCTGCAGGGCAAAGGCATCGTCAACTCCATCTCGCTGAAGGAAGGCGAAGCGAAGTTTCGCCAGAACGCCGCGACTGTGCTCAAGTACGGAGCAGCGGTGGTGGTAATGGCCTTCGATGAAAAAGGCCAGGCCGCGACCTACGAGGAGAAGATCCGCATCTGCGAGCGCGCCTACCGCATGCTGGTGGACGAGGTAGGCTTTCCGCCCGAAGACATCATCTTCGACCCCAACATCCTCACCGTAGCCACCGGTATGGAGGAGCACAACAACTACGCCGTCGACTTCATCAACGCCACACGCTGGATCAAGGCGAATCTGCCCCACGCCAAAGTGAGCGGCGGAGTCTCAAACATCTCTTTCAGTTTCCGCGGTAACAATAAGGTGCGAGAGGCGATGCACTCCGCCTTCCTCTATCACGCCATCGCCGCCGGCCTGGACATGGGCATCGTAAACGCCGGCATGCTTGAAGTGTATGAAGAGATCGATCCGGAACTTAAAGTGTTGGTTGAAGATGTACTGCTCAACCGCCGTCCGGATGCGACCGAGCGCCTGGTGGACTTCGGCGAAACACTCAAGGGCGCCGGCACCGTAGCCAGTGAAAAGAAAGCCGAGGAATGGCGCAACGGTACCGTCGAGGAGCGCCTTTCGCACGCCCTGGTCAAAGGCATCGACGCCTACATCGAGATCGACACCGAAGAAGCCCGCGTCAAGCTCGGGCGTCCTCTGCTCGTAATCGAAGGCCCGCTGATGGATGGCATGAGCGTAGTGGGCGATCTCTTCGGAGCGGGCAAGATGTTCCTGCCCCAGGTGGTCAAGTCAGCCCGTGTGATGAAGAAGGCCGTCGCCCATCTGACTCCTTACATGGAGGCGGAGAAGGTAGCGATGGCTGCCGCCGGCCAGGAGGTCAGGGCGCAGGGAAAAATCGTGCTCGCCACCGTCAAGGGCGACGTACACGACATTGGTAAGAACATCGTCGGCGTCGTGCTCGCCTGCAACAACTACGAGGTCATCGATCTCGGCGTGATGGTCTCGAGCGAAAAAATCCTGGAACGCGCCAAAGCGGAAAACGCGGACCTGATCGGCCTGAGCGGCCTCATCACTCCCTCGCTCGACGAGATGGTGCACGTAGCCCGCGAGATGGAGCGCCAGGGTTTCAAGCTGCCGCTGCTCATCGGCGGAGCGACCACCAGCCGCGCCCACACCGCCATCAAAATTGCGCCCCACTACAGCGAGCCAGTGGTTCACGTGCTCGATGCCAGCCGCGCTGTGCCGGTCACTACCAGCCTGCTGAGTGAAGACGGCAAAGGCGCGTTCGTGGTCGCGCATCGCGAGGAATACGAGAAGCTGCGCAAATCGCACGCCGCGCCCAAGCAGAAGCTCGTCGGCATTGAGACCGCGCGCAAACGAAGGACGCCAATTGAGTGGAGAGCGGAAGACATACCCACGCCGTCGTTCACTGGAGTGCGCGCGCTGGATAACTTTCCCCTGGCCACCCTGCGCGACTTCATCGACTGGTCGCCCTTCTTCCACACCTGGGGCCTCAAGGGCATTTACCCGCGCATCTTCGAACACCCGGAGTACGGTGCGCAGGCACGCCAAATCTACACCGAAGCCAATGCCCTGCTGGACAAGATCATCGCGGAGAAGCTGATCACGGCGCGTGGCGTCTACGGCTTCTTTCCCGCCAACGCCGTAGGCGACGATGTCGAGCTCTACACCGACAACACACGCACCAAGGTCCAGCGGCGTTTCCACTTCCTGCGCCAGCAAGCGAACCGTGAAGGCAGCGAGCCCTGCCGCTCGTCTGGTCGACTTCATCGCGCCGAAAGAAACCGGCCTGCCCGACTACATCGGAGCTTTCGCCGTGACCAGCGGCATCTGTCTCAAGGAACTGTGCGACGGCTTCCGCGCCAAAAACGACGACTACAACGCCATCATGGCGGAAGCCATTGCTGACCGCCTGGCGGAAGCCTTCGCCGAATGCCTGCACAAACGGGTGCGCGAGGAATGGGGTTACGGGTGCGCGGAAGGCCTGAGCAATGCCGATCTCATTGAGGAGAAGTATCGCGGCATCCGTCCGGCCGCGGGTTACCCGGCGTGTCCCGATCACACCGAGAAGGGTCCGCTCTGGCAATTGCTCGATGTGCAAAAGAACACCGGCATGTTGATCACGGAGTCGTTCGCGATGTGGCCCGGCTCGAGCGTAAGCGGCCTCTACTTTGCCCACCCGCAATCGCGCTATTTCAGCCTGGGCAAGATCGACCGCGATCAGGTTGCCGACTACGCCGAACGCAAGGGCATGAGCGTAGCCGAAGTCGAGCGCTGGCTCGGACCTAACCTGAATTACGACCCCACTAGTTAAGTTATTACTACTGCCTTAAAAACGGAATCAATGGCAACCTCACCGTGGCTCTCGCTGTCGGAGTACATGAAGACGAGCTACAGGCCCGATCGGGAATATGTTGACGGCGAGCTGCGGGAGCGCAACGGGGGCAAGTGGGAGCATGCGCGGCTTCGGGCTCTTTTGGCTAGCTGGTTTGGGTCCCAGGAAAAGGGTTGGTCGGTCAAGGTCGCCACGGAGCAGAGAGTTCAGGTTTCGCTCACCCTTGTCCGCATTCCAGACGTCATGCTCGTGTCGCGAGGTCCCCAACCGGAGGTAACCGTCGACCCGCCGATGCTGGTTGTAGAAATCCTTTCACCGGAAGACACCTATACCGAGACCCAATCGCGCTCGGCGGACTACTTGCGCAATGGGCGTTCCCTGCGTCTGGATCATTGATCCTACTTCCAGGACCGGCCGCCAGTGCATCGGAGATGCGTGGACAGCTGCCGATAAGCTTGCCGTGCCTGGAACCAAGATCTGGGTTGACCTGTCAAAGCTCTTTGCCGACCTCGACGAGGAATAAGAGCTCATAGCGCGGAAGCTAGCGTATTGCCCACCTGGAACCCCCACGAAATCCTACGTTGACATGGCCTATTTTGATCCTGTAGCGTTTGCAGCGATCGAGATCCTGCCAGGAGTGCAACCGCCATGCAACTCCCCCTGCGATTCAGCCAGCCCATTTTCCCTAGCTGCAACCAGACCATCAGCCGCTTCAGCCAACCTAGCCGGGTCCTGTGCCTTTGCACTGCGCTCTTGCTCACCTTCACTGCCGCCCTGGCTCATGCTCAGGACTACACCTCCATCGTCGTCTTTGGCGACTCTCTTTCCGATACCGGCAACTTCGCCGACCTAACCCAAGCGAAGTACCTGGAACGGATTCCCGGGCCGGACGCGAACTACGCCGATGGCCGCTTCACCGATGGCGACGACACCTTGCCCATGGCGCAGAAATACTCCGGGGTCTGGATCGAGCAGTTCGCAGCCATGCTGCCAACCAAGCCTCGGATCACGAGCTCGCTCGACGGCGGAACCAACTACTCGTACGGCGACGCAAAAAACGGAAACGGCACCTCCACAGTTACCTTTGGCCTATCGAACTCGCTTTCAGTCAACGTCAACAACATTGGCCAGCAGGTCACCGACTATCTCGCGACCACTCCCGCAATCAGCGATAAGACTCTTTTCGCCGTTTGGGGCGGCGCCAACGACGTGCTCGAAGCCACCTCCCCGGACGATGTCGTCAAAGGAGTAATCGCTCAGTTGATCAACATCCAGCACCTGATCGATGCCGGAGCTACCCAGTTCCTTATCCCTAACCTGCCCCCGCTTGGAGCAACGCCTTTCTTCAACGGATCCCCAGCAGACGGGCTTGCGGCCACCGCGGCGAGTGTCCTCTACAATCGGCTTTTCTCCAACGGCATTTCGATCCTGCGTGACATCAACCGCGGCAAGCGCCTGCGCCTCGTGCAACTCGACGTTTTCTCCCTCTTCAATCAGATCGTCGCGACGCCCTCGAAATATTCACTGACGGATGTGAATACCAGCGCCCAGGGCCTGGCCACCATTGATCCCGACACTTATCTTTTCTGGGATGATCTCCATCCCACGACTCGCGGCCACAACATCGTCGCCGTCACTGCTCTTGGCGCCTTCCACACCGCCACATGTGGGCTACTCTGTAAAGTGAGCTATCCCCCCTTCTGAAAAATGATCGTCGGGGCTCGGTAGAAGCGGACCTTAGGTACGCTCCCTGAGACTTGGGACGCTTGCGGAACGTCCAACCACTCGAAAGCCCCACAAGGGCGTAGAATTTCAGCAAATCCCTTTTGCCACTGGGAGCCCCGCCATATGCCCATTGAATTGAAAATCAACAACGTGGTCAAAACCGTGGATGTGGAGCCGGACACGCCGCTCCTTTGGGTTTTGCGCGATACCCTCGACCTGCACGGAACCAAGTACGGCTGCGGCATCGGCTTGTGCGGAGCCTGCACCGTCCACGTCGACGGCCAGGCCATCCGCTCCTGCCTGACCCAAGTTTCCGCGGCCGCCGGGAAGCCAATCACCACCATTGAAGGCCTATCCCCGGACGGGTCGCACCCCGTCCAACGGGCCTGGGAAGACATCGACGTGCCCCAATGTGGATACTGCCAGGCGGGCCAGATCATGACCGCTTCGGCCCTGCTAGCCCACACCCCGCACCCCACCGATCAGGAAATCGACGCCGCCATGAGCGGCAACCTCTGCCGTTGCGGAACCTACCCGCGCATCCGCCAGGCCGTCCGTAAGGCGGCGACATCCACGCTCACAAGCTAAGGGAGAGAGCCCATGAACCGCCGGTCTTCAACCGCCGCTCCTTTCTGAAAATCTCCGCCCTGGCCAGCGGAGGCCTCGCCCTCCGTCTCTACATCCCTTCCGCCCAAGCCCAAGCCCGCGAAGAAGGGGGACCTGAAGCCGACCGCCTTCATCAAAATCGCCCCCGACGGCACCGTCACCATCAAAGCCCGCGGACCCGAAATGGGCCAGGGCATCAAGACCGAGCTGCCCATGCTCATCGCCGAAGAGCTCGACGTCGACTGGAAGAAGCGTCCGTGTGGAGCAGGCTGACCTCGACGAGGCCATCTACGGCAGCCAATCCGCCGGCGGCAGCACGTCCACTCCCAAGTCCTGGGATCCGCTCCGCCGCGTAGGCGCGGCCGGCCGCCAGATGCTCGTAACCGCGGCCGCGACAATCTGGGCCGTCCCCCTCTCCGAGTGCACCACCCAATCCGGCTGCGTCCTGCACAAAGCCACCGGCAAATCCCCCACCTACGGAGAGCTCGCCGCCAAAGCCGCCGCGCTCCCCTGCCCGGTCCTCGACGAGGTCACGCTCAAAGACCCGAAGGACTACACCATCATCGGCAAGTCGCAGACCGGCGTCGACACCCCCGCCATCATCACCGGCAAGCCGCTCTTCGGCATCGATGTCTCGCTGCCCGGCATGCTCTACGCCTCGATCGAGAAGTGCCCCGTCTTTGGCGGCAAAGTCAAAACCGCCAACCTCGACCAGGTCAAGCAAATGCCCGGCGTGCGCCAGGTCCTGGTGATCGACGGCACCATCAAGCTCGCCGCCTACACCCCGCCCGAGCCGGGCATGGAGCCCGGCATCGCCATCGTGGCCGACTCCTGGTGGCAGGCGCAGAAAGCGCGCAAGGCCTTAAAGGTCGAGTGGGACAACGGCCCGGCGCAAACCCAAAGCAGCGACAGCTTCCAGAAGCAGGCCGAGGCCCTGCTGCAGGCCCCGCCGGTCACCACCGTCCGCACCTATGGCGACATCGACGCCGCCTTGAAAACCTCCGCCAAAGTGCGTGGAGGCGACCTACACCTTCCCCTTCCTGGCCCATGCCACGCTGGAGCCGATGAACACCACCGCCCATTGGAAAGACGGCAAATTGGAGATGTGGGCCCCCAGCCAGAACCCTGGTTCCGGCAGCGCCCTGGTGGCCAAGTCGCTGGGCATCCCCGAGAAGGACATCACCGTGCACCTCACCCGCGTGGGTGGAGGCTTTGGCCGCCGTCTCATGAACGACTACATGGTGGAGGCGGCCTGGCTGGCCCAGCATGTGGATGCGCCGGTCAAGCTCCTGTGGTCGCGCGAAGACGACACCACCCACGACGCCTATCGCGCCGGAGGCTTCGTGGGCCTGAAGGCCGGCCTGGATGCGCAGGGCAAGCTGGTCGCGTGGCGCCATCACCTGGTCACCTATGGCGACGGCAAGCAAGCTGGCGCCGGGCGCGGGCATCGGCACCGACGAGTTCCCTTCCGGCTTTGCGCCCCACTACGCGCTCTACACTTCGGGGATGCCGCTGATGCTGCGCACCGGCTACTTGCGCGCCCCGGGCGACAACGCCTATGCGTTGGTGGGGCAATCGTTCCTCGATGAGCTGGCAGTGGCGGCGGGCCGCGACCCGCTGGAGTTTCAACTGGAGATCCTGAGCCGCAACCCCGGTGCCCGTGCCCGGCGAGGAGAACAAGCCCAAGGGCCCGCGCGACCTGAATCCGGAGCGGATGAAGGGAGTGCTGCAGCTGGTGGCGGAGAAATCCAACTGGGCCAACCGCAAGCGCGAACCCGGACGAGGCATGGGGATCGCCGCCTACTTCTGTCACCTGGGCTATTTCGCCGAAGTGGCCGACGTCAGCGTGGACAAAGACAACAAGGTCAAGGTGAACCATGTCTGGGCGGCCGGCGACGTAGGCAGCCAGATCATCAACCCGCAAGCCGCCGAGAGCATGGGCTTTGGCGGAGTGGTCGAGGGCATGGGCCACATGCAGCAGGAGATCACGCTGGTGGACGGCAAGGTGCAGCAGACGAATTTCGATCGGCATCCGCTGATGCGGATGAAGCAGGTGCCGCCGATTGAGGTGTATTGGATCAAGTCGAATTTTTCGCCGACCGGGCTGGGAGAGCCCACGCTGCCGCCGATCCTGCCGGCGGTGGGGAATGCTGTTTTTGCGGCGACGGGCAAGAGGATTCGGACGCTGCCGTTGCCGCGGAGCGGTTTTAGCTGGGCTTGAGGGGCTGCGGGTTCAGCAGGCAAATGCAATCGTGAGGGCTTCCCGCGGATTTTCTATGCGGCTTAGTTGCTCCGGCACACGATATGCGGTTTTCCTGGCGAAGGCCGCAAGCGCTGTCGCGGCAGCGTACAGGAAATCCGTGCCGCCCCATCCTGTTCAACCCAGGTAGTGCCCGGCCTCACCGGTGCAAACATGGGTCACGCGTCCAGTTCCTATCTTGCTATGACTCAGACGCTGGGAGACGCTTACTGGCGATTTGCCGGTCCAGCAGCCTGCGAGAAATAACTTTCTATTTGCTTGCCCCTTTTGCCACGCCAAAGCGCTTTCTCCAGTGAAGGCGGTTGACAGCCGCTAATCGAAAAGGAGGAATCGCCATGAAATCGATCGTTCGCAACTTCGCCCTCTCCGCCGCCGCTGCTGTTTCAACCGCAAACCAACCTAGCTTTCGCTTCAAGAAGGCGCATTTATTGCTGGCCCTGGGACTGATGGCTCCTTTTCCGAGCTTCGCCGCGTCACCGGCGCCCTACTGCGTCGCGGTGAATGGGGGCTTCGGCAATGGTGGCACCACGTTCGTCGCGCGCAACTTTACTCTGCCCGCGGCCAGCAAGTGCTCACCGTGGACGGGTTACACCAAGACCGCTTCCACCGTCGTCGCAATCACGGGGGGACAGCCTGCCTGTCCACCGATAACACCAGCTGACGGTCAGCGTTACCAGCGCCGATCCCTCGTATTTCGGGCCCGGCACCGTCGTTGCCGATTACATCCAGATGTCCCGGACAGATGCCATGGAACCGTTTAGCGGCTACGACTACGGTGAATTCGCTGGAACCGCCGCTCCGACCAGCTGCACCAGCGAGCTGTTGACCCTCCCGTCGGCGCACGACTAAGACGCTTCGGCACACGATGTTCGAGGTAAGAAGACTGGATTGGCCTTATGAAATGCGCCGGCAATGCCAACGCGCTTCATAAGGTCCATCCAGTCTCTCCGTTTTTGGGGATGAGAAAGAGCGATGGATCCGCCCCTCGGGGCGTGCCAGGGACGGCCCTGGGTTGCGGTTTGGTTTCAGGAATGCGGTGTTCCCGTCCTGGTTTTCTCTCGATGTGGCGGCTAAGTCCTTTGTTTCACGAAGGGGCTCAAATTTTATTTTTCCCGCCCCCATAAGCTGTTTAGGAGAGCGGTAGTTTCCAGGGGATACGGCCAGCTCCGGGCGGGCCGATCTTGGAATGTGTTTGCTACCGATATAGAAGCGCGTTAGGGTGACTTCGGTTAATTTTCCGGCGAACCTGGGGACCGGATTAAAGAAGCCCTCTTGACGAAACGTAAATGCAACTTACTTTCATCCGGCGGCCGAACGTGGTCTGCTCTGTCCATCGACATGATTGGGCATGCGGCATCTCCCACGCTGCGTGACGCGCCATCGCGTGATTTCCTCGCCGAAGAATTTCCGCTTTCGTTGACGTGCTTTTCCGGCCCACTCTATGATGACTCATTCACCCCGCCAAAAAGATGATCGATTCCACGATCTCCCATTACCGGATTGCCGCGAAGTTGGGGGGCGGTGGGATGGGCATCGTCTACAAGGCGGAAGATATTCGCCTTGGGCGCTTTGTGGCGCTGAAATTTCTTCCTGAGGAACTGGCGCGCGAGCCACTGGCGCTGGAGCGATTCCGGCGTGAGGCGCGGGCCGCCTCGGCGCTCACCCATCCCAACATTTGCACCCTTTACGATATCGGCGAAGAAGACGGCCGTGTCTTCATGGTGATGGAGTATCTGGACGGCATGACGCTCAAGCACCGGATCGCCGGCCAGGCGCTGGATATGAACGTGGTGCTGCGGATGGGAGTGGAAATTGCCGATGCGCTGGAAGCTGCGCATGGCCAGGGCGTCATCCATCGCGACATCAAGCCGGCGAATATCTTCGTAACCCAGCGAGAACACACCAAGATCCTGGACTTTGGGCTGGCCAAAGTCACCGCCAAGGCGGTTGCCGGCGGCCACGGGTCCGATTCGCTGACCGTCACTTCCGGTGACGAGGGCCTGACCAGCGCCGGGGCCATGCTGGGGACGGTTGCCTACATGTCCCCGGAACAAGTACGGGCCGCGGATCTGGACGCGCGCACCGACCTGTTCTCGTTTGGCGCGGTGCTGTACGAGATGGCTACCGGGCGCATGGCCTTCCAGGGAGCCAGCGCCGGGGAAATTTGGGGAGCCATTCTCCACCAGGAGCCGGTGCCGGTCTCGCAGCTGAATCCGGCAGTGACCCCGGGGCTGGAAGGGGTGATCCGGAAGGCGCTGGAGAAGGACTGCAAGGACCGTTATCAGTCGGCGGCGGAGATGGGGGCTGACCTGCAGAGGCTGCTGCGGGAAACGGAAAGCGGGTCCCACGCATCGTCAGGCGCCGTCGCCGCCGCGGTCGCAGAGTTGCAGCCATCCAAAGAGCCAGTGCGAGCGCCGTGCACAGCCGGAGAGACAGACCGGCAGGCTCGCAGGCAAGCGGCTGCTTATCTTCGCATCCGCCGCAGTGGTGGTGCTGGCGGCAGCCGGCGGCTGGCTGTGGTATCACGGCCGCCAGGCGCAGCCGCCTGACCGACAAGGACACCATCGTGGTCGCGGATTTCCAGAACAGCACGGGCGATCCGGTGTTCGATGACACATTGAAAACGGCTCTGACGGTTGCCCTCAACCAGTCGCCGTTTCTCAATGTACTGGCGGATAACCGGGTGGCGGCAACGCTGAAGCTGATGACCCGGCCGGCCGGAACCAGGCTGACGCCGGATGTGGCGCGCGAGCTCTGCGAGCGGGCCGGAGCCAAGGCGACGATCGACGGTTCGATTGCCAACCTGGGCAATCAGTACGTGTTGGGGCTGAAGGTGATTAATTGCCAAAACGGCGACACCATCGCGGAGCAGCAAGTGACAGCCGACGGCAAGGAGCATGTGCTGAATGTGCTGGGGGACGCGGCGGCGAAACTGCGCGGCCAATTGGGCGAGTCCTTGAGCACGATTCAGAAGCTGGATGTTCCCCTGTCGCAGGCCACGACCTCTTCGCTCGAGGCTCTGCAGGCCTACAGCCTGGGCAATAAAGAATCGAGCGGAACCGGCACCATCCAACAAGCTTTGTTGGATCATCAACGCGCCATCCAGTTGGATCCGAACTTTGCCATGGGATATGCAGGGGTGGCGGCCGATTATTACAGCACCGGTCAGATTGGCCGGGCAAACGAATACTACACCAAGGCCTATGCGCTGCGGGACCACGCCAGTGAACGGGAACGGCTGCTCATCGCTTCGAACTACGCTTTGAATGTCACGGGAGATTTGGAGCACGCGGCAGCGGCTTTTCAGGAGAACATCGCGCTGTATCCGCGGGACTTTCAGTCGTACAACAGCCTGGGCCTCGTCTACGCTGGGCAGGGCCAGTATGACAAGGCGCTGCAGGTAACGCGTCTGTGCCAGCAGCTCGGTCCTGATTTCGTTGGCGGCTATGAAAATCAGGCCAACTACCTGCTGGCTCTGCAGCGATTCGGCGACGCCAGGCAGCAAGTGGAGCTGGCGCTGGGGAGGAAACTGGATGACTACATCCTTCACCTTGTGCTCTATGCCCTGGGATTTCTCAAGCCGGATTCTGCTTCCGTTACGCAGCAGCAGCAGTGGTTTGCGACGCATACAGACGTCGCGCACCTTTGGTCTCTCGCTTGCCTCTGACAGCGCTGCCTATGCCGGGCATCTGAACCAGGCACAAACCCTCACTCGCCAGGCGGTGGACTCTGCGGTCCAGGCCGACAGCAACGAGAGTGGTGGTATCTGGTGGGAGAATGCGGCACTTCGGGAAGCCGCCTTCGGGGAATCCGCAGCAGCAAGGCAGAGTGCAGCGGCTGGCGTTAAGCTCGCCGCTGCCAGTCAATCGATCGCTGTGGAAGCCGCGCTGGCCGATGCAATGATCGGCGACAACGGCCCGGCTCAGACAATCATGCAGGACCTGAACAAGCGCTTCCCTGCCGATACGCAGATGCAATCGCTCTGGCTGCCCGCGATCCAGGCGCAACTGGAGTTGAACAAAAAGAATCCGGCGGGAGCGATCGCCGATCTGCAGCGCGCCTTGCCGCCTCTGGAGTACGGGCAAACCGAGTGGGTCACCAATGTAACCTGCCTCTATCCCACGTACATTCGCGGGCAAGCGTACCTGGCGGCGGGACAAGGCGCAGAGGCGGCTGCGGAGTTCCAGAAGATCCTCGACCACAGTGGTCTGGTTTGGAATTGCTGGACGGGCGCGCTGGCCCATTTGGGTGTGGCGCGGGCCAACGCGTTGGAAACGAAGACCGCGCAAGGGGCCGATGCCGATGCGGCACGGGTGCGGGCGCTGGCGGCGTACAAGGATTTCCTGGCGCTATGGAAAGATGCAGACGCGGGGATTCCCGTGTTCCAGCAGGCTAAGGCGGAGTTCGCGGGGATGCGGTGATTTGTTTTAGGGGAGATGGGCGCGGATTTCTGAGAAAATGCACCACTTCTTTTACATCTTCCTGTGTTGGAACCCAAATCTGTGAAGCGGAGGGGGTTTAGTTGGGCTTAGTGGCGGTAAGAGCAGCTATGGCGATGAGCTAAACTAAGCAGTTCCCAATGCTTCAAGCGCTGCCGCGTTCTAGAATAGACATTGTGTGAGTCACTCGGTAAAAATCACGACTCCAATCCCTTCACCGGAAGAAATAGCTTCCGATTTGGGAATCACCGGAAGACGTCTCGATGGCCTGCTTGAGTTGGTCGACGGTACGAGCAAGAGTGGCGGCCGCAATGGCTCTGTACCTTTGCGTGCCACGCGGGTGAAGAAAGCGGGAAAGAAAGCGTCCGCGATTCAACATGCCGTTCGAACTGGGACTGGCAGTAAGCTGGGCGAAGCGCAAGCCCCGAAGGCACACGTGGTTTGTCTTCGAGTCAGAAAACCGCCGCGCACAGAAGTCCATCAGCGACTTTAACGGAACGGACTTTAATATTCATGACGGCACCGTAGAGGGCGTTATGCGAGAGTTGTGCAACGCGTTTGTGCGTGCCAATCAGCGCCCCACTGTGCCAGAAATGGTTTCAAATTACCGGGAATTGCGCCGCCTGCTTCCTGAGGTCTTGAGGCGTGCCGGTACAAGTTCGGTGTTTGAGGCCAGGGTGTTTGAAGACCTATCCTTGCTGGCGGCTGCGATCCGAAGAAAACGGGTACAACGGTAGGCGCGGGATCTTGTCGCAAGATTGGTGCCGGGTGACGAAATCCTCCCCCGGCATAGCTCGCGGGGTTATTTCGTCTGCAACTCCTGTCCTGCAGCTCCCTGAGACGCGACCTGTGCCTTGAGAAATGGGTTTCAAACGTGCCTGTCGGTCACTTTATCTTTCCATGCAGTGATTGCTAGCTGACTTTGGCGAATTTCTGGGCTGGTTTGCAGACCGGACAATCCTGCGCATGAAGCACCATTCGCTGCTGGGCAGCGGTTCTCTCGTTTCGTGCCTTCTGTTTAATTTCCGCGGTCAGGCGAGCCGCTGCGTCAAGCAAACCACTCCGACGGGAAGACGACTCGGCCTGTTCGCAACGTCGCACTGCTACTACGTAATGCTGGTGAAGTCTGAAGTATTCCAAGCAAGCCATATACTCTAGATGCAGTTCTTTCGCGTTCGATTCCAAGTGTTTCTCTCAGATCAACAAAATATGCTCAAAGTAGTAACAGCAGAGGGAAAAAGAGAGCCCCGGCCGAACCAAGGGGCGACGGACAAGGTTCCGTGAGCGACGAGGTTTCCGTAGCAAAGCGAAGCGTTCCCGGCACGCCAGTCGTCATGCACAGGATTTCGACTTTCTCCAGTATATTGCTGAGATGGCCGACTCAAATCCACCGGACCCGCGGCACAAAGGCGGACGGCTGCGCCTTTTCTCTCTGATTGCCGCGACCTTCTTTATGGTCTCCGGTGGACCCTATGGCATCGAGGACACGCTCGGCGGCGCGGGGTACCTGGGCGCGCTGCTGATCCTCGCCATCGTTCCCTTCGTGTGGAGTCTGCCCACGACCCTCATGATCGGCGAGCTGGCCAGCGCCATCCCCGCCGAGGGCGGCTTCTATGTCTGGGTGCGGCGAGCCTTCGGCCCCTTCTGGGGTTACCAGGAGGCGTGGCTCTCGCTGGCTGCCAGCATCTTCGACATGGCCATCTATCCCACGCTGTCCGTCCTCTATCTCGGGCGGCTGTTTCCCACATGGACCGCCGGCAGCCGCGCCACTCTGTGGGCGGTGACCTTTGTGATCCTGTGCTGCCTGTGGAACCTGGGGGGAGCACGCACCGTCGGCCGGGGCGCGGTCGTACTGTTCGTTGCCCTGCTCGCTCCTTTCGTCGTGCTGGTGGGCTGCGGCTACTGGGCTGGATGGCATCACCTGCTTCAGCATGTGTCCTATCCGCCGTCGGCCGCGCCGCACGGCACGCTCACCACGGCCCTGCTGGTCGCGATGTGGAACTACATGGGCTGGGACAACGCCTCGACCGTCGCGCAGGAGGTGGAGAATCCGCGGCGCAATTATCCGCTGGCGATGCTGGCGACTTGCGGCAATCGTCGCGCTGTCCTACATTCTTCCGCTCAGTGCCATCGCTGCAGCCGGTATCCCCGTAGATCAGTTCACCACCGGCTCGTGGACCGATGCGGCGCGCCTGCTTGCCGGACCATGGCTGGCGGTCGCCGTCGTCATCGGCGGCATCATCAACGGCGTGGGCATGTTCAATGCGCTCACCCTCTCCTATACCCGGCTGCCGGTAGTGATGGCGGAGGACCGCATGATGCCTTCCGCACTGGCGCGGCGCAACCGCCGGCGCAGCCCCTGGGTAGCCATTGTGCTGTGCGGCCTGGGCTGGGCACTGGCGCTCGGATTCACCTACGAGCGGCTCATCTCCATCGATCTGATCTTGTATGGCGCCAGCCTGGTGATCGAGTTTGCCGCGCTCATCGCGCTGCGCATCAAGCAACCGGAGATGGTGCGGCCGTTTCGTATTCCCGGCGGCATGGTTGGCGTGTGGGTGGTTAGCGTCTGTCCGGTGGCGCTGCTGGTGTACGCCGCTTATGCTTCCCGGTCCGAGCAGGTAGCGCATATGCCGGCGTTGGTGTTTGGATTGCTGGTTGCTGCCGGCGGGCCGGTGTGCTATTTGCTCTCGCGGTGGCGGTGGGGCAAGCGATCCCCACAGCAGAACCCACAGAGATTGCTGCGGACTGAGGGACGGACGTGTGGACAGCGTTGCCTTGTTGACGTTTGGAGTGGAGTAGAATTTCGCGGATCAGGCTGTCCCGATTTCCCCCCCCGGTTTCCCCCGGTTTCCCAATCTCTTGCCGTGACAGGGCTTGAGCTATTAGCACTGATACTGTTTTCCTGACTCCAAATCCTCTTGGCCCTTTTGGGAAAACGAGTTCAGGAAGGTATCAAGAAGCAGAAAGAAACGTTCTTCGTGAGCTTACTGTAGCGCTTGTAGCGGACCATGCCCCAAACATACAGAGTGCCGACTTTTGGGCTCATAGCTTTGGTAGTTTAAAACAGCCCCATTCGAGGCAATAGGGATATGTCCCGCTAGTCGTCTGTGCAGAGTACCGGATAGTGGTCGGCGGGCCGATCGAACGCCAATTTTGCGGATTAACCTTGGGGGCGAAAGGCAAAATAGCAATTTTCGCGGCTACTTCGACTCCTGTAGCGACGCTATTTGGAACAATGTTATGAATAAACAGCAAGGCGCAAACAAACCCCATTTTGCATGGAGGGGAGTTCTTGGGAGATTGATAGTACCAAGATATGTAAGGATCAATAGAGATCTGGGCCGGAGGATTCTGGGATTCAAATTCAATAGTTTGCTCTTCCAAAGCGTTCTTAGCTATCCGGCTCGCGTCCCTTGCCGCTTTAGCGGCACTTTGGGCAATGGTCTGCGGGATTATCTGCCTCATCGTACGGTCGAAATTACTCTGGGAGGTATCCAAGGCATTTCTCGTCTCGGTCAGCATGGCGGAGTTGATGGCGGTTTGCTCTCGTATTTCGCGGTAGGTTTCCCGCGTCAAGCAACCTTGCCAAAAGGCCACAGCTCCGTACCCAATAGCTGCGATGCATGCGCGTTTGGTCCACTTGGCGATTCTCTCTTGAGAATCTACAAGTGGGTTCTGTTCTTTCTTCCTTTCGACCTCTGCGCGTTTGGTACGCTCGGCCTCCGCCTTGTTTTTAGAATCGATGATGTGGGAGACAATCCCGGGTATTTGACGCCACTCTTCGCTGCTAGCTTCTTTAGCTTCATGTGTGGCGGAGGTATGCTCCTGGACCGCTTTTTCAATGGCGTCTAGGCGATCTACGACCGCCTCAAAGAATTGTTTGACGTGAGCTTGTACCCACACAATTAAGTCCTTGCCCTAGCGGATAATGAATATATGAAGCCCGAATACCATGAAGGCCCAGGACCCCGAAAAAGGTTGGAGATAAGGGAGAGATAAGGGGACATGATACCTGTAGTGCACCCCAAAAGTGAGACACGGAGAGGCGAGAAAACGGGGACATTTATCGGCCATAATGGAGTTGGCCGATGAAGAAGAAGAAGCCGAAGAGCTACAGCACGGATTTTAAGCAGGACGCGGTGCGCCGGATGGCGCAAGCCAAGACCATCACCGGTTTGGCTGAAGAGTTAGGTATTCGCCGGAAGTTCCTTTACCAATGGCGCCACCAGTTCGAGGCAGAAGGCAGAGCGGGTCTGGAACGACGTAGAGGCCGGCCACCCGGGAGCAAGTCACAGACCGTATCCCCGCCAGGACCGAGTGCAGCCGAGTTGCGGATCGCTGAACTGGAACGGCTGCTAGGCCGTAAGCAGCTGGAGGTGGATTTTTTAAAACGAGCCTTCGAGCAAGTCAGGGGAGCAGCGTCGATTCGTACCAGCGATGGCGGCAAGGAGTCTATCGCGGCATCGAGGCCTCGCTCTCGCTCGAAGGAGTAGCACTGACCGTGGAACAGCAATGTCAGGTAGCGGAAGTAAGTCGTGCGGGCTTCTATCGTTATTTGCAGTCAGACTGCGCCAAAGCAGTCAGACCTGTTGCTGCGTGCTCGCTTGCAGGAGCTAGCAGTCGCGCATCATCGTCTTCGTGGCTACCGCATGTTAACCGCTCTGCTTGGGCGAGAAGGGCAGCTCGTCAATCACAAGCGTGTACTGCGCCTGATGCGCGAAGACAACCTGCTCAGCTTGCGACGGCGGAAGTACGTGTTTACGACCGATTCGGCGCATGCCTTGCCGATATATCCGAACCTGGCGCGGCGGTGAAACTACAAGATCAACCAGCTGTGGGTGGCCGACATTACGTTCATTCGCCTCCGCAGGGAGTTTGTCTATCTGGCTGTTGTGCTGGATGCTTACTCACGACGGGTAATCGGCTGGGAGCTGGGCCGCACGTTGGAAGCCGAACTGGCGATTCGAGCTTTGCAGATGGCACTGAACGGGCGCGATTGGAAAGCGGAGGAGCTGATCCATCACTCCGATCGAGGCGTACAGTACGCATCGTGCGATTACACGGAGATACTCGAGCAAGGCGAGATTCAGATCAGCATGAGCCGGCGCGGCAATCCATATGACAACGCACGCGCGGAGAGGTTTATGCGAACCTTCAAAGAGGAGGAGGCTACACGGGAACGACTATCGGGATCTAGAAGACGCACGCAGTCGAATCGGTGAGTTCCTCGAAAAGGTG
The DNA here is from genome assembly GCA_963815175.1 of uncultured Acidobacteriaceae bacterium. GTDB lineage: Bacteria > Acidobacteriota > Terriglobia > Terriglobales > Acidobacteriaceae > PALSA-350. Next base: position 27,394 of record CAWFGM010000061.1, read on the forward strand.
TACAACCGACAAAGGCTGCATTCCGCATTGCGATATTTAACACCGGAAGAGTTCGAGCAGGCTAGCGAGAGCCGGGGAAGTGACGGCGCTGATGGAAGCGGGGGAAAACCAAAGGCAGGTTTACCACCGCTCCCACAGGCCTTGGAAATCCCTTCGGGATTCCCACACTCCCGCGGCTCGGCGATTGCTTATCGATAAACGAAGCGAAACGGGCCGAAGTGTCCCCAATTAATTGCCTTCAGCCGTGTCTCAGCTCAGGGGTGCAGTCCACCCCGTCCCCCAAGTTCCCCCAGCTGGTGCAAACAGCCGGTCTCAGTATCGTAATCTCGGGGAGAACCCTTTTTCCTTCCCATACCTATGCATTCAAACAGACGAAAAGTAACCCAGCCTAAGGATCAGCATAATCTGGTGAGCCGGCTAGGGGTCGAAGGTTAATTCGTTCTGTCACAGTGGGTGGTGGGGTTGCCCGGGCGCACTCCCTTCGAAAAAGCACGACAGACCGGAAGTCCACTTCATCATGTCCCTTTATCTCCCCCCTTATCTTCCCCCGGCACCTTGCGTCACCCTCCTTACGAGCCTGTGGGATGGGGCTTCCGGGTCGCGCGTTATGGTTGTATTTTCCTTGCTCGCAAAACCAGGTGCCATGTCATACTCCAAAGCCAAGTAGACATATTGCAATCGGCAGTGCCACGAGGCTGCGTTTACCAGCTTTCTACGCTCCCTTGCCGAATCGCGAAATCGGAGGACCTATGGCTGCGAAACCAAACGATACCCAGACTGAACTGCAGGCGATTGCCACGCACTTAAGGAATCTCAGCGAGAGCCCGACCAAAGACCTCGCTTGGCAGCTTCACCTATTTCAAGCGTCGGCATACCTGCAACTGATTGCTTTGACTGCAGCGAATTCATCGCTGGGCGAATGCCGCAAGGTAATCCCCTACGCCCCACTCAGGCCAGTAATCGATAGTAAAGGGAATTTTAAGTGGTGCTGTGAGCACGACCCCGAACACTGCTCAGCATGAACATCGAAAAGGCAACCTCTGCGTTCATTGGACTGCTCGTCTCGGCTGG
>CAWFGM010000062.1:0-38349 GCA_963815175.1 uncultured Acidobacteriaceae bacterium
ATTTGAACAGCTATCGAACTTGCGAGACGGCGGTGGAGTTCGTCTGCGCCATGTTGGATAGAACCTGCACTTCCACGCGGCGATTTTGGGCGCGTCCGGCGGCTGTCTTGTTGGTCGCGACTTCCACGTCCTTGCCAATCCCGATCAGGTGAAACTTCTGCGGGGCATCGTGAACTTGGACGCAATATACTGCACCACTGCTTCGGCGCGGCGCTGGCTCAACTGGTAGTTGTAATCGGCACTGCCTACCGAGTCCGTTCCGCCGGTCACTTCCAGAATGTAAGCTTTGGCCGTAGTGAGCTGGGTTCCAAGGCCATCCAGTTGTGCCTTGTCCGCCTTCGTCAGCTCGCTCTTGTCGAATCCAAACGTCACCGAGACATCGCCGATCTGCTTGTAGTTGTCGAGGTTCGCAACTACGCTGGCCAGCGAGTCGGCACGATTAACCGCCTCCTGCGCGCTGCCCTGCGCCTGGTTCGCAGCCGCAGTTGCCGCCGTGGCGTTTTGCGTGGCGGTATTGGCCGACGCCTGAGCCTGCTGGATGCCTGCCTGAGCGCGTTCATTGGTGCTTTGGATCGCGCGGTTGTTGGCGGCCGTGGCATCGTCGAGCTCGTTGGTCTTCTGCACCAACGGGGTGGTTTGCGAGCGGACATAATTTTTGGTGGAGCAGCCGGCGGTGACAAACAGTGACACGGCTCCCAAAAGGATAGCTGCTTGTTGCGACGTCTTATCGATTCGGATCATAAAAGGTTCTGCTCCCGTACTTCGCCCATCCAGGTCTTACTAGCACGATCATTGCCAAAATAATCATCTCACTTTACTAGTTTCGCTGCAATCACTTGCGGGTGAAAGTGTAAACCTTGGTGCTCCATTAATCGAGCAAAAGAGCGCAAGTTTTACCTGCTTGGATGCGCAAACTGCCGCCTGAAGTGCATAGCGGCTAAACTTTAGTCAGGGACATTTCATGGATCTGCACGAGAAGATACGCACCCTGCCTACCCGGCCAGGGGTGTATCTGTACCGCAATGCGCAGGGCGACGTGATCTACGTCGGCAAAGCGAAAAACCTTCGTTCCCGGGTACGTTCGTACCTGCTGGGAGCATCCCAGGCAAATGCCAAGACGGGCTCGCTCATGCGCGAGGCCGTGGACATCGATTACATCCTGGTGGAGAACGAACACGAGGCGCTGGCGCTCGAAAACAACCTCATCAAGCAGCGCAAGCCGCGCTTCAACATCCTGCTGCGCGACGATAAGACCTACCCCTACGTCAAGCTGACCCTGGCTGACCGGTACCCCAAGGTTTTTGTGACCCGCAGGCTGCGCAAAGACGGAAGCGCATACTACGGACCCTTTTTCCCCGGCAACCTGGCGCACCGGGTGGTCGACCTGATCCACCGCAGCTTCCTCCTGCCTAGTTGCAAGGTCGATCTTTCGCGCTACCATCCCCGGCCCTGCCTGCAGTACTACATCAAGCGCTGCCTGGGACCTTGCGTTGAGAACCTCACCACACCCGAGGACTACCGGCAAGCAGTGCGCGACGCACAGATGTTCCTGGAAGGCCGGCAAACGGAATTGAGCCGCTCGCTCGAGGAGCGCATGGAGGCCGCAGCAGCCTCGCAGCTCTTCGAACTCGCCGCCAGGTACCGCGATCTGCTGATCACCATGAGCCAGGTGCAAGAGAGACAGCGCATGGCCACGACAGACGGCGACGATGCGGACGTCTACGGCTATCACCATGAGAATGGGATGCTGGCCGTGAATCTCTTTCATATGCGTGGCGGCAAGATCGTGGATCGCCGCGAATTCTTCTGGGAAGAGCTTCCCGAGTATCCGCCCGAACTGAACGCCTCCGAGCACGTTTCGCCTGAGGCAGAAACGGATGCTCCCGCGCCGGAGGCCCAATCGTATGGAGCTGATTTTGACGCTCCCTTCTTCTTCTCTGCCCTGCTCAAGCAGCTCTATATCGACCAGCAGTATGTGCCCCGGACCGTCTACATCCCGGTGGATTTTGCCGACCGCGAATCGCTGGCGGCGTTGCTCAGCGAGCGCGCGCAGCACAAGGTCGAGCTGGCCGTGCCCCGCCGGGGGGAGAAGCGTTCCCTGGTCGACCTTGCGGGACAAAATGCCAAACAGAGTTTTGACCAGCGCTTCCGGGTCATGCAGCCGACGCGAAAAATGATCGAAGAATCCCTGCAGGATCTGTTGACCCTGCCGGAGCTGCCGCGGCGCATTGAGTGCTTCGACATTTCCCACATCCAGGGCGCGGAGACAGTCGCCTCCATGGTGGTTTGGGAGGACGGCGCCATGAAGAAATCCGACTACCGCAAGTACCAGATCAAGACCGTAGAAGGCGTAGATGATTTCGCATCCATGCGCGAAGTCATTGGCAGGCGATATCGCCGGGTGCAGGAGGAGCAGTTAGGCATGCCAAGCCTGGTCCTCATCGACGGAGGACTGGGCCAGTTGCATGCCGCCGCCGAGGCTCTGGAGCTGCTCGGCATCACCACCCAGCCGCTGGCCTCGATCGCCAAACGAGAGGAGATTATCTACCTCTACGGGCAGGAAGACGAGCCCATCGTGCTTGACCGTCGGTCGCCGGTGCTGCACCTGGTGCAGAAGATTCGCGACGAGTCCCACCGTTTCGCCGTTACCTACCACCGCAAGCGGCGGGAGATCAGGGATCGCGAGTCTGAATTGTTGTCGATTCCCGGCGTAGGCCCGCAGACACGCAATCGGCTGGTCGCGCATTTCGGCAGCGTGCGCGGCATACGGGAAGCAACCCTGCAGGCGCTTGCCTCCGTCGTGGCGCCCCATTTGGCCGCAGCCATCCATGACTACTTCCATCCCGCGGATACGGTCGCGTCTCCACCCGGCCAGGCGGTGTAAGCACGGCATGCCAGAAATGCTAGACTCGCGTACCACCAATGAATATTTCTTCCCCATTGGAGCGCGGCACAACGTCCTCGGCACCGGACCTTCCACGCGTACTTGGCGTCTGGCATGCGACCGCGATTGTGGTTGGCACCATCATCGGCAGCGGCATCTTTCTCGTACCCCAGGAAATGATGCGCGCCGTCGGCTCCAGCAGCCTGGTGTATCTGGCCTGGATCGTCGGGGGAGTGCTCACGCTGTTTGGCGCCATGACCTACGCGGAGCTCGGGGCCATGATGCCGCACGCCGGCGGGGAGTATGTCTTCCTGCGCAACGCCTACGGGGACCTGCCCGCATTTCTTTACATGTGGACGTGGTTTGCGGTGGCCAAACCGGCCTCCATTGCCAGCATCACCACCGGCCTGGCCCGCGTTATGGGCGTCTTTCCCGCCTTCGCATGGCTCGATGGAGTCGTGCTGCGAAGTCCGGTCTTGATCACCTGGTCGCAAATCTTCGCCATCTGCGCCGCGTGGCTGATCACCGGACTAAACTACCTGGGCATTAAGAAGGCGGGGGACTTCCAGCTGTTCTTCACCTGGCTCAAGGTGATTCTGATTCTCGTCATCGCCGGTTTCTGCTTTGCCAGCCCACTTGGTGGTTTTGCCAATTTCCGTACCAGCTTTGCCGGTGCTCAGGGCGGATTGGAAGGGTTCATGGTCGCGCTCATCGCGTCGCTATGGGCTTACGACGGGTGGAATGATCTCACCATGGTGGCCGGCGAAGTAAAGCGGCCGGAGCGCAGCCTGCCCATTGCGCTGATCGCCGGTGTGGGCGTGGTGGGCGTGCTCTACATGGCTACCAACGCGGCCACTCAATACATTCTGCCCGCGGCCCGGATCGCGGATTCCTCGCGCCCGGCGGTCCTCGCCATGTCGGTGGTTTCCGGGCATTGGGGCGCATCCCTGGTTTCGATTGCCATGGCGCTGAGCATTCTCGTCGGGCTGAACGGGACCACCATGTCCGGCGCCCGCGTGCCCTTTGCGGCGGCGCGCGACCGGCTCTTCCCCGCCCAATTGGCTCATATTCATCCCCGCTTCCAAAGCCCTTCGACCGCGCTTGTGGCGCAGGGGCTATTGAGCACACTGCTGCTGTTGCTGGTGGGACGCTTTCAGCAACTCTTTGAGCTTGCGATTTTTGCTGAGTGGCTGTTCTACATGCTTACGGCGACGACCATTTTTGTTTACCGGCGCCGCATTCCCGCGAGCGAGCGTCCGTTCCGAATCTGGGGATATCCGGTGCTGCCGGCGCTCTTCGTCCTCGCGGCCGCCGTGTTGCTTTACTACTCGTTCGTCAGCAATATACGCGGATCTCTGGTGGGAACACTTATTATTCTCGCCGGCTTACCGGTGTATTTGTATTTCCGCGCCGCTAAACGAAAGGCAGTTTAGCCCCAAAGCATTTGCGAAGGGGAAAGTGGAACTGCAGATCCCTCAAGAGCGTCTGCGGACGATTTCCTCGTAAAGCTGGATGTATTCTTTAGCGGGCTTGGTCCAGGAATAATCGCGCGCCATGCCGTTGCGCATCAGCTTGGTCCACTGGTTCTTATCGGCGAAGGACGCGAAGGCATGGCGCAGCGCTTGCATCAACTCCTCCGGCCGGTAATCGTTAAAGCGAAAGCCTGTTCCTGTCTCCGCTTCCGCCGACCACTCCTGCACCGTGTCATCGAGGCCGCCGGTCGCGCGGACCACGGGCACCGTTCCGTACTTCATGCCATAGATCTGGTTCAGCCCACAAGGCTCGGAACGCGATGGCATGAGCACGATGTCCGATCCGGCCTCCACCTTATGAGCCAGGGTTTCATCATAGGTAATTGCCACTGCGACCTTATCGGCATACCGTTCCTGCCAACCACGCAACAGGTTCTCGTAATAAGGTTCACCGGTGCCGAGGATCACCAGGAACATGTTCTCCTGCAGCAACTGGTCGAATGCCTGCGCCAGCAAATCAAAACCCTTCTGCGTCGCCAGGCGTGAGACCATGCCGATCACCGGCGTCTCGTCAGGCAGGTTGGAAACACCGAAGGCATGCAGCATGTCCTTACGGCAGGCCACCTTTCCTTCCAGCCGCTCGGGAGTGTAATGGGCCGCGATCTTGCTGTCGGTGGCCGGATTCCAAACCTGGTAGTCGACACCGTTCAGAATGCCGTGCAGATCCTGCGCCCGGGCGCGCAAGACGCCTTCCAGTCCGTTGCCATACTCCGGGGTCTGGATCTCTTCAGCGTATTTGCGGCTCACCGTATTGATCGCATCGGAATAGACAATCCCACCCTTGAGAAAATCGAAGGTGCCGTAAAATTCCGCCCGCTCAACCGTGTACACATCCCAGGGCAACAGCAGTTTTTCCACCGTCTCCCGCGGAAACCACCCCTGGCGATCTGAGTTGTGGATCGTCAGCAGGCAGGCAACATTCTTGAGCACCGGATCGAAGTAGTACACCGTCCGCAGCAGGATGGCGAGCACCCCCGCGGGCCATCCGTGGATGTGAAATACATCCGGCACACCCAGTATCTTGGTGCTGTCGAGCACGGCACGGCAAAACAACCCAAATCGCTCCGCATTGTCGGCATAATCGCCGGAGGCCGTCTCATAGAGAAACTCCCGATCGAAGAGCTCAGGGCAATCGATGAAATAAATCTGCACTCCGTCGGGAGTGCCTCCATTGACGACCGTCACAAAGCGGTTGTAGTAGGAAAAAGGAATGGTGAGACTGCGAATGGCGATCCGGCGCTCCTTCAGATGCTTTTGCACTTGCCGGTAGAGAGGTATATAGACCGTGACCTGATGGCCTTGCCGAACCAGTTCCTTGGGCAGCGCGCCAACTACTTCTGCAACTCCGCCCGTCTTGACGTAAGGAACACACTCCGACGCGGCAAAAACGATATGCATTGCCAACACCCCTTATTTTCCTCGGTTTTACGATTGCTAGCTCCCGCATCCGGCTTCAGCGAAGTGGGGCTTTTCCTGGTGAAAAGCCCCGTACAAAGCATCTTCCCCGGCGAGATATATCGTAAGACCGCTTGACTCAGATCCGCTTCCGTATGATGCAGAGAAGGATCCTGGATTTCCTACTGCGCAGCCCTCGCCATGGTAGCGTGTGCGGCTTTCATTAAGGAAAGCCGCATGAAGTTCATCGTCCCCACGAGACTCTACAGGAAATCCAGGAGGAATCGCCGCAAATGCGTAGTCTACCTATGAGAAACGGCGCCAGCAATCTGGGGCGAGCGCGCCATGCCCGATCGTAAGCAAGGCTCATCGCGCCATAAGCCGAAGTTGGGGCAGAATTTTCTGGTGAGCCCGAGCGCGCCGCGGGCTATCGTAGACGCTTTGGGCGATTTAAGTCAGGCCACGGTGCTCGAGATTGGGCCCAGGCAGAGGGGTGCTTACCAGCCTGCTCGCACCCCGCGCCAAGCAGCTCATCGCAATCGAAGTCGATCCTGCTCTGGCTGCGTCGCTGCAACACTCCTTCGCCGGAAGCTCCATCGAAATTCTCTGCCGGGACATTCTGACCGTTGACCTGACGGAGTTGGCTGCCCAACGCGGGGTTCAGCTGCAGGTCATCGGCAACCTGCCGTATTACATCTCATCCCCGATCCTGATGCATCTCTTCGCCCATAGCGCGGTGATCGAGCGCGCCGTGCTCATGGCGCAGCGTGAGGTTGCGGAGCGCATCGTGGCGCCTCCGGGCTCGAGCGCATACGGACTGTTATCAGCGACCACGCAGATGTACGCGACGGTGGAGAACCTCTTCACCTTGCCTCCTGAGGCGTTCGCTCCGCCGCCGGAGGTCTACTCCACGGTCTTTCGCCTCACGATGCGTTCTCGATTCGATGAGTTGGGAGTGGAACCGGCAGGGTTTCTGCGCTTTTTGCGTCAAGTCTTCGCCCTGAAACGCAAAACCCTGGCCAATAACCTGCGCGCCGCGGGATACAGCCCCGCCGTGTCGACGGGGCTTTGAAACAATGTGCCGTGGATGCACAGGTGCGGGCCGAGGCGGTGTCGCTGGAGGCGATGGCGTGTCTCTGTCGCGCTCTCGCCTCTGGCGCTAATCCCGGTACTGTCTTTAGCGGTGAGCTCCCGGAAGGCGCCGAATGCGAACTGCGGTGGAGGCCGAGTAATGGGGCTGGAGGCGGCAGCCGAATAATGCCGTGGTAGGCGTCGGCCGCGCTACGTAAGTCGAACGTTGAGTTATACGACTGCTGCGGCGGCCAGAGTAACCCACGACTCGGCCTATGGGCCGGCGGCGAGGATCGTCGGCCTTGTGAAGCCCCACTGCGCGCTGATCTGCCTTTGCGGCCACCGGCTCGTTGGGCCTCTCGATCGCACGCGGCGGATTGGCGCCCCAAAACGCGCTATTTCGGCCGCTGCGCCGGCCCGACAGCAGCGCCCGACAACACGGCGCGCGTCCCCGGCGCCGTGCCCTTGGGCGGCAAGGAATCCCTGCTGACGAACGTCGACTCGACCCACTGGGGTAATCGTGCGCCCATTCAAGTTCAGGGCCTCCTGATGATTTGGCTTGGGCACTGCTCCACGCAGTCCCCAGGGGCCTGTGGCCACCGGTCCACGATCGACCGCAACCAGGCGTTGTCGGCGGAAGCGGGTACGCACCGCCGCGAAAGACTGGCCGCACGGGCATGACCCAACCGGCAGGATAGTTGCGCACCACAATCACGGGAGACCAGACTCGGCCACATCCGCCCGGAGCCCATCCCCAGCCGAAGGAGTAATAGCCCCAACGGCCGCAATGGTACGGAAGCCAGCCCCAGGGATAACCTGAAACCCAGGTGTAGCCGATGGTGGGGTAGTAGGCCCAGTAGCCGGATCCATACGGATCCCAACCAGGACCGACGCCGGCAGGAACCCAGACGTTGCCGGTTCCCTCAACGGGATACCAGTTGCCGTCGGCATCCAAATCATTCCAGTTTTCATTCTGCGGATTGGCTGAGTCATCGCGCACCGGCGTCTGCTGGGAGGCTTCCTGCGCGATCGCCTGGTCGCGGTCCTGATTCCAGTTATCCCAGGAGTCGCCATTGATTCCCTGGGCCACCGTGTACGGAGCCCCGCTGTTCTCGGCTCCGGAACGGATGCTCTGGTTTTCCGCCACGGTGACGCCCGGAATGCCATCTCCCTGCACATTCACCGAGCCGCTGATCACGGCAACTTCCCATCCGGCATCCAGACCCACGCGCAGGATCGCATTGGCTGTGGGCTGCACATACAAATTGTTGAATTGCACGCTGAAGGGCGGGTGTCCATCGCCCACGTTGAACTCGTAATAGGCCAATCCGGACAACTGCTGCAACTGGACGCGATCCTGTCCCAAGTGGTCGAACTGCAGGGTGCTGTTTGGGGTCAAACGGGCGACGCTGCCGTCACCGAACTCGACCTCCGCCTGGCCGTCTCCGCCGGCCTGCAAACGCGATCCATCCACCACCGGCATGTTCATCACTGCCTGCTGGAAATCGCTTCCCTGTCCGGCAAGCAGTTGTACCGAGCCTTGCACGAAGCTCACCCGGGCGACGTTCGGTCCGGCAGGGTCCTGGGCCTGCGCTAACGCACGGCCGGTTCCTAATCCCATCCAAAGCAGACAAAATGCGGCTAGCGCCAAGGGCCCGGCAACGGTCTTTCTATTTCGTGGGTGCTGCATAACGGAGCACCTCCATTTCCTGGTGGGACCCTGCGTTCAGGTCCCCTAATCCACTTAAACCAAAATTCACACAATAAGTTTCCTTACGTAAATTCAATACTTTACCTACTTCTTGGACGCGGCCGGGAAACGATTTGTGAATGCCGGCTGCGCGGTCAATCGTTCTTAGCCTGCGCCAACAGCGCTCGTGCGCGCCGCTGCACCCGCTGTAACACTGCCTCATCCCCGGCAAGCTTCTGCAGAATGGGGGCGATATTCTCCAGCTCGAGCGCCCTGCCATCGCGCACCATCTGATCCAGAGATTCCAGTTCCCCATCCAAGCTAAGACGCCCATGCTCGTACTGGCGCTCTAACTTGCTGCCCTCGTCCAGGGTTGCGGCAATGGCTTCAAACTGGTCTGTCAGCTTATCAATCTGAGCGTTTTTGCTCCAGTTGTATGTACAACTTCCCTGGCCTTCAGGACCCTCGTATTGCAACGTTTTGGTGCCCTGGAAGGCGATGTTCTTTGCCCCGTCATCGCAGGCAAAGGCAAAGAGCTTGTTCTTGCGCGCGGTCACAAACATGGCCTCGCGCATCGCTTTCGAGATGTGGATCGGCCGATCCTGAGGCTCCGACGGCACACTCGCTGGGTCACTTGATGCCGGGCCCTGGCCCTCCGAGCGAAAGTGCCCGCTGCCGTCCTCGTTGACCGTCAGAACATACTTTGGAGGCTGCAGCTTGGGGTTTTCGTAGCTAAAGCGGATCTGCGCCTGGGGCGCGCCCTGCGCGGCAGCCTGCGGTCCGCTGGACGCAACCATGAAAGGCAACACTGCCCATGCCATGCTATCGCAGCGGATTCAACCCAAACCTCAAGCGCGGGATTCCGCCTGCAATGAAAGTGTCTGGGCGGTATGGACGTGGCATATCGCAATGGCCAAGGCGTCGGCGGCATCGGCAGGTTCCGGCGCGCAATCCAGGTTCAGCAGGCGCGCGACCATGAACTGCACCTGCTCCTTCTGCGCCAATCCATAGCCAACCACGGCGGATTTGATGGTGAGCGGAGCATATTCCGCCACCGGCAGCCCGTGCATGGCTGCTGCCAGCAAGGCCACTCCACGTACATGTCCCAGTTTTAGCGCAGACTTCGCATTCACGGAGTAGAACACCTCTTCCACCGCCACCACTTCCGGGCGGTGCAATTCCAGCAAGCGCCGAGAGCTCGGCATAAATATAGGCCAGCCGCATGGGTAACGGCTGCTCCTTGGCCAGCTTGAGACCGCCCGCAGCCACCGCGATCAGGCGTGTTTCACGCGGCCCGTATTGCACGTCCACGACTCCATACCCGGTGCAATTGGTTCCGCAATCAATGCCAAAGACGCGCATGTGACCGAGTCTATCCCACTCGCAATGGACGCCGTAATAGTCATGTGGGTGCAGAAACTTTACTTGGAAAGGCCTTCGAGCGGCGAGCTGGCAGTCGCGTACAGCTTCCTCGGCATTCGGCCGGAGAGGAAGGATTGCCGTCCCGCAAGCACCGCATGCTGCATCGCTTCGGCCATCAGCACCGGCTTGGCTGCGTGCGCGATAGCGGAGTTGATCAACACTGCATCCGCCCCCATGTCCATCGCCAGGCACACATCCGACGCCATGCCCACCCCGGCATCCACGATAAGCGGAACCTCGGTAATCATCTCCCGCAGGATGCGCAAGGTCGCCAGATTCTGCAACCCCATGCCGCTCCCGATGGGCGCGCCCAGAGGCATGACCGCAGCCGCACCCGCATCGATCAGCCGGCGGGCGTACACAATGTCGTCGGAGGTGTAGGGAAGAACGGTAAAACCTTCCTTCACCAGAACTCGTGTTGCTTCCAGGGTTGCCTGCACATCCGGATAGAGGGTCGCCTGGTCTCCAATGACCTCGATCTTCACCCAGTCGGAGAGCCCCACCTCGCGTCCCAGCCGGGCGGCGCGAATCGCTTCATCCGCGGTGTAGCAACCGGCAGTATTGGGCAGCAGGAAATAGCGCTCGGGGTCGATGTAGTCGAGGAGTGATTCCCGGGTGCGGTCCAGGTTCAATCGCCGCACCGCCACCGTAACCATCTCCGCTCCTGAAGCTTCAATAGCCGCCTGCGTCTCTGGACCGTCCTTGTACTTCCCCGTACCCACAATCAGCCGGGACTGAAAGGCTTTACCCGCAATCACCAGTGGTTCCATGAAGTAATTGTAAGCCTGCGCGGCGCCCGTCAGCGAGGCACGGAGCAACGAAGCCTCAGTCGCCTCGCCCGCGTGCGGACGGAAGAGTAAGTTGGTACGAGGAGTTCTCGCCTGATGAAACTGCTGCGACTGCTCGCTCTCACTCTCCTGTTTGTTTCTCCGCTTTCTGTTCGCGCACAGCTTGGGCTCTACGGCGGTTTTACGGTGCAGAACCTGGGCAATCCCGGACCTACCGGATACCAGTTCTATGGCGGAACGGTCGGGGCCTACCTCGCGAGCGGACGCCTTGCCGTCCTCAACATAGGCGTGGATCTTCGCGGCTCCTTCGCAAAAAGCGGGGGAGACTACTTCAACAGCGGCGGCATTGGACCCCGGGTCGGCTTGAATCTGCATGTCATCCCACTGCACCCGTACGTGGAAGCGACGGCTGGCGTGGGCAGCTTAGACTTCCAGGGCGGCTCTCCGACGAACAGCACACGATTCGAATACCAGTTTCTAGGCGGCGTGGATTACACCGTGCTGCCACGCATCGACTGGCGCGTGGCGGAATTCAGCTATGGAGGATTGTCGGCCCTGAACGGCTACAGCTTTCGCCCTAAGACCTTAACCACCGGCATCGTGCTAAGGTTGCCGCGGGTGTTGCCCTTGCCGTAGGCCAAAATTCCTTCGCGGCGCTTTTGTCGAGGCACCGGTTGTGGTTTTTATCAGCAACATATACTGTTCTATTTCCGGCAACGCCACGCAGATTCACCTGTACTGCTGGGCTGGAGGGGTGCGTAGGCCGCTTTTAAGCGAGATGTGGAGCAAGAAGAATTGAAGGCGGGGAGACGATGCGGAACGATGCATTCCAGGGGCCTGTCTTGGCAGGCCCCACAGAATCAGTGACATGTTGGGATTGGCCCAGAGAGCCGACGATAGAGCACGCAGGCTCTAGGCCTCAGTCACCTCACGTATTGAACAACAACTACCATCAGAATTTTTCATTCGCTGGATCATCCTCCTTTCCCGTGTAGCCATAAGCTAAAACGATCACGGGGTCCAGGTCAAGCAGCAATGTTTCATAGGACGGAACCGCTTACCACGAATGCCAGTAGCCATTGCGTTCGGTTAATTCGAGGTCGACGCCAAAGAGCTCGCGCAGCCTGGATGCTTGCAGCAACTCCCTCTTTGGTCCATCGGCCACGATACGGCCCGCGCCCATCATGACCACGCGATCGATCTCGGGCAGAATATCCGCCAGGTGATGGGTTACCATCACCAGCCCTGTTCCGCGCCGCTCGCCGGAGCCCACGGCCACTTCACGCAAGATCTCGCGTAGTTCGCGCTGCGCCGCCAAGTCCAGTGCGTTGCTCGGTTCGTCGAGCAGTAACATCTCCGGGCGGTGTACCAGCGCTCGCGCGATCATCACCCGGCGCTTCTCACCCGCTGACATTTCACCCACCCATCGGTCGCGCAGGTACTCCGCGCCGAGCATGCCAAGCGCATCCAGTGCGCTGCTGCGCATGCTCTCGCTCACTACCAGGTTCGGCCACAAGGTGGAGCTGGAAAAGAACCCGCTGACCACGGCGTCCAGCCCCCGCGTCACCGCGGTCCGTTCGCCCGGCAGCTCCGTGGCAACTACGCCCAGATGCTTGCGCAGTTCCTGCACCTCCCAACGGTCCCGGCCGTAGACTTTCATCTCCATCCCCGGACGTACGATGGGATAGCATTCGCAGGTCATGGCCTTGATCAGGGTCGACTTTCCGCAGCCATTTGGGCCCAGGATGGCGATGTGTTCTCCGGCGGCAATCCTGAGGCTCACATCGTGCAGCACTACTTTCTGGCCGCGCGCCACATCCACGTTGCGCATGCGGAGGAACTCAGGAGATACCTTGGCCCCAACGTTCTTTTCCTGCTTCATTCGTAATTATCCTAGGCCGCAGCTATCGATGTTCCGGCGGCTGTGAACGATGGTGCGTTCTCTTGATAGAGTAAAGGGCAATGGCTGAAACGTCTCCGGATCACCACACGCCTCCCCTCAACACTCAGCTCAGCGACGACCAGGTGCCGCGCGGCTTCTCTTTCGCCGCCGTGCGCGCCGGCATCAAAGCCAGCGGTAAGCCTGACCTTGCCTGCGCAGTAGCCGACCAACCGGCAACCGCCGCCGCCATGTTCACCAGCAACAAAGTGATCGCCGCGCCACTGATCGTCGGACAAGCGCCACCTGGAACGCAGTCAACATCACCTGCGTGTTGCGCTGGTCAATGCCGGCAATGCAAACTGCGCCACCGGCGAGGCCGGCGTGAGTGCCGCACAGCAGTGCTGCATCGACGCTGCCGCCATCTTCGGCTGCGATGCGCATTCCGTCTTTCCCTCCTCGACGGGCATCATCGGCGTGCCGCTTCCGGTAGACAAGCTGACCGCGGCCTTGCCCGCACTGCACGCCGCGCTGGGCTCAACCGCGGCTCACCTGCAACAGATGGCGGCAGCCATCATGACTACCGACACCCGCTCCAAGATTGCCGTGGCAAGTTTTGCCGTGCGCGGGGTAACGGTTCGCATTGCCGGCATCGCCAAGGGCGCGGGCATGATCCATCCCCAACTCCAAGCCGCTCCGCCAGCCGCCCTGCATGCCACCATGCTGGTCTATCTCTTCACCGATGCCGCCCTCGAACCCGGTGTGGCTTCCGATCTGCTTCATCACGCTGTCGAGCGTTCGTTCAATCGCATCTCCATCGACGGCGATACCTCCACCAATGACACCGTCCTGCTGCTCGCCAGCGGGGCCAGCGGAGTCACCATCCAGGGCCACTCCCACGCCACAGCGCATCCCGTCGACGATCCGCCTACGGCTCCTTTTCCTCCGCACTGCGAGAGCGTTTGTTTATCGCTCGCCATGCGCATCGTGGAGGATGGGGAAGGCATTCAACACGTGGTCGAGCTGGACATCAGCGGAGCGCTTACGGATGCGGATGCCCTGCGCGTAGCCCGCTCCATTGCCCACTCTCCCCTGGTCAAGACCGCGTGGGCGGGTTGCGATCCCAACTGGGGCCGCATACTGGCGGCGATCGGCTATGCCGGCGTAGCCATCGATCCCGCGCGTGATCAACATTTCCTTCGGCGAGCTCGAGATCTGCCGCGGGGGCTGCCTCTCACCGCGCTTCGATGAAAATGCCACCCATCGAATACTTGAAACAACGCGATCTGACGGTGCATATCGATCTCGGTCTCGGGTCAGGCAAGTGCCGCTTCTGGACCACTGACCTCACTGCGGAGTACGTGCGCATCAACTCGGACTACTCCACATGACAAGGCCGCTGCCCCGAGCATCGAAAGCAGTGCAGAGTGCTAAAACTCCTATCGTTTCAGGAACTGCGCGGCATCGAGGCCCGGGAAATACACAGGCTTTTTCACATTTCTGTGAAAAAGTCCGGGCTGCTTTCCACCGTTCGATGAAGTCGGTCACACAGATCGGGAGCGGTGTGATTTACAATCAGCCCTTTAACGCATCTTTGCTAATACTGTGGTCCGGTGGGATCAGTTATGTGCGGCCATTCTTTCCACCCCGGTGGCACGCAAAGTCCGCGCCATTAGCAAAAATGCTTTACTCGCTCATCGTCATTCAATCTTCAGGAGAAAACCGTAACCATGGCTGGTAAGGTTGGGCAGGCGACCGCCGCCGCGGCCGTCTCCACCGGCGGCTCGCTGATCAGCGACGCCAAGCTGAAACAGCTTTATGCCACCATGGTCCAATGCCGGCTGCTCACGGAACGTGCATGCCGGCTGCGTGGCCAGCCTCGATCTGCGGGCCTCTACGCTGCTTCGATGGGCCAGGAGGCCATTGCTACCGGGTGCGCCATTGACCTGCAGCCGGAAGACACGATCGCCCTCGCGCCCCAGAACGCAATCGCCAGCCTGGTCAAAGGAGTGCCGCTGGCTGAAATCGTGGCCCAGATTTACGCGCGCCCCGCAGCCCACAGCCAGTCGCCCAACATCATCATGCCCTCGCCCGCGCAATGCACGCAGCTCGAGCTGGCGACCAGCGTGGCCCTGGCCAATAAACAGAAGAAAAACAGCAACGTAGTGGTCGCTTTTAGCGATAAGGCGACAACCGCTCTTGACTGCTGGCATGAGGCAGCTCGCATTTGCCGCGAACAAAAGCCTACCCATAATTTTTGTCGTTGAGGATAATTCCTCGACCGAGCCTGCCAGTTTCAAGGCGAGCGACGAAGAGGACGGCCCGATCCAAAAAGCGCGGGGCTATGGCTTCCCCATCATCCCGTCGACGCCAACGATGTTGTGGCCGTCTACCGGGTAGCCTGCGAAAGCGTGGAGCGGGTGCGCCAGGGCGGCTGCCCGGTGTTGGTGGAGGGTAAGCCCTATCGTCTGTACAGCCAAACCAAACGACGCCTCGCGAACTTCGCGGCCTGGCGCAACGAACGCGATCCTCTCACCCACATGGAACGCTACCTCAAGGCCAAGGGACTCTTTACCCCGAGCTGGAAAAATCAGGTGGTGCAAGAGTTTTCGCGGAAACTGGACTCCGCCCTTAAGGATGCAAAGAAGAAGTCAGGGAAGGCGACGGAAAAGGCGCGGAAACCGCAGCCGAGTCATGTCAGGCTTTAACCACCTGCCCCGTTATCTTCCCGCTTCTCGGCCTGCTGCAAACGATTGACCCTTAGTCCTCGTTTCGTTAGCTTGAGAAGAGGTGAACGATTCTCGTCACGTCTCTCGGCCCGATACCTGCCTCCGCCACAGGTCATATCCGGCATCAACCGCTTTTGGCTTTGAGGTGTAAGTGGAATTCCTTGCTGTCGTGTGTGCGTTGGTCTTATTGACCCCAGCAATCTCGGCCGCTTCCACCCTTTCTGCTTCAGATCCGACTCAGGCAACGCAGTCCGAACCCGCCCCGCAGCAAACACCTCCGCCGGCCACCGCTCCACCGCCGCCATCTGCCAATCAACTTCCTGCTCCGCGCGAGGCCATTCACTTTGCGCCCTATGCGCCGCTCAAATCGATAGAGGGCATGAGTTCCACTTATATCCCGCTGGACAGCTGGATCTACCCCGCGGTGATGCGGCTCTATGGGATGGGCTTTGTCGACACCGTCTTCCTCGGTATGCGTCCGTGGACGCGCCTGAGCGTGGCCCACATGCTGGAGCAAAGCTCGGACAGGATCACCGACAGTACGAACGACGAAGCCATCGACATCTTTACGGCCCTGGAAAGAGACCTGCAGCCCGATATGCGCATCCCTCTCGACCAAAGGTATGGGCGAGTTGGGCTCGACTCGGTGTACCAGGGTGTGATGGGGATCGCCGGCACACCGTTACGCGACAGCTTCCACCTGGGACAGACCGACATCAATGATTTTGGCCGGCCCTACGCAGCAGGCTTCAACAGCTACACCGGCTTCAGCACGCGCGGCCACTATGGGATGTTCTCCATTTATTTTCGCGGGGAATTCCAGCATGCCCCTTCTTGGGAAGGGTACTCACTTCCCTTATCAGAGATCCTGGCCACAATCGATGATTTTGCCACCTTCAGTTCCGTTCCTCTCTATGGAAACACCACCATCCCACTGGGGCCGGTTTCCTCGGTTAATAACCTCACCGTGCTTGAGGGCTATGTTTCGGCTCACGTCGTGGGCCATGAAATTTCCTTCGGGAAAATGGACAACTGGTACGGGCCGGGGATGGGTGGCGGCATGGCCTGGAGCAACAACGCGGAAAACATGTGGAGCTTTCGTATCAACCGCGTCGAGCCGCTATATATCCCGTACATCTCGCGTATCGCCGGGCTGATCCGATACGACTTCTTCGTGGGACCGCTGAAGGGTCACAATGATCCCGTGAGCCCCTGGGCGCATGCGGAGAAGATTTCCTTCAAGCCCACGCCTAACTTTGAATTTGGTTTTCAACGCACCGTCATCTGGGGAGGCAAGGGACACGCGCCCATCACGCTGGGCACCTTCTGGCACAGCTTTTATAGCATCAGCGATACCAACGGATCGGAAAAATTCTCGCGCAACGACCCCGGCGCCCGCTTTAGCGCAGTGGACTTCTCCTGGCGTTTGCCCTATCTCCGCAAGTGGCTGACTTTCTATTGCGATTCCGAAGTACACGATGACGTCTTCCCCATCACCGCGCCGCGCCACGCCGCCATCCGCCCCGGCCTTTACTTATCCCATTTTCCTGGCGCGCCCAAACTCGACTTGCGCGCCGAAGCTGTCTCCACCGATCCCGACACCGGCCTCAGCAACGGCGGCCAGGATCAGTACATCGAGGTGGTGCAGAGGAACGGATACACCAGCAACGGCCTGCTGATGGGAGACTGGATTGGGCGCGAAAACAAGGGAGGCCAGGCTTGGCTCACTTACCACCTGTCGCCCCGTGAATGGCTGCAGGTTTCTTACCGCAGTGACAAAGCCGCCAAGGACTTCATTCCTGGCGGCACCACGCAAACCGACTTCCGCTTCGATGTAGTCAAGCGCCTTACAAAGGATGTCGAGTTGAAAGCCAATGTGCAGTACGAGCAATGGCTGATTCCGTTATACAAATCCGGGCGGCAATCCGATACCAGCACCGGCGTCCAGCTAACCTGGTATCCCCGTATCGACCGGCGCTTCTAGCGGTTCTGCGTTCGGGGGTGGGTGTCTAGTCAAAGAAAGACACAACTCAATTGTTGCGCAACGCGACCATCGGGTTGATACGCGATGCCCTTCGCGCAGGTATATATCCGGCGAGCAGCGCCACGATCAGCAGCAACAAAGTCATGCTCAGGAATGTAGCCCGGTCGGTGGCCGACGTGCCGAACAGAAGCGACGCAATCAGGTTGGAGATGGCCAAGGAAGCCACCGTCCCGGTTGCGATTCCGATCAATGCGAGCAGCAGTGTCTTCCCGATGACTGCCAACTGTACTCGTCCCTGGCTTGCCCCCAGGGCCATGCGAATACCAATCTCCTGTGTCCGCTGCGTCACCGAGTATGAGATCACGCCATAAATCCCCAGGGAAGCCAAAAACAATCCCAGCCCGGCAAAGACGCCCACCAGGATGACAAAGAAGCGGCGCGGTGAAACGACATGATCCACCAGCCGTTGCACCGGCTGGAACTCTGTCGCCGGCTGTCCCGGGTTGATTTGTCGAATCGTGCTCATCACCGTAGAAGCCAGCGTTTCCGGCGGCAACTTGGTGCGCACCACCAGTTGCGCACCGTCCGGCCCAAACTGCGGCGAGGCTCCAGAGAGGTACATCTGCCAACCCGGTTTGCCTTCGACGCTGCTCTCGCGGACATCGGCCACCACTCCGATGACGCGCGCATCCATGCCGGTCACATTCGCAATGCGGCCAATCGGGTCTTCGCCCGGCCAAAGCCGGCGCGCGATCGTCTCATTAATGATGACGACTCCTACCTTCTTATCCGTGTCGTCCCAACGAATGTCGCGCCCCTTCACCAGGTGCATTCCAATCGCGTTGAGGTACCCCGGCGACACAATGTAGACGAAGGGCGGTTCCAATTCCCCTTTGCGGTAGCTTTTGCCCTTGACCGAGATGCCCCAGCTTCGATTCCGGCTCATCGGCAGGTTGTCGGTGATGCCGGCTGTCTCGACTCCTGGAATCGCCTCCACCCGGCGCAGAACCTCCTGCCAGAAGATGCTCCTCTTGGCCGGATCGCCGCCATCGTTGTAATCCAGGCTGATCGAGGCGGCCTGGCTGGGCTCGAAACCGAGATCGACATCGAGAATGCGCAGAAAACTCCGCAACAGGAGCCCGGCGCCCACCAGCAGCACGCACGCCAAGGCAATCTCGGAAATGATCAACACGGAACGTAGACCATCATGCTTTTTGCCGTCGCTCGCGCCGTGACCTGAGTCTTTGAGGGACTCCTGCAAGTTGCCGCCGGCGATTCTGAGGCCCGGAACAAGACCGAACAAAACCGCCGCGGCCACGGCCACCAGCAGCGTCCAGACCAACGAGGCCGAATCGATATGCACGCTGCTCAGCAGCGGCAGCGCAATCGAGCCCTGGTGGGCGAGATAAATCGTAAGGGCGAAAGCCATCGCCAAACCAAACAAAGCACCTGCGAACGAAAGGATGAGGCTCTCGGTCAACAACTGTCGCAACAACCGGCCGCGCGTCGCGCCCAAAGCCGTGCGCATGGCAAACTCCTTGCTGCGCGCCGCCCCGCGCGCCAGCAGCAGGTTCGACAGGTTCACGCACACGATCAGCAGTATCAGGCCCACCGCGCACCACAACACAATCAACGAACGGCGCAGCTTGCCCGTCACGTAGTCCTTCAACCCGAACAGGGCGCCGGTGTAGTTTCCCCCATACTCCGGATGCTTGACACTGAAGTGAAGGGTAGGAAAGAGCAAATCCGCTTCGGCCTGTGCCTGCGCCAGGCTGACGCCTGGCTTAAGGCGGCCTACGAGGGCCATGGTATTTCCTTCATCCCGGATATCGTCGTAGATCACCGGCCCGTACATATCCACCTTGTAGCCGGGAGAGAAGATGGAGCCAAAGTCAAAGCTTTCCGGCAACACCCCAATCACCGTGACTGGCGTTGCATTCACATCAATCGCCTGGCCCACGATATTGCGATCACCGCCGTACTGCCGCTTCCAAAACGCGTGGCTAAGCAGCACGACAGGGCGGCTGTTGTGCAGGCATTCCTCTGCTGTGAAGACCCTTCCCAGCGCCGGCTCCACGCCCAGGGTGTGAAAAAAATTGCCCCCCACCATCAAGCCGGTGACCGGCATCGGCTGCCCGTGGCCCATCAGCTTGAGGTTGTCGGGTCCGGAGAAAGCGTAGTAACCCGAGACCGATTCGAAGGATCGGTTTAGCCGCTGAAACTCCTCGGTGGCATCCGCGGAATAGGTCATGCTGGATTCCCCACCGGCGGTGTTCTTGGAGAGGATCCGGACCAATTCCTGCGGATTGCGCAACGGCAGCGGCCGCAGCAGGATGGTGTTTACCACGCTGAAGACGGTAATGTTGGCGCCAATTCCCAACCCCAGGATGACCACCGCGATCACAGTAAAACCGCGGTCGCGCCCCAGGGTGCGAAAGGTGAAGCGCAGATCCTGCAGCAGCACATCGAGCCAGGGCAAACCGCGTGCCTCGCGTTGCTGCTCCTTCGCCTGCACCACTCCGCCAAAGCGAATCAATGCCTGGCGGCGCGCCTCTTCCGGAGTCATACCGCGGCGAATATTCTCTTCCACCGCCAGCTCAAGATGCTCCGCCATCTCCGCATCCAGTTCCGAGTCCCGTTGCGGCTTTTTGAAAAAAGAGCGCAGGCGTTGCAATCCTTCCCCAAGGGCCCTCATCACAGCTCCCCTTCCGCCGGCATGGCCAATACACGGCCCATCACCCGGGACAATCGGTGCCAGTGCGCCGCATCTTCGGCCAACTGCTTGCGGCCGCCACGGGTGATCGAGTAGTACTTTGCCTTGCGATTGTTGTCGGAAGTGCCCCACTCCGCGGCAATCCATCCCCGCTGCTGAAGCCGCACCAACGAAGCGTAGATGGTGCCCTGGTTGAGCAGAATCTCATCACCGCTAACCTGCTCGATGCGCCGGGCGATGCCGTAGCCGTGCATAGACCCCATAGTCACCAGCGTCTGCAGGACCATCAGGTCGAGCGTACCTTGCAACAGATCCAGTTTCGATTCCGCCATCATCCGCTCCTGTGTGGATACCACATTAGGATGCCATATTCTCTGTGGTATTACCACAGGGACGATAAACAGAGGGGGTGCACCCCATATCTCTTTTTACTAAAATCGTGCCGGATACAAAGCCTTAGGCCCGTGACTCCCATTTCCTGCGGGACTAGCCCGACACACCTTGAGAGTTGATGTCATTTTCCGCAACGATTGTCCACCTGGGCTGACCAAACAAGATCGTTCACTTACAATTGCAAATCGTCTATAAAGACAAGCTCAGAGCTCAGCGGCGAAGGCAAAACCACAGTCAACCCCCGATCGAGTAGTTCTCGACCGGAAATGGTCCGATCCGGGGCGCTGAGATCGGAAAAATGCAGCCGGTAACTGTGGGTGGCCTCAACGCCCTCCACTGGAAAATGATGCCGGCTCTCATTGCTGACCGAACCGCGAAAAGCATAAAGGACACCTCTTCGGCGATTGGTGTCAAAATATTCCGTGCCGTCCCAATGAATACCGTCGGGCCTTTCTGAGACGTGGTATAGCTCCGCATCGCGGATGAGCGGCCGCAGCTTCTGCTTATAAAGTGCGAACTCTTCCTTTGCAGCCGCGTGTTCTTCCGCGGTCCACATATTCGTGTCCTGCATGACGGTGAGCATGCCCATCATGCCGCTGCGCAGCATGTAGCGAAAATTCTCAATCTTTGGCGTGGGCCATTTCTCCACATAGTCTTCCAGCATTGCTGCGGGCAGAACGTGGCTGGCGTCATAGAACGCGCGACGGTTGGAGACTGGATCGTAACTGTCAGTGATGGAGAAGTAGTCGCCGTGCGAGGCGCTGCCGAAATCCACCATGCGTCCCCCATCGTTGCATATTTCCAGCAATAGCTCGGGGTGTTCCCGCCGAACCTGGGAATAGATTTCGTAGTAGGCGCGCACCGCATGATAACTGACGTCGGTCGAGCTGGCATTATCCGCCATCGTGATGCCGCTGCCGGCGACTGTCGACATCTGAGGAGGGCTAGCGGCCTCGTGCGGATGATCGGTGCGGCGGCAATTTTTCGCAACCACATATCCGTCATGTTCCATCATGTCGAGGTGGTACTGTGTGATGATGCGTTCCACCTCTTGCCGGGCATAGTCCCTGGCCGGCGGAAACCCCAGGTCGATGGTCCTTCCCACAAAATCCGCGGGATGCCAGTCCTGCGGAACATCGGCCACCAGCCAATCCCTGACCTTAGGATCGTATACGCTGAGCGCGCCCGCGTTGTTATCAGTACCGGCTTGTGCCCAGTCCACCCAGATGCCGAATCTTAGGCCGCGCCGGTGCGCCTCACTGACAATGGGTGCAAATCCGTGCGGGAACTTACTTGGGTTGGGATACCAGTCGCCGACGCCGCGAAACCAGCCTGCATCGATGTGGAAGAGTTCGAGGCCAAGATCCGCGGAATCCCGCACCATCCGCAGCGCGAGCGCCTCGTCAATCTGCATGCCACTTCCCCAACTGTTATTCACCAACGGCGGATATGCGCTGTTCTTCCAGGTTGCTGGATTATTTAGCACCTGCCTCACCCAGGGGCGCAGAATATTGCCCGCACCGTCCGCACTCCCGCTAAAGCCGCCAACAAAAACCGTAGGAGTTGCGAATGTCTCATGGGGCAACAGGCGAGTGCGGAAAGGTCCCGGATCAGGATCCAGTCCGGCGGCGCCATAAATAAATGCCGCATCACGCTGAAGTGTTAAACGCGTTCGTCCACTGAACTCGATTCCCACATACCACCCATCCTGAGTGGGATTGTCCCGCTGCACCATGAACCAGGGTATGATTTCGCGTTGGTCCTGATCTCTGGCGTAGGTGCTGGACCTGCCTCTCCAGCGATAACCCGCCCGGACAGGCACTTGGTGCGTACCCACGTCCGACGGCTTGCCGGCGCCCTTTTCTACGTACCAATGCTGCAGCGGATGACCTGCCGCCACCTGGAAGCGGAAGCGAAAGCTGTCCTGAAGCGGCAACCATATCTCTGAGGACGATAGGTTTTCGATGGTGATGGAGTGTTCGATCGGCCCGAATTCGGCCCGCGCTTCCCATTTCCAGGTCAAGCGCAAGCGTGGTGAGGAGCTCTGATAGACAAAGGTTGCAGCACGGCCGGTTACGTGGCTGTCTCGCTCATCGAGCTTCCAGTGCAAAGAAACCGTGCGGCCGCTCTCTTCAATAGAATTGATCAATCGTTCAGAGATACCATTGGGCCACGCGGCAAGCCTTCCGCTCTGCAAGCTGACCAGGCGAGGCTCTTCCATTCCGCCTTGAAGCACAACCGTGGTTTGCTCGTTATGTATCGAGCCCGTCATCTGCGCATTCAGTGCGCCCGAGGCCAGGAGCACAACCAGTAATCCACAGCACTTGTTACAAAGATTCACCGGACAGGTCCTTGAACTCGAAATCGTGTGCTGCATGGCCAATGCAACTGCGGCTTGCTGCAATCATATGGCGCTACAATCATCATAGGGCTGGCAATCGGTAGACATCGCAACCGTCTTGCCGCGCCTGATCTGTTGGGACCCATCGCTCAGTAAAATCAGCACGTCGCCTTATGGGTAGACTCTTCCAGAAGACCAGATGGTTGTTCGCTGCAGCCCTGCTGCTAACGCCGTTTATAGGCGTCTGTGGACCAGCAGCCAGGGCGGCGCCCGTTGCTGAGGCTACAAACTTCCATCACGATATGTGGACCTCAGACAACGGTCTTGGAGCCGTCGTTGATATTCAGCAGGCGTCTGATGGATACCTGTGGCTCACGACCTCGACCGGGGTCTTCCGCTTTGACGGGGTGCGCTTCCAATCCGTCGAAGAAGCCACCAACGGCGCTGTGCACAACAGCGAAATTCACGCAGTGTTTCTCTCCTCCTCGGGTGGCGTGTGGCTCAAGACGCGAGCGGCAGGGCTTCTGTTCTGGAAAGGTGGACACCTCACAACCTTTACTGACCGGCGATGCACGCCGGCCTTGCAAATGGAAGGAATCGCCGAGGATCGCGATGGCTCTTTGTGGCTGCAAGCGTCGGGTGGTCTCTTCCACATGCGCGGATCTGTGTGTCAACAGATTGGTCCAGAACAGGGATATCCTGGTGGTTTTCCCGCGGCCATTCTAGTGGACCGTGAAGGAACGGTTTGGGTAAGGACGCTTGAGGGAGCCCTGCTCTTCATGCCCCCAGGTCAATCCACGTTCAAACGGGTGGAATACGACGCCGGTGTGACTTCGGCCGCTTTTGTTTTGGCCACGGCCACACACAACACCTATCTCCATGAAGCTCCGGATGGTTCCATCTGGCTGTCGGACGATCATGGGCTCCGCCGCGTGATCAATCCGGACCGCACACCCGTCCCCTCCGTGCCCCGCAAAGAGCGCATAGAAAATGTCCAATTCGGGGACTTTACCTTCACCGCGGATGGCTCCATTTGGGCAGTAAGCGATAAAGGCCTGCGGCGGTTCGACCATGTTGACCAGTGGCCGACACCCCAGGCAACGGCTAGTGCTCCGGGAATGAGCTTTACCACCAGGCAGGGACTTAGCTCCGATGCCGTATGGAAGGTACTGATCGATCGCGAAGGCAGCGTATGGGTAGGAACAAACTCCGGTCTAGACCGGCTTCGCCGAACGGCGCTTTCCACCGTCGCGCTCCCGCCGGCACAAGAGCATGACTTTAGCATTCTGGCTGGAGATGACGGTTCCATATGGACGGGAAACCTGAGCTTGCCACTTACCCACGTGGCCGCCGACGGCCACCTCACCAGCTTCCCCAAAACACGAGGGACCGTTTGTCTTCGACTCGATCGTAACGGGACCATCTGGTCCGCCGTCGGTGGTGACTCCACTCTCTGGCATTCTTCCCCCACCGGATTCGCCCCCATGCACTACCCGGAGGATGAAGTGGGCCCCGTGATCTCTCTTGCTGTCGATCGCAACAATGACCTATGGATCTCTACCGCGGCCGGCGGAGCTTACCAATTCACGCAAGGATCTTGGCGCAGTCAGAACCAAGCGCTGGGCAAGAAGCCGGGCATTCTGGGTGCCATGACGGGCGATGAGGCGGGAAACGTCTGGTTTGGCTTCTCCAACCATGTAGTCCAGTGGGACGGAAGGAATTACCACCGGTTCTCTTTTCCTAACGGTACGCGCGGCGTCTCGGAATCGACGATGTCGGCCCGGGGTGACCATGTTTGGTTAGGTGGATCGGGCGGCGTCGAGCTATTTAGCAAGGGCCATTTCCACCTTGTGGGTTGGAAAAACCAGGACCTTCCCGGCAGGGTCTCCGGCGTGTTGGAAACTGAGACCGGGGACCTTTGGATGAATGGATCCTCGGGCATCACTCATGTCTCTGCCGCAGAGTTAACACGATGGCTTCGAGATCCGAGCTACCTGGTTTCAGGCGAACGGCTTGATGCGCTGGATGGACTTCCCGGGCTATCCGCAGAAAGAATCCCCGAGCCCTCGCTCGCCCAATCGCGCGACGGCCGGATGTGGTTTGCCACCACCCGGGGCATTGCCTGGCTTGATCCGGCGACGCTCCACAAGAGTCGCAACCGCCTGCCGCCCCCGGTACTGATCGCCTCTATCATCTCCAACGGGAAGACGTACTCCGGCTCCGGCAACCTGACGCTTCCAGCCCATAGCGAGAGCCTGGAGATTAACTACACCGCCCTCAGCCTTGCAATTCCCGACCGGGTTCTATTCCGCTACAAGCTCGACGGCATCGATTCTGGTTGGCAGAACGCGGGAACACGCCGCCAGGCCTTCTATACCCGCCTGCCCCCGGGACATTATCGATTTCACGTGATCGCGTGCAACAACGATGGCGTGTGGAACGAAGCTGGAGCCAGTCTGGGAGTTTCGATTAAGCCGGCTTTCTACCAGACGTGGTGGTTCACAGCGCTGGTGTTGCTCGCCGCGGTCGCCCTGCTGTCGTGGGTCATCCGTCTGCGGATCAGGAGCATCGCGCATCAGTTTCAGGGACGGCTCGCCGAACGAGTGGCGGAGCGGGAGCGCATCGCCAGGGAGCTGCACGATACCCTCTTGCAAAGCTTGTTCGGGCTGACGCTCCGCTTTCACACCGCGGCCAGCCGTCTGTCCGCCGACGATCCTGCGCGAGAGGCTCTGGATGAGGCATTAAAGCAATCGGACCGGGTCATGCAGGAGGGACGCGAACGAGTCCTGAATCTTCGCGGCCGGCGCAGCCACAGCATCAACCTCGCAGACGCCCTGGCCGAGACTGGCAATCAGCTACGGGCTATTCACCCGGCAAATTTCCAAGTCACCGTGGAGGGCCGTCCCCGACTGCTGGACGAAATCGTTCAGGAGGAAGTTCTGCTTATCGGACGGGAGGCGTTGACCAACGCCTTCAGCCACTCCGGCGCGCAGAATATTGTGGCCGAGATCTCTTACCAGCCCGGTGCTCTGCACGTGCGCGTGCGCGATGACGGCCGCGGCATCAATGAGGGGGTACTGAAAGCGGGCTATCGCACCGGGCACTGGGGTCTTCCGGGCATGCGGGAGCGCGCCAACAAGATGCGCGGCGAATTGCGCGTTCGCTCCTCGAGCGAGGGTGGGACGCTGATCGATCTGCAGGTTCCGGCGAACATTGTCTACCGCCCCGAGAGCCCCAAGGGCCCGTGGCCGTGGAATCTCTTTCGCCGCAAGGGCGGGCAAAAAGCCGACTTCGCCGCTGACTAGAAAGTTAGTCGAGGCGAAAGCGCTCGCGAACCTGGTAGGAGAGCCCCAGTAGGTCTGGTCACGCTTTCGTAAAGAACGAATTCCTGAGTGACAAACCCGGTAAATGCTGGCTGGCGATGAATCTTGGCCTGTCAGCTCGTGCAGCCCGTGCATTCGTCCCTTACCCCGCGTGCGTGCGAGTGTCACGTGGGGATGATAAGGACGGGTTTCAGGGGTGAAACCGCATAAGCCCGTTGCGGCGGTGACCCGTTGTTGCAATGAGAGCAGTCCAGGCGTGAGTCGCACGCCCGCGAAGAATACTCCAGCGCGCTCAAACAAACCCAGTTCCTCCAGTCGAATAGGAACTGCGGGCCAGCGCAGCTCCCCAAGGCGCGATACCGTGCAATCGTATTGTTCCTGGCCGTAATTCCCCAAAATTGCAGCGTAATATGCCAGGATTCCGGCGGCGGACCAGCGTAGGCCGTCTTCGTTCGATCGCAACCGGACCGAGATCGCAGAGAGCTCATCGATCACCGCGGCGGCGAGTGGAATCCAGACAAAAAGGCGCATGAAAGAGAGTGTAGGTCCTATTCCCCAAGTGTTTCGGGATGACTCAAAAAACGGGAAAGCCTCTCGAGAAAAGGCGCTTGGCTTTTCAGAATGCGCTCCTTCGCCTCGGCGATAGAAAACCACGCCCCGCGATCCACCTCGGGAATCTCAATCACACGGCCGGATCGCGGCGGCCACTCTATCTGGCAGCGATTGCTGACTAGCTTGCCGGGGTCGCAATCGCCCTCAACGGCCCAAGCCGACACCACCTTGCCGCCGGCCTGCTGCACCGCGCCCAAGTTCGAGAAAATCCCCTTGCGCAGCAAAGCCCGTTTCCTCCTCAAATTCCCGCCGTCGCTGCTTCCAGCGGAAGCTCGCCTTCCGCGTACTCACCTTTGGAGATAGACCAGGCGCCCAGATCCTTCTTCGCCCAAAAAGGGCCGCCCGGGTGCACCAGAAAGACTTCCAGCTGGTCCTCATGCCGCCGATACATCAGCAAACCCGCGCTTCGTTTTGCCATGCTAGATTTTTATTCCTGGTGGCGCCACTCACACGTTTACCCGCTCTGTGAGAGGCGTTTCGTTAGAAGTCTTTGCCTGCCAGTTGGCCACGAAAAGAGCCCCGGCATAGCACAAGGCGGAGAGTAGCAGAACGACACGAAAGCCGAAAATCATGCCCAGCATAAGGGCAAGCACCGTGCCGATAACCGTGAAGAAACCGTTAACACCCCATGCCCAGGCGCCGATCGAAGTCGTTTGCGCGCTCGCCAGGCGCAGGCCTAGTGGAAAGGGCATACCCAGCGCCAAACCGAGCGGCGCTACCAGCAGCAGCGAGATGGCAATGCGAACGGGAAGCGCGTAGCCGAGAAAGATTTGAAAGACGGGTGGCGTAATGAGCGCTGTGAGCACGACAACAGCCAGGGCTATCAACAACGATCGGCTGAGCGCATGGGATTGTTTCATCCGGCCGGCAATCCAGGAACCGGCGCCGGTAAAAATCAACAGCCCAGCGAGGATTACCGCGTATGTGTAGATGGGCTGCCCAAGGAAAAGCAAGAAGCGCTGTAGCAGGGCAATCTCAACCATGATGTAGCCCAGCCCCAGCGCGGCGAAGTAGGCCAACCAGGCTAGCGGGCGCTGCTCCCACTCCGTTTGCCGGTGAAAGACGATGAGCGGCAGCAGGATGCAAACAGCAGCGATCAACACCGACTGAACCAGCAGCACCAGCAGCGTTACCTCGGCGATCGGACGATCTTCAAGCGACAGCCTGGCGTCGCCGGGCTTAGCCTGCGAAAAGAGATCCACGATCGTGTGCCAGCGAATGCGCGACCAACGCATATGCTGATTGAAGAAGGGCTTGTCGTCCGTGGCCGGGGCGAGTTGTGAGTCCGAGCGGTCGTAGATGGACTGGAGATCGGGCGCGGTTGCAATCTCGTTATAGAGCCGCGAAGAGTTATTCGCGGACGGCTGGGGTGAATATAAGATCTTGGGCCTGAATCCATTGCCGCCATCGTCCTTCAGAACTTGCCGGATTTGTTGCAACTGGCTCGGTTGAATCTCGGATTTCTGTAGCAGAAAAACGGCCGCAAAGGATGCTCTGCCATTGGACCCGGCGCTCTCGGCGGCATTTGTGAACGCAAACATATGCTTCGCCACCGGCCCCATGTTGCGGGCGGCAAAGCTTTCCCGAGCAGTGCTGAGCAATCGTGGGATCTGAGCCTCGGGCCGGGTAAAGAACAGAATCCCGTCGGGAGTCAGGTGATCGAGGTAATCGTCGAAGGCCTCGCGGGTAAAAACGTAGTTCTCGGCCAGACTGAGAGCGCCGGATGCTATCGCCGCATTGCTGATGGTATGTACGGAGATGATCGCGTCGTACTTTTCATGTGACCGGCGCAGAAAGCTGCGACCCTCATCGGTGACCAGGTGAACCTCAGGCTGATGAAAGAGGCCGCCCCAGTAGTCATTCATGCGATTGGAGACGATGTCGTTCGTCGTGGGATTGATTTCCACGGCCGTGATGGAGGCGGCCTTCTGCTTCAGCGCCTCCAAAATCTGGTTGCCCGCACCAGAGCCGATGATGAGCACATGCGCGGCAGGCTTGCCGACGTAGACGATGTCCGAGTCGTCATCGATCTCCTCCGGATGCTGCTGCAGCACGGTGCGGACACCGGGCCGTAAATCCTGCATGCCGGTCGCCGCCGTGCCGGCGTCGATGATCAACGTGCGGCTGC
This sequence comes from uncultured Acidobacteriaceae bacterium, assembly GCA_963815175.1. Taxonomy (GTDB): domain Bacteria; phylum Acidobacteriota; class Terriglobia; order Terriglobales; family Acidobacteriaceae; genus PALSA-350. Next base: position 28,885 of record CAWFGM010000062.1, read on the forward strand.
CCGGCTCGCCTTTTGTTCCCGGTGTCTCCTCTACCTGCACCAGGGAGAGCGTGTTCCATGCCTCATAGATCGGCACAATGGGCGATCTCTCCTTGTTGGCGCTGACATGGATGGGCAACAGCCGGTCCGCGTGAAAGCTTGAGGCCAGCAGGAGAACGGCTGCCACCGTCGAGGCACCGGCAAGAAGCTTCCGCGACGGCAAAGAGAAGCTGAGAGCGGCCAGCGCTCCGATGAACGCAGCGAAGACAACGCTGCCCGATCCGCCAAAACGTGGCAGCACCAGGGTGATGAGGCCACATCCCAGCCCTGCTCCGACCAGGTCGAATGCGTAGAGGCGCGTAACCTCGCGCACACCGCGGGTAAGCAACAGGGATATTCCCAGCCCGGAGCAGAAGAACGGCAGCGCCACCACTAAGAGATAAATGGGCATGAAAAGAAACTGGCGCCGATCGACAGCAATGGAGAAAGGATCAAATGGGATGTGTTGCATCAGCCAGAAGCTCAGCAACGTCGAGCAGGCGAAGCAGAGCGCACAGGCAGCCAGGCTACGGCCAAGGTCGCCGCGCTCCCGCAGGCGCGTCCACAGTGCCAGTGTCACTCCCGAGGCGCCAAAGCCAAGCAACGCTGTCGAGATCACCAGAAAGCCAAAGTGATACCAGAGGGAGACTGAGAGGACTCGGGTAAGCGCCAGTTCCAGCAGCAACGTGGCCAGCGAGAGCAGGAGCAAGCCGATGAACTGCAGCGGATGAACAGGATCGGCAGGTTGAGACTCGGGAATAGACATTTTGCAAACCTTCCAGCAACACTTTTCTTGTCCCGATGAGCGATCGTTCTGCAGATTCTGTGACGTCGGCCAGTATAGAACCTCCGTGCCGAATGACTCGCACCCATACGAAGGACGGGTGCCCCACACCCGTCCTTTGCGAGGGAACCGGCGGTTTCATGCCGGAGCGGATGAACTATGCTGGTTGCGCGCCAGGAGAAGAATCATGCCCCACGATCCGAGCCTCGTCACGCCGTCTCCGATGGAAGGGCAGGGCGGTTACAACCGCAGCTCGCAGGTACAGGCTGCGGGCCTTTCGCCGGCCGTTCCTATGCTCCAGCTTGCCGCGAGGACGGTCGCACTGCCGGCGGGATCGCAGCCAATCGTCATCGCTGACTACGGTTCATCGGAAGGTCACAATTCCCTGCTGCCACTGGGCGCCGCGATCTCCATTCTCAGGCAACGAATCGGCCCGGATCGCGCAATCTCGGTCGTTCACACCGACCTGCCCGAGAACGACTTCTCGGTGCTCTTCGAAACTTTGAACACCGATCCGAACAGCTACTTGCGCAGGGATCACGCGGTCTTCGCTGCGGCTGTTGGACGATCGTTCTATGAGCAGATTCTTCCCGCCGGCAGCGTGACGCTGGCATGGAGTTCCTGGGCGGTGCAATGGCTAAGCCGGGCGCCGGGGCCCATTCCCGATCAAGTGCAGGTGGCCTTTAGCCAGGACGCATCCACGCGGGCCGCGTTTTCCAGGCAGGCGGCAGAGGATTGGCAGCAGTTTCTCACCCACCGGGAACGCGAACTGAGCCCGGGTGGCAGGCTCGCGGTCATGACCATGGCAGTCGATGAGAACGGGGAGTTTGGTTATCGCCCGTTGCTCAACGCCATGTACTCCGCGCTCGTCGACATGGTCGGTAGCGGCTTCCTCAGTGGCCAAGAACTGCGGCGGATGGTCATCCCCACAGTCGCCCGCAGCCGGGCAGACTTTCTCGCTCCCTTCGGAGCGGACGGCCGCTTTGGGAGCCTTCGTGTGCAGGAGTTGGATGTCTTTCTGGGAGAGGACCATTTCTGGTCGGATTTCGAACGGGATGGAGATGCCCGGAAATTCGCGGCTCGCTGGGCGGCCTTCTCCCGTGCTTCTGTCTTCCCTACTCTTGCCGGCAGCCTGGACGGCGGCCGAAACGATTCGCGGGCGGCTGAGTTTATTGCATCCCTGGAATCCGGCACAACCACCCGGCTCGCTGCCAACCCCAAACGTATGCTGATCCCGCTGGCCAAAGTGCTGCTGGCAAAAGAACTGTGAGTGTTTCGGCATGAAACCGGAGCAGACTTTACCATGAGACACATGGCAAATCGCTTCCCAACCTGCAGGGCGCTGGGGCTATCTCTGTGCCTCTTTGGCTTCCACTACTTAGGGGCGCAATCGACAGAACCCAGCTACGCCTTGCGCGGCACCCTGGTTACTCCCGGCGGCGTTGTTGAAAACGGAACCGTCCTCATTCAGCAAAACAAAATCCTGGCCGCCGGGGCCAAGGTGAAGCTGCCGGCAAATGCAACTGTTATCGATACCCATGGCGTCATTGCGCCCGGATTCATCGACCTGCACAACCACCTCACCTACAATGTTTTTCCTCGCTGGCATCCCATCGAAGAGTTCGGCAACCGCTACGACTGGCAGCAAAAGCCGATCTACCAGACCTTGATCGAGTCCCCGCATGCTTCCATGGTGGCAGACGGTCTGGAATGCGAGATGGAGCGTTACGCTGAGATCAAGGCGCTTTCCGAAGGTGAGACCTCGGTAGTCGGCAGTTTGAACGATGGCTGCATCTCGGGACTGGCGCACAACCTGGATGCCGAGGCGGACTGGCACGTCGCGTACAACGTCTTCCCTTTGCAGATGTCCGAAGGCGATCTCACCCCGATTCGCCAGCAGCTGGCTAGCCATCAACTCCATGCTTTTCTCATTCACCTCTGCGAAGGCGGCCGCGAGGATGCCTCCGCGGCGCGAGAATTCGCCATGCTAAAAGGCCGCGGCCTGCTGGTTCCCGGCGTAGCGCTCATTCATGGCGTCGCACTGAAGCCGGCCGACTTTGTCGAGATGGCTGGGCACGGAGTGAGTCTGATCTGGTCGCCACGCAGCAACCTCGAGCTTTACGGGAGCACCGCCGACGTGGCCGCAGCTAAGGCCGCGCACGTCAAGATAGCGCTGGCGCCGGACTGGAGCCCTACCGGCAGCGACGGCCTTCTTGCCGAGTTGAACTACGCTGCTGCCTGGAACGATACCCAGACCCCGCATCCTTTCACCGATCGCGAGTTGGTTGCCATGGCTACTTCCACTCCCGCTGAGTTGGTCGGAGCGAGCGATCGCCTGGGGGCGCTCGAGCCCGGCCACGATGCCGATGTGCTCATTCTTCGTCCAGAGGCAGAGCCTGCAAAGCACGACGCCTACTGGACCCTGACTCACGCAACCGCCGCCCAGGTCATGCTGGTGATGGTGGGCGGAGAACCGCTGTACGGCGATCCTGATTTGCTGGAAAAGATGGAGCCCTCGCGGCCTTCTGAGAAGCTCGAAGTTTGCGGCACAAGCAAAACGCTGCACTTCAACGGACTACATGGGCACGTCGATGCTGCCGATGAGACCTGGGCACACAGCACCGCTACGCTGGAGATCGCCCTGCGTCACTACGGCCGAAATCTTGCTCCGCTGGCGGAATGCGGCCAGTAACCAGCTCAGGCTTCGCCGACGCACTCTTTCCACAAATCCGGGCGGGTGCGCTGAAACTTGGCGATCAGGTCGATACACTCCTGCGAGTGCAGATCGACGATATCGATGCCCTTCTCGCGTAGCCAGTTCATGCCACCCTGGGCATTCACGCTATCGCCCACGATCACCTGGCGGAAGCGGAATTGATAGATCAAGCCACTGCAGTACCAGCATGGAGCCAATGTCGTGACCAGGATCGTGTCATGCCAGGTCGGCCGTCGCCCAGCAGCCCGAAAGGCATCGGTTTCGCCGTGCAGTGAGCCATTGCCCTCCTGCACCAGGCGGTTGTGCCCCACACCCAGCAACGTACCGTCGCTGTGGAAGATGGCCCCACCTACGGGAACGCCGCCCTCGGCAAGACCAATGCGCGCTTGTTCCAGTGCAACCGCCAACATGCCATGTGCATCCAGAATTCCGACGACAGGTTCCATCTCCGGAGCCTAACATCGGCACTCTGCTCAACTCAACTTTGTAGCTTAGTGGGCGACAACCTTTTCGCCGCCGCGGGGATCGTTCTTCTGTAGGAAGAATGTCAGGCAGAACATGGAGCCCGCGGCGACCGTCAGAAGCCAGAACGTGTCGATGTAAGAAAGAGTGGAAGCCTGTAGTTGAAGTGTTCGATAAACCTGCCCATAAGCCCCATTGAGCGCATCGTGCGCGCTAAGGCCGCCGTGCCTTAACTGCTCTGCCAGGCCGTTTACGGTGCTGCGAAAGGCTGGATTGCCCGCTGTAATGTTGCTGCCGATCCTCTCCTGATGGAACTGGTCGCGCCGCGCAAGCACCGTGGTGACTACCGATGTCCCTACACTGGCGCCAATGTTGCGCATGAAGTTCACCAAACCGGCAATCGCGTTGTTCTTGTCCTTAGGCATGCCGTAGTAAGCAGCCGCGGTGGTGGGGATGAAGACCAGGCCTAACGGTGCGTATTGCGCGATACGGAGCCAGGTCGCCGAGCCGAAACTGATCAGGAGATCGATTCGACGTGTCGACAGGAACATGCTGCCCGTCAGCAGCAGCCATCCGGCTGCGATGAGATAGCGGCCCTGGAAACGGCCGGCCAACATGCCGATGAACGGCAACGCGCCCAGCAAAACAAAGCCCGCGGCGGAAAGGACCATGCCCGCCGACTCTGCGGTGTATCCCATGTTGACCTGCAGAAACTGCGGCACCAGCACCGTGGTCGCAAACGACATGCCGCCCACCACGAACATCATCATGCTGGACGTAGCAAAATTGAAATGCCCAAACAGCCTGACATCCACGATCGGGTTCTTCTGATAGAGCTCCCATATAACCAAGGCACTCAGGCAGACGCTGGCAATCACAATCAAAGTGACAATAAAGTGGGAACCGAACCAGTCGTCCTCCTGCCCCTTGTCGAGCAGGATCTGCAAAGCGCCCACCCCCAGGGCCAGCAGCGAGAAGCCAACGTAGTCGAGCTGAGCGCGCCTGCCAAGAGCCCGCGCTCGCGCCATATAAGGCGGATCTTCCACCAACTGGTAAACCAGAATGACTGCCAGGATGCCCACCGGCAGATTCATCAGAAAAATCCAGCGCCAAGTGTAGTTGTCGGTGATCCAACCGCCCAGGGTGGGACCAATCGAAGGGGCGAAGATTGCTGTGACCCCATAGAGAGAGAAGGCAAGCCCCCGCAGGCGGGGCGGAAAGGTGTCCGCAAGAATGGCCTGCGCCATGGGCTGCAAGCCGCCCCCACCGGCGCCCTGCACCACGCGGGCGACCAATAGAATTGCCAGGCTGGGAGCAATCCCGCAGGCAAGTGAGCTGATGGTGAAGATGACGATGCAGGTCATGAAGAAACGCTTGCGCCCGAAGACGCTCACCAGCCAGCCGCTAATGGGCAGAACGATGGCGTTCGAAACCAGATAGGAAGTGAGCACCCAAGTGCTCTGGTCCTGGCTGGCGCCGAGGTTACCCGCGATATGGGGCAGGGCCACGTTGGCAATGCTGGTATCGAGCACTTCCATGAAGGCCGCCAGCGAAACCACAAAGGCGATCAGCCAGGGGTTTGTTTTGGGCTTCCAATCATGATCTGCCTGCGTCAGTGTGGTAGCGGCGGCGGCGCTCATTCGTTCTCTATACCTTTGGTGTAGCCTGTGCAGGTGCGGTGAAGATCAGTTTTCGGCTTTCAACACAGGCCCAATGAGCGGCAGAACACTCGCCATAAAGGATGCGAGAAGAGAAAAGTCGATTCGAATTCTACTTCACCGAGTAGGTTACTACTCGCGCGGAAGGCGACCGGAAGGGTCGCGCAAAATTGACATTGGCAAAGTCTCCTTTTTAGGATGGTGTTTGGGTTTCCGCAGCGCATGTGGTGGACTCACCACTATCGAGAGACGCCGTCAAATCCCTTGGACGCGATGATCATAGTCAAAGACGTTACGAAAAGGTACGCTCGCGCGGTCGCCGTCGACCATATTTCGTTCTCCGTAGCCAAAGGCCAGATCGTTGGATTTCTCGGGCCCAACGGCGCCGGAAAAACCACGACCATGCGCATGCTCACCTGTTTTCTTCCGCCGTCGGCGGGCACAGCCACGGTCGCGGGCTTCGATGTTCTCGAGCAGCCGCTCGAGGTCAAGCAGCGCATCGGCTATCTGCCCGAGACCCCGCCCCTCTATCCCGAGATGGAGACTGGCGAATACCTGCGCTTCGTCGGCAGGCTCAAGGGCCTGTCCGGCGCGGAGCTCGAAAAGCGCGTCGACTACGTCTGCGACCGCTGCTCCGTGGCCGACGTCAGAAACAAGCTTCTGGGCAAGCTCTCCAAGGGCTACCGCCAGAGCGTCGGCCTGGCGCAGGCCATCATTCACAATCCCGACGTGTTGATTCTTGACGAGCCCACCGCGGGCCTCGACCCCAAGCAGATCAACGAGACGCGCGACCTGATCAAGAGCCTGGCCGGCGACCACACCATCATTCTCAGCACCCATATCCTGCCCGAAGTCGAGCAGACCTGCGAGCAGGTCATCATCATCAACAAAGGCAAGCTGGTGGCGACCGATTCGGTGCGCAACCTGCAAGCGCGCGCTCGCGGCGCCGAATCGCTTTTGGTCGAGGTCGCCGCCCGCGACGGCCAACTGGAACCGTGCTGGTGCAGCAGAAGCTCGAAGGATCTCCGGCGTCAGCCGCGTCGTGCACCGAGCACAAAGAGCAAGGCCTGGTCTTCGAAGTGGAGAGCCAGAAGGGGCAGTTGGTGCGAGGCGATCTGGCCCGTGCCGTAGTCGAAGCCGGCTGGGACCTCAACGAGCTCCGGCCCTCCGCCATGAGCCTGGAAGAAATCTTCCTCCAGCTCACCGGCAGCGAGGCGCCGGCTGGAGGCAGAGAAAACCACGCCGAAGGAGCCGCAAGCATGAGAAATATCTGGATCATTTGCCGCAAAGAACTGCGGAGCTACTTCGTATCGCCCGTTGCCTATCTGCTGCTCACTATGTTCGGCCTGATCTTCGGCTTCTTCTTCTGGAATGCCCTCGGCTACTTCGTCATCGAGGGCATGGAGATGCAGATGCGCGGCCAGACATTCCCCATGAACATCAACGAGCAGATCATTCGGCCCCTGCTCTCCAACATCAGCGTCCTCGGGCTTTCTTCATCCCCATGATCACCATGCGGCTCTTCGCCGAAGAAAAGCGCACCGGCACCATCGAATTGCTCGCCACTTCCCCGATCCGCGACCTCGAAATCATCCTCGGCAAATGGCTGGCGGCAATGATCCTCTACGCCTGCCTGCTGCTCTTCACCGCCTCAACTTCGCCTTTCTTTTCCGCTACGGCAATCCGGATTGGAAGCCGCTGGCATCGGCTATCTGGGCCTGTTGCTGCAGGGCGGGCGCTGCTGGCGATCGGCACCTTCATTTCCACGCTCACCAAAAATCAGATCATCGCCGGCGCTGCCACCTTCGGCGTTTGCCTCTTGCTGTGGGTGCTGGGTGGTTAGCGGATATGATTCGTCCACCTGGGCGCAGGTTCTTTCCTATCTGTCCGTCATCACTCACTTCGAATCCTTCGCCCGCGGCGTGCTCGATTCCAAAGACGTCATTTTTTATCTCAGCGGGATTTTTCTCGGGCTCTTTTTCACCGCCCGCTCGATGGAATCCCTGCGCTGGAGGTCATAGATGGCAAGTCAATGGCTAAAAGCGAGACAGACCAAATACGCGGCTTACGCGGCCATTTACATCCTGGTCGTCCTCGCCATCCTGGTGGTCGTGAACATCCTCGCCAACCGTTACAACAAGTCCTACGACGCCACGGCCAACAAGCGCTACAGCCTCTCGGAACAGACACAAAAGATCGTCAACGGGCTGAAGCAGAATGCGACCATCACCTACTTCAACCAGAGCACGCACTTGCCGAAGGCAAAGACATACTCGACGAATATGCGAACCTCTCCCCCAAGGTCCACGTCGACTATGTCGATCCCGATAAGAGTCCGCAGCTCGCGCGCGCAGCCGGCATTCGCAATTTCGGCACCGCCATCGTCCAGATGGGCGACCAGAAAGAAACCGCTAAAGACATGACCGAAGAAGGCATCACCGGCGCCTTCATCCGCGACCTCAAGGGCAACACCCGCACGGTCTGCTTCGTCACCGGCAGCGGCGAGCATCAGATCGACGACACCAGCGCGACGGCTATTCCCGCTTCAAAGACCTGCTGGCCCGGAGAATACCAGACCAAATCCATCGACCTGTTCCAGAAAGCCGAAGTCCCGCCGACTGCACCACGCTCGTCATCGCCGGCCCGACGCAACTACGAGCAGCCCGAAGTAGACGCGATCAAGAACTACGTCGAAGGCGGCGGCCGCGCTTTCTTCATGCTCGATCCGCCGTTCAGTTCGGCCCTCCCGCCATCGCCGAGAACGATGCGCTCACCTCTCTGCTCGCAAGCTGGGGCGTCACCGTGGACAAGGATCTCGTCCTCGACCTAACCCCATCGGTCAGCTCTACGGACTCGGCGGCCAGGTGGCGCTCGTCAACAGTTATGGCGCGCAGCCCATCGTCGCGGACATGAAAGAAGCACCCTCCGGCTTTCCTCTCTCGCGCTCGCTCACTATCAAGAATACCGACAAGACCAGCGTCGAAAGCTGTTCGATTCCTCCGCGTCTAGCTTCGCGACCACCAATCTCAGCTCTCCCCCGATCAAGGTCAAGGACCCCACCAACAGGAGGGGTCCACTCACCCTTGCGGCCGCGGCAGCTACCCCACCGGCAAGCCGAATCGCAGGGCCGCTTCGTGGTGGTCGGCAGTTCCGCGTGGGCCTCCAACGCCTTCATCGGCTTCAACGGCAACGACGACCTCGCCACCAACGCCGTCAACTGGCTCTGGTCCGACGAAGACCTGATCTCCATCCGGCCCAAAGCGCCTGAAGACCGCCGCATCACCATGACCCGGGCCCAGCTCACCCTGGTGCGCGTGGTCAGCCAGTTCTCCTTCCGCTGATCGGGTTCCTGGGGGGCATCAGGGTCTGGTGGAAGCGAAGATAACTCACCCGTCGAACCCTGAAGAATTGTTATGAAATTTCGCGGTCTCCTCGTTGCTGTTGTCGTTCTACCCTCATTCTCGCCGGCGTACTCTACTGGTCCCAGCACCGCAAGCCGCCTGCAGAGACTGCGGCCACACCGGCCAGTGCCACGCCGGTGATCCTGAAAGTCGAACGCGGCGGATGTAACCCAGCTCGTCGATCAAGCAGAAGCAGTCCGATCCCGTCACGCTGCAAAAAGCAGACGCTAATAAGTGGCAGATCACCGAACCTAAGCCATACCGGGCCGATCAGGAAACGGTCGCCAGCATGCTGTCCACCCTATCGGGCTTGAGTGCAGATCGAGTGGTTGAGGACAAGGCATCCGATCGCAAGCAATATGGATTGGATCCAGCCGCGGTTGAATTGGATATTACCGGCAAGAGCGGAACCCGGCAGCTGCTCCT
>CAWFGM010000063.1:0-129565 GCA_963815175.1 uncultured Acidobacteriaceae bacterium
AGCACCGGAGGGGCTAGTTAGCCATAAAGGCTTGCGTTGAACCTCTCCCGTAGCGGATCCCGAGTCCTGGATAGACGTTCTTTTAGGATGCGGTATCCGCATGGCTTTCACCAGTAACCGGCACGAAGCGGCGAAGCCACTCCGGGCCAACGCAAGTAAAAAAGGATAAGCATGGCACGTATTGCTGGCGTCGATCTGCCCCGCAACAAGCAGGCACGGATCGCGCTCACTTACATCTTCGGGATCGGCAACCCGCGTGCGCTGCGCATTCTGGGGACGGCGAATGTCGATCCGTTCAAGAAGGTTCAGGATCTGGGCGAGGACGAGGTAAACCGTATCCGCCAGGTGATCGAGAACGAAGGCGAGGTCGAAGGCGATCTGCGCAAAGACGTCTCAATGCACATCAAGCGGCTGATCGACATTCAGTCCTATCGTGGACTGCGCCATCGCCGCAACCTGCCTGTTCGCGGCCAGCGCACGCACACCAACGCGCGCACCCGCAAGGGACCGCGTAAGGGCACAATCGCAGGCAAGAAGAAAGCGACGGCGAAGACTTAATGGCGAAGCAGAGCAGAAGCCAGGCATCCGGCAAGGCCGCCAAGAACAAGAAGTTCAAGAAGCGCGAGCGCAAGAACGTGCCCTACGGTTTGGTCTACATTCAGGCTTCGTTCAACAACACCATCGTGACCATCACCGACGGCCAGGGCAACACGCTTTCCTGGAAGAGCTCCGGTTCGCTCGGCTTCCGTGGATCGCGCAAGGGCACTCCGTTTGCCGCGCAGCAGGCCGCGATGAACGCCGCCAACCAGGCGCGCGACCATGGTCTGCGTTCGGTCGATGTGCGGGTGAGCGGTCCGGGTTCGGGCCGTGAGTCGGCAGTACGTGCGCTGGCTGCAGCGGGAATCGACGTGCGCTCGATCCGCGACGTTACGCCGATTCCGCACAACGGCTGCCGTCCGCCCAAGCGCCGCCGGGTGTAAGACTTTTAACCGCAGGACCGGGACGAAGGATTTCAATCCGTAAACCGGTCGGCCTCTGAAGTAAGGAGAACTACGTGGCACGTTATACCGGACCAGTCTGCCGCCTTTGCCGTCGCGAAGGCATGAAGCTCTTTCTGAAGGGCACCAAGTGCTTCTCCGAAAAGTGCCCGATTGAGAAGCGCAACTTTGCCCCCGGCCAGCACGGCCGCGACCGCAAGGCCAAGATCGTCGGCTACGGTCTGCAGCTGCGTGAAAAGCAGAAGGCAAAGCGCATTTACTTCACCCTGGAGAGCCAGTTCCGCGCCTATTACGAGAAGGCATCGCGCGCTCAGGGCGTCACCGGCGAGCTGCTGTTGCAGCAGCTCGAGCGCCGTCTGGACAACGTGGCCTTCCGTCTCGGCTTTGCCAGCTCGCGCCGCCAGGCGCGCCAGATCGTGCGCCACGGCCACGTGGAAGTGAATGGCCGCAAGGTGAACATTCCGTCGTACCAGGTAAGGTGGGCGACGAGATCAAGATCCGCGAGGGCAGCAAGAAGCTGACGGTGCTCGAAAGCTCGACCGAGTTCGCGAGCCACCAGGTGCCCCGCGATGGCTGGAGGTGGATCACGCAAATCTGTCCGGCAAGGTACTGGCGCTGCCGAAGCGCGAAGACGTGAACCTGCCGGTAAACGAGCAGCTGATCGTCGAACTTTACAGCAAGTAACACGTAGCAGAGTACAGATTCAATCAACGAGGAGAAACAGGCACAGCCGTTGCAGAATGCTTCGCGGCGCCGCTGCAGGAGAGGACACGATATGCTTTGGAGAGGATTTCAAAAACCCAAGCGTCTTGCAGTCGATACCGAGACGCTTACCGAGAAATACGGCAAGTTCAGCGCCCAGCCCTTTGAGCGCGGCTTCGGCACCACCATTGGCAATGCGCTGCGGCGCACGCTGCTCTCCTCGATCGAGGGCGCGGCCGTCACCGCGGTCAAGATCGAAGGCGTACTGCACGAGTTCCAGTCGATCACCGGCGTGGTCGAAGACGCGACCGACATCATCCTCAACCTGAAGCAGATTCCCTTCAAGTTGAACGGGGAAGGTCCGAAGGCGCTCTATCTGCGCGCGGACCAGCCGGGTGTGGTGACCTCGGGCATGATCGAAGCCGACGGAGACGTGGAGATCCTGGACAAGGACGTCTACATCGCGACCGTCAGCGAAGGCGGCAAGCTGGACATGGAAATGCGCCTGAAGCGCGGCCGTGGCTATGTCTCCGCCGACAAGAACTTCGACTCCGATCTCGGCATCGGCTTCATCCCGGTGGACTCGGTTCACTCGCCTGTGCGTAAGGTGAACTACGCCGTCGACGCAGCCCGTCTGGGTCAGATCACCGACTACGACAAGCTGACGCTCGAAGTCTGGACCAACGGCTCGGTTCTTCCTGCAGATGCCATCGGCCTCGCGGCGAAGCTGCTCAAGGACCACATGAGCATCTTCATCAACTTCGAGGAAGAGATCGAAGCTGAGAGCGCGCACGAAGAAGGCCGCATGCAGTTGCGCAACGAGAATCTCAACCGCTCGGTCGAAGAGCTGGAGTTGAGCGTGCGCAGCTACAACTGCCTGAAGAACGCGAACATCCAGACCATCGGCGAGCTGGTGCAGAAGACCGAGCCCGAAATGCTGAAGACCAAGAACTTCGGCCGCAAGTCGCTGAACGAGATCAAGGAAATTCTGGCGCAGATGGGCCTGTCGCTGGGCATGAAGATCGACGAGCACGGCAACGCCGTGCCTGGACCGACCAGCGTACTGCCGGCCGCAACCCTGGCCGCAAGCTACAACCGTTATGACGACGAAGAGGATGACGACGACGAAGATCTCGAGGAGTAGACATCCCCCTGCAGACGGAGCCGGAGAACTTCTAGTCTGTTTGGAGTGACCGGCGGCAGAACCCGCCGGTCATCCGTTTAATTTCTGTTGGAAAGAGAAACTCATGCGCCATCGCAATGCAGGATACAAACTCGGACGCAACACCAGCCATCGCCGCGCCTTGCTGCGCAACCTGGTCACGTCCATTCTTCTTGAGGACCGCGTCGACACCACCATCACCAAGGCCAAGGCCGCGCGTCCGCACGTAGAAAAGCTGATCACCCTGGGCAAGCGTGGCGATCTGCACTCCCGCCGTCAGGCCCTCGCCTACCTGCAGACCCGGGAAGCAGTCTCGCGTCTGTTCGATACCGTGGCGCCGCGTTACGGCGATCGTGCGGGCGGCTATCTGCGGATCGTGCGCACCGGATTCCAGAAGGGCGATGGAGCGGAGAAGGCATTCATCGAACTGCTCGGTGCCGAGCACGTTCTCGACGAGAAGCGCCAGAAGCGTGCCGAAGCACGCGCGAAGCGCCGCGAAGAGATCGACAAGGCGATGTCGGAGAACCCGCCACCCGACGGCAGCGGCGACCACGCCTAAACTCGGTCGGCAATTCCACGAAGCCCGCGCCATAGGTGCGGGCTTTGCTGTGTCGCATCCCTTCCAGTCATCCTGACTGCGCTTCCTGGCCATCGCTGGCGTGTCTACCTTCGGCCAAATTCGGAGCATTCGGATCTTGTCGCCGATGCCGTTTCTATCCTTTTGGGCGGACCTGCGGCAAACTCATCGGCATTGTCGGCTGTCGACGCCTCCTTGCAGGAATACGTAAAAGATTCGACCCTGTTTGAAACTGCCGTAGCGCTCAGCGCGAATGCCGATGTCGCTGACCAGATCGGTCACCTCGAGCCCGCCGCGGCCTCCCGTCTGGGGATTGAAGGAAGCACACTCCTCACTTTTCGCCCCGACGGCTACGTCGGCCTGCGCTCCGACCAGGACCACCTGGCTGCGCTGGAAAGTTACGCCGCTTTCCTTCAAACCGGCATGGCCCGCGCTTGAGCAAGCCACTGAGGCGTGTGTTGTACTAGCTAATTCGCTTTTTTCCTTCATCCTGCCTTATCCAGCCGCTGCCCTGCAACCCGCGTTTGCGTAGCCACCGCCCCGAGCCCATGCCGCCGGGTAACAAACTGCACCATCCACCGCAGCATGACGAAGAGCCGATTCGTAAAACCAATGAGGAAATAAATGTGAACCCCGGCCCACAACAACCAGGCCACGAGCCCGGCAGATTTCCAAAACCTCAGATCGGCCACAGCGAACGTACGCCCCACCACGGCCAGGTCGCCCTTGTCCCAATACCAGAAAGGCTCTGGCCCAGCCTTACCCGTGGTGCGGCGGCGAATCAGTTCCGCCACATATTCGCCTTGTTGGATGGCAGGCTGCGCCAACCCAGGCATCTGCACTGCCGTCCCGCTCTTGAAGCCCAGCAGGTTGCGAGTATTGGCAATCACCAGCGCAGTGTCGCCAATGGCAAAGATCTCGGTATGTCCGGGAACCGATAAGTCAGGGTTCACCTTCACTCTCCCGGCCTTGTCCGCTTCAGCGCTCAGCCAACGCGCTGCGGGTGAGGCGGACACGCCCGCGGTCCACATCACTGTCCGGCTGCGGATGCGCTTGCCGTCGGCTACAATGCCGTCAGCATCGACACTTTCCACCTTAGTCCCGGTAATGACCTTCACTCCCAACTCTTCCAGATGGCGCGTGGCCTTCGCCGAAAGCTCCTCGGCAAAGCTCGGGAGTATGCGCGGTGTACCTTCGTAGAGCATGACTTGGGCTGCGCCCGGGCCAAGGTGGCGAAAGTCGTGAGCCAGAGCCATCTTTGCCATTTCGGCAATGGTGCCGGCGAGTTCGACGCCGACGGTGCCCCCACCCACGAGCACGAACGTAAGCAGTTCCTTAAGCGCGACGCGATCTGCGTTCGCGCACAAAGCCATCTGCTCGGCTTCTTCGAACGCCCTCAGAATCCTGCCGCGGATCTTGTCCGCATCCTCCAGCGCATCGAGTCCCGGAGCAACCGGCTTCCATTCTTCATGGCCGAAGTAATTTACCTGGATGCCGGTGGCCAAAATCAGATAGTCATACGGCAGGTCGCAGTCGGGCAGCAGCACCCTGCGATTCCTGGTGTCGATACCGGTCACTTCCGACATCAGCACGTCGACATTTTTTTGCTTGCTGAACAGCACGCGCAAGGGCGGAGCGACCTCGTCGCCTGAAAGCAGTCCGGTAGCCACCTGGTACAACATGGGCCGAAACAGGTGATAGTTCCGTTTATCCACCAGGGTGACTTGCACGGGAGCCTTAGCCAAAGCGCGGGCGGCATAAAAGCCGCCAAACCCACCCCCGACAATCACTACTCGCGGAGCCTTCGACACGGCTGAGTTCGCTCCCAAGGGAACCTCCGGTGCAGTCATTCTGCTTATATATATGTCCGCCAAGCTGCAAGGGTTGCGGGCTAACGACAATTTTCCGGAATCCCAGAATCGCAGTCATCGCGAGGGCCTGGTTTCGAGACAGGAACCACTTGTCTGTGATGCCGACTACTTCGCACCGCCTTGGTCTCATTTGTCGATGAGTCCCTTGGCGGTTTCACGTCGACCGAGGATCTCGTACGTGGAACACAGATAGACCACTTCCCTTGACATCGGACAGGGCCTCGCGTAATGCTGTTGTCGACTATCGAGGGGACGAAGTGCCGACATCCACCGAACTTCTGCAAGGCACGCTGGACCTGCTCATTTTGCAGACCCTGGCAAATGGGGAGATGCACGGTTGGGGTGTCGCCCAACGCATTCAACAGGTGTCGAAGGACGTATTGCAGATTGGGCAGGGATCCTTGTATCCGGCCTTACACCGACTGGAATACAAGGGATGGATACGTTCTGACTGGGGCAATTCGGAAAACAATCGACGGGCAAAATTCTATTCCCTTACGCGTGCGGGAAAGAAACAGTTGCAGACCGAACTGGAAGACTGGGACCGTCTGTCAGCAGCTGTCGCCTTGGTGCTTGGGCGGATTCCAGAGGCATCGTCATGATCAGCGAATGGATCAGTCGATTTCGATTCTTTCTCCGCCGGGATTTACTTGCGCGCAGGCGCACGAGCGAGTTCGATGAAGAACTCCAATTTCATGTTGCGCAGGCGATCGCGGCAAAAATGGCTCAAGGGATGACGCCAGAAGAAGCGCGCCGCAACGCTCTGATCGAATTCGGAGGAGTCGAACAAGCGCGGGAACGGTGCCAGGAACAGGAACCCGGCTGGTGGATAGACACGTTGCTCCAGGACGTGCGCTACGCGCTGCGCGGATTCCGGCGGTCGAAGGCATTTGCCGTGAGCGCAGTACTGACGCTGGCGCTGGCTATTGGAGCGACCACGGCAGTATTCAGCGTGGTGGACCCGATTCTGTTTCGCGCTCTGCCGTATGCGGATGCGGGACGGCTGGTTTCGGTGGGGTTCACCGTCGCGTCGCAGCCCGAGGAGTTTATGACGGGGAGGTTCTACCTGGATTGGCAGGCGAACCACAAGCCGTTCGCAGCGATTGCCAGCCAGGGCGATGCGCCGCATCCGTGCGACCTGGTGGAGAATCATCCGGCAGAACTGGAGTGCGTGACGTTTCAGGCAGGGATGCTCCCGATGCTGGGGATTTCGCCGGTGCTGGGACGGAATTTTCTGCCGGAGGAAGATGCGCCGCACGGGCCGCCGGTGGTGATGATTTCGTATGCGCTGTGGCAGGGACATTACGGCGGCGACCGGCAGATCATTGGGCGGGAGATCAATATTGATGGAAATCTGGCGCGGGTAGTAGGCGTGCTGCCGCGGGATTTCCAGTTCCCGACGCTGGAACTGGCGGATGTGGTGAAGCCGATGGCGCTTAACGCTGCGGTGCAGAACACCGTGAATGGCGGATTCGGAGACTCGATGCGGACCTTTGCCCGACTGAAGCCGGGGGTGAGCCTGGCAGAGGCGCAGGCGGAGATGCAACCGGTGTCCGATCCGGAGATGGCATGGTTGCCGGAGCGGATGCGGAACTTGACCAGGCTGAGCATCCGGCCGCTTCGGGAGCGGGAGATGGGCGATGCGCGGCGCATGGCGTGGATTCTGCTGGGCGCAGTGGCGGCGGTTCTGCTGATTGCCTGCGCGAACGTGGCCGGGCTGATGGTGGCGCGGGGAGCGGCGCGGCAGCGAGAGCTGGCGGTGCGTGCGGCGCTGGGAGCAAGCCGCTGGCGGCTGGCACGGCAGGGGTTGACGGAGGCGCTGCTGCTGGCGCTGGCCGGAGCGGCGGCGGGACTGGTGCTGGCTGAGGGATTGCTGCGGGTATTTGTGGCACTGGCTCCGGCGGGAGTTCCATTTCTTGGTAAGGCGCATCTGGATTTGCGCATTGCGGCGTTCACCGTGGTGCTGGCGCTGGCGTGCGGGGTGGTGTTCGGGTTGACGACGGCACTGCACAGGCCGGATGGGCTGATGGTGAATGCGCGTAGCACGCTATCGCGCAGACATGTGCGGTTGCGGCGCGGGCTGGTGATGGGTCAGATTGCAGCCAGCGTGGTGCTGCTGGCAGGTGCGGCGCTGCTGCTGCGGAGCTTCCAGCGGATCGAGGAGCAGAGACTGGGGTTCACAACGCACGGTGTGATGACGGCGCAGATTGCGCTTCCGGGATTCCGCTACAACACGGATGCAAAGTGGATGGAGTTCCATCTGCAGGTGGAGCAAGCGATGCGAGCGGGTGCCGGGAGTGACGGCGGTGGCCTTCAGCGATAGCGCGCCGCCGGGCGGATGGCAAGCCAAGCTGCGTTATTCGGATTTGATAGTGGAAGGTAGACCGCCCACGCCGCCAGGCTTCGGCGGGTGGATCGCATGGCGGCGCGTGACGCCGGAATACTTCCGGGCGCTGGATATTCCGGTGATCCGCGGGCGGGGATTCACGGACGAAGACAGCACGCGCGACGTGCCGCTGGTGGTGCTGAGCCGGCTGGCCGCGGCGCGGCTGTTTCCGGGCGAGGACCCGATTGGAAAATACTCGATGCGGGGACCGGGCGGCGCCTGGTTCACCGTGGCGGGCGTGGCGGACGATGCGAAGAACGGCGGGCTCACGAGCGATGAGGAGCCGGAGATCTACTACCTGCGCGGAGACGTGGCCAGCGACTGGAGGGATCGGCGGGCGGTGCTGGTGATTCGCTCGGCACTGCCTGAGGCGACAGTGGCTGGATTGCTGCAAGCGGCGGTGCACAACCTGGATCCGACGGTTCCAGTGGAGATGGAGCCGCTGACGGAGACGGTAAACAGGCTGGCGGACCAGCCGCGATTCGAGACGGCGCTGCTGGGATTTTTTGCGCTGATGGGGCTGGCGATGGCCACCGTGGGAATTTATGGAATCCTTGCGTACCTGACCAGCCAGCGGACCCAGGAGATTGGGGTACGGATGGCACTGGGAGCAACACGGGCGAACGTTCTGGGGCTGATCGCGCGGGAAGGGCTGCGGATGGTAGTGGCGGGCGGAGTGCTGGGACTGGCGGCGGCACTGGGGCTGGCGCACGTGCTGCGGGCGCTGCTCTACCAGACGAGCACCTATGACACGCTGGCGTTTGTGGCGGCTCCCGCAGTGCTTTGCGTGGTGGCGGGTGCGGCGGTTCTGCTGCCGGCGCGGGCAGGGATGAAGGTTGAGCCGACAGTGGCGCTGCGCTACGAATAGTTGTTTGCGAAAGACTGACTTGACAGACGAATACCGTGAACCCCTGACTGAACGACACAATGGGTGCCGGTCTCATGCTTGAGTTACAAAACCTTTCGAGAACCGGACCGGTTGCCGCATTGACATGTGCATCACATGCAACTATGTTCATAGCATGGCAAAAATGATCCAGGTTCGGAATGTCCCGGATGCTCTTCATCGCAGCCTGAAAGCCCGGGCCGCGATGGCGGGCATGTCGCTTTCCGACTATTTGCTCGTGGAGTTCCGAGAGATCGCCGAGCGTCCGACGCTGGCCGAGTTTCGCGAGCGTCTGCACAAGCGCAAACCGCTTCCGGTCGTTCTGGACACCGGAAGACTGTTGCGCGAGGAACGTAGTGCGCGATGATCGTGCTCGATGCCTCGGCGGTCGTCGACTGGCTGCTTCAAACCCCAGCCGGACAGCGCGTAGAACAGCGTATTTACGCGCGCAACGACACTCTGCACACTGTTCATTTGCTCGATGTGGAGTTTGCTCAGGTCCTGCGGCGTCTGGTGCGCGAGGGGACATTGGCACGCAAGCGGGCTGAGGAGGCAATGGAAGATCTGATCGCGGTTCGTGTCACCCGGTATGCCCCTGTCGTGCTCTTGCATCGGATCTGGCAGCTACGACAGAATCTGAGTGCTTACGATGCAGCCTACGTAGCGCTTGCCGAAGAGCTAAGGGCCCCTTTGATCACGCGGGACCAGAAGATCGCCGCGGCTCCCGGTCACAGTGCGGCTATAGAAGTCTTCTAGTGGGACGGACGGCGTTCGTGTCACCGCAGGCAAAGCATACTGACGGTGAAAACGTGGTGAGTAGGCCCATTTCACGTTTAGGGGTTGTTTCGTCACGCATCCCTCACGCATCCCTGTTCTCTCTGTTCTAGCCCTGACCGAAGATCACGCAGTTCTCCGTCTGTTCTGGTTTTTCCTAGTTTTTCGCACCGGCTCTATGCTGTCCCCCTACCTCCGAACGCTGCGGTTAGATTACGATGTTTCCGGCAAGGGGCCAATGGGTGGGGAGGCTCTTTGAAACAATCTCCCCGTGTTCGTCATGATCACTCTCAGAGTTCGCGCCGTCGCTCACGTTCCATATCAGACCACAACTGTGGGTCTCACATACACTCCTCTTCCAGAGGCAAGGACTGACAACGTAGAGGAGGTTTCGACAACGAACTACGTGCCCTCGGACTCTGATCGGCCGCCTTCATCGAAGCATCTGGATCGTGCAGACGAGAAATAAATGCGACGTTCATTTTGTTTAGTCTCCTTTGTCGCACTTTTGGTTTTCAACGCTACGGCGTACGCTGCTCATGAAAAGCTGGATGTCAGCAGAATCCTATATACACCTGATGGCATCCACGCCTCCGCTCCCAGCGTGCGTACGCCGTCGACAGCAATCGCGAAAACCAATAGGGCACCGGCGCCTAACGCAAACGTCATTTGTTACTGGGAAAGAGAGGCATTTGTTACGCGTAGAGAAAGGCAGATCTGTGGGCAATCCAGGCTAACCCCATCGTTTCGCGCTCAGAATCGGATCGAACTTGCGTGGACAAGGAGAAGAAAGGCCGGGCAGGCGGAAAGTACCCCAAGGAATCGCAGACCCACTTACCAGCGCGGCCCCTCTAATGGGCTAGGTTCCGTTCCCGGGACTCCCCCTGAGGATCTTTCATCCATTTTGCGAGGGCGTCGCCACTCAGTTCCATGCGGACCACATCCAGTTCGCCATGTTCATAGTCAGCGATCATCATGCCCATAGAGTCTCCCTTCTCGCGAACAAAGATGATGGACTCGCTCTCGCCTTGCTTGCCGTGCTCCTGGATAAATGGCTGCCACTCGGTTCCCAGATGATTGCGGACCAGAGACGCGAGCTCGGAGACATCGACGGTTGCTTTTACGTCGTCGAACTCGACTACACGAAGACCCTTCACGCCCCCGTGGGTGGCGAATCGAGCGCATAGGCTCACAAAACTCATCAAAGGAACGCGCGTTGCATGGACATCATAGCGGTGCTCCACGTCGCTCACCAGGCCGTCGAAGCCAGGGTCTGCAGCAAAGCAATAGAGCGTAGCGCCGGCGAGAAGCAGCACGATGAAAGAAAAGCGTAGGTGTGTCATTTGCCGGCATCCTTGGCCACGTGCTTGGCAACGCCCTTTGGGATTCCGAAGTTGCCGTCCAACTTGGAAAGCTCTGCTGGATCGAGGCTGCCTGCGATGTACACCAGGTCCAACTCCTTCGATTCCGCGTCCAGCACGAACATGCCTTGCATCTTCCCGTCAACGATTTTCATATAAATGTCTGTGGCTGCCTGGCCGCTCTTTGAGCGCTCGCGGACCATGGGCTCCCATTCCGACCCCTGGAACTGGCTGCGGATGCGCTCCAGGTCTGCTGCCGTGTACTGTCCCGGCTGGTCGAAGTCATATTCGCGAACATAGACGCCGTCGAGCTTTTCGATGATCTGCTTTGCTTCCACGTCGTCCTCCCCCTTGCTGAGAAATTTGCCCGCGAAGTTCAGCATCTTCTTGTCCATGGAAACTTCTGTGTAGTTGCTGGCTCGAGCCGCCAGTTCTTTCTCGAGCGTGGCCGGAAAGGGCGGAGTGCTGTTCTGCGCACCCGCGGAAAGGGCAAACAGGCAGGCTGCGAAGGTTGCGGTCATGGAAAAGTTCCTCATTCCGAGTCTCCCGTGGTAGATCTCAGCACTTTGTGCTGCACGTCGTTCAGTGTCGCGGCACTCATGCGTAGCGCGAGGAAAAGTTGTGCGCGCGCGCGCTCGCCGGCGGCGCGCTGCTGCTGTTGGTGCTGCCAATAGCTGCCGCCCGCAATCCCCAGCAGCACTACCGCTGTTGCCCAGCCGGCGGCCGGCACCCAGAAAGGGCGTTTTTTCTGCAACGACCGCACCGGCGATGCTTCAGGTAAATGGGCCATCAGGCGCGCACTGAATTCTGCCGGAGCTTGCCGGGGCCTCAGTCCCTGCCGCAACAAGTGCTCCAGGTCTTCGTGTTCATCCATGACGTGTGTACTCCCTCAACGTGTCTTCCGCCCGCGCACGCATTGCCTTCAACGCTCTTTGCAGATGGCTCTTCACGGTTGCCAACGGCATCTGGAGCGTTTCCGCGATCTCTCCTGGCGGCAGGTCCTCTTGATAACGCAACAGAACGACCGCCCGTTGTGCCGGGGGCAGTTCCAGCAACAACCGCTCGATTTCTGACGCCAGGGGTAAAGGCCCTTCATCCTTCGGCGCTTTCGCCATCCAATCTTCGAACTCGGCAGCACCATGGAGGATACGTGGCCTGCGGCGGAGCGCATCGGTGGCACGATGCACCGCGACCCGGCGCAGCCATGCGATCAGGTGCTCGTCAGACGCAATGTCATCGAACGCCCGGTACAATTCAAGGAACACGTCTTGCGCTACTTCTTCGGCGGTTCCGCGGTCGCCGAGCACACGGTACGCGATGCTGAAGACCCGCGATTGATGCGCCTCGACAATCTCCCGAAACTCGCCGGTGATCCCTGGCACTGCGCCTCCACCCTGCCGTCGTACACTCATATACGGAAAAAAACGCCGGGCGGAATGCAATTCGTAAGTTTTATTTTTGAGCCGGCAAGACGTTCGCTATACGCCCATCATCCCTGCGTAGAGCCAAGGATTGTGAGACACACCGGAGCACGAGTGTGGCGGCGCCGCGGAAGGTCGCACAAGAAATAATTCACCTAACCTTTAACCGAAACTACCCTAGCTTGCATCTATATCGGTCGTAAATCAAAGTGAGACAGCCTAAAATGAGCGAATTTGCAGGGAATGGTAACTGCGAATGGCGAGCAAACCAGGAGGATGGAAACGGAGCAAAAGATACCTCGCAGATGCCCCTTACTCAATGAAGCAGGCATTCAAGTTGAGGAAGCAATCCCTTGCTTGGCAATGTACGTGATCACAGGCCAGGCGCCGTCAGCGACGAGCACCTATGACACGCCGGCGTTTGTGGCGGCTCCCGCAGTATTTTGCGTGGTGGCGAGCGCGGCGGTTGTGCTGCCGGCGCGGGCGGGGATGAAGGTTGAGCCGACAGTGGCGCTGCGCTACGAATAGTGGTTTGCGAAAACTGAATTGACAGACGAATACCAGCGACGGCACCGCGGTCCCACGCCCTGAATGACTATCCAACGATAGTTGCGTGGCTGTGAGACCAACCTCCATGCTATTCTCCGGCTGCTCAACTTCAAAAATGGGGAAGCCAGGATTGAAAGGTCGATTCACCTGTATCGCATGTTCTGCCTTGATGTCAGTCACGACCACACCAGCCAACTGCCAGCAAGCTGCTGGTCCAGTGGCAACTCAATCCGCTGCGCAGGCGGCAACCCAACACCCTGGACCTGCTGTCCCGAACACCCTTATGGATGGGACGCCTATCAGACTCCGCCTCGGCCGAACCATCTCTTCGGCGAGTGAAAGGGTCGGCAACCCGGTGGATTTCGAGGTAGCGGAAGACGTCAAAATAAACGATGTGCTGATAATTCCGGTGGGCGCCGTCGCATTGGCTACCGTCACGGCGGCAGAACACAAGAAGCACCTGGGACGAGCCGGCACGCTGGAGCTAAAGCTAGACAGCGTTCGTCTGGCAGACGGAGAAAAAGCTGCGATAACTGCTACCGAGGGCGGGAAGGCCGGCGGACACGTGGGAGTGATGACTACCGCCATGGTCGCTACCGGTATTTTGTTCTTCCCCGCCGCTCCACTTTTCCTGTTCATGCACGGGAAGGATATGACCATACCGAAGGGCGCGGAGATCACAGCTTATGTGAACGGTGATGTGCCGTTGACCATGTCGAGGTTTGCGCCTGTCGATTCACCTCCTCCAAACACCTCCAACGTTCCACAGTAGTGGGCACGTCACCGCTTCGGGCTGACCCCTGCACGATAGCTTTTTCGATGCCTTGTTTGCCGTTCCCCCTGTCTCATCAACGCACGCGCATGCAGGAAAAGAAAACTCATCGAGAGGCGAGAGGCCGACAAGCTCGTTCTCATAGTCCTCACTACCCACGGTCGCGAGATGCTGAAGGCTGCGCAGCCCGTTCATGCGCCATGGGTTCGTCAGAATCTGCTCGACCGGCTCAGCGCGGAACAGATCGAAACACTGGTCCGTACAAGCAACATTCTCGGCGAGGACGAGTGGCCACCGGTCTGCCCATTGCGCATTTCACCTATATTTTGACCCGAGCAGGATAGGGTCGGTTTCCACAAGCGTAAGCGACTTCACCATCTGCTGTGTCTCTTCTTTATATTTCTTGAAGTGTGGCGACTGCAGATGCACTTGATACGAGGCGCTATCGCGATAGGTCTCGAACAGTCGAATCTGCTCGGGATGACTCTTGATCGAGACAGCATACAACGTCAACACTCCCGGCTCCGCTCGGATCGAAGCTTCGATCTCTTCTTTGAGCGCCGCCTTAAAAGCGTCCAGTTGATCGGGATAGATTTCCAGCTCTGCAATTCTCACCATACGGTCATCCAACGGTTCAGAAAGTCCACGCCGGATCGCCAACAAGAGACAGGATGCAATCAGCGGCAGGCCAAGAAGGATCATACATTTTGTATTCACACTCACCTCGCGACCGTTATCCGGGCTCTCATGCGACGCTGACCAATGGAGTGTTGCTGTCCTTCAACGCCCTGACATCCCGGATCGGGGGCTGCCCGAAGAACCGGCTGTACTCCCGGCTGAACTGGCTAACGCTCTCGTACCCAACTTCGTACGCGGCGGTGGTAGCGTCGAGCCCGTCCATCAGCATTCGTTGGCGCGCGGTTTGCAGCCGCAATTGCTTCTGGTACTGCAGCGGGCTCATCGCCGTAAGAGCGCGGAACTGATGGTGCAGGGTGGAAACGCCCATCCTTGCGGTCGAAGCAAGCTCTTCCATGCGCAAGGGCTTCGCATAGTTCTCGCGCAGCCATGAGATTGCTCGTGCCGTTCGCTGCCCAAGATCGCCGCTGGTTGCGATGGCGCGCAGCCGTTCCGCCTGCGGTGTGCGAAGAATGCGATACAGGATCTCGCGGTGAGCCAGAGTACTCAGAAACGGTATGTCCTCCGGCGTATCGAGAAGCGCGAGCATGCGCATGGCCGCGCCCAGCAACCCGACCGTCGTCTCACCAACAGCCAGGCCCTGGCGGTGGGTAGAGGGTGGCCCTTCCGGAATATCATCGCGGCTCAGAACCTCGCGGACTGTCGGCAGGTCGAGACGCAGGAAGATCGACAAAAGCGGAGTCTTTTCTGATGCTTCGATGATCTGACTCTGAGCCGGCACATCGATTGATGAGAGCAGGAAGCTGCTGCCATCGCACAGGTACTCCGTGCCCCCGAGCAAGATGCGTTTCCGCCCCTGTACGAAGATGCTCAAGCCCGGCTCGTACGAAGCCCGGAAACAAGGCGTCGGAGCCGTCCGGTGATAGAGGGATAGCCCAGGAATTGCCGTCGGATGCTCTCCAGCCGTCGCTGCCAGCGTCTTGATTCGCTCTGCCAGCAAACGCCGCATCTCCAGGACCGCCAAATCCGGCTGTCTCGTACCCTTTCTCTGTTTCAGCATGGCTGACCCCCACAGAAATAGCTTAGTCCCAGCTAACCAACCATATGCACGAAATCTAAAGGCCAAACAGGATCGTGCAAACAATCGGCAGGATCAGGAAAGCGTCGCGTCGCAACGCTCGCTAGGCTTGAAAGGGTAGAGGAGAAGCGAAGATGAAGATCTCGTTTGAGAGCAAAGTTGCACTCGTGACCGGAGCCGCCTCCGGGCTGGGCCTGGCGACCGCCAAGGCGTTTGCCGACGCCGGTGCGTCCGTGGTGTTGGCCGATTGGAATGAGAAGGAAGTGCAGTCCGCCGCCAACAGCCTTGCCGGTAAGGGCCACAAGACGCTGGCCATCCGCTGTGACGTATCGGACGATGCGCAGGTAGAAGCAATGGTGAAGCAGACCGTCTCCACCTTTGGTCAGCTCGATGCAGCCTACAACAATGCCGGTGTACAAAATGTCCTTGCTGAGACAGCCGACTCTCCACGCGACGACTACGACCGCATTATGGCCATCAACCTGCGCGGCGTATGGAGCTGCATGAAGTTCGAATTGCAGCAGATGCGCGAGCAAGGCAGTGGCGCAATCGTCAATTGCTCATCATTAGGAGGCCTTATTGGAGGTGCCCGGCGCGGCACCTACCACGCCGCGAAGCATGGTGTGATCGGCTTTACCAAGAGCGCCGCTCTTGAATATGCAACCCGGGGCATTCGGGTAAACGACGTCTGCCCGGGAATGATTCAGACGCCGATGTCGGACAAGATGATCGCAGAAGGTCAGGGAGAAGAGTTGGACAGGATGCTAAAGACGTTCGTGCCCATGGGCCGGCTAGGCAAAGCCGAAGAAATCGCCGATGCCGTCCTGTGGCTGTGCAGCTCGGCCGCCAGCTACATTACCGGACAATCGATCTCCGTCGACGGCGGCTTTGTGATGCGCTAGATTCACTCCAACCATGTTTTCGAAGGCATGAAACGCTCATAAGAGGAGACAAGAGCTTGGACATCAAACGAATTGGAACGCAAGCATCCGGCAAGGGGCCTGCCGATTGGTTTACTGGCACCGTGCGCATCGATCCATTGTTTCAAGCGCCCGACCCGGCGTTCGTCTCCGGCGCAAACGTCACCTTTGAGCCAGGCGCACGCACAGCCTGGCACACGCATCCCCTTGGACAGACTCTGATCGTGACCGCGGGTGCAGGCTGGGCGCAACGGGAAGATGGACCTATCCAGGACATTCATCCGGGTGATGTCGTTTGGTTTGCGCCCGGTGAGAAGCACTGGCATGGCGCGACCTCGACTACGGCGATGACCCACATCGCTATCCAGGAAAAACTCGATGGTAAGGTCGTCGATTGGATGGAGCACGTCACCGACGAGCAATACCTCAAAAGAAGATAATTTGATGACAACCTTGTGACACTCTGGACGATAAAGCACGAGGCTGCACTAAATACATCGAACCGAATGCGGATCTCATTAGACTGCCGATTTCAAGACTACCGAAACCCAGCGCCCGAGCAGCGGAGTCGAAAGCTAGTCACTTTGCGGCCGCGGCGGATTAGCCCAGTGACCGGATTCGTCTTTCCCGCTCACAATGACCCCTTTCGCGTTCCACCCCAGACCCGCTCGAACCACCGTCGGGCAATAGCGCAGAGTCAGCCCACACCGTCGTTTGCTCGATTGATTCGCTTCCGATCCGTGCAAGAGCAGGTCGCTGTGGATGGAAATTTCCCCGGCCTTCAGTTCGTCGTCAACTGGCTGTCCAAGCGTCTCAGCGTCCGGGACAGTTTGGTTCAGAACATTCGCTTCGTCGTTTTCGCTCAGCGTGTAGGTCAGGTGCCCCAAGTGGTGCGAACGGGGTATGAACCGCATGCAGGCATTCTCGACCGTGGCGTCATCGATTGCCAGCCACGCGGTCACGGCCATCGACGGCGTTAACGGCCAATAGCTCGAATCCTGGTGCCATGAGACCCGTTTGCCATCCCCAGGCATTTTGCAAAAGAAATGCGAACCCCACCCAACCACGTTCTCGCCAATCAGGTCCTTGATGCAGGCCACAATGCGAGCATCCGTCAGCATGTCGTAAACACGTCGATGGCGAAGATGCGCCGTGCTGATCGAGTAGCTGTCGCCCCCTGCGGCCAGTGTCCTGGCCAGCAGCTCATCAAAGTAAGCACGGATTGCGGCTATCTCCTGGTCATCGAAGATGCGGATTCCGGCCAGGTAACCGTCGCGATTAAACGCCGCAATCTGCTCCGCGGTTAGAGCCGCGGGGTGCTCGGTGGTCGAAGGATGAAACCGCAAGTCGCGTTCAAGCTTCGTCAATTGTTCGTTGCTCGGGGTGAACCTGGGTGTACTCAACGCCATCACCATTCCGCTTCCATCAGTTTATCGTCCGGATCCACTTACCGGGCACTTACAAAAGTCTAACGCCAAACCATGATCTCCCCGCAACCCCGGCTCACTTCCTTTGCCCGCAGGGGCGGCTGAGAGTCATATTCGTCCCAAATAGCTCTTGTTCGAACTCTGTCCATCCACCTCCACTGCCAACCTTGGCATGGGGGGCTTTTTTCGCGAAAGACGAGACATGGCTCACCAAGACGGACCCTGCGACGCGGTAGAGAATTCCCCGAAACGCCAATCAAAGGGTGAGAGACAACTGAACTCCCAGGATGGTTGCATTTCCACTTTCATGACTCCCTCGCTTCCACAAATATTGGAGATGAGGAGTGATCGTTAAATACCGGGAGTGGCCCCACTGATAATTCAGCTCCAATAGTTCCTCTGTGTTTGCCGGTGGAGCATACTTGCTGGCTTCGGCCCGAATCAGGCCAGCTGAAAGAAGATCATGCTTACGCGCAGGGATGAGACCCTCGTAACTTAAGCCCACACCCCAAAACAAAGGGATAGGGCTAATAACCTCTTTGGTGTTGCGTGACCATGTCCCCCAGATAGTGGCGCCCTGTGATGTGCCAGGGCCACCAGGGCGAAACACCATCTGTTGGGCCATCAGGTAAGCGCCGTTATAACCATTGCTACGGCCGGGTGAGTTGAGGTAGGCAAAGGAATTGTTGCTATGGAGAAACCCGGCCGTAATCTGCCCCGGTTTGCCTGTAGAATCCGCCCGCTGGTTGTGTAGGTAATCAATCTCTCCTACTGCCAGGACCCCTTTGTTTCCTTCCTGGAGGGTGAAGTCAGCACCGTGGTTCGCGCCATTCGCTGAATTCTCATTTGTGTTAAAGGCTCCCGCGATCCCTTGGATCGTGTGTGTAACTTCGTACGAAGCTTGAGCGCCCCATTCCGTTCCGGCTGGAGGAGCAAAAAAAGTTACATCATTTGCCCCCAGCGAGAACGGGTTTGGATTGATTCCGTAATTTACATAATTTGCGAAAACAGGAAGCGCGGCAAATGAATTGGCAGCCGCAAGCCGGCCGGCAATCATCGTCAGCTTCTGCTGCAGGAGCTTTTGCTGCACGTACATTTGTCCCAGGTAGAACGATGGTGCGTAAAGCCCCGAAGTGGGTAGCGTGCTACCCAGGGAACCCGCAAGATCGCTGCCGGTTCCCCACGACGCCGCCACATATGCCGATAGGCCCGGTATCTTTAGCAGCTCTCCAAAATCCGCACTGGCTGCGAATGAAAACTGACCGGCATAGGCCCATACCTGATCCTTGCCTCCGCTCACATTCGTTTGCAGTACGCTCACATACGACGCTGTCGGTGTGATGCCGATCCGCTTCATCACTCGTCGTACGTCGTTCCACCCTCCGGCAAGCGTCTCATCCCAGTCAAAATCCTGGTCATCGCAGGCGCAGTGCCTTCGGTGAGGATCAGCGGGATGCCGGCACCTGAAGTTGGGCTGTGTCGAAACCTGGTTTGCCGTGGTGGTCTGCCCGCTTGCATGATAGGAGGCGCCCACCAGGCAGGCGCCAATACATACCATCGCGAAGCGTTGCATGCTTGGATTGCAGGCCAAACTGGCTCCTTATTATGGAGTACCGCTTTTGCGATGAGATTGCCGTACGCCCGCTTGTCACTCCTCGTACTGCACTAACGTTGCCATACCGGCAGCCAGATGCCAAAGAATGTGGCAGTGCAAATACCAGGTACCAGGGTTGTTGGCGTCGAATGCCACAGTTACGCTCATCTTTGCCGGCACAAGGATGGTGTCGCGGAGAGCGCCTCGCTGCGATTTGCCGTTGATCTCGATCACTTGAAAACTATGCCCGTGCAAGTGCATCGGATGAGACATTCCAGTCTCGTTGATGAACTTCAGCGCGACTCTCTGACCCTTTTTTACCCGCACCTGGGCCGCTTGGCTGCCGGGCTTTGCCGTATCAAAGACGACACCGTTGATTGGCCACTCGTAACGCGCCATGTTGCCCTGTAACCGCAGATCGAAGCTGCAATCAATCGGCTTTGAAGCAGGGGGATCTGCGGCAACAAGCCGGCTCTCCATATCCAAAGTCAACAATCCTGCCGGGGCGGTATTTTTAACTGGTAGCTTTTTGATCGATGCGTTCGGTGTAGCCAAAATGATCCCGGTCTGTTCGTTGGCGCCCTCGCGAAATGCGAGGATAGGAAACGCGCCTTCCTGCGGGAGCTGCAGTCTAACGTCAATCCGCTGCGCGATGGCCAAGGGGAAGTGGGAGCCGCTGAGCGGTTGAATGGCCATGCCGTCGGTGGCAATTAGTTCGCCTCTTAAATTCCCCAGGCTGACGAAAAAATTCGTGCCTGAGCTCCCATTGATAATCCGCAGCCGTATCCTACCGTTCTTCTCCACCCGAACCACATCGGGATCAGCGAACGTGCGGTCGTTGGCAAGATAGGCATCGTAATTCACGTCGCTGACGTCCGGCTTGGCGGCCGCCATCGCTGTCTTGCCGGGGACCATGCTTCCGCTCATTGCCATCTCTTTGGTCGCG
Source organism: uncultured Acidobacteriaceae bacterium (assembly GCA_963815175.1). GTDB lineage: Bacteria > Acidobacteriota > Terriglobia > Terriglobales > Acidobacteriaceae > PALSA-350. The sequence goes on from CAWFGM010000063.1 coordinate 20,061, forward strand.
GGTTGGCGAAGTTTGGCATATATCTCGGTCGGCGGAGTAAAGCTGAAGTCCCCCAGAAAGAGAATGATTTCTTGCTCGTCCAGCCCTTTGTCAGACGGGTCGTGGACAATGAGCGGGGCAGACAATAGGAAGGCTTCCTGCAGGCCCAGGTGAGAGTGCATCCAGTGCGTCCCCGCCGGTTTCAGCGGAAAATAATACCGGGCGCTGGCGTTAGGCACGATAGGCGGCTGCGTTAAGCCCGGGACGCCGTCCTGATTATTGGGTGGATGCAAGCCGTGCCAATGAATGGCCGTTGGAACGGGGAGCTTATTTTCGAGCAGGACGTTAAAAGGCCGATTGAGTGCCAGGGTCGTCAACCCCTGTTTACTGCCCATCTGCTCCAGTCCCATGAGGGTCGCCGCTTTGCCACTGATATCAAGTGTGCGCATGGTGGCCCGCAGCCTGGTTGCCTCTGACAACGCGGGTTCTTCCACGGCCGGCAACGATGCGCTGCCACGATGGTTCAGCAGTGCCGCTCCGGCACAGGCCGCTCCTGAGGAGATAAAAGAGCGCCGTGACATGAAACGAACCACGTCTCCACCCCCCTTTCTTTCCGGGAAAACGAATACATATTACATTGAACCGGTCACTCGGTCATTACTTCTTGCCAGATACAGAACTCGCCGGGAACGGCCATGCACAGCGGACAAGATTCACACGCCACTTGCTATAACATACGCATGCGCATACACGATTACGCACCCCGGCCTGCGCACCTCAAATGGCTCCTCGATTCTGACCCGGCCATCCGTTGGCAGGTCATGAGGGACCTTGCCGGTGCTACCCCCGACGCGATTGCCGCCGAGCGGTCTCGCATCGCAACCGAAGGTTGGGGAGCCCAGCTTCTCGCCGGCCAATCGCCTACCGGCGACTGGGGCCCGGGACCCCGCGGATGGAGAGACGAGTTGCCGAGGGACGACCGGGCCCTGCTGATTACTCTCTACGCTATCGTCGTCTTGATGGACTTTGGTCTGGACCCGGCCAGCAAGCAGGCTCGCAAAATGATCGACCGCGTCGACAAGCGGCTGGTGTTTAAGCGGCTTAACAACCGGCCTTTCCTCCGCGGCGAAACAGAGCCCTGCATCAACGGCAGAATCTTAGGCGTCGGCTCGTATTTCAAGGAACCGAACGACGCACTCGCCAATCGACTCCTGGGCGAGCAGCTCCAAGATGGCGGCTGGAACTGCGAGGCACCGCAAAGCCGGCGCTCTTCGTTCCATACCACCATCTGCGTGCTTGAAGGATTGCTCGCATACGAACGAGCAGGGCGCAAATCGGCAGCCGTTACTAAGGCCCGCAAGAGGGCCGAGAACTATTTGCTCGAACGCCGCATGTTTCGTTCCCTTCGAACCGGCGAAGTCGTCAACAAACGCTGGCTGCGCTTCTCGTTCCCGCCGTTTTGGCACTACGACGTCTTGCGCGGCCTCGATTATCTGCGCAATGCAGGTGTCAAACCCGGCGACCGCGTCCTCGACGGCATCGAAATCGTGATGGAACGCCGCCACCAGAATGGCCGTTGGCCGCTCAACCTCCTTCATCCCGAATACATTCCATTGCAGGTGGAGACTGATATTGCCAGGGCCAGCCGCTGGAACACACTGCGCGCTCTGCGAGTTCTGCGTTGGTACAACAACTCCACGTTGTAGTTGAGCGATTCGGGCGAACCGATTTGGCAGACGGCACCACCACCATCTGCTTCCGGACGAAACCGGCTTGCAAGATGGCCCAACGCTTTTACTTGTGAAAATTGGTTGAGCGAAGAGTTGACACGCGGTGAGGCCGGGCTTATATTTAACTCGATGGTTACATAACCAGTAGGTAAAGTAAAAGCCTCGAACCGCTGGAAAAAGAATGAGCAAAGCAAATCTGGATGCGACGTTTGCAGCGTTAGCCGACCCAACCCGGCGCGCGATTTTAGCGCGGCTCGCGCTCGGCGAGACTTCAGTGACAGAGTTAGCCAGTCCATTCGAAATGTCGATGCCGGCAATATCCAAGCACCTCAAGGTGCTCGAGAAGGCCGGCCTAATCGAACGCGGCCGGGAGGCTCAGACCAGGCCGGCTCGATTGAATCCGGCGGCGCTTAAGATCGCGGCAGACTGGATCGAAGAATACCGCAGGTTCTGGGAACAAAGCTTCGACCGCCTCAATGCGTATTTGCTGAGAGTGCAGTCTGAGAAACCAAAAAAGAGGAAGGGGAGAGAAACATGAAAATGAATGTGCACTTGAATTTTCAGGGTAACTGCGCGGCGGCGTTTGAGTTCTACAAAAGGGTTTTCGGCGCGACGAACGCCTTCAGCATGAAGTACGGAGAAGCACCCCACGGCATGCCCGTGCCACCGGATTGGAAGGACAAGGTGATGCACACGTCGATTCCCCTGGGGGATGGGCTGCTGATGGGCTGCGATGCACCCCCAGGACGCTCCACACCGATCGGCGGCTTTCAGATCTCGGTGGAGTCAAAGGATGAGGACGAAGTGAAGCGCCTCTTTGAAGCGCTCAAAGAGGACGGCAGCGTACAGATGCCGATGATGCCGACGTTCTGGTCACCAATGTTCGGCATGTGCACGGACAAGTTCGGCGTGGCGTGGATGGTCGGAATGCCGGGAACAGGGCAGAACGAATGAGGAAGGGGGACAGCTTATGAAGCTCTATCCACAGTTGAACTTTGGCGGAAACTGCGAAGAAGCGTTTCTATTCTACGAGAAAAATCTCCAGGGCAAGATCACGGCGATGATGAAGCAGGATCAACTCCCCTCGCAATACAACGTGCCCCCAGGCATGGAGAAGGCGGTTGTTCATGCGCGCATGAATATAGGGGGCGTGGAACTGATTGGCAACGATGTGCCGGCGAGCCGCTTCCAACCCGTGCGCAGCTCTTATCTGTATCTCAGTCTCGATTCAAAGGAGAGTGCGGACAAGGCCTGGGCCGCACTTGTCGATGGCGGCGAGGCCACTATGCCTATAGCTGAAACCTTTTTCGCGACGCGTTTCGGACAGCTTCGCGATAAGTTCGGTGTATTGTGGTCGATCATTCATCCCAAGGCGATGTAACTGGTATGGCAGCGTGGGGACCCCCTCGTTGCTCGACCGTGTCCATCCATCTCCGTCCATGGCCAGGTGGCCCACCGCAAGTTCGGTGGGGCCACCAGCCTCAACAGGAGATTTCGAGCCTCTGGGTTCTGTTCTTCCATCGACGCAAACTGCAGATCCCGCAGCGTCGGGATCACCCGGTCAAATCAGTTGCTCCATCGCTACCGTATGCTCGTTCAAACGGGTCAGAGTCTGCACTGTACCTTCCTGCATTCCCGCCTGAAGGTGGGCGTCGCGAACTTCGCGTGACTTATGCTGGATGGTGTGCGTGAGCAGCGTTCCCGCCTTGGTCTCATTGAAGGTCACAGTGGTCAACCACTCGGGACTGCCAAATTGAGGCATGTCGTAACACTCGGTATACACCAGCCGATACGGGCGCAGGATCTCACGATACGTGCCATGAAAAGGGTGATCGGATCCATCCGCCATTCGCATGACAAGGCTCCAGGAACCACCGGCACGGAGATCAATCGCGCAATGCGTGATGCTAGATCCCTCGCAGCCCCACCACTGCTGGAGGTGCTCCGGCTTGGTCCACGCCTCGAATAACAACCGTGCGCTTCGTTGAAAAGTACAAGTGAACGCGATCTCCCGTTCTGACGGAAGACTGACACTGACTTCAACGCTTTTTCCGGCGAGCATGCTGCTGTCCCTCCTCTGCTTCTAACTGTCCCAGGTATTCGTCGAGCCGGTTCATGCTCAGTTCCCAAGAGCGGCGATACTGTTCGAGCCACTCACTCACCTCCCGCAGGGGAGCACTTCGGAGCCGGCACGGCCTCCTCTGCGCATCCCGGCTGCGAGTGATCAAGCCCGCGCGTTCCAGAACCTTGAGGTGCTTCGTCATGGAAGGCGGAGTGATCGGAAACGGCTCGGCTAGTTCCTTGACCGTGAGTTCCCCTCGCAAGAGGCGTGCCAGGATAGCTCGCCGGGTGGGATCAGAGAGGGCAGCAAACGTCGAATTAAGCTGATCCGGCAAGTATTTCACTCTATGGCTAATTAGCCCATAGGTAAATTAAGTCCGCCGCACAGCCGGTGTCAAGCAGAAATGAGGCGAAATGATCAGATCGAAAGGGGGAACCGCGGTGAAACGCCGGGCTGCGCAACTGAACCGTAGCCGGGCCGGCGATATTCCAGAAGGCGCATAATAGTTGGATCCTGAACGCGATTCGTATTTCCGTTGCATCCATTCCGCGATCGGAGCAATCGAATGTTTGCCGGTAGGTCGGCCGAATCGACGAGGATGTTTCATGGCCAAATACGCAAAAGATCCTGACGCTCTGTCTCGCCTCTCCCGCGAGCAATTTCGGGTCACGCAGCAGAGCGGTACCGAACGTCCGTTTCAGAATGAGTATTGGGACCATGACGCGCCAGGCCTCTACGTGGACATTGTTTCCGGCGAGCCGCTGTTCTCGTCGCTCGACAAATTCGATAGCGACTGCGGTTGGCCGAGTTTCACGAAACCGGTGGACCCCGAAAATGTCGACGAACGGCCGGACAACACTTATGGAATGAGCCGGACTGAGGTGCGCTCGAGCCACGCTGATAGTCATCTGGGTCATGTATTTGATGACGGACCCAAGGATGCCGGGGGGTTGCGCTACTGTATCAATTCGGCATCTCTACGTTTTATTCCCGTCGACGAACTGGAGAGCGAAGGGTACGGTGAATACCTCAAACTATTTGAGCCCAAGAAGGAGAAATAGAAATGTCATCATCACACGAAACTGCAATCCTGGCCGGTGGCTGCTTTTGGGGCATGCAGGACTTGTTGCGCCGCTACCCGGGCGTCATCTCGACGCGTGTCGGTTACAGCGGCGGTGATGTTCCCAACGCCACCTATCGTAATCATGGAACTCACGCCGAGGCGATCGAGATCATCTTTGACCCGCAGCAGCTGAGCTATCGCAAGCTGCTGGAGTTCTTCTTTCAAATCCATGATCCCACGACATTAAATCGGCAAGGGAACGATCGTGGAAGCAGCTATCGCTCGGCGATCTTCTATACCAATGACGAGCAGAAACGGACCGCGGAAGACACGATCGCCGACGTCAATGCTTCGGGAATCTGGCCCGGAAAAGTGGTGACGGCTGTAGAACCGGCTGGTCCCTTTTGGCAAGCTGAGCCCGAACATCAGGATTATCTGGAGCGATATCCAAATGGCTACACCTGCCACTACATCCGGCCGAACTGGAGCCTTCCGCACCGTGCAGCTTGATCGCACATAAAGAATCACAGCCGGCATCATCAATACGCGACCGAAGTTTTGTGAAGCGGAGCTTTTCGTTTCCTCGGGGTGAGGTACACATATACGGCTGCCTAAGGGGCAGCCGTATATTCAAGTCTATAAAGCACGTTTGTCGTACTGATCTACGATGCGTTGTGGCGCACTATGGCGCCACGACTTCTCGATCAGAGAACGAATCTGACGGGCAGGGACTTTGGATAGATCGATACGAAGGCCCATGAATATTTTCCCATTGCGCCAGATCTCTTCGTACGCATCTGGATGTTTGGCAGCTAAAGTTTTAGCCTCCTTCTCTGCGAGGCTAACCGTTATGGTTACACATTCCTTTTCCACGCCGAGGAAGCTCTTGCCGGCGACCTTGAAGGCTGCCACACGGCCCGCCGCCGGAACTGGCGGTCCCTCCTCCACTTCCGGCAGTGTCATGGCAATGACCCGAATTTCGCTGAGTCCAATCAATGAACTGAATGCCCTTTTCTTCCGATTGATTGTACGCCCGGTAGTTGACGAAGCTTGCGATTGACCTCGGGAAAAGCGGCGGCAGACGTTCCCCGACACGAATGAAGAGTACGGTCGCAGAACCAGGTTGCTCTCAATTTACCGAAGGCCTCTCGACATGATCGATAACGAGAACCTCCTCGGTGCCTTTCTCGGATTTGAGCCTAAGTCCGAGTTGTTCTTCCAGTGCGGTGAAGATGGATGGCTTTGTACTGTCCGTATCGTGGCCGGGAGTTACCGGAGCGAACTCCAGAAGAAGTTTGAAAGAACCGGTGAATCCGGACCTGTCAAGCACTGGCCGCCCAAGCACGCCGGCAAGGACCTTTGCGAACCACTGCATCGAAATTTTTTCATTGACGATCGACTCGGGCGTCACGTTCATTCCGCCGCATCCAGCTTGCGGATTGCCTTCCGGAGGCCTTCTGCCATAGATGCATGGATCGGGTCTTGCATCCGGCAGCTTCAGTCCGTTCTTCGCCGGGAGCAGAACATAAACTCGCGTTTCGTGCGTTTCGTTGTGAACCCTCAGGGCGAATCTGTCCTTTAGCAGGTTCTGCATCATCAACGAAAATTCATCGGCGCTTAGGTTGGGATCGGGCGCGACGGCCGAGACATCATAACCGTCTGTAAGCACCCATGCCGGGCCGCCTGAAACTTTTTGCGGCCAACCGACGCCAATGAGCAACCTCAGCGTGACGTTGGTTGCCGTAAAACGTCCTGCCACCGGCGGCACCAACCATGGGCGGCTTCCTGAAAGATTTCTTTTGACGGATGCGACTTCAAATTCCGGTCGCGCTGTGGGTGCTTGCGCGTAGGAAAGAAGAAAACTGGTGACGGGGATCAGCGTATAGATAGCTCGTAGCTTTCGGCTCCGCTTGGCACGATCGACGACGAGCATTCCATCCCCATTCCAGCGAAGCTTAGTCCTGCAAGATGCCTTCGGCACGCAGCCGGAAGATCACCCCACATGTGGAGCCGAAACCAACTGGCTTACTTGCGGAAGGGAGGTTGCCGTGAGTGCCCACTTACTCGACGTGGTAGTTAGGCGCTTCGCGGGTAATGATCACGTCGTGCACGTGGCTCTCCCGCAGTCCGGCACTGGAGATGCGGATGAAGCACGATTTTTCCTGCAATTCCCGGATACTGTTGCAACCTACGTAGCCCATTCCCGAACGCAACCCTCCCACTAGTTGGTAGACCATTGCTTCGAGCGGTCCACGATGGGGCACGCGTCCCTCGATCCCTTCGGGCACAAACTTGGCCAAGCGGTTTTCCCCGTTGCGCTCGCGGGCAACAACCCCCTCGCTCGAAGGTTTCTCCTCTATATCGCCCTTTCCCTGGAAGTAGCGTTCGCCGGAGCCCTGGGACATTGCGGACAGGGAACCCATACCGCGGTAGGTTTTGAAGCTGCGCCCCTGGTAAAGGATCGTTTCCCCCGGGCTCTCGTCCACGCCCGCGAACAATGAGCCGATCATGACCACGCTTGCCCCGGCGGCGATCGCCTTGGTTACATCGCCGGAGTACTTGATGCCGCCGTCCGCGATCACGGGAATGTTATGTGCACGTGCGGCCCGGTAACACTCGCTGATGGCGGTAATCTGCGGCATCCCGGCGCCGGTCACCATGCGCGTGGTGCAGATGGATCCAGGCCCGATGCCTACCTTCACTGTATCCACGCCGGCTTCGATCAACGCTTTGGCCCCTTCGTAGGTGGCCACATTGCCGGCCATCAGGTCCACTTCAGGAAAGCGCTTCTTGACTAAGCGAACGGCCTCAAGAACACGGGAGGAGTGGCCGTGCGCCGAGTCAATGGAGAGCACGTCAACCCGAAAGCGAACTAATTCCGCCGCCCGCTCGAGAAAGTCGCCGGTGGCGCCAATAGCCGCGCCTACCCGCAGGCGCCCCTGGTCGTCCTTGGCGGCATTGGGGTATTTCAGCTTCTTCTGGATGTCTTTGACCGTGATCAGGCCCTTAAGTTCATATTGGCCGTTGACCACCAGCAACTTCTCCACGCGATGCTTATGCAGGATCTTTTCCGCTTCTTCGAGCGTGGTCCCGACCGGAACCGTGATCAGGTTCTCCTTCGTCATCACATCGCCGATGGGGATGTCGGTGCGGGTTTCAAAGCGGAGGTCGCGGTTGGTGAGAATGCCTACCAGCTTCTTGCCCTGGGTAACCGGGACGCCGGAAATCTTGTAGCGCCGCATCACTTCCAGTGCATCGGAGATAAGTTGCTGGGGCTCAATGGTGACCGGGTCGACGATCATTCCACTCTCTGAGCGCTTTACCTTGTCTACTTCGCTGGCCTGCTGCTCGACGGAGAGATTGCGGTGAATGACCCCGAGACCCCCTTGTTGTGCCATGGCAATGGCCAGGCGCGACTCCGTTACCGTGTCCATCGCGGCCGATAGCAGCGGGGTATTAAGGGAAATGGAACGCGTAAGGACGGTCTGGGTGCTTACTTGTGCGGGGACAACGTCGCTGTATGCGGGTACGAGGAGGACGTCGTCGAAGGTAAGAGCTTCCGGTACGGGTGTCTGGATCATAAAAGGGGGTGTCGGACGAATTTCCTATGGTTATCTGTCAAACTTCCGGCGATGAGGAGAAATAGCAATCTTAAGAAGTCGCCTTTGGATGCAGGCCGTGCATGAAGAGCTTCTATTAATCCTATAACCTAAAGGAGAAATCCTCCTTATTGAGGGAAAAGCCGCTGTTTCCAGTCCGGTTGCGAACCGTTGAAATAGACCGGTAAACGGCGTATTCTGGTGGAGCAGACGAATTTGTCCTTTGGCTTCGCCTTCAGCGCACTGCGGAGTAACACGGAGAAATGAGTGGGCGAAAGCCCACTTTTCTTTTGGCCGGGATGCCGCGCAGGCTGCGGACTGGCCCGACCCAAATTTCCTGCCACGCTACATTGGACAGAACTGCGTGCTCGGGATTTCCTGTCGAGATTGGTGGCATTGGCGAGGTTCATGCAGCTTTTCTTGGCGGAAAGCCGCAAACGTGGACGTCGGGGAGACCGCGTAGCAGGAAATCCTTGGGAAGCGGCAACTATGTCATTGAGTATTGAGCAAATCCGTCGCACGGCGGATCGGGTAGCGGCATCGCACGGACTGGACGTAGTCGAAATCGAATATCTGGGTGGCAGCAAGCATAGGGTTTTGCGGGTTTTTATTGAGCAAAATTCTGAACAACGCACGCGGCGGGCCGAGGAGGCTAGCGCGAAACTCAGAGCGGGGGCGGCAGAGGACGAGGAGCATAGCCTGCTGGAGCACCTGGGGAGTGAGGGCATAGCTCTCGATCAACTGGCCTGGGTAACGCACGAGGATTGCGAACGCTTCAGCCGGGACTTTGGCACGGTGATCGATGTGGAGGATCTAGTGCCAGGCAGCGAATATACCCTGGAGGTCTCCTCGCCGGGGTTAGACCGCAAGCTGGCGACACGGGCCGACTACGAGCGTTTCCAGGCTAGCCCGGTGAAAATTCGGACCTTCACTCCGGTGTCGGGCAACCGCCACTGGTTAGGAAAGCTCACAGAAGTGAAGCCGGACGGGATTGTCCTCGACCTGACGGCAAAAAAGCAGAAGGGGAGCAAGAAGGGCCCGGCCCTGGGCCAGACGGTCGAGATTGCCTTCACCAATATCGAAAAGGCCAATTTGGCCCCAGAAATTTAGTAGTTCGAGCGAACCGTAGAAGAGAGAAAACATGGCGAGTGTTCTTTATCAAAGTATCGAGGCCCTGAGCCGGGACAAGGGAATTGACCCCCAGATCGTAGTTTCCGCGGTGGAAGACGCGATTGCGCTGGCCACGCGCAAGTACTACAAAACACAGGAAAATATGCGGGCCGAGCTGGACCGCGAATCGGGCGAGATTCGGGCCTATGTCTACAAAACGGTGGTCGAGGCTCCCGAACAGCTGGAAGATCCGGTGAACCAGATCACCCTGGACGACGCCCGGGCTCTGGCCCCTGAAGTAGAGACGGGCGGGGAAATCCGCTACTACAAGCCGACCGACGTGTTGGGGCGCATCGCCGCCCAGATGGCCAAGCAGGTTATCTTCCAGAAGGTGCGCGAGGCCGAGCGCGATACCGTCTACAAGGAATATGCGCACCGCCTGGGCGAAGTGCTGAACGCCACGGTCAAGCGTATCGAATTGCAGGACATCATCTTCGACCTGGGTAAGGCCGAGGCCAGGATGCCTAAGCGTGAGCAGTCGCGGCTGGAGCAGTTCGCCATCGGGGAGCGCGTACGCGTCGTGCTGCAGCGTGTGGACCGCGCAGCCAAGGGACCCCAGGTGATCGTTTCCCGGGCCGTTCCCGAGCTGGTGCAAAGCCTCTTTCAAAGTGAAGTGCCGGAGATCTACGACAACACCGTGGTGATCCGGGCCATCGCGCGCGAAGCCGGGGAGCGCACCAAGATCGCCGTCTTGTCGCGTGATAAGGATGTAGACCCGGTCGGCGCCTGCGTAGGAATGAAGGGAATGCGGGTGCAGTCCATCATTCGCGAGCTGCGCGGCGAGAAGATCGACATTATCGAGTTCAGCGAGGAGATCACCACCTTTGCCGAGAAAGCTTTGCAGCCGGCCAAAGTAAGCCGCGTGAGCATTACCGACCTGGGAGAGAAGCAGATCGAGGTCATCGTAGACGACTCCCAGCTCTCGCTGGCCATCGGCAAAAAGGGCCAGAATGTGCGTTTAGCGGCCAAGTTGCTGGGCTGGAAGATCGACATCAAGAGCGAGGAAGAAAAGCGCCAGGAAGTCGAGCAGCAGATGCAGGCGATGAGCGGCGGACCTTCAACCCCCATCGAACAGGTAACGGAGTTGGGCGAGCAGATCATCCAAAAGCTGGTGGTTGCCGGCATCACCACGGTCGAGGCCTTGGCCGACATGACACCGGAACAGCTGGAAGAAATTCCCGGCATCGGGGAGAAGACCCTGGAGAAGATCAGCCTGGCGGTACGGCACTACTTCGGCGAATACGAACCGGGCGAGGAGCGTCCCGCCGCGGAGGGAGCAGTGGCCAAGTCGGAGGAAGCGGAAATAGCCAAGGCCAGGGCGATTGAGGATGCCCAGGCGAACGAGGAAATCGACGCCCTCACCCTGGATCAGGAAGGGGAGAGGGAAGCTCCAGACGACCAGGACGGGTCGGGCCGGATCAGTGACGATGTAGCCCGTATGCGCCTGGAGGAATTGACGGAATCGGGCCCGGATCTCGACGATATCGGTGGGGTTTCGGAAACACCCGGGCGGGAAGATACCAGCGAGGTACTTGCCAGCCATTCGCCAAACTATGAAATAGCCAGGTCGGAGGCGGTGGACGACGGCAATGTGGAAGAACCCAGCCAGGAAAGCCGGCAGGACGCAAAGGTAGACGAAGGTGGAGTGTAGGCGGGCGGGCGACGGCAATAGAACGCAGCAAATGGCGCTGACGTGGTTTTCTCTCAAGGAAAACCACACCTCGGGATCTTTCTCAGAGCAGCGTAATTGCCCGTACCGCCCTAAATTGCGCGCAACCACGTGGTTGAGTGGCGCACATTCTACGTTTTCAGAGGATAATAATAATACCTGTCAATACCACGGCCGTGAGGTTGCGATGAGAGTCTGAATGGCGGCGGGTTGGACACAAAGGGACGGATGAGCAAAGTTCGGATTAACGATTTAGCACGCGAGCTCGAAGTGAAGAGCCGGGCGATCCTTGACGCCTTGACAGCCGTAGGTGTGACTGAAAAGAAGACACACTCCAGCTCGTTGGAAGGCGATGAAGCAGAGCGGGTACGTCAGCACTTTCAACGCAGCGGGAAGAACGGCGCCAGCCCTGCTAAGGTAGAGAGCGAGCCAAAGCAAAAGATCGACTGGTCGCGAGTCTCCAAGCCGGGCGATGTGCTTAAGGCGATCCAGCAGAGAAAAGATGAAGCTGCGGCCGTGGCCCAGCGGCCTCCCGTTCCATCGCCGGCCCAGCCCCAGGCAGCCAGGCCCTCCGTCCCAGCCCACCCGGTAGCTTCGGCCCCAGTGGGTGCAGGCACTGCAGCTGGCGTAGCCCCGCCATCACCAGGCGCTGTTCGTCCTGCTGCCCCTAGCCAGGGATCTAATGTTTCGCCAACGTCCAGCGCGCCGGGTCAACCGGCGGCTTCCTACACTACCTCCGGCCAGAGTTCGCCCGGTCAGACACGGCCCATCCTTGGTGGGCTAGGGCAGCGTCCGCCCGCCCCACCGCCGCCCGCTCCACGAAGGATTGTGCCCCAACCCCGGCAGGAGCCGCGGATTGTGGTAGCCCCTCCGCCAAGCGCCCCAGCGATTGCCGCCAAGCCGCCCGCAGGGCCGGTCGTGGCTAAGCCTCCGGCAGCAGGCGTGGAAGTGAGGCCGCCGGCAGTTGCTCCAGGTGCCCTCAGGCCCGCAGGTGCAGCGCCCGGCACGGAAGTTCGTCCACCGGCGGCCCATTCGAGTGTGGTGGCTGTCCCACCGGTTCAGTCTAAGCCGCAAGCGCCTCCGCCCGTGCCTCAGGCCGCGAGTGCTCCGGAGGTTACATCGGCGGCCGGCGTGCAAGCTTCTGATGCGATCGAGACGGTAACACCGTCACCGGAAATAGCACCCCCTCCAGCGCCTCCGGCGCCCGCGCCGCGCCGCGTAATCATGCCCCAGACTGGTCCGCGCCCGGTGTACCTTGCGCCGCCTCCGCCGCCAGTGACCCAGGCGGCGCCGCCTTCCAGCGTCCCACAGGCTCCAGGTTCCATTCAGCGGGGACGGCCCATCTTTGATCGCGGCCGGCCCGGCGGTGGACCCGGATCCGGCGGACCCGGCGGTGGCTCAGGATATGCGCCGCGCCCCCAGGATGGTCCTGGTGGTGCGCGCCGGCCGATGCATCCCACGCGGACCCAGCCCGGTGGCGCTCCCGGCCCCGGAGGCCGGCCCCCGTTTGGCGCTCCACGCCCTGGATTTGGCGCGCGCCCCGGCTTCGGTGCGCCTCGGCCCGGGGCCGGCGGCGCGGGCGGTCTAACCCCGCCTCCAGGTGAGGCCCCTCGTCCGCAGAGGGCGGCTCCGCAGCAACGGCGCGGACGCCAGCAGTACCCAAAGACCAAGGAAGGCCCGATGAAGGGCTTTGCTCCCCCGCCACGCTTTGGCGGATCGCAGATCCCCCAGGAGCCGGTGCCGATTACCCGTACTATCACGGTGACAGAAGGCATCAGCGTAAAGGACTTGGCGGAAAAACTAGGGGTGCGCGGCAAAGACCTGATCGCTTCGCTGCTCATGCGCGGCGTCTTTGTCACCGTCAACCAATCGCTCGACGCTGAGTTGGTCAAGGATGTGGCCGCCCAGTTCGGGGCCGACACCCAGGTCATTACTTTCGAAGACGAGATGGCCAACGAGGCCCTCGAAAACCTCATGAAGGATGAGGATGTCAGCGAGATCGAAGTGACGCGGCCGCCCGTGGTTACCGTCATGGGCCACGTCGATCATGGCAAGACCTCGCTGCTGGATGCTATCCGGGAGACCGATGTGGCTTCCGGTGAGGCGGGCGGTATTACGCAGCACATCGGCGCCTACAAGGTGCGTATCGCCAAGAAGGACTCGCCCGCCTTTGGGCGCGAGATCGTATTCCTCGATACCCCGGGCCACGAGGCCTTCACCCGCATGCGCGCCCGCGGCGCCAAAGTCACCGACATCGTCGTGATCGTGGTGGCGGCGGACGATGGCGTTATGCCGCAGACGCTGGAAGCGGTCGACCATGCCAAGGCAGCGAATGTGCCCATCATTGTCGCCGTGAACAAAATAGATAAGCCGGATGCGCAGCCGGATCGCGTGAAACAGCAATTGGGCGACCGCGGCCTGGTGCCGGAAGCGTGGGGCGGCTCCACGGTATTCGTGGACGTCTCGGCCAAGAAGAAGCAGAACCTCGATCTGCTGCTGGAAATGATTTGCCTGGTTGCAGACCTGGGCAACTTGAAGGCTAGCCCTGATCGTCCAGCGGTAGGTACGGTGATCGAAGCCAAACTGGACCGCGGACGCGGCGCCGTAGCTACGGTGCTGGTGCAGAACGGTACCTTGCGCGCGGGTGACAGTTTCATCATGGGCAATACTTTCGGCAAGGTGCGTGCCATGTTTGACGATCGCGGACGCGCCACCCAGGAAGCCGTGCCCTCAACCCCGGTGGAAATTCTGGGGTTGGAAGGCATGCCAGACGCAGGCGACACGGTCCTGGTCGTCGCCGACCGCGATAAGGCCAAGGGCATCGCGCAGTATCGCAAGATGAAGGAACGCGAGTCGCAACTGGCCAAGTCCTCGCGGGTTTCGTTGGAAGGTCTCGCGGAACAGATCAAGCAGGCTGGGGTTAAGGAACTGCCACTGATCCTTAAGGGAGACGTGACCGGATCGGTCGAAGTGTTGGCCGACTCGCTGCAGAAGATGTCGACCGAGAAGGTGCGCATCAAGGTCCTTCACACCGGCGTCGGCGCCATTACAGAAAGCGACATCCTGCTGGCATCGGCTTCGAACGCGATTGTCATCGGCTTCAACGTGCGCCCGGAGCGCAAGGCGGCCGATCTGGCAGAGCAGGATGGAGTCGAGATCCGGCTGCACTCGATCATTTACGAGCTGCAGGACGAGATCAAGAAGGCCATGCTGGGCTTGCTCGAGCCGACCATTAAGGAAAACTACGTAGGCCGAGCCCAGGTGCTCAACATCTTCAGGATTCCCAAGGTGGGTACGATTGCCGGCTGCCGCGTCGTCGATGGCTCCATCAAGCGCGATGCGGAAGTTCGCCTCATGCGCGATGGAGAACAGGTCTTCAAAGGCAAGCTCTCTTCGCTCAAGCGCTTCAAGGACGATGCGCGCGAAGTTACCAACGGTATGGAGTGCGGCATGGGCATTGCCAACTTCAACGATATTCAGATTGGCGATACCGTTGAGGCCTTTGTAACCGAGCGTGTAGCCGCTGAACTGACTGCTCAATAGCCGATAAATCAAGGGTGCCCGGCATCTCGTTACGAAGTGTGGGGCATTCGAGCGCATTTTTGCTAATACTGTGGCCCCCTGGGGATCAAGTATGTGCGGCCATCCTTTGGCGAAATGGCCGCGCTGAATTTAGTTTCCTGGTCGACACCATTAGCAAAAATGCGCTAGCCTGAAATCCCTTAAAAATTCTCGGGTGAAGATGAATCTCGAACAGATCCAGAAGGCGCTGCGAGATCAGCAGGTGGACGGCTGGCTCTTCTACGACCATCATCACCGCGACCCGATTGCTTATCGCATTCTCGGCCTTAGCGAGTCCTCGCACATATCGCGGCGCTGGTACTACTTCGTTCCAACTCATGGTGAACCGCGCAAGCTGACGCATCGGGTGGAGAGTGGCAAGTTGGCGTCACTGCCCGGTAGTGGTCAGGTTTATTCGTCCTGGCAGGAACTGGAAACCGGCTTACGCACCATGCTCAAGCCATACACCCGGCTGGCGATGCAGTACTCGCCGCGCAACGCCATCATGTACGTATCGCTGGTTGACGCGGGAACCATCGAAGTCTTGCGCGAACTCGGCAAAACCATTGTCAGCTCCGCTGACCTGGTAAGCCGCTTTGAGGCGGTGCTGACCGCGGAGCAAATTGCCAGTCATTACGAGGCCCAGCGCGCTATCGACGGAGTTCTGCGAGCCGCCTGGGAGCATATCGGCGCGCGTCTCAAAAGCGGCGCATCGGTCAATGAATACGAAATGATGCGCTGGCTGCAGGAAGCGATGGGGCGTGCGGGCATTGCCGAGGGCTATGGGCCAAATGTCTCAGTGAATGAGAACAGCTCCGACTCCCATTACGAGCCGACTGCCGCGGCCTCTAGGCCGATCAAACAAGGCGATTTCGTCCTCATCGATATTTGGGGACGCATGGACCGTCCGGGGACTTGCACGTATGACATCACCTGGACTGGCGTGGTTGGCCGCGAGCCCAGTGACCGCGAACGGCACGTTTTCTCCCTGGTCGCGAAGGCGCGTGACGCGGCAATCAAAACCGTACAACAGGCATTTGCTACCGGCCAGGAGATTGCAGGCTGGCAGGCTGATGACGCGGCCCGCAGCGTGATTCAGGGCGCCGGCTTCGGAGAGTACTTTACTCACCGTACCGGACACAGCATATCAACCGAAACCCACGGGAATGGAGCCAACCTGGACAATCTCGAAACTCACGACGAGCGTCTGATTCTGCCCTACACCTGCTTTTCGGTAGAACCCGGAATCTACCTCTCGCAATTCGGAGTGCGCAGCGAAGTAAATATGTTGACCGAGCCAGGCCGAGCCGTCGTCACCGGACCGATACAAACCGAACTGGTCCGCATCTAGGGCTTTGAGCTCTTTCCCACCCGAACCGGTCCGCGCAAGCTTCTAGGCGTGTGCGCTAGCGGCGGATGAAATACATAACCCAGCTGGCTACGATCACGGCTCCCAAAAACAGCGCAAAGCAATAGGCTCCATAGCGAACCATTGCCTTGGGTGTGCTTCGCTGCGTGATGCCGAAAATTATCGAGGCGAAGACGGCAAAGAGAATGACGGTTGTGAAATGAGAAGGTGCAATGCTCATGGTTTTCTCCCCACCGCGATACTGTGCGCGTCCACGGCAGAGATCAGATTCAAGAGCCCGGCAACGACAACAAATTTTGCCCCGTAATCGGCCGTTACCACCTGCACTGGCGCCTGCCCCAGTCCAAGGCCATGGCCAATCAGATAAAGGAGGCCCGCTCCCAGATCACCCAGAAATCCCAACATGTCCAGAAGGTCGGCGGTATTGGGCGCGTAGAGCCTGGCGCCCATCATGATGCCCAACACAAACATGCAGGTGATCGAAGCCAGGATCAGAACTCCACGGCCCCAACGTTTCAGCATTAGATGGCCTGCCCCGGGGATAAGCCAGCCGGCAATGAGTGCCATATAACCCAACCGGCTGGTCTGCGAATCCGCCGTTTTCTTTGCCCCGTCTGCTCTTTGCGCCATCATTTAAGAATACACAAGGAGTGGTGGTTCCGGGGATGTTCCCGTGATCAACGGGCTCTCGTGCGGCGTTCCCAAACCAAGGCGTCAAAGGTCTGGCGGGTCACGAACCCGGTACGGAGATAGAGTGCAACCGCGTCTGAATTTTGCCGGGTGACGGTAAGCGTGAGCGCCTGAAAACCGGAGCGGCGTAGCGTGCGTGAGCAGTCGGCCAAGAGCCATGCGCCGAGTCCTCGCCGGCGATATTGACGGCTGACGCAGATCTGCGTCACGTGGCCCACATCTTCCCGTACGCGGGAGCAGAGAAGCAGAGCGGCAATCTCTTCGCGGTCGCGGTAGGCCAGGACGCGTGAGGCCGAAGCGTCAAACAGTCCACAGCCCGGGAAGCGGACGATGTTATGCAAAAACCGCAGCGAGCCGGAGACGGAGCGGTACTGATCGTTGATGATGCCGTCCAGATGTCCTTCATAGGCGTGCGCGATGAGGTGGCCCGCTGCGGCAAAATCGCTGTCTCGCCAGGCTCGCAATTCAAGCTCGTCCAGGGCGTCCTCGGGCGGCTCTCCGCGCAGGCTTGCGGTGCTGAGTTCAAGCTCCATGAATAGCCGTTCGTAAATCTGGAATCCGGCATTGCGCAGGGTCTCTGTATGGGTGCCGTGCGGCCGCAGCAGCAGTTGCGATTCGATGCGGTCCACCCCGGGAGAGTGTTGCAGTAACTCGATCATATGCTCAAGCAGAGAGCGCTCGACGTCCGCAGTCGATTGGGGATTGGCCGCGGACGGCATGGCAAAAACGTCGCCGACCAGGGCTTTTTCATTCTCGTAGACACAGAAGACGTAGCCGCAGATGCGACCGTTCTCGATGGCGACGTAGCCTGGCAGAAGACGGGAATCGAGGTACTGCAGCAGCAGGTTGGCCGAAGCCTGAAAATCCCACCGCAGGCGCTCGTTCCAAACACGGCTTTCCGCCTCCAGCACCGGCTTGAGGTTGCCGGCGGAGAAGTGTCGCAAATCGAGAATCTCCAGGTGTAGGGCGGGTGTCATTCCGCCCTATGCTTGCCCATAGTCCAAGCCTTTTCGCCGTGACCCGCAGCCTCAGCGTTTGAACAGGAGTGTACGGCACAAGGCCATCCCCTGGAAACCCACACCCTTAGGAAAGCCGCACACCAGGGGCAGACATTAGGGTTTGGCGAAGACCTGGTAGACCGCAAGACTTTGTGCCGGATAGGAAAAGAGCGGTTGGTACGATCGCCCGGCCAGGAGAGTGTGCAATTGGCCGGCGTACGCTTCGCGGGTGATGAGGATGTGCTCTCCGGAAGGAATGCCGTCCTGCTCATAGTTCTCGACCTGGTGATTGCGGTAAAAGGAAAGGCCGTATTCGACGTCGCGCCGTACCTTGTACACGGAGACGCCTTCGTTAGGCCGTTCAATCTGGCTGATGATGGCAGCCAGCGGCCGGGCAGAGTAGGCTGCGTCCAGCAGGCGGATGTTCTTCTTGGTGGCCGTGACAGCCGGTAGGCCGAAGAACGGGCCGACCCCGAAGATGAAAAACAGCATGACGACCAGCGGGACCATGGTGGCGATGCGCAGGCGTGTTACCCCAAAGCGGGCGACGACGACCAGGATGAGGAGGGCCGCGGCCAGGCCGCTGGAAAGTGCCGGCAAGAGAATGCTGACCGGTGGTTTACCCCCTGGATGGGTGATATGCCACGGCAGCAGCAGCACCAGGACGATGGTGGTCGCGGAGAGCAGAGCATGCAGCAGCAGCAGCCACAGGTTCAGGCCCTTCAGGCGAATGCGGTTGATGTAATCCCCGGTGAGAATGGTGAGGGGCGGAATGGAGGGCAGGATGTAGCCCGGCAGCTTGGAGTGGGAAAGAGAAAAAATGACGATGGGAAAAAGCGTCCACAGGACCAGAAATTCGGGAAACGCATCGCCCCACCGGCTATGACCAACGTAATGGTGCTTGGTGAGCCGTGCCCGCCACTCGGCAATTGATTGCTGAACCGCCTCCGCAAGGGCGCGCATGGCGATGACCGACCACGGCATAAGCGCTAGCAGCATGATGGGAATGTAGTACCAAAAAGGATGCTCATGCATGTAGCGGTTGGTGGCGAAGCGTTCCAGGTTATGTTCCAGAAAGAAAATGCGCAGAAAATCGGGATTACGCCGCTGTACGGCGATATACCAGGGCAAAACCATGGCGAAGTAGAGAATCACCCCTGGGGTCCAGACGGTGCGGCGCAGCAAAGACCACTCCCGTCGCAGGGCGGCGAAGGTGAAAATGATGGCCACCGCCATGACGGGGGCCACAGGCCCTTTGGCAAGCGTAGCCACGCCAACGAAGAAGTAAAGGTCGAACAGCCAGAACTTTCTGTCCGTCTCATACCAGGCATACCAGCCGAGCATGCCGATGCAAAAGGGCGCGGCCAGCTGCATATCGGTGGACGCTCCACGAGCGAAGCCGACGATGCCGGCGCAAGAGGCGGTGATTAATGCGGCATCCAACTGGCTTCCCGGCCGGAAGCGGCGGAGGTGCAGGTAGATCAGCGCTACCAGGATGAACGCAAAACTAGCCGAGGGAAGACGCGCCGACCAGTCGTGCACGCCAAACTCGAGGAAGGCGAACATGGCGCGCCAGTAGTAGAGAGCGGGCTTCTCCAGCCAAGGGTGGCCCCATAGCACCGGGGTGACATAATCCCGGCGGGTGAGCATCTCCCGCGCGATCTGCGCATACCTGGGCTCATCGGCGCCTACCAGGCCAAGTCCATCCCCCCCGAAGATGGGCACCAATCCATAGAACAGGAAAAACGGGGTAAAAACGAAAAGGCTGATGGCCTCCAGGGTGTCGCGCAGGCCAGGGAAACGATCTTCCAACGTCTTCAGTCCGATGGCCGGCCGATGAAGTTCTCGAGGCGTTCCCAGCATTGCTTTTTTTTCAACCATCGGTTCTGCCAGGGGGTAGGACCACGACTCCATGGGTTGCAGCAAGGCCACGGTTATAACGAGGAATGCAAAAAAGGGAACCGTCACATTGAACTACGGCCACAAGGCTATCAGATTCATCGGCCCGGCGAGAGGAGGACCCGCTGCCGGATGAAACACCACGAAAAAACGGGCCGAAGGCTTCCTTCACGCGAGGAAAGAGGCAGCATCCGCCATGGCAGCACGGAGACATTCGAGGATACGTTCCGTGGCAGCCGGCAGTGGGCCGTCCAGGGTGCAACCGCTGGCGTTTTCGTGACCGCCGCCACCAAACCGCTCCGCGACGGTGGCCACGTTCACCCGCGCCTTGCTGCGCAGGCTGAGGCGAACGCGATGGTCGCGTAGTTCGCGCAGGAAGACGGCGACCTCAATGCCGCGAATGCCAATGGCATAGTTAACGATACCTTCGCAGTCCTCTTCAGCTGCGTGGGTGCGATCCATGTCGTTCTCAGTTACCCAAAGCCAGGCTAGGCCTCCCTCGTGCTGCAGGTTGGCTAGCGCGGCGCCGAGCAAAAGTATCTTCGCCGCCGGGTTGGAGAAGTAAACCTCCTGTGCGATGAGTACCGGATCGGCTCCCCGGCGAACCAGGTTGCGCGCGAGTTCAAAGGTGTTAGCGTCCGTGCCCTCATAGCAGAAGGAGCCGGTATCGGAAAGCACGGCGGTGTAGAGGCAGGTGGCCATATCCGGTGTAATCTCAATGCCGGCCGCGCCAACGAGTTGGTAGATCAGCTCTGCAACCGCACACGCGTTGCTGTCGATCCAGTTCACGTCGGCGAAAGCTCGGCCACTAGTGTGGTGGTCGATATTGATCAGCAACCGGTTCTCCAGTCCATCCAGCCGGGTCCGCTGGATGCCATCGCATTCCAGCAGGATCACGGTGTCATAGTCGCCTTCCACCCGGCTCCAGTACCGAATCTGCGCTGCGCAGGGCAGTGACCGGTAAATGCAAGGCACTCGGTCGCTCAGCGCCATGTCAGCCCGCTTGCCCATGCGCTGTAGCATCAGCCAGCAGGCGATCAGGCCGCCGATCGCATCCCCATCGGGACGCGCATGCGCGGTCACCAGGAGGTGTTCGGCTCTGGCTATAGAGCTGAGCACCGCGTCGATAGCTGGAGTGGATTGCATGACGGGACAGCCGGACAGAGCTGCTGCTACTCCTTGGAGGTTGCGGCCGCCTGAGGCTTTGGGGGAGTCTCTTGCGCATCCGCTTTCTGGATTTTTTTATTGCGCCCGAGCAGCTCGTCGATGCGCAACTTGAGATGCTTCGATTTGTCGATCTGAAACGACAGCTCGGGAACGTGGCGCACGCCCATGCGCTCCAGCAGTTCGTGGCGGATGAAGCCCCGGGCTGCAGTCAGCGCTTCTCGAGTCTTCTCTTCCTCCACTTCGCCGCCATCGACAGCGATGTAAACCCGGGCGGACTTGCCGCCGGGGTTGATCACTACCTCACTGACATAGGCGAAGCTGATGCGGGGGTCAGCGAGTTCGCCCACGATCATGCCGCTGATCTCTTCGCGCAGTGTTTCCGCCACCCGATCGCGATGGTACTTTCGTCCCCGTGGTTCCACCATGGAAATAGTCCTTAGCTAAACCTCTTAGGGTATCAGAAATCCCGATCCTCAGACTCCTCCTCGAGGAAGGCGCACCACGAGTCGGCCACCTGGGCGCCCAGGTCGTTGGCGATGCGTACCGCGGCATTCTCCACCTGCCGCATAAGGCCGGAAAGATAGTCCCTCGAGCTGGAGATGGCTGTGACGCCGATGGTTGCCGACTGCCAGGTGACAGCCTCGTCCAGCTCGGCCACCGAAATATTGAAGCCATGACGAAGCTTCTCCTTCAGGCTGCGGACAACCTGCCGGCGGTCTTTGAGCGACTGGGCATGCTCGATGCGCAATTCAAGCGTCAGCGAAATAATTGCCATGGCGATCCATTGTCAGTTACCAGCCGGCAGAGCCGCTTGCGCCGCTGCGACAAACTCTGCCGGCTTCATTGCCGCGAGCGAACTGCATTGAATCAACCCTTTGCGGCAGGGGCTGTTACCTCGCTGCTGCAGGCAGGGCGAACACTCCGGCTGGTGGAAGAGGCTGCTGCTGCCCACGCCAGTGGGCTGGAAGCGATGGGGATGCGCCGGCCCGAAATAGCCGATTGCCGGCACTCCGTAGAGCGAAGCCAAGTGCAGGGCAAAACTATCGGGCGCGATCACCAGCTCCGCTGCCGAGACTTTGTCGAAGAGCTCCTTGACGGACCCTTGGCCGTATGGAACGACTCGTGCCTCTGATGCAAATTCCTTTACTGCGCCCGCCGCGCCGTGGACCACAATCGTATGCTTCGGGAAAGCTCGCAGCAGGTCAGCGATGATGCCCGCCCATTGTTGATCGGTCAGTTGTCTTGCCTGCCAGCCGGCTTCGGCCGCGCAATAGAAATAGGGTGGATCCCGCCGCATGGCGGGAGGGGATGCGTAATGGCTGCGATAGGAAGCAAGCGGCCGGCCCTCTCCCTGGAGATTCAGCAGTTCGAGTTCCACTTCTGCATCGTGCTTGTCTTCCGGCCGGCGAATGAGGCCGGGCCGGTAAACGGACTTCACCATCGCCGAGAGCCAGGGCCGAACACTTTTCCACTCAAAAAAGCCGCCTTCGCCGTAGAGAAGACTGAGCCCCTGGACCCAGCCTGTCTTTCGCTTACCGCTTATCAACAGAGACAGAACCAGCGTCGTACGGCTGTCATCGAGGGCGAAGACCAGATCCGCGCGTGGGACTCTGAGCAGCGAGCTCAGTACTCCTAGTGTTGTGTCACCATGGTCGACAACCACCAACTTCAGGCGCGAGTCTACCAGGGGGTAAACCAGTCCCCCCTTGCGGTTGGTGATCATGGTGATTTCAGCATTCGGATATAACCGGAAGAGCTCAAACAGAAAAGGCGCCTTCAGCACGTAATCGCCAAAAGTGCGAAAGCTCAGTAAAGTAATGCGCTGGATGGGCATGCTCGAGTCTGTGCGAGAACTACTTCTCCAAATTGAGTCCCGTAGGGACGGCTGAGAGTAGCCCAGGACGTAGTCCTGGGTTTAAGTGAGACGGAAGGACCAGTCCCGAAGGGGACGGCTGAAAATTTTCCCGGACGTGAGTCCACGGTGAACCCGGACTGCACGCGAATGTTGACTGGCATATCCAAAGCCAACCCGAATCTCTGGAGAGCAATGCGGCTCCATACGATCAACGAATTACCTGCGCGCCAAGGCCCGATTCTCCGCTAATTGGGACAGCTTTGACTTTCAGCCATCTCCACGGGACTCAATTTGGAGTGGGTAATTCTCATGCAGACTCTGTAGCCTCTGTAATTATATCTTTCAGCAATGGCCATAAATCGGAGCCTGGTGCGCTACGTCTTTCTCGATCGCGATGGTGTGTTGAACCGCAAGCAGCCTGAGGGCGCCTACGTCATCAGCTGGGAGCAATTTCAATGGCTCCCAGGGGCAGTGGAGGCGATCGCCAGGATGAACCGCGCCGGCATGACGGTGATGCTGGTCACCAATCAGCGAGGCATCGCCTTGGGCCTCTCCTCGGAAGACCAGCTAGAGCTTATTCACAGCAACATGCGGGCTCATCTGGCACTGTATGGCGCACGGCTGGACGCGATCTACTACTGTCCTCACGACATTGGCCAGTGCCAATGTCGAAAACCAGACATTGGGCTCTTCGCACAAGCATGCAAAGACTTTCCCCAAGCCGCCGCCCACAACAGCGTGGTCATCGGCGATTCGCTTTCAGACATCCAAGCCGGAAAGCGAATGGGTATGAAGACCATCTTTATCCATGGGGAAGCTGAGCGTCAGAAGGCCGGAGCCGGGGCTGCTGCAGAGAGCGCTGACGCCGTTGCCGGCTCCTTACTGCAAGCGGTGGAACTCCATCTGGGGCTAACCGTCTAACCCGCACGCACAGTCCAACCCATAGCCCTCACCGGGATCAGTTCCTTCGGCGTTCACTGGCAGCCCGCAGAACGAGATCAATCGCGCCGTGAAACCTGGTTGGAAACCCAAAATAATTCGACGTCTGCGGCTCGGGCTTTTCCGTCAGGCGGTCGCCGTCGACAAATCTGTATCCCAACCCCTCTAGAGGTTTTAAGCAGGCGCGATCCGGGTGGAAGCATTCGACAAAGAGCAGCGGCTGATCGGAGGAGATCGTTTTTTGTGCACCACGCAACACGGCTGCCTCATGACCCTCTACGTCAATCTTGATGAAGTCGATGCTCGACCGGCGCGAGCGTTCCTCGTCGATTGTTATAAGCGAAATTGGAACTCGCTCCGACGGAACGCCCCAATGCTGCTCTTCGAACGTCTGTTCCGCAGCCTCGTCGAGCGTGGAGGTTGCGCCTGCCTCGGAATCGACGCGTAACATAGCGGAGCCCTTGGAATCGCTCGCTCCTGCTGCGATTAGCTCCACATCTGAGAACCGGTTCCTCTCTAACGTCTTGCGAACCAGATCGGCATTGGACGGAGACGCCTCGATCAAGACTGCGCGCATTGTAGGGAACGAGGATTTGAGTAGCCAGGTGTAGAAGCCAATGTTAGCGCCCACGTCCCAAAAAGACTTTAAATCGAGAGAATCAACACAAGTAAGCGCGAGGGCTTCTGCTGCCGGCTCATTGGACCCAGCAGCAGAAAAAGCCAACCCATGAGTGACCAAGCGCCCACGAACTTTAAAATGAATTCCAGGAATTGAGAGCCACGTTGGCGTATCTGCAAGCCGGATTAGCCATCGACCTGCGACGAACTTGCGCATGTAGTACAGCGGATGAAAGAGGTCCCGCAATATTTGCAACGGGTTGCGCATAGGCTACGTATAGCAGGGTTTGCACCCCAACGGCGGACCCGCACTACCCATGAACATGGTCGTTTACTATGCGGCCCATGGGGAAGCGACTGCTCTCGGTGGTCAGAGTCTATGGTGCAGAGGAAGCTTCGACCGCTTCCTGCAAGTACTCCGCTACCCGGTGCCCATATTGCGCCCAGGTATAGTGTTCCGTTACCGCCCTCATTGCATTTCTACCTATCTGCTGGCGCAGACCTTGTTGCGAGGAGAGCTGGGCGATGGCTTCGGCCAGGGCGCCAGAATCGTTCACCGGCACATAGACAGCACTCTTTCCGTGCTCCAGCGGCAGTCCGCAATTCTCTGTGGTAATGATCGGAAGGCCAGCAGCAGCGGCCTCCATTCCAGAGCGCGACGAGCCCTCGGCAAAAGTGGGAAAAACGAACAGGTCTGCGCCAGTAAAGGCCGTGGCTACCTGTTGGAGCGGCGCAAAGGCAGTGTGGGTAAAGAATTGATCATCGCCTGCGCGCAGACAAGACGCGCCGTTGCCGAGGTTACCCATCAACTCCAGGCGAAGGTCGAGCCCGGACCGGCGGCAGTTGCGAATCGCTTCCAGCAAGATCCGGACGCCCTTGCGAATATCGAAATTCCCGGTAAACAGAATCTTCACCGGCCCTTCTATGCAGTAGTCGCGCTTCAGGTCGAAGAACTCTTCCCGTACTCCGAGGTAGGCCACACGGACCTTTTCCGCAGGGTATCCTTCGTCGACAAAAGTTTTCTTCACGAAGTCGGAGTTGACCAGTAGCAGGTCAGCATCGTCGCAATCACGCAGCACGAGCTTCCACAGATCCGCTCGCGAGTCGTAGCCGGCGGGTAGACCGAAGCGGGCAAACTCTTCCCGCAGCGAACGGTGCATAAAGGCCGGATGGGCGATAGAGTGATCGGTCACAATCGCCAGTCCGTTGCCGCGCGCTTTGCGGATCGCGCCGGATTGACCTGCTCCGCTGCGCACCAGTAGCACATCGGCATCCCTCAGATATTTCCGGCTGCCCCAGGCGGCCAGACGAAATTCCATGCCATAGGCGAGATCGAGCGGGATCACCCGGGTGCGTTGGACTAATTTTATGAAAGTCCCGGCAAACTCGACCCAGGCGACCGGAGTGACGGATACCCCCGGGATCCCGATCTGCCGCGCGGCCATGCGCGCAGCCAAATGCCTCTCTCCCAGGAATTTTCCCAGGAGCTCTACCAGGGCGGTCTGATTGTCCTTTGGTACCCAGCCGGTGAGGAAGTTGACTTCTACTCCGGCTTCAGCCAGAGCGCGGGCTGTTTCGTGAAAGTGGAGCTTGCCGAATCCCGTGGCAACAATTGCTTTCAAACGCTACTCTTCGACGTCCACGCGGGATTGGTAGTAGTCGTTATAAGCGCGCCCATAGTATTCGGCGTAATCGGACGATTGCAGATCCACCGCGTTCAACACCACTCCTAGCAGGTGCGCTCCGGAACGCAAGAGGATCTCGCTCGCCCGCGCGACCACGTTTCTGGTGGCTTGTCCGTAGCGCAAAACCAGCACCACGCCGTCGCTGACGGAGACCAATACCGCCGCGTCGGTCACGGTCAAAACCGGTGGGGTATCGATCAGGATGAAGTCGTAGTTGGCGCGTAAGCCCTCCACCAGCCTCTGCATCTGCAGCGACCCCAGTAGCTCGGCGGGCATGGGTGCAATCGGACCCGCGGGCAGCAGGTGAAGGGCGGGCAGTGCCGCTACAGGTACGATCGCCTCCTCCAGCCCAGCCTTGCCCGTCAGTACAGAGGTGAGCCCAACCTTATTGGCGATCCGGAACCGCAGATGCACGGACGGCCGTCTCAGGTCAGAATCGATCAGCAGTACCCGGGCGCCGTTGAGTGCAAACACGATCGACTCCAACGTGGTGATCGACGTCTTGCCCTCGGAGGGCTTGGCGCTGCTGATCAGAATGACCTGGGGAGGCGTGCCGGCGCGGGAAAGAAGAATGGTCGTGCGCAGCGACCGGTACGCCTCAGCCAGCCGCGACCAGGCGCCGGGTAGCGGCGAGGTCGCATCCCTGACGAAAGTCTCCGGAGAGAGCAGCTTGGTGTCCACCTGCGGAACCACGCCCAGCATAGGCAGGCCAAGCCGCTCTTCAATGTCATAGATGGTTTTGATGTTGGTATCCAGAGCTTCCACCAGGAAGGACAAGAGCAAGCCAATGCCGAGGCCGCAGAGCAGCCCGAGTGTCAGGTTGACCGACTTACGTGGAGAACTGGGGAAGTCCGGAGCATCCGCAGGATCGATCTTCCGGATATTTGTCGAGTGCAGGCCGGCGATGATCCCCGCCTCCTGCAATCGCTGTTGCAGTCCGTCGTACAGCGATCGATTGGATTCATACTCGCGGCGGGCGAGGGAGTATTCCACGGCTTTGGAGTTGCCCATGTAGGCCGAGCTTTTCTCCTGATCCAGCCTGCGCTGCAGGGCATCTTGATTTTGTTTGGCCGCGTTCACCTCTTCCTGGGCGCGGGCAAGGACTGTGCCTTGCTCGTGCTTGGTGGCCTGGGTGATTTCA
Organism: uncultured Acidobacteriaceae bacterium; assembly: GCA_963815175.1. Classification (GTDB taxonomy): domain Bacteria; phylum Acidobacteriota; class Terriglobia; order Terriglobales; family Acidobacteriaceae; genus PALSA-350. The sequence continues at coordinate 47,255 of CAWFGM010000063.1, forward strand.
GCCATTTCCGAACGAAGCTCGATTAGCCTGGGATTCTTATCGCCATACTTCGCGTTCAGGTTCGCATACTCGGCTTGAAGGGAGCTCATCCGCTCCTTCAAACTCATCAAAACCGGATCGCCGCTCAGTGTCGCCAGGACATCGGGCGGCGCACTCTGCATGGTAATCAACTTGGCTTCCGCCACCAACCGTTGCGTTTCAGCCGCGGTTACGTCATGGCCGATGTCCACCAGGCGGGAAAGAACGATGCTCTGCGTCTGGTCGATGCCGACCAGGCCGATGTCCTTCTGCACCGTCAGCATGTGCTCCTGGCTGGCCTCCAGCCGTTTCCTCAGGTCACCCAGTTGCCTTCCCAGCCAATCCGAGACTTGCTGCGTGGCGGCATAATTTTGGCTGAAGTTGTGCTCAACGTAATTGGCGATCAGGGTGTTACAAATGTCGGCGGCAAGCTGAGGGTTACGCGCCGTGTAGCTCAGATCGAGAATGTTGGTGTGCCCAAAGCGTTCAGCCGCCAGGCCTCCTTCAAAGATCCCGATTAATACGTGACGGTCGCGTATCTTCGATAGATCGAAGACATAAGTGGAACCCGGTGGTAAAAAATCTTTGTTCTGATCGAGGTGCAGCGACTCGATGGTTGCCATCGCCAGGGTCGAACTCTTCAGAATCGCGATCTCCGTATCCAACTTGGCCACGTCGATGTATCCGCTGTCGTAGCCTCCGCCGGTATCCATCCGGAATTGATCGGCAGTGTCCTGGGTGATCTCAATGTTCGCCGAAGAGCGATATTCTTTCGGGCTGGTGGCATTCTCGATGAACCCAGCGCCTGTGCCCAGCACGGCGCAGACCAATACCAGCCAGATATATTTCTTGCCAATGAGGAGGAAGTGCTGCAGGGTCTGGCCGTCGTTTAACCCGAGGGTAAGAAAGGAACGCTCGGGTGTGCTAGGTTCGCGATACTCGGGGAGTACGACCGGTTCCGATGGTGGGGGATAGACACTCATGCGCTTGAAAGTTCACCCAGTCGGTAAATCGAAACGGCCAGTGGTGGACTCGGATTTCCTGTACGCTGCACCGGACATGACCGCGTGTGCGGCTTTCTTTAAGGAAAGCCGCAAGAGGTTTATCAACGCCAACAGGCCCTACAGGAAATCCGAGGGGAGCAGCGGAAGAGCCGCTGGGAAGAACGGTCCGCCGTCCCTCAATCTTTACCTCCAACTGCCCGAAAGTGGCCGGGTTTTCTCGCGAATCTTCGTGAGGCACGATAACTGTGAACCGCCCTAGAATCCAGATTATAAAGTGCCGTAAGGTTGTTCACCAATCTTTCTCGCGCGAGTGAACCAGCGTGACTAAACCAGCTTCCGGGCGGATGTCAACAAATCTCCGGATGCCCCGTCCTGCGCACACTTGCAACGCTCGGGCTTTAGTCAAACTGAGGGGCGGCTGCTGCGGGAGCGGGAATTATCGTCCTACTTTTCCTCAGCCGCTGAAGCACCATCGCTCTGAATACCTACAAAGAGTCCTGAACGAAAGGTATGCTACTAACTCCTGCGCATGCGTGCCCGGATCGCGGATTCAACCGCACCGGGATGGGTCAGAATGCGTTCGATGCGAAACAGGTAAGCCCACACCGTATCCAAGGCGGTCCATCTGCGCCCGCGGGAGAGAGAAAACATGCGATCCGCATCCGCCTTCATCATTTCGCTGTGCCGCCGCGAGCCGGTGATGGACTTCGCGTGCAGGCGAAAGAGGGCCAGGTCCTGATTGAGATATTTGACCTTGGCCCCCTTGCGCACCATGTCTATCAGCAGTTCACCATCCCAGCAGGAACGATTGTTCACGTTGAAGCCGCCCACGGCCTCAAAGGCCGCGCGCCGGAAAAACGTAGCCTGTTGCAGCCAGGTGGCGCCTCCGTAAAAATAACGATCCAAGGTAAAGCCGGCCGCACGGATGCGTCGAATGCGCTTGCCCTGGGCATCGATGATAAAACCGTTGCCCATCACGATGTCGCAATCGGAGTCCTGCGCGAAGGCCTGCGCGACACTTCTCATCGCTCCTGGTAGCAGCACATCGTCCGAGTTCAGAAATCCGAAAATGTCCCCGGAAGCGTGCTGAAAACCGTTGTTCAAGCCGTCGGCAGCTCCCTGGTCGGGTTCGAAAATTACTCGCTCCAACTGGCTCGCAAAGCTTTCGATCAGTTCCCGGCTTCCATCCGTCGAGCCAGGATCCACCACGATGTATTCGATCGCCGGGTAATCCTGCGTCAGCACCGAACGGAGGGCTTCCTCCAAATACTGCCGTTGATTGAAGGAGATGGTGACGACACTGAACTTCATCGGGAATTCGCTACCATTGCCTCTTGGTGAGAGCCCGTCAGCCAAACGCGCTACTCCGGCTCGCTACTTGAGACATGCCTTACCTTGAATAGAAGTATGCCTGCGTGGCGAATCCCACGGCGGCCGTCAACGCTGTCTTAGAAGCTGCTTTGAGTATGCTCGGCGGAATAAAGAGAATGTCGTCCGGTTGCATGGTGATGTCCACCGCCCGGCCTCGTAACACGTCTTCGAGTTTGACCTTCTGCACCACCCGCGTCCCGCTCTCTGAGGTTCTCAGCAACAGAGTACGTTGCGACCAGGAGGAGGGCTTGGTTCCCTGGGCCAATGCGATCACTTCGGAAAGTGTGGTGTGATTGGACTCACACAGCGGAAAAGCTCCCGGCCTGGTTACGTTGCCGCCCACGTAGACCACGCCGCAACGGCTCACCAGGATGGTTTCTCCGGTCTTGATCTCCAGTTCGGCATTGTCATTTTCCCGCAGCGTCGGATCCCATAGAACGGTCTGCGGGTTTTTCATCGAGCCGGCGGGGAAGATCTCGATCACATGTCCCGCCCGGTCGCTCACGCCGCCCGCTTGGGTGAGCATGTCGACCAGGCGCTTCTTGCCCGCCAGGGCATAGATGCCGGGGCTCTTCACCTCGCCCATCACGGTCACGCTGTAACCGAATTGCTCGGTAGTGACAATTACGCGCGGATCGCGCAGGATCTGCTGCTGTGACAAAGAGCCGTGCGATCGCGGGCGCCGCCTCGATTGAGGTCATGCCCTCTATGTGAAAGAGGCCCGCGTAGGGAATCGCGATCTCACCCGCGGGTGAGACCGGCATTCTTACCGAGTACTCCGGGGCATCGAATACTTGCACCTCGACGATATCTCCAGGGCGGATCGGTCCATAGCCCAGTCCTGCTCCCGAAGACGGACCCGCGGGGGTCGCGTATCTCGACGAGCGGGCAGTCGCCGCCCAGCAGGCTGCGTTCGCTTGGGGGAAGATCGGCTCCAGCGGTGTTGCGTTCGACGCGGGATTACTGGGCGCAGGCGTGATCTGAACCGGTTCCGAGCTTTGCGAAGACAGCCCCCCGCTATCTGGAGCTTGTCCCCGGGCCGGCGCAACACACAGGGTCAGCTGCAGGATTCCGATGGCAGCCACAAGTCGGAGCGTTTCCCGCCGAACGAGTTTCGAACAACGCTTCCCGGGGTTGACATCGATAGCGGTGGTGGTGCCCGCCGTTGCTGGGCTGGGGATTCGCAAGACAGGCTGCATCGCTAAGAGCATTTCTCCTGTAGGAGTAAAGTCGGCAAGCACGCTCACGCATCCCGGTCGGCAAACGACGAACGCGTTCGCATCGAGCCTACCCCATCACAGTAACAGGAGAAATGCAGGAAAACATTCCTGCTCTTGGTGTGGAGTTCAACTCATTACGTGGCTGGCGTGCCTGGCTCGCGTGCCGCTCTCTGCTTTACCGGCTGTGCCGGAACCCCGGCGTAAACCATCCACGGCTCCAGATCATGTGTGGCTACCGAACCCAGGCCGAGCACCGCGCCCTCGCCCAGGTTCACTCCCGGGCAGACAGAAGCACGGGCACATACCCACGAGTAGGCGCCCAGGCTCATGGGGAAGGAAATAAGCGGGAACGATGGGTCGTTGTAGTCGTGCGTGGCCCCGCAAACGTAAGCCTGCTGGGAAACGATGGCGTGCGATCCGATGGACACCGGCGAAGGGTTATAGATCTCCGCCTCGTCGCCCAGGGAAACCCCATCCGCGCACAGGAGATTCCAGGGGGCCCATATGCGAGACCTTGGATAAAAATGACAATGCGGGCCGAGCCTGGCTCCGAAGCAACGCAGAAGAAAAGCCCGCCAGGAATGAAAAGGCCGGGGTGACGTGCGAAACAGGAGCGTCCAGCATATGGACCATGCCAACCTGCGCATGCGGTTCGACAAGGGGAACGAAGGCCTGAGGTAGGGGTCGGCGGATTGGGCTGCTCGAGGCATCGTCGCTTCACGATCAGAGCGGTGTCGTTGGGAAGACCACAGATCCTTGCACTATCCCGCGCTCGGGCCCCACGGCATGCCGGGTCGACGTAGTTTCATGTGATCCCGCGCCGCTCGGGACCGGAGCAACCTGTCCCGGCGTGCCGGGAAGCGTAGTGATGGAGATATCTGAGGTTATACGAGGGCCGGCTTCTGCAATGAGAGGCAGGCTTGGCTCACTTAACCCGGATGAGTACACCAAAGCTCAGAGTATAAGGCTTGAGCTTGGTGTCTACGTAAACGCCGGGCGCTCCGGGTATAAACCCTGGCGGATAATAGTGGTTTCCCAGGTCCCAAAGCTGATACTGGAAGTCGACCATACGAAAATTCAGGGTTCGATTCTTGTGGTAATCCACCCCACCGCCGAACTCGTAAACAATGCTGTTGTCGGTTTGACCACTCTTGTAGGTAAGGTTCCCGGGGCCGATCAGGAAGTCCCCATAAGGCCGAAATCGGCGGTAAATGTAGTGAAGTTCGGGGCCGAACACCAGGGTTCTTTGTTTTCCGAAAGTGCCTGTGCTGTAGGTGAAACGAGCCCCCACCGCAGGCTGACCAAACACGAACCGGCCCAGACGGAAATCGGCGCCTGCGGCAAAGCCCTGATTCCAGCCTTTGGCGTCCAGGGTGTTGCTCGGTGGAGGATTGCTCGGCGGGTAGTCGAGGGTGGAATTGAAGTCGGTTTTCACCAGGGTGTACAGCCCGTAGACGTTGATTTGACTTCCGCCGCCCTTGATCGCGGGTACCACCTGGGCATGAGATGCATTCGGCAGTATGGCTCCCGCCACGAGAACTGCGAACGCTAGTGCTCTAGAGAGAAGTCGCATGTTAGCCGCCCGTGAAATCAAATGTTGATACCTTCGGTGTCTGGAGATATCTACCGGAAATCCAGGGCCGAGATGACGCATTGCACTCCCTGGTTCAGGCTTCATCTCATCTTGCAGAGTACAGACACAAATAGAGCATGCGCTGCATCCACTCGTTTCTACCAAGTAACCTCGCTGGTTACAAATCCAACAATAGTTGCAGCGCTAGTACACATACTGATGCCCAAAAGGGCGGCTCGCGGTTGCATCCCAATCCGGAACTGTATTAGAGAAAACCCGCTCTTGAAGCTGAAAGAATCAAGCCTCGTAGCAGGCCTTGGAACGCCAGTGCAATATGCGTTTATTTGCAACAGTATTCCTGCTAATGCACGTTCAGGGTAATCAAAAGCTACTCGTCTGTCTAGAAGAGAAACAGTGCTGGCTCAGGACAGAACAGCGAAAACAATTAGCGCACAAGGTACCGCATCAATTAGCAGCGAACTTAATCAGGGACTCATCGTGGTAGGCTTTACACGGCAAGGGCTTCCCCGGATTTCCTGTGCAGCTTGTGGCTTTGGCGCACTTTATGCGGCTTTCCTTGACGAAAGCCGCATACGCGGTCCTCTCCGGTGCAGCGGCAGGAATCCGGGTCTGAAGCAGTGACGGGTTCATTTTGCTCGCTCCACGATCAGCCGGAACCTTTCAGGGTAATAGCATGGAGAGCACTCAATACATTCTGGAATCTCGCCACGGTTAAGCATGTGCAGTGGAACTTGAAGCCGGGCAGATCGCTCCCCGGCCAATGCGCCGCACCCGGATTTCCTAGAACATTGGTGGCGATGGCGGACTTCATGCGCCTCTCTTTACGGAAAGGCGCACACCCCGGATTTCCTGTGATGTCTATTGGCTTTGATGCACTCCATGCGGCTTTCCTCCATGAAAGCCGCACACGTGGCCCTCTCTTGGCCCGCGTACAGGAAATCGGGTACGCCGGCGCGTCTAGTGCTGCGTGGCAGGAAATCCAGATATCATCAAGCATCTCTCCTGTTACCGTGGTGTTGATGGCCCGCCGGCCGCTCAAGGAAATGTTCTCCCGTCAATGTTGTCGGCGGCGTGGGCCAGTGGTCTTCGATCGTAAGCATCTGGAGTGTTCATGCCTAAGACTGCCCTACTCATTGGCGCCGGCCCCGCCGGGCCTTACGGCCGCTCTGGAGTTTCTTCGCCGTTCCGATGTGCATCCTATTGTGATCGAGGCCAGCCACGAGATCGGCGGCATTTCGCGCACCATCAGGCACAACGGGAACCGCATCGACATTGGGGGCCATCGCTTTTTCTCCAAATCGGACCGGGTAATGAACTGGTGGATGGAGTTGATGCCGCCCGAGGCGAGTGCGGATACCCAGCATGCGTTGCGTCACCAGAATAAGCAGCGAACCCTAAAGGTCAACAGCCAGGGGCTTTCGCCCGAGACCACGGATCTGGTGATGCTGGTCCGCCCGCGCAAGAGCCGCATCTACTTTCTGCGCAGATTCTTTGACTACCCCATCAAGCTGACTGCGGACACGCTGCGCAAACTCGGGTTGGTCCGCACCGTGAAAATTGGTTTCAGCTACCTGATGGCCAGGCTCTTTCCGCGCAAGGTGGAGAAGTCGCTCGAGGATTTCCTGATTAACCGCTTCGGCCGCCAACTGTACCTGACATTCTTCAAGTCCTACACCGAGAAGGTCTGGGGCGTGCCCTGCAGGCAATCAGCGCCGAGTGGGGAGCACAGCGCATCAAGGGGCTGTCGCTCACCACCGCCGTTCTCCATTTTCTTAAGAAGGCCTTCTCTTCTCATAAGGACGAGGCGATCCAGCAGAAAGGAACCGAGACCTCGCTGATCGAGAAATTTCTCTATCCAAAATATGGTCCGGGTCAGCTGTGGGAACACGCCGCCGACCAGATTCGCAGCCGAGGGGGGGAGATTCTTCTGGGCTGGCGCGCCACCCGTCTATTCGTCCAGGGCGACAAAATCACCGCGGTCGAGGCGGTCAGCGATAGTGGAGAACGGCGCCGTTTTCCCGCGGACTATGTCTTTTCCACCATGCCGGTGCGTGAACTGATCGACGCCCTGGATGCCCCGATTCCCAGCGAGGTGCGCGAAGTCAGCGATGGTCTGCAATATCGCGACTTCATCACCGTGGGACTTCTGGTCGACGGATTGGCGGTGCGCGAGGCGGACGGAGGGCCGCTCAAGGACAACTGGATCTATATTCAGGAACCGGATGTACTGGTGGGACGGCTGCAGATTTTCAACAATTGGAGCCCCTACATGGTCGCCGACCCCGCGAAAACCTGGATTGGGCTGGAATATTTTTGCTATCAGACCGACGCCCTGTGGAAAATGGCGCGACGAAGAGCTTAAGAAATTCGCCATTGCGGAAGTGGAGAAGATCGGGATTCTGCGGGCTTGTGACGTGACCGACGCCCACGTGGTGCGGGTTCCTAAGACTTATCCGGCCTATTTTGGTACCTACGACCGGTTCCACATCATTCGGGAATATCTCGACCGCTTCCGGAATTTATACCTGGTAGGCCGTAACGGAATGCACAAGTACAACAATCAGGACCACTCCATGCTGACCGCCATGACCGCGGTCGATAACATTATTGCCGGTATAGAGGATAAGGAGAACGTCTGGTCCATCAATACCGAAATGGAATATCATGAGGAAGAAGCAAAAAATGAGGCGCGGGCCGCCGGCTCCCCCGCCCAGAACACAAACAGTGTCGAGGCGACGGCTTAACGTAGTTGCCTTTTGGGGAGTAGGAAACCGCCGAAGAGAGCGTCCCCACGATACCCTCGACCTGGGTTCTTGTATCAATCTTGCACGATTTGAGTATGGCTTTCCCCCAAAGATCGTAGTTTCATCAACTCATTCGATGCCTAAGGCGGATCCAAAAAAGATGAGCGAATCCATTGCAATTACAGTTGTCGGGTCGGGGTACGTAGGTTTAGTGGCGGCCGCATGCTTTGCCGAGATCGGCCACCGGGTGCTATGCGTCGACAACGACGAAGATAAGGTGAATAAGCTTAACCAGGGTGTGGTGCCGATTCACGAAGAGTTTCTCCCCGAGTTGCTGGGCAGGCACCGGGCCAGCGGACAGGTCCAGTTCACCACCGACCTTGGCCATGCCACGCAGGAGTCGCAGGTCATCTTCATTGCCGTCGGTACGCCGCAAAGCGACACCGGCAACGCAGATCTGTCCTACGTCGATGCGGTGGCCAGTGAGATCGCCCGTTCGATTCACTCCTATAAGGTCATCGTCGAGAAAAGCACGGTTCCGGTTTACACCAACGACTGGATCCGGCGCACCATTGAGCGCAATGGCGTCTCGCGCTCGCTCTTTGACGTGACTTCGAATCCCGGAATTCCTTCGCGAAGGCACAGCAGTCAAGGATTTTCTCCATCCCGACAGGATTGTTCTCGGCGCCGATAGCGAAGATGCAGCGCGCCTGCTGGCCGCCATCTACGAGCCGCTTACCTCAGGCAGCTACTACGAGCGTTCGGACGCGGTTCCAGGACACCGAAACGTCACCGATCTGCCCCCGTTTTTGCAGACCTCGACCAAGGCGGCGGAGCTCATCAAGCATGCCTCGAATGCTTTTCTGGCCATGAAAATCTCTTTTATCAACGTGGTCGCCAACCTCTGCGAAGCGGTCGATGCGGATGTGGAGCACGTGGCCAAGGGGATGGGCCTGGACAACCGCATCGGCAAGCGCTTCCTGAGCGCCGGAATCGGCTACGGAGGCTCATGCTTCCCTAAGGATGTCGCCGCCTTCCGCTACGTCGCGCAGCAGCTGGGTATCGACTTTGGCTTGCTCGAGGAAGTGGAAAAAATCAACGAACTGCAGAAGGAACGCTTCTTCCAGAAGATTCGCTCCGCGCTCTGGACCTTACGCAAAAAGCGCCTCGGCGTCCTCGGCCTGTCCTTCAAGGGCGGCACGGACGATATCCGCGAGTCTCCTGCTCTGGAAATTATCCGCATGCTGCTCGATGCGGGGGCCTCGATCGTTGCCCATGATCCGGCCGGCATCGAGCGCGCCAAGGTGGAAATGCCGCCGCACGCCAACCTGCAATATACCGATGATCCATATGCGGCTGCGGATAACGCCGACGCCTTGTTGATCCTCACCGACTGGGCCGAATTCGCCCGTCTCGATCTCAAGCGGCTGCGCTACACCCTGCGCTATCCCATCATCATCGACGGGCGCAATCTCTTCGATCCCTGGGTCATGCAGGATCTCGGCTTCACGTATCTCAGCGTAGGCAGGCCCTCGCAGCATACCTCGGTCGAATCTGCATCGACCAAACGCTGGCCTTAAAGCATTTTTGCTAACGGTGCAGATCAGGAAACTCAACCCGACGCGGCCATTCCGCTAAAGAATGGCCGCACATACCTGATCCCATCGGACCGTAGTATTAGCAAAATGCGTTAGATAACGCTTGGATACTCCGGGTAATCTAAACTCGGATCAACTCTAGACTAGGGGAACCGTATTTTGACGACTCATCGTGTCCTGGTCACCGGCGCTGCCGGCTTCCTCGGATCCCATCTGTGCGATGCACTGATTGCCGAGGGCAAGCATGTCATTGGCGTGGATAATTTTCCACCGGACGCCCAGCCAATCTGGCCGGGCTAAGCAACGAAGCCACGCTTTTCCCTGGTAGAGCAGGACATCTGTGAGCCATTCGACCTCGGAGCGGTCGATTTCATCTTTAACTTCGCGTCGCCGGCCAGCCCTTTCGACTACGCAAGTCTCGGGCCGGAAACACTGAATGTCGGCTCCCAGGGAACCAGGAATGTCCTGGACCTGGCGCGCAAATATCAAGCGGGTTTCCTGCACGCGTCCACCTCCGAGTGTTACGGCGACCCGGAAGTTCACCCCCAGGCGGAAACCTACTGGGGCCATGTCAACCCCATCGGACCGCGTTCGGTCTACGACGAGGCCAAGCGATTTTCTGAAGCACTCATCATGGCCTACCACCGGTACTACAGCGTGGACACCCACATGGTGCGCATCTTCAACACCTACGGCCCGCGCCTGCAGCCGACCGATGGGCGTGTCATCTCCAACCTGATGGTCCAGGCGCTGCTCGATGAAGATCTCACCATCTATGGGGATGGCCTCCAGACGAGGAGCTTCTGCTACGTCTCCGATTTGATCGCCGGCATCGTTCTTCTCTCCCGCTCTAACGAGCATCTTCCGGTGAACATCGGCAACCCCGTGGAGTGGACCATCAAGGACTGCGCGCGCGAGGTTCTGGCGGTCACCGGCTCGCGTAGCAAGATTCGCTACGAACCGTTGCCTATTGACGATCCGATGCAGCGCTGCCCCGATATAACGAAGGCAAAAACCCTTCTCGGTTGGGAGCCAAAGATCCCTCTTCGCCAGGGTCTTGAGCTGTCCCTCGAATATTTTCGAGCCAGCCTGCCAACGCGCTCCCATTAGCCTAGGGGTTCCGGCCTCCATTACAATCCAGGGGGACGCAACAGGAAGCCCGTCTTCGCCTACAGCATGTTCACTTCTGGTGTTTGTAAGGCAACGGTCCCCGACGCAGCTTTTCCTCAGGAAAAGTCGCACTTCGACCTGACGAGTAGAAGTGAAATGCTCTGGAGGTGAGTGATGCTTAACGATTTGTCGCCCATTCTCGTAACCGGCGGAGCCGGGTTCATTGGGTCGAACTTTGTTCTGGACTGGCTGGCTCTGGTGGGCTCGCCAGTCGTCAACGTCGACAAGCTGACGTATGCCGGCAACCTGCAGAACCTCACCTCGGTTGCACAGCATCCTGCCTACAACTTCGAGCAGGGGGACATCTGCGATCAGCCCTTTATCGATCGGTTGTTCGAGCGGTACCAACCACGCGCCATCCTGCACTTTGCGGCTGAAAGCCATGTGGACCGCTCTTTGTCCGGGCCCGAGGCATTTGTGCGCACGAATGTCGACGGCACCTTCCGGCTGCTCGAAGCCTCCCGGGCTTATCTGGCAAAACTCGAAGCCGAGGATCGGCAGAAGTTTCGTTTTCTGCACGTCTCGACAGACGAGGTTTACGGCACGCTCCGTCCTCAGGATCCGCCCTTCGAGGAGACCACCGCCTACGCCCCCAACAGTCCCTATGCCGCCTCCAAGGCAGGCTCAGACCATCTGGTGCGCGCCTACGTCCATAGTTATGGATTGCCTGCGGTGACCACCAATTGCTCCAACAACTACGGTCCGTTTCAGTTTCCGGAGAAGCTTTTACCCCTGATGATCACCAATGCCATTGCTGGCAAGCCGCTGCCCGTATACGGGGATGGCCGCCAGGTGCGTGATTGGCTCTATGTAGGCGATCACTGCTCAGCGTTAAGGGCTGTGCTGGAGCGCGGCGAGATCGGCGAGACCTACAACATCGGTGGCCGCAATGAGCAGGCCAACCTCGATACAGTGGAGCTGCTCTGCAGCCTGCTCGACGAGATGCTGCCGAGCTCGACCCATGTGCCTCACCGCAGCCTGATCAGCTTCGTGACCGATCGGCCAGGTCATGACCGGCGCTACGCGATTAATGCGGCTAAGATCGAACGCCAGCTCGGCTGGCGTCCCGCTGAGACCTTCGCTACCGGCCTGCGGCGCACGGTGGAGTGGTATCTCGCGCATCAGGAATGGGTGGAAGAAGTGACCAGCGGCGCCTATCGTCAATGGATCGATCAGAATTATGCTCACCGTGGGGACGCCAGGCGATGAAGGGCATCATTCTCGCCGGTGGTTCCGGGACCCGCCTCTATCCTGTCACCCACGTTGTCTCCAAGCAATTGCTTCCCGTCTACGACAAGCCGATGATCTACTACCCGCTATCGGTGCTGATGCTGGCCGGCATTCGCGAGGTTCTGATCATCTCAACGCCTGCGGACACGGCCTTGTTCGAACGGCCTCTTAGGCTCTGGTGAGCAGTGGGGTATGTCCTTTCAATATGCTGTACAGCCAACTCCGGATGGCCTGGCCCAAGCGCTCATTATCGGCGAAAAATTTATCGGTGGCGCGCCCTGTTCTCTCATTCTTGGGGACAATATCTTTTACGGTCACGATTTCGCTCAGAGTCTTCAGGCGGCGGCGAAAGTCGAGGATGGCGCTGTGGTCTTCGCCTATCCAGTCTCCGACCCGGAGCGATACGGGGTGGTGGAATTCGACAGCTCGGGCCGAGCGTTATCCATTGAAGAAAAACCCGAGAAACCAAAATCCCGCTACGCGGTCACCGGCCTTTATTTTTTTGACGGCGAGGCCTCGCAGATAGCCCGCCAGATCAAGCCTTCGGCCCGCGGTGAGCTGGAAATTACCGATGTCAATCGCCGCTACCTGGAGAAAGGCAAGTTGCGTACCCAGGTCTTGGGGCGGGGCTTTGCGTGGCTCGACACGGGAACCCATGACTCCCTGATCGAGGCAGCTATTTTCATCGAGACCATCGAGAAGCGGCAGGGACTCAAGGTCGCCTGTCCTGAAGAGATCGCCTATCGCTTAGGCTGGATCGACGCCGCCCGTTTGGAAAAACTGATTCTGCGCGTCGCGAAAAGCGGTTATGGCAAGTACCTTCGCTCCGTTCTGGACGAGCGCGTCTTCTAAAGGGAAGAGAAAGCGCAGCGGAGGGGCCGGCGGTTTTCGTCCAGAACACAGACGATGGGTGCCCGACATCTCGCTTGTTTTTCGCGGGATGTGGAATTTCCACCGCTCTAAACCTCAAGCTCTGCGTGGGGCAGCTCATGTCCGCGAGGACGCAGCGCCGCCAGAAAATCCTCGACCGGCCGCGTGTTCAAAACATCACCCTTTGTCAGCCACGCCCGCCGCAGCTGACGGATTCCATAATGCATTGCGTCCAGATGGCTGATGTGGTGCGAGTCGGTATTGATCACAATATTGCAGCCCAACTCCCGGGCCCGGCGCAAGTCGATGTCGCACAGGTCAAGCCGGTCGGGATAAGCATTATGCTCGACCGCTACGCCAAGCCTCGCCGCCTGCTTAAGCACCGCCGTCAAATCCATTTCGTAACTATCTCTGCGCAGCAACAAGCGCCCCGTCAGATGCCCCAGAATTCTGATATACGGATTCTCCAGTGCTTTGAGCAGGCGATCCGTCATTTGTTCCTTAGGCTGCTGGAAAAGAGAGTGAACGCTGGCAATCACGACGTCCATCTGGGCGAGCACGTCGGGTGAGAGATCGATTTCTCCATCGCCCAGGATGTCGACCTCGATCCCGGTCAGCACCCGGATGCGGCCCTCCATGCGCGCATCCACTTCGCGAATTTGTTTCATATGTTCGAGTGCGCGTTGATCGTCGAGTCCGTTGACCATGGCCAGATTCTTGGAATGGTCGGTGATGGCAATGTACTGGTAGCCGCGCGCGATGCCGGCTTCGGCCATCTCAAGGATGGTATTTCGTCCATCCGTGGCCTCCGTGTGCATGTGCACATCACCGCGCAAATCACTGGTTTCGATCAGCTGCGGTAGCCGATGCTCAGCGGCGGCTTCGATCTCGCCCTGGTTTTCGCGCAGTTCGGGTGGAATCCAGTCCAGGCCCAGCGCCCCATAGATCTCCTCTTCAGTAGCGGCTGCCACGACCGTACCGTCGTCCAAACGCGCCAGCGCATACTCGCTCAAGGTGTAGCCGCGCTTCAGCGCGCGTTGGCGCAGTGAGACATTATGCATTTTCGAACCGGAGAAGTATTGCAGAGCCGCACCGTACGAGGCCCTTGGCAACAGGCGCACATCTACCTGCAATCCGCTGCGCAAGCGAAAGCTAACCTTGTTTTGTCCTTTGGCCAGGAGCTCGGCGATCGGGGGATAGGCTGCCGTGTATTCGACCGCGGCGGCAACCGTTTCTTCGGCACAGGCCGGACCGGTCACCAGCAGGTCCAGATCGCCTACGGTTTCGCGCCCCCGTCGCAGAGACCCAGCAGGCATGACCTGTTCAATTCCCGGGAACTGTTCCAGGTAGAGGGTGACTCGCTCCGCCGCGGCTTCTGCATCGTCGAGCAGAAAGCGTCCACTGTTCTTGCGGTATTCAGTGATCCCGCGCGAAAGCTTCTCGATCAGCTTTTGTCCAAAGCGCGGTAGCGTCGCCAGCTTGCCGGCGTCGATCGCGGCTTGCAACGATTCGATGTCGCTCACCTGCAGCGCCTCCCAAAGCAGGGCCACCGTCTTCGGTCCCATGCCCGGCAGCTTCAGCAGCTCCAGCATAGTGGGCCGATACTTGGTCAGCAGCTCGTCGCGCAGCTTCAGGCTTCCGCGGGTTTCGATTTCCTGGATGTTCGTTGCCATGCCTTTGCCGATGCCTTGAATAGCAAGCAGCCGGGCAGGCTCGTTCACGAACGAGCTGAGTTGTTCGGTGCTGTTCTCGACCGCTTCGGCGGCCCGCCGGTAGGAGCGGATACGGAATGGGTCTCCCGCCGCAATTTCCAGCAGGTCAGCGGTTTCCGCGAGTAATTGCGCAATGGATTTGTTGTCCATTTAATCCCCGTGTGCCTTGTTGCCCAGGGAGATTAGAACATTTTCAATTCGGGTGTACACGAGACACCGCTGCCGACGCAGCTCTTCCTCTAGAAAAGCGCAGTTCGCCTAGCCCGACCAAACGGCGTAGAAGTGAAAATACTCCAAAAAACACGTCTACCTGAGGTAAATTTTGACCGCAGACAGCTGTCTCCGCGCACCAAGTTTCGATGCGCGAGCGAGACGCTTTTCTTCACAGCTATGCTATGCAGGTGAGCCTGCAGTTTCTCCGGCGTGAGGCGTTAGGCTACTTCTCGAACTCGAGTTACGGAATCCGCCTGGGGACCTTTCTGTCCTTGAACGATATCGAATTCCACCTCGTCCCCTTCTTTCAAGCTCTTGTATCCATCGAGTTGGATCGCGCTGTAATGGACAAACACGTCGGGTCCATCGTCGCGGCCGATAAAGCCGTAACCCTTCGCGTTATTGAACCACTTCACTTTGCCTTTGTGTTGAGCCACTAGCCTGTCGACCTTCCTTAGTGCGGATCGAGCATGAGGAGAACAAATTGCTCTCCTTTACAGACGCATCACAAGGTCGAATGGTTTTCCTCAAAATGTCCGTTGAGTTGTGCAGGGCTATTACAGCAAATGCCCTATTTTCTGTTCTTTTTCTTCTTTTTTTGCCGCAGACGGTCATAAAGCATCACTGAAATCAGCGTTTTACCGTCGTGAAGCTTGCCCTCTTCGATCATGCCCAACAACTTGGAGAGGGGTATCGACTCTATTTCCAACTGCTCGTCATACTCCGGTTGCGCTTCTCCCCGGGTGAGATCTTCAGCGATGAACACCTGCATCCACTCACCCAGAAAGCCGGGGCTGGCAAAGTAGCGCACCATTTTGCGCCAGCGCGCGGCCCTGAAACCTGTCTCTTCCAGCAGCTCACGCTTGGCTCCAGCCAGCGGATCCTCCCCTTCTTCCAGTTTTCCCGCCGGAATCTCGAGCAGATATTCTTTCGCGGCATGACGGTACTGCCGTTCCATCACGATCAAGGGATCACGCTTGCTTTTGGCATCGTCGACTGCCAGGATGACGACCGACCCATTGTGTCGCACAACATCGCGCATCACTTTCCGGCCATTCTCCAAAATTTCGTCGGTGTATACGCGGAAGAGCGGACCGTCATAGCTCAACTTTGATGAGATCACTTCGATTTCAGGACGTTTGCTGCGGGTCTTCCTGGGTGCACTCTTACTCGACGCCTTTTTCTTGGCCAATGCCACTCCTTCCCCGGAATTTCCTGTTGAGATTCTTGGCACCGTCGAAGTTCATGCGGCTTTCCTTACTGAAAGCCGCACCTGCGAACCTATTTGGCGCCTCGTGCAGGAAATCCGGTCACGCTCCTGGATAATTTAAAGTACCATCCGGTCATCGGTGCGCTGGGGGGCGATCTGGGCGCCGCGGGCGGCCATGCTGGCCGGGTCAGCCCTAGGGCCGGTCGCTTACGGGGATGAGAAGACAATTCGTCTGCATCTTCGGGCCCCGGAGTCCCATCCTATGTTGGCGGGAGTGTAGCTCCGCCCCGGGGTCAGAAAGAGCTGCACCGAGGTAGCCTCGTGAGAAACTACAGCAGGGGAGCAAACGGATGACGCTGGAACAGGAGACGGCGGGAAAGATCGAGTGTTATCCCATCGGGCTTCTGCCAGGCCTTAGCCGGCTGTTCCAGGACTTCGCGGAGCGCCGTGAAGCGCTCTCGCCCTTCTACCCAGCCAGCGCGTATTCCACCCAATGGATGACGGCGCCGGCGGTACTTTCCACCGCACATCGTTCAACCCTTTGTGACTTGCTGGAACAGCAGAACCATTCCTTGGGTGCCTCCAACGCCGCATTGCAAAACATCGCGCGGTTGCGTGACGGCGCGGGTGCAGTGGTCACCGGCCAGCAGGTGACGCTGTTCGGCGGCCCCCTATTCACCATCCTCAAAGCGGCAACTGCGATCCGCAAAGCAAAAGACGCCTCCACCGCCGGAAGCCCGCATGTGCCGATCTTCTGGTTGGCGACCGAAGATCACGACTTGGCCGAAGCGGCCCACGTAACGCTACCCGATCGCCATGAACTCAAGACGCTGCGGCTGGCACCCGGGTCCGCACATGGTGTGGCCGCCGGCGGTGTGACATTAGGGAAGGATGTTGAGGATCTGGTAGCCCAAGCGGGCGAGATCCTCGGCCCCGGGCCGCTGCTCGACCAGCTAGCCGCCTGTTATCGCGAAGGCCAGACGCTGGGACAGGCTTTCGCGCAATTCATCTCCGGCATCTTTGCCGAGCAAGGGTTATTGGTGGTGGATGCTGCTTCGCGCGGCTTCCATGCTTTGGGCAGCCATGTTCTGCGCCAGGCGATCGTGCGCGCGGATGAGCTCCGCGTAGCCATCACCGATCGTGACCAGCAGCTTGTCGCTGCAGGCTATCACTCTCAGGTTTTGGTTCCGCAACTATCCACCCTGCTCTTCCTGTTCGATCGCGACTCCGGGGCGCGGGTTCCGCTGCGGCGAACGGCAGATGGTGGTTGGCAGGCAGCGAGGCACGCTTACTCCACCTCAGAGTTGCTGGCTATTCTGGACGCAGAACCCGAGCGGCTCAGCCCCAACGCTCTGCTGCGGCCCGTTTTTCAGGATTCGATCCTGCCCACCGGCGCCTATGTAGGCGGACCATCTGAAGTAGCCTATTTCGCTCAGTCGCAGGTACTTTATGAGCGCATCCTGGGGCGCACCACACCGGTCCTTCCGCGTTTGTCGGCTACGCTTATCGAGCCTGCGATCGGTGAGCTGCTCGCCCGGCACGAAGTCTCCTTACCTGATGTGATTCAGAGCGCATTACGGGATCCGCTTGAGTTGGCTCAGCGGTTCGGTGCGCGGGCAATCTCGGTGGTGGGCAAGCGCAAGCTCGCCGCGGCTGGAGGTGCCCTGGATACTGAGCTCTCGGCGCTAGCGACTTATATGCACTCCCTCGATCCGGGCCTGGGCCGGGCTGCGGACGTCAGCAGCTCGAAGATGCGCTACCAGATGAACCGCATGCGCCGGTTGGCGGCCAACTATGAGCTTCGCCGCGAGCAATCGCTCGGCCGCGATGCCGGGCTGATCGCCCTCAATCTTTTCCCCGATCGCCGTCCCCAAGAGCGAATTCTTGCTGCCGCGTGGTTCCTGTCCCGCTACGGCGAAGGGCTTCAGGAGTTGCTGGTGGACCAAGCCGGGCAGCAATGCCCCGGTCACAAAGTCATCTGGCTGTAGCCGGCTGGAGCGGCATCCGCCAGGCACGCGCACGGCAGGTCCCGGTTAAATGTTTTAGAATGTTGGCAGCGATGAAGGCCAGAGCGGACAAGCCGTTCGACGTGACCTGTCCCGATTGCGGGGCGATCCTGAAGGTCGACCCCGAGACTCGGGCCATCCTTTCGCACACTCCGGCCCCGCGCAAGCGGACTTTCGAGGATTTTGAAGCTGCCGCCAAGGCCATGCGCGCGCAGGATGAACGCAAGGAAGACATCTTCCGGCAGTCGGTGGAAGCCGAAAAGAATAAGCAACAGCTGTTTGACAAGCGATTCGAGGAAGCGTTGCGCAAGGCGAAGGAGACTCCCGATGAGGGTCGCCCTCTGCGTGAATTCGATCTCGATTAAGCAGTTTTCGCGGCTTCTTCAGGCACTCAGATGGGAAGCTGATTAAAGGCATTTTCTCCGCATCTAAAAACAGCAGTTCACGCGAAAGTGAGACACCGATGGGGATCACACACATTCCGCAGCAAGTGGCATCCAGCGTTCAAGACGCAGCAGAAAGCTTGAAGTACCAGGGAAACCGCCTTCTGGACAACGGCTGGGATAAGAACTGGGTGCGCACGGTCGCCGCCGGAAGCCTCGTGACCGGAGCGGTTCTGCTGGCCACAGGCAAGCGCAAAGCCGGCTTGGCCGTGGCTGCTGCCGGTACTGTCTTTGCGCTGCTCGAAGATCCTGAGGGCGTCAAGAAGACCTGGAACAGTCTCCCCGATTATCTCGAGAGCGGACACAGCCTCCTCGGCCGTTTCGAAAAGTTTGTGGGAGAACTTACGGCGCAAGGCGAGAGACTCCGCAGCGTAGTCGAAAAAGCTGTACGCCAAGCCTAGAACTTTTACCCAATCCCTAATTGCTCGCGAGCCCTCTGGCTGATGCGGTCTGGTGTCCACGCCGGTTCCCATATCAGGTTGACCACCGTTTCGCTGATCTCAGGAACGCCCGCCAGCCGGTTCCGCACCTGTTCAATAATTGAAGCGTGGGCCGGGCACCCCTGTGAGGTCATGGTCATATCGACTTCCACACGCTGCCGAGGAAACGCCCGCTTGGAGTTCGCGTCGGGGGTCAGCCTGACGGTGTAGATCAACCCCAGGTCGACGATATTCACCGGGATTTCCGGATCATAGCAATCTCTCAGGGCTGTCATCACATCGTCTTCGGTGAGGGCCATCTTGTCTCCCTAGAGTCAGTGTTTGCGCTCCACCAGGTATCGCGCCACTGCCTTCAGGCGATCGGCGCGCTCCCCATACCCGGCTAATTGCGCAAATGCCTCTTCGATCAACCGCTCCGCATCCTGAATGCTTTGGGCGACCCCGTATACTGCGGGCCATGTGGCTTTCTCGCTGGCTACATCCTTGCCGGCGGTCTTTCCAAGTTGGGAAGAATCCTGGGTTACGTCGAGGACGTCGTCCATGATCTGAAAGGCCAGCCCCGCCTTCCGTCCGAACTCCCGCACCCGTTCGATGTCGCTCACGGAACCGCCGGCGTAAATGCCGCCTGCCATCAAGCTGACTCGAATCAACGCCCCGGTCTTAGCACGATGGATGCCTTCCACCAGCTCTGGGGTTGGCTTATGTTCCTCGGCTTCCAGGTCCATGACCTGGCCGCCGATCATGCCCTCGACGGTTCCAGTTGCCTGCGCAATCGAGCGCACGATCTCCACCGTTTGCGGAGCCGGACACTGCAGGCCGGCCAGCACCTCGTAAGCCTGTGTCTGTAGTGCGTCCCCGGCGAGGATGGCGATTGCTTCGCCAAATGCAACATGACAGGTTGGCTTGCCGCGGCGCAGATCATCGTTGTCCAAAGCAGGCAAATCATCGTGAATAAGGGAATAGGTGTGCAGCATTTCTATCGCCGCGCCCAGCTCTTCCACCCCCTTGGGAAATTGAGCCGAGCCTGCGATCATTCTGGCCGCTTCCATGCACAGCACCGGCCGGAGCCGCTTGCCTCCCGCAAAAACACTGTGCCGCATGGCGCGGTGAATCGAGACCGGCGCCTGATCGGGACCGGGCAATAGACGATCCAGAGCGTGATCGATAAGCTCCGCACCGCTGCCCAGAATCTCGCGCACATTTTCCTGCATTTTCGTAATCATACGCGACGGTGAACACGCCCTTTGCGCTTTCCCATAGCCACCACTGCGAGCGTCAGCAGTGCGATGATAGAGACTGCACGCCCGGTTACGACGTCCCGGGTCGCGGCCCATTGCACCTCCACCACATGGCTCCCTGCGCTCACCGGGACTGTTATCAATCCGTCTTGCCGGAAGGGCCGGCTCTTCACCGGTTGCCCATCGACCGTCACTCGCCATGACGGATAATCCATCAAACGCAACACCGCATAACCTGCCTCCGGGGTTACGATGCTCACCGTCCAATGCTCCCCGTTCCGTCGCCTTGCGTCTACCTGTGCCGCGATGCTTCCCCGGGCTCCGGCTTGCCAATCAGGGTTGTCTGCCGAAGTGTCGTCCGCTGAGTCATCCTGAGCGGAACGCAGCACACGCACCAGGGGCAAGTGTTGCTGGACGGCGGCGTTATCCACTCTCAGCGGCGTGTACTCGTCAGTCCCTTCCGTGCCTTGTCCCAGGCGGAATCCGGCCAGCTGCGCCGTCACCGCATCTTCATCGTCGCAGGGCTGGAAGAAGAGCACGGCGCCGCTAATGGCCGTGGCGGCGATTACGATGCCGGCCGCCAGAACCCGCCACCTCGCTCGGCCGACGACAGCCATCGCAACAAGCACGCAGCCGGCCACGCTCAGCGCCATCAGCCAACGCCAGGGAAACTGCAGGAACTTCAGGTGCGGCGCGTGCATCCAGATCACGTTGCTGGCCGGCAACTGGAGGAACAGAATGATCGGGAGCATAGCGGTCAGAACCGTCCTGGCCGATCCGTCCGCTCGCTTTCTCCACGCCAGGTACGCCGCGACGGACGCTACGAGGAATTCCAAGACCAGGATCCATGACGCCGTGCGCAATACCTGGTCATGGAAGGCGGAGGCCGTGTGCGCAAATAGGAAGCTGTCCTCAACGCGCATTCCTGGATTAATCGCGCGCGCGATCTGCACCCACCGCTGCTCGAATGCTGCGGGAACAATGTAGAAGGCGGCCAATCCTAGCCCCAGAGCCATTCCACCCAGGGCTCGCAGAGCAGGCCAAGCACTGCCTTCGGCGATCCACATTCCCAGTGCGAGGGCTGCCAGCAGATAACTGCCGATCACGGCGGCTGGCGAATTGGTAAGCCAAAGGGCGGCTACCGACAGACCGAGTGCCGTAACGGACCCGCTCCTTCGCAGCGCGAACAGCAACATCAGGGGAAGCCACGCGGCTGCCAGCAACTCACCAAAAGCGGACCGCTCGTAGGCCACAAACATCGCATAAGGATTGGCGATGTAAAGACAGGCGGCATACGTTGCTGCCTCGGGCGATGTCCACTCCCGCGCCAGCTTGTACATGCTGCCCCCGGCGGTCAGCAGCGCCAGCAGCACGAAGAGCACTGGAGCCGCATGCCATGAGGTCGCAATCCCCAACACGGCGCCCAACAGCCAGGATGCCGGCGGATAGAAGATCAGCCGCGGCTCTCCAGCGCCGTAGTTCGCATCCTGCACCCAATGGGGATAGACGAGGCCTGCATGCCAGGCGCGCGCAACCTCCATCCAGGAGAGCAGATGAAAGTCGAAATCATGGCCGCAGGAATTGCCGCGCACGAACAGCACGCAAGCCGCAATGAGTGCCGTGCATGTGATCAGAAGGGCAGGTGCCCTGCGCGGGAGGGCCGGAAGCGTTGCCGTCTCAGTCGTCAAGGCACCAATCGCAGGGTGTGCGTGGTCGACGCGGTCACGGCCGCCTCCGTGAAGGGCATGGGAAACGTCTTGCCGCTATACCAGGACGGAAACTGGTCCAAAAAGTTTGGGCTCAGTGGGTCGCCGGACTCACCCATGACGATATTCTCCGTCGATCCGTCCACATTGCTCCAGTCCACCGTGAGACGCTGGCTTGCGCCCAGAAGTCCGCGCACGTGGTTCAGCGTGGTCTCGTCTCCCCACAGCTGGTGGGGCCCGGTGCTGGTCCAATTCCGGAAAAAGGGCAGCATCCCGTAGAGGGGGTGCCGCACGTCGATCACATGCTGGCTGCCATAGGTCCAGTTTCGCAGCGACGCCGGGGCATGATGGTCGATCATGCCTTGATGCACGGCCGCGGCGATCAGGTCATTCCAGCTCTTATATTTGGCCGGCAGCCATTCCTGCGGAGCCTTCTCCACCATCTCTTCCTGCACAAAATTTTTGCTTTGCCAATCGTAAAGCTGCCAGTCCGACCCCAGCTTAGGCTCCAGGACCAGCGGCCATAACGCTTGCTTGGCGGCATCCACGATTTCCGCTGCCACTGAGTCTTTGGTGATCACTCCATCCCAAGTGCGCATCAGGTCCGCAGCCTGCCGCAGTTGGGCGTCCGCGGCGGTCGCACGGTCTATGGAATAGGCAAAGCGCTGGGCCAACTCCCGATCCACCTCAGAGTAGGTGTCCATCTGCAACGTGAGCATGTCCGCAGGCGTGAGGTGGGAGTGACTGGAAAGCCACTTCCAAATGCGCTCATTGCGGTAGGGTGCGTCCCAGTTCAGCGCCAGGGGGTAGGGATATCCGTCGGGGCTAATGCGTGAGTTGGCGGTCGCGACAATCCCGTTGTCCGGGTCTAGCACGCTCGGGAGCTCGTTAAAGGGAATGTATCCTTGCCACTCATGTTCGCTATCGGCTGCGGTTCCGGTCTCCACGATCGGGACCCCGCTAAGGCCGGCAGGCCGCAGGGGAAATAGCCCCACCGCTTGGTAGCCGATGTGGCCCTGGTCATCGGCGTAGGCCATGTTCTGCGTCGGGCCCCACCATTGGCTCATGGCCTGGCGGAATTCTGTCCAGTTACTGGCTGCGTCCACACCCTGTAGCGGCAAACCCCCCAGCGGCGTCGTGTACAGGGTCCATTTGAGCGAAAGCATGCGCGTCTCGTGGGGCAAAATGGGAGTGATCACCGGCCCGTGATCGGTGGTCTCCACGTCGAGCAGCACATCCTGGCCGAAGCGCACGTGAATATGTTCCCGGTCATGTTCCGGCTGGCGCCACCCCTTAGCCGTCCAGTACTCACCCTGTGAATTCGTCTTTTCCACGTAGACGTCCTGCACATCCCCGTTGAGCGTGGTGTACCCCCAGGAAATGTGGTCGTTGTGGCCCTCGATGATCAGGGGTATACCCGGTGTCGTTACCCCCGCCACGTGGAAACTCCCCGCCTGCAGGTCTTCCTGGTGCCAGATGTCGGGAATGGAGTGCTCAAGGTGCATGTCATTGGAAAGCATGGCTTTACCGCTGGCCGTATGGGCGCCGCTGACGGCCCATTCGTTAGAGCCTCGACGGCAGCTGTCGCACGGGTCCGACCCCAGATCGAGAATTTTCCGCAGGCGTAACAGGTCCTGGATGCTCGATTGCGACTCATCCAGCGGAACCTGGGGAATATTCTGCTGTGGAGCGGTCAAGTCAGGCATCGCCTGCGTGGGCGGGTGGTCCCGCCAGGTGGAGGTAGGGTATAGCTGGGCAGCCAGGTTGGGCGCCAGCTTCGCCTCCACCTTTGCACGCTCCAACTTCCAGGGATACAGGGTATCGAGCCGCGCTACCATGTTCAGGGCCACCAGCCACGAATCCACCGGATGCCAGGGCCTGGGCTTGTAGTCCAGCAGCCGGAACTCGGCCGGCAGGTTGTCCTGATGGGCGGCGATATAGGCGTTGACCCCTCGCGCAAACGCTTCAAAGAGGCGTTTCTGGTCCTCTGGCATGGTGGCCGTCAGGTGCTCTGCTGCAGGCCGGATCTGCAACACCCGTTGCAACTTATCGTGTTCCACTACGCTCGAACCAAGCAGTTCGGCCAGCTCTCCGGCGGCGAAACGCCTGGCCATATCCATTTGCCAGAGGCGGTCCTGTGCGACCACAAAGCCCTGCGCTTCGAGCAGATCATCCATGTTCGCTGCCTGGATATGGGGGACGCCACGTACATCGCGTCGCACCGTAACCGGTGCAGAAAGCCCCGGTAGGTGCAGTTGGCCGTCGAGCCGGGGCGCCTGTTCGCGCATGGCCTTCTTTAGCCATGCGGCACTCGCGGCAATCCCCACGGCAGCCGCAATCAACAGGCTGATTACCAGGCCGGCGCCGATCCTCACCAGCAATGGTAACCTTCGCCTCCGGGGAGCGCCCACCTCGACCTTGGCCATCATCTTGCGCTCATTGTCTCATCGAGGGAGGGTTTTCTGCGGCTGCAGCTTGACAGGTAGACGGTAGGCGGCAATCCTAGTCATTCGTCAGTACCCGGATTTCCAGTGAAGCGGGCTTGCGTTGGCGAAGTTCATGCGGCTCTCCTTAATGAAAGCCGCACACGCGGTCGTGTCCAGCGCAGCGTACAGGAAATCCGGGGCGAGCATTCCGTTCGTTTTCGAGGGAGGAACATAACTCTTTGAAGGTTCGCGTTTTCTATCACGACCGGTGCTTTGATGGAGCATGCTCTGCTTCGCTCTTCATGCGCTTTCACGACGAATGCATCCGCCCGGGTGCGCACTACGATTTTCACGGGCTGGTGCATCGTGCCGGAGCGCTCTTTGACGAGTCTGATTTTACCGGCGATGAGAATGCGATCGTGGACTTCAAGTACAGCGCTTCACCGCGCATAACCTGGTGGTTTGATCACCACCTGAGCGCCTTTCTAACCCCCGCGGATCAACAGCATTTTCTGCGTGAGCAGCAGAGCGGCAATACGCGCCATTTCTACGACCCCAATTACACTTCCTGCACCAGCTTTATCGCCCACATTGCGCAAACCCGCTTCGGCTTTGACCCTAGGCCGGTTGCCGAATTGATCCGTTGGGCCGACATCGTCGATGGCGCTCTCTACGAGAGCCCGAAGGCCGCGGTCGAAATGGCGCAGCCGGCCATGAAGCTTACCCTGGTGATCGAATCGAGCCAGGATCCCGCCTTTATCCCGAAACTGATTCCGCTGCTCACGGCCATGAGTCTCAGCGAAGTTCTGGAGCAGCCTTTCGTCTCCGAGCTTCTGCCGCCGCTGCTCGAGAGGCATCGCAAGTCACTGGAGATTATCGGTGGGCGCACCGAGCTGGTGGATGGCACGCTCTACTTCGACATTACCGATCAGCCGTTCGAGGGCTACAACAAATTCGTTCCTTACTTCCTGCATCCCGACGCGACCTACAGCGTGGGTCTGAGCAAGTCCAGCTTTCGCACCAAGGTTGCTGTCGGTTCGAATCCCTGGACCAAGGCAAAGCCGGAGCAGATGGTCAACCTGGCGCAAATCTGTGAGCGCTACGGCGGCGGAGGTCACGCCCGTGTGGGCGCAATCTCTTTCCCGCCCGACCAGGGTGACCGCGCCCGCGCGGCGGCCGCCGAAATCGTCACCGAGCTTCGCGCCCACAACCCCTTTCCATAGCCTATGGGGACTGCAAATCTATGATGGGAAGTACGGGTGCCGCGCCTACGGTGCCCCGATTATCACACCTGATACCGAGCCCGGGAGAGTCAATGTGAGAACTCACCAATCCCGAATTCAGCGTCCCTACGTGACTGAGTTTGCCGGTTGAGTTCTCACACGGACCCTGGAGGGCTGGGTATCAATCGTGTTAATCCGAGCGCCGTACGGCGCGGCAGTTGTTTCGTCCCCTCACAGATTTGGGATCCAGTGAGGGGCGCTGCGTTGGCCCCAACGTCACCCGCACGATAGACTCCATGAGCAGGAGCAACCACGAATGAAGCTTTATCGCACCGCCAGCGGCTACATAGTCGAACAGCACGATCGTTTCTATGCGGGCGCGGACACATCCTGGGATCAACTGGTCATGCGCGAGGATCTCGAAGCCCATCTGACCAGGACTTTGCAGCAACAAAAGCCGTTGGAAGCCGGCTCCTTTGCCGGGATCGAAAATCTGCTACTGCCGCCCATCGAAAGTCAGGAAGTGTGGGCCTCCGGGGTCACCTACTATCGCAGCCGCAACGCCCGCATGGAGGAAGCAAAGACCGCGGGCGGCGGGGATTTCTACGATCGTGTATACGTCGCGGAACGTCCTGAGCTTTTTATGAAAGCGACCGCCAATCGCGTCGTCGGCCATCGCGGCAAAGTCGCCATCCGCCGGGATGCCACCTGGTCCGTGCCTGAGCCCGAACTGACGTTGCTGGCCAGCCCGGCAGGCAAGATCGTGGGATACACCATCGGCAACGATATGAGCTCGCGGGATATTGAAGGCGAGAACCCGTTGTACCTGCCCCAAGCCAAGGTCTATGACCGAAGCTGTGCGTTGGGGCCGGGGATCCTGATCGCCGGCGAGCCGATCTCACCGTCAACCGAAATTCACATGCAAATCCTGCGCGCGGGCAAGACTGTCTTTTCCGGTTCCACGGTGCTCACGGAATTAAAGCGCAAATTCAGCACCCTGCTCGAATATCTCTACCGCGACAATAGCTTTCCAAACGGCTGCTTCTTGCTCACCGGGACCGGCATTGTTCCGCCCGATGAGTTTACCCTCCAGCAGCAGGACGAGATTCACATCACCATCGCCGGGATCGGCACGCTGATCAATACTGTGGGCTGAAGCCTAAGATTTCGGCGCGTTGATCTTGTACGTCAGTTTGTCCGATTCAAATCGTCCGCTGGGCACGGAGATGCCCGCGCTCTTCAACTTTTCGTCGTCTTCCGGGGTGGCACTGGGCCCGTCGTAAACGACATGGAATTCATAGGTTCCATGCGCGTTGGTGTCGACGCCCATGGCCAGCGGCCGCCTTGCCTCGTAGGTCTGGCCCGGCTTCAGCGCCAGCCAGTTCTTCGACCGTTCGCGAATGTCGGGCAGTCCGCTGCCGTCTACTTCGAGCCCGCAATCGGTGGCCGGCTGCGACTGGTTGGAATTCTCAGGAATGAACTTTACGTCCAGCGAAAGCGCGCCTGGCGCACTCTTGCACAGCAGGGGCGGATCCGGGATGCGCAATAAATGGCCGGACTCATTCGTTATGTGAATCACCAGGATCGGCTGCTGCTCTGGCGCCGCCATGTCGACGGAAGCCGTCAACTTTATGTCGGGCTTGTTCGTCTGCTTGGCGCCAGTTCCCATCAGTAATAACCCCGTCAGTCCGGCGGCAAGCAGAGTTCGCATAGCACCCTCGATCTAAGATCGTAGTACATTTCTCCTCCACGTTATACCTGGACCTAGGGTGGTCGCTCCAGGTCGAAACGGTCCCTGGTACGTACGTATGTCGAACCTGCCATGCGCCCGATCGCGTGCAGCTTGTCCGGATCGATGCGGAAGTCTTTGATCATGTCCTGGCGAACATGAAAGCGCAGCACTTCGCCCAGTACCAGGCTTCCCCCGCCGGGCTGGTCACTCACCTGCACTACCTGGAGCAGCCGGCACTCCATATGGATATGGCTCTCGGCTACCCGCGCCGGCTTAACCAGCTCACTTGCCATCGGGGTCAGCCCGGAGAGTGCGAACTCATCCACCTCCGGGAGCACCTGGGCCGCCGTCGCATTCATGCGCTCGGCGAATTCCTCAGACACAATGTTGACGACAAATTCGCGCGTAGCCATGACGTTGCGCAACGTATCCTTCGCCATCGGTGGAACCGGCCGCAGTATGGGACAAAAGACCACCACCGGGGGATTCGAGCTGCAGGCTGTGAAGTAGCTGAAGGGCGCGAGGTTCCTGATGCCGTTCTCGTCCACGCTGGAGACCAGGGCAATGGGCCGCGGCACGATCGAGCCAACCATCAGCTTGTAAATATCGTTGGGGGAATGATTGGGGGGATCGAAAGCCAGCATCTTCCACAATGCTGGCTTTCCGTCGTCTAGCTCGCTCATGCAATCTCCAACACCGAGTGCTTAAAGATTGCCGCGCTCTGCCTGCTCACGCTCGATGGCCTCGAAGAGAGCCTTGAAGTTTCCCTTCCCGAAGCTGCGGCTCCCTTTCCGCTGGATGATCTCGAAGAAAAGGGTTGGCCGATCTTCCACCGGGCGGGTAAAGATCTGCAGCATGTAGCCCTCGTCGTCCCGGTCCACCAGGATACCGAGTCTTTCCAGTTCGTCCAACGGCTCCTCAATGCGACCGGTGCGCGCCTGCAACTGCGCGTAGTAGGAGTGGGGCACACGAAGGAATTCCATGCCCTGTTCCTGCATGCGGGCCACCGTATGCAGAATGTCGTTGGTGGCAAGCGCGATGTGTTGCACGCCCGGCCCGTGGTGAAATTCCAGGAACTCCTCGATCTGCGATTTGCGCCTGCCCTCCGCGGGCTCATTCAGGGGGAACTTCACCCGTCCATTGCCATTCGCCATCACCTTCGACATCAGGGCCGAGTATTCGGTTGAGATGTCCTTATCGTCAAAGTGCTGATAGAGAGAAAAACCCATCACGGTCGAATAAAAGTCTACCCAGCGGTTCATCTCGTTCCAACCCACGTTGCCCACTACATGGTCAACGTGCAGCAGCCCTGTGGGGCGGGCCAGATGGTCTTTCGTCTTGTGAACATATCCGGGCAAAAATGGCCCGCGATAATTCTTGCGCTCGACAAAGGTGTGGATCGTATCCCCGTAAATGGCGATGGAGGCCATCTTTGCGCTTCCATGTTCGTCCTTAATCTCATGCGGCTCCTCGACACTTCGCGCTCCCCGCCGGGTAGTCTCCTTCCATGCCAGCCGGGCGTCATCCACCCATAGTGCAATGTCACGAACCCCGTCGCCGTGCAGGCGGATGTGCTCAGCTACTTCGTTGTCCGGCCGCAAAGGCGTGGTCAGCACAAAGCGGATCTTGCCCTGTTGCAAAACATAAGAGGCCCGGTCGCGCTGGCCCGTCTCAGGGCCGGCGTAAGCGACCAGGCTAAAGCCCATAGCCACACGATAAAAGTAGGAGGCTTGGCGTGCGTTGCCGACATAAAACTCGACATAATCGGTACCGTTCAATTGCAGAATGTCTTGGGCCGTTTGTGGCTCGTGGTGCGTAAGCGTCGTCATAAATTCCGAGTTACTCCTTGGGTCGCCCGTATGTGGGCCGGAAGAAAGATATACCTTCGGGGAGGTACTTGAATAGGCCCCGGAAGGTAGGATTACTACCGGGACAACCCCATTATCGGCCGCCGCAACTCAATTGGATGCGCTGCGGAGATGAAATGCTCGAGAACCCGTCTTATAACTAGAGGGAGGAAAGATCATGGCTATCGGTTCAGCGACGCTGGGGGCAGCAGAGCCGTACCTGATCCAGCAAGACTGGAAGGCCTACACAGCTGAGCAACACGCCATCTGGGCCGAACTGGTGGGCCGCCGCATGCCCCAAATTGAGGCCCACGCTTGCCAGGAATATCAGGAAGGTTTTCACCAAATCGGCCTCAGAACCGACCTGATTCCCGATCTAGCCGATGTGAATCAACGACTTAGGCCCCGAAGCGGCTGGAGAGCGACGCCTGTGAGCGGCTTTCTGCCTCCGGACGCCTTCTTTGCCATGCTCGCTGCCCGGCAATTCCCGACCACCACCTGGCTGCGGAGCAGGGAATCCCTCGAGTACATCCCCGAACCGGACATTTTCCATGACGTCTTCGGCCACGTTCCCATGCACGCACACCCCGTATTTGCCGATTTTCTGCAGCACTATGGGGTGGTATGCGCCGCTTTGACCGACAAGGATGCCCTGGAGAAGATGGGGCGCCTGTTCTGGTTTACGGTCGAGTTTGGGGTGATTCGGCAGGGTGGGGGCTACCGGCTCTACGGAAGCGGGCTGATCTCGTCCCAGGGAGAATCGAACTACGTGGTCGAGGGCGGCCCGGAGATTCGGGACTTTGATGTCGACCAGGTTCTCAACCAGGAGTTTTCTACCTCCGAGATGCAACCGGTTTTGTACGCGGTTGAATCCTTCGATCAGATTTACGAGGCGACCTACCAAGCCGAGCGGCGGCTTTGCCAAGGCTGCTGAAGGCTGGAGTGGAAACCGTAGGCCCCTCCCCACGCTGCCCCGGATTTTCCTTGCTGGGCTGCCGAGCTGCAAAGGGCTCCCAGCACATCGCCGATCGATCGCGCGGTAAATAGCCCGTATTTTCTTCAAACTGTCACGAGCGATGGTGCACAATTTTTGTACAAGGGGGCTATCTTGCCGCGCATCCACTTTCAGCAGCAGCTTGCCGCGCTCAAAGATAAATTGTTGGCCATGGCTGCGCTCTCTCAGCAAGCGGTGATCTCGTCAGTTGACGCCTATCTGCAGAGGGATGCCGGGCTGTGCCAGTATGTTCGGGAGAACGAGACCGCCATCAACGCCGCGCAACGCGAGGTGGACGAGATGGCCTACGAGCTGCTCGCCCAGGAACAGCCGATGGCCATCGACCTGCGCTTTATTCTCGCGGTGATCAAGATCAACGGCGATTTGGAGCGCGTCGGCGATCAGTCGATGAGCATCGCCATCCGAACCCAGGAATTGCTGGAGTACCCTGCGGCTGAGCTGCCGGTGGACATCGCGTCCATGGGCGAACATGCCTCGCGCATGGTTCGCTCGGCCATCCAGGCGCTGCTGGATGCCGATGCCCAGTTCGCGGACGCAGTCGTGGTCATGGATGATGAGATCGACCGCATGAATCGCGTCGCCCGAAGCGCGCTCATGAAGGTCATGGAGGAGCAGTCGGAGATAAGCCTGCAGGCATTAAATGCCATCATCATTGCGCGCGCCCTGGAGCGCATTGCCGACCACGCCACCAACATCGCCCGGGACGTGATCTTCTGGATCCGCGGCGCCGATATCCGGCACCAGGTAAGTAGCGCAATCGATTGAAGGAACCGGGTATGTATTGACTTGAGTCCCCGGCGGGATTACGGTTAAAGCATGTCTTTGTACTGTCGCCGTAGCGCTGGTTGTTGCGTGATCTCATCGCGCCGCACGGGTCCGTCCTAGAGCATTCAGTCGAATCAGCATCTTCGGAAACCCGGGTGTCGGCGACCAGCGACACGCGGGTTTTTTCGTTTTCAGCTCATTTTTCTATTCTGCTTGCATTCTGGAAGAAGGTATCGATGGCCGAGGTTAAGGAAACAAAAGCCCAGCGCATGGAGCGGCTTAAGCGGGAAAAGAACCCATGGGAGGCAATGGACGAAATCCGTGCCTTCGCCGCTGCTGGCAGGGAATCGGTGCTTCCGGAATGGGCCTCTGCTTATTTCAAATGGTGGGGCGTCTACACCCAGGGCGACGGGGCCGGCGCACTCGGCGGCAAGGGCGGGGAAGGCAAAGCGACCGAGTACTTCATGATGCGTATCGCGCTGCCCAACGGGATCGCTACCACGGAGCAACTCGAGCTGATCGCGGATATCGCCGCCAAGCACGGCCGCGATCTGGTCGATATCACCGTTCGTCAGGCCATCCAACTGCATTGGCTGACCATTGAAAGTCTTCCCGGAATCATTGAGCGCCTCGACGCTGCCGGGCTCTCCCCTAAAGGCGCCTGCGGCGACGTAGTTCGCAATGTAACCGGCTGTCCGCTGGCCGGGTTGGATGCGGACGAGGTTCTGGATGCGTCCCCTTTCGCCCTGGCTGCGGCTGGCGATCTGAACGGCAACCCGGAACTTTACAACCTGCCGCGAAAATTCAAGGTCTCGATCACCGGCTGCTCGGTATGGTGCTCCTATCCGGAGATCAATGACATTGGCTTGACCCCTGCTGTGCGCTCGACAGCCAAGGGGCGCGAGGCGGGATTTTCCGTGCGCGTAGGAGGTGGCCTCTCCGCCGATCCACATCTGGGCGTGCGCCTGAATGCTTTCGTCCAACAGGACCAGGCCGCCGCCGTGGTGCGCAAGATCACCGAGCTCTTTCGCGATCAGCAGGGATTGCGCGAAAGCCGCGACCGGGCGCGCATGAAGCATCTCTTTCTCCGCGAAGGATGGACTGCCGAGACGTTTCTGGACGAATTGAATCGGCGCCTGGGCTACCAGCTTGATCCGGCGGTGGAAGAAATGGTTCCGGATGACATTTACCGCGATCACGTTGGCATCCATCGCCAGAGGCAGGAAGGGCTTTGCTACGTTGGCCTCTCTGTGTTGCGGGGACGCATGACCGCCGCACAGTTGAACGCCGTGGCCGGCCTGGCGGCCCGCTATGGCAATGGTCAGTTGCGCACCACGGTGATGCAGAATCTGGTGGTCGTCAACGTGCCCACCGGCAAAGCGCAAGAGCTGGCGCGGGAACTGGAGGCCATCGGCTTGCCGGTGGAAGGCTCCTCGTTCTGGAGAGGCGCCATCGCCTGCACCGGCAGCGAGTTCTGCAAGCTGGCCATCACCGAAACCAAGGGCTTTATGCGCTGGATTGTCGACGAAATGGAAGACCGGCTTCCTGCCTTCGACCAACATCTCAAGCTGCACGTGACCGGCTGCCCCAACAGCTGCGGACAGCATTGGATTGCTGACATCGGGTTGGAAGGCAAGAAGCTGAAGCACGAGGGCAAACTGGAAGACGCCTACTACTTTTGCGTGGGCGGTTCAGTGGGGCTGCATCAGCAACTTGCTCGGCCGGTGGGATACCGCTGCCTGGCGACGGAAGTGCCGGATGCATTGGAGCGGCTGTTGAGTGGCTATTTACAGGTGAGGCGGCCGGGAGAAAACCTGCGCGCATATTTCGCCCGCACCAGTGACGAGCAATTGCGAGAGCAGCTTGCCGGGGCGGTCCTTGAGGCTGTACCCAGAGACCCAGCCCCGATCGGCGGTAGACACCTTGAGTAATAGGCGTGAGTCTCTTTCCCTTGTTTCTGAAGCTGGAAGGGAAACGATGCCTGGTGGTGGGCGCGGGCCCGATCGGCCTGGAAAAAGTGGAAAGCCTGCTACGCTGCGGAGCTTCCATTCGCGTGATCGCTCCCCACGCAGTTGCGCGCGTGCAGCAGCTGAGCGCAAGGGGAGAGATCGAGTGGCTGGCTCGCCGCTTTGAGCCTGAGGACGCTATCGGTTGCGATCTCATCATTGCCGCCACCAATGATCGTCAGGTGAATCAGGCCGTCTTCGAAGAAGCTTCGCGCCGCTCGATCCTGTGCAACACCGCCGACGATCCGCCGCTGTGCGACTTCTTCTTCGGTTCGATCGTGCAGCGGGGCGATCTGCAGATTGCCATTTCGACCGCGGGCCAGAGTCCGGCGCTGGCGCAGCGCTTGCGCCGTGAGATCGACGCGCAACTCCCGGCGGATCTGGGAACGTGGCTCGACGATCTGGGGCAATTGCGCCGGGAAATCCTGCAGGCGATGCCTGCGGGGCCGGAACGCAAAGCTCTGCTACACGAGCTGGCGCATCGCGAGGTTTGTGGGTCGCCGGCCTGCCCGGCGCGAGCCTTTGCCGCCGCTGCGGCCAAAGAATCCAAGCCAGAGGTGTCGCAGTGAGCAAGGCGGAGGCGGGCAAGGTCTACCTGGTGGGCGCCGGGCCCGGCGACCCGGATTTGCTGACCATCAAAGCCGCGCGCCTGCTGGCCGAAGCCGGAGTGGTGTTGCATGACGACCTGGTGCCGCAATCGATCCTGAACCTGGCCGGCAAGCAGGCGTTGATCATCAGTGTGGGCAAGCGTTGCGGCCGGAAGAAGATCACCCAGGCGGCCATCCATGACCTGATGATCGTTTCGGCACGCAATGGGCTGGCGGTGATAAGGCTAAAATCCGGAGACCCCATGATCTTCGGACGCGCCGCCGAGGAGATCGACGCCCTGCGCGAGGCTGGGGTGCCCTTTGAAGTTGTCCCCGGAGTGACCGCGGCATCCTCAGCCGCGGCCTTTCTCGAGGCATCGCTCACCGACCGCAGGGTCTCCTCCAAATTGATCGTTTTGAGCGGGCACCATGCCGCGCGCACCATACCCCAGCCGGAGCTTTGGCCCGGCAGCTTGCCCGCAGATGCGACCCTCGCCATCTACATGCCGGGACAAGACCTCGCTAAGGTGGCGGCTTCTTTGTTAAGTAGCGGCGTGTCCGAAGCCATGCCCTGCGTGGCGGTCACCGACGCATCCCGTCCTGAGGCTGGGTATACTGCTTCGCGATTAAGCGGGCTGGCCCATTTACCTACTTCAGTGGCCCCCACCTTGCTGTTGGTAGGCCACGCCTTTGAGGCTGTGCTGCTGCGGGACGTGGAACCTCAGTCGCTGGAACAGGACAGGTGCCCCTCGATAGCCCCGGTTCGCCGTGGGGCGTACCTGGGCGATGATCTCTAGTTTCCGTTGCTCTCCCTGAAGCCCCTGACCGAACTGTTCCCGCCTGAAATCCGGCAAATCCCGAGTCAGCGTCTCGCGGCCTGAATTTACCGCCATCAAACCCCTTTGCGGCGATCAACAGGCACACACTTTTGCCCACGTATACTTTCGGGAACGCATGAAAATAATCAGCACGGCTACCGCCTTTCCTCCGCACTACTTCCTGCAGGAGGAAGTGGTCGAAGCACTAAAAACCCAATGGGAAGACGGCCTGGAGAATGCCGCAGTACTGGAAAGGCTGCATTACCGGACAGGAGTCGCCGGCAGATACTTCACCCTCCCCTTGCAGGAATACCCGCCCCTGGATACCTGGGGTAAAACCAACAACGTCTGGATCGAAACCGCCGAGCGTTTGGGTGAGCAGGCAATCGACTGCGTGCTCAAGAAGGCCGGGGTGGATCGCAAGCAGATCGGCGCTCTCTATTTCGTCTCCGTAACCGGAGTTTCCAGCCCCTCGGTCGATGCCCGCCTGGTCAATCGCATGCGGCTTAACCCGCAAATCAAGCGCAACCCCATCTTCGGACTGGGGTGCGTGGCCGGGGCCGCCGGCCTGGCTCGCGCCGCCGATTACGTGCGCGCCTATCCCGACCAGGTCGCAGTGCTGCTCTCCGTTGAGCTATGTTCCCTTACCTGGCAGCGGGACGACTTCACCGTCGCCAACCTGATCGCTACCGGCCTTTTCGGAGACGGAGCGGTTGCGGTGCTGGTGGCTGGGGACCAGGTCAAGCTCAAGGGCCCGAAGATTCTAGGAACTGCCTCCTCCTTCTATCCCGACACGCAGGACGTGATGGGCTGGAAGATCTCCGAGAAGGGTTTCCAGGTAGTGCTTTCTCCCGATGTACCGACCGTGGTGAGGGAGAATCTGGGACGGGATGTGGATGCCTTCCTGGCTCAGCACGGAATGACCCGCGACCAGGTCGACTCCTGGATCATGCATCCCGGCGGCCCCAAAGTGCTGGAGGCGGTGGCCGACGCCCTGGGACTGCACGATGGCGAACTGCAACTCTCCTGGGACGCATTGCAGCGCGTGGGCAACCTATCCTCGGCCTCAGTGCTCGTAGTGCTGGATGAGGTCATGACCCGTCGCCGGCCTCAGCCGGGAGCGCGCAGCATCCTGGCCGCCATGGGACCCGGTTTTTGTTCGGAGATGCTGCTGCTGGAGTGGTAGGACAGGAGAGCCCGAGTGATCCGTTGTGATGCGCTCATTGCCGGAGGCGGTCCCGCCGGCCTCGCAGCCGCCATCGCCCTGCGGCAAAAAGGCTTGGATGTTCTGGTCGCCGATGCCCTTCGTCCACCGATTGATAAGGCGTGCGGTGAGGGCCTGATGCCGGATGCGCAGAAGGACCTCGCCGCTCTCGGCATCCAGGTAACCGCTCAGGACGGCGCGGCCTTCGACGGCATCGCCTTTTTATCCGGACGCCACTATGCGGCAGCCCACTTCGAGCGCGGGACCGGCATGGGAATCCGCCGCTTGCAACTTCATTCGCTTCTGGTAGAGCGCTGCCGGCAGCTGGGCGTGAGACTGGCTTGGGGCAGCCGGGTAGATGCAGCGCAGAGCCCAGTGCTGGAGCCTGGATGGCGAAGTCTTGCTCCTACAGCTACGCGATCGGAGCGGATGGCCAATCCTCCCGTGTGCGCCAGTTGATCGGCCTGGGCCAGGGAAACATTCTCAGCCGCCGCTTCGGCGCCCGCTGTCATTACCGCGTGAAGCCCTGGAGCCGCCTGGTGGAAGTGCACTGGGGCGAACTGGGCCAAGCCTACATTACCCCCGTCGGCCCGGAGGAAATCTGCGTGGCCACCGTCGCCCGCTCACCAGCAACAAGAATGGAGGCGGTCCTGGCCAGCCTGCCGTTGCTGCGAGCGCATCTTGAAGGGGCGGAGCGAGCTGAGCAAGATGCGTGGAGCGCTGACCACCACCCGCAAGCTGCGTCGAGTGACTGCCGGCAACGTGGCGCTAACGGGCGATGCTTCCGGCTCTGCCGACGCCATCACCGGAGAGGGCATCGCGCTCTCCTTCCGCCAGGCTCGGCTGCTGGCCGAAGCCATCGCGGCCGATAATTTAGCCATCTACGAAGCTGGTCATCCAGCTGTTCTGCGGATGCCGCATCACATGTCCAGGGCCATGCTCATGATGGATGCCTGGCCGTGGTTGCGGGAGCGGGCCATGGGTTTATTTGCAGCCCAGCCGCAGCTCTTTGCCCATCTGCTGGCCTTGCATCTCGGCGAGCGTACTTTCAAAGATTTCTTGTTTTGCGGCGTACCTGCCCGGAAAGCGGCCTAGGCGTATGGGATTCAAGCGTGGCAACGTGGTTCCTTGCGTAATTGCAACTCTGATTGTTCTCAGTGCTCGGCTTGCCTACCCACAAAACCACGGGCAGAACCAGGGGCTGAAGGTGGTACTCGATCCGGCGCAGACTGAGATCCACTGGACGCTGAGCGGCGGCCTGCATACGACCCATGGCACCTTCAAGCTGAAGAGCGGCGAGTTATTTTTCAACCCCGCAACAGGCGTGGCCGAGGGGGAGATTCTGGTCGACGCAACCACCGGGGAGAGCGGAAACGCGGCCCGCGACAAACGTATGCAGGACGAGGTGCTGGAAAGCAATCGCTACCCTGCCATCTTTTTCCATCCCAGCCAGATCAAGGGTGCATTCGAAGCGGGAGAAGCGACACAGGACCTGGTGGGGGAGGGCACCTTCAACATCCACGGAGCAGATCATCCCCTGGAGTTGCCGCTCAAGGTAAAGGTGGCCGCAGGCGTGGTCACTGCAACCACCCAATTTACGGTCCCCTATGTAGCTTGGGGAATGAAGAATCCCAGCAAATTTCTGCTCAAGGTAAGCAAGCAGGTGGAGATCGAAGTGACCGCCAAAGGAACGATCAAGCAGGTGGACTAGGGAGGCGGTCCGGGTGAATGAAACGAATAGGCTGCGGGAAGCTTGTTTACTGAGATACGGCCTTCCAGCCCTAGGTAAACGCTCAGAAATAGGCGGATTTAGCCGGTGCCGAGCCACATTACTTCCCCGCAGCCCGTGAGGCCCTACCAGCCTTGACGTTCTCGCCTACATGTAGAAGGTCTTAATAGCGTCCCAAGCGTAAATGCCAATGATCGCCGCGGTCAAAATGCTGGTTACCCCGGTGAAAACCCTCAAAAAGGGTTGAATCTTGGCCAATTTGTGAAGGATCGCATCGTTTTCCTTGTGCTGACGCTCGGAAATATCGTCCAGAAACAGCTGGTCGTCTTCATAGCGGGTAATGGTTCCCCGATAGAGCAGCAGGCTCAGCAGAATGGCCGCGAATACTCCCCAGACTATCCACAACACTGGAATAAAGTGCATAATTGCCTCCCGGAATTGAATCAGTCCCAGATACCGAGCGGGTCCAGAAATTGGTGGGCTCGGAGGGTAGGAGGGGCTTACGGCTAAGAAATATAGACCCGAAAAGGGTCGATTGCCCAGAGATTTCTTATTTATTGGGTCGATTCCCGGCAACTCGTCTCACTTTGGGAACCTCTCAAACTGTAAGCACTTGAGGAGCAAGAAACAATGAACGACCGAAGGAAACAGAGCGTTTTGGCGATATCAACAATCGTTGGGCTGGCCTTCCTGGCCGCCTGCAATAACCCGCCTCCCTCGGATCAGCACCTGCAGGAGCAGGCCGCCCAAGCGACGGAAAACGCCAAACAGGCGTCGAAAGAGGCTCTTGCCCAAGCCCGGGTGGCCGCGGCCAATGCCGAGCAAACAGTGAATGACGTCGCCGCCGGCGTAAAGCAAGGCTTAGACACCAAGACGCCCGCAGACAGCGCGCGGGTTGACCTGAATGACGCGTCAGAGGCCGATCTGACCTCATTACCCGGAATCTCCGTGGTGAAAGCGAGACAGATCATTCAACACCGGCCCTACACCTCCACCCATGACTTGGTAACGTCCGGGGTGCTGACCGAGCATCAATTCGACGAGATCGCTCCCAAGGTGACGGTGCACTAAGGCGTGAGTCTCGGGCGCCGCGAAACGCATCTATTGCTGTAGGCAATTCCGGCTTGTCCTCAGCCGGCATCCGGGTCTAAACTAGTAGCTGCAGGCAGCATAGGGAGATCACCAGAATGTCAAGCGTCGCTGAACCAGTAACCAACCTCAATCCCGTAGCCATGCCCCTGACGCTTTCGCCGCAGGCGGTAGCTAAGGTCCACGAAATCATGGCGACCCAGGATCCATTGCCGGCCGGTCTGCGCATCGGCGTGGTGGGCGGCGGTTGCTCCGGGTTTCAGTACTCGATGTCGTTCGAGAACCAGGCCGGCATGATGGACAAGGTCTTCAAGTTCGACGATCTGAAGGTCTTCGTCGATGCCACCTCGCTGATGTACCTGAATGGCTGCGTGGTCGATTACGTGGAAACCCTGGAAGCGGCTGGATTTAAATTCGATAACCCCGCAGTGAAGAGCACCTGCGGCTGCGGTTCCTCCTTCAACGTCTAGGTTCAATCCTGTACGGAAAGAAGGGCTCCGCCGCCAGGCGGGGCCCTTCTGCGTTAAGCGAAGATTTTTCCCGCCTTCCTGCAATATTCCCCACCGATTCCCGTCTTCACCGTAGGCGTATGGAATGCCGAGTCTGGATCAGATAACGATCGAACAGGACCAGCTCATCGCGCAGGCGATCGAGAAAGACGGATCGCGCCTGCGCAATTACATTCGCAAGCACGTGCTCGATCGCGATGCTACCGAAGACATTCTGCAGGATGTTTTCAGCGAACTGGTCGAGGCCTACCGCTTGTTGAAGCCGATCGAGCAGGTCAGCGCCTGGCTCTTTCGCGTCGCGAAGAATCGGATTATCGACCGCTTTCGCGGTAAGAAGCTCGAGTCGCTCAGCGACGCCGCCTATGGCGAAGAGGATGATGGCTGTCTCGCTCGCCGACCTGCTTCCTTCGCTCGAGAGCGGCCCGGAGGCGACCTATGCCGGCCGTGTTCTGCTCGACGAGCTGGACGAAGCGTTGGAGGAGTTGCCGGAAGAGCAACGCTCGGTCTTTGTTAGAGCATGAATTGGAAGGTTACAGCTTCAAAGAGCTGGCGGCGGAAAGCGGAGTGAGCGTCAATACGTTGTTATCGCGCAAGCGGTATGCCGTGCTCCATCTGCGCCGCAGGCTGCAATTGATCTACGACGAGTTTGTAAGGAAATGAGGAAAGAAATGAGGAACGGGATGAAGGGAAGATGGTTGTATAGAGCAATAGTGAAATTGTCGCAATTGTCACCGCGGCGATTGCAATATTCGGATTCATCGTGAAAGGCCTATGGAATGGGCTCATGCCCGCCATCTTCGGATGGCACACGATCAACTTCTGGCAGGCGGTGGGCCTGTCTGCTGCTGAGCAAGATCCTCTTTAGCGGAGGCTTCCGCGGCCGGGGAAACATGCATTGGCGAAGCCGCATGGGAGAGCGATGGGAGAAGATGTCTCCCGAAGAGCGCGAGAAATTCAGCCGGGGCATGCGCGGATGCTTCGGTCGTCGGGAATTCCAACCGGAGGAACAGAAGATTTGAGGCCGAATGAAGACTGCATATGTTGAACCAGAGCTACGGGGCGTCCGAACTGGAAATCGAGAACGCCCGACTGCAGCGGCTGGTCGCCGAACTGCTTGCCAGAAACCAACAGCTCCGCCAGGCGCTGGAGTCTGCAACCCGCAAGGACCGGTTGGCGTTGAGGTGAGATAGTTGCTATCCTGGCCTCAACGATGAGACATAGATATCTGCCTGTGGCTGTGACCTTGATGCTGGCTGGCCACGGCGCAGCGACCGCACAGCAACCGGAAAAACTGCCGATCTGGGCCTACCCAGGTCACTTTTCACAAGCTCTTCCGCGGCCGGCGCCTCGGAGGTAGAACATCTCCCCGGCAGCAAAGCCAGCTACACCAAGGCGGAGATCAGCAACATCTGTTGTCGTTCCTGATTGGTATCCGGATGCCCATCCGCCGATGCCCGAGGTGGTCGCTCACGGACGCAAACCGGATGTGTACTCCTGCGGCCACTGCCACCTGCCGAACGGCCAGGGGCGTCCGGAGAACGCCAGCGTGGCTGGCCTGCCTGCGGAGTACATCGTTCAGCAGATGGCGGATTTCAAGAATGGATTGCGCAAAGGCTCGGATCCGGAGATGCTTTCCGTGACCAACATGGTGAAGCTGGCCAAGTCGGCCAGCGACGAGGACGTGAAAGCGGCCGCCGCCTATTTCTCCTCCATCCAATTGAAGCCCTGGATTCGCGTCGTCGAAGTGGAGCAGGTGCCAAAGACCAAGCCGGAGGGAGGCATGATGGTCGTGATCGATGGCGGTGGAAAAGAGCCGATCGGCGACCGCGTGATCGAGGTCTCTGAAAACCTGGAGCGGACCGAACTTCGCGATCCAACCTCAGGCTTCATCGCCTACGTGCCCAAGGGAAGCCTGGAACGGGGAAAGGTTCTGGTAACGACGGGCGACAATGGAACAACGATGGCATGCACCATGTGCCATGGGCCGAACCTGAAGGGTACGGGAAACATTCCCTCGATTGCGGGCCGCTCGCCCAGCCAGATGGCCCGGCAGATCATCGACTTCCAGAACGGATCCCGCAACGGCTCGATGGCGCCGATGATGAAAGGCGTCGTGGCCAAGCTGACCATCGCCGACATCGTAGCCATCACCGGCTACCTGGCCTCGCAAGCGCCCTGAATGAGATTCCGGGCTATCACTAAATCCGCGCCTAATTTCGTCGGGAACCAATCTTGTCCAAACTAGCTTTTCGAGTGTGTCCATCCATAGTCACCAAAATGGTGACAATCTGCCGGGGCGGTTGAATCTCAGAGCAATTAGCGTACAGATCGGCCTTAACGTGCAGGCAGTCCGTTGATTCTACGGAATCGGGTAAATCTCAACAGAGAATCCGGTACGCTTTGATGGTCGCATGTCAGCATTCACGTGCGGTCCGGATTCACCCAGGACTCGATCCTGGGTGAACCTGAGCCGTCCCTGCGGGACTGTTCCGATACACCCTGATGGTGATTTGCTTCAGCAGGATGCGGTACAAATCGGCCGATCAACCGTTATGTTCTGACAGGTTCGGCAAAAAAGACCTGTCACTGGCTCATTGGCGCGACCTGCACAGTGTCTCTTCTAATTCCAGGCTAGACTCCTACAGCTGCGCAGGACCAGTCCGCCGCTCCAGTCGGCCTGTCTTGCGGCCGAAGAACTCCAGCGCCGACTTCACAATCACATAAAGCACCGGAATAAAGATCAGATTCAGAAGGGTCGAAACCAACATTCCGCCGACCACCGTGGTGCCTACAGAACGCCGTCCCAGCGCGCCGGCGCCGGTCGCAAAATAAAGCGGCAGCACGCCGAGGATAAACGCAAACGACGTCATCAGAATAGGCCGCAGACGCAGCTCGGCCGCTTCAATCGCCGCTTCGAAGATCGACTTGCCCTGCCCGCGAATCTGCTCCGCAAATTCGACAATCAAGATGGAGTTCTTCGCCGAAAGCCCGATCAGCATCACCAGCCCGATCTGACAATACACATCATTCGGCAATGCCGCGCAGGGTGACCAATCCCAATGCTCCCAACACCGCCGTGGGTACAGCCAGCAGGATGATGAAGGGAAGAGCAAAGCTCTCATACTGCGCGGAGAGCGTAAGGTAAACCACCAACAGTCCGAGCCCGAAGATGAGCACAGCCTTGCCGCCGGCCTCGATCTCCTCCAGCGATAACCCGGTCCAGGAGTAGCTCATTCCCTGGATCATGTTCTTCTTGGCCAAAGCTTCCATGTTGGCCAGGCCTTCTCCCGTGCTGTAGCCGGGAGCGGCAGAGCCATCAATTTCCGCCGACCGGAAGAGATTGTAATGGCTGATGACCTGCGGCCCCGATTGCTGCGCGATCGTCACCAGGTTGTCGAGCGTCACCATTTGCCCCGAGTTGGAACGCACATAGAACTTGCGCAGATCCCCAGGGGTCATGCGAGCGGATTGTCTGGCCTGCACATAAACCCGATACGACCGGTTGTTGTAGTTGAAGTCGTTGACATAGGCCGAGCCCATGTAGACGTTCAGTGCGGAATTGATCTGGCTGATCGGGACACCCAGCGCTTCCGCCTTCACGCGATCGATCGTGATCAGCAGCTGAGGATCGCTTGCCGTGTAGCTGGTGTACAGGCCGACCAGTTTATTGTCTTGACGGCTCGCGCCGATGATCTGGTGGGCCACGCGGTCCAGATCCTGCAGCGTATTGCGGCCCAGATCCTGCAGTTCGAACGCGAATCCGCCGAAGTTACCCAACCCCTGAATGGCCGGCGGTTCGAAAATAGCCACCATGCCGCCCGGTACACCGAACAACTTCGGCGCCAGGTAGGCGTAGATTTCCGCGGCCGAATGCCCCGGGCCCTTCTTCTTGCGCAGGTCGACCGACTTGAGCGGAACAAAGATCAGCCCATAGTTCGAAGAGCTGCCGCCGCTCAGACTGAATCCCATGACGGCAAAGGTGCCGTAGACGTCATCGTCCTTGCGGATGATGTCCACTGCCTTTTGCGCAACGTCGGAGGTGTAGGTGAGCGAGGCGCCGGGCGGAGTTTGCACAATGCAGATCAGATAATTCTGGTCTTCCGTCGGCAGGAAGGCGGTCGGCGTGTGCTGATAAAGATAGACCGTTGCTGCCAGGCCGCACGACAAAGAGCACCAGCACCACATAGCGCAACCGCAACACCTGGCGAATCGCTTTGCCGTAGAAGAACCGTGGTCGAGACAATACGCGCGATCGATCAACCCCAGCAGACCGCGCTTGTGCTTCTCGCCGCGCAGGAAGATCGCCGCCAGCGCCGGAGACAAGGTCAGAGCGTTAAAGGCCGAGATGGCAATCGAGAAGGCAATGGTCAGGGAGAACTGCTTGTAGAGAATGCCGGTGGTGCCGGGAAAGAAAGAGACCGGCACGAATACAGAAATGAGCACCAGCGAAGTAGCAATGACTGCGCTGGTAACCTCAGCCATGGCGACCGAGGTAGCCGTGTGCGGATCGGAGTGATCCTCGTTGATATGGCGCTGCACGTTCTCGATCACCACGATGGCGTCATCCACCACCAGGCCGGTGGCCAGCGTGATGCCGAACATGGTCAGCGAATTGATCGAAAAGCCAAAGATCTTGATGAACGCAAACGTTCCGATCAGCGACACCGGGATCGTGATCGCGGGGATGATGGTCGCGCGCCAGTCGAGCAGAAAGAGAAAGATCACGATAATGACGATGACGATGGCTTCGCCCAGCGTGCCCACCACTTCGCGGATGGAATCGCCAATGACCGTGGTGGTGTCGAAAGGGATCTCGTATTTCATGCCCGGAGGGAACGATTTGGCCAGTTCGTCCAGCGCCGCCTTGGCTGCGCGGTCCACCGCCAGCGCATTGGCATTGCTCAGCTGCTGCACGCCCACACCGACCGCGTCGGCGCCGTTGTAGTTAAGGTCGGTGGAGTAAGTCTCCGCGCCCAGCTCGGCGTAGCCCACATCCTTCAACTGGACGATGCCGCCGGGGCTATTTTTTACGACGATGTTGTCGAACTCTGCCGGTTCGGAAAGCCTCCCGATCACGCGCACCGGGATCTGGTAATTCTGCTTCTCATCCGAAGGCGGCTGGCCCACCTGGCCGGCCGGAATCTCGACGTTCTGCTCTGCCAGCGCATTGGTCACGTCGGCGCTGGTCAGTCCGCGAGCCGCCAGGCGTGCCGGATCGAGCCATAGGCGCATGGCATACCGGCGCTCGCCGAAGATCACAACATCGCCCACGCCGGGGATACGCTTGAGCGCGTCCTTCACATAAACGTCGAGGTAGTTGCTGATGAACAGATCGGAATAGCGGCTGTCTGGAGAGTAGAACGCAGCCGCGAATACGAAATTGCTGTTGGTTTTGGTGATGGTGATGCCGGTGTTATTCACCGCCTGCGGCAGGCGCCCGGTCGCGGCCGAGACGCGATTCTGTACGTCAACCGCGGCGATATCCAGGCTGTAGCCCGTTTGAAAGGTGGTGATAATGGAGCTGGTTCCGTCATTGGAACTGGTGGAGGAGATGTAGCGCATGCCCTGCACACCGTTGATCTGCTGTTCCAGCGGGATGGTGACCGCGGACTCGACCGTCTGCGCGTTCGCGCCCACATAGTTGCTGGTGACCGTAACCTGTGGCGGCGCCAATGTTGGATACAAGGAGATGGGCAGCGTCGGGATGCAGACTGCTCCGGCAAGAATGATCAGCAGGGCGCAAACTGTTGCGAACACCGGCCGGTGGATAAAGAAATCAACCACGAGAACGCTCCCTTTGATTTACGCCGCCAGGGTTGCCGGCTAAATCCTTC
Organism: uncultured Acidobacteriaceae bacterium; assembly: GCA_963815175.1. Classification (GTDB taxonomy): domain Bacteria; phylum Acidobacteriota; class Terriglobia; order Terriglobales; family Acidobacteriaceae; genus PALSA-350. The sequence continues at coordinate 91,826 of CAWFGM010000063.1, forward strand.
GTCTGCGCGGCGCAGCGGCTTATGAAGCTCAGAGGCTGTTACTTGATGTCTAGCCCAACGGCTGTACTGGGGCGCCATCGATCAGGAACTGCGTGCCCGACACGATGACTTTCTCCCCGTTTTGCAGTCCGCCCAGAACCGCGTAGTCGTTGCCCACCGTGTCGCCAACAGTGATGGGCCGCTGCTTGGCAACATACTTACCACCCTGGTTGGTAGCGACGTAGACAAAGGTCTGGCCGCCCAGCCGGATAACCGCCAGCACCGGCACAACCGGGATGGACGACGTTGTCCACACCACCCGCGCCTTGATCTGTTGCAGGTTACGCAGCTTGCCCAGATCCGCGTGGACCGGAGCCTTGGCCAGGATTCCCTGCAGGCCGTTGTCCACCTGCGGCGAAACGAAGTCGATGGCAGTGTTCTCCAGCAGATTCTCCTGGTTGTCGAGAATGACCACCGGCAGACCCTTTGCGGATCTGCGTGACCCGTTCGGTCGGGATGTAGATGTAGGCTTCCAGGTCGCGGTTCTCGTCCACCGTGGTGAGCAGGGTGGTCGCCGAGACATAGTCGCCCAGGTGCACCGGGACATCGCCCACGATGCCGTCGAAGGGAGCCGCGATGTGGTAGTAGCCCAACTGCTTCTGCTGGCTCAGCGTAGTGGCGACGGCGGACTGGTAATCCGCCTGGGAGTTCTTGTAAGCCTGTTCTGCCTGGTCGAAAGCATCGCGGCTGGTCACGCCCTGCTCGAAGAGTTTGCGCTGCCGCTCCACTTCAATCTGGTTGTACTGGAAGACGGCCAGCTTTTGCTGTTCGGTCGCGCGGGATGAGGAAACCGTCGCCTCCTGCTTAGCCGGGTCGATTTCCATCAGCACCTGGCCGGCCTTCACACGGTCGCCGGAGTGGACATAGATCTTCACCAGGTTGCCGTCGACCTGGGGATTGATGGTCGCCGAGCGCCGGGACTTGATGGTGGAGACATACTCGTCGTACTGCGGAACGGCAGCCGCCGCGATGGTCTTGGTTTGCACCGGCAGGGCTTGCGGCGCCGCTGCGGGCGGCGCTTGTTTGGCGCAGGCGGAAAGCGCCAGCACGATCAGGGGCAGGCACGATTTGGTCCAGACGGGAAGCCTTGTCAAAGCGTAAATCCTCAGAGTGTAGAATTGCCGTAGCGTTACCGGGCCTTCCTGGCCGGAAACGCCTCAGGTTGATACAAACCGGCGCACCCGCTGGAAAATCCAGCTTCTCTCTACTCCCTTATGTCGAAAGGAAGCGGCTTCTTCAATTAGTGACCCGTTGGATGAGACTGGCGCGAAGGTTGCTTCAGAAATTTTATCGTCTCCAGGCAGGAGTAGTCTTCCTAGTCCATTTCCAGAACGATCTTCCCCGTGTGCTGGCCCGACTCCATCAGCCGGTGGGCATCGGCTGCCTGCTCCAAGGGAAAAACCCGATCGACGACAGGTCGCAGCTGTCCGTTTGTGAACAGTGGCCAGAGCTCCTGCTCCACGGCTCGGGCCAGCGAAGACTTCTCGGCGACCGTGCGCGGGCGAAGCGTCGACCCGGTGATCAGCAGCCGCTTGGTCATCATGCGTGCGTAAATCGATCGTCACCTGGCTGCCGTGGGAGAAGGCGATGTGCACCAGCCGGCCGCCGGTGGCGAGCAGGCTGACATGCTTGGCGAAGTAGTCGCCGCCAATCATATCCAGGATGCAATCGATGCCGTGGGGCTGGGACCAGCGGGCCAGCTCGGCGGCCCAGTCCTGGGTGCGGTAATTGATAGCGATTTCCGCGCCCAGGCTGCGGCAAAATTTGCATTTTTCATCTGTGCCCGCGGTGGTGGCGACCCGGGCGCCAAAGGCGCGGGCAATCTGGATAGCCAAGGTGCCAATCCCGCTGGAGCCGCCTTGCACCAGGAACAGGTTGCCGGCAAAAAGCCGGCGCGGCTCGAAAAGATTGGCCCACACCGTAATGGCAGCCTCCGGGATGGCTGCCGCGTCGCGCAGCGAAGTGCCGGCCGGGACGGCCATGCACTGGCCTTCGGGCGCCACGCAATACTCGGCATAGCCGCCCCCTGCGAGCAGGGCGCAAACCGGGTCGCCAACTTGCCAGCGGCCGGTTGCGCCGGCGCCAAGCTGGGCAATGTGCCCGGAAACCTCCATTCCCAGAATGGGCGAAGCGCCGGGCGGAGGTGGATAGTGGCCCTGCCGCTGCAGCAGATCGGCGCGATTGATCCCAGCCGCCGCGACTCGGACGAGCACTTCTCCCGCACCCGGCTGGGGAACCGGCCCGATGGCGAGCCGAAGCACCTCCGGTCCGCCCGGGTTCTGCGATCTCGATATAGCGCATGGAGTCGGGTGCAGGTGTCATGTCCTAAGCAGGCCAAAGGATCAGCATGACGCTTGTCCAAAGCAGTTCTTCTACCTCAGACCCACCAGAGCACTCGCTGAAGACAAATGATCAGGGTGTTTCGAGAACCAGTCTCGAAGGGCAGTCTCTGTCCACGGCAGATAGCCCTATGGGAGCCAGATCGATCCGCTCCCGGTTAGACTATGCACAGTCGCCGAAGGGCCGGCTGGAGAGTTAGACTCGTTCATATTGGTGGTTGGGAGCCCCCGCATTTATGCCGGGAAAAGGAGCGCTTTCGCGTTCTCTAAACAACGTCTCGACTCTTATCACGCGCTTTAGCGCTGGAAATGCCAACGCCTCATGAGATCCATGCGGGAGAGAACCGCAGAAAGAGAACCCATCCGCCTCCCAGGCCCGGAGGGCGCGGCCAACCTGCTCATAAACGTCCCCGGAAGTGAGCCCGATATCCGGACGTCCCTGGTAGCTGCGAAGATTGGCAAAGGAGCGATTCGTGCAGATTGCTTTCGCCGAGCCATCCTCAAGTGGCTGCGGGCGCCAATGGCGAGTGACCACCATGTCAGGTTACCGAAACGGCAGTCATGGGGCCTTCATCTCATTCGCCGTGGGGAGTCCACGCAACAAAAAGGGATTGAAGTCAGTTTGGGTATCGAAGGGGTCGACGCCTTCCTGCCGTTTTAGCCACGCCACGCCCGCATAGGTGAGCGGTGTAGCCAGCCCCTCATACACGACTTTGATCAGGTAAGACGAAAGCATCAACCGGATCAGTGTGTGCCGGGAGACTGTGCCCGCAAACGAGATGAACATGACCAGAAAAGTATCGAAGGCTTGGCCGACGATGGTGGATCCGAGGGTACGCGTCCACAGCCAGCGACCGCGGGTGAGGATCTTGAGCTTGGCGAGGGTAAAGGAGTTGGCGAACTCGCCGGTCCAATAAGCGATGAGGCTGGCGGCCACGAAGCGCGGCACCACGCCGAAGACTGTTTCGAAGGCTTGTTGGTTATGCCAGCCGGGGTCGGCGGGAAGGGCGACCGCCATGGCGCCGGCGGCGCTGAGCAGGGCGGAGGCGAAAAAGCCAATCCAGATGGCGCGCCGCGAGGCCTGGTAGCCGTAGACCTCGGTAAACACGTCGCCAAAGATATAGGTGATCGGGAAGAGCAATTCGGCCCCGCTGATGGTCAAGGGTCCGAGGCGGCAGACCTTCTGGGCGACCAGGTTCGACACCAGCAGGACAACGACGAAGATGAGGACGAGGGTATCGAGGTACTTGTAGCGGGCCATGAAACTGCAGTTTATAGCGCGACGGGCGCGACTGCGGAGCGGAAGAAGGCCGGAGGCGAGCTGGCTGAGGCCAGGTGTGCGGCTTTTGACACGTGGTTTCCGGGTTGCTAGAGTTGAGGTTGGTCGACTCCGGCCAGCCCGAAGGCTACGGGCCAAGCAAACGTCCCCGTCGTCTAGCCCGGCCTAGGACACCGCCCTTTCACGGCGATAACACGGGTTCAAATCCCGTCGGGGACGCCAAGTAAGTCATCTTCGCTCTTGATTGATTCCAACACACTCAAAAGGGAAGTGTTCGAGCGGTTCAAAATTCCCTACTCTTTGGAGTAGTGCAAACTGCCCTTGAACCGAAGTTTTGAACCCTTTGACGACCCTCTGGTGTGGCCATCTGCCAGGTAGCGGCAGGCACTCTTCTAGCGATCGGATCCTGATGCCGTAGGTCCTGCCTTGCTTGCTCAAGATGGTGACGAGCTTCTTGGCTGTGTAGTTAATGGCGTCGCGCTCGGCGTACCGCTGATTCGTTCCGAACGCAGCCGACGCAGCGGCCTTGCCCAAGACCACATTAAACCAGCTCTGCGGAGTAGGGCACCTTCGACAACAGGTGGTAGTCCTGGTCGGACAGTATCAGGTGTGGGAAGTGCTTGGTCCAGGCAGCTCGTAGTGCCACTGGACGCTTGATCTCTACCGGCCTTCGGCTGCTTGGGTGTGATCACCGTGGAACCGTGGATGGCACCCTGAGGGTACTTGTGCGGCATGCGGTTGCCACCACCGCTGCGATAGATCGACGAGACTCCGAAGCTCATGCCGCCCCCTTGAAGTCGCCTTGGTGCTCGACCGAGGCATCGACGTAGAGCTGATGTGCCTCCAGCTCCGTACTGCGCGCTGCACCGAGTGACTTGTTGCCAGCACGGCGGTCGTAGCGATGTACGTATCCGCCGGAGGTGCTGCGGGTCAAGAGCCGCCACTGGTACTCGGACATCTCGTGCTAGTCGGCTGCATCAGCGATGGGTTTTTCGGTAGAGAAGGGGGACGGGGAACTTACCTATAATCCCGGCTTCACGGGCACTTGGCGTCAGGGCGCTCAACAGCCAATTTTTCGAGAAGTCCCGGCCCCACCTGGAATCAAGACTGGAGAATTCTGGAGGGAAGACCGTCACTTGCTCCTCTTACTGTAGTAGTGTATCTTAGCAGCGATACAGTTAAGTTTTCATGTTTTTCAAAATCACATCCAACTCGGGACAGTCCCTTTACCTGCAGTTAATGCAGCAGATTCGGCACGCCGTCGAGAGTGGGGCGCTACGGGATGGCGACCAGCTTCCCGGTATTCGGACGTTAGCGCAGGAACTGGTCGTCAGTCCAAACACAATCGCAAAAGCATACTCGGAACTTGAACATGAAGGGCTTTTGGAACTGCGGCAGGGTTCGGGAGCATTCATCTCGGTGAATCGTCGCGCTCGGTCGCTATCGAATCAAATTCAAGCTGCGACTCGAAGCGTTGCCGATCTGGTCGAGCAACTCCGCGAGAGGGAGTTTCGGGATGAGGAGATTCGCAGAATGTTCGAAGCGGCTTTGCTTCATCAATCGGAAACGGTGAGGAAAATATGACAGATGGACTGGTCATTCATACGCAGAGACTTGGTAAGTCATATGGAGAGGTCGAAGCGGTCAAGGACCTCAATCTATCAATCAGACCGCACAGCATTACAGCATTTCTTGGTCTAAACGGGGCAGGCAAGAGCACCACAATCAAGATGCTGCTGGGCATGATTCGGCCAAGCAGCGGGGACGGGACCATCTTGGGCCACCAGATCAGCGACCCAATTGAGAGTGTTCGTTCGCGCAAAAAAATCGCTTATGTAAGCGAGAACAAACGACTCTACGATTACATGACCGTAGAGCAGATGATCCGTTTCACGAGTGCATTTTACCCGGACTGGCGCTCCCAGGAGGAGCAGAAGCTATTGCGCCAATATAAGCTGCCGCTGGATCGGAAGGTTAAGTCGCTTTCCAAGGGAATGCGAACGAAGCTCGGGCTATTGCTGGCATTCGCACGCCAGCCAGAATTGTTGATTATGGACGAGCCAAGTGACGGACTCGATCCAGTTGGAATTGAGGAACTCCTGGAGAGCCTCGTAGCGCGGTGTGGCGAGGGCACCACGATCTTCTTTTCGTCGCATCAGATAGCTGAGGTTGAGCGCATTGCCGACCAAATCTGCGTGCTCCATGCGGGACGCCTAGTGTTAGATTCCTCGTTCGACGATCTGCGCGAGTCATATCGGCGAATTGATCTCATCTTTCCATCAATTCCATCGGAACTTGACTTTCGCCTCATGGGCGTCGAAGACTGCCGAACCCGTGGCCATCAGATAAGTCTATTGGCCAGCAGAAACGCCGAAGCCGTTATCGCCCGTGCGCGCGATTTCCAAGCCACTTCGATAGAGGTGACCCCCGTCGGGCTGCGAGAGATCTTTCTGGAAAAGGTAAAGGAGAATTGAGCGATGCTTTGGTACAAGGCTTGGATGGAGACTAGGTCCCGGTTCCTTATCTCTCTCATCGGAATGGTTGTTCTCTGCGCGGGTTTTGTTTTCCATGTGGATCGGGACGCGATCTACGACGTTAAAGCGGATTATTACTACTATGTGCTCTTCGCTGGCAACTCGATGCTCGTGATGATGTGGCTTTTAGCTGTCACTCTGACAATGATGGGTGGCCTCTTACGTGAGAAGGCGACCGGGGCATCTGCATTTACCCTGGCGCTTCCGGTTAGCAGGACGCGCCTGACAACCGTTCGTATTTGCACGGGTTTCGCTCAGGCGGTCGCGCTGGCGATTATTCCTTGGATCACGATGTTTTCAGTCGGTAGCATTGCCGGAAAAACGCATTCGATCTCCCAAGCAGCCTACTACCTTATCTTGTTGCTCGGGAGGCGGGATGCCATTTTTCGCGATGGCTGTGCTCGTTTCTTCTCTGATAAGCGGTGAATACACAGCCCCGGTCGTTAGCTTTGGTGTAGTCATCGTCACAGCGGTTGGGCTCAGTGGTCGCGCCCTGCGTCCCTACAGCCCCTGGGAGTTCATGACAGGAAGAGAATACTTAAATAGGCAGACGAATCTACTATCGTTTCCGATACCGTGGCTCCAGGTGACGATTTATATCATTTTTGCGAGCCTGTTGCTCGCCATATCCGTCAGGGTCATTCAACAGGAGGAATTTTGACCACGACCGCCTCGAGAGCGGCACCGAAGAAGCCGGCTTTTCACCGTGCCCGACTAACCGGTCTTGTGGAACAAGCGCCCGCAAAGTGTTAGGGGTGTATCTGTGGCGCTCACGAGCAGAGCCCGGCCTTTGAGTTAGTCTGATGGGCGCTCCAGATACAGCGACTTGAAGTCTTAGGTTTATCGGTAAGTTCCCCATTGCCTTGTAACGGCACGTTCGTTGTTGCGAAGGCGTAGAGAACAGGATAGCGTTCACGATGCTTCCGGGAAACCGCGATAGGGCAATTCAGCAGCACAGCAGCACGTGGCGTACACGTTACAGTTCCAAGTGCGTACACCGTACGGCCAAACTTACGGTGATGGGGTCTGGTTGTGCGCTTGACCCAGCATGCCGCCTAAATGACGACTGGTTAGCTTGATAGGCAGCAGCTGTACCCCTAGACACCCCTCTCCCTATCCCTTACTACACCAGTAAAATGACCTCTACTACTCAGTCGTTGAACAGATTAAGCGCGACATAAACAAATACTTACGCTAAAAGGCTGCCCACAACTTGGGTTCCCCGCTGGTAGATTTTCCAAAACCCCGCCTACCGGGGACATGGAGATGTGGTTGCTCAAAGTTGCGCTTTGCTCGTTCTTGCTGTTCCGTTGTTTTTTCGCCTTGTTTGCTGTCGCGGCCAAAATCGATGCCGGCGCCGGCACTTCGCACATTCAAAGCACTTGCGCCTTTGTCGAAGGGTTCTGATCGTGGCAAACGAACCCCTCAGCAGCATGGCACCCATACTCCATTCCGCGAAACTTCTGCATCCGATCATGCGTTGGAAAGAACGTCGTCTCGGGTTTTTGACTGGCGTGGGCGAGGCAAGCCGCACGCTTACGATCTTCAGTTTGGGTGATGTCGAGGTAGTGAGTCGGTTTGAAGTTCTGGGTCTGGGCACCGGTCTCAACCTCGTAGTAAAACAGGTGGGCCCGCCTCCCGCTCTTTAGCCAATAGTCGTACACCAGCAGCGAAGCAGCCCGATGATCCCGATGGCTGTCAATCGGCCATTGCGTGAAGAGTATGGCCGGTTGTTCCGCGTCCAGTATTTGGCTCATACGTTTGTATTGTGCAGCGTTTACCTCGGTTTCACCATCTATCTGCCCAGCGAAGACTGACCTTGCCTTCAAAATGGCGCAGGCCTTTCGGGCCTCAGCCGTGCGAATTGCACCAGCCTCACTCGCCAGTTTCCCATCGATGCCGGCTTCTCCCGCCGTCAGGTAGACAATCACCACCTCATGGCCCAGGTCTGCATAGCGTGCAATGCTACCGCCGCAACCAGATTCCGGGTCGTCGGGATGTGCTCCAACAACAACGACTTTCATCTTAGGAACCAGCTCGGGCGCGTCGCCGATGCTTGCCTCTCCCAAAGACGGCACTTCCATCGCCCATGCCCCAGCGATGCGGGCAGAGTGTGTCAGCATACTTCTTCTCGTGATTCTCTCCAAAATTCTCTCCTCTGGTTCAGCACACGTCTCTTCGAGTTAACACCCGCTCCCGAAAACAATCAAAAATTTAGCCTTCCCGTTCAAGGGCCGGAGTTCAAAGGACGGCCGGAAACTCAAACAGTTCGAGACAGGTTGGAAGCGAAACCTTTACAGGGCCTGCGGCCCACCTTCCGCTCACATCCTCCACCTGACCCTTCTGTCAAAATAGGACCGTTAACTCCCAGTCAAACACCCCTTTATCCATGGGCGCAGAAGAGATCGCGGACGAATCGACAGCCGAGGACGCGTTCGTTGAAGAATCAATGCAGGAGCAGGCTTAGTTCGCATAGTTCGCTTAGTTCGCACATTTCTGCGCGGCCTTTCATCTCCTCCTCAGCGCAACTCTCTTCTGCGCCAGAAAGGGTAACCCCTGCGGCTTGGTAACGAGTGAGAGCACTTACGCGGTTGGTCAAAATGTTCGCTTGTGCCTCTGCTTGAATTCGCTTAAGTAATTCGCCACCACGAAACCTTTCCGCGTAAATTTTGTAGAGCCATTCCGTCCCGGAAGGACGCGCCGCAAACCATCCGCTTTTGACAATAACCGTGACACCCCCAACAGGGTTGCCGTCTCCCGGAGCATTCGTTAGAACTGCCAGGATCTTTCGCCTGGCAGTTGAGAAACTTCGATGTTGTCTTGAGTAAATCTCTCCCGGATCTTTCCCCATCTTTGCGGTGATTTCTCCTGGACATGATGCTGCGCCATCTGTCCGTGACCACTGTCACAAGCGGAACGGATAACGAATGCTCCGGGAGACGGCAACCCTTATCGGGGGTGTCACGGTTAAGACTGGCCAGAGCGGTCTTCTCCTCGCTGGTCGCAGGGACTTCTGTTCGGTAGTAGAGAGACTCGCCAAATTCGCTTGTCAGCTCGTCGTAACCTAAGCAAATCGAAACAAATCATCCATCAGCAGGGTGGCGGGTTGCGCCTGAATTAGTGCAGTTGCCGCAGATACGCGACCAATGCCTCCAAGTCATCCTGTTTCAGGTCTACAGGTTGCATCCCGCCATTGGTCATCTTATTGTTGGGTGCGTGCAGGAGTGCGATGAGTTGCGCGTCGCTAAATTTCTGGCCAACGCCGGTGAGAGGACCGGCAGCAGCCGTGCCTACTCCACCCTCTCCATGGCAGGAGCTACACGAGTTGGCCTGAAAGAGAGCCTGCCCTTTTACCACCTTTGGATCGGCAGAAGCCAGCGCAGCGGACGCGCTTCCTGCGGCTGCTTCGGGCACGAACGGTTTTTGCATGAAGGCCCGCGTATCCTCATCCTGCTTGTGTATCTGCGCCGCCACTCCAGGATCTCGGGAGTCATCCCGGTAGCTGGCTAGCCCCAGGGAAATGTAAGCTAGCAGGAAAACCAAGAACGCGCCCACTGAGACTGGCCGTCGCCACGGCCGCCGTTCCAGGCGTCGATCCAGAAAAGGGACCGCAGCAAAGATCAGCGCTAGTACCGCGGGCAGAATGATTCCACCAATCAGGGACCAGCGGCCGCTAAAGTACTTCAGCCACTGAAACACTGGCCGATAATACCAATCAGGACGCGGTACAAATGCGGTATTTGCCGGGTTTGCCGGCGGCCCCAAATCCATCGGTATTCTGCTTGCAATCAAGGCCAGGACGCCGATCAGTGCGATCGCAAAGACGGCATCGAGGATCACCTGGCCGGGGTAGAAAGGCGCAGGCGGCAGCTTGGGGTGCACCGGATCTTCCTTGATCGGACCCGCCGCGCCCGCTTTGCGAAAGAAAAAGACATGGGCCGCAATAAAGCCAATCAGCAGCGCCGGCACCACAAACACGTGTAGCACAAAAAAGCGGGAGACGGTTAATGTCCCCATCTGCTCGCCGCCGCGCACTAGCTGCTGTAATGGCGTCCCGATGAACGGGATTTCAGAAATGAGGTTAGTTCCCACTGCACTTGCGAAATATGACTTCTCGTCCCAGGGCAATAGATACCCGGTAAAGGCCATGCCGAGCATCAGCGCTAGCAGAATGCAACCGGAGAGCCAGAGGAGTTCCCGACGCCCCTTATATGACCCGTAGAGGACTGTTTGGCCAATGTGCAGCAGAAGGAGGATGATGATGCCGCTCGATCCGTACGCATGAATGCTGCGGACGAATGATCCCGAAGTGACCACTTTCACAATGTAAGCGACAGTGGTATGCGCATGGTCTGCCGATGGAACGTAGTACAAGGCAAGGAAAACGCCGGTGATCACCTGCGAAACAAAAAGGAATAGCAATCCCGAGCCGAAGATATAAGCCCAACTGGCGCCCCCGGGAATCGGCTCGTCCAGCGTTTCGTGTAGCAGGGAATTGACACCCGTCCGCTGGTCCAGCCACTTAGCCAGCCGGGCTCCGACGTTGAGTGGGGCTTGCTGTTCTGGTTTGGTTTGATCCGTCATAAGTTTCCTGCCTTTAGGCCATTACTTCTTTGTTAGGGACTAATTGACGAAAATACTGGTAGCGTACCTTCAACACGCCGTCCTCGACTTTGGATTCAAGCGAGTCCATGGAGCGAGGCGGTGGTCCGGCAATGCGCTCTCCGGTCGCCGTGAACACTCCTCCGTGACACGGGCATACGAATTTGTCTTCAGTACCCACCCAACGGACCGAACAACCCAGATGTGGGCAGATGGGCGACAGCACCGTAATTTGACCGTCCTTCGATGGCAACACATATACCGCTGTCTGGGATGAAGTGCTTTCCCAGGCGTCGCGGCGGTCCAACGTAATGGTCTTTGAGGTTGGTGCGGTCAGGGAAGCAAAATCCTGCACCGGCCCCAGGTTTGACCAGGTGGTATCTGTACCCTTCTTGCGCATGGGATAGGTCACGAAGCGCAGCAGTGGAATTGCCAGCAGCGCACCCACCGCTGCTCCGCTCAGTCCGAACAACGCCAGTACGAACGAGCGTCTCCCCGAGCTCTTAACTTCGGGTTCCTCATTGTTCCGAGATGTTAGTTCCATCAATCCGCTCCTTACTTCCGACGATTCTGTTGGTGAGCGCACGTGCGCCTGATGGCTTCATGCTTGCGAGTTCCGTCACTTCTTCTGCAGTGTATGGATATACCCCAGGACGTCAGTGATTTGCGTATCGTTAAGCTTTCCGGAAAATGCAGGCATCTTGTTCTTCCCGTCCTTGATGATCGTGGTCAGATCGGCATCCGATTCCTTCAGAACATCCGGCGAGTTGAATGCATGAGCCTTGAAGGCCTTACCGGCCGGTGTATTGCCGCTGCCATCGGCTCCATGGCACATCTGACACTTGGATTTGTAGATGTCGGCGCCAGAGTTCTGCGCAAGGCTCGGTCCGCTCGTCGCGAGCAAGAGCAGACTAATGGTTCCGTAATAGGCAAGCCGCTTCAGCATTGGTAACACTCCTTTTCGGCATTCTGTTAAACAGTTCTCGTGGATAAAACCTAGAAGGCATAGCGAACGCCCAGAGTGTAGACGTTCCCACGGAAGCTACGCGGAAGAGTGGGGCCGATCGGCGTACCTTCGCCGTAGCTGTAGTAGTCATAGTTCGCCTTCCAGGTCCAGTTTGGAGTTAGATCGTACGCAAGGGCGCCGTATGGAGTTTGATACTGCGACTGTAGGGAGCCCGGCACTTGGCGGATATTGATTGGCGGGGCCTGGCCGTCGGTGTCAGACATGCGATAGCCGGCGACGGCATGGACCTTCTTCACCGGGGTGAATACAAATCCGATGGAGCCGTATTGGGTTGGCTGGTTGTAGTAACCGTTGCTTTGCAGTGGCAAGCCCGCTTGCTGGCATACTGGGGGGCCCTGCGGGGTGCCCTCGATGACCGGGTTAGCGGTATAACACTCGAGCGTCGTTGAGAAGATGTCGTCGTATGAATAGCCCAGGTCAATGCTCCACTTTTCGCTGGGGGTGATGACCGTCGCGAAGGAAAAGTCGCGGTTGTGGGCGAGGTGATTTACAGTCTGGATATTGTCGCGGTCCTCTAGGATGTTGAAGGTTCCGGAAAAATTGAGCCAGGTCTTCGGCTTGTAGCTGGTTCGAAAAATATAATGTTGCAACTGGCGCGGGCTGATGCGGGTAAACGAATTATCGGCGTACATCCAATCAAAGTTAAAGTTGGCGCGGAACTGAGGCGTGGGCCTGAAGACGATGCCGAAGAGGGACCAGTTCTCATGGATAGGAATGAAGTCGCCACCCGCATCGGTGATAATGCGACTGCGATAGCGGTAACCCAGCGTTAGGCGGGCAAAAGGATTGACATCCCAATTAACGAAGAAAGTATTGGTCTTCGTCTTCTGATTGAGGGCCTGATAGTCGGGCGTGGTGGTGGTCGTGGCGGCGCCGGGTGGTTGAAGCATTGAGGTTCCGGCGTAGTCTGTTTCGCTAAAGACGTTGGTTGCGGGCTGACGGAAATACCAAAAGTCGAAGATATCGTTGAGCGCGACCTTGGGTGTCAACTGCCAGGTGGCGCCGTAGTCGGCGTTTACGTTGATGCGGCGCGCGTTGGCCGAGCCGGTGACATCCTCTACGCGATTCTTGGCTCGGGCGTCGAGGCCGTTGAAGGTCTCATTGAAGTCTGTGAGGTGGCTGGTTGTGCCCATGTAGAGGAAGCGTCCGTTCATCGTGAAGTGGGGGATGGACACGCTTTGGAAGTGAAACTGCTCGCTAGGGAAGAGCGTACGCGTGGGAGCGTACCGGGAATAAGACAGAAAGCCGCTGCAGGTTGGGTTGACGGTTCCATTCGGACTGAACGGCGAAGCGCACGGAGAAGCCCAGACCGAAGAAACGTCGATTCCGAGACTGACGGGAGCGCCATCGGAGAGCTGGGAATCGAGCGCGGTGAGCGCCCAATGGGTGTTGCCCTTGTAGTAGGTAATGAACTCATCGAAGCCGACGGTGGTGCCGTGTAGGGGTCTCCAGGTAATACCGCCGTTCCAGACATCCGTGGAGTTGCGCCAGTATTGGGTAAGCAGGGCCTCGGCCCCGACGTGAAGCGTGCTGGTGGTCGGCCCCTGGTTGACATTCTGGAAATAGCCGAAATGTGCGCTGACCACGGAAAGCGGTGCTACCGTTATGCTCGTGTCGGTCATGCGGCGCACCGTGTTGTAAAGGTGTGGCGTGTCGAGGACCGGAACAAAGGGTGTGGAGGTAGGGGGAATCAGTGGATTAGCCAGCAGGTTATCGTCGAAGTACTGGCGATTACGGCGGAAGCTTGAATGAAAGTCGTATATGCGGCCCTTGGAAAAGTTCAGAAACGTGACGTTGTACGGATCTCCACCGTAGCCGAAGCTGGTCGTCGAAAGGTGATCGAATAGGAGCGTGTGCGCCGGATCTACAGCGATCATTTCCAGCGACTGGTCTAGAACGCGCGGCCCGGACTGGAAATTGACCAGCGTGTCATACATAGCGTCGTTGCCGGAATAGTTCGCAATGTGGCCGCCGAAATCGATGGACTGATGGATTGCGTATCCATAACGAATGTTGTCCCCGGGCGCTGGCGGGGGCGGAGTATCTTGCGCACCTTTTGGTGCATTGGTCTGGGCAATAGCTGGGGTACGGGAAACGAAAACCGTAGTGATGGCGATGACCGAAATAAGCAGAGCGCCGCGCCGGGGATTCAGCAGAAGCGAAATCAACGAAAATGCGCTCATCATTCCTGGCCATGCCTTACTTGAAGAAAATACTGCTGGCGTTCGAACCATGTATTTGTACGTGGCAGACGGTGCACGCCTGGTATTGATTCGCCTGGTTATGAAACGACGGTGTGCCCGGCGCTGTGAAATTCATCGAAGGCGAGTGGCACTGCAAGCAGAGGCTGTTCACGTTGTTGCGAGTCAGCAAGCGAGGATTCGTCGATCCGTGCGGGAAATGGCACATGGTACAACCCTCAGTCTTGATGGGTGGATGCTCGTAAACCCATGGCCCGATAACGTCGATGTGACACTTGGTGCAGATCGCGTCCTGCGTCGCACTCTGCTGCAGCATCTTAGGCTGGAAGGTTCCATGAGGGTCGTGGCAGTCACTGCACTTCATTAACCCTTCATTGACCCGGTGATGGAACGGTTCGGCGAATGCCGCTTTGATATCCGTATGGCATTGGTAGCAGAGGGTGGGCTGACTCGCTTTGAGCAAGGTGGTCTGTGCTTCGAACTTATGAATGCTGTGGCAACTGGTGCAGCCGACGAGCGCATCGCCATGGGCGGTCCGATCAAAGTTCGGATGGTCGCCGACATGGCAAGTGAGGCATCTATCGGCAACCTGTTTGGGGGTGGCTTTTGTGAATCGGAAGATTTTGCTGGCATCTCCGCCGCTGTCGACATGGGCCTTGCCGGGTCCGTGGCAGCTTTCGCATGTCACTCCTTTGCCCCCGTGCTCAAGTGCCAACTTAGAATGAGGATTGCCGGCGAAGCCCTTCACCTGATCCTGATGGCACAGGGCACAGGTCTCGGCGCCAACGTAATCTGCCTGGGTTACCGGCGAATTTGGGGAAGACGCGATCGCTTGCGGCGCTGCTTCAGCGGCGTGGACTAACCTGCCTCCGCCGATCCCACTCAGGAGCGCGAAAATCGCCAACCCATAGACCGAACGGCACATGCGTAGCTACCCCAATGGGAGCTTTAACCCCAGCTGCACCTAAACCTTGACTGCTTTCGATCCTGCTGAAGCTCAAAACCAGAGATAGCCGACGCTCTGTAAGTCGTCTGTGAGCCACATCACAGAGCTGCGGGAAAACTTTGCTTGCAGTCCGGGATGTTTAGATTGATCGACAACCGCACGGAGCCAATTTATCAATCCCACCTAAACAACACTTGTTTAGTCGAACTGAAAATCTATCTGCCCTGTCTTTACTACTGCACCGGCGTTCCTACTAAGATCGTCGGGGAAACATAGATCCACGGCCCGACGACGAGGGTTGATGCATCAACGTCGCGGCGTGGAAAAAAAGATTCTCCTATTGTATTACGGGCCCGGTGACGACAGCCACAACGACTCCCATCGAAATTGACGCCCGGCAGTTATGTCTGTGACCTCCATCACAGACATAACTGCCGGCGGCCTTCTTCTGACCATACGGTTGTCGTACCCGACAAATCCGGCTTATGAAAAGTCATTCGGCTAAGGCCGCCCGTAGAGGCCATCATCACCTTGATCCAATGACAAAGGTTTCCTTTCCAAAAGCAGGATCCACTGTGGGGATGGCCGTTAGGTCGAGAGGTGCACGCGGCTCTTCGGTTCAGCGGTCTTTGCCAAAGAGCCAAAGAGGTCTTCTTATTAGTATTTAGAAGATAGGTGAGATCGATGAAAGCTGGCCTCGACGTGGCTGGCTAGCAAGCTAGCTATATCTCAGGCATTTGCAGTGAATCTAAGGAGTTGGTGAAATCTCAGACGCCGAACAGCTCCATATCGTCGGCAAGAACGTTCATAAGGGCTTTACGGCTTTTGATCCCTTGTACGCTACTGGCTGACAGATCTCCGTTGTGCGAAGCGACCAGCGCGAAAGCGGAGTCGGTCGCGCGCATCGCAGTAACAACCTTCCATACGGAGTCACTTGGTGATACAACAACATAGTTGTGCTGCGCGACATCCCCGATCAGTGCGGTCGGATTGGCCCCCCCTAGGGTAGTCAGATTCTCTCCGATGACCGCTCCCCCCACGGCGCCAGAGCCATCTGTGACGATGAAGGCCACGCTCTTGTTCCAAGAGAGATCTTGTAAACGTGTTGCTGCCGGAACGATCGTCAGCTGCGAATTCATAATGCTCGCGGCGCGACGGCTGAATTGAAGATCGGCTCGAAGAGACTCGGGTACGACCAACTCACCCCGCAGAACCAGCTTTCGCATATATATGCTGTCTTTGATCAGGCTCATCCGCACGGCCTAGCTAATCGCAACTGTCAAGGTGAGTGGGATGATCACCGTGTAGTCGAGTGTCATCTCGAAAATCATCACGATCGCAGCGATAGCCGCTCCCGTCGCTCCACCTACCACTCCGCCCATCCCCACTACCGCAAACGCGGGTGCGGCGATGAATGCAGGGGATTCGGCGGCCGGGATGCTAACGCCATTCAACGTGACGCCGCGACGCTGTCTGTGACCGCGGTCACAGACAACGCGCAAAGATGCTGTTAGTCCTTTAAATGAGTGTCTGAGGACTAAGTCAATGGCAATACAAAATTCCGTGGTCGCAGTCTACCGCACGCATACAGAAGCCGATCAAGCAGTAAAGGAGCTACAACGGAGCGGAGTCGACATGCAAAAATTGTCAATTGTCGGGAAAGGTTATCATACGGACGAGCATGCGGTTGGCTACTACAACACTGGCGATCGCATGAAGTATTGGGGCAAGGTTGGTGCGTTCTGGGGTGGCTTCTGGGGGCTATTGTTTGGCGCTGCCTTTTTTGCCATTCCCGGAATTGGACCGGTTCTGGCCGCCGGGCCAGTCGTTGCATGGATCGTTGGAGCCTTGGAAGGTGCGGTAGTGGTGGGAGGGTTGAGCGCGTTGGGAGCTGGTCTCTACAGCGTAGGAATCCCGAAGGATAGTATCGTGAAGTACGAGACCGCTTTGAAGACAGATCAATTTCTGCTGATCGTACATGGTACGGCTGCAGAGGTGGCCAGGGCGAAAGATATCATCGAAACAACGCATCCCGCCGAAGTGAATATCCATGCGGGCGAAACCGTGGCCGTCTAGCTCTCGTGTCTTTATCGCTCTTTGCGTTTCCCCGCACCGGAATCAATGCGATTGGCTCCCGGTATAGCAATGCCTGACCCGAGAGCTGATCCGGAGGCCGGGAAAGAATGCTTTCTGCTCTCAATGTACACTTCATAGGCACGCACTTACCGACGATGGCAACCACTTCGTCACCTGGCAGCGTCTTCTGGCAGAAGTCGAGAAACTTTAGCAAGGGAGAGCGTTGACGATGAGCCTGACTGACCGCTCGAAGGGAACCATTCTCTTGTTGTGCTCGGACTCGGACATTTCCACAGTTCTTCGGGACATGCTCGAAGGCGCCGAGTATCTCGTCCTTCCCGCAATCGACTTGGGCTCCGCCGTCGACCGGTTGAGTGAGGCAACGCCGGATTTGCTTATCGTCCGCCCTCACCTGGAGATCATTTCAGGCCATCAAGCCGCGCTTTACTTACGTACAAAGTGCAATGGACTGCGAGTGCTCATGGTGGGCGGTCTGCCTGATGACGATCGCATCACATACAGGGAGTCGCTTCAAGCGGTGGAGATTTTTCCAAAGCCATTTACCGCCGCGGAGTTTCTCGAGAAAATAGCCTCGGTGCTCGCTCCGGCCCCTACAAACCGGACCTGATCTCCTCCTTCGCGCCTTGTCATCGTTGTGCCCAGCGATTAGCCTATTCCGTCCGGACAAACGAGATTCGAAATACACTGTAGAAGAATGTGCTGGGAAAGACAGGACCGGCGATAAAGCCCCGGTCGGAAAGCCCTTATGCCACCTCTAACCAGCCCCAAGAGAACACCAGAACGGCCGCCCCTGCAATGGCAGGCGGCGATCTGGTACTTCATCTTCACCGCGGGTATGTTGTGGATCTGGCAGGAAGCACTTCCCCACGCTGCACTCCGCACCATTGCTTACAGCGAGTTCAAGAACGATCTTCATCAGGGGGAAGTTGTCGAGTGCGTCGTCAAGGAAGCGGAGATTTCAGGCAAGATTCGACCTAAGCCGACCGCTTCCACGGAGGCATCAGCGGCCACTACCACTAAGACGCCCCCGGCACCGGCCACGGCGTCGAAGACACCTTCCGAAACCAAGACTGATTCTGAATCCAACCATGCCCCCAAACCCAAGTCGGAGCAAGCCAAAAAGACAACTACTGAAGCCAAAACCTCTCCGGACTTCATGTTTCGCACGGTGCGAGTGGAAGATCCTGACCTGGTAAGTGACCTGGAAAAGGCCGGGGTGAAGTTCTCCGGTGTCCGGCCGGGGGTTATGTCTGAATTTCTATGGGCGTGGGTTTTGCCCATCGGATGCATGTTCTTGTTGTGGCAGTTCATGTCGAAGAGGATGCAGGGGCTCGGCCAGTCAGTGATGAGTTTTGGTTCGAGCGGGGCGAAGCTCGTTGCCGAGCAGGAGACCAAGGTCTCGTTTAGCGATGTGGCGGGTTGTGAAGAGGCGAAGTACGAACTCCAGGAGGTGGTGTCGTTCCTAAAGCAGCCTGAACGCTATCAATCCTTGGGAGCGAAAATCCCGAAAGGTGTTCTACTGGTGGGCCCGCCGGGCACAGGGAAGACCCTTTTGGCGCGCGCTGTCGCGGGGGAGGCCGGGGTGCCGTTCTTCTCCATCAGCGGCAGCGAGTTTGTCCAGATGTTCATCGGTGTCGGCGCGGCCCGCGTCCGTGACCTGTTCCGGCAAGCCAAGGAGCACGCACCCTGCATCGTGTTTATTGACGAACTGGATGCCGTTGGGCGGCAGCGGGGCGTGCATATCGGGGCCGTGAACGATGAGCGGGAGCAAACACTGAATCAGCTGCTGGTGGGGCTGGATGGTTTCGACACCAATATCGGCGTGGTGGTGTTGGCCGCCACCAATCGTCCGGATGTGTTGGACCGTGCGCTGTTGCGGCCTGGTCGCTTCGACCGCCAGATTGTGGTCGATGCCCCCGATCTCGAAGGGCGGGATGCGATCCTCAAACTCCATGCTCGCGGCAAACCTCTGGCTCCGGATGTCGACTTACACAAAATTGCGCAGGAGACACCGGGTTTCTCCGGGGCAGACCTGGCCAATGTCATTAATGAGGCCGCCCTGCTAACGGCCCGCCATGACGGGACGACCATCGGACAGAAAGACCTGGAAGAAGCTGTAGAGAAGGTTGTTGCTGGTCCGGAACGCAAGAGTCGCCGCATGAGCCCGGAGGACAAGCGCCGGGTGGCTTTCCATGAGGTCGGCCACGCGCTGGTGGCGGCCTATAGCAAGCATGCTGACGTGGTTCACAAGATCAGCATCATTCCTCGTGGCCGGGCCGCCCTCGGCTATACGCTGCAGCTTCCCGAAGGTGATCAATACCTGATGAGCCAAGCGGAACTAACCGACAAAATCAAGGGGATGCTGGGCGGCAGGGCAGCTGAGGAAGTCGTCTTCAATGAAATCACCACTGGTGCGGAAAATGACCTTGAACACGCGACCGCACTGGCTCGCTCGATGGTGTGCCTGTATGGGATGGGCAAGTCGATAGGTTTGCTTCATTGCGGGCAGCCGCAGAACCCCTTCCTTCCTGTGTCCGAAGAAGGTCTGATGCAACGTGACTGCAGTGAGCAAACAGCCCGAGCGATCGAGGAGGAGGTGCGTACGATCTTGGATTCTGCATACGCGGAGTCGAAGCGGATCCTGGAGCAACACCGCGCACAGTTGGACCTGGTGGCTGGCGAACTGCTGCAGCGTGAAACGATGGATGCGCAAACTTTCAAGGAACTGCTTGAGCAACCCGCGGCAGCCTGACGTAGCAGCGCAGGCAGGTCGATCGGTATATCCTTGACTACGCTCAATGCATACCGTGCACAATTCCGCCCCCACCAAGCAACGGGTTTCCCGGCCGCCTGGCAAACGACGGCAGGAACAATCAAACAGAACTGGCGCGCAGGACCTGTCTTCTGCCGACGATCCCCACGCTTTGGAAGATCCGCGACTCTACATTAACCGGGAGCTGAGTCTGCTTGCGTTCCAGAAACGAGTTCTTGAGGAAGCTCAGGACCACGATAATCCTCTCCTTGATCGAGTGAAATTTCTCTCCATCCTGGGCTCAAACCTGGACGAATTCTTTATGGTGCGAGTGGCCGGGCTGAAGCGGCAGGTAGAGAGCGGTGTAGTCGAGTGTGGACCCGAAGGTATGACGCCCAAGGAACAGTTGAGCGCCATTCATGAAACGGTTTCCGAGCTTTTTAAGGCCGGACAAGACTGCCTCAGCCGGCAGATTTTCCCGGCGCTCAAGAAGGCCGGTTTGCGCATAGTCGATTATTCTCAGCTCACTTCGGCGCAACGGACGAACGCTGACCAGTATTTTTCCAAAGCAGTCTTTCCTACGCTGACTCCGTTGGCGGTGGATCTCAGCAGACCTTTTCCGCATATCTCAAACCTCAGCCTGAATCTGGCCGTCCTGCTCCGAGACGCTAAGGGCAGCGAACATTTCGCTCGGCTCAAAGTTCCTGAAACGTTACCACAGCTCGTACCATTGATTTCCCCTGGCAAGGAAGCTCCATCCAGGAAAGGGAGGACGCCTGCGCCACAGTACTTTATGTGGTTGGAGCAGCTCATTGTTGCCAATCTGGAGAGCCTGTTTCCGGGAATGGAACTCATCGAAGCCCATCCCTTTCATGTAACCCGGGACGCGGACAGCATCATTCAGGAGCTTGAGGCCGGCGATCTTATGGAGTCAGTCGCGGAAGGACTCTGGCAACGGCGCTTTGCAGACGTCGTCCGGCTGGAAGTAAACGACGCCATGTCAGCGCAAGTCCTTGAAATCCTAGTGAAGAACCTTGAGGTTGATCCCGAAGATGTCTACAAGCTGGGACGACCTTTGGTGTTGTCGCGCCTGAAGCATCTTTGGGCGATCGATCGTCCCGATCTGAAGGACAAGCCTTTCATCCCTGGTGTGCCGGCGGCGTTACACCCGGAAGAAGAGGGTGAAGACTTGTTTGCCGCAATCCGCCGCCAAGATGTTCTACTGCACCACCCGTTCGACTCTTTTCAGCCGGTAGTGACGTTCCTCCAACAAGCCGCGCGTGACCCGGCAGTCTTGGCCATCAAGATTACTCTTTATCGTGTGGGGCGCAATTCTCCAGTGGTGGAGGCACTGCTCGATGCCATTCGAGAGGGAAAACAGGTTGCTGCGCTCGTGGAACTCAAGGCTCGCTTTGACGAAGAGAGCAATATTGAATGGGCGCGGGTTTTGGAAAACGAAGGGGTCCATGTTGTCTACGGGTTGCTCAGCCTGAAGGTCCACTGTAAGACCGCTCTGGTGGTGCGGCGCGAAGGCGGCGACATCCGTCGTTACGTGCATCTTTCTACCGGCAACTACAACAGTCTTACAGCCCAGCTTTACACTGACGTCGGAATGTTCACTTGCGATGAACGGATTGGCGCCGATTGCACTGACTTGTTTAACTACTTGACCGGTTATTCAGCGAAAGTGGACTACCGGACGCTCCTCGTGTCCCCGGTCGACTTAAGAGAGCACTATGAGCAACTCATCCGCCGTGAGATCGACCATCAGCACAACGGCAAACAGGGCCTGCTTATCTTCAAAATAAATGCCCTCGGAGACATGCGCATGATTCAACTCCTCTACCAGGCTTCACAAGCAGGTGTCCAGGTCGATCTTCTGGTGCGGGGGATTTGTTGCTTGCGTCCTGGCTTAGCCGGTATCAGCGAGAACATCAGGGTCACAAGTATCGTCGGCCGATTTCTTGAACACAGCCGCATCTTTTACTTTCGCAATGGTGGACAGGAGGAGGTTTACCTGGGCAGCGCCGACATGATGCCGCGCAACCTCGATCGCAGGGTAGAAGTGGCCTTCCCCGTGAGTGATCCGAAGCTCAAGCGGTTTCTCCATGACGAGGTGCTTGCTGTCTACCTCGCCGACGTGGTCAAGGCCAGGCACATGCAGCCTGACGGAAGGTATGATCGGCCTCGCAATCACAACAAGTCCGGCAGTTTGAATAGTCAGGAATTGTTCATAAAGAAAGTCGAAAGCAGTTCCCTTAATAACTGATAGTCGAATCGGTATTCGGGCTCTTGTGAAGCTTGCAGCCGGCACGGGTACCCCTCCTTCACTGTTTGCCCGCAAGAAGGACAATAAGGCTCTGTCAACGGAGAACCTGTCAAAATCAGAGGAATTGATCTACCACCGGTGGCCCCTGACGCCAAGCGATGAGGGTTTTATGGCGGATAGGTTACCCCCTGCCGACTTCATCGGCGTCGAACCTGCTTTGATGTCTCTGGATCTTTATGCAGCTCTATCAAACCCATCATTGAGACGAATGCATGCAAATGAGGCCCGCGGCAGTTACAGTTCGTCACAGGTCCGTACCTTGTAGATTCGAGATTCTGTTTGTGGCGATGGCACAGGTCAGTTTTACTCCCGGAACCAGGGCCATGCCAACGTAAGCCTCTTGAAGTTCATTAACCCTTAACCCTTGTTAGGTCGCAATGCAGTCGAAGGGTGCTTCGGGGGGCGCCTGGTGAAGCGAAGGTTTTCCCGGGAACAGATCATGGTTCGTTACTGTGGCAAGCTAAGTGAATATCGAAGCGGTGTTCGCAAGCTATACTCAATTACGGGGTCCCCCATGAATGTTCCGAACGCCTATGTGCGCAAGCTTCCTTGCTCAGCTTCAGAAACTGCCCCATTTTCTACAGCGGCCCTTGTGCTTTGCGTCGATGATGATATGAGTCACCTGAAACTTTACGGCGACATCATGACCATGAGCGGCTACGCGGTCATAACTTGCACGAATAATCGGGCGGCCCTAAAGGCGTTCCGGTCCAAACCGGTAAGTCTGGTCGTGCTCGACTACTCGTTGCCGGACATGAATGGGGCCCAGATAGCACGAACGATGCGCAGTGCAAAATCCAACATTCCGATCATCATGCTTTCCGGTCATGCTGACCGGCCGCATGATGTCGACGATGCTGTCACCTCCTATGTCGTAAAAGGGCAGAGCCCACGGGTTCTGCTACGCGAGATGGAGGAACTCCTATGGCAGCAATCCGCTGAGGCTTCTTCCCAGCGGGAAGCGGTGTAGAAGCCACCTCCGCCGAGGTACCGAGTCTTGATGCCAGGTTCACTCCACGCAAGCAGATGCCAAGGTTGTCCCGGTCTTGGGCAAGACCGAGCCGAAACAAAAAAGTGGTTCATCGATCGCGATACTTGCTCCCGAGAGGCTTGAGAGTCTGGCCGTCTAATAATCCCTATCTGCTCACCTGTTAGAAAACTTGTAACACTTTGTGATTAAGGTCACAGCTTTTATCTCAACTGCGGCGTACGCTTGGCCCAGAGGTGTTTCATGGTCAACTGCTGTGCGAACCCATCGTGCGGGACCGAGTTCAGATTCCTGAACGGTGGAGATCTCTATGCTCTGGAAAGGGAATTAGAAAACACGCAATTCTTCTGGGTATGTCCGGCGTGTTGTTGTTCTCTCGTGTTGGAGCTTGGCTTCGATGGTGGCGTATCGGCTAAGATCCGCTCCCGAACAACGTGTGCCCCGCACCCGCCGCGCCGCACAGGCTATCTAAAATTGGTTTACAGGCAAACCCCTGCGGCAACAGATACCGGCCGCAGCGAAGAAGATCAGGCGTTGTTTGAGATAGACCAATCGGATGCTCGTTCCCGCTTGCCCACGATCGACGCTCGGACGGCATGACTAGACTGGCTCACCGCACCTGGAATGGATGGTCGCCAATGCCGCAACTATTGAGAAGCCTTCCTGGCGTCTGTTTCAAGCACGTTCTATTGCCGACTGATTTCAACGCTCCCTCGCTGGCAGCCTTTCAAACCGCGGTTGATATATGTCATGTCATTCAATCCAGGCTTACCATTTTGCATGTTTTTCCCAACGCCGACATCTTTCCTTCCATGAATGGGCAAGAATTCGTTGAGATGGACAAGCTTTACCGCGAGTCCCAAATTGAGACTGACCAGACAGCTGAGGCGGCGCGCCTTGAGGGTGTGGCGTGTGACCCGATCGTCACCGACGGCAGTGTTCCAGAAGCAATCCTGGACACCATTTCATCGGACAACAGAGATCTTGTGAATCTCGGAACGCATGGATTCCGCGGGTTCGAGCGCCTCATGTTTGGCTCGACGGCTGAGACTGTGCTACGAAAAGCAAGCTGCCTCGTGGTCACTGTTGGTCCTCATGCTGTGCGTAACACAGAGCTGGCAGAATCCCGTGGTCCCGTGGTTTTTGCTACTGATTTTCATAGCGAGACGGTGGCGGCTGTTCGGTATGCTGCTGAGGTCTGTCGAGTCAGTGGATGTCGCTGTCCCTGCCTCCACATCTTGCCAAAAGCCATCGAAGCAGGTGCTCGCAGCCGAGCCATGCCGACCATCATCACCGATGCCTTGGAACACATGGTGGTGGAGAACGGAAACAGCCTGCAGTCCCCTGTTTATGCCATTCGGTATGGCAACGAAGTTTCGACGGCCGTGACTGAATATGCCACTGATGAAAAGGCCAGCTTGGTGGTCTTAGGTGTACGCAAAGCCTCGTTTACAGCTTCACATCTGCCCCCGCATATTGCCTACCGGATCATCGCTGAAGCCCCTTGCCCGGTCCTGACCATGGCCTTTAAACCGTATAAGGCACGTAAGGCGGCTCATTCATGACCGTACTCATCTAAAGTTGGTGGTAGGAGTGTCTACTTCAACAGGGACGAGTGGTCCTGCGGGTAAGCGGCGGATGGCCGAAAGGAAGGTGCTCAACGAGATAAAGTAATGAGAATCCTGTTTGCCAGCGATTTCTGGACATACCAGCTTCGCCTACCGCTTACTGGCAAACGCAAGTTGTCCCTTCTCACCGTCCGAGACCTGTAGCCCGGATGGATCGGACTTAACCGTCGCCAAGAAATATCCCGCTGCAGGCAGCATGCCAAGAGCCCACCAAGCCAAACCAAAGCGCAGGCGAAATTAATTCGATTGAGCAGAAGCGCATTCATGGCAGCGCCGGAATATCCTGGGGCTGATCCAGCCGGCTGTGACCTGCGGCACAACGAATCTGAGCCGTTTCCCCGACCGCAGCCCAATCCTGGGGCGGTTTGGACTCTGCGAGCCGCATAAGGCAAAACCGGCTATCCAGGTCTAGCCGACGCCTTTGCAGTTGTCGTACAGTGGCAAACAGGCTCACCGGCGCCATGTCACCAAAAAGCCAAAATAAGGTACCCCGCACTGCTAACTCTTCGGTTCAAAGGAGCCACATGTTTCGTGATCTGGAAACCCTGAAAGGGTCGGTCGTGCTTGCAACCGACGGGGAGATCGGAAAGGTAACAGATTTTCTCTTTAGCGATCAATCATGGACGATTAAATATCTGGTAGTCGATGTGAGGAGGTGGCTTACCCGGCGGGATGTAGTGCTCGCTGTTAGCGCCGTACAAGAGATTGATTGGAAAAAGAGAGTCTTCCACATCCGGTTAACCAAGGGGGAGGCTCACGAAAGTCCTCTTATCGACTCGGTGGAACCGGTTTCGCGCCAACAGGAAACCGCTATGGAGGAGTACTTCGGCCGGCTCGCCTGTTGGGTGGATCGCCGGGCTGGGGCATCTTCTATCCCAACCGGGACCGAATACCCGCTGCATTCAAAGGGAAACCCGCATCTTCGCAGCGTCTCGCACCTGACTGGTTATACTGTCTGGTCTGCTGGAGACAAGGTTGGCCACCTGGAAGGTTTTGTCCTGGATGAACCTTCCTGGCATATTAGTTTCCTCACTGTAAAGGCCGGCGATTGGCTTGCCAGCCGCTCCGTCCTGATCCCGACCCACTCCGCAGAATCGGTTTCCTGGGCTGATCACCGGGTCAAGTTACATCGAAATCAACAAGCATTCAAGAGTGGAAGCTGAGTTCGGTCAGGGAGGTCGAGTTATGCCCGCGTCAAAAGCAATCCTGGTGACCGGAAGCGATTCAGAAGTCTACGATCTCCTGGTCGAAGCATCCTCCGCGCGAGATTGGCTGGTTAAAAGATCAAAGGATACTGCGGAGACGCTGGTTCAGCTTCAGTCAACGGCTTACGACCTTTTGATTACGGACGTGAATACACCAGGAACCGACGACGTGGCGTTGCTCCGCCGCGTACACAAAATGATGCCAGGCGCTAAGGTTGTGGTGCTGACTTCGGAAAGCACGCCCAACGACATCCTGGAAGCGATGCGCGAACACGCATTCGCCTACTTTTGCAAACCATTCGACCCTGACGTCCTGACCGAAATGGTCACGCGCGCGCTGGATCTTCCGGCCTGGGAGGATGGCATTGAAGTCGTCTCTGCATGTCCGGAGTGGATTGCTCTTCGGGTACGCTGCCAGGCGCTTACCGCGGAGCGCCTGTTTCAGTTCATGCGGGAGCTGAGGATTGACCTGCCGCAAGAGGAGCAGGAGGCTATCGCCGTCGCCTTTCGTGAAATTCTCCTGAACGCCATAGAGCATGGCGGACAGTTCGATCCGAACAAGAGAGTCTATATCGAATGCGGACGCACCAAGCGAATACTGATTTATCATGTGCGCGATCCCGGGAAGGGATTTTCCTTCGAGGCCTTGCCGCACGCCGCAATTTCAAACCCTCCGAATGCTCCGGCCGCCCACCTGCAGTACCGCACTGAACTGAACATGCGTGCGGGAGGATTCGGGATTCTCGTCACCCGAAATTTAGTCGATGAATTGATCTACAACGAACGCGGCAATGAGGTGCTTTTGGTCAAGTATCTCTAATCTCGACTACGAGTCCAAAAATGGGGTTATACTGGCGCATCTTAAACCGTGACTTCACCGGATGTTTTGAATTCAGATTCCGCCCTTAGAAAGGGGGAGGTATGCCGATGTTCGGACGGCTTGGTACATTCTGCCTGCTCGTAGGATACTTTTCGTTATTCACCCTGCCGGCGCCCGCGCAAGAAGTGGTTCATGCCTTGACCGGCACCGTCATCTCGATGAGTCCGGGGAAAACAATCGAAGTTGACACTGACGACGGCCCCGAGGTGGAGTTTAAAGACTTTACGAAGTCGAGCATTCCCCTCGAATTCGACAAGGATCTTCGTGCCCAGGCAACATCAGCTGATCGATTCAATACCAAGGGCACCCACGTGATTGTGTACTATTTCGGCGAGGGCATTCAGAGGACTGCGGTTGCATTGCAGGGCCTCGACTCGGGGCCACTCAAAAGAACCATCGGAACAGTGGTCAAGTTTGACAAGCATCAGCATCTTTTGACAGTGGAAAGCACTCCGGGAGGTGTTCAGTCGTTCCATATCGACGCTAAAACGGTGGTCGAAACTTCCGTGGGGGCGGTTGGAGGCCGCAGGTTCGATCCCGAAAGACGCGATCAAGTACGAGTGACCGCCGCTCCGGCTCAGGGAACTGGGACCGCTCTGTTCATCTACGCCAAGTGAGTTGGGAGCCCTGTGGGCAGAGACGGCTTGCGGGCGCAACCGAGGCACTCAGAGACGGCCATCCGAACTTATGGAGCCTTTGTGACGGACGAAGGAAGGCTATTTCGGCGCGTCGAGTTGCACGCCTCTCGCCAACAGCGAGACGCCATCTATCAATCCATCCTGGGCTCCAGCCACATTGACGTTGAATACGCGGCTCTTCTCACGGTTGCCGGACTGATCGCACTCTTTGGACTTCTGGAAAACAGCGCGGCCGTCATCATCGGGGCCATGTTGATTTCCCCGCTGATGAACCCGATTCTGGCCGCGGCATTAGCATTGCTGCTGGGGGACGGAAAGCTAGGAAGACGGTCCGCAATCGTCCTGGTCCTTAGTGTATCTGCCGTTGTAGCTGTTACATGTGTAGCCGCCTTTGTCATCCCGCTGAAACAGGCAACACCCCAAATCCTGGCACGCACTACGCCGAACCTCCTTGATCTGTTCATCGCCTTCCTCTCCGGACTTGCCGGCACCTTGGCTCTCCGTGGAGGCTCGGTGGCCATGACCATCCTTCCAGGTGTCGCCATTGCTGTTGCCGTCGTCCCTCCTCTTTCCGTGGTCGGTTATGGTTTGAGTACCCACCAGGGCTCGATTGCAGGGGGCGCCTTTCTACTTTTCATCACCAACCTGGTCGCTATCGTCATAAGCGCCGTGGTGGTCTTCCGTCTCATTGGGTTTCAGCCCCGTAGAGAAGCGGAGCAAGGCCGGTGGAAGCTGCGATACCGCCTCGGAATCAGCACATTAGTATTGGTTCTTCTTTCCATCCCGCTCTTTCTAACCCTGCGCCAAGCCGCCATCGAGATAGCCGTAAAGTCCCGCTTGCAGCGGGAGCTGAAGGCCTCCTTTAAGGCAGATGAAGCCTCGGTTTCTGATCTGAGTTTCTCCCGCCAGCCTCGTGGTCTGCTGATACAAGCTACGCTTCGAACAGGTCACTACATCGAGACCAAGTCGATTCAGGCAGCTGAGGAAAATCTTCGTCCCCAGTACGGTCCTGATACAAAACTTCTGATCGATCAAATTCTGGTTACGCACGGAGGCGTAGCCGCAGTGCAAACAGCCCGGGCTCATAACCCAATTCTGGGTGGCGTCGTCGGCCAGATCGCCGCGAAGGCGCCGTTCGACTTCAAAGCGTCAGGTCTGGAGACTCTCCAGTATGTCCAGACCCAGGTGGATTCAGTTTTGGCCGGCACCGATATCGCCCGCGAAGCGGTCCCCGAAATTGATCTGGGGCCGATCAGCCCACTGGTTCTGAGAGTACGGTTGTCTTCCGCCGAGCCTCTGCCGGTAGAGACAGTCTCGCTGTTGGCATCGCAGCTGGGCTCGAAGCTTGGCCTGCCTGTTCAATTAAGAGGGCAGGTGGAGATGAAAGCGCCGTCTTTCCAACTCGCCCTGACAGCTACAAGGCAAGATCAGGGAATTGACGCGGATGGTCGTACGGCGCTAGCCAAAATAATTCAGGCGGTTCAGCTGAATAACCTTCGCCTGCAGGTCACCTGTGCACCTGATCTGAGAGCTGCGGGGGATAAGGCAATCCCCGCGCTAGCTTCCGACGTTCGGCGCATTCTTTCACAGAGCGAATTGAAGAACACCCAATGGACGCTCGACATTGAACCCAACGAATCTGCCTCCCAAGCTGCTCAAGAAAATGCGAACACCATTGGTTCTGCCGCTAAAGTTTCTTCGCCCACGACCGCGGACCAATTTCACTGTGACGTAAGCGCCTTCCAGGATCTTTGAGGGTTACCGAAGGTCCGTCGGGCGCGGTCGGGAGCCCACGCTGAAGGCACTTTCTGCGCCCGGATACGTATAACGTGTGAATCATCGAGTGAGGCTAGCGATGCAAACCAGGATTGGCAAAACCTTGAAGATCTTAGCGCCGGGCAGTTCGCTCAAACGCCGTGTAGGCTACAGCCTGGCCATCGTGCGCCTCATTCTCGCACCTGTGATTTTCTTGACAATCTACTATCTCTTCAAGATGGGTGCAATCGTCAACCGCATCGTCAACAAAGATGCGCCCGCAACGACACTGGCACAACAGATCTCGGTGGAAATGCTGCAAGCGCGGCGTAGCGAGCGCAATTATTTCCTGTTGAACGATCAGGCGTATCTTAAAGACAATCATCAAGCCGGGGATCGTATCAGAGGCTTGGTAGCGCAAATCGAGAGTCTTCAGCCGGCTGAACAGGGTGCCACTCAAAATGTCTTAAAAAGCCTGCGGCTGTACGAGCAACAGTTTGCCGATGCGGCAGCACTGCTGCAAACACGCGGCGGTACTACTACGGAACGGGTTCACAAAACCGTAGATGCGTACGAAACTGACCTGAACGAGCTGCTTCGGCGCTCCAGACGAATAGGAAATGCCCAACTGGTTCAAGAGCTCCAAAGCCGGGTTCAATCGTTTGACGCGGACCTCGCCAAGACGCTGAGCCAGGAGAATCCAGCGCTACGCCTGCTGACGGACGGGATGCAAGCAACCAGTCAGCACTTGTTAGGACTGGCTTCACAGTTGGAGGCAGAAAACTGGAAGCGTGTTCAACGAGACCACCAGGAAGTTCGTGACCTTCTTCACGATGCGGAATGGGTGCTCAGCATCGTTTCGGCCATCACCTTCCTGTTGAGCATCTGGATCAGTATCGTGCTTCCGCGAGCGGTGGTCCAACCTTTGGTAACTCTAAAGAATGCGGTGGACCACGCGGCGGCAGGGAACGATCCGGTCGAGTTTGAGCTGACGGGAGAGGGCGAGATCATCGATCTTGCCCGGAGTATAGACCAGCTGATCCATCGTGTTCCGTGAGCTGTCTGGTTAGTGCCGAGTTTTTATCAGTTCTTCCGTCCAGTAAGGCGCATAGCCATAATGCTGGTGGAGGTGTAACTCGTATTCCCGGTTAGTGGGTGAGTCAGGGTTCCAATCGGGGCTCTTTTCAATGAGAGCGCGCTTCATGTTTATGTGAATCTCCCGTTCGGCCCAATCCACTTTCTTGATCCATTGCGGTCTCAGCAAAACCTTCTTGGCAGGCCACCAATTCTTCGTGTCAACGATTGCGTAGCGAATTTCCCAGCTCTTGTCATCAAATAAGAAATCTTCAACATGCCCGATTTCGCCGTCGGTCGCCTTCACATGGTAGCCCGCGATTTCGTGCGTACTTCGGAGATGAGCGTCAGGGAACTTCGTTTCAGTTTTGGATCCAGTTCGCGGAGCACTCACGAGCGCCTCAGGATGTGGCCAGGAGCCCCATACACTCGTACCCTCCCAGTAGTACGGCAATTCGTAGTGTCCAAGGTGTTCCATCTCGTGCTGCCGGGAGACAGGCTTATGGAGATCAATGCTCGGGACTGTTCTGCACTTGTTCCCGGGTGAGGTTTACATAAATATGCAGCGGGCTCCAGGCGGGATGCCGCAAAGCCAGGGGAGAAATCAATACCTTGCGTCCGGAGAAAATGATGCCGGTTGCAACGACGATGTACCGGATGGTCCACTGCTGGTCATCAAAATAGAAATCGCAGACTGATCCGATATCTGTGTCGATTGCTCCGATCGTGTACCCGCGTTAGATCTTTTGTCCTTCGCAGACGCATCGCTTTTTCGTTAGCCGCCGAATATTTTCGCGACACTTCGGACAAGACCATTCTACTCTTTGGTCGAATGGATTTAGGGAGCGCGCAAGGCAGCAAATGGCTGAAGGGCCGGAGTTCTGAAGCGGGAGTCGCGCCCTGTATTTGTCAATCGATCGATTGAAACGGTGGTACAAAGTTATAGTGAAAACCGCAGACAGGCCGCGCCTCCTCGTAGATTCAATCGTTCTCGGCGTCATCGGCGGTCTGAGCGCGCAATTGTTTACCTGGACACTACGGCTCTTCGCGAAGATTTTCCTGTTTTCGCTTGCCGGCTACCACCCGCCAGGAATCCCAGGGGAGGGCGGAGTTCTTCATGAAGTGATTGGCCCTCACGGGTTGTGGCTGATACCGGTCTCAACAACTTTGGGCGGTCTATTGTCCGGGGCTCTGGTTTACGGCTTGGCGCCCGAAGCAGAAGGCCATGGTACAGATACGGTAGTAAAAGCGCTTCACTGGACAGGTGGGGCCATCCGAGCGCGCGTAGCGCCGGTGAAGATGCTTGCTTCGGCCATCACCATCGGCTCCGGGAGGATCGGCGGGACGCGAAGGGCCGACGGCACTGATCGCAGCAGGCTTTGGCTCGGCCTATGCGAAGCTGCTTCATCGGTCCTGAATACGAGAGACGCCTCGTGGTCTTGATGGGAATGGCCGCGGGGCTTTCCGCGATCTTTCGCTCCCCCATCGGGACCGCCATTTTCGCCGTTGAAGTTCTTTACGGCGGGATGGACTTCGAGGCCGGAGCTCTCATCTACTGCATGCTATCCGCCATTGTTGCTTATGCCGTCAATGGGTGGTTTGTCGGCTGGCAGTCACTGTTTCAGGTCCCAAGCCCACTTTTCCGCCGTCGGCGTGGCAGATTACGGCTGGTACGCTGCTCTCGGCGGTGTCAGTGGCCTTCTGGCTACGATTCTGCCCGAAGTATTTTATCGTTTTCGAGATGCGTTCGCCGCTCTACCTATACCCGCTTGGACAAAGCCGGGTCTCGGCGGTCTACTTGTGGGTGTCATAGCGCTTCGTTTGCCTCAGGTTCTTGGCGGCGGATACGGTTGGATTCAGGAAGCGATCGATGGGCGGTTGGCTTTGGGATTGCTTCTGATTCTTGTCGTGGCCAAAATGCTGACACTGTCCTTCTCCGTTTCTTCCGGAGGTTCGGGGGGTATATTCGCGCCCAGCCTGTTTGTCGGTGCAATGCTTGGCGGGGTTCTCGCGGCCGTTTCGCACCACCCGCCCGCAGGCCTGGTGATTGTTGGCATGGCGGCAGTTTTCGCGGGTGCGGCTAGGGTTCCCATTGCGACTTTGCTGATGGTAGCCGAAATGACCGGCGGCTATCAGCTTCTTGTTCCCGCGGGCCTGGCTGTCATGCTGAGCTTTGTGATTCAAATCAATCTCTCGTCCTTTTTCAAGTACAGCAGCCTGTATGAGGCCCAGGTAGGCGGACGTTCAGATTCACCGGCCCACATTGCCGAGCACGTTCAGATTGCCTTACGGCTCCTGGAACAGGGGAAAATATCCTTGCCCCAGCCCATCACTCATCTTCACCTCGCAACTCTGCTGCGATCGGGGGTCGCGCTGGATCTTCCGGATGGTTCACAGCTTATGATTGGGGCGCTTCGGCCAGAAAGTCCATGGGTCGGGAAAGCAGCTTCAATCTCGCACACTTACAGGCTCAATCGTGGATTCCAAGGTGGCCGCGATACTGCGTGGCAACACGGTTTTGCGGGCTCGGCCGGAAACCGTCTTACAGCCAGGCGACCGGCTTTTAATGATCGCCTCGCAGCAAGCGCAAGGGGAGTTATTAGTGCATCTCGCGCCACCCTCCGTTTCGAGTGCGCAGCCTGGCGCCGTAACGACGTCCTAGCCGTTTGGCCACTAACTCAAGTTCGTCCTGCGGCCCCTTGCGAAATTCCAGAAAGGGGGTTTTCATGGAATCTGAGGCCGAGAGCCTCGACAATGGAACTTGTAGACCCGATCGTTTGAGGCAGGGACTGGCCTTTATAGGCCGAAACAGACCATTGTGAAAGGAGGCGAGTTGTGTCTCGCCACACAATCCCGATTGGACGCATCCTTGGAATTCCTATCGATCTGGACTACTCGTGGTTTTTGATCGCAGGCCTGCTCACCTGGCTCTTGGCTGCTAATTACTATCCGGCGGAATTCAGGGGTGCCACGAGCGTCGAATACTGGTTGATGGGCGCCGTGACGGCAATACTGTTTTTTGTCAGTATCATTGTCCACGAACTGGCCCACTCGTGGGTGGCCCTTCGCTACAAGATACCGGTACACCGCATCACTCTGTTCATCTTTGGCGGCGTATCCCAGATTGCGGCTGAGCCTCCGAGCGCCAGGGTCGAATTCCTGATTGCGGTCGTCGGGCCGCTAACCAGTTTTGCCCTGGCGGCATTCTTTTTCTTTTTAGAGCCGTTGCTGGTGAATTTTGCGCCAGCCTTGGCTGTGGCCAAATATCTCGCCCTCATTAACGCCATCCTCGGACTGTTCAACCTCGTTCCGGGTTTTCCTTTGGATGGAGGCCGCGTGTTTCGCGCCATCGTTTGGGGGGTGATCAAAAACTTTCGCCGCGCAACTCTGATCGCCGCAAGTACTGGTCGATTCTTTGGCTTTTTGTTTATTTTTTACGGCGTATGGGAGGCCCTGAGAGGAAACGTCGTCAATGGATTGTGGACTGCGTTCATCGGCTGGTTTCTGGAAAGCGCAGCCGGAGCTCAGGTCCAGCAGCAAATGGTCCAGGGGCTGTTGGTCGGCCACAGGGTATCGGAAGCAATGGGTGATTTGGGCGCCCACGTGTCGGGAGACACTACATTACAAAGGTTGGTAGACCAAGAGGTTCTTGCACACGGTCGGCGGTGCTTCCTGGTGGACCGCGGCGGCCGCACGGTCGGACTGCTCACTCTTCATAACATGAAGGAGACTCCTCGGCCCTCATGGACGAATACCACTGTGACCCAAGCCATGATTCCCCTTGACAAGCTAAGCAGGATCGATCCCAACGCTGAGTTATGGACGGCAATGGAAAAGATGGGGCGGGACGGAGTCAATCAGATGCCCGTCATGCTAGGAGAGGATGTTGTTGGAATGCTCTCGAGAGCCGACATCGTCAAATATCTGCAAACCCTCCAACAAGTAAGCCCCGCGTGAATTGCACGTCCAGGTTTGCATCTAACTCGCAGAAGGGAGTATACGGCTTTCGACCCGTCTATCGAGGCCGAGTCGACGGGTCAACCCGTACCCGGGTGCCGTTCGGCCGGCCTTCCAGCCGGGGCTTTCCTGCTCATGACCTATTCGCTTCAAGCGTTCACCTTCTTTGCGGCACGGATGGCTATCTTCAGAATAGCCGGTGTGGGTACAATCCTGGTCAGCCGCGTCTCGATCCGCAGCTAAACTGAAAGACTGAGGTCTAACTCTTGCATCTCACTTTGGCTTTTTCTCTCGAGGTAAGCCACGTCGATTGGCCTCACTTCCTGCAGGATCAGCTTCTCAAGATAGGCCCCTTGTCGATCACGCCGCTCTTCCTCCTAAAGGCGTGCATATTCGTTTTTCTCCTTGTCACCACCTCGCGCATCATGCAACGGGTGGTTCTTTCTCGGCTCTTCCGTCATCTTCCGATAGCCGAGGCCCAGAAGTTCGCGTTAGGGCGCTTCACTACGTACCTCTTCTTCCTGGCCGGCCTCTTTATCGGACTTCAGTCACTCGGTGTGAACCTGAATTCGCTGGTCGTTTTTGGGGGAGCCGTTGGCGTCGGCGTGGGTCTTGGATTGCAAAATGTCGTATCAAACTTCGTCGCTGGGCTCATCCTTTTGATTGAGCAGCCGATTCGCATTGGCGACCGAATCGAGACCAAGGATACCTTCGGCGATGTTGTCAAAATTGCGGCCCGCTCCACCTGGATTAGGACCAACGATAATGTCGTCATCATTGTTCCGAACAGTGAGTTCATCAACAACCCGGTCACGAATTGGACTGCAAACGACCCGAATGTCCGCATTTCCATTCCTGTGGGCGTGGCCTATAGCTCGAATCCGGATCAGGTTCGCGATCTTCTCCTGCGGGCAGCAACGGATCATCAGGATGTCCTAGCGGATCCGAAGCCCGACGTCATCTTTATCGGCTACGGTGACAACTCATTGGACTTCGCGCTTCGGGTCTGGACGTCCAACCGATCTCATACACCACTCATTCTGAAATCCGACCTATATTTTGCCCTCTTCAAAGTCTTTAGCGATCGCGGCATCGAGCTACCTTTCCCTCAGCGTGACCTCCACATCCGATCCTCAGATATTGCACTGCCGTTCGATCAACCGCAGGGTTGAGGGCGGAATGCCCCAATCTTCGTTTCTTGGCCTTTACCCGGCATGCCTTCGATCCGGCGGATCCGTAAGCATCTCCTTGTCACCGTAAAGGGAGGATCCTGATAAAGGTATATGCTGCTTGCCAGTCACTGTGAAAAGTGCTTGAAATGGATGGCGCAGACTTCTCGTGGGGCGCTGCGATAGGCAGCGATCCAGGTATAAATCTGTCAAAATCCGGCGAATTCGCCTTCTGGCAGCGTCCGAGGAGAGGCATGACGGCCAAGTTTATCAACAAGAAGCTGAACCTTTTGGAAGTAACCTCGATCGGCATCGGCGGCATGGTCGGCGGGGGGATTTTCGCTGTGCTTGGTCTGGCGATCGCTGTGGCCGGGCACGCGGTCCCCTTGACGCTCGCCGGCGGTGGCGTGATTGCGCTGTTCACGGGATTCTCTTATAGCCGTCTCGCACTCTCCTATCGTGACGCGGGAGGAAGTTTCACGTACATCGAGAAGGCCTTCTCTCCGTTTGTCGGAGGTCTGGCAGGATGGCTGCTGGTAGCTGGATACGTTGGCACGATGGCGCTTTACGCGAGCGCGTTTGGAGATTATGGCGCCACGCTCGTGCATGGCGCAGGCTTTCCACATTGGCTGTCGGCCTGGCTAGCCTTCATGGCACTCGGAGTATTCCTTGCCGTCAACCTTGCCGGTGCGAAGCTTTCCGGAGGCGTTGAACTAACCGTGGTCGCAACCAAACTTGGTTTGCTGGCGCTGTTTGCCGGCGTGGGGCTGATCGGCCTCCACTCCAGTCACTTCACCCCGGTTTTTAACCGCGGCGTCTTCTCGCCACTGGCGGCCGTGGCGCTCATTTTTGTGGCGTATGAAGGTTTTGAGCTCATACCAAATGCCACCGCCGATATGGAGGATCCTGGGCGAAACCTTCCCCGCGCCATTGTCATTTCGATTGTCGCCACCAGCGTGATCTATGTTACGGTCGCGATAGCCGCCATTGGGAATCTCACCCCGGTGCAGATCCAGCACGACCAGGAGTACGTGCTAGCGGTGGCCGCCCAACCCAAACTCGGGCATACTGGTTTCGTTTTAATCGGCATCGCAGCTGTACTGTCGACTGCATCAGCCATCAACGCGACTCTTTATGGAGCCGCGCGGCTTAGCATGGTGATGGCAGCACAACATGTGCTGCCACAGGTGTTCGCACGGCAAAAGAGAACGCGGCCGGTACCTTGGGTAGCCCTCTTGGTGCTAACCACCCTCTCTCTGGCGCTCACTCTAGGTGCTCGCCTTTCGACCATATCACTGTTCGCAAGCGCCACGTTCCTCCTGATCTTTACCGGTGTGAACCTGGCCGCCTTTCGGCTACACGCACTTATCGGTATTGTCCGCTGGATACCACTGTCCGCGGCTGCTCTCACTTCCTTCAGCTTCCTCGTTCTCGTTTGCCATACCTGGTCGACAGACCGCAGAAATTTCTTTTGGCTCTCGAGTTTCTACGCCGTGGCACTGACCCTACAGTTATTGATCGGCTTTGTCCGTAGAAGGCGCCTTGAAGCCGCAAAGATCGATCGTCGGATCGGTCAGTTGATCGTTAATGGAGTCCCCCGAATCGAGAAGGACTCTTCGGACTAAGAACGATACAGCGATAACGACAGGGATTGAACAAGGATTTCGAAAGACACAAAGCCAGTATAGGTGTTGCAACAGCTTCATCGACAGAGGGCGGCTGGCATTCGACTTTGCAATCGCTGTATTGAATAGATGTCACTTCCGTTAACCGGAACAACATATAAGCACGCAGGAGTTTTTTCGGCAAAGGAAGAAATGGTCGTCGACCATTCGAGTTGGCTTCCCCCCTTGATCGATGTGCATGTAGAGCGACGTAGCGGCGAGGGATGGCAAGAGCAGACTCAAATCTCCCCGCCGGCATCTATCTAATTGGGGGGTAGAAAGAAGCGGCTGGAGTCCCGTTCCTGACTAATTTATTCTCGCCACGCCGCAAAGGAGATTGACAATCATGACGATTATTACGGTTCTTTTTTCCCTCTTTGCGATCCTCTTGCTTGCGCTATGGTTCTTTCTGGCGAATGGAACTCGCGTAAAAGGCAAGCCGGCGGTGGCGAGAAGAGCCCCGCCTACACCACTAGAGCAGAAAAGCCATCGCGCTCCGGGTATTGACTAGACAGATGATGTGGATCTTGGGAACCGCGGGCATTTCAAGGTAAGCAGGAACTGCGGTCTGCAGGACGCCGTCGCAAGTCCATCGATCATTGAAGCTGACGTAGATACGCGACGAGAGAACGAAGCT
>CAWFGM010000064.1:0-20058 GCA_963815175.1 uncultured Acidobacteriaceae bacterium
CAACGCAAGACAATCCTCAATACGGCGAGGCATTTGTCAATCTGGGTTTGGTTCTGGCAAGCGAATCGCGCTTCTCCGAAGCGGAGCAGGCTTTGCGCAAGGCGATAGAGATCAGTCCGAACCGCACCACCGCTCTCTCCGCCGAGGGCATGGTATTGATGCGTCTGAACCGAAGCGGCGAGGCCGCCGGATATTTGCGTAAGGTCTGCACGCTCGATCCCAGTTCGCCTGGCGCGCATTTAGATCTTGGCATTGCCCTGGCAGACGCACGCGATTGGCCTGGCGCAATTACCCAGCTGCAGGAGGCGCTGAAGCTCTGTGGATCCTGCAATCTGGAGCCGGGACTACACAAACGTCTTGGGTTGATCTACTGGCACTCTGGAAATCTCGCAGACGGACGCGCGGAACTTCTAAAAGCTCAAGCAGTGTCTCCGGACGACGAGGAAGTAAAGAAGGCCCTAGCCCAGCTGCCGCCGCAATAGACGCCCTTCTCCCTGGCCGTCTTCTTAGTTTGCGCTTGCCGTGACGACTATGCGCATGGAGAATACGGGCATGCGCCGCGACAGGGTTGAATGTATTTGCTGTATCTTGCTTTTTGTTTGCAGCGTTGCGCTGCCGTTGGCTGCACAAGACATCGATGCCGTCGTTACCGATCAGAATCGCACCGTTCCCACAATTGCCCAGGAGATCGAGGACCCGGGAGAGCGCGCAGCGTTCCTCGCTCTGTACCAGACACAAGATCCGCACAGAGTTCAGTCTCTGACGCGCACATTCCTGGAGCAGTACCCGCAATCAGCATTTCTTGCGACCGTATATGAGCGGGCAGCACGTAGCAGCTTTGACCTGGGAGATCTCACTGCGGGCCTGAGCTTTGCCCACCAGTCTCTCGCTCTGTTTCCGGAAAATCCCTTGTTGCTCGTGGCGGTTGCCGACGTACAGGCTCGCACCGGCCACCCTGAAGCTGGGCTTGAGAGCGCTCGCGATGCACTGGATTACTTTGATCGCTTCGCTCGCCCGAGCGCCATCTCCGAGAAGGATTGGCCGAACATCAAACGAATGCAGCAGGCTACCGCATGGTTTGTGATTGGCCGTGCCCAAATGACGCAAGCTTTAGCTCTCCCGGCAGGCGCTGGTCAGGATGCGCTCGTCAACCGGGCTACTTCTTCCCTGTCGCAGGCGTCGGCTCTCAACCCTGACGATCCTGAGATCCTCTATCTTCTCGGAGTTCTCCAGCTCGCAGGGCACAACTTGCCGGAAGCCATGGCGGACTTTGGCGCGGTCTACAAGCGCGGAGGGGACCTCGCTCTCAAAGCGCGCACACAACTGCTTACGATCTATAACTCGCAAATTGCGGCAACGCCGGGCATGAACATCAGCTTCGACATGTTCCTCAGCAACTCACAGAAGGCGCCCCCTTCCATTTCTCCTCAACCCTCCGCCGGGACTGGTCAATCGGCGGTTCATCTTCCAAGCTATGCCGGCTCCGCCTCCTGCAAGCTGTGTCATGCAGACATATATCAACAATGGATGCAGACGGGCATGTCGAAAATGTTGCGTCCATACCAGCCGCAAAACGTGATTGGCGATTTCATCAAGGACAACGAATTCTACGCCGGCGACGAATAACATATCGTTACGGGAAGCTCCTGATTACCCCAGCACCCGATCGCAAGCCCTTTGCCCGCATGGTTCTCCAGAACGGCCGCCACTACTTTGAAATCAAACAATCGGACGGGCAATGGCACACATATCCGGTGGATTACACCATCGGTTCCAAATGGCAGCAGGCCTATGCCACAACACTGCCAAATGGAGAGATTCATGTCTTTCCACTTCAATACAGCACGATCCAGAAGAAGTGGGTGAATTACTGGAAGGTCATTGACGTCTCTGGCGATGAGCGTTCCAACCCATTCCGCTGGGAAAAACTGGATAATGCGACCAACTACAAGATAAACTGCGCCGTCTGTCACACCAGTCAACTTCGCAATACCGGCACCGGCCTCAGTGGCTCCGATCAGCTCGTTTTCCGGGAACCGGGAATCGATTGCGAGATGTGCCATGGTCCCGCGGGAAAACATGTCGCCTCCATGCAGCAAGGAAGCATGTACACCAAGAACCCAATCGATCCCCCGGTTGCATTCGGCCAGATCAGCAACCGGCAATTTGTAAGTATCTGCGCGCAGTGCCATATGCAATCCAACCTGCACACGGCAAGCCCCCAGGGGGAGCGAAATTACTCGAGCACCGGCAGCTTTTTTCTGGCAAACGAGTCTCTGCCGCTGGATGAAGTTTCCCGTAAGGGATTTTATAAAGATGGCCGTTTCAACCAGACGACTTTTATCGTTGAGGCGTTGGAGCGCTCGAAATGCTTCCGTAAAGGCCAGGTATCTTGCGGTTCCTGTCACAATCCGCACAGCCCGGATTCCAATTCCAACCCCACTTCATTGAGGTTCAAGGACGACCCGGACCGCATGTGCACTGGATGCCATACGAAATTCGAGAACAAGGTGGAAGCGGCGGCGCACACCCATCACCCGATCCATGCAGAAGCCAGCCGTTGCGTCACCTGTCACATGCCGCGCATTGTCGACGCGCTTCTTTTCCGCGCGCGGTCCCATCAGATCGACGACATTCCCAGCCCTGAGATGACAGAGCGCTTTGGACAGCAGGAAAGTCCGAACGCCTGCCTGCTCTGTCATACCGAGAAGTCTCCGCAATGGGTTCGTAGCTCGTTACAGAGTTGGAAGAGATAAAGAACGGGCTTGCATGTCCAAACTGGTATCGTGTATACACATACATGCCATGAAACCCTATAAGCCCGTTCTGGTCAGAGCAACCTCGGCACCGTCTGCACTACCACGACAAACACTTGTCTCCACTGCGGTGGATGCGCTGCGCCAGCGAATCATCGGAGGTGAGTTTCAGGAAGGCGAATCGCTCAACCAGGTAACCATTGCTCGCGAATACGATATCAGCCGGATCCCGCTGCGAGAGGCGATGCGCCAGTTGGAAGCGGAGGGCTTGCTGGTATTCCGGCCGGGCAAAGGCGCGGTAGTCTCCGGCCTCTCTCTACAGGAGATTAACGAGGTGATCGACCTGCGCGCCAAAATCGAACCCGATCTTCTGACCAAAGCTATTCCTCTTCTCACAGCGGAAGATTTCGAGCAGGCAAATAGCATTCTCGACGAATATGAAGCGGCCCTGCAAACCAATGAGATCGCAACCTGGGGCGAGTTCAACTGGCGTTTTCATTCCACGTTGTATGCGCCGAGCGGGTGCACCATCACGATGGGAATTCTGCAAAATCTGCATCGCCTCAATGAGCGCTATGCCCGGGTTCAGATCTCGGTCACACGCTGGGAGCAGCGCGCCAAGCAGGAACATCGCGCGCTGGTCGCGATCTGCCAAAAGCGAGACAAGCGCAAGGCGACAGCGCTGCTCAAGGCCCACATCCTCACTGCGGGACAGGCGCTGATCGGTGTCATCGAGCAGCAACGCAATACCGACCGAGACCTCGCGAAGACAAAATAGCATGCCGCCGAAAATTACGAAGGTCGAAGCGTTCAAGGTAGATCTTCCCCTGCGGGAAGGTGTCTATAAATGGTCTCGTGGCAATAGCGTCAAGGTCTTTGACTCGACGGTAGTGGCCATCCACACCGATTCCGGTGTCACCGGCTACGGAGAGGTGTGCCCGCTGGGGCCGGCTTATCTTGCCGCCTATGCCAATGGCGTTCGCACCGGCATCGCCGAGCTTGCCCCGTCTCTTATCGGCCTGGACCCAACTGCTCTATCGTTGGTCAACGATTGCATGGATGATAGCCTGCGCGGGCATCCCTATGTTAAGTCGGCGCTCGATATCGCGTGTTGGGATATCTTGGGCAAAGTCAGCAATCTGCCGGTCGCAGCTTTACTCGGTGGCCGTTATGGCGACGCCTTTCCGCTCTATCGGGCAATCTCTCAGGAGAGCCCCGAAGAAATGGCCGCGAAAGTCTCTGCCTATCGCGCCGAAGGATACACAAAATTCCAGCTCAAAGTCGGCGGGGTCCCGGATACGGATATCTGTCGTATCACCAAAGTCGCCGAGAGACTCCAGACCGGAGACGTTTTGGTAGCCGATGCAAATGCCGGCTGGAGCCAACATCAGGCCATGCGGGTCGCGGATGCGCTCCGTGATATCGACGTATATATTGAACAGCCCTGTGTCAGCTATCGCGAGTGCCTCGCGGTCAGGCGTAATACGCATAAGCCCTTCATCCTCGATGAGGTCGTCGACAGTATGTCTATGGTGGTCGATGGATTAGCCGATCAGGCCATGGATGTTGTCAACTTGAAGATTTCAAAAGTTGGCGGCCTTACCAAGGCACGGAAGATCCGTGACCTGTGCGTTTCGCTTGGCATCGCTCTGACCATAGAAGATAGCTGGGGCGGCGATATTGTGACCGCTGCAATTGCACATCTGGCGCATAGCACACCACCCGGATATCTCTTCTCTTCTACCGACTTCAATAGCTATGTCACCGTAAGCATCGCAGAGGGTGCTCCGCAAAGGAACCAGGGATGGCTTGCTGCCTCTGAGCTGCCTGGTCTGGGAATCGAGCCAAGGTGGGACGTGCTGGGGCATCCTGTTCTCTCCATTTCCTGAGTATGGCGCAACTCCACGAGAAGGGCTCGACACAATGGTCAATCTATCGCGACGCGGTTTTGCCAGGTTAGCCCTTATGAATGGACTGTGGGCGCCGGCTGCCCTGCCTCCTATCGCCGCAATCGCCGAAACATCGGGCTCTTCCCTCGCCATTCCGCAGCCTTCTTCCTCTGCAATGCGTGCTCCCGGCGCGGAAACGCAAAGCCAGGATGTCCGGTGGAATAGGAACGGCTTTCAATCTGCGCGACCTGGCAAAAAGCTACGCATGCCTCCCGAATAAGTGGTTCTGAGCTATCGGCATGGATTGAGTCATCGCGCGTATTCGAGTACGCCATGGAGAACCCGAACGTGAAACGACGTCAGTTCCTGGAATCAATCGCCGCTTCGACTGCAGCTCTCGCCCTCCCCCATGAGCTTCATGCCGGTCTGCAGTCTCCTGCATCTCATGAGGCGGCAGGAGACGCGACTACCCAAAACACCTCGCTTTGGTATCGCAAACCGGCAGAAAAATGGATACAGGCGCTTCCCCTGGGAAACGGGCGCATAGGCGCCATGGTCTTCGGCAAAACTGCTGGCGAGCGGATCCAACTCAACGAAGAATCGGTGTGGAGCGGAGGCCCGTACGACCCCACGAATCCAAAGGGCCCGGAGGCGCTCCCCGAAATTCGCCGCCTTGTTTTTGCCGGCGAGGATGTCAAAGCCCATCGGCTCTTCGGGCGCTCGATGTTTGGATTGGCCATTCCCCAGATGCAATATCAGCCGATGGGCGACCTGTGGCTGACATTTCCCAAGCAGAGCCAACCGCCCGATAAAGCTCGTCAATTAGCAACCGACTTTGCTCTTATCTCTCCGCGGCCGGTAACCGACTATGAGCGCCGCCTCGATCTGGACACAGCCATCGTCTCCGTCCGGTACCGCATCGACAATACTCTGTTTACGCGGGAAGTTTTCATCAGCCCTGTCGATCAGGTGATGGTCGTCCGGCTCACTGCCGACCGTCCAGGACAGCTAACGTTTACCGCTGCGCTCACCGTGGGGAACCAGGAACAACGCGACGGAGATGCGCGCTACGATGCGGTCGCGCCCAACGAGCTGGTCTCACGCGGAAGGGCCATGTCCGACGAGGGCATTGATGGAAAAGTTTGGTTCGTCAACCATGCCAGGGTAATGACAGACGGTGGAACCATCAGCCTGGGAGAGGGAGAACTTTCCGTCGTGGCCGCGAACTCAGCCACCATCCTGGTTGCCGCAAGAACCAGTTACGTCGATTATCAGAACGCTGACCGTGATCCGGCGCCGATGGTTGTGAGTGATCTCCAGAAAGCGGCGGCAAAATCCTATGAACAACTGCGGCTCGATCATATAGCGGAACATCAGCGCCTCTTCAATCGTGTTTCCCTGGATCTGGGATCGTCGAAATTCGCCGCTCTGCCCACTGACGAACGCCTGAAACAATTTCCTAAGACCAACGATCCGGGTGTTCCGGCTCTCTATTTTCAATTTGGCCGCTATCTCATGATTTCCAGCTCCCGTTCCGGGTGCCGTCTCCCGGCAAATTTGCAGGGTATCTGGAATGAATCCCCTACTCCTCCATGGGGCAGCAAATATACCACCAACATTAACCTGCAGATGAACTACTGGCCTGCTGAAATCGCCAACCTTTCCGATTGCGCCGACTCTCTCTTTCAGCTCATTGCCAATCTGGTAGAACCGGGTACGCACGTCGCTAAGGTGAACTACGGTGCAGACGGCTGGGTACTGCATCAGAATACCGACCTGTGGCTTGCGTGCGCGCCTATGGATGGTCCGACATGGGGAACCTTCGCTACTGCGGGAGCCTGGCTCTGTACTCACCTGTGGGAGCATATCCTCTTCAATGGCAGCAAAGAGGATTTGCAAAAGTTTTATCCCCTCATGAAGGGCTCGGCGCAATTCTTTCTGTCCACTTTGGTCGAACATCCCACACGGAAATGGATGGTCACTTGCCCGTCGATGTCACCGGAGCACTACCCGACCAGTTTGTCCGAGAGCGTTCCATTTTGGGATGAAGTAACGAACCTCCACCTCAAAGGCACTACCATCTGCGCCGGCCCGACGATGGATATGTCGATCTTGCGGAGCCTGTTCGACGCCTGTATCCAAGGCAGCGAGATGTTAGATGTCGATGTAGATTTTCGCAATCGCCTCCAGGCTACGCGGTCCAAACTGGCGCCCTTTCAGATCGGCAAATACGGTCAGTTGCAGGAATGGATCGAAGACTGGGACGAACCTACCGATCATCACCGCCATCTTTCTCCGCTCTGGGGGCTCTATCCAGGCAGTGAAATCACCCCGATGAAAACACCGAAACTTGC
The DNA here is from genome assembly GCA_963815175.1 of uncultured Acidobacteriaceae bacterium. Classification (GTDB taxonomy): domain Bacteria; phylum Acidobacteriota; class Terriglobia; order Terriglobales; family Acidobacteriaceae; genus PALSA-350. The sequence goes on from CAWFGM010000064.1 coordinate 7,000, forward strand.
GGCGGCGGCCACCAAACTACTGGATTTTCGCGGTGAGCGCGGACCAGGTTGGACGATGGCCTGGAAGATTTGCCTACGCGCAAGGTTGTTCGACGGGGAAATTGCAGCGCGCACGCTTGCCGACCTGCTGACGGCAATGGACGACGATCAGATCAGCTACAAAGATGGTGGCACTTATCTGAACCTGATGAACGCTGAACCCTTCCAACTCGATGCCAACATGGGGGCAACAGCCGGTATCGCCGAAATGCTTCTGCAGTCTCATGCCGGCGAAATCCATTTGCTTCCCGCCCTTCCCGCAGCGTGGGCCAATGGTTCCGTCGAGGGATTCAAAGCGCGCGGTGGTTTTGTGGTGGATATGAAATGGAAAAGCAACAAGGTCACTGCAGCGACAATTCACTCCGGCCTAAGCAGGGTGTGCAGAATTCGCAGCGGTGCGGAAATCTCGGCGGTTTCCTGGGCCACTACGACTGTTCCCTTCACCCGTCCGGAACACAATGTCGTAGAATTTCAGACCAACGCAGGAGAACGCTACACCATTACTTTGGGCAGCTGACACTTCCAAAACATGCAACTGGCGCCACCGCCGGCGGCGAAGAACGCGCAAAGACCGATCCCCCCAAACCTCCTTCCGTCCATCACACGCTGATTCATAAGAAACCACAACTCTTCCAATGGCGATTGAGAGCACTTTGGATTTGAACCCGTGTTCTCGCCGTGGAAGAAATGTCAGAGATCGAGTTCGACCGCCGACAGCGGAGACGAGCAACAAATCAAAACGTTCCCCTCGGCAGGCGGATCAAGAGGTTCGGGTGCGTAGCCGATCCTGCCGCCGATCAACCCGGACTCGCACATGTGGCAGACACCTGTCCGGCAAGACCACCTGACAGGAACGTCGCAGGCCTCCGCAAATTCGAGGAGACTTCCAAACTGCGAACTCCAGGGTACCGTAAGACCGCTGCGTGTGAAGGAAACCGTCGGGCCACTGCCTGCACTTCCGGAGGGCGGATGCGGGGGCACGGATGTGGTGCTCGCGATTCCCGGCGTGATGGAAGATTCAACGCCGAATGTTTCGGAGTGAATGCTGGAAGCTGGAACACCCCATGACCTCAATTCCGCAGTAAAGTCAGACAGGAAAGCAGTTGGTCCGCAGAGATAAAAGCCCGCTTCTTTCGGTACTTGAAGCCGTTGCAGCAAAGGAAGATTCAGATGCCCCGACGCATCGTAGTTCTGACCTTGCCGATCAGGTTCTTCTGGGTTGCTGTAGGCGACGAATGCGTGGCTGTGGGGAAGACGATTGAGCAAGGCCCGCACCTCTGCCGCGAATGGGTGCTCCCTGCCATTGCGAGCACCGTAACACCACCAGACCTCTCGCGTTGAATCGGCGCCGGCGACCGCAAGCCAGTGAAGCATTGCCAGCACAGGCGTTGCCCCGATTCCAGCGCTGAGCAGTACAAGAGGGTTGTTGCCCGGAGTAACCGTGAAGCTGCCTCTCGGCGCGCTTACCTGAAGCAGGTCTCCCACCCGGACCGAGTCGTGAAAGTAACGGCTCCCTACACCAGTCGATCGCTTCACGCTGACGCGATACGTTCCTGCGCCCGGCGGGCCCGACATGGAATAGCTTCGCAGAATTGGGGCTGAGCCCTTATCCAGTTCGATCTTAAAGACCAGGAATTGACCAGGAAGAGGCACAGACAGCGGGGAGCGGTCCTCCGACTCGAGAACAAACGAGAGCACGTCAACACTCTCTCGCTCAATCGCCCCAACTCGCAGTGATCGAAAGCCTGGCCACGCCGGCGGCGGCGCGGAAGATGGGGCCAGACCCGCGTTTCCACTCCGCTTATCCCTCTCCTGGGCAATGACCAACGCTTCAAGTGATCCCTTCCAGCCGGCGCTGAGTGATGGAACACGCAGGGCGCGTTGCAACTGATCCAGCGAATGACCCGGCAAATAAAGCAGTCCGTCGATTTCCTTAACGGTGACGCGCTCCGGGCCGTCGGCAACCTTCACGATCTCATCGCCCGCGCCGATCTCCCCTTCTTCAAGGACACGGCAATAAAAGCCTGGCCGCTTGTGCGAGACCAGGAGTGCAGCCATCTGCGGGTTGTTCATCCGTATACCGACGCGATAGCAGGTGACCCGCGGCTGCGTCACTTCAAACAGCGCGCCGCCGATCCGATAGCGATCTCCGATGCAGACCTCGTCATCGGCAAGGCCATCGACTGTCAGGTTCTCGCCGAACTGACCATACTCAAAGTCGTGACGCCGCAGGTGCGTCTCCCAGTAGCGATAGGAGTCGAGCTGATAGACCATCACAGCACGGTGCTCTCCACCGTGACCTGCGACATCTCCCTGACCATCACCGTCGAGATTGAGGCGGCGCGCCATTACCCTGCCTGCCACGGACCGCTTCCAGACAGCGGTGTGGACCACTTTGCCCTGCCATTCGACATCGGCTGGTAGGCCGACGTTCACTGAAACGACCAAACCCACGATGCACCTTCGTTCCAATGAAAGCTACGAGAGACTGTTCTCGAAGCGGCTAATCGTTTCCCCAAGCGTCTTTCACGTCTCGCAACGCCGGAATGGAACATTGTGCGCGTCCTCTAAACTGCCAGTTCTCATGATAAGCTGTCGGCTGAAGCCCGGAATGGCAAGGATTATAAAAAGCACAGGTCGCCGAAGACCCCTTGCTCCGGGTACACATGTGCTTGACCATGAGGGGTGGTACAAGCCCAGCAGCCGGCGTCTCCGCACCTCTGGGATTGGATACAGCCATGGTATGGCAATCGCTACGTTGCCTGTTACGTTACCTTTTCCTCTTGCCGGTGCTTTCCTCTGGCACTGCCTTTCCCCTGCTCGAATCCACGAACGATGCGCACGTGGACGTCCATCTTGACGGTAGGAGCCGAGCCGAGCCGCGCACGCGCCCGGGAAAGCCTGGATTTGACAGCGGCTTCGGAAATTTCGAGCGCCTGAGCGATCTCCCTGATTGAACAGTTATCCATCATCTGCATCTCGATGACCTGACGAAGTCGCGGCTGAAGCTTCCAGATGGATCGAAGCATACAGGCATACCTCTGACGATGGACGCAGATATTCTCGGGGCTCGGGCCAGTATCTTTGAATTCAAAGCCAGAAATCGCTTCTTCTGTTTCACTCGAACTGTCGAACGACACCTCGGGGCGCATACGGCGTTTACGAAGAATCATCAACGCAGAATTGATAGCAATCCTGGTAATCCAGGTATAGAAGCTTGATCTTTCTTCGAAGGTGTGAAGCGCCGTGTACGCTCGCAAGAACGCATCCTGCAGAGCATCTTCGGCATCTTCCCGGTTCTTGGTCAGGTTCAAAATCTTCCAATAGACTCGTCGCGCATAGATTTCCCTCAGTTCGGCAAAGGCGGCGGAAGACCCGGATCGCGCTGCGGCAACGAGGTTTTTACTCCGCAGCGATTCGTCGCTTCGCGAGGCGACTTCAATCGCAACCTCCGCATCGGCAAGAATCATGACTTTCTCCTTTCAAAGCTGGGGTGCTGTAGACTTGCGTGAGAAGCAACACGGGTAGCCCTTGACACTGAACTAAGATCTCCGGGCTGGCTCGCCGCTTCAGCAAGTGCAGGGTGACCAAGTCTCCCGCTCACCCTGCGATGTGGTCGCGGAATTGAGAACTAGGCAGCTACTTCAGCGAACAGGTTCAGAAGCGCCTGGGCTGCCGCGGTCGAAGATGCCGGATTCTGCCCGGTAATCAGACGACCATCTGTGATTGCAAAGCTTTGCCAATCAGGAGCCTTCTGGTAGAGGCCGCCCACCCGTTTTAGTTCATCCTCGACGAGAAATGGGACAACATGCGTCAGCTGTACCGCTTCCTCCTCACCATTCGTAAACCCGGTCACGCGTTTGCCCTTTACCAGTGGCTGGCCGTTGTAGGTCGCTCGGTGGAACACAGCAGGAGAATGACAAACAGCCGCGACCGGCTTGCCGGAATTGTAAAAAGACTCGATCAGGGCAATGGAGTCAGGATTATCGACAAGGTCCCACATGGGACCATGACCGCCCACGTAGAAAATGGTGTCGAAATCTTCCGATTTCATATCCGCAAGTTTGACCGTCTGGGATAGAGCCGTTTGGGCTGCCTGGTCATTCTTGAACCGTGTCATCGCGTCCGTCTGATTCTCAGGTAAGTCGCTCTTGGGATCGATCGGCGGTTGGCCGCCCTTCGGTGAGGCAAGGGTTAGCTGCACGCCGGCGTCTCTGAAGACGAAATAAGGAGCCGCGAATTCTTCCAGCCAGAATCCGGTTTTCCGGCCCGTGTTGCCGAGTTGATCGTGAGAGGTTAGCACCATAAGTATTTTCATTTTCCTTCTCCCTTGCTTTCGGTTTTGCGCAACCTGGTTCAATCAGGCGGCGGAAGACGATCACAACAGACTCCTGAGAAGCATGCAATCAGACGATGGTATCGTCCATACTTTCGTACCGGCTGACGCAGCGCGCAGCAATCGAGCAGCGAAGACAGTCATCCGAACCTCACAAAGGCGATAACCTATGACAAGCCGCTTCTCATGCTTTGTGAGAAAGGAAGACATTGCTTTGATGGGACTTCATTCAGCCGCTGGAACAACAGCGAACAGCCAGACGTGATGTCCAACCTTGGTTGCAACATCGCAGGCGCGCGAAGTCTGATGAGATTCTTTGTTCGAGTGCGTCAACAGACGGGTTCAACTGATCGCCTGGCGGCGAACCTCGGCATACGAAGGTATCGAGCGATACCTTCGTCCAATAGGTTTCTCTTCGCGCGCGTGATGTGATTAGCCCATGTGCATCGGGTGTCGCGAGAGCCGATCCCGCAATGAACATGCATTGATCAGTCAGTTGTGCCATTGAGTGAGACTACATCTATCTTCAAGGAGAGTAACGATGAGTATTATCGATAAGGCGCTGGCAGCGAACCGCAATTATGCCAAAAAGTACGATCCGACCCTGGGAAAGCGCCCCGCCCCCAAACTTGCAGTCGTGACCTGTATGGATCCTCGCCTCTCGGACCTCACCGGTATCCTGGGTCTGCCGAACAGCGATCTGGACGTTATCCGAACCGGTGGACCTGCGGTAACCGAGGATGTTCTCGGTGAGCTTGTTGTCTCTACCCGTGAACTCGGAACCACTGAGATTCTGCTTCTCAACCATACCGGCTGCGGGTTCACGACATTCACAGATGATGAGCTGAACGCAAAGCTGAGCGCGTCAACCGGCGATGCTTCGCCGGCTCCAATGCGCTTCTTCTCCTATAAAGATCCAGAGGAAAATACCCAGGAGCAACTCAAGAAAGTCAGATCGCATCCCTGGATTGCTAAAGACATCCCAGTGCGCGGCTTCATTTTCGACGTGGAGACCGGTCTGCTACGGGAAGTGCATCAAATTGCCCACCAGGCTGCTGACTGAAAGCAATCTGGGCTGGCACGAGTTGAGACTCCAGAGCTTCGTTTCAGGGAGCTTTTCGAGTAAGTAACCCTGTAACGTAGATTTCTGGGTGAAGTGGGCCTGTTAGACAGGATCAAGATGTTTCATTGCAGAGCGCTTTTCGTCTTGCTCGTCACCTTCGAAGGCGATCACGGGGCAGCTTGCCAAGTATTATGGCTGAGCTGGCCCGTGATCTTATTGGGAAAAGGTGCATCAGCTTGAGCGAGTTTGGCCGGCTACGACGATGAGCAGAACACTGTGGCGTTAAAATCCTGGTAGGAATGCGAGTTAGCACTCGCTCTGCAGCATGAGAAGAGAGGAAGCCAGCTTCCGACAGATATCAGTGATGGCCTTTGAGTTCGGGGAGCTGTCGTCCTCAAAGGCTTGCTGTAACAGCTGGATGGATTCATCGGGGATGCGCACCGGTGCGTCCTCCTCGTGTGCGATCCATGCGGAAATGTGGATGAGTTCATCGCTATATTCGTTTAGAAAACGGTCCAACGCCTGATTTTGCCGCTGGGTCGATTCAGCGCTGGGCTCTCGTCGCCCACGATGTGAGAGAAGGCTGAGTTCCAGCAGATAAATGGAGCGCAACGCTGGCTGGGCCCTCTGAATCCGGTCACACGTGGCAACGTCTTCCTCGCGCCGATGCCGAAACTCAAACTCAAACCGTGCGGCATCTGTCTGCGATTCCAGATTGGCGAAGTTGTCATTGATCTGACTGCGGAGGCGGCTGATCTGTGAAACGGCCATGCCTTTGTCATGTCCCACCGGACAAACTCCGAGCTGTGCCAGCATCCGTACATTCCGCACCAGCAATTTTTGCAGCTGCTCCCTATCGCTCTTTGTCCCGAAGCGGTCGAAGATAAAGCCCATGGCAAGAATGCCCAATAAGACGCCCATTACCTTATCGCGTGCGACCGTTAGGTCGGTCTGAAACTTGAAATCCTGCAGGTTGACAAAGTAAAAGGCGAGCGCAATCTGCACGCCAAAAAAAGAGAGTCGCGGACTGGAAGTAGCGAACCACGCGGCGATCGCGGTCCCCGCTGCAAAAAAGAGCGCAAACCCGAAGATGCTGTCGATACCGGGTAGGATCAAAATCTGCGCGGAAATCCCCAAGACCAGCCCTCCGACAACAAATCCCGCAAGGCGGAGAAACTGAGCCTGGAGCGAAGTGCCGATAGTGCTCAGCGCAGTAACAATGCAAGTAAGAACAGACGGGAAAATGCCCGGCCAGTCGAGCGCGTTGTAGAGCACGTAACAAACGGTGGCAGCCAAGCATCCGGCAAGGGCGAAGCGTAGATATTCCGGGTTCTGAAACGCATCAGGCAAAAACAGGGCGCGCCACCAGTCCAGTCCTGCCGGCCTCTGGGGGCCATCGACGATCTCATCTCGTTGGAAAACTTCTTGGAAAAGTGCGACGGTTCGTTCCATCTCTTGGAGCATCGGGAACCCGGAGGACGGCGGCCCCTCGAGCACGGGCGGAGATACGGAAATAACACCTGACTCGCGGAGTTCCGTTCGGATTGCGCCGAGCCTCGCAGAAAGCGCGCGTAGGCGGATCGCGTCGTCGTCGCTGGGCTCGGGGGGAGTGCGCTCGAGGTTCGCGGCAAGACCCATGAGCCGGCCAGCCAACGAAATCAGGGCGGCGCGCTGCGCCCGCAGGTTCGGGTCCAGGCCTTGGCGCTGCAACGTCATTCTGAGCCGGCCAGTGCCGATCATGTTGTATTGCAGCACTCTGGCGAGGACCGGCCGCGACGGGGCTTGGTGGGCGGCGTGGCTTTCCGCTACCTGCTGCACCGCGAGCAACAGATCGTCTACGAATGCGATGAGCGGATCGGAGCGATCGAAAATGCGGTATAGCGCTTCAGTTCCTACAGTAGCGCCGGCACCTACGGCGATTATCACGATAGGCCACAGAGTACCCTCCACTTGAATCTGGCTAGGCAAGGCGCGATCCCATACCGGCAAGGCAACACCAATTGGAATGGCGAAGGCCAGTGCGGCTGCGTAGTTGGTTGTCGTGCGTATAACAAAAAAGATTAGATACAGGCTTCCGACTACCCAGAAGAAATGAGTTATGGGGTAACCGCGGAACAGCATCATACCGAACAGGGTATAGAGGCTGGCAAGGACGAATCCGAGGACGATCAACTGTCCTCCACGCCAGGTAGCGGCGAGATTTTCGCGAGCCAAGAGAATTGAAAATAAACCAGCCAGGGCCGCGTTAGGAATACGAAAGGTCACGACGATGATCATGACCAGCGTAGCCGCGATCGTCATGCGGATGACCGTGTTTACACGTCCTGGATACGGAGCAACTTCCCACCGTATGAACTCTCGAAACCAGGGCCAAGAGACAGTTTGGCGGGCGGGCTGATGGGGGAGCTGGGCGGCTCGGGTCGCCATATCAAGGGTTCCGTTTGTATCCGCGGATAATCACTACTGCGGATTCCCCCAAACGAATGCCGTCAGAGGGTGGCGACTGAATCCGGATGCGGACGGGGTAACGGCTGGCCAGATGTACCCAGCTCAGAGTGCGTTGTACGTCGGGCAGGCCGGACGTGATTCGCCCTTGGAGCGAAGGATCGGGAATAACACCGTACCCGGTGCTCTCGACGACGCCCCTAAGCCGCAGGCCCGAGTCAGACATAAAGTAGACGTCCGCAGTCATGCCCGGTTGGATATACCTCAGCTGTGTCTCGCGGAAATTCGCAACCACCCACCACACGCGAGTATCGATAAGCGTGAAAATCTGCTGTCCTACGTGAGCATAGGCACCCTCGGAAATGACGAGGCTGGTTACACGTGCGTCGAATGGAGCGTAAACCCGGCATTGGTTGTAGTTGTATTGGGCGTTGGCAATTGCGGCGGCCTTTCCCTGTCGCTGCGCCACCAGGGGATCCAGGGTAAGTACGCTGGACTGCGATTGTTGAAGCTGGGCCGTACTCTGCTCTGCGGAGGCCTTGGCCTGTGCCAGGGCTGCCAGCATAGTGTTGAGGTGGGCGCGGTTAAGAGCCAATTGGGATTCGGCTTCATGCACTGACTGTGCGCTGGCTTGCTCTGTTGTGCGTGCCTGGTCCACCTGGTCAACAGTAACGTACTGCTTGGCGAGCAGAGGCTCGACGCGGTGCAGATTATCTTCGGCATATGCCGACTCAGCCTTGGCTCGATCCAACGCGGCCTCAGAGTGGGCGACATCGGCCTCAGCCTCGCGAATCGACGCCTGCGCCCGATCGACATTAGCGCTGGCGCTGCGGGTTGCCGCCCCGGAAGCGGTAACGGCGTGCACTTCGGCCCCAATGCGCCGCTGTTCGTCGACCACCTGCCCTTCGAGGGTGGCCTGGTCCGACACTGCGCGCTCAAGAGCGTACTTATAGGGCCGATCATCGATTTCGAAAAGTAGATCGCCCTTTTTTACGCGCTGATTGTCGGCAACATTCAGGTGCAGTATCGGCCCCTCAACGACAGGGGCAATTCCGATGTAGTTGGCAAACATTTCGGCGTCATCGGTCTGCGGGTGCCTGGTTGTGACCAAGTACACAACAATCGAGCCGGCCATCGCCAGCAGAACCATGGCTGTGGTGACGACGCGACCGTACCAGTCAAGTTTTGCGAGGCGATTCTCTTGCCCGGGTTGTCCAATAACTTGGGTCGACATTGCCTTTACCTAGCTATAGAACAGGAGCCACAACATGCACGCCAGGAAGATCGCCATGCTGAGATAGAAAAGCACAGGTGCAGCCAGATGTTCGGCAATAGCGTTGCGGGCAATCAGGGAGCGTGCACCCGCCGCCAGCACCAGACCACCGGCGGAGCAGAAGATCCACACGGGAAAAAAGGAGCCGAAGATGCTGTATTCGGGCGCGTGGGAGCAACCAACCAACACCAGCGGCGCCGCCAGAGATAAACCAGGCAAGCCGCCAACGCGAGGTCATTCGGCATCGATCGCGCTCCGTCGATTCGGTATTCATATCAAGCAGACCTCTTACATTTCGATTAAGCCACAGAGTTCAGGACCGAATCTATTGGACGAAGGTATTGATCAATACCTTCGTATCGGATGAATCCGTTCGCGCAATTTGATCGCGGGGACCCCGTGAACTTGCCGACGAAGGCTGGCGGGTTGCAGCTCGTGAAGATGATGTCCAGCGATACTTTAGGTCGATCAATACGTTCGTCCAATAGACTTGGCTCCGCGTTTCTGTCTTAATCGCTCTGTAGACGCGAAAGACTTCGGTCTACACCAATTGCGAAACCACTGTAGCAATCGCCGCCGTGTTGCCGGGAATGAACCGGAAGAGGATTCGATTGATCGAATACAACCAATCATTGAATGTTCTATTTTTGTCGCTGCTTCTCGCCTTCTCCGCGGCGCGAGCTCTGGGGCAATGTGCCGGCAGAGTGTCTTCTCCAGCAGCTGTCGCCGACTGCGCCGCTCGCGAAACTCCTCGCGAAGGAAAAGCGATTCTCGATCCAGCTCACCCCTACACCCTGGCCGAGCTGATCGACGTTGCCGAGCATCACAATCCCAGCACGCGCACGATCTGGGAGCGCGCAAAACAGAAGGCACGCGAACTCGGTTTGGCAAAAGCCGCTTATTATCCCGAGTTAGAGGGTTTAGCTGTTTTCGGCGACGAGAGATTGATAAATCCGTTCCCGAAACCGCTGGCTCCTCGCGGCTACGTCATGGTCGAGGTGCCCATCGTCCGGCCTGAAGTCACGCTCCAATATCTGATCTTTGACTTTGGTAAACGCGAAGCGAGCGTGGACTCCGCGAAAGAGGAGAAGCTCGCCGCGGGTGCAGACGTCATTCAGGTAAATCAAGCGCTGGCGTTTCGCGTCGCCAGTGCTTATTACCAGCTGGTGACCGCACAGGAAAGATTGCAGGCCGCTCAGGACACGTTGCGAACTGCACAAACCACGCAGGATGCGGCTGAAAACAGACTGAACAACGGACTTGCAACTCTTCCCGATGTTCTCAACGCCCGGGCCGAAACGTCACAGGCTGTGTTCGACGAGGAATCCGCGGATGGGGACGAAAAGATTGCGCGCGTGACGCTGACTGAAGCGGTGGGAGCTGATCCGTCTCCCAACATAGTGATTGACAGCCAGAGGAGTGCGCCGTTGCCGGAGAAACTCACAATGTCCATCGAGGCGCTGATCGATCGCGCGATGGAGAATCGTCCCGAACTCATGGCGCAAACTCTGCGAATCCGCTCCGCCGAGGCTCGCATTCGTGCAGCCAAGGCAGAGTACAAACCGCAGATCGTTCTCTCGGGATCGGTTGCGCAGACCTCCGTGTGGCCCTCGGCGGATTACGGCCAGCTCGGTTCCGCGAGCGAGCCTACCTGGTCCGCCGAACTCGGCATCCATTGGCGCATCTTTGACGGAGGTGTGCGCAAGAACGAAGTGTTGATCGCCGAATCGAAACGCCGCGAGGCAGAGGACGAACTTACGACGAAAGATGATGAGACGACGCGCGAGGTCTGGACCGCTTACATAGCATTCCGGACGGCGTTGCGAAAGCACGACGCTGCTGTGGCGCTTCTCGAATCCGCCAACGCCTCTTACTCGGCATCGCTCGATGCGTACAAATATGGAGTCAAGAATCTGGTCGATGTTGTTACCGCGGAGAATCAACTGGCCCAAGCTCGACTATCCAGTGTCTCCGCACGATCAGAATTATTTCTAGAGGCCGTCAACCTTGAATTCGCCACCGGAAATCTGCTGCAGGAATCAACCGCCGGCGACAAGACTTCAATCTCAGGACGGACACCAATGATTTCACCCATAAAGTCCGTGCAGATATGTGCGAACTAAGCGAACTAAGTCTTGGGTCACCCCGGTTGTCGATGTCTCTTCCCCGGCTTTGTGGCAATGCGGCGTTTATGAAAAGCTGCTTCCCCTGCCACGAAAAGGTAAAAGCCTCTGACCTTGTCTTTACGCACTATGCACCATGATAGCGAAGGCAGGTCTGCCCGGAGGAGAATTACACCATCCAAAAGCGCGGGTGCTCCGGAAACCCAGTACCCGATACTGATTAGCAAAGCGGACTAAAACAGTGACGAAAAACGCAATCGAGGACGTGGAGACATAGCGAAGAAATTCTTTGCGCGTGCGCAAGCAGAGAAAGGCTAAGTGATTGATCAGTTCAGTTGAATTGCGGAGTGATCACGGCATTTTCAGATTTGCCGGAGGGCCAGATTGAGTGGTTTCTGAGTCATGTGAATGAGGTCTGTCTCCATGCCGGAGAAACCTTCGTTCGACAAGGCGATCCGGCAGACTGGATGTTCATCTTTCTTGAGGGACTCTTCCAGTGGAGAGGAGAATTTGGTGGCGATACGGTTTCACTTCCGGCGCAAGCAGGTGACATCAGTGGGGTGTTTCCTTTCTCCAGAATGAAACGGTTCACTGTGACCGGACGAGCCCTTACCGATGGCCGTCTAGCCAAATTTCCGTCCGCTCTTTTTCCAGAACTTATACAGAGAATGCCGGAACTGACCACAAGACTGGTCGCTATGATGTCCGACAGAATTCGCGAAGGAACTCGAATCGAGCAGCAACGTGACCGCTTAGTCTCGTTGGGTAGATTATCAGCTGGGCTTGCTCACGAATTGAATAACCCTGCATCCGCTGCCAAGCGGGCCAGCGATCAAATGCGCGATAAGCTGACAAGGTTGCGAAGTGCGAATTCCGAATTGTGGCGGCGCCCGCTCGATGACTCTGACAAGGCCAAAATCGAAGAAGTCGAAGCCTCGCTGCTACTAGGGCTGAATACATCAGAAGGAGTCGCTCTCAGCGACCTGGAAGAAACACTGGACTCGATTCTACAGAGTAACGGCCACGCTGATTCATGGGAGTTGGCGGCTGCCCTGGCAAAATTCGATATGTCTCCGGACACACTCGCCTCTCTGCTGAATCGGCTGGAGCCACGAACGGCTCGTGCCGCCCTAGTGCGAATCGCGGCCTCTGCGGAATTATCAACTCTGCTCAGGACAATAGAGGACAGTACAACCCGGATGTCGAATCTGGTTCGAACGGTTAAGGAATACACCTATATGGACCAGGGGCCGGTACAGAACGTTGATGTCGCCCGAAGCTTGGAAACTACGATGGGCACATTGGCCCACATCCAGGCCTCGAGCAGCCGGTCGTTGTAGGCCCGGCGGACCTGGGCCAGCTGGACCCGGTTGTTCACGCCCTGGATCTCGCCCGGATCGGCGGCCAGGACCGCGCCGACCGGGTGGCCGTCGCCGCGCAGGATCGCCACCACGTCGGTGAGGTACTCCTGACCCTGCGCGTTGCTGGTCGCGACCCGCTTGACCGCGTTGGCCAGGAAGGCGCCGTCGAACGCATAGCAGCCGGAATTAATCTCGTCGATGGCCCGCTGCTCCGGCGTCGCGTCGGCGTACTCGACGATCTCGGCCAGCGCGCCCCGCTCGTCCCGGACGCACCGCGGCAGGCGCCCGGGTCACCGACCCGGGCGGTCAGCACGGTCACCGCGTTACCCGCCGCAGCGTGCTCGCGGACGAGCGCGGCCAGCGTCTGGACCTGCAGCAGCGGCATGTCGCCCCAATGGTCACGACCGTCGGCGAAGTCC
>CAWFGM010000065.1:0-71635 GCA_963815175.1 uncultured Acidobacteriaceae bacterium
GGCCTTGATGACTTGCGATCCGGCACGATGCTCCATGCCCTCGATGCGGCCACGGCGGGAGTTAAGGTCACCAATGATGGTTCCCATATACTCTTCCGGCACTACGACTTCGACCGACATCACCGGCTCCAGCAATACCGGAGTCGCCTTACGGGCGGCTTCCTTGAACGCCATCGATCCGGCAATCTTGAAGGCCATTTCGTTGAGTCAACTCGTGGTAGCTGCCGTCATAGAGAGTCGCTTTGACGTCGACGATCTCGTAGCCAGCCAGCACACCGCCCTGCAGAGCCTCACGAATGCCCTGCTCGGTCGGCTTGATGTATTCCTTGGGCACCACGCCGCCCTTGATGTCGTTGATAAACTCGAAGCCCTTGCCGGGCTCGTTAGGCTCGACGCGAATCTTTACGTGCCCGTAGTTGCCCGATCCACCGGTCTGGCGAATGTACTTACCTTCCGCCTCGGCCTTCTTGCGAATGGTTTCGCGATAGGCGACCTGCGGCTTACCGACATTGGCCTCGACCTTGTACTCACGCATCATGCGGTCGACGATGATTTCCAGGTGCAACTCGCCCATGCCGCTGATGATGGTCTGGCCGGAGTCAGGATCGGTATGCACCTTAAAGGTGGGATCTTCCTGCGCCAGCTTGGCCAGGGCCATGCCCATCTTCTCCTGATCAGCCTTGGTCTTCGGTTCGACCGCCACATGAATCACTGGGGCCGGGAAATCGATCGATTCGAGCACGATCGGCGACTTGTCAGTGCAGATGGTATCGCCGGTGACCAGGTTCTTGAGCCCTACGCAGGCACAGATGTCGCCGGCGTAGATCTCGACGATCTCTTCCCGCTTGTTGGCATGCATCTTGAGCAGGCGCCCGATGCGCTCGCTCTTGCCCGTACGCGGATTGAGCACCGTGTCGCCTGTCTTCAGGTGCCCGGAATAAAGCCGGACAAAGATCAGCTGCCCGACAAACGGGTCGGTCATGATCTTGAAGCCCAGCGCAGTCAGCGGCTCGTGTCGTCGGCATGGCGGAGGATGACCTCCTCCATGTTGTCCGGATTGTGGCCCTCGATCGGGGGCACATCGAGCGGGCTAGGCAGGTACTCAACTACAGCGTCGAGCAGCGTCTGCACACCCTTGTTCTTGAACGAACTGCCGCAGAGCACAGGGAAGAGCTTCATCCCGATGACCGCGCCACGCAGCGCCTTGCGCAACTCAGCCGGGGTCGGAGTCTCGCCTTCGAGAAACTTGTGCAGCATCTCGTCATCGTTCTCGGCCACAGACTCGACCAGCTGCATGCGGAAGGCTTCCGCCTTCTTCAGCAGGTTGGCCGGAATCTCTTCGACGTCGTACTTCGCGCCCATGGTCTCGTCGTGCCACAGGATGGCACGCATCTCGATCAGGTCGATCACGCCCTTGAAGCCGGCTTCCTGGCCGATGGGAATCTGAATGGCGACGGGCTTGGCGTTCAGCCGCTTGCGGATGGTATCGATGGCATGCTCGAAGTCGGCGCCCATCTTGTCCATCTTGTTGATGAAGCAAATGCGGGGCACACCGTACTTGTCTGCCTGCCGCCACACCGTCTCCGATTGCGGCTCTACGCCATGCACGGCGTCAAAGACGGCAACTGCGCCGTCGAGCACGCGCAGACTGCGCTCCACCTCCGCGGTAAAGTCCACGTGGCCAGGAGTATCGATAATGTTGATGCGGATATCGCGCCAGGTGCAGGTGGTGGCAGCCGAAGTAATGGTGATGCCGCGCTCCTGCTCCTGCTCCATCCAGTCCATCGTCGCCGTGCCTTCATGCACTTCGCCGATGCGATGGGTAATGCCGGTATAAAACAAAATCCGCTCCGTCGTTGTGGTCTTGCCGGCGTCGATGTGCGCCATGATTCCGATGTTCCGGCAACGATCGAGTGGTACTAGACGAGGCACGGTTTTCTCTCACTCTCGCGCGAGACGTAAGACTCGCGATTCTTCTTGCTGCTTTTGTTGCGCCTGTCCCTTACCGGCTGCAGGCCCTGGGTTCGTAGTGTTCAACTACCAGCGATAGTGGGCAAATGCCTTGTTCGCCTCAGCCATGCGATGAACATCTTCCTTCTTCTTCATGGCTGCGCCACGGCCGTTGGCCGCATCCAGCAGTTCGCTGGTCAACTTGTCGATCATGCCCTTCTCGCCCCGCGCCCGGCCGTAAGTCACCAGCCAGCGGATAGCGAGCGAGGTGCGCCGCTCGGGATTGACTTCGATCGGCACCTGGTAGTTGGCGCCGCCCACACGACGGGTCTTCACTTCCAGCAGGGGCTTGCAATTCTCCACTGCCTTCTTGAATAGCTTCAACGCCTCGTCGCCGCCCTTTTGCTCCAGGTTGGTCATCGCCTGATAGAAGATGCCCTGAGCAGTCGACTTCTTGCCGTCCCACATCATGGAGTTGACGAACTTCGTAACCAGCGACGAGTTGTACACCGGATCGGCGGCCACTTCCCGTTTCGCGATATGTCCTTTTCTCGGCATAGAACCTTGTATTCCCTTCCGCTATTCGTTTCGCGCCCACAGGCGCTCAATCCTGACGCTACTTCGCGCCGTTACTTCGCACCGCTCTTGGGGCGCTTGGCGCCATACTTCGAGCGGCTCTGCTTGCGGTTGGCTACGCCCACCGAATCGAGCGTGCCGCGCACCACGTGATAGCGCACGCCGGGCAGATCCTTCACACGTCCCCCGCGGATCAGCACAATCGAGTGCTCTTGCAGGTTGTGGCCGATGCCGGGAATATAGGTCGTGACTTCGACGCCGTTGGTCAGGCGGACGCGCGCGACTTTACGCAAAGCCGAGTTCGGCTTCTTGGGCGTTTGCGTGTAAACGCGGGTGCAGACGCCGCGCCTCTGTGGCGATCCCTGGAGCGCCGGCGATGCGGTCTTGTACCGCGCCGCGGTGCGGCCTTTTCTCACGAGCTGACTAAATGTAGGCAAACCTTACTCCTTAAAACTTCCGCATTGCATGGGCGAAAAACACCCAGACGCGAAGAGACCGCCTTCGCCAAGAAACTACTGCGCCGCACATCACCGAGACAGCGCCTGAACCCGGCGCTCATCGGTGCACAAAGCCGGCTTGCTTCGTGCCTGCTTGCTGCATACCAGACGAGAACTTCGACGGTGGCCGCGCGTTTCTTCTCACATCCAGCTTTGACTGGGCACATGCGCTCACGCGCTATTGCACCCCGTGCCGGATTAGGCACCGGAAAACCGGGCACCAGAGAAGAAGCCAGTTCCGTTTCGAAGTTCCGGCCCGCATAGCCTCCCCAGGTGGGAGGTGTCGCAAAGGCCGATGCGATTGTTTCCCCTACATCACGCGAACGTTTTGAAGGGACCCTGATGAATGGGCCGCAAAATACTACTGCCTGTCTTTAGCGCGCCTTGCCGGTTAAGGCTCGTATTGCTTAGCCTTTACTGCGGCACATCCTTCCAGCACGCACTTTACAGGCTTATGCGGAACCTTTTTAAGATACCAAGCCGCGCCTCTGGCGTCAATGGCGCGGGTACCGTGGCTGCCTCTCGTTCCCTAACCACCGCCTCTCGTTCCTTTAACTCTCGTTCCGTAACCAAGGACGGGTGCCCCATATCTCGCTCGTTTTTCGCGAGATGTGGGATTCCACCGAGGTTGGCCGCTAAGCTTGTCGGATGAATCGAGAGTCAGGGGAACGGAGCAGTTGAATCCCACATCTCGCGAAAAACGAGCGAGATATGGGGCACCCGTCCTTGGTTACGGAACGAGAATCAGCTCGCCGGATTCCTTTTTTTGTCCCGCCAGTGCAGGAATTCCCGTCAGACTCGGCTTGGCTGCTTCACAGGTGCAAAGCGCCGGCGAACAGAACGGGTATGCTAGCATCCGTCCTAAATGTTTGCGCCTTGTTGCCCACGATGGCCCTTTACTATCCGCTTTGGGTTGGCTGCGGTGGTTCTTGCCGCTTGCCCCACCGTCTTATTAGGCCAGAGCGGCTCTTCGAAAACTCTCGATCCTCGCATCGCCAGTGTCATCTCTGAACTGGAGAGAACGCGCGACATTCATCAGGCGGCACTTTCCCCCGACGCCCAGCAAATCGCTTGGGTCGTCGATGAGGATGGCGGCACCCAGATTCAGATTGCGTCCACGGCCGACCCGGCCCACGCCCACCGGCTGACCGCCGGAACTGGAGCTTCCTGCCTGGAGCAATCTCTGGCCTGGTCCCCAAACAGCAAGCAACTCGCTTTCACCTCCGACTGCAACGGCAACGCCGGCGGAGCCATGGACCAGGCGGATGTCTATCTCGCTACCCCGGGCTCGCCTACCTCTTCGCCGCGGAGGCTCACCCATTTGCATGGCGGAGTGACCAGCCTGGCTTTTTCCCCGGACGGCCTGCATATTGCCTGCCTATATATAGAAGGAGCCACCCGGCCGGCCGGGGCGCTGGCGCCCATGAAGCCGCCCGCCGGCGTGATCGGCGTCGAGGGGCTGGAGATCCAGCGGGTGGCCACTATTGAAACCGCTTCCGGTGAATTCCGCCAAGTCACCCCACCTACTCTGCACGTCTATGAATATGACTGGGCACCCGACTCCGCCCAGCTGGCCTACGTCGCCGCACCCCCGCCCGGGGAAAACAACTGGTGGGTAGCTCAGCTCTATACGCAACGGCTGCCAGGCGGCCAACCACGGCCGGTGCTCGACCCCGAACACGCGCCGGGCCCGCTGCACGGTCTGCAAATTGCCGTGCCCCGCTGGTCGCCGGATGGGCAACAGATCGCGTTCATCGGCGGCCTGATGAGCGACCAGGGAGCCACTGGCGGCGATATCTACTTGATCTCCGCCGCAGGGGGAGCGGCCAAAAACCTTACCCAGGACGCGCACCAGACCGCGGCCTGGATTCACTGGCTCACGCCAACCCATCTGCTGGTCACCTGGATCAACTCGGGCCAGGTGGAGATCGGCGAATTGGACTCCGCCAGTGGAAAGGCCACCGGCAGCAACCTGGCCATTCCGGCCTCGGTCGGCGACGGCCTGCTGGAGGGAAGCCTCTCTATCGGCGAGTGGCAGGGTGGCGTATATCAGGAGTTCCTTCTCCGAAGCGCCCGAAGTTTACCTGGGCCAGCTGGGGGCGCCGGCGCATCCCGTCACCCACTACAACGACGCCCAGAAACCTCTCTGGGGCAAATCGGAATCGATGCACTGGAACAGCGACGCCTTCCCCGTCCAGGGTTGGCTGCTGTACCCGGCCCATTACGATCCCGCCAGGAAATATCCGCTGATCGTCAGCGTGCATGGCGGCCCCTCCAGCGCGGTGCTGCCGCGATGGCCGGACCTGGGTTACAACCCGATTGCCTTCTCCGCCCTGGACTACTTTGTGCTCATGCCCAATCCGCGCGGCAGCTACGGCGAAGGAGAGGCCTTTACCCAGGCAAACCGCAAGGATTTCGGCTACGGCGACCTGCGCGACATCCTGGCCGGCATCGACGCCGTGAGCGCCAAGTTGGGCATCGATCAGCAGCGCATCGGCCTCACGGGTTGGAGCTACGGCGGCTTCATGACCATGTTCGCCGTGACCCAGACGCAGCGCTTTCACGCCGCGGTCGCCGGCGCGGGCATCTCCGACTGGCAGAGCTATTATGGTGAAAACTCCATCGATCAATGGATGATTCCCTTCTTCGGCGCCTCGGTCTACGACGACCCCGCGGTGTACGCCAGGAGTTCGGCCATCGACTTCATCCGCAACGTCAAGACGCCAACGCTGGTGGTGGTCGGAGACCGGGATGGAGAGTGCCCCGCTCCGCAGTCGTTCGAGTTCTGGCATGCCTTGCGCGCCGAGCACGTGCCCACCCAGCTGGTGGTCTACCCCGACGAAGGACACCACTTCGACTCGCCGCAGCATCGCCGCGATGTGCTGGCGCGGGCCCTGTCGTGGTTTGAGCAATACATGCCGCCAAGCTAGATGCCGGCGCAGCGAACCTGCGGCTACAAGGCAGCCCTGTTGCCTCAGGGCTCAGTCCCTTCTACACTTAGGACGTTGACCACACAACTCTGCACGCGGATCGAGGCGGCGGCTACGGTGCCAGCGATCATTCGAGGTACAGCCACGCTCCAGAAGACACTGGAGAGTTAGAGTGGCGCGGAGTTGGATTCTGGAACAAGTGCTTAGGCAGGACGGCGAATTCCGATTGCAGTTGCACCACCAGAACGCGCGCGGTGCAGCTTTTCCTGACGGAAAAGCCACGTGGACGGCGACGGCTCCGGGGTGTAGCTATCGGGGATTCGTTCGAGTAGTTCATCAACCGCCGGGGGCGGCGACACCCGGCGGGGAGGTTTCATGCAGCGGTTTTTGACTTTCGTGGTTTTGTTATTCCTTACCGTTCCTGTGGGTCTTTCCATCCAGGGCTGTGCCAACAAGAACTCCGATTACTGCAACGGATCCGGCTACGGCTATCTGAAGGACCAGCCAGTCTCCATTTCGCTTCAGCCCCAGACCACGGGCTTGTCGGTTGCTTTCTCGCAAACTTCGCAGCTGCAAGCACCCTCCGCTTTAAACTGCGCCGGCACCGCTGCCTCGATAGGCACTTACGCTTACGGCACGACGGACCGCACGATCGCTGACGTTTCGCCCACCGGCGCAATATGCGGCGGAACCTGGAATCTCCATACCCCGGCGGTGGCTGCTTACACCACCTGCATCCCCACCGGCAAGACCGGCGTCGCGTATATGACCGCGAGCGCTGCTGGGTTTACCAGCAACCAGGTCGCCGTCTATTCCCATCCGCCCATCACCAGCCTCTCGGTCTCCGGCCCGACGAACAGTACCAGCGGCAAGCCGGAGTGTCTCTCCCAAGGCCTCACTTCTCAACTGGACGCCACTGCTTACTACACGAATAGTGCCGGCCAGCAGGTTCTTCTTTGCAGCCCGAACATCCTGCCCGGTGGGGGTTATGGCCCTAAGGACTGCAACAACGTCATTGGCCACTTGACCTACTCGGCGGCCAGCGCGGGCGTGGTCACTATCGATCAGAATGGCGTCGCGACGGCCCAGGCTCCAGGCTCTACCTTGATCACCGGCACCATCGCCCAGACCAGCAGCAACGCCGGCTATTTCTATACCTGCCCGCCGGCCAAGATCGCTCTGAGTGTGGCCTCGACCGGCGCAACCAGCGCCAACGTCACGCTCAATACACCACTGGCGCTCACGGCGACGGTGACGGATGTCAACAACAACGTGATCAACGGGTTGGCGCTGAGCTATGTCTCCACCAACCCGGGAAGCATCGCTGTCAGCTCCAGCGGCGCGGTGACCGCTGCATTTCCCTCCAACTCGGCGATCACTGCCATCTGCCAGCCGACGACGTGCAATCCTGCCCCCATCAACCAAATGGGAACCCTGGGCACAGGGGTTCCGGCAATCAGTAATTTCGTACAGATCGCATCGCCAGGTAAGAACAGCAACTTCATCTGGGTATCAAGTCCAGGTTCGCCGTACTTCGTGCCCATCGATTTGTCGACTGGGACCATAGGCACGCAGATCAAGCTTCCCTACTCGCCCAATTCCATGGTGCTTGACCCTACGGGCACCACTCTTTATTTCGGTAGCTACCACGAGCTGATGTCGTATAGCGCGTCAAGCAACAGTCTGTCCTCGGAGGTGACAAGCATACCCGGCGTTGTCCTTGCGGTCTCGCCCACCAACTCCGCTGTGGTGGTCAATGACCAGTTGCGCGGCGTTATCTATCTCTACACGCCCACCACTACCAGCGGAACGGGGACTACGGCGACTACCTCGGGGGGAAGCTATACCTCCATCGCTGGGATCGCCCAGAAAGCGGCCTTCACCGCCGATGGCCAGACTGTCTACATCGTGGGCGACGGGGTGCTCTATATACACAACTCCTTTACCGGCTGGTCGACCGAACCCCTGCCTGCGAGCCAAGGCACCCCCGGCACGGGCGTTTGCCCGGCAACTAACACCACCAGTCCCATTCCCACCGATCCCACGACGTATCCGCCCAACACGACAGCGAACCCCAACAACACTTACAACACGTTCTGCTCGCCTGATCTGGCCGTGACGATTCCGGCCGCCGCGGTCTTTCTCTCCGGCTCGCCTACCTCCGCCTATGGACAATGCCCGGAGACCACGGTCAAGCCAGTAGTGAATTATCCCGAAGCCACTACGGTCGCGGTTGTATCCGACCACGTGGCCTCTACCACCGACGGCAAACACATCATCGGCGCCACCGCAAATCCACCGACACTCACCGATCTCTCGATCACGGTACCGATCGATGCCTGCCCCACGGATGCGAATAGCCAAACCACGGGGATTGTCTTCAACCCTCCCCCAGTCGCCAATCAGGCATCGCTGGCCGCCTACGGCATTACGAACATCAACCAGGTGGTCGCCGCCACCAACTCGCTGGAGGCTTTCGTTACCTATAGCAGCGCCGCCACGACGCCACCTGCGGGGGGCGCGTTGTTGCCGGTCTATAAGCCTTCTGCCACGGCCGGAACGCTGGGAACGCTCAGCAGCGTCAAGCTCACCGGCAATGCGTTGGCTCCTGTGGCGGGTATCTTTTCCCCGGATAACACCATCTTCTTTGCCGGCACCACAGGCGATGACCTGCTGCACCTCATCGACACCACCACCCTGCTCGACACTAAGCAGATCAACCCCAAGCTTACGGATATCAACGGCAATCCGCTGCCGCCCGTTTTCCTGGCGGTCAAACCGCGGCCAACTACCTAGCCGGGTGGGTGGACCAGAACTGGGAAGTCGACGGGCGAGCGGGGTGGGGAAACGCCTCCGGTGGTAAGTCCCTGCATGTTTTGTGTCAGGGCACGGCTTGAGTCGGGCCGTAAACGATCATGAATAGCATGGGCCTTAAGCCTTGGTTGGGAAATAGAAGACCAGCAGACCAGTTCGATCGCTAAGGCCCGGAGCGCCGACCGCTAAACGGGTTGCAGAAAAACTCATGCTTTGTGTCAGGGCACGACTTTTACAGCTTGCGGAAAAACTCTGATTCCTTGAAGGGTACGGGCTTCAGCCCGTACGTAAGTAACTAAGAGTAGGCCCGGCTTCAGCCGCTGAGGGGACGGCTTTCCCCTCGATCGGACTTTTCCGCAAGCTGTTTAGTCGGGCCGCTAAGAATGCGGCTGATGAGGGCTTTAGCCCCTGCGTGGGAGCTATACACTCATCGGTCCGCAGGCCGCAAAAGCGGTACCCAAGGGGCTAACCATCACAAGTGGCGTTGGGTACGGCCCGGCTAAAGCCGCTGCCCTAGGACAAAATATGAGCTAAGAAGGGAAAATCCTTGCGGTTTTATCAGTCGCCGGCGAGGGGAATGGGGGAGGGTCCGGGGCTGCAAGCGCCCTCACGGTCCCAGCCGAGGATTTGCGAGATCTGGTCGGCCAGCGTCAAGGGATCGAAAGGCTTGGAGAGGATCGCAGCCGCTCCCAATTCATCGAGCTTGCGCCGATCCTGCCCTTGCACTTTCGCGGTCAACAACAGCACAGGAATGTGAGCGGTGTTTCCGTTCTGCTTGAGGATCTGAAAGGTCGTCGGACCATCGATGTCCGGCATCATCACATCGAGCAGAATGGCATCCGGCTGTTCCAACGAAGCGCGCCGTATACCTTGTGCTCCAGAGGGAGCCAGTATGACCTGCCAACCGGCAATCGTTTCCAGGCTGAGCGCCGTTACCTCGCGGATATCGGCTTCATCATCGATGATTAATATGCGAGGGATCATGCCGGTGCCTGCCTTCGGTGTTGTTATCACTCTAGGTTCGGTGCCCCCGGGCGTACATAACACTTGCTATGCATTACCTTGATAACAAGCTACTTAGAACATTTTTCATACTATTCGGAAGATTTTTCGTTGCCCGCGCGCGGGGCTGCGGATTTATTGCCGGCCGGTGGCCAAGGACTGGCCTGTCCGCGGCAGTAGGCAGGCAACGAGAAGAGCGCCCCGCACCTCCCCACGATCGACAAAAGATCGGGTATGCTAGACCCCGGTGTAGAGACGCGAGGATCAGAATGACCAGATTGCTCAGAGTGTGCATAGGTACGATAGCGCTGCCGGCTTTGCTGGCGCTTTCGGCTTCAGCGGCGCGGAAGAAGGGGCTCGAAGTGGATTTCAAGACCAGCCAGGGCCAGGACGCGGGAACAGCGACGCTCACGCCGGCCGGCAATGGGGTCAAGGTCAAGCTCAACCTGATGAATCTTCCCGAAGGCGAGCATGCCCTCCACGTCCATCAGAACGCGAAATGCGATGGGCCGGACTTCAAGACCGCAGGCGGCCATTTCAATCCCGACAACAAAGAGCATGGAACCAAGAATCCCAAGGGATCTCACGCGGGCGACATGCCCCTGAACCTGCAGGTGATGGCGGACGGCACGGACCACGT
Organism: uncultured Acidobacteriaceae bacterium; assembly: GCA_963815175.1. Taxonomy (GTDB): domain Bacteria; phylum Acidobacteriota; class Terriglobia; order Terriglobales; family Acidobacteriaceae; genus PALSA-350. Next base: position 10,410 of record CAWFGM010000065.1, read on the forward strand.
CTCCTTCGTGACCAACAGCATTTCTCTCAAGAAGGGCGCGAAAAACTCGGTCTTCGCCAACGGGGGCACAGCGTTCGTCATTCACGAGAAGGCGGACGACATGATGACCGACCCCACGGGCAATGCGGGTGCCAGAATTGCATGCGCGGTCATCACCGCACCGTAGTTCGGACTTCCCACAGGCGACTGCGGGCCCAGGCAGGCATGACACCCGCATTCATTTTAGGTACTGTGACATTCGCGAATCACGCCGCCGGCCGGTCCTCAGATCGGTAACAAACACTGCATCAAAATAGCTCCCCCAAGCGAAAGCAGCAGCGCCACCGGCATGGCGACCGCTCCCACCTCGAGAAAGCGCCCGAAGCTTACATCGAGCTTTTCCTTGCGCAGGGCAAGCAGCCAGAGAATCGTCGCCAGCGAACCGGTAACCGACAGGTTCGGCCCCAGGTCCACACCAATGAGGACCGCGTGGGCGATCAGATCCGGGGCGTGCGCGGCCCTTAGGGTGCTGCCGGCCATCAGCCCCAGGGGCAGGTTGTTGACCAGGTTGTTGCCTACAGCCACAGCGAAGCCGGCGACCAGCGCACCTGCCGCCGGAGCGAGCGTTTGCACCCAGGCCAACCACGCTTGGGTCACTTTAAGCGCACCGATGCTTTCCACCGCATCCACCAGGACGAACAGCCCGGCTACCAGCAACAGGGTTCCCCAACTGATCTCGCGCGCGAGCTTGATGGGATTGCTGCGGGTGTGGATGGAGACAGCGGCTGTGATCGCCAGGGCGGCGAGGCATGCCGGCAGGCCAAGATCCTTCTTCAGGCGAAGACGCAACCAACAGAACCAGCACCATAACGGCCAGTCCCGACAACACCAGCTTGCCATTCTTCTCGAGGCTATGCGTCTCCACTCCATTCTCGATCGCAGCCCGGAGCGGCTGTCGAAAGACGAATCGTGCAACCACATAGGTCGCAGCAATCGAGAACAGCGAGGAACCGAACCAAAGCAACCACCGGCCAAGTGAAGGCATGCCGGTATGGAAAACCACCAGGTTCGCCGGGTTCGAAATGGTAAGACAAAGGACGCGGCATTGGAGATCAGGGCACAGGCGAACAGATAAGGCAGCGGCTGCTCCACCCTGGCCCTGCGCACCGCAGCCAGGATCGCAGGCGTCAACACCACGGCCGTGGCGTCGTTGGACATGAAGATCGTAACCATCGTTCCCACGCCGTAGACCAAGGCGAAGAGCCGCGCGCAAGAACCACGGGCACCGCGTACGGCAATCGCCGCAAGCCAGTCAAAAACCCCGTGTTCGTTGGCCAGCTCGGATAACAACATCATGCCGATCAGAAAAAGATAGACATCCGAACCTTTCGCGACCGCGTGGGCCACGAGCGCGAGAGGGACCAGGCGGAGAGCAGCCAGCAGGAGCACGCCGCCGCCGACCCAGTACGCCTCGGCAATCCCTTTGGGACGAATCAACATCAGCAGAATGCTGACGGCAACGATCAACGGCAGGAGGAAATGAGCCGGCCCGGCAGGCATCATCCGGCACTTGCTCCCCAATGGGTGTCGATCACCTGGCAGCCTCCTGGGTTGGTGGCGGGGCGAGAGCGCGGGCATCGGTTTCCGCGTCCTGGGGGAGCGTCTCCGGTACGCCGGCCCAGAGTAAAACCAGCGCCAGGCCGGCTACCGCACCCAGGGCAAGAAAGGAGATGCGAAAACTGTAGTGCTCGATCAGCTCACCGCCGAAGGAGTTGCTGAGCGCGGCGCCCAGTCCCACCGCCGTGGCCAGCGCACCCTGCATGAGATTGAAGCGGCCCGTGCCGCGGGTACGGTCGGCAACCACCAGGATGGCGACCACGACGAAGATTGCATTGGCTACTCCATCCAGCAGTTGTACGGCGATAAGGCCCGCGGTATGGTGGATCACCGTGTACAGCAGCGCACGGATGGGCAGCACAGCGAAGCCAATCAGAAGTAGCGGCTTTCTGCCACGCACATTTGCATAGCGGCCGATCGCGGCAGCGGAACACATGATAACCACCTGAGTCACCACGATACAAGCAGACATGAAGGGCGCGGCGCTTGCCTTTTCGCCCTGCGATAGCATCTCGCCCAGCTGCGGCAGCATAGCTGCGTTGGCAAAGTGAAAGCAAAAGGCACACAGCAGAAAGGTGAGCAGCACCCGGTCCCTGAAAAGCACCTGGGTCACGGACGCGACCTCCATCTTTTGCCCCCGGCTTTGACTGCGCCCGCCTCGCGCCATTTCATAATCAATATCGTCACGGCGAATCGAAAGCACAGAGAGAATGGTCGGTACCGTCAACACCGCCGCAGTGACAAAGATGGCGCGATTCCCGAAGAGCCGGCTGATGCCCGCAATCAGAAGCGCGCAGAAAACGTTGCCGGCGGAATTGAACGATTGATTCTTTCCGAATTGGCCATCGAAGCGCTCCACGCCGACCAGTCCCATGGTCACCGCCGCCAGGGTCGGGGCAAGAAAAGGGGCCGCCCCGCCAATCAGCAACTGGGCGCTATAAACCGCCCACGGTTCTGTGGTCAGCGACAGGAGGACCGCGCCTGTAGCCAGCAGCAGAGCAGCAGAAATGAGTATCAGGCGCTTGGCTGCGGCGCGGTCAACCATGGCCCCTGCCGGCGTCTGCAGCACCACGGTGAGGATGCCTCCGACCGTAAGCACAACGCCAACGCGACCGGGATTCCAGCCGGCGCCGGCGAGGTACGCAGCAAGAAATGGACCCAGCCCGGTTTGCACGTCGGCAAGAAAGAAGTTCGTTGCTTCCAGCCCGCGGATACTTTGCTTTTTCCCTATGGCGGCGACGGGCGCAGCGAGCATACTTCCGGGTTCCCCTTCTTCCGCACGGGCCTAAAGTTCGTCGGCACGGAGGCATGGCCACCGGCCATCGCAGGCGGCTTGCGATTGGATGCTTCCCGGTGGCTATAAAGGTTGATTGGAAGACTGGAGGGACGGGGTCAGGAACGAATCAACGACGCGAGTGTCGTGCGACCGGGGGCGCAGCCGAGGCGAGGTATTTGGCAATACCCGCAGGCGGCAGGGTGGGCGCCAGGAGTTGACCTTGCACAAAATCGCAGCCCAGGGTCCGCAAGCATTCCAACTGATCGGCGCGCTCCACCCCTTCGCCTACGACCTTCAAGCCAAGGCCGTGGGCCAAGGCAACGATGCCCTGCACAATGGTGTAGGTCCCGTTGGGTTCCGAGATGCGCTCGACAAAGGAACAGTCGATCTTGAGCGTGCTGACGGGGAGCTGATGAAGATGGCTCAGGCAGGAGTAACTGGTGCCGAAGTCGGCCACGGAAAAGTGAACGCCCAACGCGGCCAGACTGCGCATCTGCGATGCGACCTCGGGGCGGTTCCGCATGACCGTGCTCTCGGTGACGATCAGTTCCACCAGGCGCGGGTCGAGGCCGAACCTGGTCACACTGCTCAGAACCCGCGCGGAAAAATCCGAGTGCAGAAACTGCAGCGGAGATACACAGAAGGATACGCGTAGAGGGGTGAGCCTCTTGTTTTGCCACTCGATGCTCTGGCGGCAAACCTCGTCCAGAACCCACTCGCCTAAGGGAACGATCAGGCCACGCTCCTCGGCAACAGGCAGGAACCTATCCGCTGCGATCGAGCCAAGTTGGGGATGGTTCATCCGCAAAAGCGCTTCCAGGCCGCATAGATTGCCCACCATGGAGTATTGCGGCTGGTAATAGAGCTCCAGTCCCTCACCCTTGAGCGCGCTGCGCATGAATCGTTCCAGTTCGCTCACCTCGCTGGCGGAGGAGCTGATCTGCGAAGAGACGAGAAGATATTGGCTGCCACCGGCCTGCTTGGCACGGTACATCGCGGCATCTGCCGAGCGCCGGAGCTGCAAAGAGTCGGTTCCATCATCGGGGTAAATGGCAATGCCTATCGATGCCGAGATGTCGAAGGAGTAATCGTCGACTTCGATCGGCTGGTTGATGCTATCGAGCACATTGCGGGCAACCATCAGGGCGCTGCTTTTGTTGGCCAACTCGCCCAGAATGATCACGAACTCGTCCCCACCCGTACGGGCAAAGGTGTCCACGGCGCGCAGCCGGGCTGAGATCCGCGTCACTACCTGTTGCAGGCATAAGTCGCCGGTGGCATGGCCATAGGAATCGTTGATCTGCTTGAAGCGATCCAGATCCAGGCATAGGAACGCGGCTTGCTGTCCGTAGCGGGCAGCTTGGGCCAGACTCTGTTGGATTCGATCCTCCAGCAGCAGCCGGTTGGGCAGCCCGGTGAGCGTATCGTGATGTGCCTGGTGAAGCAGTTGCTCATGCAGTTGCTGGCGGTCGGTGACATCCTGGATCAGTACAAAACTGCACTTCCGCCCCATGTAGTCGATGCGATGGGACGCCATATCCACCTGGATGTAGGAACCGTCTTTTCGCCGGTGACGCCAGGGGCCGGCAAGCTGGGTGGGATTGGTGCCGGAATTGTCCCTGAGCAGCGCCGCGTCTTCGGTAGGCCGCAGGTCGCGCACGGTCATGCTCTGAAATTCCTCGCGGGTGTAGCCGTAATGGGACACCGCCGCGTCGTTGACCTCGAGAATGCGAAGGCTCCCCGATTCCTGCACCCACATCGGATGCGGGTGGGCGGCGAAGAGCAGACGGTAATGCTCTATGGCGCGGCCCGCTGCCAGGAACTCCTCTTCCAGCAAGGTGAGGATCATGCCAAAAGCCACGAAATACTTGGGCACATTCCACAGCTCTGCAGGAATCTGCGCGGCCGGGATCAGATAGTCGCAAAGCAGCCCAATCGGAAAGACAGAAGACCACGCGACCAGGCCCAGGATAGAAGTCAGAACACCCGTCGAGGTACGCCGGAAGTCGAACCAATAGAGCGCCGCAAAGGTAAGGAAAATCTCAAAAAGCAGGGCCGAAATGCCTTGATCCGGGTGATGATGCGCGAGCCCGGCGACAGTCCAGATTTCGCCCAGCGAAAAGGCCACCGTAATGACTGCCCAAACCCGGCTGCGCCCGCGGCACAGCTTCCACGCCAAGACGATGCCGGCGGCGGTGGCCATCGTCGCGGCGGCATATAGAGGCCACTCGAGTGCGCCACCAACGACTACGTAATTGATATAGAAGACCGCCGGAAGACCAAAGCCAAGTGCTGCCAGAGCTCTACCCGCGGCGGTCTCGGAAATGGCCGGGACAGAGAAAAGAAAGCATAGCCCGGAAAGAAACAGCGCGCTGAGGCTCACACTGTCGACCAGCACCTGTCTCCCGTCGGAGACGATCGGGATGAGCAAGGCTGCGAAATGCAGCAGCACCAGGATCCACCCGGCCACCCAGCAGCGTAATCGCGCGGTCGCACGTTTGCGATAGATCGAGGCAAACAGCACCACGAGCAGACCCAAGATCAGAATATCGAGCACTTCGTTTTTCATAAGACGCGGCAGAGAAAGATGCAAAGAAACACAGTGGGAAGCGCAAACAATCAGCTTTTCCCTGGTGTTAAGTATCGCTCAACCTGGGAAAGACTCAAGGTCACGGAAGTGTGACCGGATGGGGAGGAGTCGTAGGGCCTTCTGCATCCTTTCGTGGCGGCGTGTCCCCTGCGACGGTGTTTTTTTACTTTGCTTTTCAGGAAAAGCCGGTGGGTGAGGAAACCGTGCCTTTGCAACCTGAAGCCGGTCCTGGTCATCCATCCTGCGCGCTTGAACCGTGTGGTTCTCACGCAGACTCTAAGGCCGCTCGTATCCCATGCCCCGTGCGGCATGGCTAAAGCCCTGACTTTGATTGAGAGAGTTTTAGAGAGGGCAACCACTCCTGGACTGTTTAGCAGTGTGGGTTGAAACGCAAAACTACCTTCTTACGCGATCACCAGCCGTGCGCAGTGCGGCGTGGATCCTAAATTGCAGAGAGTTTTTCCTCAGACTGTTTCAGCTCGTGCGGAAGTTTGAGGCTCTATATGGGAAGACCTGTACGCGACAGGAGCAGATTGGCCTTCCCTAGCCTCTACGATGCAGTCTTCAGTTCTTTTTCGGCGCGCAGCCAATCCTGCTCGGGCGAGCCTTCCGGCCAGCCGCGCTCAGCCCAATACTTCTCTGCCAGGCGAGCGATCTCCTCACGCGAGGGTGCGGGGGGTGGCGTCTGCTTCTTCGCTACCGGTTTCCGCTTCTTGGGAGCCCCGTTCGCCGCTTCTCCGCTTTTGGTAGTCATTCCTATCTCCTTAGTTAAACCACATTGAATCGTCCAGTCATTCGTCCAGGGACGTCTCTAATGATACGAAGGAGAGCGAGCAGTTGTCAGCCAATTCGATAGTAACTTTGGGGTTACCTTGGGCTGTATGCTGCTCGCTGGCCTTCGGCAAAGGAAAAGCCCGGGCTTCACAGGGCTGGGGAAGACTCATGCTTGCGGGGCAGGACTTTAGTCGGACCGTAAACGATTGAGAATACGATGGGCTAGCCCCTAACTTCTTGCTTCTCTGCCCGGTCCAGACTTTTTCCTCAGCCTGTTCAGGTCCCGGAGGCGGGGCTATCGAAGCGCTCCTGACGGCGGGATATGGCGTTGGATAAGGTGATCGGCGGCTCGGACTGCAGCAGCTGGATACTCCACTCCTTCATTGCCGGCGTAGCCTGCTGCAGCTCGGCCAGGTCCGCTCTCCAGTTTCGGAGATGGACCTTGTTGTCGAGCATACGGATCCAGAAGGCGCGGTACTCGGCCAGGTTGAGCTGCTCGACGTTGGCGAACAGCTCCTCGTCCGCAAGCAGCCATTGCCACAGAAACCGGTCCTGGGAAGTTGGCTGGCGCGCAGCGAGCGCCTCATCGGCCAGTTCCTCGTCGGTGGGAAAGGCGTTCAGGGCATAGCCGAAATCGGAAAAATCACTCTTCTCCCCGGTCTGCTCCGCGATTCGTTTGAGGGTGCGCACCAGGTTGCGGCGCGCTGGCCCACGATACGCCTTCTCGTCTATCAATCCCTTATAAAGAGCGACTGCCCGGCGAAGGCCGCGGACAAAGAGATCGCTCCGTGAGCCGTTTTCGGCGGCCTCGTCAGCCAGGTAAAAGCGGCTGCAAAGCAAGGCTTCGACAAAGGTCGCATGCCGCCACTCCGGGTCCACGGACGAGGCGTGGGCGATATCCGCAAAAGCCTGCTTGGATAACGACTCGAGCTGTGGTCGCCCCGCCTTCCGCAGCCAGGACGGCTCTCTGTCTTGGGACTCGAGGACCTGATAGGCCGCCAACGCACGATAGGAATAGCCCTGGGCAATACGGCGCCGATCCACCGCGTCCGGGAAGCGCGACAACTGCAGGAAAAACTGGTCCAGTCGCGCAAAAGACGTCCATGGATCGGAGCGGGTCAAGTGGGCAACCGCCGATAGCAAAAGGCCATTCAGGTAAACCGCAGCATCGGTCTCCGTGGGAAGGTCGCGAAAGGCAAGGCGGCCCTGTCCGACGTAAGCCAGATGATCGATGTCATCAATAACCGCCAGTGCCCGCGGGGCGAAGGCTGTACCCTCTTCCTGAAAACCCAAGGGCTGCTCGCCTACTTCCTGGAGCAATCCGGGCAAAGCACTCCTGGCTTCACTTTGCGCGTCCCGTAGTACTTCCAGTTGGGCCGCGACCGCTTCGACTTCGGCGACGGCCTGGGATTGATCGTTATCCCAGGCACGCGCTTGCAGATAAACCTGGATCACAATCAGGGCGGCGATGATCACAAAGACAGCCAGGAACAGCGCCGACGCAATGCGGGTTCGGTGCTGCGCTGCGGCCGCTTCCCGCATGATCTCCTGGGACTGGCGCAACTGGTCGTGAACGGTAGTCAGCTCGGCCTGGAGCTCATCGATAACGATGTCGGAGTGCGAAGGGGTGACGGAGGTTTGCGCCGGAGGCGCAGGGCTGGGCGCGGCGGCCACGGTGACCGGCGGCTCCCGCCGCCGGTACACCGGAACGGCCGGGGCAGGCGCGGAGAGGGTAGGCTCGGTGGTGGAACCACTAACCGCTTGGGCTTGCGCGGGAACGCCGATCAGGACATAGAGGCAGGCAAGAAAACCGGCACCCAGAAGGCCCAGTGCCAGCACTGTCATCCAACCGTTGGTGTGCTTGCTTCGCGCCCTGCTAACGGGTTCGCTATCCATTCTGCCTCCGGGCAGTACCAGCTAAAGCCTTCTCAGAGTCGTTGGAATCGAGCGACTTGTTTCCGTGTTGTCCATTCCGTTAAAGAACGACCAACAGAGCGGCATGACGCTATCGACACAACTCGGATAATGCTTTTGAGTATCTGCAACTTCGAGCGGCTTAGCAATCCCACTTCCGCAACAGCACGAAAAGCGAGCGAAGGGATTTTCCTCCGCTTCGCCCTCGCAGTGACCCTACTTACTTTCCATCACCACGGTGATGGGTTGGGTTAGGTTGAAAGTGACGACGCTTTCCGCCGGCACAGTAATGTCTTTGTTGCCGGTAAACGCGGCGCCCGCGGTGCCCGCGCCGGCTCCGAGCAGGCCGCCGATCAACGCGCCCTTGCCCCCACCGGCGAGGCCACCGATCAACGCGCCTCCGCCGGCGCCGCCACCGACGAAGCCGGCGGTACGCTTGCCCTTGCCTTTGGAAGTCGCTTCATAGGAACTCGTTGTAACCGAGTATGTCCCCACGCGGGTAACCGCTATGGCTAAGTCTCCGGATCCCTTGAACCTCCCCTGCCCCTTAGCGGCAACCACGGTCCCGGTCACCGGAGCACCTGCGCGAATAACTTTAACCCCGTGGACCACCACCGACTGCGCCAGTGTCCCGCTGAAAGTGTCGCCCACATTGCTCTTCTTAGCACTGATCGTCTGCTGTATGCGGACAACCAGCGGGGTTCCGCCGGCCACGACATATTTCTGTGGAGGCGGAGGGGGAGGCGGGGCTTCCGGAGCCGGAGGCGGGACCGCGCTTGGCGCGGGAGCGGGAGCCGTTGCGGCCGGCGCCGGAGCCGGAGCAGCTTCCGGGGAAGCGGCTGGAGGAGGGGCCGTTTGTGCCGTGGTCGTGGGCTCCGCGGCTGGGGCAGCGGGGGCCGGCGTCTTATTGCATCCACCGAGCAGCAGCAACCCAGTCAATCCAATCGAAAGCATGCCCGCAAGAGAGTACGCCGTCTGCCTCTGCGCTCGGCAGCCGGTGGAGTACCCTGGGCCCAAGAACGCGTGCTTCTTCATGATTCTCTCCCTGAACAAAAAATTTTCTGCACTGCCATGCTAGAGCATTTTGCTACTACTCCCTCGACCAGGGCAAAGATGCGCTAAGAATCCGCCAGCTGAAAAGTAAAGATGCATGAGTCCGGGCTCGGCAGCCGGCGGTTCTCCTCCGATACGGTTTCTTGCAGCCGTTCTATCGGTTTGTCGAAGACCCTGGGTCGCTCTTCCGCTCAATCGTGGGATCGTTTGGATGGACCCCTCGAGATCCGCAAGCCTGGCTTGTGGATCCTCCCCGATTCGGCGATGAGTAGATGGAGCGTTGAGAACGACTCCAGCTTACACCAACTCGAAATGTTCGTCGCAGTGCCCCCCTCCGCTATCGCCCGCAGCTAGCTCCGAAGTACGCACGGCTGAGTCTGAACTCCAAGGGGAGTCCCAAGCCACCCCAGGACTCAGGCTTGGGCCTGCTCGAGCCGCCGGCGCAGGCTACCGGCGAGTTCGGCCACCAGCTCTAATTTGCCGGCCAGGCTCGGGGGCAGTTCGGGTTCGGCGAGCGCGAGCTGGGACTGCAGCAGGAGCCCGGTCAGGGTTGATTTCAAGTCGCTTTCCAGCAGCGACGCGGCAGCGCGCAAAGCCATGACCTGCTGCTGCTCCCGCCGCCCGATCGCCGCTTGCACCTCCCGCGCCAGTCTCGCCCCCCCGGAGAATGCGAAGTTGATCTGCACCGGCACAGCCATTCCAAAGCTCTGCCACAACAGCTCGACCGCCGCGGGATTGGCTTCCGCCAGGCAGTCGTCCACCACCACCACAGAGTAGTCACGGTGGCGTAGCGCGATCAACCCGGCGCGATGGGTGGCGGCAACGCTCACGGAACACCCCAGAGTGACGGCCAGGGAGTCGGCGACCCGTGAAGCGTCGGCCATGGGGCTAATGATTAGGACACTGTGCTGCGCAGCTGATTGCACAACTACCTCCTTTTTGCACAACTATCTCGTTAGGGTTGCAGGGTTGGATGGTTGCATGGACTGGCCGTTGAGATTGGAGAACCGCAGCCAGCGGCCGGGCAGCGGAGTTGTGGGTTTGTTGGCTCAGTTGCTTAGTTGGCGTGGTCTTCGGCGTCGTTTCCCTCGGTGGGCGCGGTGATGCCGTACTCCTTCAGCTTGCGATAGAGCGTGGTCTTGCCGATACCCAGCAGGCGCGCAGCCAGGAGCTTGTCGCCATTCAGTTTGCGCAGGGTTTCGAGAATGGCCTCCTTTTCTAGCTGGGCCAGTGGCAGAACCGGTCCCCGTACCACGGCGTTTGCACTGGGAAGATCCGCCGCCACCACCAGGGCACGGCGATGCTGCAGATGAAAGTTCTGCAACTGGGTGGGCAGATCGCCCAAGTGCAGTACCGGGCCGGAGGAGAGGGTGCAGGCACGATCGATCGAATGCTCCAGCTCGCGCACGTTACCGGGCCATTCGTATTCCACCAGGGTCCGCAACGCATCGTCGCTGAGGGTATGCGGGGTTCCAGTTTCACGTGCCATCCGTTCCAGAAAATGCGCGGCCAGGAGCGGAATGTCCTGCTTGCGCTCGCGCAGTGGAGGGATGCGCAAGTTGACCACGCTGAGCCGGTAGTAAAGATCCTTGCGGAAGCGTCCTTGCTCCACCATTGCCGGCAGATCGCGGTTGGTAGCCGCCAGGATACGGACGTTGATGTGAATGCGATGGGTGGCGCCCACCGGGCGAACTTCTTTTTCCTGCAGGGCGCGCAGCAGCTTAGCCTGCAAATCGAGGGGCAGCTCGCCAATCTCGTCGAGAAAGACAGTACCTCCTTCGGCCGATGCGAGCAGACCCTCCTTGGCGCGATTGGCGCCGGTGAATGCGCCTTTCACGTAGCCGAAGAGTTCACTCTCCATGAGCGTAGGCACCAGGGAACCGCAATCGACAGGGACGAAGGGCCGGTCCGCGTGGGGACCGTTGCTATGAATGGAACGCGCCACCAGTTCCTTGCCCACACCGCTTTCGCCCAGGATCAGCACCGGATGCGAACTTTGCGCCACCTTGGCCAGAATGCGATAAAGCTTGTCCATCTCCGGGCTGCGGCCGATGAGATTGCCCAGGCCCAGGTTGGAGCGCAGCGATTCGCGCAACTGGCGGCTGGCGCCCTCCACCGTGCGCCGTTCCATCGTCCGTTCGAGGGCCCGTTCCAGCACCACCGCCAGTTCATCCATGGCGAATGGCTTGGTCAGGTAATCGGCGGCGCCGGTGCGCATGGCCTCCACGGCAGCAGGCACAGTAGCGTATGCCGTCATGACCACTACCACCAGGCCAGGATTGAGCGCCTTGATCTCGTTGAGTAGCCCCAGGCCTTCGCCCAGTGGGGCTCGCAGATCGAGCAACAGGACGTCCACGCCCTGATCGCGTAAGAGGGTACGGGCTGCTGCAATCGTGGAAACGGTCTGCGGTACAAAGCCCAGATCGGCCGCTATTTCACAGCACGCCGAACGAATCGCGGCGTCCTCATCGACCACGAGGAGGTGAAGCTTGCCGGTGCGCTCCGCGGGACGCGACATAGTTGCCACAGAAGCTGTTGCTGGAATTGTTATCGCCATTGTACGCAGATTCCTTCCTGGCCGGATAGAAGAACTTCCCTGCCTGCTGTATCGACATTTTGGACAACTTTCGTCACCTCAACGGGAAAAGCCGCGGCGAACGACTTATGAGCGCAGAGGGTCTTTTCATTCTTCTGCGCACCCCACCGATTGCTCGCCAAAGAAAGTTTTCGCAACGCGAAGACAAAACTCATGCACTACCTCCTGACTCAAAGCCGCTGTTTCAAATGCGCTTACTTGATGCATCCTAATGAGCACGTCGCGTGCCAATAAGGTCGCGTTGCGGGAGGGAGCCGTAAGTTGTCGAAAAGGCATCACTTGTAGCGAATAGGCAGGGGAGAACCAAGGCGCGCCATCCAACCCCTGAGACAAGAACGAGTTCCTAAATGGAACTGCAAGCCCCCTCGGAGCAGCGATAAGTCACGCTAAATCTGTAACTTAGGTCCATGAGTTTTGATTCGGGAACAATCCCGAAATGGGAACGCTTGCACGCCGCGTTTCCCGCTAAGAAACACCAGTCAGAGCCACACCGTGCGCTCCAGGCCGGCAGGTACCTCAGGGGAAGTTGCCCACCCTGTAGGCCATCGCGGCAAATCCGCAGGGCCGCGGCCGTCCCCGCTCTCATACAATCAGGGTATGAACCCAACGCAAAAATCTGCTGCGACCATTTCCCGCTCCCCGTTCTTCCGTCCCCATGACCGGGCCGCGGGCGCAATGCGGCCGGTAAGACTTACGCCGCATTACACCTCGATGGCTGAGGGTTCGCTGTTGATCGAAGTGGGCCACACGCGGGTGCTATGTAATGCCACCATTGAAACCGGCGTGCCCGGCTGGTTGAAGAACAGCGGACGGGGATGGGTGACCGCGGAGTACGGCATGCTTCCGCGGGCCACGCTCACCCGTACGCCGCGCGAATCGGAGCGCGGTAAGGTTGGCGGGCGCACGCATGAGATCCAGCGCCTTATCGGCCGTTCCCTGCGGTCCGTGGTCGACATGCATGCCCTCGGCGAACGCACGGTGATCCTGGATTGCGATGTGCTGCAGGCCGATGGCGGCACCCGCACCGCCGCCATCACCGGCGCCTGCGTGGCCATGGCCATTGCCTTCCGCCGCTTGGTAGAGGCGGGAACACTGAAGAAGTTGCCGCTCACCCAGATGGTCGCCGCGACCAGTGTAGGCATCGTCGAGGGAGTAACGCTGCTAGACCTGGCGTATGAAGAGGACTCGCAGGCGGACGTCGACATGAACGTCGTCATGACCGAGGGCGGTGGATTGGTGGAAGTGCAGGCGACCGCGGAGCGCAACGCATTTCCGCGGGAAAAATTGTTGGAGATGATGGATCATGCCGAGCGTGGAATCATCGAACTGGTGGAAGCGCAGCGGGCGGCGCTGGCGCAAGCGTAGGCGGTCAAACGTTAACAACCCGCAATGCATTAGAATGAGCCGCGGGAACAACGGCAAAAATTGAGAGGGAATGAGCAATGACAACCACGAAGTTGACAGCTGGAAAACTGGCGGGACTCAAAGCCGTCTCGGATGCGCGCGGGGTGATCGCCGCGGCCGCTATGGATCAGCGCGGATCGCTGAAGAAATCGCTGGCCAAAGAAAAGGGCGTTTCCGACTTGCCGGACTCGGCCCTGATCGAGTTCAAGGAACTGGTCACGGATGTTCTGACCAAATACGCATCGGCGATCCTGCTCGATCCCGAGTTTGGCTTGCCGGCGTCCAAACTGCGTCACGGCAAGGGCTTACTGCTGGCCTATGAAAAGACCGGCTATGATGCCGATACGCCGGGCCGGCTGCCGGATCTGCTCGACCACTGGTCGGTGCGCAGGTTGAAGGAGGCGGGTGCGGACTGCATCAAGGTACTGCTCTACTACACTCCCTTTGAGAAGAGCGATATCAACGACCGAAAGCACGCCTTCATCGAGCGCATCGGCGACGAATGCCGGGCCCACGACATTGCCTTCTTCCTGGAGTTTGTCGGCTATGACGTGCACGGCAACAGCGAGAAGTCGTTAGAGTACGCCTTGAAAAAGCCGGAGATTGTTTCCGGCTCGATGTCCGAATTCGGCAAAGCAAAATATCTGATCGATGTGCTGAAGGTAGAGGTTCCCGTGCAGATGGAGTTCGTGCAGGGCACCAGGGCCTTCAAGGGCGAAGCTGCCTACACCCGTAGCGAAGCGTTGCAACATTTCAAAGACGCGGCGACGACCACTCACAAGCCTTTCATCTATCTCTCCGCCGGGGTGAGCAATGCAGTCTTCACCGAGACCCTGGAGTTAGCCGCGGAGAGCGGCACCACGTTTAACGGCGTTCTCTGCGGCCGCGCCACATGGAAAGACGGCATTGCCATCTATGCCAAGGGCGGCGCCAAGGCGTTTGCCGACTGGCTCAACGACCAGGGCGTGAAGAATATTCAGAACGTTAATAAGAGCCTGGAGTCGGCTCACTCCTGGTTCCCCAAGGTTGGGGTGACAGCTGCGGATGTGTTAGCGCTGGCGTAGGGAGTCTTAGTCAACGAGAAAAGAACCCAGGTCTCGCGTGCGCGATCTGGGTTCTTTCGCCTATTCCCACTCAATTGTTCCCGGCGGCTTGGACGTGATGTCGTAAACCACACGGTTGATGCCGCGGATCTCGTTGACGATGCGGCTGGAGATTTTCTTCAGAAGATCGTAGGGCAGTGGCACCCAGTCGGCGGTCATGCCGTCTTCTGAGTGCACGGCGCGGATGGCGCAAGTGTAGGCATAAGTGCGCTGATCGCCCATTACGCCGACGCTCTTTACCGGAAGCAGCACGGCGAAGGATTGCCAGATCTGCTGGTAGAGCCCGGCGGCCTTGATTTCGGTCACCACGATGTCATCCGCTTCCTGCAGCAGCGCCACCCGCTCGGGCGTCACCTCGCCCAGGATGCGCACCGCCAGCCCGGGGCCAGGAAAGGGCTGACGCTCCAGGATCTCTGCCGGCATATCCAAGTCGCGGCCGATGCGCCGGACTTCATCCTTGAACAAGTCGCGCAACGGTTCGATGAGCTTCAGCTTCATATTGGCCGGAAGGCCGCCCACGTTGTGATGGCTCTTGATGGTTTGGGACGGACCTTTGACGGAAGAGGATTCGATCACGTCGGGGTAGAGGGTGCCCTGCACCAGCCACGCAACGGCGGCGCCCGGCTGCTGTTGCTCCAGTATGCGCACCGCTTCATCATCGAAGACGGAGATGAATTCGTTGCCGATGATCTTGCGTTTCTGTTCCGGGTCGACGACGCCGGCAAGGCGGGAAAGAAAACGGCTGCTCGCGTCCACGGCCACCAGGCGCAGACCCAGCTTGTCACGCATGTTGCGCTGTACCTGGAGAAATTCATTCTTGCGCAGCACGCCGTTGTTCACGAAAACGCAGGTAAGCCGGTCGCCAATGGCGCGTTCTACCAAAACCGCGGCGACGGAAGAATCCACGCCTCCGGAGAGGGCGCAGATGGCGTGGCCGTCTCCCACTTGCTCACGAATCGCCGCGACGGTCGACTGAATAAACTGGGCCGCCGTCCAGTTGGGCTCGGCATGGCAAATGCGGAAGAGGAAGTTGCGCAGCAACTCGGTTCCCCTGGGTGTGTGCCCGACCTCAGGGTGAAATTGCACCGCCCAGATGTTGCGCGCGGGATCGGCGATACCGGCCACAGCATTCGCGGTGCGTGCGATGAGGGAAAAACCGGGAGGTAGCTCCAGGGCCTCATCCCCATGCGACATCCAGACGTCGAGCGACTCCGGTAAACCCGCGAACAACGGAACTTCCTGGTTAGGCACAATAGACACGTGGGCCGGCCCGTACTCGCGCTTATCGGCGGGGCGCACCTTGCCCCCTAAGTGATGGGTCAGGAATTGCAGACCATAACAGATGCCGAGAATCGGCAGTCCAAGGGTGAGCATCTCCGGGTCGGCGGGCGGCGCATCCGCGTCGTAGACCGAACAGGGACCTCCGGAGAGAATGAGCCCGATGGGATGATGGGATCGGATTTCGGCGACCGAAGCGCTGCAGGGCAGGACGACTGAGAAGACATTCTGCTCTCGAATGCGGCGCGCTATGAGTTGTGTATATTGGCTGCCAAAATCCAGGATGACAATTGAGGAGGTATCCACGTTCTAGTTTTTCAGCCTTTCCGTGTGTAAGCAAGACCCGTTTTCCTATACGCAGCACTGGACACGACCGCGTGTGCGGCTTTCTATTAAGGAAAGCCGCGTAAAGTTCGCCAACGCCACCAAACTCGACAGGAAATCCGGGGGAGTGGTGTACGGGAATCCTGCTGAGTAAACAGCTCGCGGGCGTTTGCTGATAGTTATGACCTGGCCGCGCTGCCGGGATGATACAGCCGCCAGAATTCAACCAAGGCCGCGAGCCTTGCCACCTGGAAAAAATCGCATGCGACCAAATACAGTAGCGCCACCAGCGCCCACCATGCGTAGAGCGCAGTGCCGGTCACATCTGCCTCGAACGGTAGCGGGATCGCCGAGAACACCATGGCCAGCACGATCAGCGCCAGCCGGACAATGCCCAGTACCAGGTTCATTTCGACCAGCTTGGAGGTGAGGGGGCCCAGGCGAAAACTCCGAGACAAACTACCTACAACGCCCGTGCCTTCTAGCATGGCGAGCAAGGGAGCGATGGAGAAGATCCAGCTCAGTAGCGCCCAGAGAACGAAAATGCCCAATGTAAGGCAGATGACCCACGCACTCCAGGCCACCGGGTTGGGAGCAGTGCTGCTTAACGTTTCTTCCGCGGCCCAGCCGATGGCGCGGTACCATCCCACGCCAACAGCGACCAGGGCCGAGATGCGCAACAGCTGCAGCAGAGTCAGAGTCCAGGGAGCGGGTCGCAGTGCGGGGTCGAGACGGCGCAACACCGCACTCCGGCCGAGCCCGGATACGACAGCCCAGATGACCATTAACAATGGCGCTAGCCAAAGAGCGGCCCGCAGCAGTAGTGGGGCAAGGGCGGCCGCCGCTGCCGTCAACTGCTGCCCGGTTCCCATCGGGTCGCTGAGGGAAAAGCTGGAGAAACTTTCCGCGCTGAGGGAGACCTTGGCCGCGATAATCCTGCCCTGCCAATAGAGTAGCGCGGCCGCAGGAATACCAAATCCCCAGCGCCAGAGTAGCTCCCATCCCAGCAGGTTGGGACGCTTCCAACAGTCGGCGCAGATGTGCACCAGGGACTGTGTTCCACGGATGGTCAGCTTACTTCACCGTTGTTTGCGAACGGACACTCGTTCTCACCTTGAATCTCATGGACCCTACTTCACCACAATGTTGATCAGCTTGCCCGGCACCACCACCACCTTGACCACCTGCTTACCCGTGATGGCCGCCTGCACTTTGGGTTCCGCCAGCGCGGCCTGCTGCATGTCCTCGTTTGATGCGTTGGGCAAAAGCTTGACCACAGCGCGCAACTTGCCATTCACCTGCACCGGTACTTCCAGCTCCTCTTCTCGGGCCAGATCAGGATCGAAGCTCGGCCACGGCTGACGAAGGGGCAAACCCGTCCCTCCGGTTTCAGTCCAAAGCTCGGCCGCAAGGTAGGGGGCAAAGGGCGCCAACAACAAGAGCAGTGTAGGCAAAAGAGTGGCCATCAATTCCGCGGAAGCCTCCGCCGGCATCTCTGCCAGGCCCGGCTCGGCCGCGGTGATTTCGTTGACCAGCTCCATGACCGCCGCGATGCAGGTGTTGAAGTGCCACCGCCCGGCAAAGTCCTGGCTGATTTTGCGTATGGTCTGGTGCAGCTTACGCAACAGTGACTGAGCTAAAGCAGAAGAGGGCGCGGCCGCCGCGCGATTCTGGCCGCCGCGCACTGCTTCCCGGTAGCGCATGCCCAGCCGGTAGACCCGGCCGAGAAAGCGGCTGATGCCCGCTACCCCATCCTCCTGCCATTCCAGGTCGCGATCCGGCGGCGCGGCGAAAAGCGCGTACATGCGGGTCGCGTCGGCGCCGTAGCGGGCGATCATCTCGTCGGGCGAGACCACGTTGCCTTTGGACTTGGACATCTTGGCGCCATTGCGGATCACCATCCCCTGGGTGAAGAGGCGAGTCGGCTGGCTCGTCATTGCCGATCAATCCCAGATCGCGCATCACCTTGGTCCAGAAGCGGGAGTAGATCAAGTGCAGAATCGCATGTTCTACGCCGCCAATGTACTGATCGATGGGAAACCAATAATCGATCTTCTGCCGGCTGAAGGGAGCGGTCGCGTTGTGCGCGTCAGGATAACGGTAGAAGTACCAGGACGAGTCGACGAAGGTGTCCATGGTGTCGGTCTCGCGCCGGGCGGGGCCGCCGCACTTGGGACAGGTCGCATTGACGAAGCTGGGAACCCGGCTCAATGGAGAACCATCCTGCTGGGTGATCTCGATCTGCTCCGGAAGCAGCACCGGTAGCTGGTCATCGGGCACGGGCACGATGCCGTCTTTGGGGCAATAGAGCACGGGGATGGGCGCGCCCCAGTAGCGCTGGCGGCTGACGCCCCAATCCTTGAGCCGGAAGGTGATGGTGGGCTGGCCAAAACCATGTTCCTGGGCAAACGCCGCCATCTTTGCCTGCGCCTCCTGACACCCCAGCCCGTTGTAGTCACCGGAGTTCATCAGCAGGCTGTCTTCTTCCACGTAAGGCAATACCGGCTCGTCGGGCTGGCCGGCCGCGGGTGGTTCACCTGTCCGGCGAGGCAAAACGACGATGCGCACTTCGAGCCCATACTTGCGCGCAAACTCGTAATCACGGTCGTCATGCGCGGGCACGGACATGACCGCACCCGCTCCGTACTCGAGCAGAATGTAGTTGGCCACCCAGATAGGCAGCCGCTCGCCGTTGAAGGGGTTGATGGCATAGCGGCCGGTAAAGACGCCATGCTTGTCAACGGCCCCGGGATCGCCTGCCTCACGCGCCTTCTTCTGCTCCTCGACCAGGGTCGCTATTTCGGAGCCGAGGCGTTCGTCGGCTTGGGCAAATTGATTGACCAGGGCATGCTGCGGAGCAAGCTGCAAGCTCGTGGCGCCGAAGATGGTGTCCAGGCGGGTGGTGTACACCGGAATCTTGGTGGCGTTCTGGTCCGGCGCAGCGCCGGCAACAAAATCCTCCGCGGCCGCAAGGGTCGCTTTGCCGTTGTTGCGGTTTTCCCGCTCGGCCGCGGCCGGATCGAGAACGAACTCGATGGTGGCCCCTTCGCTGCGCCCGATCCAGTTGCGCTGCATGGTGCGCACTTTTTCCGGCCAGCCCGGCAAGTGGTCCAACCCGTCAAGCAGTTCCTGGGCATAGCTGGTGGTGCGCAGAAACCATTGCTCCAGGTCGCGCTGTTCCACCACCGTATCTTCATGCCGCCAGCAGCAACCGTCGATGACCTGCTCGTTGGCCAGCACGGTGGCGCACAACGGGCACCAGTTCACCTTGCTCTGCTTGCGAAAAGCCAGTCCCTTCTCCAGCATGCGCAGGAAGAACCACTGCGTCCAGCGGTAGTAGTCGGGCAGGCAGGTGGTGATCTCGGTCTGCCAGTCATAGCTCAGTCCGAGACGGCGCATCTGGCGCCGCATGTGAGCAATGTTTTTGAGCGTCCACTCGCGCGGCGGCGTGTCGTTTTTGAGGGCTGCATTTTCCGCAGGCAGGCCAAAGGCATCCCAGCCCATGGGGTGGAGCACGTTATAGCCCTGCATCCACATGTAACGAGCCAGGGCGTCGCCAATAGCATAGTTGCGCACGTGGCCCATGTGCAGCTGGCCAGAGGGATAGGGCAGCATCTCAAGCACGTAATACTTGGGCCGCTTGCTGCTCTCCGGCTCGGCGCGATAAAGATCCGGTTGCTCATCCCAGAGCTGCTGCCAGCGCACTTCGATTTCCGCCGGGTCGTAGCGCACCTCGTGCGCCGTCGCGGCCGGGGGGAGATGGCGGCCGTCTCGGAGCGGGCGCCGGGATTATTCTTTGCGTCGGTCGGGGGCATCTTCATTAACGATTGTAACTGGCCGCGGCGGAGCAACGCGCCCTCAACGAGCGCAGCACGCGGACGTTACCCAGGTCATCGTCAGGTGGATCGACCGGCGTTTCGGCGGATAAAGGCGGCGTGAGCAAAAGCGCGGGTCGTTGAGCAAGCGGCGGAAAAGTGCGATGCCGATGACGTGAACACGCTCCGGCGCTCGGCAAACTCCACCCGCGGTGGGCAGATGAATGACTAGCTTTTCTTTCGCCTCTGTCCATCCATCTCCACCCATGCCAAGCCCGGCCGCCGTCCTCAACTTTGTCATCCCCGCCTGCCCCGCCTGTCCCGGCCTGCCGTGGAGCGTGCCGTGGGAGCGTAGCCGACCTGTCCCGGCGTGCCGTGGAGGGACCTGCGGTGCGCCCTTCCCTCTAACAACTCCCAACAGCTCCGTCGGAAGCACTACCACAGTACCAACCTGATTTCGCGTGTCCACGTGCTCGGCGCTAGTCGCATCGCAAGGCCTCCATCGGATCGACCCGTGTGGCTCGCTGCGCAGGCAACCAGGAAGCGAACAAGGTCATAGTGCTGACGATGGCAATCGAGGTTGCGAGCGTGGCCGTGTCCAGGGAGCTGAGGCCGAACAGCTGCTGCTTGATGAATCTGGTTGCGGCGAGCGTGAGTGGCAGTCCGATCGCGACGCCAATGGTGAGCAGCAGCAGCGACTCGCGAAGAATCATCCAAAGCACGCTCGGCTGGGGTGCGCCCAGAGCAAACCGAATCCCAATTTCGTTGGTGCGGCGCACGACGTTGTAGCTCACGACGCCGTACAGGCCAATGGCGGCCAGTAGCAGCGCGAGCAGAGAAAAAATGCCGGTAAGGGTGGAGATGAGCTCGTCGTGAGTCAGCAGGCCGGAAACCTGTTCCTGGATCGTGGTGACATCAAGAAGGGGCAGGTTGGGATCGATCGCCGCGACCGTCGCGCGCAGGCTGGCAATGGTAGTAGCTGGATCGTTCGCGGTGCGCAGCAGGATGGTGTTGGCGAAGCGGTCCTGGTTCTCTACAGGTGGCGCTGGAGCTCCGCTGCCTGGCGACGATTTCTCGACGGGCAGGAAGGGCTCAATCTGGGCCAGTGGGAGGAAAGTCATCCACACGGGATCTTGTCGCGGGGGTCGCCGGATTTAGTGTCTTTGGCGATGCCGACGATTTGCCACGGGCCTTTTACGCTGTCGATGCCGAGTGAGAGGAAGCGTCCCAGCGCATCGCCTTTAGGAAAAAAGTGGTGAGCGAGGCTTTGGCTGACGACGGCAACCTTAGCAGTAGTGGCGGTATCCGCGGGGGTGATGGAACGGCCGGCGAGGATGGGAATACCAACGGTCTCGAAATATCGGCCGGAGACGCGATTGAGTATGGTAGTCATGCTTTCTTTGGGGGCTGGGATGTAGCCCGGAATTTCCAGGTTCGAAGCCCAGTTGCCCTCCTGAATCGGCCGGGCAATAGAAAGAGCCACGGAGCGCACACCGGGAAGCGCGGAGAGGCGCTCGATGAGCTGCTGATGAAGAGCGGGCGTCTGGCTTGGCCGGTAACCGGCAAGTTGGGCGTTAAATCCAGCCAGCAGCAGATGATTGCGCTCAAAACCGTAGTCCTGGTTCTGCAGGTTGCGCAGCGAACGAAAGAAAAAGACCAGCGCCGACCAGCAGAAGCAGCGAGAGGGTGATCTGCGCGGAGACCAGGATTTTGGGCCAGAGGCTGGAGGCCCTGCCCCCGCTGGCTTGGGCGGTGCGGGCACTGGAACTGAGAGTGCTCGAGGCTCCGGTGCGGGCGGAAGCAAACGCCGGCGCCAAGCCGAAGAGAAGTCCAGTGAGCAGGGAAATACCCAGAGTGAAGAGTAGAACCGTGACATCCGGAGCGGGGCTAAGGGCGATGTAGCTGTTGCTTTGCCGGAGGAAGGCTATCAATGCGCGGGTGGCGGCAAAAGCGATTGCCAAACCCAGAGCGCCGCCGCTCAGAGACAGCAATAGTGTTTCGGTCAAACTCTGGCGGATAATCCGCCCGCGGCTGGAGCCGAGGGCGAGGCGGGTTGCGGTCTCGTGCCGGCGCGTGGCGGCGCGGGCCAGCAGGAAGTTGGCCAGGTTGGCACAAGCGATCAGCAGCACCAAACCGACGACGGCCATAAGGATCTGCAACGAATCCCCATAATCGTTGCGCAGACGTGAGACACCGCGCGCGGCGGAGATGAGAGGGACGGTGAAGCGGTTGATCTCCTGCTGGCGAGCGGGGGATATGGTGGCTCCCTCATTGGCGCGAATACCGGCGCGGACCTGCTGGTCGAGCCACTGCTGACTCTGCGCCAAGGCGGTTCTGCTGGCTGTTGCCTGGGGACTGAGGCGGCCGAAAAGATGCAGGAAGTAGGGCCCGGACTGGGTGAGGAAGGAGGGCTGCTGGAGAATCACGGGCTGCATGGTGATCGGTACCCACAGGCCGGTCGGCTCCAGTTCCAGCTTGATGCCGTGGAATTGTTCAGGCATGACGCCAATGACGGCGAATGGCGTGCCATTGATGCTGAGGGTTTTCCCCAGGATCTCGGGATCGGCGGAAAGCGATTGGCGCCAGAAGTGATAACTAAGGACTGCGACTGCCCCACTTTCGGGAGTCGCGTTGTCGGTGGGAGCGATGGTGCGGCCGAGAAGGGGTCGGGCACCGAGAAGACTGAAGTAGTTGCCGGAGACCAAATTCGCGGAGACAAGAATCGCGGGCGTGTTGGCATCCGGAGTGCTCTCGGAGGCGGGCGGTCGCAAGCTGACCTTCGAAGAGAAGCTACCGTAGGACGCGATGCCCTGGAACGGTCCCGGATCGGCCTCAAGTTGGTGGGCAAAGTACCAGGGAAACATGCCGTAATAGCCAAGGTCCACGCCGCCGACGACCGCTCCACCGTTGGACTTGTCGAAGGTGACCAACTGCTGCGGGTCACGCACGGGGAGGTTGCGCAGGAGTACCTGGTGAATCAAGGTAAAGATGGCGGTGTTGCCGCCAATCCCGAGAGCGATGGAGAGGATGGCCACGCCCGTAAAGCCGGGACTCTTGGCGAGGGAGCGCAGGCTAATCCGAATATCCTGCAGCAAACCCTGGAACGTGGACTCCCATCGCGATGACCAGACCTGATGCTTGACTGCATTGCGGCTGCCGACTTCTGCAAGAGCGGCGCGGCGGGCGGCTTCTTCCGTCATGCCACTGCGTCGCTTGTTGGCGACGGACGCTTCCACATAGCTTTCCAACTCCTCGTCCAGCTCCGCTTCCACTCGCTCCGTGTGCAGCAAGGCTTTAAGACCATCGATGACATTGGTTACCCAGCGCATTTCTGTTCTCCTTTGCACTCTGCCGTTTCCGGATTTAGGCCTCGAGGATGCGCGCGATGGCGATGCTTTGCCGCCGCCACTGTTCCGTTTCCTTGCTCAAGGCTTTGCGGCCTTTCGCTGTGAGCTGGTAGTACTTGGCGCGGCGGTTATTCTCGGTGGCACGCCACTCGGACTTCACGCTCCCTGCTCTCTCCATGCGGCTGAGGGCGGGAAGCAGCGAACCCGGGTTCACGCAAAAGACCCCCTGGCTCACCTGCTCGATGCGCAGAGCGACGCCGTAGCCATGCATGGGCTCAAGAGCCAGCGTTTTCAGGATGAGCATCTCCAGGGTTCCCTGTACCAGTTCGCGGGAGCCCAGATCGCTCTGGGTTTGGTCTGATGGCGTGGGCATGATTCGTTGTCACCTCTTGACAATCTAGATGAAACCTTCTTTACTCTAGATTGTCAAGAGGAGCGGGAAATGTTTTCCGGGGTAAGCAAAATCGCCGCTAGCTGGAAACCGCGCGATGTTTGATTACGGCCAGATGCAGTTGAGCCCGCACCTTGAATCCCAGTTTTTCGTATAAGCGAACGGCAGCATTTTGCGTTCTAACATGCAGAAACGGAATCTCCCCTCGGCTCGTGATGCGGCCGATCAAGGCGGACATGAGCGTGTTTCCGTAACCTCGTCCTCGGTAATGAGGATGGGTACAGACCGCGCTGATTTCAGTGAACCCGGTGAGGTGCAGCCGCTCTCCCGCCATCGCCACCAAAGACCCGGCATCGTAAACGCCGAGATAGGTGCCGAGTTCTATCGTTCTGGGGAGAAAGGGACCCGGCTCTGTCAGCTTTGTTAACGCCAGCATCTCGGGGACGTCAGCCTTTGTCAGTTCACTGAAGAATTTGCGCTCGTCCAGGTGAGCAGGCGCCTCACAAATCATTTGGTACATCTCTCCGCTGTGTACCATCTCCCAATTGCGGGGGAGGTTGGGCTCTGCATCGAGAGCCAGAGCCGTGACCGCTCCGGGGATTATTTCTTCCAGCGCCTGGTAAGCAGCTGGGGATTGATCGATCAAGCCGCCAAATGGAGCGACATCCGCGGGGAAACGCTTGGCGAGACTGTTGCCTTGGGCCAACCCGCGCTGCACCGTGGATAGGGCATGCCAGATGGGATTGTCCAGGAACAGAGTATCTGACAGCAATGAGTCGGCAGGCTTCATTTACTGGTAGATGAGAAAGCAGCTTTCGGGATTCGAGACTTGTCGAATGGCCAATAAGCTGCCTGTCTATCCAAACCCTGGTCTCCTTCCCTCACGAAGAGACGGGGGCCCATATCTCGCTCGTTTTTCGCGAGATGTGGGGCACCCGTCCAGTACACACCTTGGGAACTACGGCTCATCTTCTACGGGTGGGTTTTTCAGGATCTTCGATAGCACGTGCAGGTTGCCGTCTACCTTTGGGGCGTCGAGGCCCAAGATGGTCGCCAGCAGCGGATAGAGATTCACGTTCTCAAAGGGCTCTAGCGTCGAGCCAGGACGAATTTCCGGGCCGACGGCGATGAACAGGGCGCGCATGGATTTCATCGCCCGTGGATCATAACCGTGGACACCCGCTTCCGGAGGCTTATCCGGCGCTCCGCTCGCTGGACCATGGGCGCGAATGGCATAGGGCCCGTTGGCCACAATGACAGGATCGCCCTCGCGAGGATTGTAGTCGTACTCGAAAGCTGCCGGAACACGCTTCCGCCGATAAACAGTGAAGGCATCCGTCTTGATCTTCAACTCCTGGTAGGCCTTCTCCGCCGCGGCTTCCGAGTTGGGATAGAGCAGCCATCCGACGGTCGTGAAGTTGCTCAGGTCGGCGTACTTGTCCAGATCGATCCAGGGTCCCTGCTCCCTCTCCATGCCGTGGTCGGAGACGACAAACAGGTCGACGGGCAGTTGCAGCTGGCGAAGCTGCGCCCATAGATCGCCGACCAACTGATCAACGTGCTCAACGGCCGCAGCGGTCTGCGGGCTGTCGGGGCCGTATTGGTGCCCGGCATGATCGACATTGGAGTAGTAAAGCGTGATGAAGTGCGGCCGCTGCTCGGGCGGCATGCGCAGCCAGGCAAGGACTTGTTCAATCCGTTTGGCATCGGGAAAGTGGTCGTCAAATTTGAGGTAGTAGCTTGGCCGGCCGCCATCGATCTCCGCCTCTGAGCCGGGCCAGAAGAAGCACGCGCTCCGCATGCCCTGTTTCTCCGCCAGCACCCAGAGCGGGGTGCCCCCGTACCAACTGCCGTCGCTGCTGGTGACCGGATCGCTGTTCGAGTAGCGTTGCTTGCGGATGGGATCATAAAAATTGTTGGCCACGATGCCGTGGTGCTCCGGATAAAGCCCGGTGACCAGCGTGTAGTGGTTGGGAAAGGTCAGCGAGGGATAAGACGGAATCATTCCCTGCCCCGCGATCGCACCCTGTGCGCCCAGCGCCAGCAGATGTTTGGCCGCATACTTTTTGGCGTAGTCGTAGCGGAAACCGTCCAGCGAAACCAGCACGACATAAGGCTTGGCTTGCTGCGCGGCGGTGTTCGGCCCTTGGTCGACGGTAATAACCGGAGCAAGCTTCTGGGCGGCGACGCACAACGACAGGAAAAACGGGAGGCAAGCCAGGATCCGGAGTGGGCGCGTCGTCACCAAGTTTACCCAGCGACCGCGCGCAGCCGCTCGGCGGCCGTTTCCGGAGTGATGTCCCTTTGCGGCATGCCCAACATTTCGAAGCCCACCATGAATTTGCGGACGGTTGCAGAACGGAGCAGTGGCGGATAGAAGTGACCGTGAAAATGCCATTCAGCATGCGCCTCCCCATCCGTTGGACGCTGATGAAAGCCCATGGTGTAAGGGAAACTGGTGGCGAACAGACGGTCGTAGCGCATGGTCAACTGCTTGAGAATATCCGCCAGCCCGTGTTGCTGCGCGGGGCTGAATGCGTCCATACTCCCCACGTGCACGCGGCTCAGCACCAGGATTTCGAACGGCCAGACCGCCCAAAACGGCACCAGCACCACGAATTCCTGGTTTTCGCACACAATGCGCTGGCGCTGCTCCAGTTCGATCTTGAGCGTGTCGCATAGCAGACAGGAATCGTGCTGCTGGGCATACGCGCGCTGGTTCGCCAGTTCCGTCAGCGGCTCGTCAGGAATATGCTCGGTGGCCCAGATCTGGCCATGGGGGTGGGGATTGCTCGCGCCCATCATCGCTCCGCGATTTTCGAAGATCTGCACATGACGGATCTCCGGGCGCGCACCCAACTCGGTAAACTCCGCCGTCCAGGCTTCCACGACGCGGACGATGTCGGCCACCTCCATGCCTGCCAGGGTGAGGCTGTGGTCGGGATGGAAGCACAAGACGCGGCACACACCGCGCTCACTCTCAGCCCGCAGCAACCCATGGCCAAGCTCCGTTGCCCAGGCAGGCGAGTCAGGCAGGAGCGCAGCGTAGTCGTTCACAAAGGCAAAGACACCGGTGTATTGCGGGTTATGCTGGCCGCCGGCGCGCAGGTTGCCGGGGCACAGATAGCATTCCGGGTCGTAATGCACCCGCGGCTTGCTATCGGTCCCGCTAACCTCGCCTTGCCAGGGGCGCTGGGTACGGTGCGGGGAAACCAGGACCCAGCGGCCACGGAGAGGATCGAAGCGGCGATGCGGAAACTGCATGTTCTGTTCGTTCATGCTTCCTCGAAAGCATTTTTGCTAATGGCGCAGGCCAGGAAACTGAACCCGACGCGGCCATTCCGTTAAAGAATGGCCGCACATAACTGATCCCACCGGACCACAGTATTAGCAAAAATGCGTTAAAGAGCGCCGCTACTTGCCGTGCTGTGGGCATTTGGCGCAGGTCTGCCCGATCACGCCCTTGCCCTCTTCCACGGTGAAAATCTTGTCTACACCGGGCAGGTTCACCTTTTCCTTCAGACCGCTGGGCCAGTGAATCTCCACCGCGGTGACTTTGTCGCTATCGCCCAGGCCAAAGTGTACCCGCTGATCGTTGGAGGAAACAAAGCTGCCCCCGCTGAGCACGTCGCTCCGCTGCCGCAGGCCGCCGGCCGTGAGGTAGACCGCAGCGCCCACCGCATCCCTCGGACTCTTTGCTCCTCCCACCAGGCTCAGCTCCACCCAGTGGTGGTGATCGGGGTCGACGTTGCGCAGTAATGTAGGCGTGCTGTCCATGCTATTGATCACCACGTCGATGCGGCCGTCGTTGAAGAGATCGCCAAAGGCCGCGCCACGCGCGGGGATCACCAAGGCCAGCCCGGAGCCCTCGACCGCGGGCATCAATTCAAATTTCTTGCCCAGCTGGTTGTGGAACAACAACGGCCGCTCGGCGTAGGTCGTGCCCCAGTTGTTCTTGTCTACCAGCGGATAGACGTGGCCATTGGCTATAAAGAGGTCTTTCCAGCCGTCGTTGTCGTAGTCGATGAACTCCGTAGCCCATCCCAGGAACGGCACGGTCGGCTCGGCCACCCCGGCGGCATAGCTGTCGTCGGTGAAATTGGCATCGCCATCATTGCGGTAGAGCACATCGTAGTCGTCGGAAAAAGTCGTGTTGAAAAGACCAAGCCGGCCGTTGTTCTGATAATCGCCGACAGCAACCCCCATGGATGCCGTTTCCCGGCCATTCTCGTTGAGCGCATAGCCTGAGGCATAGCTGTCATCTTCGAAGGTGCCGTGGCCCTTGTTGATGTAGAGGTAGTTAGGGGTGGAGTCGTCGGCCACCAGCAGGTCCACCTTGCCGTCGTTGTTCAGGTCGGCGAAGACGGAAGTAAACCCATAGTACCCATTGGGATCACTCACTCCGGCTTTTTCGCTGACATCCGTGAACGTGCCGTCGCCGTTGTTATGAAAGAGATGATCGTGCTCTCCCTTAAGCCCGCGCGGACCGCACATCACGTTGACCCCACGGAACTGGCAGAAGTTCGCGGGCACCGCGTTCCCATCGAGCGCGGGCGGCTTGTCCTGATCGTAGTGCACGTAGCCGGAGACGAACAGATCGAGCCTTCCGTCGCCGTCGTAGTCACCAAAGGTCGGCCCGCTCGACCAGTTGCCTAGTTGAACGCCGGCCTTCTCCGCCATGTCGGTGAAGGTGCCGTCGTGGTTGTTGTGGTAGAGGCGATTATGGCCGAAGTTGGCCACGAAGAGATCGGGCCAGCCATCGTTGTCGTAGTCGCCGACGGCTACTCCAAATCCCCAGCGGTCGTTGGTCACACCGGCCTTAGCCGCCACATCGGTAAAGGTGCCGTCATGATTGTTATGGAAAAGCGCCGCATGGGGCGAAACTGCCTTGCCCGACAGCGCGTCGTAAGTCGAGCCGTTGACCATGTAGATGTCGAGCCATCCGTCCTTGTCGTAGTCCAGCAATGCCACCCCCGAACCGGGCGCCTCCAGGATGAACTGCTTCTTCAAAGTACCCATGGTGTGGTGCCAGACGGTCAGCCCGGCCTTGGCGGCAATATCCTCAAAGATCACGGGACCGGTTTTCACAAAGCCCCCCGCGGTGATGGGGCGCTGCTCTGAGTCGAGCACCGGCGCATAGGTTCCCCCGGTGTTTACGCCCATGGCCTGCGGTTGAGCGTTTTGCGGGGCCGGGGCCGGAGGCGGGGTAGTGCTCTGGGCCCGCACATACCAGGGAAATATCAACAACCAGAACAACAGCACCAGGGAACTACGATAGAACAAGGCTGGGTCACTCCTTTTCTGCTTCAGGCCAAAGCATAAAGGATTTACTGCTCTCCTGTTTTTTTGCCTCCAACCCCAGCTAGAGTCGCTCAACTGACCTTGATCCAGTGAATGGAGGTCTGCCTGTGAACCTAACCGCCCGCATAAAGACCCGTGGGCTGCTCAGGGACACTACCCATCTCTCCATCGGGCAGAGTTTCAGGCTGTGCATTCAGGCTGCCTATTTCGTTCTCGTCGCCCGATCGCTTGGCCCGGATGCCTATGGCGCCTTTGTCACCGTGGTGGCCGTGGCCGCTCTTCTCGGCCCCTTTTCGGGCCTCGGGACGACAAACCTTTTCATCAAGAACGTGCGCTCCGGCAAACGGGGAGCGGCCATTTGCTGGGGTAACGGGATTCTGCTCACTGTGCTTTCCGGGGCATTGCTCACCGCGGTGGCGGTAGGCCTGAGCTTCCTGCTGCAGCTGAAGACCGCCCCCTTTGCCGTCTTGGCGGTTTGCATCGCAGATATGGTGTTGATGAAAGTGACCGAACTGGCCGCATACGGATTTGCCGCCTCCGACCGGATGAAGCAAACATCGATCCAGAATGTGGTAATTAGCCTGTTGCGGTTGGCCGGCATCGCGGTGTTGATGGCGGCCGCGCATCCGGTGACGCTTGAACGATGGGTGCTGGTCTACCTGCTCACCACCTTGCTGGGCACGGCCTACGCAATCGCCAAGGGCTCGCAGTTGTGGGGGCGCCCAGCCACTGACCTGACAGCGCTATGGGAAGACGTCGCGGAAGGCGTGTTTTTCAGCATCTCTGGTTCAGCCGCGACGATCTATAACGACATCGACAAGATCATGCTGAGCAAGCTGGCGGATCTGGCGTCCACCGGTGTGTATGCCGCGGCCTACCGCGTGATCAACGTAAGCATGACCCCGATCCGGTCGCTGGCTGCGGCCGCGTACCCGCGCTTCTTCCGCAAAGGGATGGATGGCATCGGCTCGACCTATCCTTACGCGCTGGCACTCATGCGGAAAGCTGCGCTCTACGGTTCCGTTGCCTCTGCCGGACTATGGCTGTCGGCCCCCGTCTTACCTCATATCCTCGGATCCAAGTACGACGCTGTCGTTCCCGCGGTGCGATGGCTGGCACTGATTCCCCTCCTGCGCTGCCTCCACTCTTTCCCGGCGGATGCGCTTTCCGGCGCAGGACTGCAACGCATGCGCACGGCGATCCAGCTGGTTGTGGCCCTGATCAACATTGCCGTCAACCTGGTGATCTTGCCCCGCTATTCCTGGCGCGGAGCCGCATGGACGAGTTTGGGTTGTGACGGATTGCTGGTAGTGATGTTTTGGTTCACTGTTCGTTACTACCGCCGCCGGGAGGATAAGTTGAGTTCTGCTGACGGCTAAGCGGAGACAGATTCATAGTCTCATCTGTAACCGATGCAGGTGCAGTAATTTACGAAAGGAAGAGCGGGATAACACTCGATCTCTCACTGTGCTTTTTTGGGGCTACTTGTCCCAAAAAAGCACAACCGCAGTATGCTTTCCAGTTTTCCACGCCCGGACGGGGCGCCCACACCCATCGTAATCCAGCGCTTGCCGTAAGATCATTCCAGCCGCCACCGCCCGCTTCTGTTTGCCTTCCATCTCTCCTGAGAGGAGCAGGAATCCGTGGCGGCCGAAGGAATATGCGGCGCTTAATTCCTGGTGATCGCAAATAGCATGGCACAACCCTCTCTTATCTCCGACAGAAACAACGCGAGCTCGATCGACGACCGTCCACGATTGGATCGCAACACGCCTGGAAATGTTTCGAGAGCCGTTTCCACGTTTAGTGACTGCGCAAGAGCCACTCATCTCGTGATCGGCAACCGGGAACTGCACTCCTGCGTGGCCGAGGTTCTCGACCTTCGCCGGCGTTGTGGCCAGGAAGATGATCTGACCACCGAGCCGGAATACTTCATGGCTGCAAATGCGCTGGCAAACAGAAGATGTGCGGCCGTGCTGATTCGCCGGGAGCGGGAACTCGAAGCCTGTGTCCTATTTTTTGAGCACACCAGGCTGGGTATTGGGCTGGGATTATTCCGCGGGGGAGATTACATCGGGGAGAGTCTGGTGGCCGGCCCCGCAGCACACCGCGTGCACTATGTGCACTTGGCGGCCCAGGCACTGCTGAAGGAGCGGCGTATTCACGGCGTGAGCCTCAGCTTCAAGGCTTCTCCTGAGTCGTGCATTGAGGTTATGGGGCCGCCGAGTAACTTTCGCAGATTCAGCGCAACCCTGGTACAGCATAAATTGCCACTGGAGAGCACTTATCAAGGCATGCTGGCCCGCCTGGGATCGCGCACGCGGCGTAGCCTCGCCGGCAAACGCCAACAACTGGAGAAAAACGCCAAGGTTCAATTTACGCCGGCGCTCGATCCAGATCAGTCACTCCAGGGAATGTTGGCGCTGAAGGCTAGATCCACCCCGCAGCGCATAAGCAAATTCTTCCACGCCCGGTATCGCCTCTTGCGCGTGAACACTGACTTCTTTTCCATGGGTCTGCGCTTACCGGATGGCGCATGGTTAAGCCTCCTGGCCGGTTGGCGCCGCCAGGGCGTGACCTACGTGGACATGCAAATGAACAACATGCTCTACAAGAAGGAATCTATTTCCGCCGTGATGCGGGCCTTCATGTTGGAGCATGAGATTGGGCGCAGGCAGGAACTCATCAACTTTGTTGGCGGCTCCTCTTTGTTGCTCAGAAGATACTGCGAACCGATGGAGCTGTGTACGGATATCTTTTTCTGGAAGCCCTGCCTCCGCGCCCGTTTTTTTGAGATGGCCGCCACGCACGTGCGCTCGGGAAGCGTCTATGAGCGTCTGAAGCCCGGTGCCGGATCCCGGCTTCCTTCCGAAGTCCTAGTTTCCCGCTGAAGCAGTCCTTTGAAGGAATCTGATTTTCAGCCGTTCGCGCCGGGCAAGAAAGCAATACCTCACCGGCTAAAGAGTCCGCGTGAGAACTGAAGACACATTTCAGTTCCACCAATCGCCAAGGCCCAGAGGGCCGCCCCTTAGACTTAAGCCCAGCCCGTCCGAGTCCTATGTGAGAACTCAACAGACAAACTCAGTCCCGAAGATCCTGCCCAGAGAGCCTGTCGAAGGGGACGGCTGAAAGTCAGACTTGTCCAAATTAGCTTTTTTTGATCGGCCGATTTGTACAGCACTCGCTGAAAACAAATCAACCCTCAAGGTGTATCGGAACCAGTTCCGTAGGGACGGCTGAGAGTAGCCCAGGACGTCAGTCCTGGGTAGCTTGACTCTCCGACCAGTCCCGCAGGGACGGCTGAGAATATCCCAGGACACGCGTCCTGAGCGGTCGCGGCCGGCAGGGCCGCGACCATCAGGAGCGCGAGGAGAAGAGCACAGCGGAAGAGCAACACTAGTGTAAGGGCAGTCTGATTATTTGGCTGCTTTTTCCAGGTGTCCTCCAAATTCAAAGCGCATCGCGGAGAGCAGCTTATCGGCGAAGTCGGCTTCACCGCGTGAGCTGAAGCGTTCGTAGAGCGCCGCGGTGAGCACCGGCGCGGGCACGCCTTCGTCGATCGCCGCCTTGATCGTCCAACGGCCCTCGCCGGAATCGGACACGTGACCGGCGAACTCCGCCAGGGCAGGACTCTTGGTCAACGCAGCCGCGGTAAGGTCCAACAACCAGGAGGAGATGACGCTGCCCCGCCGCCACACTTCCGCCACATCAGAAAGGTTGAAGTCAAATTGATAGTCCTGGGGATCGCGGAGTGGCGTGGTTTCCGCATCGATCTCCCCGGCCTTGTGGCCGACATTGGCGTGGTGGAGAATGTTCAGGCCTTCGGCGTAGGCCGCCATGATGCCGTACTCCATCCCGTTGTGCACCATCTTGACAAAATGGCCGGCGCCACTGGGCCCGCAATGCAGGTACCCCTCTTCCGCCGAGCCGCCAATCTTGTCCCGTCCCGGAGTGCGGGGAATATCGCCGACGCCAGGAGCGATCGTTTTGAAAATCGGATCCAGGTGCTCGACCACGGCGGTGGGGCCGCCGATCATCAGGCAGTAGCCTCGTTCCAGGCCCCAGACACCACCGCTGGTGCCAACGTCGACATATTGAATTCCCTTGGGCGCAAGCTGTCCACTGCGACGGATGTCGTCGATGTAGTAGGAATTGCCGCCATCGATCAAGATGTCGCCGGACTCCAGGTGAGGCGCGACCTCGGCAATAGTTTGGTCCACCACGGCGGCGGGAATCATCAGCCAGATGGCACGCGGCTTGGAGAGCTTGCTTACCATGTCCGCGAGCGAAGAAGCCCCTACGGCTTTTTGCTTTTCCAGATCCTGAACCGTTTGCGCGGACCGGTCGTACACCACGGCGGTGTGACCGTTGTTCAGCAAGCGCTTGACCATGTTGGAGCCCATTCTGCCCAGACCCACCATTCCTAATTGCATCGCATCGCTCCTCTTTCAGTTAAGTGTTCTTCGTCAATCACGCGGCTTACTTGAGCTTGCGGTAGCGGCGGATAAGGTTGCTGGTGGAAGCATCATGCTTCAGCCCTGCGTCATCCGGAGCCTCAATCTCGGCAATGATGTGCTGGGCCAGCACTTTGCCCAACTCGACGCCCCATTGATCGAAGGAGTCGATTTGCCAAACGGTGCCCTGGGTGAATACCGAGTGCTCATAGAGAGCTACCAGCTTGCCCAGCGCTTCGGGTGTGAGCTTATCCGCCAGGATGACGTTCGACGGGCGGTTACCCTCGAAGACGCGATGCGGAACCAGCCAATCCGGCGTCCCTTCGGCCTTGACCTGCTCCGGCGTCTTCCCGAAAGCCAAAGCCTCGGCCTGGGCAAAGACGTTGGCCAGCAGCATGTCATGGTGCCGCCCCAGCGGATTGAGGGTCTTTTCAAAACCGATGAAGTCACAGGGAATCAGCCTGGTTCCCTGGTGGATCAATTGGTAGAACGAGTGCTGCCCGTTGGTCCCCGGTTCACCCCAGTAGATCGGGCCGGTATCGTAATCGACCCGCTCGCCTTCGAGGGTGACGTGTTTGCCGTTGCTTTCCATGGTGAGTTGCTGCAGGTAGGCAGGAAATCGCTTTAGGTACTGCTCATACGGCAGCACGGCCACGGTCTGCGCGCCAAAGAAGTCGTTGTACCAGACGCTAAGCAGCCCCAGAATCACGGGCAGATTGCTCTCGAAGGGAGCGGTCCGGAAATGCTCGTCCATCTGGTGGAAGCCGTCGAGCATGGCGCGAAAATTTGCCGGGCCGATGGCCAGCATGGTGGAGAGGCCGATGGCGGAGTCCATCGAGTAGCGGCCGCCGACCCAATCCCAAAAGCCGAACATGTTGGCGGTGTCGATGCCAAATTTCTTGACCTCAACGCCATTGGTCGAAACCGCGACAAAATGCTTGGCGACCGCAGCCTCGTCCTTCAGACCCGCCAGCGCCCAATCGCGGGCTGAGTGCGCATTGGTCATGGTCTCGAGCGTAGTAAAGGTCTTGGAGGAGATAATGAACAGGGTCTCGGCGGGATCCAGATCGATCACCGCCTCGGCGAAGTCGGTGCCGTCCACGTTGGAGACAAAGCGAAAGACGAGCTTGCGGTCGCTGTAGAACTTGAGCGCCTCATAGGCCATCACCGGGCCCAGATCGGAGCCTCCGATGCCGATGTTGATCACGTTGCGAATGCGCTTGCCGGTGTGCCCTTTCCAGTCGCCACTGCGCAGCCGGTCCGCAAAGGCGGACATCTTATCGAGCACCGCGTGGACTTCCGGGACTACATCCTGGCCATCGACAAAGATGGCCTCCCCTTTGGGGGCGCGCAACGCGACGTGCAGCACCGCCCGCTTTTCGGTGATGTTGATCTTGTCCCCGCGGAACATGGCATCGATGCGCTCCCGCAGGCCGGATTCCTGGGCCAGCTGGAGAAGGAGCTTGCGCGTCTCCTCGGTGATGCGGTTCTTGGAGTAATCGAGAAAAAGACCGGCCGCCTCCAGGGAAAAACGGGCGGCACGTCCTGGATCGTCGGAAAACAGCGAGCGCAAAGAAACATTGCGAACTTGTTGGTAATGGGTCTCAAGCGCCTTCCAGGCTGCTCGTTGCGTGAGAGATTGCACCTTCACCGCGGTTGCCATTGCTTTGCTCCGTTTCTCTGATGTGACTCAGCAGGTTTGATGCCCCAGCCACACTTTGGATCTGTCGTGGGCAATTTTTCCCAATGCAAGGATTCTCTCAGAAGTGGGCCCACCGGGGAGGCGAGGTTGGGGCAAGCGGTTAAAATCGGGAGAATTTTAAAGCATTTCAAGTACGCGCGAAAAGCAAAGCGCTCCATATCTCGTGCTTTCGCGAAATGCACTCCAGACATCCGTCGAACCGCCTTCACAGGCTGCCAGTCCTGGGTAGACGATAAGAGCCAAAACAGTCCTGACAGGGACGGCTGAAAATCAGACTTGTCCAAATTAGCTTTTTTTGACTCTGTCCATCCGCCTCCACTCATGCAAGGTCGGCCACCGCCCTCAACTTTGTCATCCCACTGCAGCGGACCCGGATTTCCTATATCGCAGTACCATCCAAGTGGACGTATGCGGCTTTCCCAACGGGAACCCGCACGAAGTTCGCCAACGCCACTAAGCTGGACAGGAAATCGGGGGGAGCGTAGGGGACGGACCTGCAGTTTCGCTCGGACCTCTGTACAAATCTCGACAAGCGATCCATTTAACCCAACCCGATTCTCTTTGAGATTCACCCGGTTCCGCACAATCAACGGATTACTGCACATCAAGCCCGATTTATTCGCTAATTTGGACAGCACTAGCTGAAAATGCCCCAGGACTCCAGTCCTGGGTGAAGCTGGAGCGCGCACGATCAGGCGAACAGTCCTGGATTCCCGTATTTTGCGGAATGTGGATGAAGAGTAGTTTACCTACCCTTCATCCACATCTTTTTTTTCAACCGCTCTGGACGCCAAGACCAACCCGTAATACCGTCCTAACTAAGAGTCCCACTAACCCGGGATTCTCGACCCAAAAACCCGCGGCACGCGGAACCAAGAGGTGTGTTCAAAAATGAAAAACACCCCGCACTCATCGCCGGGAGCAATCAAAACAGCCAGAGCACTCCGGCGAATCGCACTCTCCTAAACAGCTTAGGAGGGCGGGAAAAATAAAAATTTGAGCACCTTCGTGAAACAAAGGACTTAGCCGCCGTCAGGACGCAAACATCGCACTCCTGAAACCCAACCTCAACCCAGGGCCGCCGTCTCTGGCACGCCCCAAGGGGCGGACAGTCAGTTCTTTCTCAACCACTGCACTTCCCAACTCCTCCCAGGGGTGGCTGATAATCCCGGTTTTGCCGGCTCACTTCGCCACGCCAGGACTTGGGATGGAACCATCGCGCCCGGCTTCTCCTGACCACCCGGAGAATGCGGCAACTCCACGGCTGGTTATGGGTCGAGGCGCAAATTCTTAGGAGCATCGCGGACAATTCCCCCTTTAGCCTTAGGGCGCCATGGCGGCCAACGAGTCCTTAATCGAGGGAGTCCCACCTGCGGCGATCGCATGACGTCGGATTTGATGGAATTTTGAAAGGACACCATTTGCTTTGGCCAGGGCCTCGATCCGCCGCGTATAGGCCTCGAGTTTGTGTCCGGGCATCGCAAAGACGGCCACGTCGTCGGTGAGCACATCCAGATAGGCCCGCGCTCCACAGCAACCCAAACTCAGCGCTGCCCGGCCAGTGTTCATCACCTGGGGAACGACCGCGCAGGCCGGTCTGCCCATGGCCGGAGCATTCTGATTTTCCACCTGCTGCGTTGCTTCGGAAAGGATAAGGGTTTGATTCGCATTTACGAAGAGGAGCACTACGTCCGGGGGCAGCGGAGTATCCGCCAAAGGCGCATACACGACGTATCCGGGCTGCAATCCCAGCACCGGAATTAATGCCAAGTCCTCCGGCCTCACGTAGTCGAGCTCGCCGAACACCTTGAGAGCATCCATCAAGTCAGTCTGCTGGGCCGGCGAGGTTTGAAGGTTGTGAGTATAAACACCAATGGCACAAAGGCTGTGGTCTGCGGCGGACGTCGCAAATGCGGTAGTCGCGCCGTCTTCCCAGAACCTGCAACCCGCGGGAGCCCGGCCAGCGTAACTTTTCGCGCCCGCGGGCAAAGAGTCGGCGAAGGAAATCGCAACCGGCGGTTGCTTGAGATCCAGCGATGCGGCAAGCATGGCGGCCAATTGCGAGTAATTGCGTTCCTGGGACATGTATTCAGCCTTTCGGTTCAGGTTGCACGGTGAAACCGAGATCGGTGATGAATGCGACGATGGCTTGCTCGCTGATTTGGCGGGGATCGAAGCCGACCGTCACTTTACCTTCCGGGTAGGTTGATTTGCTCGAAATGATGCCTTGCTGTTGGCCAAGCAGGGTATCGAGGCCGGTGGCGCAGGTGATGCAACTGAATCCCTTAACGAAATAGATCACGGTCTTGCTGGTTCCAGCCGACATGGCTTCGAGAGGAGCCAGCCCGCCAACACTCGCTATGGTCATCATTTGAAGAAATCGTCTACGAAACATTTTCGTTATCTCCTTACCGGGCAGTTGCAGTGCCGGGTTCATATCTCCAGGGTGTCTGGATACTGGCTTGGTCAGAGAAGCGGGTGTCGGTGTAGTCGCTGAACTCGATCTTCTTATTCAAGACCCCGGTTTCGATCATCAAATCGCGCACCATATCGAAATCTGCTTTGCGCGGGGCAAGGGGGCTATAGGTGACGCGGTCCATCGGTTTGGTCAGAGCCCATCGCAGGAGTGCAGGTTTCTGGTTGTAGTAAAAACGGCCAACAAAATCCGCCGCATCCTCACGATGGGGCTTGCTCGTATCCAGCCAAAGTCCGGAACGGGCGATGCCATCCACCAGCGTCTGGACGACTTCGGGGCGCTTATCGATCAGATCCTGGCGCACGACCAGAATGCATGACATGTAGTCCGGCCAATATTCGCGGGCCTGAAAAAGGACTCGTCCAAAACCAGCCATCTCCGCTTGCGAGGGAAAGGGCTCGCCCATCACAAAGGCGTCAATTGCATGCGCGGCCAGGGCGCCGGAAACATCCGGGGGCGCCATCTCGACCATCTTGATTTCGCTGGGCTTGATTCCCCACACCTTCATGGCGCGAAACAGGAGCAAGCGCTCGTCGGAAAAGCGGCTGGGGATGGCAATGGTGCGGCCGCGCATGTCGGCAAACGTCTTGATGGGACCGTCTTTGCGAACAACGACCGCACTGCCGTAGCGGTGGCCCAGGTAAACGATCTTGATGGGAACTCCCTGGGCAACGAGAGCAATCGCCAACGGGGCAACGATAAAGGCAGCCTGTACCCGGTTCGAGATCAGCGCTTCCTTCATCTCCGGAAAGCCCTGAAACAGTTTGGGCAAAAACATTTCACCCGACAAAGAGTACTTGGAGATGTAGTCCGTTACCGGGCAAGTGAGCTGGCAGGTGACGGGGAGGTAGGCAACGGTGATCCTGCGTTGTGCCGGCGGGCGATAGTCATTCAGCACAGCCGCCCAATTCACATTCAGCCAGGCATGCAGCCCTGTAATGAGGACCAGCCACCCACATACACCCAGGACGATCTTGCTCTTAAGACTCATCGCGAAATCCCCATCGAACGGATTTGATTCTCTCCAGCCGGCGGAAGCAGAAATCGAGGATCAGGCCAATGAGGCCGATCAGCAACATGGCCGCCACCACCAGGTCGTATCGCTTACCTGAGTTACGCGAATCAATCACCAGAAAGCCAAGTCCGGAATCGACGGCAATCATTTCCGCTGCCACCACCACCAGCCAGGCAATACCGAGGGCAATACGCAAACCGACGATGATTTTGGGCAGCGCGGCCGGGAAGACGACCTGGGTAAGCAACCGCACCGGGCCGAGGCCAAAGTTACGTCCAGCGAGGCGGAAGACCGAGGGCACGTTGGATACGCCGTCGACGCAGGCAACAATGATGGGAAAAAGCGCTCCCAGGAAGATAAGCGAGGTGGCGGCGTGGTCGCCCACGCCGAGCAGGATGATGGCGACAGGGATCCAGGCGATGGGACTGATCGGGCGAAGAATCTGCAGCACCGGGTTCACCACCTGGTTGGCCGCGGGATACCATCCCAGCGTCAGCCCCAGCGGAATACCGATGGCGGCGGCGCCGCCGAAGCCGATGGCTACGCGGCGCAGGGAATCGATGATGTCGGGCCACAGCACCTGTTTCCGGACCAGCTCAGCGAGTCCCTTCTTCACGTCGAGGGGCGAGGGAAAGACCCTGGTCGCCGTCCAGACGACGGAGTAGTGCCACAGCGCGAGAAGGAGCGTGCAAGCCAGGACCGGCCAGAAGAATTTTTCCCATTTCCTCGGTTCTGCGAGCGAATTCATATTCTGTGGGCCAACCCGATCTGTTGGAAAATGCCGTCGCGCAGTTCCAGGTAACGCGCCGAGCTGATGTCCCGTGGGTGCGGTATATCGATTGGCACGATCTGCTGGATGGTGGCCGGGCGAGCACTCATCACCACCACACGGTCGGCCAGCTGGACCGCCTCATCAATATCGTGAGTAACGAAAATAATCGTTTTGCGCTCCGCCTCCCAAATACGCAGCAACTCACCACGCATGACGAGCCGGGTGATGGAGTCAAGGGCGCCAAAGGGCTCGTCGAGAAAGAGCATGTCCGGATTGACGGCCAACGCGCGCGCTACTTCCAGCCTCTGCTTCATCCCCCCGGAGAGCGCGGCGGGATAGGCCTTCTCGAAGCCTTCCAACCCCACCATCTTGATGTAGTGGGCAACGCGCTGCTGCCGCTCTGAGTGGCTCAGGCGAAAAAGTCCGAACGCTATATTCCCCTCGACGGTAAGCCAGGGGAAAACACCACGCTCCTGAAAAACAAAGATGCGTCGCGGGTCCGGGCCCTGCACGGGTTCCCCATCGATCTTGATGGTTCCGCTGGTGGGAGAGAGAAAGCCGGCCATGGTACTGAGTAGTGTCGACTTTCCGCAGCCGGAGGGTCCGAGCAGGCAAACAAATTCCCCCTCGATGACGTCAAGGTTGATGTCGTCGAGCACGGCTCGAGTTTCCCCGTCGCGGACGAAGACTGTATGGATGTGCTCCGCCTGTAACTTCAACTTTCCCAACTAATCCTCCGAGTAACTCCAGCGAAGCGACTTCACATGCTCGAGAGAACGCATTCCTATATCCAACAACAAGCCGATCAGGCCGATAATGACCATGCCGGCGACTACCAGGTCATAACGATTGCCGGCATTGCGAGCGTCGACAATTAGAAATCCCAGACCGGAGTTCACTGCGATCATCTCCGCGGCCACCACCACCAGCCAGGCAACTCCCAGGGTAATGCGCATGCCGACAATCAGTTGTGGAATCACGGCGGGGAAAAGGACGCGCGAGACCAAGGCGGCCTGCCTTAGACCGAAGTTGCGCCCCGCATTGAGATACACCGCCGGAATACCCCGCACCGCGTTGATAGAGGTCAGAAGCAAGGGAAAGAAGCAGCCCAGGAAGATAAGGAAGATAGCGGAGAGATCGCCCACTCCGAACCAGAGAATGGCGATGGGAATCCAGGCGAGA
This sequence comes from uncultured Acidobacteriaceae bacterium, assembly GCA_963815175.1. GTDB lineage: Bacteria > Acidobacteriota > Terriglobia > Terriglobales > Acidobacteriaceae > PALSA-350. The sequence goes on from CAWFGM010000065.1 coordinate 50,773, forward strand.
GGGGAGATGGGGCGAAGGATCTGAATCAGGGGATTGAATGCCATCTCCAACCTGCGGTTCCAGCCGATGATTAACCCCAACGGCACAGCCAGCACGACTCCCAGCAAGAAGCCCCAGGTGACGCGAAAGAGCGAAGCCACGACGTATTTAAATAGCAGCCCGTGTTGTAAAAGATCGCCGATTCCTTCGACGACGCCCCAAGGCGTCGGCAAGATGTGAATGGGGCGCCGGGTCACCGCGACTTGCCACAGAAGCAGCAGGACAGCAATGAGCGCGATCGGGCGAAGACGAGCGATCAAGCCTTTCGACCTCTTTCTTTCCTGTCTTGCATGCAGTCGGGTATTCGCAATCGGATTCTAACGCCATTACACCGGAGCTACCTCAATCGAAAGGTTGAGATAGACGCCCACCTTTATCCTGACGAACCGCCTGACACACAGGCAGTATGCTCGCACGCATACAGTTGCGCGAAAGGATCGAGGTCATTCAGCAGACAGGCACGCTCGATCAGCAATCCCTTGTGGCCGGGAATGACGTAACCGTGATTGGTGGCGGCCTGGCGGGTATGGCTGCGTCGATTCATCTGGCCCGGGCGGGATTGCGGGTCCTTTCTGTCGGCACCTGCGGAATCGAGAACGACACGATTGGCGAGTCGCTGGACTGGTCGGCACCCGGCCTATTGGCAGACCTGGGACTGACCATGACCCGGCTGATCGAGGAGAAAATTGCGACTTACAAGCGCCATGTCACCCTGAAACTGGGGAATGGATGCGACCAAAGCTATCTCCCGGCTGAGTGGTTAGGGCGGCCGCCCTTCAACGTAGAACTGCGTACCCTGCATGTTGACCGGAGTCAACTGAATCGGCACCTGCGAAAAATCGTTCTCAGCTGCGGCGTTACTCTTCTTGAAGATCGCGTCGTTGCGGTGGAAACCAATGGGCGACGGGTAGAGGCGGTTAGCACCCAGCAGGGCAAGAGAATCGCTTCCCCCTGGTTTATCGATGCTTCGGGCTCGGCCTCAAGCTTATTCGCCCGGGCTTTCCACCTGCCAACCTACGAGACAGGTCCCCGCAAAGTAGCCATCTGGGGGTATTTCCCGGTGACCACGCCGGTCGAAGGGACAACCCTCTATGCGGACGGAGTGAAGCCACCCTACATGGAATGGGTTTGGGAAATACCCATCAACCCCGAGACCATAAGCGTGGGATATGTAGCCATGGGGGAAACGATCAAGGTCGCCCGCCAGCAGGGGCAAACCGTGGAAGACATCTTCCGGGACAAGCTAGGCCGGTTCCCCCGCTTCGAGAGTTTTTTGCGAGCTGTGCCGGCAATTACCCCATCGGTCACATCGTTCATTTGCCGCATGCATGGCCGGGTCGCCGGGCCAAACTGGCTGATCGCTGGAGAAGCCGCGGCAATGGTGGATCCGATGACGGCAAACGGAGTGACCGCAGCACTGAGACATGCCGCGGAAGCCTCTCAACTGCTGATTAAGTCTCGTCACCGGAAGAGCATCCCATGGTTGGGGGGAGCCCTATACAGCCGGCGGATTCTTGACCTGGCAATGTTCTTCAACTATGGGATTGAGCGGGTGATTTACGAATCGCCGATAAGGAACCGCATCGGTGTCTTGAAAGCAGGTGATGTCTATACGGTGCCGGCGTGGAGCCTTAACGCAGTCTATTCGCGGCTCCGGCCGCGCGGCATGTTGAAGACAATCTTGTTCTGCTCCCTATTGAATCTCTCACGCCTGGGGATGCGCCTGTTTTACACCTTTTGCAAATGGCAGCAAACCTCAAGCGAGGCCGCGGTCTAGCCTCTCCCCCGAGCCGGTTTTCGAGCCACCTCGCACATCTCAACCCTAAGGTTGAGATGAATACCGACCCCAGGGTGGTTGACCCATCCTGTCAATTGACGGATGCTAGCGCCACCAATGTTTGTAAATCCGACAGGGATTCTGGCCCTTGCCCGGGGCTGTCCGGCCGTGCATACCTTGCACACGGCCGCCCGAATCGGGCGTAAACGGGATGCAATTCAAGTCCGTTCGTTTGCAAGACGAAATCTTCTACATACAAGTTGAGAAATCAAGTAAACCGGCAACTATTTTGGAGGCAAGTGTGCGTCGTTCTATTTACTTTTTGATCTTGTTATCGAGCGCGATTGCTTTGCGCGGCCAGACGCCGCAACCGGCACCCAGTGGGCACCCCGTGCATTTCTTTGTATTTGAACGAGGCCGCGGACTCGGCTGGGACTGGTTCAAGGCCCCTCCAGACAACATCTATGGCTACGGCGAATCACTGTTACGTTTTGGACTTTCACAGACCATAGACCGCTGGGACTGGAAAGTCGAGATCACGCAGGGAACGATTATTGATGCTCCCAACACCGCGGTCAGCTCATCGAGTGCTCAGGGCCAGCTGGGCTTGGGCGGCACTTATTACGCTAGCAGCGGCAACAATTCTTATCCCGCGGCCGCGTTTCTTAAACAGGGATACGTTCGTTATGGCTTCGATAAGGATAAGAATATTCGTATCGGACGCTTTGAGTTTTTCGATGGACTGGAGACCAAACCAAAGAATCCGACCCTTGCCTGGCTGCAGCCCAACCGGGTGGGGCAGCGGCTGGTGAGCAACTTTGGCTTTACCAACGCCCAGCGTAGTTTCGATGGAATCGATGCCCACTACGGCCAGGGCTCGTGGGATATCACCGCAATGGCTGCACGCTCTGACCAGGGCGTCTTCAACATGAACGGCAATCCCGAATTGAACGTGGATCTGCAGTACCTTGCCTATACAAAATCCGACTGGCAAAACCGCTTCGTGTGGCGTTTGTTTGCAATCGGCTATCACGACGGCCGCACAGGACTTACCAAGACAGACAACCGTCCGCTGCCGGTGCGGCAGGCAGACCATCAAAATATTCGTGTCGGCACCTACGGTGGAGACTTCATGACCGCCATTCCCGCCGGCCCCGGACAATTCGATTTCGTCGGCTGGGGAGCCTTACAAAACGGCCAGTGGGGAAAACAGGACCAGCGCGCGGGCGCTGCCGATATCGAGGGAGGGTATCAGCTTCTGCACGTGGCCAGCACACCGTGGCTGCGCGGCGGTTGGTGGCGTAGCAGCGGAGACAACAATGCCTCAGATAACAAGCACGGCACTTTCTTTGAGCTTTTGCCCACCCCGCGCGTCTATGCGCGCATCCCTTTCTACAATCTGATGAACCTCACGGACGAGTTTGTACAGATCATCGACCGTCCAACGCCCAAGTGGGAACTGCGCAGCGACCTGCACTGGCTGCAACTTACTTCGGGCAAAGACCTCTGGTACCAGGGTGGTGGGGCATTCGATAACAAGGTCTTCGGCATGACCGGACGGCCCAGCGGGGGATTTTCCTCCTTCGCCAGCGATGCCGATATCAGCTCGGACTGGCACGCCAAGCCTTATCTGGACGTCAACGGGTATTACGCTTACGTGTGGGGTAAAAGGGTGCCCAACTTCGTCTATCCGCAAGGCCCCCATGCCCAACTTGCTTATGTCGAGTTGATTTTCCACTGGGACACGCCGCTCAAGCATTAAGCGTCGATTGCGCTATCCTTGACCAAGGATAGGAGTCGAGGGCGCGATGCATGAGCAGTACATTGAGCAGGTAGTCGATCTCACGGAACCAGAGGCGAACCAGCTCTATCGCCTCTCTGTGGAGCAAGCGCGAGAGATAGTATTGAACGGATGTGCGGAAGAAGTGAGCCGCATCGCCGGTTCGTTTGCGCTGGTGGCGCGCGCCGGTAAGACCGTGAAGCTGGCACGTTCGCTGGACCGGCCTCTACGCTACTTCCTCGCCAAGCGCCAGGCCGGCCCAGTGCTGATCGTCGCGGCGCGTATCGATACGATCTACAACTGGATGAAAGCGGAAGGACTGGAAGCCCAGTTTCAGCCCAGCTACACCAGGATGGTTCCCGCCCACTACGTGGTTGCGCTGCAGTTGATCGGCTGCCCCGATCCTGACCCGGTTTACACGCGGTTCTTCACCCCGTCCCAAGGGGCGATGGGCACCGATCTCAACCAGATTGGCGCAGCCTACATCGGCGCACTGGCCGGCGAGATCGAGCAGTGGTTGGTCCGCGTTCCTGCGCAGGAACCAATCGGGGTATGCTTTTCGGGCGGCATCGACAGCGGCAGCGTCTTCCTTACCACCTACCAAGTCATGCTCAGGTTGGGCATGAACCCCGCGCGCCTGAAAGCCTTTGTGCTTGACCTCGGCGATGGTCCTGATTTGGCCCAGGCTCACGCCTTTCTCGAGGCTGTCGGTCTGGGACTATTCCTTGAACCGGTCGCAGTGGAGGCGTCGTCGCTCAATGTCGACGAGACCATCCGTGTGATCGAGGATTACAAAACGCTCGACGTGCAATCAGCCACCATGGCGATGGCGTTATGCCGGGGAGTGCGGGTCCGCTATCCCGCCTGGCGCTACCTGATCGACGGTGACGGCGGCGATGAAAACCTCAAGGACTATCCCATCGAGGAGAATCCCGAACTCACCATTCGCAGCGTGATCAACAACCCGATGTTGTACCAGGAAGGTTGGGGCGTAGGAAAAATCAAGCACTCCCTGACTTACAGCGGCGGACTGAGCCGCTCTTATAGCCGAACCTACGCCCCGGGCCATCACTTTGGCTTTTGTGGCTTCAGTCCCTTCACGCGGCCTTCGGTGATCGCAGTCGCGGAGAGCATTCCGTTCATCGATTTGACCAATTACGATGTGGAACGACTCTATCGCCTCAAGGGTGAGATCGTGGCGCGCGGGGTCAAGGGCGTCACCGGCTTCGATATGCCGGTGTTTCCCAAGCGCCGCTTCCAGCACGGGGCGGTTACTGAGACCACTATGCAATCCGCGCTACCCTTTCGCGAGGCGGAGTATCGTCAGAAATTTTTGTCTCTGTATCCATGAACGTATATCCGGCCAAAGCGGCGGAACGCGACGCCTGGATACTCAGCCGTCGCCCTGCGCGAGAGATACGCGATCCTTATCTCCCCTATCAATATTTCGTCGAAGAGGAATATGCGATTGGCGGCGCAGTGGAGCCGGTTGCCACCATCTTTCTCACCAATCGAGAGTGCCCATTCCGCTGTTTGATGTGCGACCTGTGGCGCAATACACTCAGCGAAACAGTTCCGCTCGGGGCTATCCCGGCACAGATCGATCATGCGCTTCTCCGGCTTCCGCCAGCGCGCCAGCTCAAGCTGTATAACAGCGGAAGCTTTTTCGATCCCCAGGCAATTCCGCCAGCAGACTACGGCCCCATTGCGCAGCGCTCCGATCGTTTCGAGAGGGTGGTCGTAGAGAATCATCCCGCACTCACCAGCGATGCGTGCCTGCACTTTCGCGATTTGCTTAGCGGCAAACTCGAGATCGCTATGGGTTTGGAGACGGCGCACCCTGTGGTTCTCGCGGGATTGAACAAACGCATGACGCTCGATCAATTTTCAACCGCCGCAAACTTCCTGCGCCGCAACGGAATCGCACTTCGGGTCTTTATCCTGGTGCAGCCTCCGCTTATGCCGGTGGGGGAAGCTCTTGTGTGGGCCGAGCGCTCTTTGGTATTTGCTATGGAACTGGGAGCCACGGCCGCGACCCTAATCCCAACACGTGCGGGAAACGGGGCCATGGAGTCGCTAAGCTTTACGCCTCCATCTTTGGAAACCCTGGAGTCCGCGATGGAATACGGTTTGCGGCTTAAGGCAGGCAGAGTCTTCGCGGATCTGTGGGAACTGCGCGAATCGTGCGCGCACTGCCACGCGCAGCGTGCCGCCCGGCTGCGCCAGATGAATCTCCAGCAGGTAGTGCTAGATAGGATTTCCTGCACTTATTGCGGCGGTGCGAGTTGAAACGCGAGTTTGATCTTGCCATCGTCGGCGCAGGTTTCGGCGGGAGCCTGGTGGCGATGATTGCCCATCAGCTTGGGCTTTCGGTTGTCCTGCTCGAACAGGGCCGTCATCCCCGCATGGCGATTGGAGAATCGACCACGCCACTCAGCAATCTACTGCTCGAGAGGCTGAGCGCCACCTACGATCTGCCGCGGATCGCTTCGCTGGCAAAATGGGGAAGCTGGCAGCGCACCCATCCGCAGATCGCTTGCGGACTGAAGCGCGGCTTCACCTTCTTTCACCAGGAAGGTCAACTACTGGTGGCAGCGAGTCCGCACGATGATATCGCAGACACCCATTGGTACCGGGCGGACGTGGACCACTTCCTGGTTAACGAAGCGCAACGTCTGGGAGTCGAGTACCGCGACAGCGTCCAGATTGAGGCGCTGGAATTCGCAGAGGAGGGTGCGGCCATCGTCGGCCGCACCGGCGAGGAGACGCTTCACCTCCGTGCCAGGCTTCTGATCGATGCCACTGGTCCGCGCGGTTTTCTGCACCGGAGTTTGCGATTAGAGGAGTCTCCACTGCCTGGACTCCCTGCTACAGAAAGCTTGTATAGCCACTTCACTGGAGTTAAAGACAGCGACACAGCGGGAGATGAACCTCCCTATCCCGTAGACGACGCCGCGGTGCATCACGTATTTGATGGCGGATGGGTGTGGGTACTGCGATTCAATAACGGCGTGACGAGTGCTGGGGTCACAGCGACTCACCGGGTGGCTAAAGAGTTTGCGCTGAGCGAAGGGGAGCCGGCATGGCAGAGGCTTTTGGACCGGCTACCTTGGTTGAAAACACAATTCAAGCAGGCAGCCGCGTGCCAGCCGTTCCGGCACATGCCGTCGGTCAGCTTCCGCAGCAGCACCATTGCAGGAAAGCGATGGGCTATGTTGCCTTCGGCGGCCGGTTTTGTTGACCCACTGCTTTCTACCGGGTTTGCTCTCACGCTCACCGGGATAGAACGGCTAGCGCAAATCATCTCTGAACATCGCGATTCGGCTGGCCTGGCGCGGCAACTGCAAGGTTATGCGAAGGAAACAGACGACAACTTGCTGGCTGCGAGCCGGCTGATCGGGGCTCTCTATGCGAACATGGGCGACTTTCGAGCTTTTACCGCGCTGTCACTCTTGTATTTTGCCGCAGTCAGCTTTGCTGAGACCGCGCACCGTTTAGGCAAACCGGAGTTGGCGCCTGGATTCCTGTTGCATCGCCATCCCTCGTTTGGGCCGGCATCGCGGGTTTTGTTGGAACGCGCGTACCAGGCGGATGAAACGTTCGCGGCAGACGTTCACCGACTCATTGAACCCTTTAACGTGGGCGCCTTCGGGGATCCTGCACGTCACAACAGGTATCCGGTGCGTGCCGACGACCTGCTCAATGCAAGACACAAACTTGGAGCGAGCCGAGAAGAGATCATGGGCATGCTGGAGAGGGGCGGTTTCTTTGCGCAAGCTTCAGTGACCAACCGCCCGACCAGCGACTCTTTCAGCCACTAGCCAATTCCCCATGGAAGCCCTCCACTCCCCTTTGTCATCCCGCCTGCCCCGGCGTGCCGTGGGAGCGTAGCCGAGGGACCTGCGGTGCGCCTTTCCTCAACGCAAATGCCCGACTGAGTCACCGCCATCGGCTGCGCCCGTTGCCGCGATGCGGCACGCTAACGAGACACCTTCGCAGGCGGCGTCCTTGTAAAGACAATCGGGTGGGTTGCGGTAATTCCCTTCCCTTCCAGCACGGTGATGGCTTGGTTGGGCTGAATGTTTGGCACGACGTCCTTGTGCCCGCTGGGCCATACCACGGTAAGCCGCATTTTTCTGCTTGGCTCAGGCTTGCCCAGCCCGAAGGTTACGGGCAGCTCGCTTTGCGATAAATAGGCGGAGCCGGTCTTCACCATACGTAACAGTTGAAGATGGTTATCGACCTGGAGCATGAGCTTGGCTCCGATGCCGTCCCGGTTAGAGCGTGTACCAACCAGCTTTACCCGGAGCATGTCGTTCTGATTGCCGTTGTCGTTACGGAGCAGCCGCGCCGGACCATTGGCCTCGGTAATCACCAAATCCAGATCGCCGTCGTTGTCAAAATCCCCGTAAGCGGAGCCCCGTCCTACCACGGGCCGCTCGAGAGCAGGCCCCAATTGGGTCGACATGTTTTCAAACTGACCCTTTCCCCGATTACGAAATACCAGGGCTGGCTCCGCATACTTTAGATGCGGCTGGGTCAGGCTGATGTCGTCGGCCACATGCCCGTTCACAGCTAGTATGTCGAGCAGACCGTCCAGGTCGTAGTCGAAGAAGAAAGTACTGAAAGTCAACGATTGTAAAGACCAGCGGTCGATCCCCGTCGCCTCGGATGCGGAGGTATACAATCCGGAACCGTCGGTGTGGTACAGCGCGATGCCCTCATTGGTGAAGTTGCCGATGATCACCCCGGGATGACCTGAGTTCTCATAGTCTCCGTTATCGACTCCCATGCCTGCACGAGTGGCGCCGGCATCGCTGTAGGCTATACCGGCCTGCACGCCGACATCCGTGAAGGTGCCGTTGTGGTTGTTGCGATAGAGCTTGTTGGGTTGAGTATCGTTGGTGACCAGCAAATCGAGCCAGCCGTCATCGTCATAGTCAACCAGAGCAATCCCGAGCGACTTGCTGGTGGCATCGTATAGGCCGGCATGCTTGGTAACATCCTCAAAGGTTCCATTGCCTCGATTGTGGTAAAGCCTCGCGCTTTCGCCCTGGTAAACCTGGGGCGTGCAATACGATTTGTTCTTTGTGTCGAGTGAACAAAACTGATCTTTCGCCACCGACCAGGTCACGTAGTGCGCCACGAACAAATCCAGCTTGCCGTCGTTGTCGTAGTCGAACCATACGGCGCCGCTCGAAAACCCGCCGCCACCTACTCCCGCGCGGGTGGTCACATCCGCAAAGCGGCCGTTGCCGAGATTGTGGAACAGGTGATTGGAGCCGACCGCGGTGATGTAAATATCGTCCTTGCCGTCGTTGTCGTAGTCACCGACGGTGCACCCCATTCCGTACATCTCGACCGCCAACCCAGCCTGTTTGGTGCGATCGGTGAAGGTTCCGTCGCCATTGTTGTGGTAGAGCGCAGGATAGGACTTGGATGAGCCGTGACCGGGCCAATCCATGGAGTTTACGAAAAGGATATCCTGGGCGCCGTCGTTGTCGTAGTCCAGGACACACACCCCACTGCCCATCGTCTCGGGAAGGTATTTCTTTCCAAAAGCACCGCTATGGTGACGAAAGGAAATGCCGGACGCGGCGGTGGCATCGACAAAACGAATCGGGCCGGAAGGCCGTTGTGCCGGTGCGCTCGAAATCAGGGTCCCGAGGAAGCATAAAACAAGCCAGCGACGCACGCTACTTTCAGGCATGCGCGACCACGAGACGGGCACGGCGGGAGTCCATCCACATTTCTAGAAGCATGGCCACAGGTCCCACTAGGAAGAGTGCGTAGAAGGGAGCATACACCGCCTGGTGCAGGCGCAGCACCATTTCGACCGCTGCCACGACAAACACCGTCACGCACTGGCCGGTCTTCGAGCGCACAGTCGTTTTAGGATCGGTGATCATAAAGAAAATGAACAGCTGATACATAGGTCCGGTGATGGGAGAAATTTCCGAACGCCAGGGATCGCCCGTAATCCAGCTGCGCAGCAAAGCAAAGGCCAGGAATGACACCACGTAGGTCGCACTGATATGAAACCGGTGCAGACGCCAGATGATCGCCGATCCGAGCGCCCAGATCACGATCATCGGCCAGACAAAGTTTCCCCACTGGATGCTCAATCCCGCTACCGTGCCGGAAGCGAGAATGAACATGGCAACGATACCGAAGTTGGAGGGGTTCCAGATATGCCGATCATGGACGCGCAGCACGTACTTAGAGGTAATGGAAATCAGTGCGCAAAGGGCATACGGCCAGAAGGCTGGGGAACGCACCAGAATGCCAACGCTGATGCCAGTGATGTAAGCACTCGCCACGTTCGGCCACTTGCCCATGTAAATGCGCGACAGAATCAGCTCCGCCACGAGGCTGGCGCCAATGGCCAACAAGGTACGGGTGTAACTCTCGAGGATGCCGTAGGAGAGTTGACCTACTAGCAGGACACAGGAGATCAGCAAGGGGGAAAGATAGCGGTTGGAAGGGCTGAAGAACCGCTTCCACGCCGCCTCAAGCTTTACCGGTTGCGCGATACCAACCCCGTGACTCATTCAGCCTCCCTGACATTGTAGAGCTTTCCGGGAACCAGATGATCGACCGTCTGCACTTTGCCCGATGGCCAGCGGATCACGGCCTTCTCGATCTGCGGATTCTTGCCTAGCCCGAAATGCAATCGCCGATCGTTCTGCGCCGCAAAGCCGCTACCGCCCGAAACCTGCTGCACTTGTTGTTGACCATTCCAATAAAGATCTACCTGCGCACCAATCGCACTCCGGTTGCTCTTGGACCCTTCGAGCGAGAATTCGACCCAACCATTCTCCGGGGTCACGGTGTTCTTGTAAATCAACAAAGGGCCGCGCTGGTTGGCCACCACCACATCGAGTACTCCGCGATTCCACAAATCAGCCATGGCCACCGAGCGTCCATCATAGATATCGGTTGCGCCGACAGCCTGGGCTACGTCGATAAATTTCGCCGATCCATCATTGATCCAGACTTTCTTCTGCTGATAGCCCGACAGGCTGCGACCATTGAACGCAGGCCAATCTGCCGCGTCGCCGATAATCTTGCTGTTGCCACCCGCGACTCTGGAGAAGTCATACCAATAACTCCTGGTGCGGCTGAGGGAGATATAGCCATTGGTAAGATAGAGGTCCAGGTAGCCATCGTTATTGAGGTCGCCAAACTGGGCGCCGAAACTCCAGCCACCCAGTTCCACACCCATATCCCGGGCTAAATTTTCATACTTTAGGCTCGACCCTTCCTGGGGCACCCAGAGATTATTGCCCTGGATCAATACCCCCTCCTGCGAGATATTGGAGACATAAATGGCGTATTTGCCCTGGTTCAGGATGTCTCCATAGGCGACGTTCATGCCGCTCTTAGGCGCAAATCCTACTCCGGTTGCCTCGCCGGCCTCGTGAAAGTGTCCGCCGTCATTTAGAAAGAGCTCGGAGACGCCATAGTCGTTGGCAATAAACAGGTCGGGATGTCCAGTGCCCCGCAAATCCGCGGCAGAAGCGGCAAGAGCCCAACGATTGCTTTTGATACCGACCTTTTCGCTGACCTCTTCAAACTTGCCATTGCCGAGATTATGAAACAAGTACTTTCGGCCGCCGTTTTTTGCGTACTCAAAACTCTCCGGCATCACGCGCGTGGTATCCAAATGCCACAGATCCAGCTTTTCGGAGTAGTACCCGCCAACGAACAGGTCAAGCAGCCCGTCGCCGTCATAGTCAAACCAGACAGCGCTATTTGCGTTGATCCAGGGAGGTAAGCCGGCAGCATCGCTTACGCGGGTAAAACCACGGCCCTGGTCGTTATGAAAAAGTTCGGGCCGGCCCCACTTGATCAGAAATAAGTCTTCGTAACCGTCATTGTCATAATCGCCCCAGACCGCCCCCATGGAGACGCCGGTTCCCGCCCGGTTCACATCGGCCAACCCCATCTGTGGGGCAACATCCTGAAAAGTGCCATCGTGCATGTTGCGGTAGAGGTGGTTCTGGCTTCCGATGGCGCTGTTGGTCGCGTATATATCAGGCCAGCCGTCGTGGTCGAAGTCGACGATGGAGACGGAAGCACCCATGGACGCGACTTCCGGCATGATGCCTTCGAGCTTGGCGTCCAAGGTCGGCGCCTGGTGGACAAAATGAACGCCGGCTTGTTGCGATACTTCCTGCAGATGGAAGCCGTATCGCGCAATCGCCTGGCCCTCATCCAGCTTCGCCTGGGCCTGCTCCCGTCGCGCGGAAACCTGTTTGATAGCAAGAGGGGTGGCCAACATCCCTACAAACAAAATAGCCAGAACAACTCTTGCGGTGATGCCTGCCTTCATTGCGCTGCACCGCTCCTGAGTGCCTGGTCAATCGGTTCTGGGGTTACGTAGCGGGTGTGGTAGTTCTGCCAATCTTGTGGATGGTGGCGATACACCCACTCATCTTCAAGCTCACCCGGTGCTTCGTTGTACTCGCGCTTTGCGTGGTAGGGCAATGGTTGGACTGTTCGCGAGTAGGTAGAGTTATAGTCTCCGTCCTTAATCCATCCGTCGCCGGCGATCACGTAGTCGCGCACCCATCCAGCGGGCGGCGGAGGCTGCTCGGGAAAACGCAAGGTAATCTCGTCGCCGGCGTTCATGATCACGTAGCGGTCATCGATACCTGCCAGCAATTCGCGGACATCGCCATAGCGAGTGTAATAGCCCTCGAGATCGCGCCAGATCTGCCGGCTGGATGCAATCCGGTTGTAATCGGGTAGCTCGGGAGAAGAGGGATTGGCCTGATGGACCACGGAGTATCCCCGATAATGAAGATCGGCCAGCGAGGGATCCAGTCGCGTGACCTTGAGTCGCGTATCCGGCAGGCCCTGCGCCCATTCGATGGAATCCCAATAAACTTCAAGATTTGTGCGCAAGCGAAGTTTGTGCGGAGTGCCGGGCAGGAAGACATTCTCCAGATCGATCAGGCAGGTCTTCTTGCGGCCCGCGGGGAAGCCCAGGTTCGGCCGGGCTGTACGCCATCCGCCGCGCCCATCCGGCACTTCGAGACTAAGAGCGCGCGCCTTCTGCCCGCTTCCCTGGCTGATCGCGACGTTTACCGAGGAGTCGGTCGGGTGCAGCCATCCCTTGGCTATCAGCCACAGCGGCCCGCTCGAAGGTGCATCGCTGCCCAGATCAATCTCCACATAGTGATCGCGGGTAAGGCCCTGATACTGTCCGCGTCCAAAAGTATCCAGATAGTTGCCATCAAGCTTGCTGACGATTTCGGTCACATCCTGGCCTCGATCATCAGTAGCTTTCGCAATGGCGTGCGGAGGCGCAACGGTAGTCAGTGCGAGCTTGACGGGGGGAATGACAAACCGCTCGTCGGTAAAGACCTCGGTGCCGGCCGGATGGTCAACCACCATCAACTTCAGGTAGTCGTAGTAGTAGGTTTCCCATAGCTCACCGGTAATGCGCAGGTCGTAGTAGCCGTCGTGGGGCACAAGTTGGTCGCGCCCGATTTTGTACCACTCTTCGGTGGCTGCGATTTTAGGGGAGCCAACCGAGTCGATTTGCAGACCGATCGCCGAACCCCAGGGCACGGCATCTTTCACAAAGCCAATCTGCTTACCATTCCAGGCAAAGAGAAAGGGGCACGAGCCCTTGAGGCGTTGCTCGGTCAGCACTTCCTGATCTGCCTTCAGCGCGAACTCGGCGTTCTCCATGCCATTGGGCCACTGGATTCTTACTACGTCGGCGCCACCCTGCTCTCCCAGGCCGAAATGCAATTGTGGAGCAGTGATCGGCTGCTTTTGAAGCATGAGGCCGGAACGAAGCTCCATCTCTCCACCAATACCGAAGGAGTTGATGCGCTGATCACCAGTCGCCTGCCGCGCTCGCGGGCGAAGGATCTGCCACTGATACGTTTTTTTTCCCTGGTTGAATGCCTGTTGCGCCTGCCCGGTCGCAGAGAGTCCCAGCAGGTCGAGTCTTCCATCGCCGTTGACGTCAGCAACATCAAATACCCGCGCGGAACCCACGGGCTGGCCGAGCGGGGTGAATTTCTGCGCGCCATTGCCCAGCCACACCAAGGCTCCAGAAGCATCCCCGGGATTCGGCCTGACTGGAGCGAGCAGCAGATCGACCGCCCCATTGTTATCGAGATCGGCGGCGTGCAAGCGCACTTCTCCCTCGAGCGGGGGCGCGTTCCCGAGCTGGGTGACCGTCCACCCGTCGCGGTTGGTAATTGCCACCAGCGCACCCGTCTCTTCGACAGCCACCAGGGCCAGCGTTCCTGCGCCGCTTACATCGGCAACTGTCACTGCTTTCACGTGGGGGAGATCATTTGGGAGCGCAATCTCGCGAAATAAGCCGCCTCTCTGGTTATGAAAGACATGGAGCATTCTCGTGCCATCGATCATGGCGGCGTCGGGATTGCCGTCGCCATCCAGGTCGACCCAGGCAAAGCCACGTAGGCCAGAAATCCCAATAAACGGTTGTATTGGCGTAAACGATCCATCGCCGTTATTTCTTAGCACGACTGGCAGTCCTTGCCCTGTGCCAAGCAGGATGTCCATATCCCCATCGGCCTCTACATCGATCGCCCATGCACCGGTGTAGGGGGCATGCAGCAAGGCCGGAGGGAGCTTGGTTTGCGCGGTCACATCGGTGAAGGATCTTGCGCTCTCCTGGCGGAGGAAACGAATGCCGGCTGACCCGGCCAGTACCAAATCAGTTTTGAAGTCGTAATTGAAGTCGACCGGCAAGATGGATTCGGGCGCAAGAGCCTCGTTCGCGGATCCTCCAGGGAACGGAAAGGCTGCACCCGTGGTCAGCCTTACGCTATGGCTGTTGGCTACGGCGATCACCGGAGCGCCCTCCCCAGTGAGGGAGATGGCTCGGATCCATGAATAGGCTTCGCCTTCTTGCGCGGGGCCTGGATTGGCAATGGCCACAGGCTGAAAGCGGATCGATGTGTCGGCCGACGGCGGAGTAAAGGAGGGCGAGGGCAGCCGAAGGAAATGGGTGAACGGGGCGGCCTCATTCCCTGCAGCCGGTTGAATCACGCTAAGGCTCTGACGAAAGTCCGGCATGCGCATCAATGAGTTGCGGAGGAAGGCAATGCGCACGGCAGCCGCTCGCGGATCAGGCCCGGCAGCCGCAGCCTGCAGAGCAGTCCACTGCGGTTGGACTTCCGCCGGCCAGGTCGCGGCGTGTGCGCCGATCTGTGCGACCACGGACCGCAACGTCTGTGCGTCGCCACGTTTCGCAGCCACCCGCCCGAGCTCCAACAACGCCGCTGGGTTCCCTGGCTGTTGGGCGAGAATCTGCTGTAGCAATTGCTGAAATTCGACCTCGCTGTTGGGGTCGCCCTGGCGTTCAAGCTCTTGCGCCAACAAATACATTGCACGCAAGCCGTGCGGATTGATCTGCACTGCACGGCGCAATTCGACGATAGCCTGCGCCGGATTGCCGCGTTTGCTTTCCAGCACGCCCAAAAGATAGTGAACCTGATCATTCTCCGGCACCAACTTCTGCGCTCGCCCCAGCCGTTGCGCCGCTACGTCAAAGTTTCCCTGGCGCATGGCGAGGAGGCCCCAGTTTGCCCAGCCTGCCGGTTCTCCCTCGGCCAACTGCGTGGCCCGCTCAAGGGTGCTGTCAGCGCGCACATCGTCTCCCACCTGCAGCGCCGCGAGGCCCACGTAGAACGCCTTCACCTCGTCCAGGTACGCTTTTGTCGCCGGCTTCGGCAGTCCGGAGGAGTGGCATCCGCTGAGCGCGAGCGCGGCCGCCAACGTGGTACCGAGCAACGCGCGCCACCGCTGGTGAGGCTCGAACCAGCCTCTATCCTCCGTCCGACATTTTCCACTCCACATCCGGCCGTTTACCCGCGAGCACTTCACCCCCGTTAGCTTACGTTACCGGCGCATCCGCTTCCTACAGGGAACCACGAAAGTCCGTCCCGCAGAGGTCTGCCTCTTGTTCCTCACAAAAGGGACGGGTGGGCCCCATATCTCGCTCGTTTTTCGCGAGATGTGGGGTACCACCGAGGTTGACCGCTAAGTGCTTCGGACGAATCGGGAGCCAGACAGTGAGGGAACGAGGGCGCAGGTCCTATTCCGGTATCTACGGGCTAAGGCCCGATTCTCTTTTACTCCTCTGGAATCTCGCCAGCACTGCTCGGGATAGGGAGAGCCTATCTGAGAGATGAGTAGGCTGTCGTCGTATGGAGGGTTGAAGTCAGACTCCACCTTTTGATGGAGCCAAGGTTGGCTTCGAGATGGTTCCGGCACGCATGCCACGACCTAATGGACTGGTGTGGCCGTATCCTTCAAGTAAGAAGCGGAGAGAGCGCGCTTTTCTTTAGCTACGGGCAGCAGGGTCGGATAGAACTGGACAAACGTGGTGTCCACTGCCGCATGTTGGGCGTGGCAGCTGTAGCAGTCGGCGGAGGGTGGGATCGCCTTTGCCGTATTCTGGCCATTAAAGGCGAAGAATGCCCACTTGCCCGGAAAACGCGCCTCGTCCTTAACGTGGAGCTCAATCCCTCTGACATCGGTCTGAAAGTTGCCGCTCTGGTTGATGGAGCCTTTGCCACGGGCCGCACGCTCCTCAAGGACCAGTGTCGTTTTGTCCGGCCAGGTGCCGGTATTCAGAAAAGCCTTGTACGCTTCGGGATTGACGAAGACGTTATCGAATATGTGTTGGTCGCCCATCTGCATCGGAGGGTTATAGCTCATGTCGAATCCGGAGGTCAGGTAAACCCACTCCCGGTAGCCCTGGGGCAGTTTCAGCTCGCCGCCCTGGGTGAATTCCGGGGTGCTGCTCGCCGATCCGAATTCGCGGAGGACTGGCGGTGAAAGAAAAGCTAATGCACTCAGCAGGAGGGCTATTGTTCTACCCATCATTGAGGCAGTATGGCCCGTTCGTCTTCAGAAGGCCAGAGAAACTGATGCCCTCAACGTCGGAGTGTACGAGTCTTCGCAGCGGCCAATTACTGGCAAGCTTGTCTGCGTTGGGTAAAATGGCAGGGGCAAAACATGAGTTGTGCTAGATGAACGAACGCGCACTCCGCCAGTTGGGGCACGTTCCGCGATTGGCAATTCAAGTCTCCAGCAGCGAGACCGCGCGGGATACAAACCGGACCATCCTCCTGGAACTGATTCGCCTTGCCGGTGCGGTTTCGCGCGCCGATCTGGCACGCCTCTCCGGCCTGCAGAAGAGTACCGTCTCCGCGATCGTAGAAGAACTACTGATGACCCATTGGATTTGTGAGGGAGAGACCGGCTTCAGCAAACACGGCCGGAGACCGCTTATGCTGGCGGTGAACAATCAATTGGGAGTGGTCATCTTAGACCTCCACCCTAGCAACGCTATCGTAGCCGTCTCAGACTTCAGCGGGAATTTTCTGGTGCAGGAAAATGTACCTATTTCTTCCCAGCCTCAACGGTCTATTGTTCAACTGTTAGCTGCCATCAAACGCGTCTCCAACGCCGAGCCCAAGAAAGCGATCCAAGGCGTGGGCATTAGCGTTCCAGGCCGGGTGGATCCTTTGACTGGAAGATTGGCCTTCGCGCCGAATCTACGTTGGGGACCGTTTGATATCAGAAAGGCTATTGCCGAGGGAACCGGGCTGCCGGTGGAGATCGAAAACGCTGCAAATCTCATCATTCTCGCTGAGCGTTGGTTTGGGAGCTTGTCTGGTGTTCAGGACGCGGTGGCCATTAATGTCTCGGAAGGAATTGGAACCGGCATTCTCGCCGGTGGACATCTCATCTCCGGGTGGAACGGTATGGCGGGCGAGTTTGGCCACATGCCGGTCGAAGCCGCGGGGCTTCTTTGCGGGTGTGGCAATCGCGGATGCTGGGAGACGGTTGCTTCCAACCAGGCTGCACTACGCCACTATCGCAAGTTGAAAGGAAAGGTTCCTGCGTCCTTCACCTATCGTCATCTGTTGATTGATGCCCAGGATAAGAAGCCCGAGGCGGTGGCTGCACTGCGCTACCAATTCATACAGATCGCGCGCGGCCTGCAAACGATTCTGGTTGGGCTCTCGCCCGAGATCGTGTTGTTCGCGGGGGATATCGTCGCGGTATGGCCCTACTTCTCCGGCATTCTAGCCGAAGAAATACCGAAGACGCTCAATGCAAAGCTGCCGCGTATCATCACCACGGCAGATTATGGCATGGCCCGCCTACGAGGGGCGTTGGCCCTGGTGTTGCAACAGCATTTCAGTCCTGCTTCTTCGCGCTCCATGCCACGTCGCATGGCAACGAGTTGATGGTGTGGTGGGCTCGTGCACCGGGTTGGCTCAGCAATCGCAGGCCACGCAGTACACGCGAGCGGTTGCTCCCTGGATAAAAGCGCCCACAAACCTTCCAAAGGCATCCATCATGGTGCTCCGCCGCAACCTGGGATTTCCGGTGGCTGTGACTGGACGCGGAAGGAACGCCGGAACTTCATAGAGAGGCAATCTGATTATGGAACTTCCATTGAACCCATCCCAGCCGGACCGCCCACGGGGAATTTCGCGGCGGAAATTCCTCGCTCAGGCAGCTGGCGCCACGGCATTGACGATGGTTTCCAGCCCTAAGATTACGGCTGCGGTTGGTCAGGCCGTTACAAGGGCACGGCGTGCCGCATTGCTGCGCGTGGATGCAAGCAAAGCTGTGAACAGCCTCGATCCGGACCAGAGTCTTGGTTCATCGATGGATGAGCTCTCGGTGCCGGTGATCGAGCAGGTTTACACGCCCGAAATGGTTCGGCAATGGCTCTCGGCGGGATGGGGACCGATCACGTATCGCAACCACACAGAGCTCGCCGTCGAGGCTTGGCATTGGAACAGCAATGGAAAGTGGAGCGACGCCAAGCAACAGAGGGGCTACTTTGTCGGAGACGCGGAACCCACAGGGTTCATTCACGATTCATTTGGATATCCATTGCCGCATCGCGGCACGACAGCGGACGGTGGGGATTCCGAGGGTTACGGGCGGCTTACGGACGGCGATCCGGCTACGTTCTGGAAGAGCAATCCATACCTCACCAAGGCATTTACGGGAGAGGACGACGCGCTGCATCCGCAATGGATCATCTTAGATTTGCTCGCTGCTCAGCAGATCAATGCTTTGCGTATCGATTGGTGCGAGCCGAGCGCGCGCGCGTATGAAGTGCAATATTGGACCGGTGTTGACCCCATGAATTGGGAGGCGCAGTACGCGCCCGCCGAAGGCCTGGGTGTCGGCCAGCAAGCCGATGGGCGCTGGAACAGTTTTCCGAATGGCATCGTCCACGATGGCAAAGGCGGAACCGAGACGCTGAGGCTCGCCGAACAGCCGATCACGACACGCTGGATTCGTGTGGTGATGACCCGGTCTTCGAATCAGCCGGGACCACACGGAACCGACGACCTCCGGCATCGGGCCGGCTATGCGATCTACCGGGTATACGCCGGCATGCTCCTCGACGACGGCGCCTTCGTCGATCTTATAAGGCACTCCCCGGATGCGACACAGACTCCAACCTATTGCTCCTCGACCGACCCGTACCACTCGGCCACCGATCTGAACAAGAGGGGTGATCAGACAGGTCTCGACCTTTTCTTCACCAGCGGCATAACCAATAATTTGCCGGCAATGATTCCCGTCGCCGTCCTCTTCAGCACCCCCGACGATGCCGCGAATCAGATTGCTTACTTGAAAAAGCGCGGATATCCCGTCGCTTGGGTAGAGATGGGAGAAGAATGCGATGGCCAGTACATGCTGCCTGAAGACTACGCGGCGCTCTATATTCAGTTTGCCGCCGCCATTCATAAGGTCGCTCCGGAGACAAAGCTGGGCGGCCCCGTGTTCCAAGGCATCAATCAGGATGTGTCGGTGTGGCGGGACGCAGAGAACCGTACCTCCTGGTTTGGGAGGTTCCTGGATTACTTAAAGTCTCACAATCATATTCAGGATCTTGCTTTTGTTTCGTTTGAACATTATCCGTTCGATCCGTGCGCGGTAAACTGGGCCGACCTTTATCGCGAACCTGACCTGACCCGAAACTGCCTGGATGCGTTTCGCCAGGATGGCTTGCCCGAAGGCGTGCCTCTCATGAACACAGAGAGTGCGCTCACATACAACCTCTCGAACTACATGACCGATATCTTTTCAGCGCTGTGGCTGGCCGACAGCGTTGGTTAATTTTTCCTATACGGCGGCTCAGCTTATTATCATTCGCCGATTCAGGCCGAACCGCTCCACCCGGGCTGCCACGGTGGCTGGGCGACTTATGGGAATTACGTGGCCGACGCGGATCTGAAGATTCGCCAGTTCACCGCCCAGTATCACACCGGCCGTATGATCAACAACGAATGGGTAACGCACCGCAGCGGCATGCATCATCTGTTTCGTGTGGACGGCTCCGTCCATGATCCTGCAGGTCACGCGCTTGTGACCTGCTATGCGGTTCGACGGCCCGACGGCGACTGGGCGCTTCTGCTGGTGAATAAAGACAAGAGCAACCCGCACAAAGTTGAGATCGCCTTCGAGGGCGGCGACGGCCAAACCGGTTTTTTTGATGGCGAGGTGAACATGGTGACGTTCGGAGCCGAACAATACGTTTGGCACTCGGCCGGCGCTCGATCCCACGCCGAGCCGGACAACCCTCCCGCCGCTTCCAGAATCGGGGCAGGAAGAGGCGCCATAGTAACATTGCCAAAATGTTCTGTAACCGTGCTGCGCGGCAAGGTCCAGGGCTCGGCGTAAGACCTTCTTTGTGCCACTTTGCCTGACGGTTGCGTGGAAGGAGTAGTTGATGAGCAAGGTAAGGGTGCTGGTGGGTACGCGCAAGGGTGCGTTTATCCTGACATCAGACGGCAAACGCGAACAATGGGACGTGAGCGGGCCCTTCTTTGGAGGCTGGGAGATCTACCATCTCAAGGGATCGCCCGTTGACCCTGATCGGCTGTATGCGTCTCAATCAACCGGCTGGAACGGTAAACTGATCCAACGCTCTGACGATGGGGGCAAGACCTGGCGGCCGGTGGATAACAAGTTTACCTACGACGGGGTCGCGGGCACTCACCAGTGGGCTGACCCCACCCCGCACCGTGGGAATTCAAACGCGTTTGGCATCTCGAGCCATCGCTGACCATCCGGATACAGTCTACGCAGGGGTCGAAGATGCTGCCCTGTTCCGCTCGATCGACGGCGGGCAAACATGGCGAGAGCTGGGGGGTCTCCGCGGGCACGGCTCCGGGCCCCATTGGCAGCCGGGCGCCGGGGGAATGTGCCTGACACGATCCTTCTCG